>NZ_JALXJU010000001.1:0-1777488 GCF_030515105.1 Alcaligenes sp. YSL9 | reverse complement strand
ATAACGCGGGCGATGTTATCTACAAGGGTAGCGAAGTAGCGACCCAGACCGATGGCTTGAGCTTTGCGGGTAACACTGGCAGCACCATCGCCAAGACCTTGGGCGATAACACGCCATTGACCATTTCAGGTGAGTTGGCCGAAAGCGAAGAGTCCACGGGTGCGAACCTGCGTGTTGATAGCGACGGCAACAAGCTGAACCTGGTCATGGCTCAGAACCTGACGGATCTGAACAGCATTACCATCAACAACGGTGGCCCGGTGATCAACGGCAGTGGCATCAATATGAACGGCAAGAAGATTACCAATCTGGAGGCTGGCACGGATGACAACGATGCGGTGAACGTGTCGCAGTTGAAGGATGTTGAAGAGGTTGCCAACGCAGGCTGGAACATCAGTGCCAATGGTGGTGCCACAGAAAATGTGAAACCAGGCGCATCGGTGGACTTCAGCAATGCGGACGGCAATATCAACATCACACGTGATGGCACGGATCTGGCCTTCAACCTGAACAAGGATATTGATCTGGGTACGGAGGGCAGCCTGAAGACGGGTAACGCCTTGGTCAATAACGACGGTCTGACTGTAGAGGATAGTGCAGGTAACAAGACCTCCACGACTGCGGCGGGCACCACGGTCAGCAATGCCGCCGGTGACACGACTACCGTAGGCGCAGGTTCGATCACGGTGGCAGATGCGGCCGGTAACAGCACGGCTATCGGCAGCACGCAGGTCGTGGTGGGCGGAGCAAACCCGGTCACGATCAATGGTGATACCGGCCGAATCGGCGGACTGACCAATCTGACTTGGGATCCGGACAACTACACCAGCGGTCAGGCGGCCACCGAAGATCAGCTCAAGCAAGTCAATGACGTTGCCAGCGCTGGCTGGAATGTGACCGATGCGGATGGCAATAGCGCCAATATTGGCCCGAACGGCCAGGTTGCCTTTGTCGGTGACAAGAATGTCACGGTTGAGCAGACTGGCACCGATGATTCCGGACAGGTTGAAGTCAAGCTGAACAAGGACATTGATCTGGGAGCAGATGGCAGCCTGAAGACCGGCGATACCGTCATCAACAACGCAGGGGTTGCAGTAGGAAACGACGTACACCTGGGTAACACCGGCCTGACCATCAGCAATGGCCCGAGCATCACCCTGGCTGGCATCAACGCAGGTGATATGCGCATCACCAATGTTGCCGCTGGTCGCAATCCGACGGATGCCGTCAATTATGGTCAGCTCCAGCCTATCGAGTCCTTCATTGGTCTGGATGGAAACGGCTCGTTTGCCTACAACGGTGGCCAGCACTCCTCCTTGAAAGATGTTCTGGACAGCATGCACTGGAATGTTGAAGCACCGACGGATGGCAAGGAAGGCGGCAATACCGGTGGTTCCAACGGCAATGGTTCCGGCTCCACAGGTGGTGGCAATAATGGCTCCGGTGACGGCACGCCTATCCACAATGGCAACACGGTGGGCTTTGTTGAAGGGGACAACATCGTTATCTCCAAGACGGACCGGGTCAATGATGCAGGCCAGACCGTTGGCGCTGATATCAAGGTGTCGGTGTCCCAGGATCTGAAGGTCAATTCCATTACGGCAGTGAATGTTCAGGCCGATGAAATTCAGATCAATAACGGTGGTCCGATCATCAACGAGAACGGCATCAATATGTCCGGCAAGCACATCACCAATGTGGCGGCGGGCGTGAATGACACCGATGCGGTCAACGTAAGCCAGTTGAATCAGGTGGCGGGCAATCTGCAAGGTCAGATCAACAATATTCGCCACGATATCAATCGTCTGGATAACCGCTTAAGTGCAGGTGTGGCGGCCGCGATGGCAACAGCGTCTCTGCCCCAGGCTTACTTGCCGGGCAAGCACATGATGTCCATGGCCGGCGGTACCTGGCGTGGAGAGTCCGGTATGGCCATTGGTTTCTCCGGTATTACCGATAACGGTAAGTGGGTTTACAAGCTCTCGGGCAATACCACCTCGCGCGGTGATTACGGTGGTGCCGTGGGTATTGGTTATCAATGGTAAGTCGGCCCTGACTCTATGGTGCATCGGCGCATTGGCGCCGATGCACAGCACACACTTTTGAAGGAATTCAGATCATGAAGAAAAATTGGTTTGGGGCTGCTTTGCTGGGCAGTCTGGTGCTTGCTGGTTGCGGAACCTTGAGTCAGGTGGACTCGGAGGGCCACACGGAAAACCCGGTGTTTCCGGAAGTGGATAAAGCGACTTTCCACACGGGCTCTTACCCGAATATCGACAATCTGCGTCAGGTCCGGGAAGGCGTGACTCGCGATCAGCTGTATGACCTGCTGGGTCGTCCGCACTTTGCCGAAGGCTTCAAGGTTCGCGAGTGGGATTACCTGTTCCACTTCAACACGGCACAGGGCATCAAGACTTGTCAGTTCAAGGTGCTGTTTGATCAGGACAAGCTGGGTCGCAGCTTTTACTGGAAGCCTAGTGAGTGTGCTTCTGTTCTGGATGCGGCGCCGAAAACCACAACCATTCAGCCATTTTCGCTTTCCGGGGACGTGGCCTTTGCGTTTGGCAGTGCGACCTTGACCAGCGCCGGTCTGAGCACGATTCGTGATATTGCCGGCCAGCTCAAGCAAATGTCCGACATCGAACGGGTGACGGTTTCCGGCCATACAGATCGGATTGGAAGTGCGGCATCGAATCAGCGCTTGTCGCAACAACGTGCCCAGACGGTGCGACAGGCCTTGTCCGCCCAGGGCATTCCAGCCGCCGCAATTGTGACGCAAGGCTTTGGTCAGGACCGTCCACTTGTGCAGTGTGATCAGCCCAATCGCAGTGATTTGATTGCCTGCCTGGCACCGAATCGTCGGGTCGATATCGAAGTTCAAGGCCAACGTTAAGTTGGATGCGGCAACCAGGCACACACCCGTCTTGGCCGGGTGTGTGCCGTGATCGAGAAAACAATGAATATTCTGCACAAATTAGCGGTGTTGATTCTGGCTGGTGGCCTGGCTGCTTGTCAGCAAACCATGCCTCGTCATATTTCCGAACCTGTAGATCCAGCACCGCCTGTCATGCAAGGCGCGGGTGGTTCGACCAATGCCAGCACGGCGGCACCGACGGCCTCACGTGCCCAAGCTCAAACTGTTATTACCCTGCATTTGGCGCAAGAGAAAGCAGAAGCGCCCTTGGTGGCCGTGGATGTGGGGGGGACCTCGCTGTATGCGCTGCCCCAGCCTGTTTTGACGCAATCCGATCTGCACCGCGTCACGCCAGTAACCACTCAGGATCAAGGTACGTTTTTGCTACTGGAGATGAACCAGAACGGCATTAGCAAACTGCGCAGTGTCACGGCTCAGGCACGAGGGCATTATCTGCTCTTGAGTGTGCAGGGGCAGTTGGTCAGTGTGGCTCGTATCAGTGAAACGATTTCTGATGGGCGTTTGCTGATCGGAACCCAGAACGCCCAGCATACACAGGCCATTATTAAATTGATGCAGGGTGGTCGGTGATAACAGGACTGCGTATCGCGCCCTATGTATGATTTTGATGTGGTTTTTCTCCTGATTGCACAGCCTGCATCATCGCGTGTGGGCGATATGCTGGCCCTGCATGATTATTTGGCCGGCTCCGGGGTGTGCACGACGGTAGCAACCAGTCCTACAGACCTTGCCACTTTCGGAAAGCGCTTGCGCATTCTGATTATTGACGGGGAGGGCGAGAGCGCGTTTGATGTGTACGCCGTTATTTCCGCGATGCGGCAGCTGGATAATGTTGGCATTCTGTTTCTGGCCGATGAGTCCCCCTTGTCCAGTGAGCGTGCTATGTATGCAGGGGCTGACGTTTGCTTGCCTGCCCGTACCGCTTACTCTGCTGTTTTGCGCGCGGTTGTGGAGTTGGGCAGCGCCCGGATACCGGTCCAGGTCAAAGAGGAAAGAGTGGCGACGAAAAGAAAGCGGCAACGTAGAAGGCATTACATTGGCTTGAATCTACGGTCGCGCTTTTCCCGCTAAGCTTGCTGGATCAGCGGGCTTTCAGATCCCGTTTGACATCACTCACAATCAATAAAAAAAAGCCCCGATGCCAAGCAAAGGCATCGGGGCAAAACGTGTGCGTGGTGCGCACGCACACATAGTCAGACGATAGAGAACTATAGATGCACAGCGTTTAAGTCTTACAGGTAAGCCGGAATGCCCAGAGCCGGATCGCTGACACCGTGCTCGCCAAACTCCACGCGGCCAGCGAAACGACGGTAGTAGCTTGGGTCGCTGTTGCTGCGCACCACAAAGTCGTACCAGTGACCGCTGGATTTCAGAACCCAGGATTGCTTGGCTTGCTTGCCTGGTTCCACGGTGACTTCCCATGGGCCGTCTTCGCGGTATGCCATGGACTGGATGGTGAAGGTGCAGGCAGACTGGCCGCCGTTCATCATTTCCAGATAGATGTCGCCCTTGGTCACTTCGTAGCAAACGCGAATTTCTGGACGGGCGGCTTCGGGCTGGCTCAATACGCTGACATCACCACGGAAGTGGCGGTGGAAACCATTCGGGCCCAATACCCACAGGTCGTAGTGCCCCAGATTGTTCGCCTGCACGTCCCACACATCGTCCAGAATCTGGTCGGGAGCGACCATGTAGCGGCGCGGGATACGGTCCAGGTTCAGCTTGTCGTAGACGTGGAAAACAGCGGCGGCTTTACCTGTGTTGGAGAACAGCAGTTGTACGCCTTTTTCACTGTCGCAACGGGCGCTGACGTGCAGTTCGTAAGGCAGGGCACGCGATGGACGCACACCGGTTTGCTGTACGGGAATACGCTGGTTGTCCACGGGCTGAGGCACTTGGGACAAGCGCTCTTGTGCGCTGCGGATGGAGTCGGCTTCCTGACGGCTGCGACGGCCGTTCAAGGTAGGCAGCGGCTCGTCGTTCGGGCTGGCAAAGTTGAAGGCCGAAGTCAGGTCGCCACACACGGCACGGCGGTAGGGGCTGATATTGGGCTCCATCACACCGAAGCGTTCTTCCATGAAGCGGATGACGGATGTGTGATCAAACACTTGCGAGTTCACCCAGCCGCCACGGCTCCAGGGGGAGATCACGTACATGGGCACGCGCACGCCGGGGCCAAAGACCTTGCCGTCACGGGGGGGCTGGCCCAACAGACCTTTGGGGCTGGGGTAGTTGTAGTATTCGAACGCGATTTCTTCTTCGCTCAAGGACGTTTTGCCTGCGGGCTTGCCGGTGACCGGATCAATGGATGGCGCGGAGGGCGAAGGCACGTGGTCAAAGAAGCCGTCGTTCTCGTCAAAGTTGACCAGCAGTACGGTCTTGCTCCAGACCTCGGGGTTGGCTGTCAGAGCATCCAGCAGTTCCTGGGTGTACCAGGCACCTTGCACCGGGCTTGATGGGCCTGGGTGTTCGGAGTAATTGGCGGGCGCCACCACCCAGGAGATCTGGGGCAGATTGCCTTCTTCTACATCTTTACGCAGCTGGCCAAAGAAACCGCCATCGGGCATGGTGTTAGCGATGCCTTTGTACAGCGGGTTGCCCACATCATCCGAAGGTTCGTAAGGGGTGTTGGTTGGCTTGCCGGACTGCTCATTGGCGCGGCGATATTGCTTGAAACCTGCCAAGGAGTTGTCGGTGAAGTTGTCAGGCAGGTTCTGGTACACCTTCCAGCTGATGCCGGCTTCTTCCAGACGCTCGGGGTAAGTTTTCCACTCGTAACCCAGTAGCGAGGGGCCCAGGCTGTCCCAGGCGTTGTTCACCGTACATTCGCCGCTGCCCGAGGGCCCATTGGTACCGGTCCACAAGAACATGCGGTTCGAGTTCGTGCCCGTGTGCATGGAACAGTGGTAGGCATCGCACAGGGTGAAAGCATTGGCCATGGCGAACTGGAAGGGCACTTCGGCTTCGCGATAAAAGCCCATGGAGTGGCGGTTCTTGTGCTTGGGCCAGAAAGCCATGCGGCCGTGGTCCCAGGCCGCCTGACCGTCCGACCAGGAGTGCGGGGTGCCGTTGACACGCTGGGCATTCCCTTTGGTGCTGTCCAGGTGATAAGGCATCACGGTTTCGGTCGAGCTGACATTTTGCTGCCAGACGTTGCGGCCATTGGGCAGTGGAATGGTGAAGCGGTCACCAAAACCACGTACGCCTTTCAGGGTGCCGAAGTAGTGATCAAAGGAGCGGTTCTCTTGCATCAGAACCACAATGTGCTCTACGTCCTTGATGGTGCCCGTCTTGTTATTGGCCGGGATGGCGAGCGCCTTGCGGATGCTGGGAGGAAAGGCGGCCAGAGAGCCGGCTGCCAGGCTGGCACCCGTCATGTTGCGTAGGAATGTGCGGCGTGAAGTCATTGTGCTTAATCTCTTAATCAATCAAGGGGCGCATTTGAGTTGCGGCGCAGGTTCTGGAGTGGGCTTGCCCGGTTCGGTCGGTCCTTCCGGCGAGCCGGTGTCATCCGAACCGCTACCGCCGCCGCTACCGCAGGCAGCCAGCAGCCCGCAGAACATCAGCAAGACAGATGCGCGTTTGAGGCGCTCGAAGGTAAGTGAGGTGTTCTTGGGAGTCATGAAAAGTCCTTGCGTGGCGATCAGGGTTGGAGGCTGGACAAAGGTTGGCGAGATTCATAGATGCTGGTCAGCTCGTCCGTGCTCAGGGCACGATCCCAGATGGCCAGCTCGCCAAAGTCCATGTTGATGTCGCTGCGTCCCCAGCGTTTGTAGTACTGGCCGGTAACGTCTTCGTTCAAGCCCAGTTCACCCGTGCCAGTGCCGCCCAGGGCCTGGATCGTGCGGGCTTCCAGGGCTACGGAGCTAAATTGCGCCCCTTTCTTGGGGTCGAATACGTGGCCCAGCATCCGGCCATCTGTCTTGTCGATCACGACGGCAACATAAGCCCACTCGTTGGGTGTGACGTTGTAGCCTTGGCTTTCATTACGGCCACCGCCGTAGCCGGTGTTAAAGCGGATATCGCAGCCACCGGAATTGAATAGGCCCAGTGCAAAACCGGCGGTGTTGCCCGAGTCGTAGTTCTTGTTGGCCATGATGGAAGCGCCGTAACCCTGGCAGTTGTCGGGGGTGCGGAACCAGAAGCCGATGGTCATTTTGGGCACGCTGCTCAGGGAGAACAGGTCGCGGCTCATGGCCAGGCGGTAGCCTCGGTTGCCATTGGCATCAACATTGCTGCCCAGGATGCGCAGGCCGCCTTTGGCGGTGCTGGGGTCCAGGAAGTCGGCGGCAATCAGCTGGCCGGCGGGCACGGATGGGGTGGAGGTTTGCAGGCTGCTGCCACCTTTGCTATCGGTAAAGGGCTGGGCGTTGAAGGTGTAGTAGCTTTGCAGGCCGTTTTTCAGGGTGTCAGCCAGTTTGGGTGGGGGTTTGTAACCTACTTCTGCTTTCAGGGCGGACGCTGCCTTGCCTGTCTGGATCGAGTAGTAGAGCGAGTAGATCTGCTCGGTGTCCGAGGTGGGCATTGGGTCGGAGTACTGGGTTGTGCCGGCAGGCAGGGTAGCGATCAGCTTGCCGTCGCGCATGACCTGAATTTCCTGCGAGGCGTCACCATCCAGTACCCATTTCAGGTCCACCATGTTCTTGTCGGCGGGTTTGCTGAAGGACACGTTGCGCACACGAGTTTCAGCTTGCAGTGGTGAGCCACGGAAGCGGTACTGTTCGCTTTGGATGCCCAGGTGGGACAGCACGGTGGGGGCAATGTCGATGACAGCCGCCAGGGTGTTCATGTCCGTCGTGCTGGTCACGGCGCTGTCAACGGCTGGCAAGGAGGCCAGTGTCTTGTTGGTGGCGATGAAGCTGGTCTTGTTGCGGTTGAATTGCGAGCCAGTGGTGCCGCCAAATTCGTCCAGACCATAGCTGGTGGTCAGAATGACCAACCAGTCTTCCGAAGCGTCTGCCTGCTTGCGTTTTTCGATCAGGGCAAACAGTTTGTCCACGGAGGCCAGCGAGGCTTGCACGGCTTGCTGGTAGGCCTGGCCACCCAGGCCACCCTGGGATGCGGCACGGGCGGGAGCCTGGATCTGGGCCAGAATCAGGGATTTGCCTTGCTGCAGGTATTTTTCGGTTTGCTCGCTGACACAGCTGTCGGAATCGGTGCAGTTGGCCGCTTCGACGATGCGTCCGGCCTGCAGGTCTTCACCCAGCAGCTTGCGGTAGTCGGCGGCGCTCAGGGCCATGGCGGCCTGGGGCTGCTTGTCAGCCAGGGCTAGCAGGGTGGGGGCGCTCAGTGTGGGAGCGGCAGTGCCTACGCCACGCAGGCCGTGCTGGTCTGCCCAAACGCCGGTGATCAGGGAGGCCCAGCCAGGGACGGGCAGGGTGCGTTGTTCGCTGCTGGTGCCGACATAGCCGCCGGTTTGTGCGGGGGCGATGGTCAGTGATTTCAGGGCGGGGTGCTGGCCGGCCTGACGGGCTTGCAACAAGGCTTCGTAGCTCAAACCGTCGATGGTGACGATCAGTGCTTTTTTGCCACCCAGGGCCTGGGGTTTGTCGCCGGGTTCAACGGTAGGGGGTTCCGGGTCCACGCCAGGACTGGTGGAGCCATCATTGCCGCCGGAGCCACCACTACAAGCACTTAGCAGCAGGGCCATGGACAGAGTAAGCCCGGCTTGCTGCATGCGCTGCAATGTCGGGGACTTGGGAAGACGGGGAGAGAAGGTCATACAGCCACTCGTGTAGAAAAGTGAAAAGAGAGGCCAGACTGTGCGTGGGGGTGGGCTGCTCAGTTGGCATCGGATCAGGACTGCGGGCAGTGTAGGAAGGGCGTATGACTGCCCTGTGAACGGATCAGCAAATCCGCCGATGATTGGATTGTGTTTTATGTGAAGGGTCGGGCGGGGGTGGGAGCAGGGGGGCTCAAGGGCTGTCTGGCTGCGGCTTGGCAGGCATATGGCGGCTTGATGGATGGTTTGTTACGGTGGCGTGGTTTGGCGGGGTTTTAGGCGTTTTTTTATGCTTTAGGCTCAAAGTTGTTGTTGTTGTTGTTGTTGTTGTTGTTGTTGTTGTTGTTGTTGTTGTTGTTGTTGTTGTTGTTGTTGTTGTTGTTGTTGTTGTTTGCTGAGCTTGAAGGTGGAGCAGGCTTGGGGGCGTTGGTTGCTGCAGAGTGGGGGGCCTGAGGCATTCTTCGTAGGGCGCTGCTCGGGGTGCCGGCACAGGGGTGCGGGGCGGACCACTTGCCGACGCTGCGCGTCGGTGCCCTTGGCAGAGTGACAATCGGGGCGCAGCCTGAACTCGCCCGGTGGTTTGTCCCCCGGACAAACCACAAGCGTCGGGCTCAAGCAGCAGGCTGCTCGCATCCCCGATCGTCACTCCGCCTGCGGCAAGTGGTCTGACTCGCCCCGCGCCCCTGTGCCGGCACCCCGAGCAGCTCTCAATGGCTTCGAGAGTGAGGTCGGGAATCGTTGTTTGGGTGGAGTGCTGGTTTGAGTTGTGATGGGGCAGGATCGTTGTTCGGGCTGACTTTAAAACCGTCCGGGGGGAGGGCGTCATGTCACCCCGTCAGTTCGAACCCAGAGTCGAGGCGAGTGGAGATGGTGAACGGAGGGGGGTGCCGTTGGGCCGCTAAAGATAGTGGTCAGCTAGCTAGAGCAGCCAACTCAAGCGGCTCTTGCTGGAAACATCGAGAGATTGAGGATGAACAATTTCTACAGCGCGCTTGGCGAATGTATGGGGAATGCCAGCATGGTGGGTTCGCTCAGTCCTGTCAGGGCTTGGATGACTTTTTGGGCTTGGTCCACGGGGGCGCTGCTGATGAAGGCGCTGTTGCCTGCCTGGGCTTGTGTGTTCAGGCAGTTGGCCTGCTCCAGGCGACGGTGCACTTGCGCGGCGACGGCAAAGGACGGTTCCAGGATATGGAAGCGCGAGCCGCTGATGGCTTCGATTGTGGGACGCAGAAAGGGGTAGTGTGTGCAGCCCAGGACCAGGGTATCGGCCTGGCTTTGCAGGGCGGGGGCCAATCGTTCTTTGAGTTCTGCTTCGATTTCCGGGCCTGACAGTTGCAGGGCCTCGACCCGGTCGGCTAGCCCTGGACAGGGAATGCGTATGACTTCCACGTCGCTGGCATAGCGGTCAATCAGGCTTTGCAGGCCGCTGCTGTCCAGGGTGCGGCTGGTGGCCATCAGGGCGACGCTACGGCTACGGCTCAAGGTGGCAGCGGGTTTGATGGCGGGTTCGATGGCGATGATGGGGATGGAAAGCCTGGAGCGCAGGGCGGGGGCGGCTACCAGTGTGGCGGTGTTGCAGGCGATGACTAGCGCCTTGCAGCCCTGGTCTACCAGCAATTGAGTCATTTGCAGGGTACGCTCCACAATCCATTCGGGGGATCGGTCTCCGTAGGGAGCGTATTGGGAATCGGCCAGGTAGAGCAGATGCTCGTTGGGCAGGGATTGGCGCAGGGCACGCCAGATGGACAATCCACCCACGCCCGAATCAAACACGCCAATAGGGGCTTGTGCAAAAACGGCGGGGTGGGATGGACTCATGGCGCTGAACGATGCTTGTGGGGCAAAAATTCTATTATGGCGCTTTTGTCGTGTTTGGAGCAGAGGCTACAGCCTGGTTTACAGCGGCTGTCTTCTTTAGGCCCTGTTCCAGGTCTTGGTTGGTGTGTGGGGCGGTCTTTCCATGACCGCCCTGTTGCTGCGTTCAAGCCAGGTTCTTCAGGACGCCTCCCACTGCATCGAAGAGTGAGTTGAGTTGCTCGGGGGTAGAGGTAAAGGTGGGGCCAAATTGCAGGGTGTCGCCACCAAAGCGTACGTAAAAGCCCTGTTTCCACAGTTGCAGTCCCGCTTCAAAGGGGCGGATGGCGGGGTCGCCATTCCGTGGGGCGAGCTGGATGGCACCTGCCAGGCCGCAGTTGCGGATGTCGATGACATTCGGGCTGTCGCGCAGCTGGTGCAGGGCTTGTTCAAAATGCGGAGCCAGTTCAGCGGAGCGTTGCAACAGATTGTCCTGTTCCAGCAACTCCAGGGCAGCCAGTCCGGCGGCGCAGGCGACGGGGTGGGCAGAGTAGGTGTGCCCGTGGCTGAATTCCACGGCGTGCAGTGGCAAGTCCTGGCCCATGAAGGTTTGGTAGATTTCCTTGCTGGCAACGACCGCGCCCATGGGGATGGCACCGTTGGTCAATTGCTTGGCCATGGTCATGATGTCGGGGGTGACGCCAAAGTATTCGGCCCCGGTATAGGTTCCCAGGCGGCCCAGGCCGGTGATGACTTCATCAAAGACCAGCAGAATGTTGTGCTGGTCGCAAATCTGGCGCAGGCGTTGCAGGTAGCCGGTAGGTGGCACCAGTACGCCTGCCGATCCGGAGACGGGTTCGACAAACACGGCGGCGATGGTGCTGGCATCGTGCAGTTCGATCAGTTTCAGCAGTTCGTCGGCCAGGGCAAGGCCCCCTGTTTCGGGCTGGCCGCGCGTGAAGGCGCAGTCTGCTTGCAGTACGTGGGGCAGGTGGTCGGCATCCATCAGTTGCCCGAACATCTTGCGATTACCGCCTATGCCTCCCAGGCTGGTACCGGCCACGTTCACGCCGTGGTAGCCACGAGCACGGCCAATCAAACGAGTCTTGGTCGCCTGGCCTTTGATGCGCCAGTAGGCCCGCACCATCTTGACGACCGTGTCGGTACATTCAGAGCCGGAGTTGGTAAAGAAAACGTGATCCAGTCCCTCGGGGGTGTATTGCGTCAGTTTGTCGGCCAACTGAAAAGCAGCGGGGTGTCCAAACTGAAAGGCGGGAGAGTAGTCCAGTTGCCCGAGTTGACGATGCACGGCGGCCTGGATTTCATGGCGAGCATGTCCGGCACCACAAGTCCAAAGCCCGGACAGGCTGTCAAAAATCTGGCGGCCATCCTGATCGTAGAGCCAGTTGCCTTCGGCTTTGACGACCAGGCGCGGGTCCTGCTGGAAGTATCGGTTCGCGGTAAAGGGCATCCAGTGGGACTGGAGATTGAGTTCACTGGCAATCTGCTGTGGCGCAAAGTAGGGTGAGTTCATGGTGGTCTCCTCAAGGCGGTGAATACCCCCAGTGTAGGCAGCTAAGTTGTTGAGTAAAATACGTTTTTATTTAACTTCACTTATTGTTTTACTCACCTATATGCAACTCAAGGGACTCTTGCAGGTTTCTGATTTTGATTTGCGTCTGCTGCGTGTGTTCCGAACGGTGGCGCAAGTGGGCAGCTTTTCGGCTGCGGAAGGCGTGCTGGGCATTACACGTTCGGCCATCAGCTTGCATATGAGCGATCTGGAAAAACGTTTGGGTGGAATCCGGCTGTGTCAGCGCGGCCGGGCGGGTTTTGCCTTGACGGAAGAAGGGCGACAGGTATTGCGGGCCAGTGAAACCTTGATGGCTGCGGTGGAGAATTTCCGCAGTGAGGTGAACCAGCTGCATTCCAGTTTGCGGGGGGGCTTGAATATAGGCTTGATGAATAGCCTGATCTCGCAGCCTCATATGCACATCACCTCGGCCTTGCGTGCCTTGCGCCAAAGCAGTGAGGCGGTGCGCGTCCATATCAGCATGAGTACGCCGGGCGAGATTGAGCGTGGTTTACTGGATGGCCGCTTGCATATGGGCGTGCTGCCTGAAACCAATGCCTTGAGCGGGCTGGAATATCGCACGCTTTATGCCGAACCTTATTTTCTGTATTGCTCCTGGGAGCATCCTTTGTTTGCCGCGGTGCAAAAAGGGACAGTGTCTCAGGAAGCCTTGCGCCGGGCTGCGGCCATTGCGCCTGCTTATCGCATGAGCCCGGAGGCGATCGGACAACACCAGGATCTGAATTGTGTTGCCACAGCCAGTGACCGGGAAGGAATCGCCTTTTTGATTTTGACGGGGGAGTACATCGGTTTCTTGCCCGAGCACGTGGCGGCTCGCTGGGTAGAGAAGGGCCAGATGATTGCGGTGGACCCGCAGCAGCGTCAGTTCACGATTCCCTTGTCCTTGGCCATGCGTAAGGACAGGCGTGCACACGCGATTGTGGATTATTTTCTGGGCCTGCTCGATAACGAGGCTCAAAACTGAGGCGGCCAGCAAGGGCTGGCCGCTAGTGAGGGAGCGTCTGCTTGACCTGGTCAGGCTCGGTGCCACAACAAGGTGCCCACTCCCAATTTGCCGGCGACTACCACGGGGTCACGGGTGATCAGTTCCAGAGCGCCTTGCGTAAAGCGCGCCAGTCGTGGCTGGGGAACCCCTACCCAATCGGGGTACAGGGACATATCAACAAAGTGGGTAACGCACTGGGTGGCCTCATCCACTTCAAACGTCCCAGCGTAGGCCAGATACGTATCCAGTAGCGATTGACAGCTGTCTTGTACTGTTCGGGTGCTGCTGCCCAGTTGTGCCCCTACATAACCTGTTTCTGTATAGATCAGCTGACCGATAGGATTAGGCCCCAGTCCGGGATAGCTGGGCGAGCCATCTTCCGGGACAAAATCAAAGGACACCAATTGCCAGACACCGATCAGCTTGCTACGTAAGGTATGGGCCATCAAAAACTCCTGAATAGACAGTGTTGTTGCGTTATGTAACTGAGTCATCGTGCTGTCTTTTCGTTTGTTATTCAATGACTTGCCTATTCTTATTTTCTATCGTCAGGCACTACGCTTCATGACTTTTTAAGTGGCAATGGTCGGCATAAATTACCCAGTATTTCCAGCGCGTGATCGCTGTGTTCTGTCCACGGATGGCCAAAGTTAAGACGCAGGCAATGGCTGTAATTCTGGGTAGTTGAAAAGATGGAGCCTGGTGCCAGACTGATGCCTTGTGACAGGGCCAGGCGATGCAGTTCCAAGGTCTGCACACTTTTTTCCAGCTCTACCCACAGGAAGTAGCCGCCCTCGGGGCGGGTGGCCCGAGTTCCTGCGGGGAAGTAGCGTCCCAAGGCTTTGGAGAACTGCGCATACTGGTTTTTTAGTTGAGTGCGTAAACGGCGCAGGTGTTGCTCGTACGCACCTTTTTCCAGGTAGCTGGCCAGGGCCAATTGGGTGGGCACGGGAGACGTCAGGGTAGTGGTCAGTTTGGCCTGGGCGACTTCACGTATATAGCGTCCCGGCACAGCCCAGCCGATGCGATAGCCGGGTGCCAGGGTTTTGGAAAAAGAGGAGCAGTGCATCACCAGTCCCTGACGGTCAAAGGCTTTGGCGGGGCGGGGGCGCTCCGTGTCGAAGTACAGTTCGCCGTAAACATCGTCCTCGATCAAGGGGATTTCATAGCGGGCCAGCAGCTCGACCAATTGGGCTTTTTTCGCATCGGGCATCAGGCTGCCCAGCGGGTTCTGGAAGTTGGTCATTAGCCAGCAGGCTTTGGGGGCGTGATGTTTGATCGCGTGTTCCAGCGCTTCCAGATCAATGCCTTCACGCGGGTGGGTGGGCACTTCCAGTGCTTGCAGCTTCATGCGTTCCAGCGATTGCAGCGCGGCATAAAAGGTGGGCGATTCCACCAGCACGATGTCACCCGGTTGAGTTACCGCTGCAAGACATAGGTTCAGCGCTTCCAGAGCTCCGTTGGTAATCACAATATCGTTGGCATTGATGGCCATGCCTTGAGCCAGATAGCGCAAGGCAATCTGGCGACGCAGGGGAGCGTGGCCTTGGGTCAGATCGTCCACGCTGGCCCAGGGATCTTGCTGTTTCAGACTGGCAGACAAGAAGCGGCCCAGGCGTTCCAGAGGAAAGAGCACAGGGCTGGGGAAAGCGGAGCCTAAAGGCGCTACGGAGCGCTCTGAACTGGATTGCAGGATCGCCATGATCAGGTCGCTATTGTTGACGCTGGTCGCTTGCAGCGGTGGCTGGGAGGCCGTGTCCGCCTCCAAGGTATGAGGCGCCAGGCTGGAGCAGACGTAGTAGCCCGAACGAGGACGCGCCTTGATCAAGCCTTGTGCTTCCAGTCGGTAATACGCCTGGAAAATCGTCGAGGCACTGATCTTGTGCTTATCCATCAATTGACGCACAGAGGGCATGCGCTCGCCTGCGGCAACTGTGCCGTCAAGAATGGCCTGGGCTAGTTCCTTGGCCAGCGTCTCGTACAGTTTCATGTCCTTCTGTGCTCCATCTGATACGGTAATTTCAATAAATGTGGTTTTTTTATTATCTGATGGGTATGTCTTCAAGCACAAGCAAACGGCAATTTGCGGGGCTTTCAGGACAACTGATAGGGTTTTTTAAGCTTTAACTGATTCTTGGAATGCTCTGTGCCGACAGGTAGCCTTGCCGGGTGTTTTCGTCCGTGCCCGTGTGGGCTGCGGGCCTATCTAATCAGAGGAATACCATGAACCCGACGGCGCTTTTGCTTGCCGCATTCATCCTGTCGATTGCCGGGCTTTTTGCCTTTATCTGGTCCTTGCGCAAGGGCCTGTTCGATGCTGACGTCAGTGGTGCGCGCACTATTTTTCACAAGGGCGAAATCGGCCAGCCCGAAGAACCCTCGGCCGATGCTGCCCAACGGCAGGCGCTAAGCCTGGCGGCGGCCGACCATATTGCAGAGAACCATGGTCAGCAAACCAGCGCGCTTGAAATGGCGGCGCGTGAACAGGCCGATCGTTCCAGTTCCATGCCTGCGTTCTTACTGATTGTCTGTGCGGTGGTCTGGCTGGTGGTGGCCTCGTTTGCGGGTTTGATCAGCTCCTTGAAACTGCACTGGCCCGAGTTTCTGGGTGACGTTTCCTGGTTGAGCTTTGGCCGTCTGCGCACGATTCACCTGAATGGCGTGGCATATGGCTGGGCACCCATGGGCTTGTTGGGGCTAACAATCTGGATGTTGCCGCGCTTGCTGCAAACCCCTTTGCTGGGTGGCCGTTTGGTGATGGTGGGCGGTCTGGTCTGGAATGCTGCGCTGGTGGCGGGGATTGGTGCTTTGGCCATAGGCTTGAATGCGGGTTTGGAGTGGTTGGAAATCCCCTGGCAAATCGGTGTGCTGTTCGCCTTTGGCGGCATGATGATCGGTATGCCGCTGGCCTTGATGCTCTCGCAACGCAAGGTCAAGCACTTGTACGTGTCGGTGTGGTACATCGGCGCGGCGCTGTTCTGGTTCCCCATTCTGTATCTGGTCGCCAAGGTTCCTGGCGTGCACTTCGGGGTGGAGCAAGCCACCATGAACTGGTGGTTCGGGCATAACGTGTTGGGCCTGTTCTATACCCCCATGTCGATTGCCGCTATTTACTACTTCCTGCCCAAAGTCATTGGACGCCCTGTGCGCTCCTACAACTTGTCGCTGCTGGGCTTCTGGACGCTGGCCTTTTTCTACGGACAGGTGGGTGCGCACCATTTGATTGGTGGTCCTATTCCTGAATGGCTGATTACCTTGTCCATCGTGCAAAGCGTGATGATGGTGATTCCGGTGCTGGCCTTCTCGGCTAACCAGCATTTGACGTTGAAGGGGCATTTCAGTGCGCTGCGTCACTCGCCCGTTCTGCGTTTTATTGTCTTTGGCGCCATGATGTACACCGTCGCGTCCTTGCAAGGTTCTGCTGAGGCCTTGCGTTCGCTGAACTCCATTACACACTTCACGCACTTCACGGTGGCTCATGCTCATCTGGGTATGTACGGCTTTGTGACCATGGTGATTTTCGGCGGAGTGTACTTTGCCTTGCCTCGCATTCTGAACACGGCCTGGCCCCGGCCTGCCTTGATCTCCTGGCACTTCTGGCTGGTGGTGGCTGGCTTTGCGGTGTACATGATCACGCTCAGCATTGGTGGCGTGCTGCAAGGTTTGGCCTTGCTGGATCCTGCCCGTGGTTTTATGGAGTCGGTGGCAGTCACCATGCCCTGGTTGCAAGGCCGTTCTATTGGCGGCGCCATGATGACGCTGGGCCATCTGGTCTTCGCCCTGCACGTATTGCTGATGATTGTGAAGTCGGGTGCGTTTGCCTTGACCGAGTCCCGCTCGGCTGCAGTGCGCCGTACCGCTGAGCTGGAGGTTTAAGGACATGGAAAACGAACTGAAGTTGATTATCGGGTCCATGGTGACCTTGTCCTTGGCAACGGCCGCCATGATTGTGGTGCCTTTTTTGCAGTTGAAGGACGAGCCTGCCCCTGAAGGTTTGTCGCCCTATACCAGTCAGGAAGTGCGGGGTCGGGCGGTGTATCGGGGCAATGGCTGCATTACTTGTCACACGCAGCAGCCCAGTACAACGGGCGCGGGTGTAGCGGATGCGAGCCGTGGCTGGGGGCGTGCTTCGGTCGCCGGGGATTATCACTACGACGATCCACCTTTGCTGGGCACCATGCGCACCGGGCCGGATCTGTTCAATATTGGTGTGCGTCAGCCTAGTCAGGATTGGCATTTGGGACACTTGTACGATCCGCGCGCTTACTCGCCGGGCAGCAATATGCCTCCCTATCGCTTCCTGTTTGAAGCCAAGAACCCGGATCAGATGCAGCCTGACGAGCGCGTCGTGAGTCTGCCGCCGGGTGTGGCACCGGAGGGCAAGGTGGTGGTAGCCCGTCCGGAGGCCTTGGATCTGGTGGTGTATTTGCAGTCACTCAAGCATGTGTATCCGATCTTGAGTGCTGATGTGGTGGGGAGTGAGGAATGAACCGGCCTGTTCAAAGTCGTCAAAGCGAGAATGCTGATCCCCACGAGCAGTACAACCCGATTCCGCGCATAGTGATTCTGGTGATTTTGGCCTTGCTGGCCTGGGCGGTGTATTACATCGTCTCGGCTCAGCCCAACAGCTCTCCGCGTTTGGGGGATCAGCGTCCTTTGGCGGTTCTGGCTCCTGCGCCTGGCAGTGCATCTGCGGATGGCAAGCAGCTATATGCCAATGCCTGTGTGGCGTGTCATCAGGCGACGGGGCAAGGTTTGCCAGGGGTGTTCCCGCCTTTGGCGGATTCAGAGTGGGTGAAGGGTGACCCCAAGGTACTGGCGCAATTGGTGCTGCACGGGGTTACGGGGGCTATCACGGTGAAAGGCCAGGAATATCAGGGGGCGATGCCTGCATTTGCAGAGCAGTTCAGTGATGCGGAGCTGGCGGCTGTGTTGAGCTTTATTCGCCATGAGTGGGGGAATGAGGAGGATGCCATTACCCCCGAGTTTGTTGCCGAGGAGCGGGCTGCCAGTGGGGATCGTAGTCAGCCTTGGCAAGGGGAGAAGGAACTGTTGGAGTGGATTGCGGCGCATTGAGGTGGCTGCGATGAGTTCTTCTGGAATTAATAATTAGAAGCACGTTTTGAAACGGTAGCACGCCGGGAACAGGCCCCCGGCTTTTGAACCGATATCTCGCCCGACCCCAGGGTTGGAGATGTCGGTTTTTTTTTGTTGGGTGTCTCTGTGGGGACGCCGCTTGGGGGCCGGGTCCAGGGGGGCGGGCTTGACTACTTGCCGATGCTGCGCATCGGTACCCTTGTCGGTTCTGATATCCGGGCGCCCTGTGAACTCGCCCGGTGATTGGTCCCCCGGACCAATCACAAGCGTCGGGCTCAAACAGCACAGGGCTTGCATCCCGGATATCAGAACCGCCTGCGGCAAGCAGTCTGAATCGCCCGCCCCCCTGGACCCGGCCCCCAAGCGGCTCACAACGGAGAAATATAAGAAAACCGATTTGGGGTGGAAGGAAGTGCTGGTTGTAGCGCGGACGGGGGCTGTCTAGTGTTTTTTGGTTTGGCGCTTGGTGGGGCTAGGGCTTGTGGTTGGCCGAGTTGTTGTGATGAGTTGAAGGGCTACTGCGATTGGGCGGAGTGCGGCCAGTTGAAAAAGCCCAAAAGTATTCAGCAATGATAATTAGCATGCCTGCAGTATTCACACGCTGATGATAGGTATCGATCTGTAGCGAGAGCTCGTAAATCAGTAGTTTTTAGAAGGGCGCTTTGAGGGTTGCCGCTTAAGAATAAAGATCTAGGCATTGAGATCTGTCCATGCTGTGCCTGGATTTGGGAAGCAAACCGACTTGAATCGTGGAAATGCATCACTGTGAACCACTTGGGTCCCTCTGCCGGGATTGGGCGGATCAGAGTACTTGCCGCGGGCAGGAGATAGCGTAGGGGTGCAAGCATCCTGCTGTTTGAGCCGGACGCTTGTACTTGGTCCGGGGGACCAAGTACCCGGCGAGTTCAGGATGCGCCCGTAGCTATCTCCTGACAAGGGCACCGGTGCGTAGCACCGGCAAGTGCTCAGCCCGATCCCGGCAGAGGGACCCAAGTGGTGGCTTCACGGAGACCGATCTCATCATTCAAAGACCGATTTCACTCTCCGTGAATCCCCACATATACAGGCAGACTTACGCCGCTTTCTTCCGTAACGTCAGCCAAAGACCAGCCAAGATAGCCACCAGTCCCAACCCAGCGCGAGCCGCCAAGGTATTCCCTAGAATCAGGAAATCCAGCCCGGCTGTCACCACAGGAACCAGATAAAACAGGCTAGTAACGTTGACCAGATTCCCGCTGCGAATCATGCGATACAGCAGCAACTGGGCCAGCACGGAGATCACCAGACCAAGCCAGACCACCGGCCCCCAAAAGCCCCATGTGTTCTCCCAGCGGATTTCCTGTCCCAAACCCAGGGACGCAAGAATAAACAAGCCCAGAGACAAGGAATACTGCAAAGGCATTCCTTGCAACGCCCCCACGGGCTGACGCTTTTGAACAATGGTCCCCACAGTGATGCTCAACAAAGCAGCAATTGCAAATACCAGACCCATCACGGACAAACGGCTGACAATCAGGCTTTGATACACCACCAGAATCAGTCCTGTCAGCGATAGTGCCAAACCGGCCACACGGCTCAAAGAAAAACGCCGCTCGGTCAAAGCCAAGGTCAGAATCGGCTGTACACCCAGGATCGTCGCCAGCAGACCCGGTGTGATCCCTTGAGCCAGGGTTTCAAAATAGAAAAACGAATACAGCCCGATCATCAGCAAACCGCTGATAGCTGGCAGCAGACGTTGCCCTTTGGGTGGCAGCCAGCCGCCATTGAAGTGCCCCAGCATGATCACCATAGGTAGGGCGATGGCAAAACGCAGGATCAGCATGGCCATAACCGAGCCATGATCCAGACCGATACGCGTGAAAATACCCGCGCTGCCCCAAAGCAGCACGAACAAGGCAATAGCACCCGCTTGGGCGCGAGAAGAAGAAGTCATGATGTTCTTTATCTGTCTAAATAAATTAGGTTTGTCTGCAAAGACATTCCAGGCGCATCAATGGCGCAGGAAAAGAAAAAGAGGTCTTAGGAGCAGACGCTGTAGACGCGTGTGTCGACGACGACGTCGGACACGACTGCGGCTTGATTGACGACGCCTGGGGCGACGACAGTCAACAGCAAGACAGATGGAGGGGAGCCCGCCCGCAGCGACGCGGCCCGCGACAGGGGCAGAGTGCTTGGCAAAGAGGATGCGGGGCGGTTCATGAAATAAGAATCAGATCGTTAAATCGATGAAGTACTGTAGCACAAAATATATTCAGCACGCCAATCATCAGCCGCTAGGGTAATCGCTAGTACAGGCGATAGTCCGGGCTATGTAAGAATTGCACCGATCGCGATTTCAGATCGCTGCGACATTTCCAAATAGATACGACATCCGCTGCCAATGCTGCCAGCGCCGATGCCGGGCAAAAAGGCCCAGACCGGTTCAATGCTTGAACCGGTCTGGGCCTTTTTGTTTGCCTGAAATAAATCCGACCTCGTAGTTAGGTTGCGAACTATCTGGAACCTTGCTTCGCGGCACGATGCCATCGCGATACACAGAGCTCACGCAGCGTCAGCAAGATCTGACGCCAGCCAGGCCGGAATCGTCACCTTGTTTTGGAGGCTTATGCCATGTTGGGTGTTGCGCTTTTCTTTATTGGGGCTGTGCTGATTGTGAATGGCGTGGGTTTGACTGGACGTATTGAAAGTCGGGACCTGGCCCCCTTTAACTTGCTGGTGGGGCTGTTGGCCCTGTTCATCAATTTGCTGGGCTTGCAGCGCGGCGAGCAAATGGCGGATTACTTTGCCGTTGCTGGTGGGCTGCTGTTTGCCTTCACCTATCTGTATCTGGCTGTGGTGCAGTGGTATGGGTTGAAAGGAGTGGGCTTTGGCTGGTATTGCCTGTTCGTTGCCATCAGCGCACTGGCCTTTGCCGGTTCTGCCAGCGATCCGCGTTTGATCGCCATGTGGCTCTTGTGGTCCAGCCTGTGGTTTCTGTTTTTCCTGGCCTTGGGGTTGGGACGGTCCTTGCGTATCTTGCCTGCGTATACCGTCTTGATCGGGGCCTTGACCTGCTGGTTGCCCGGCACCCTGATCATGATGGATGCCTGGTAGTTTTCATAGGAGTGCAAGCGTGGTGGGGGCCAGAGTAATGCAGTTTTTTGGAGTAACCTGATGCTCGCTCGTAGTGTTTACCGGCAGGTCCGTCGACCTGCGCCCCTACCATGCTAGACAGGAGATGGACTTTGGCTCACAACGAACCCGTACGCGTCGGCGTTCTTTATTCCGCAACCGGCATGACCTCTACCATTGGTCAGTCGCAATGGCAGGGCACCAAACTGGCGATTGAGGAAATCAACGAGGCCGGTGGCCTGCTGGGGCGTGAACTGGTGGCGGTGTGCTACGACCCGGCGTCCAGGCCTGCTTGCTACGCTGAACAGGCCGAGCGGCTGATTGTGCAGGACCGCGTCAACGTGATCTTTGGCTGTTATATGTCCAGCAGCCGCAAGGCCGTGATCCCGATTGTGGAGAAGTGGAACAAGCTGCTGTTCTATCCCACCCTGTACGAAGGTTTCGAGTTTTCGGGCAATGTGATCTATACCGGCGCGGCGCCCAATCAGAACAGTGTGCAGCTGGCGCATTTCATGACCAGCAATTTTGGCGCGCGGGTCTACATGATTGGCTCGGACTATATCTACCCCTATGAGTCCAATCGCATCATGCGCGAGCTGGTCATGCAGCATCCCGATAGCAAAGTGCTGGGCGAACACTATCTGCCATTGGATGCCAGCGAGAGCGATTACAGCCTGATCATGGAAGACATACGCCAGAAACAGCCGGACTTTATTTTCTCCACCGTGGTGGGGGACTCCACTGCCAATCTGTATCGTGCGTATGCCAATGCGGGCTTTAATCCGCAAACCATGCCCATTGCCAGTTTGACGACCTCCGAGGCCGAGATTGCCCAGATGGGCGCGGATATTGCCTGTGGACACTTCACCGCTGCACCGTATTTTCAGTCCATCGAGTCGGAGGTCAATGCGCGTTGTCTGGCCAGTTTGCGCAAGCGCTTTGGGGCCGACTGCCACCCTAATCTGTGCTGGGAAGCTGCCTATTCACAGATGCATTTGTTCGCCAATGCGTATCGACAATCCGCCAGTGATGCGATCGGAGATCTGCTGCCCTACCTGTTGGGCAGTGAACTGGATGCACCTCAGGGGCGGATCAAGATCGATCCCAATAATCACCATACTTGGCTTTATCCACGGATTGGCCGCATCAATGCCGACGGCGAGTTTGCGATTGTGCGCCAGGCAACGCGCCCGGTCTCGCCCGACCCGTATCTGGTTACCCATTCCTTGGGCGACTGGACTGCCAAGCTGGATACTTTGGAGACATAAAGCGTGGCCAACTCCTCTTCCTACGGTGATGAGCCGGCAAACAAGCCTTTGCGAATGCGGAATCGTTTTCCGCATGCCACCTCGCCGCAGCTCAAGGAACTGCGGCAATTGACGATGGTGGTCATGCATCCGGACGATAGCGATGGCCGCTTGCTGACCCAGCAACTGCAGCGTATCGGGTGTTCGGTCCAGACGATCTGGCCACCCACGCAAAACCTGCCTTCAGGAACGGATCTGGTCTTTCTGGCCGTGCAGCCTGATCTTTTGCACCTGCGCCTGGATTGGGTCTGCGAGGAGGAAGCACCCACGATTATTGCCGTGGTCAATTATGAAAATCCCACGATAGTGTCGGCCGTGCTGGATTTGAATATTCAGGCGATCCTGCCTTCGCCCATACGCTCTTTTGGCTTGTTGTCCACGGTGGTGCTGGCGCGTAAATACCATAAAGAACTGCGCCAGCAACGTCGGCTGATCAGCAAGCTGCAAACCAAACTGATGGGGCAGCGGCATGTGGCGCAAGCCAAGACGATCTTGATGCGTACCCATCAGGTGTCCGAGGACCAGGCCTACGATTTGATTCGTGAGCAGGCCATGAACAAGCGCAGCACGATTGAGGATATTTCGATTGCCATTGTGAATGCCAGTGAAGTGCTGTCCCTGGGGCAAAAAGGTTCGTCCTTGCTGGGGAACTAGTAAGGCGTTTTGGCCAGGCTGAGCTGCGGTGGCTGGCTAGAGCAGGCGCGTGATTGAAGTGGTAGGCATAGGCTTGCTTGGTAAAGAGAAAAAGGCAGAAACACTACCCGTTTTCATTCCTCCTACAATAGCGACTTTCTAGAGTACGCCGCTGCCCCAGCGTAGAGATAATGAGCCATCAGGAATATGAACAACCCCGATCTGCCCTTGCGGTGACATCAGAGCAGCGCGCAGCCTGGGTGCAACTGCAAAAAGACCGCGATCAGCTTTACGAGCAATTAGAGACTCTGAACCGTGGCCACCTGGATTTGAGGAAATTCTTGCTCAAGGCCAAACGCAATAATTGGATTGCCTGCACTTTAGTGGTGATTTTTACCGCGCTTGGCTGGTTGCTGGATGCATCGGTCTGGCTGCGTTGGTATGTATTGCCGATTACGTTTTTCTGCTGCGCCTTGTTGTGGTTTGGCGGAAAGCTGCTGGATCGGCTAATGCAAAGCAAGATTGCGAATCTATCCGAGTTTTTGCAACAGACGGATGCACAAATAGAAAAGGGGCGGCCTATCTTCGAGACAGACCACCCCCAATCCGATCAAGCTTGAAGTTACTCAGTGGAGCTTGGTGTCGCCACTCCCCAACCCAAGGCCTGATACAAGGCAATTACATTCAGGTACGAGCCGGTTTCCGCTATTGCCAGTTCTTGCCGGGTCTGGTTCAGGCTGCGCTGATTTTCCAGCACTTGCTGATAGGCACCGGCTCCCACTTCATAACGCGTCAAGGCACGCTCATGGGCATTTTCCAGATGTGACGCCGCCCGCGTCAGGCTAAGCAGGCTTTCCTGATGTTGAGTCAGCCTTTGCAAAGAGCCCTGAATTTCTTCCTGAGCTTGCAACAGCACTTGTTGATAGTGCAGGCGTGATTCATCGGCCACCGCCTCCATGCCACGCAAGCGCGCTTTGGCATGGCCCAGGCGCAGGGCAGGCCATTGCATGGCAGGTGAAACATCAAAGGCACGGGCAGCATGGCCCAGGTCGCTACCTCGCAAAGCAAAAAAGCCAATAAAGCCAGCCAGATCCAGGCGGGGGTACAGCTCGGCGGTGGCGGCGGCCACTTCGTGCGAGCTGGCCAGGATTTCTTGCCGGGCGGCGCGTACGTCAGGCCGGTTGAACAGCATGGCGTTCACATCGCCTAACGGCAAGGAAGCGGCCAAGGGTGCCTTGGCGCTGGGCAATGGCGTATCAATGCTCCCGGCTTGCCCGCCGCTTAGTACCTGGATGCGCAAACGAGCCAGTTCCAGGTCGCTGCGCAGTTGGGGCACCAGGGTTTTGGCGCGCTCCAGACCAGCCTGGGCATTGTCCAGATTCTCCGGCAATTCCCGACCCAGCGAGACGCCAGCCTGCACCAGCCTGATCGTATGCTCCCAGCTGCGTACGTCATCCTCAGCCAGAGCCAGTTGCCGTTGCAAACCTTGGGCTTGCACGTATTGGCGTGCCAGTTCAGCCGCGATAGCCTGGCGAGTCAGATCCAGTTGGTCTGCACTGGCCTCGCTGCGAGCCTGCGCAGAACGGGCCAGTTGCTCCAGACGACCGAACAGATCGATCTCCCAAGTGGCCTGCATGCCCAGGCGCCAGTTCTCGGTAATACCGTGATCAATGGAGCCATCGGGCGCGGCAAATTGTGAACCGCTACGGTTGTAGCTGGCGTGGGCCGTGATGGCGGGTAGACGGTCGTGTTGGCGCTCGTCGATCAGGGCGCGGGAGGCCCGCCAGCGGGCCTGTGCCTGGGCAATATCCAGGTTGTGGTCCAGGGCCTTGGCAATCAAGGCGTTCAGTTGCGGGTCTTGCAGCAAGGTCCACCAGTTTTCGCGTTGCTCGGTGGCTTGAGCGAACTGGCTGTTCCAGTTGGTGTCGGCCAAGCTTGGAGCGGTGGGAATGGAGGTGTCCAGCCCCACAGCGCAACCGCTCAGGATCAGGCTGGGGATCACCAGTCGCAGAGCACGCGCCACAGGCGCTAGCCTGTTTGATAGTTGTGGCGTCATGATGAGTGTTCTCCAGTCGAAGGGCGCAGGGCTTGCGCCAAATCGCGCGCCCGCGGGGTGTCTGCTTGATGGGCGTGATCACGCGCCAGCAAGGTATACAAAGTCGGCAAGATAAACAGGGTGAATATTGTGCCGATCAACATGCCCGAGACCAGCACTACGCCCAGGCCAAAGCGGCTGTTAGCACCCGCACCCGAGGCAAACAGCAGAGGCACTAGACCAAAGACCATGGCCCCGGTTGTCATCAGCACAGGGCGCAAACGAATGCGGGCGGCCTGCAAGATGGCTTCGGGCTTTTTCAGGCCCTCTTTGAATTGCAGTTCATTGGCAAACTCCACCATCAGAATGCCGTGTTTGCTGATCAGGCCGACCAGCGTTAACAGACCTATCTGGGTGTAGATGTTGAGCGTGCCAAATCCCAGGGCCAAAGGCAGCAGGGCACCGCACAGGGACAAGGGCACCGTCACCAGAATGATGATGGGGTCCACCAGGCTTTCGTACTGTGCGGCCAGTACCAGGTAAATCACCACCAGTGCGGCCAGGAAGGCCCACACCAGAGACTGACTTTCCTGGGTGAATTGGCGCGACTCCGATTGCCAGTCATGCGTGAATCCTGCAGGCAATTGACGGGCGATGTCGTCCAGATAGCCCACCGCCTGTCCCAGCGTGACGCCCGGTGCTGGAATGGCTTGCAGCGTGGCCGAGTTTTGCTGGTTGAATTGGCGCAGGCTGTTGGGCTCCACTTCGCTGTGGATTTGAACCATGGCCGACAAGGGCACCAGCTCGCCATTGGCGCTGCGTACAAACTGACGTGTCAGTGCTTGAGCCGTCAGGCGCAGTTCACGCTGGCTTTGTGGAATCACGTCATACGAGCGACCATCCAGCGAAAAGCGGTTCAGGTAATTCTCGCCCACCAGTACGGCCAGGGAATCAGCAATATCTCGCAGACTGATCCCCATGCTGGCCGCTTTGCTGCGGTCAATTTCCACGCGGGAAACGGGCTTGTTGTAGTCCAGATCGCTGTCTACCACGACGAACAATCCGCTTTCACGGGCTTGCTGTTTGACCCACTCCATCGTGTCGTACACCGTGCGGTAGTCGCCGGGGCTGCGCAGCACCAGTTGAACCGGCAGACCGCCGCTGGAACCGGGCAAGGGGGCAAGCTGGAAGGCGAAGATACTGCTGCCGGGAATCGCGCTGACACGTCCTTGCAGCTCACCCTGTACGGCGCTGGCATCGCGCTCGCGCTTGCTCCAGTCCTTCAGGTTGATCCCGCCAAAGCTGGCAGCCGGGCCGTCTGTCCCCACAATCAACCAGGTGCTTTCGGTTTCGGCCACTTCACGATACGTGTCATCCAGCAGCTTGCCGTCGCGCTCGGCATAGGCCAGGTTGGCATTTTGCGGAGCTTTCACGGCTGTCAGCACGCTGGCCTGATCTTCAATGGGAGCCAGTTCGCTGTGCGTCATTTGATAGAGCACGGGCAGGCTGGTAAAGACCAGCAAGGCCATGGCGCCCGTGATCCAGCGATGGCGCAAGGAGCGAGCCAGCAATCGACCGTAGCGGGCCGACAGACCACCAAAGAAGCTCTCTGCCAGGTGCGCCATGCGACCTTCATCTTGCTGTGAGGGCAGTAGCAAGGAACTCATCACTGGGGACAAGGTCAAGGCCACGACCCCGGATACCAGCACGGCACCGGCCAGCGTCAGGGCAAACTCTTTGAACAGTGCTCCAGTCAGGCCACCCATCAGACCAATCGGGGCATAGACGGCGGCCAGGGTCAGGGTCATGGCGATCACTGGGCCGGCCACTTCACGTGCGCCCAATAAAGCCGCCACCACGGGTGAGCGTCCGGCGGCAATGTGACGGTGTACGTTTTCAACCACCACAATCGCATCGTCCACTACCAGTCCGATAGCCAGCACCATGGCCAGCAAGGTCAGCAAATTGATGCTGAAACCAAAGGCCAGCATCAAGGCGGCTGCTCCCAACATGGACAAGGGAATGGTAGCCAGCGGAATCAGCACGCTGCGGAAAGAACCCAGACACAGATAAATCACCAGCACCACGATAATCATGGCTTCGGTCAGGGTCTTGAGCACCTCATCAATCGAGGCCTGGATGAAGCGGGCGGTTTCAAAAGCCAGGGCCACTTCCACGCCGGGAGGCAAGGTGGCCTCAATGGCTGGGAGGCGATCACGAATGCCTTCCACAATCCGCAAGGGGTTGCCGCCGGGAGTGGGGAACAAGCCCAGGTGAATCGCGGGCAGGCCATCCATCAGGGCGCTGGTTTCCGTCGCTGCTGCTCCCAGCTCTACCTTGCCTACGTCGCGCAGTCTAACCAGCGAGGTGCCGTCTTCGCGCACGATCAGGTCCTGAAATTCGGCCACGCTGGTCAGGTCCGAATTGAGCTGAATATTGCTCAAGACATGCTGGCCTTTGACCATGCCGGGGGCGGCCTGATAGTTGTTGGCACGCACAGCCTGGGCAATATCGGCAGCTGTCAGTCCATAGCCCGCCATGCGGTCCGAGTCCAGCCACAGTCGCATGGCCAGTTTTTGACCACCAAAGGTCTGGATTTTCGCCACGCCATCAATCGTGGAGAACATGGGCTCCACTACGCGGGACAGATAGTCATTCAGTTCCGGGATGGAGATTGACGTCGTGGAAAAGCCTACATAGGCCACCGCAGTGGAGTCCCCGGAGGAACGTTCCACAACCGGGTCATAGGCGCCTTCAGGCAGGCGGTAGCGCACCTGGCTGACCTTGCTCATGACTTCGGTCAGGGCCTGGGTAGAGTCGCGGTTCAGCTCCATGCGCAAGGTCACGACACTGCGGCTTTGCACGGAGTTGGAGGACAGGTAATCCACCCCTTCCACCGAGGCCAGAGCCTGGGCGATGGGCTGGGTGACAAAGCCTTGCATCAGTTGTGCAGAGGCGCCGGGGTACTCGGTGGTAATCGTGATGGTGGAGTTCTCCAGCAGGGGATACTGCCGGATGGGCAGCTTGTCCAAAGAGAACAGCCCCAACATCAGGAGCAAAGCGCTGACCACCAGGGCAAGTACCGGCCGACGAACGAACAAGTCGGTAAAGCCGGGACGGGAGGTGGTGTTCATACGGGCTCCTTGTCCTTGGCGGTTTGTACTGTGGAGCCGTCCTGAATCTTGATCTGGCCGGCGCTCACAACCTTGTCGCCTGCTTTCAAGCCATCAATGATTTCGACACGCTCATCCCATTGCTCGCCAGTTTGTACGGCCACGCGCTTGACCTGCCACAGACCCTGATCCGTGGGGGAGGCCACAAACACGGTCTGGCCGTAGGCGGTGTAGGTCAATGCGGTTTCGGGCACGGTCAGGACGGGCGCTTCGGCGGGGCGCTTCAATTGAGCACGGGCGTACATCCCCGCTTTCAGGCGATTGTCCGGGTTGGGCAGCAGCGCTTGCAGGCGCACGGTGCGCGAATCTCCAATCAAGGGATCGATGGCGCTGATTTCAGCCTGGAAGTTCTCGCCTGGCCAGGCGTCCACCTGTACGTGCAGGGTCTGGCCCACCTTCAGGTCCGGCAGGCTTTGCTCTGGCACGGTCAGATTCACACGCAGTTGACTGTCATCGACCAGGCTGGCGATGGCTTGGCCGGGTTGCAAGTAGTGGCCCTGATGCAAGCTGGTGATACCGATGCGACCCGAGAAGGGGGCGGCAATCTGTTTCAAGGCCAGTTCAGCGCGTTGATATTGCAGTTGGGCCTGGGCCACAGCGTGATCGGCCTGGGCTTGATCCAACTGCTCCTGGGTAGCGGCTTGCTGTTCCTTCAGCTTGCGTACACGGGTGAGCTGAATGGCGGCCTGTTTGACCTGTGCCTGCTCGCGGCGCACGCTGGCTTGTTCCAGTTCGTCATTGAGCAAAACCAGTGGCTGGCCTGCCTTGACTTGCTGTCCGGAGGTGAAATCAATCTTGCGAATACGGCCGCTGGTCTCTGCACTGAGCAGCACTTGCTGCCAGGCTTCCAGTGCACCGACGGCATGCAAAAGACGAGGAGCGGTCTGGGACTCGACGCTGGATAGTTCGACGACGGCAGGCGGATAGGCTCCCCCTGCTTGAGCTTCTTGCGAGGCTGGCAGCAAACGCCAGCCTATGGCCAATACGCCGGCCAGAACGGGAATCATGATCCAAGTACGACGCGAACTCATGCTGCCGACCCTCCTGTCAGGGAAGAAGGCCACAAAGGCTGTTTGTTGGGAAGAGTCCAGCCGAATCGCTGATCACTTTGCGACCAGTCTTCGGGTTTGAAGTAGGTGGCTGACACAAGCTGGGCTTGCCGTAACCATGACAGAGGTCCGGCAAACAGAATCCAAATGAGGGGAGGCATGGCAGGTTCCTGTGACAACAAAGAGGCAGCCAACATGGCTTGCCTTAATTAGGTACCTGGACTATAAAACCTCAAGTTAACTTGAGGTCAAGGGGTGTCAAGATGGCAAAAACAGTGGATTTCAGTCGTGCCTTGACGGTGGGAGAAGTGGCCAAACGCAGTGGTGTCCCTGTCTCGACCGTGCATTTTTATGAAGCCAAGGGCTTGATTGCCAGTACGCGGAATAGCGGGAACCAGCGTCGTTTTGATTCGGTGGTTTTACGCTATATTGCGATCATCAAAGTGGCGCAGCGTACCGGGATTCCCCTGGAGGAAATCCACGAGGCCTTGCGTGGTTTGCCACCGGGCAGCAAGCCATCCAGCAAGCAATGGCGAGCCATGTCCAGCCGTTGGCAGGCCAGTTTGAATGATCGTATTGAGCAGTTGACGCGACTGCGCGATGAGCTGACCCACTGTATTGGCTGTGGGTGCTTGTCCATGAGTGAGTGTCCCTTGCGTAATCCGGCCGATATTCTGGGCCAGCAAGGGCCCGGTCCCCAGATTCTGGAAAGAAAACTGGAGACCGGAACAGAGGCTTAGCTCGGGTCGGGCGACTGCGCGTACAGCGCGGTGGCTTCGGAAGTGACCAGGGACTGATAGCGCTCGAAGTGGTTCAGGATGTCGTTGATGACCTGACTGGAGGACAGGCCCATCAAGTCATAACCCCGACTGCCATCGGCAAAGACAGTACGCACTTGCCATTCTTGAGGGCGAGCCTGTTCGTTGCGTGCTGCTGCCGCGGTAAAGCTGGCAACCCGGCGAGCGCGCAACTCGACGCCATAGACAAAGTTGCGCTGGTTGTCGGCCTGAATGGTTAGTTGGGCCGTATCCTGCTCGCTGGTCTCCAGGCTGACGTTCAGGTTGCGTTTGCCCAGCTCGTCGGCCACGGCCTGCAAGGCGGGAACCACGGTTTCACCCATGAAGCGACGGGCGTCCCGCTGGTTGGGCGTGTGCAGGATCGTCGAGAGGCGTCGACGCCAGGACACTTCCGAGCCGGGAGCCGGGCCGGACATGGGGCCTTGACGACGCAATCGTGACATATCTGCCTTCATGCCTTTGAACAGCCCCAGGATCAACAAGAACATGATGATGGCAAAGGGCAGGGCACTGACCAGCGTGACGGTTTGCAAGGCTGTCAGACCACCGGCCAGCAAGAGCAGGGAGGCAGCGGTGCCTTCCAGCGCGCACCAGTAAATGCGTTGCCAGACTGGAGCGTCTTCCACCCCACCGGCAGCCAGGGTATCGATAACCAAAGAGCCCGAGTCGGCCGAGGTCACAAAGAAAATGGCTACCAGAATAATTGCCAAGGTCGAGGTTACATTGGACCAAGGCAGGTATTCCAGGAACTCGAACAGGGCCACGGATGCATTCGCGGCAGCATCCTGGGCCAGTTGGCCCGCCGCCACACCCATATCCAGGAAGATGGCAGTGTTGCCAAAAACGGTCATCCAGAAGAAGGTGAAGACGGTGGGCACCAGCAAGACGCCCAGTACGAATTCACGTACGGTGCGGCCACGCGAGATGCGGGCGATGAACATGCCGACAAAGGGCGACCACGCGATCCACCAGGCCCAGTAAAACAGGGTCCAGGCTTTCATCCAGCTTTGCCCGCGGAATGCTTGTGTACTAAATGAGCGTGCAAAGAAGTTATCGAGATAACCGCCGATATTCTGTACAAAAGCATTCATCAAAAAGGCTGTAGGGCCCACGGCGAGCACAAACAGCATCAAGGCAATGGCAACCAGCAAATTCAGTTCGGACAGGCGGCGAATGCCAACATCCAATCCGCTGACAACAGATAGGGTAGCCAGCGAAGTAACCACCACAATCAAAATAATTTGTAGCCAGGTTTCCTGCGGCCAGCCAAATAAATGCTCCAGACCAGCATTGATTTGAAGTACGCCCAAACCCATGGAGGTAGCAATACCAAATAGCGTGCCGCAAACAGCGAAAATATCCACGCTATCGCCAATCCAGCCTTCGATACGCTTGCCAAACAAGGGATACAGGCCCGAGCGAATGGTTAAAGGCAGGTTGTAGCGAAAGCAGAAGTAAGCCAGCGACAAGCCAACGACCGCATAGACGGCCCAGGCGTGAACGCCCCAGTGAAAGAAGGTGATGATCTGCGCCTGATGGGCGGCTTCCACTGTGCTGGCCAGGCCCGAGGGCGGGGCCGAGAAGTGTTGCAGTGGCTCGGCCACGGCAAAGAACATCAGGCCAATCCCCATACCGGCAGCAAATAGCATCGCCATCCAGGTGAGATAGGGGTAATCAGGCTCCGAGTCGTCCGGCCCTAATTTCAAATTGCCGTAGCGGCTTAATGCCAGATAGACGACGGCAAAGAAAAACAGGGCCACAGCCAGGATATAGAACCAGCCGAAACTTTTGATGACCCAGTTTTGTAACTGCTCAAAAATAAGTGCGGCGTCTTTAGGGAAAATAATCCCGATCAGCAAAAAGACCAGGACGATAAAGGTAGATCCCCAGAACACCCGTGGATGTAGCGTGCTTTTAAAAGGCAGCCCCATGTCATGCTCCGTTTGTAACTAAGAGGGCACAGCTTAACGAGAACGACTGCCGGTTGAAAGGTTTGTTAGATTAGGAAATATTTGCTCAGGCTCGGAAAGGATCTATTGGCAAAATTAATTCCTGATGTCCGGCCTGGCGGGTTAATTCCAACTGATGCAGCACACTGGCGCTGGCCGTATGCACCGCAGAATGCAGGTCTGCACCCAAAATCAGATGGGCCAGCAAGGTGGAGGCAAACAGGTCTCCGGTGCCTTTGGCAGCGCAATCCACGCGTGGATGGCTAAGCAGGGTGTCGGCACGCGGCTCCTTGCGGGACATCAATAATTTGATCTGACCATCCTGCCAGGAGTCGGGGGCGGCACTGGTGGCAATGACCCATTCGGTCCGGCCATTTAGCAAGGCGTGCGCGGCACTGGAACTGCCCTGGATGGTGTCGCAAGGCTGTTGGGACAGCAAGGACAGCTCGTAATTATTGGGGGTCAGGCCCGTGGCAAGCGGCAGCAAGGTTTCGTGATAGGCGGGGATCAGTGCCGGGTCTACGTAGACGCCTACATCCAGATCGCCGATGACCGGGTCCACTATCACCAGAGTGTCAGGGTGCTCTTGCAGCAACGCTTTTAACCAGCGCGCAATGATGACGGCTTGATTGGCGCTGCCCAGATAACCGATCAGGACAGCGCGTACCTTGTCCAGCGCACCGCGCAAGACCAGATCATTCAGAAAGCCTTCCAGCCATTCATCGGGGACAGCACCGCCGTGCATCGTGGGGTATTGCGGGTTGTTGCTGAGCAACACGGTGGGAACGGCGGCCACTTTAAAGCCGTGTCTACGCAAAGTCGGGCCGGCAACATTGTTGCCTACCCGACCGTAGACGACTTGAGACTGAATCGAAACGACATCCACATGGTAGGGATGTCGTTCACGATCGACAAACGTTACAGCAGCAGTGTTCATGCAGTGCAATCAGCGGAACTGGCCTGTTTAAGTTGGCTGAGCCAGCTGGTCAGGACCGTAGCGGCAGCGGCGTGCAGGCGTTTTTGTACCGCCATGGCTTCCAGACGCAGCATTTGCGGATCGATATCAGCTTGTCCCAGTTCGTTGGCATGACCAACCAGCCAGCGTTCCAGCTTGCTGGTGTCGGCTTCCAGGTGAAATTGCAGGCCCAGTACTTGGGTTCCGAAGGAGAAGGCCTGATTGGGGCCTACGTCCGTGCTGGCCAGGTGAATGGCTCCGTCTGGAATATCGAACTGATCCCCGTGCCAGTGCAGGACGGGAATGCCGCTAACGGCGGCCAGGGGCGATTCTTTGCCCGCTTCGCTCAGTTTCAACGGAGAGAAACCGATTTCTTTCACACCCAGGGGGTAGACATTGGCGCCCAGGGCGCGCGCAATCAGTTGTGCGCCCAGGCAAATGCCCAGCAAAGGTTTGCCTGCCAGCAAGAACTTGTTGATCAGTTCCAGCTCATCAGACAGGAAGGGGTAAATCTTTTCGTCGTAGGCGCCGATTGGCCCGCCCAATACAACCAGCAGGTCAGCGTCCTGTTCACCCACGTGACGCAGTGACTCGACGGAAGGGTCAATGTATTGAACTTGGTAGCCCTGTTCGATCAGAACAGGTTCCAGTGTGCCCAAGTCTTCAAAATGGATATGACGCAGTGCGATGACTTTCTTCATAAGAGGTTCTTTCAATCCAGATGGTAAGGATGTCAGCTCGTGGTACCGATGTCTACATTAATGGCACCCGATAAGGGGAAGGTGCAACATGCCAGTGCATGGCCCTGGGCCTTGTCCTGGTCGCTCAGGCAAAAATCCGGTTCAGAGCGGTACTCGCCCTCCGAAATCTGTACCCGGCACGCGCCGCAAATGCCCGAGCGGCATTGACTGCGAATAGGCACATCGGCGGCCTCCAGCATTTCCAGCAAGCTGCTGCCCGGTTCAGGCGAGAGCGTTTGCCCGGTGCTGCGCACATTGATTTGCAAGGGGGGACTGCCTGCTTCAGGCAGGATTTCCACGCCGGAACTGGCGGGCGGGGAAAAGGCTTCAATCAACATGTGCGAGATGGGGTGCGCCTGAATGGTGTATTCGCGCAAGGCCTGGGCAAACCCATGGCTGCCGCAAATCACCACGGCCTGCGGGTCTTTCAATTGCTCCATATTTTCAAAAGAGGGGCGACCCACTTTGAAATGAGCGCTTTCGCGAATCTTTTCCTGTGTGACAAACACGGTCAGCGTGAACCAGCTGGTGCCCAGATCCAGTTGCAGCAGTTCATGCAGGAAGGGAATGTCGGCAATACGGGCAATACTGAGGAGCAAATGTACTTGTGGTACAGGCAAGCCGTCCTGGGCTCGCGCCGCCAACTCACGCAGCAAGGCAATGGGCAGGGTAATGCCAATGCCGCCTGCGATCATGGCGATACGCTCGTAACCCACAATAGAGTTCACCGAGATTTCACCCGCCACATATTGCAGGGGCACACTCATGCCCTCGCGCAAGGTGGCGTGCAAGTGATCGGAAACACTATTGCGCCCCGACCCTTTTACGGCAATTTCAATCAGGTCTGGATCGGCCACACGAGTGATCGAATACATACGCTGTTGAATGGTGCCGCCGGTATCGGGGTAGCTCAGGGCGACGTGCTTGCCTGCCTGCAAGGCTTGCAGAAAATCAAAATGGCCGCCCTGCACCCGCAAGGTAAACACTTTGACGTTTCCGGCCTCGGGGCGAACGGTCTCGCAGCGCGCCTGAATCATGGCTGTCATTGCAGCGCCTCCTGTTGTTCGGCCTCGGCAGGAGCCTTGCCGGACTTGCTGTTCAGGCCAATGCGCTCGATCAGGCTTTCTACCGAGCCGGTGTACACGCCAATTTCGTTGGAGTCGCCGGTGTCGTGCAAAATGTCGCGGGCATGGGGGAAATTCACCATGGAGAAGACTTTTTCCCAGGCGCCCATTTCATTGTTGGCGAACATTTCTACGGTGCGCAAAATAACGGCGCGCATATGCTCGCGCTCTTTCTGGCTCAGTCCGTGAATGATGTCCGACGCCACAAAGCTGAACACGCTGGAGTGGCTCCACTCGTCCATGGCATGGGTGCGGGTAACTTCATGACACACGGTCTGGATGCTCTTGTCCTCGGCCATGGTCTTCAGGTAGTCGGTAATCAGGGTCTCGGATGCGCAGGCAATGGCAAAGCGGGTCAGACGACGCTCGGATTCGGAACCGCATTGGCTCAGGATGTCATTGCGCCACTGCACCAGGTTGAAATTGGTGAAATCCAGGGGCGTCAGACCACGCATGGAGTAGATGTAGTTGCAGGCCATGATGGACATGCGAGTGTGCAGGGCCTCGTCCAGCAAGGCCTGGGACATCACGTCTTGCAGCAGATTGCGGTTGGCGCTTGGGGGCGGGGTCTTGATGATGTCTTCGCAAGAAGGCGTGACCACGTTGCACTCAACGTAAATGGTCTTCAGGTTGTAAATGCCCCAGGCATAGGACAAGCACTGCGATTTCAATTCTTCAGGAGCTTCCAGCCAGGCCTGATGCTCGCGAAAAGGCAGCAGGCATTCGCTGAAATCGGCCTTGTTGGGATCGAAAGCCAGATTGTTGTAGTCAGGCAGTTCCTGATTCACGGCAGCCCGGTTTTTCCAAAGTACCGACAGTTTTTGCAGCATATTACGTACGGCGTCATCAGTTTCGTAGCTTTTGATTGTCATTTCAAACTTCCTTGCTGTTGATTGCGATCTGTTCGAAATGAACAGGTCGTTTCTTTATTCCACCTATCTTTATTTCCAAATGGAAAATCGCAGGCTTAAAAGGATTTGCCGATTCTTATGGACAAGGCCCAAAAAAATCCCGTTGCCGGGTTTCTTGAACCGTGGGGATCAGCGTGGTTGAACTGCCGTTAAAGCAATGGCGTTTCCTGTAGTCGTGGGAAAACTGGGGATGTTTTTTATCGTGCACAGATTGAGAAAGGTGATAATCTGCTTGAGCGTTTAGAAGTATGGGTGTTGAGTATTCGTTGGCTGCATTCTAATGATCCTATGACAATAAATGACAGACCATTTCAAGATCATTTGACAGACCACTTAATAATAAAAATTTGAATCTTGTTTTAATTCTTGACCAGGATAATCGGGATTGGCGTTCTCTCTGTGTTTCAGAGGATTTTGAATTCTTTATGCTTTGAATGTTTATTCAAATAACAATAATTAAAAGTGGTCTGGTGAATTAATTTTTAATGGACTGTTTTATAGGTCGATAAACAGAATAGGATGTTTATCTTTCGCCCTTGGAGTCCGTGCGTCCAGGGCAGCACTTTTGCCTGGTATCGGGCAATGAGCCACGACCCTATCGTGGCTAATCTCTAAACAGGAACTCCCATGAAGAGTCTTGCCGGTGGCGACACCCCCCACCAGCCTCTGGCGGGTTCGCAATTTCTACAGCAAAGTGATCGCAATCTTTGGGACATCATCGAAGCCGAACGGCGTCGCCAACAACACACCATTGAGCTGATCGCTTCCGAGAATTACCTGAGCCGCTCCGTTTTGGATGTGCAGGGCTCCTTGCTCAGCAACAAGCAGGCGCAAGGCTATCCTGGGCAACGGATTTACGGCGGGTGCGAACAAGCCGATCAAACCGAAGAGCTGGCTATCGAGCGGGCCAAGTCGGTTTTTGGGGCCTCTTACGCCAATGTGCAGGCGCACTCGGGCAGCCAGGCCAATCTGGCGGTGTATCTGGCCTTGCTCTCACCGGGCGACACGATTCTGGCGCTGGATCAAAGTGCGGGCGGGCACCTTAGCCACGGTTCGCATTTCAATGTGTCCGGACGCTGGTTTCAGACTTGCTCGTATGGAGTGGATCGTCAAACGCAGTGGGTCGATATGGACGAGGTTCGTGCCCTGGCCCACAAGGAACGGCCACGGTTGATCATTGCCGGAGGTTCGTCCTATTCACGTACGCCAAATTTTGCCGAATTCAGAAATATCGCCAATGAAATCAACGCTTATTTAATGGTGGATTTGGCCCACGGCGCGGGGCTGGTGGCGGCCGGTCTGATGGAATCACCTGTCAAACATGCCCATGTCACGACCTTTTCCACACATGGCACCTTACGCGGACCGCGGGGTGGGATTATCTTGAGCAATGAGCCCAAGCTGGCCGAGCGCTTAAGTCAGGCCGTATATCCAGGGCTGCAAGGCGGACCTTTGCTGAACATTCTGGCCGCCAAGGCGGTGGCTTTGGGTGAAGCGATGAGCCCATCCTATAAAGCCTATGCCCAGTCCGTCATCATCAATGCGCGCAGCTTGTGTCGCCGCTTGTCCGAAGGTGGGCTGACGGTGGTGTCAGGGGGAACAGACTGTCATTTTGGTGTGGTGGATTTGCGCCCTTGGGGGCTGTCCGGGCCTTTGGTGGAGCAGGTTCTGGCTCAGCTGGGCATTAGCTTGAGTAAACACCGTGTGCCGTATGAGCAAGCCTCTGGCGCCTACTCGGGGGTACGGGTCGGCAGTGCCGCCTGTACGACTCGCGGTTTGGGCGAAGATGATTTCAAGGAAATTGGCGACATGATTCTGGCCTTGCTGGGCGGGGTGCGCAGTGGTTCGCGCAATCCCCGCACCGAGAATGCCATTTTGGAAGGGGTCGCAGACCTGAACCGGCGATATCCCTTGATGTATTGATTTTTCCCGGCTCAGCCTTTGCCCTGACGCAGAGCGTTGGCCAGACGCAACATGGCGGACTCGATCTCGTAGGCGGTCAGGGAGGCATAGCCCAGCAGCCAGCCCTGTTGTTTTTCTTCACCAATGTACAGACGGCTCAAACCCGGCAGTTGAACGCCAGCACTCAAAGCGCGGCGCAGCGTGTGTTCTTCTGACCAGCCCGGCTCCAGAAAGCAGGGAATCTGCAAACCGCCTTCAGGTCGGGCCGCACGAACGATTCCTTGCAAGTGCTGCTCGATGGCTTCCAGCATGATCTCCCGCCGCCCGGCATACAGCTTGCGCATGGCGCGAATATGCGAGTTGTAATGTCCGTCTTCCATAAAACGCGCCAGCGTCAGCTGCAGGATTTGCGGTGTGTGACCATCCATGATGCTGCGTGCCTGGGTGAATGGTTTGACCAGCTCGGGTGGCAGGGCCATATAGCCCATGCGCAGGCCTGGATACAGGGTTTTGCTGAAAGTGCCCAAGTAAATTGTGCGTTGGTATTTATCCAGCCCCTGCACACACGCCGTGGGTAAGCCGTCGTAATGAAATTCGCTGTCGTAGTCGTCTTCCATAATCCAGCGGCCATTTTCAGCCGCCCAGTGTATGAGCTCCAGACGACGTTCCAGGGACATGGTGGCCCCGGTGGGGTACTGGTGTGAGGGTGTCACGTAAATGCAGTTCGCGCCGCTGCGATCTTCATTCAGCAGATCGGTGCGCAAGCCTTGCTCGTCCACGCCAATTGGTACGACACGAGCCTCGGCTGCTTCAAAGGCTTTGCGGGCGCCGAAGTAGCCAGGATTTTCAACCAGAATAGGTTTGCCAGCATCGACCAGTAATTGCGCGCACAGAAACAAGGCCTGGCGCGTGCTGCTCAGAATCAAAATCTGATCAGCGGAGACCTTCGCACCACGCTCCAGATTCAGGTACACGGCAATCGCTTTACGCAGGGACTCGGTGCCTTGCGGATCGCCATGCAGCAGGATGTTGGCTCGATAGTCTTTCATGGCCTGACGCTGCAGGCGTTCCCACACATCGGTGGGGAAGTTGCGGGTTTCCGGCAGGCCAGTGGCAAAGGCCTTGATGGTCTGTTGATCGGCAATGCCGCCACTTTCAAACACGGCGCGACCCCGACGGCTTAAGCCCGTACCGGGTTCCATTACGCTGCGTTTCAGATCCTGGGCTTTGATGCGGCGATAGGCACTGCCGCGCAGTTCCGTGCCGACCGACTCGGAAACATAGCTGCCCGAGCCCTCGCGCCGCACGATAAAGCCGTCTCGATGCAGTTGAACATAGGCGTTTTCAACCGTATCGCGGGCCATGCCCAAGGATTTGGCCAGGGAGCGTGTGGCAGGCAGCTTGACCCCCGGACCCAGGGCGCCATCCAGAATCAATGCCCGCAAGGCACGCTGAATGCGCTGGTGAAGATCCAGGGATTGAAGTTCGTCATCGTTAAGACGCATCTTCAAGGTGTCCAGTTCAAACGAACGCGTCATGCGGTCTGCTCCAGAGAATATTAATGGTCTGACTAGTCAGACCATTGTGCTCGTAGACTTGATTGTCATTGCCGAAATAGGGGGGGGCCTGTTCCGGCGTTCAGGTTTGTACAGGATCTCAGCAAGTATGTCCCGAGCCTTTAATTTCAGCGCAGGGCCCAGCGCCTTGCCAATGGATGTTCTATTGCAAATACGTGATGAGCTGCTTGATTTTGCGGGCACAGGGGTGTCCGTGATGGAAATCAGCCATCGTTCCCAGCCTTTCATGGATTTTGCCCATCGTACCGACGCCGCTGTGCGTCGTGTTCTGGCCGTGCCAACGGACTATCACGTCTTGCTCCTGCAAGGAGGGTCGTACCTGCAGTTTTCTCAAATACCGATGAACTTGCTTCATCAAGCAAACACAGCGGACTATATACATACGGGTTTATGGTCGGAACAGGCGGCTAATGCCGCCAAGCAATATGGGAATGTCGAAATCGTAGCCAGTTCTTATGAAACTGGATTTGATCGTATTCCCGAGATTAATGAATCTAATATTAATCGGGATGCAGCGTACTTGCATTACACAGAGAACGAAACTGCACAGGGCTTGCAATTTTCAAAACCACCTGCTTCACCTATTCCCTTGGTGTGTGATGCTTGCTCCAGCTTGATGTCAAAACCGATTGATGTCTCGGCTCACGATTTGATTTATGCCTCGGCTCAGAAAAATATGGGAATTGCCGGTGTTACGCTGGTATTACTTAATCCCGCTATTTTAGACAGGCCTTTGGCAAATACGCCACAAGCTTTGGATTTTTCCATTCAAGCAAAAAAGCAATCGCTATTAAATACGCCGTCAACCTTTTCCTGGTATGTGCTGGGTTTGATGCTGGAATGGATAGAGCGTGTTGGTGGAATAGAAGTATTGCACAAAATAAATAAGAAAAAATCGCAGCTGCTCTATGAGCTTATTGATAGCAGTGATGGTTTCTATATCAACAATGTTTTGCCTGACTATCGATCTATAAATAATGTCCCATTCCATATTGCTGAAACTGATTTAGATATTTTATTTGTTGAAGAAGCGCAAAAGAATGGTTTTCACGGCTTGAAGGGCCATCAGTCAACGGGGGGCTTGCGCGCCAGCATCTACAACGCCGTTACCTTGGATGCGGTACAGGCGCTGGGAGAGTTCATGCGCGAGTTCAAGCGCACGCACGGTTAGGGCGTGCGCCTGCTTTGCAAGGCGGCCAAGTAAGTAGCCGCGACGAGGGTAGAAATTTTTTTAAGGAAAAGCGATGTACGACAACACACTCAACCTGGCTGAATTCGACAAGGAATTGGCTCAGGCCATTCAGGGCGAAGAAAGCCGTCAGGAAGATCACGTAGAACTGATTGCCTCGGAAAACTACGCCAGCCCTTTGGTTATGCAGGTTCAGAACTCCGTGTTTACTAACAAATACGCGGAGGGGTATCCGGACAAGCGTTACTACGCCGGTTGCGAATTTGTAGATGTAGCCGAACGTCTGGCTATCGAGCGCCTGAAAGCGGTGTTCGATTGTGATTACGCCAACGTACAGCCTCATGCTGGAGCGCAGGCTAATACTGCTGTGTTCCTGGCTTTGCTCAAACCGGGCGATACGGTGATGGGGATGAACCTGGCTCAGGGTGGTCACCTGACCCACGGTAACCCCATCAATATTTCCGGGCGTCTTTACAACATTGTTCCTTACGGCGTTGATACCCAAACCGGGCTGATCGATTACGACGAAATGGAGCGCATTGCTATCGAGACCAAGCCCAAAATGCTGATTGGTGGTTTCTCCGCCTATTCGCGTGTAAAGGATTGGGCGCGTATGCGCCAGATTGCCGACAAGGTCGGTGCCTGGTTCTGGGTGGATATGGCCCACGTAGCTGGTCTGGTGGCGGCGGGTGAGTACCCCAGCCCCTTGCCACACGCCCATGTGGTCACCAGCACAACGCACAAAACTCTGCGCGGTCCACGTGGTGGCGTGATCATGGCTAAAGGGCAAAGCGAAGATTTCTACAAACGCCTGAATTCCGCTGTATTCCCCGGCGTGCAAGGCGGCCCCTTGATGCACTTGATTGCAGCCAAAGCCATTGCTTTCAAAGAGGCTCTGCAGCCGGAATTCCGTACCTATCAGCAAAACGTGGTGCGTAATGCCCGCGCCATGGCGGCGGTACTGATGCAGCGTGGTCACAACATCGTGTCAGGCGGGACAGATAACCACATGATGCTGATCAACTTGTCGACCAAGCCCTACACCGGGCAAGAGGCCAGTGATGCCTTGGCAGATGCCTATATCACCGTGAACAAGAACTCGGTGCCCAATGATCCCCGTTCGCCCATGGTGACCTCAGGTATTCGTATCGGAACACCGGCTGTAACGACACGTGGCTTTACGGTGGAGGACTGCGAGCAGCTGGCGCATTACTTGTGTGATGTGCTTGATGCCTATGAGGCTGGCACTTTAGATAAGGTCAAGCACGAGATCCGCGAAAAAATTGTGAGTCTGTGCCGAAGCTATCCGGTGTATCAGGTGCAGACGGAACCAGCGCAGCTTTGATTTGATAAATTTTTTATAGGAGCCCAGCCGCTTTGGTGGTTGGGTTTTTTTTATGATTGAAATCGCTGTGGACTTGAGTGGTCGTATCTTGGTTGGTTTTTACTTCACGGTGGCTTTTTTAGGATATTTGATTTTTAAGTTAAAAGGTGCCCATTTCGTTCTTATGGATTATTTATGGTCATTTTTTAATAAAGAAAATTATTATCATGATTTTTTGGAAAAGGAACGTAGAGACAATTTGGATGTAGAACGGTTTAAGTTGATGTTTGGCGTGAAAGGTGTGCAGTCTATTGATTCGGTACAAAGGGCTGTGCGGTGGTCCAAGCGCTTGTCTGTCTCTTTACGAGAATTAGGTAAAGCTGGCAAGTGGGTAGATTGGGATAAGCAAGAGGTCACGGAGCCGACGAAGTGCTATGGGGGAGGTGTTTTTGGAGCCGCTTTATTAGTGCTTATGCTGCTCATTATGTCAGTTGGCTTTTCATTAAGCTCCAGGGTTCTGGTGCAATTTAAAGAAAGTAAAGTCTGGGCATGGCAAGGTGAAGATTACTTCAGTGCATTTCCGCTAACAAATGAGCAGGATTGGGTTCTTCGGAAAAAAGATTGCTTTGGTGGTTTTAAAGGGGCGGATTTACCGTTGAGTCCGGATGAAATTGATTATATGTGTATGAATATGGGTAGTGAGAGTTATTTGAAGAGTTTTCGCTCAGGGATGGCTGCTCAGAAATATTTTGGGGTTTTTTCTTTTTTTGTTTTTTTTTATTTTTTAATTGTTTTTAAAATTGAACTTTCATCTTTTTCAACCGCTTCTCGAGTACACAAGTTGGTCAATAAGCCGTAGTTGGTTTCTGGGGTAGGGAATTGGGGGCTTAGTAGCCCCACAGCTTCCAATCCCCATACCCCTTAGCCCGCAGCTCACAAGCCGGGCATTGCCCGCAGCCATATCCCCAGTCATGCAGGGTTTCCCGCTCGTTCTGGTAACAGGTATGGCTGTCTTCCTGAATCAGCTTCACTAAAGCATCCGAGCCCAGCTGGTGGGCCAGCTCCCAGGTATCTGCTTTATCCAGCCACATCAGTGGTGTTTCCACGGTCAGTGGGCGCTCGATCCCCAGGCTTAATGCCACTTGCAGTGCTTTCAGCGTGTTGTCACGGCAGTCCGGGTAGCCCGAATAATCGGTTTCAGACATGCCGCCAACCAGTGTATCCAGTCCCCGACGGTAGGCCAGTGCGCCAGCCAGGGTAAAGAACAGCAGGTTTCGACCCGGCACAAAGGTATTGGGCAGACCATCTTCCTGCATGGCGATAGTCATGGATTCAGTCATGGCGCTGCCGCCTATCTGAGCCAGTACGCTGGCATCGAGCACATGGTCTTGCCCGAGGCGCTCTGCCCAGTGCGGGAACTGCTGGCAAAGCTTGTCTCTTAGTGTCTGTCGACACTGCAATTCCGCATGGTTGCGTTGGCCGTAGTCAAAGCCCACGGTTTCTACAAAGGCAAAGCGGTCCAAAGCCCAGGCCAGACAGGTGGCCGAATCCTGTCCGCCCGAAAAGAGAACCAGTGCCCGGCGGCGGGGAGTGTGTGGCTTCATGCTTTGACCTGTGCGGTGCTCAGGGCACGGCGCTTCATGGTGCTGATCAGGGAGTTGAGCAGTACGCCATACATGGGTACAAACAGCAGCAGGCTGACGCCCAGTTTGATGACGTAATCGACGACGGCGATCTCGCCCCAGTGTTCGGCCATGAAGGGATTGCTGCTGTGCCAGAAAGCGATGCCGAAAAAGGCCAAGGTATCCAGTGCCTGCCCAAAGATCGAGGCGGCCGCTGGAGCAAGCCACCATTGTTTGTAGTCGCGACGGATGCGATCAAAGACCTGTACATCCAGCAGTTGCCCTAATACATAGGCGGCAAAGCTGGCCAAGGCAATACGGAACACAAAGCTGTTGAATTCGCCCAGTGCTTGCAAACCGTTGAACTGGCCTTCATTAAAAAGCACCGAGACCACATAAGAGGCGATCAGGGCTGGAAACATCGCGCGGGTAATCACGCGGCGCGCTTCGGACTTGCCCATCAAGCGGACGGTCAGGTCGGTAGCCAGAAAAACAAAGGGAAAGCTGAAGGCTCCCCAGGTGCTATGAAAGCCGAATAGTTCAATAGGAAGTTGAACCAGATAATTGCTGGCAATCACAATAAAAATGTGAAAGGCAATCAGAAGTCGCACGTAGAACGACAGCCGTGAAGACGGCACGGTAGGCAGAGTCATGTCTGGACCTTTTTGGTGGATGGGGTGAGGGAACCCATTGGAAATGGACTGCAGCCTACTATTGTACGGTCAGTTGCGGTTCGATGGAATGGTTGTTGCCCGCAAGTGTAGCGTGTGCATCAGACGCGCTTATACGTCTGCCTTGATGAGGCTTATGGCACAAAAAAGGGGTAGGGGGCTTGCAGAGGCTCAAACAAGCCCGCTTGCCAAAGCAAACGAACTTGTTTGGCTCGTTCTTGATGAGCAGCCCTTAGGCCGATGCAGGTTGCAGGCACTCTATCAGCAAGCGCTTGTGCAACTGGTGTACTTCTTCAAAGGGCACGGGCGAGTTCTGTGGTCCCAGAACCAGCAAAACCATCAGCCACATCAGGGAGGGAGAGGCGGCCAGGATGTAGTCGGAGGAACTGACGTCGGGGCGGATGAGACCTCGCTGTATGCCCAGTTCAAAAAACGCCTGATTGGCGGTGTAGTTCTGGCTCAGGAGCTGTTTGCCCCAGTAATGGGCCAGATCCGGCACGCGGCCACTTTCTGTCATCAAAAGCCTGAACATGGCTTGCACGTCCGGGTTGGACAGGCGTTCATACAACTGGTGCAGGTACTCATCCACGATACAGGACAGGGTGTCTGCCTCGGAGGTATCGGATAACTCAAAGGTATTGCCATCAGGCGGCAGCAGAGTGCTGTGGAGCATGTCCTCGAACACTTCATCTTTGCTGCTGTAGTGCGCGTAGATGCCGGACTTGGATATCCCGGCGCGCGCGGCGATGCGCTCCAGCGAAGTACCCAGAAATCCCCGATGAGAAAACTCTTCAAAAGCGGCTTTCAGGATTTCGCGTTTGCGCTCAGCTGACGGTAAGTAACGTCGCTTGTTTGTGCTTTCGTTTTTAGGAGGTTTATTTTGGTGCGTGTCTGTCATGTCATCCTGTGGGGATGGGCAAGATATGGGGCTTGCAGTATATCAGGCCACTTGTCCCAGGCCGATGGCAAGCCAGCCTGGCTGCGGCTTGAGGGCTTGACGAGGGGCTGTGCTTGTTTTGTCACATTGCTGTGGAAATAATAGTTGTGCCATGAGTCTGGGTTACCGCTTGTTTCACTGGATTGCATCGCCTTTGTTTTTTTTAAAAGCCTGAGTTTTTTAGTGAGGCTTTATTTGTTTTTTCACTTTTTTTTATTTCCCTATTCCATAACAGGCACGGTATAACAACAAATGTGGCTGAGGCTGGTCGTTTTTTATCTGCCATGAACTTGATCTAACGCAAAGGTTTTTTATGGCTCTTTATTAAAAGGCCTGCATACAAAAAGTTTAGATGTAAACTGGTGTATTATTAAAAAGACTAAGCAGTCGTATCTGCTTTTTGTATGTACTTTTTGCGGAGTGGCAATGGTTAGCAGGCAGTCCCTTGATCAGACTGAGCAGTTAGACGCATCCGCACGAGCCGCCTGGGCTCGTATCTGGAGTTCCATCTCCCCCGAATCGCAGTTTCTTGCCTGGATGGACTGGATACGTCATCTGGCCCTTAGCCCTGGCAAACAAGAACAGTTGCGGCAGTTGGCGCAAAGCCAGTGGGAACAGCTATTTCGTGAATGGAGCGAGGAGCTGGCCGCATCGGCCCAGTCGTCTTCGCAAACCTCAGAGCAAGCTGCAGCGCCTGCCTATACCGACCGCCGCTTTTCGGACCCCGCCTGGGATCGTTGGCCTTTTAATTTGCTGCGACAAACCTATCAGGCGCAGCAGCAGTGGTGGCAAAGTGCCACGGAAGGCGTAGCCGGTGTGGAGCCTCATCATCAAAAACTGATTGCCTTTGGTGCAGAGCAATGGTTGAACATGCTCAGCCCCAGCAACTTTGCCTGGACCAACCCCTTGGTGTGGGATAAAACCCTTGCAGAACAGGGGGATAACTTCAGCCGTGGCCTGGCGAACTGGCAGCAGGATATGCAGGCCCAGTTCGCGGGTGAACCGCCCGTAGGCACCGAAGATTTTGTGGTCGGCAAGGATGTGGCGGCCACGCCGGGCAAGGTGGTACTACGTAACGAACTGGTCGAACTGATCCAGTACACGCCTTCTACCAAGCAGGTCCATCCAGAGCCTGTGCTTATCGTTCCGGCCTGGATCATGAAGTACTACATTCTGGATCTGTCCGAACAAAATTCCCTGATCAAATACCTGGTGGATCAAGGCCACACGGTGTTTTGCCTGTCCTGGAAAAACCCGCTTGCCGAAGATCATGCCTTCGGGATGGACGACTACATTCGCCTGGGCTGGAAGGCCAGCCTGGATGCTGTCAACGCCATTGTTCCCGGCCAGAAAATCCACGCCACCGGCTATTGCCTGGGCGGCACCTTGCTGGCGATTGCCGCGGCTGCCATGGCACGCGATGGAGACGACAGGCTTGCCTCCCTGACGTTCTTTGCGGCCCAAACCGACTTTTCCGAGCCGGGCGATTTGTCCCTGTTCATTGACGAAAGTCAGGTCAGCCTGCTGGAAGCTCAGATGGCCGACGAGGGCTATTTACGCGCCAATCAGATGGAAGCCGCTTTTCAAATGCTGCGCTCCGCTGATTTATTGTGGGCGCCCATGGTTAATAAATATTTATTGGGCGAACGCCGCCCCTTGAACGATTTAATGGCCTGGAATGCAGACGCCACGCGTATGCCCGCGACCATGCATTCGCAATATTTGCGCCGCATGTATTTGAATAATGATTTAAGTCAAAACCGTTATCCGGTTGAAGGCCGTATCGTTTCTCTGGCGCAAGTTAATTTGCCTATTTTTTGTGTCGGTACTGTTTCCGATCACGTTGCCCCCTGGCGCTCTGTTTACAAGTTGCATTATCTGGTGCCTGCCGAAATCACCTTTGTCTTGACCACAGGTGGGCATAACGCCGGGATTGTCAGCGAACCGGGCCATCCGCGTCGCAAATATCAGATTCAGACCCGCGCAGCAGGCACTGCGCCTGTTCTGGTGGACGACTGGCAGGCACAAGCCGCCTCGCATCAGGGCTCCTGGTGGCCCGCCTGGACGGAATGGCTCAAGGCGCGCTCGGGAGCGGAGGTGAAACCACCGCAAATGGGTGCCGCCAAACAGGGCTACGTCCCAATCGGCCCGGCTCCCGGTCAATACGTATTAGTGAAGTAAGCAGTCAGTTCATACAAGCTCGCTAAATGGTGAGCTTGTCGCTCTGTTTGATGTCGGCGATAGGCGCAAAGCCCATCGCTGACGTGCTGTTTTGCCTTGACGGCAGTTCCCTTTTTCTCATTAGGCATTTTTTCCAATGGCCCCACAGACCTACGATTTGAGTCTCAAGCACCGAAGCGCTGCGCGTCGCCCTCATTTCGCGCTGGCTGCCTTGCTGGTCACCCTGGCGGGTTGTGCCTCGATGGCACCCGATTACGATCAGCCCGCTTCCCCCGTTCCCCAGGCTTACTCGGACCTGTCCGCAGGCCCGGCCAATGCGGTGCGAGCGCGTGATCTGGGTTGGCGCGAATACTTTAAAGACCCGGTTCTGAGCAAGCTCATTGAGACTGCGCTGGAAAATAACCGTGATATGCGCGTGGCTGTTTTACGGGTGGACGAAGCCCGTGCCATGCTGAATTTGCAGCGCAGCGAACGCTTTCCTGAATTTACCGTAGGGGGGCAAGCTGCTCGCTCGCGTGTGCCTGGGGACATGAACCCCAGCGGCCAGGCGGTGACAGGGGGTGATTACCGCGCCCAGGTCGGTTTGACCAGTTGGGAGCTGGATTTATGGGGCCGCGTACGTAGCCTGGAAGATGCTGCCTTGCAAGGCTGGCTGGCTACCGAGGCAGGCCGACAAGCCGTGCATGTCGCTTTGGTCTCGCAAGTGGCCAATAACTATATTGTGGTGCGCGAGCTGGACGAACGCGTGCAGATCGCCCGCAAAAGTGTAGAGACTCGTCAGGAGTCTTACCGCATTTTCTCCCGTCGTTATGAAGTTGGCGCAACGTCCAAATTGGATGTGACGCAGGTGCAAACCTTGCTGACGCAGGCTCAGTCCATGCTGGCCCAGCTGGAACAGCAACGTGCGGTGCAACTACATGCCTTGCAACAGCTTCTGGGGGCCGATCCGGGCGTGTCTCCAACCGGTGCGCCTTTGAATGAAAACATCATGTTGGCCGAGCTGTCCCCCGGTTTGCCTTCGGACCTGATGGTCTGGCGTCCCGACATTATTGCGGCTGAACACAAGTTGCGTGCCGCCAATGCCAATATTGGGGCTGCCCGTGCCGCTTTCTTCCCCCGTATTGCCTTGACTGGCAATTTCGGCACCGCCAGCGCCGAGCTGGATGGTTTGTTTGATTCCGGCAGCAAGGCCTGGATGTTTGCTCCAACCATCTCCCTGCCCATCTTTGATGGTGGCCGCCGCAGCGCGAATCTGGACGCCTCCTATGTGCGTCGCGACATGCGCATTGCGGAATACGAGAAAACTATTCAAACCGCCTTTCGTGAAGTGTCGGACGCCTTGTCGACACGCCACTGGTTAAGCCAGCAGTTGGACGTTCAGCTGGTCGCCCGCAGCGCCCAGACCGAGCGCGCCCGTCTGGCGCAGATGCGTTACGACAACGGTTCGGCTGCCTATCTGGAAGTGCTGGATGCGCAGCGTGACTTGCTGGATGTGGAGCAGCAAGTGGTGCAAACGCGTCGTGCGCTCCTGGCCAGCCAGATTGCCATGTATAGCGCCTTGGGCGGTGGGCTGGACCCCTCCGAGCCCCTGACCAACACCCATAACTCCTCTAATTCGGATCCATCCTCGAGCCAGCTATGAGCAAACAATCCTCTTTGAAAAAAAATCTTGTTCCTGTCCTAATCGTTGCCGGTGTTCTGGGCCTGGGGTGGTGGGCATGGCAGAAAATGTCCAATACCGGCCCTGGCGCTGGCTTTGTCAGTGGTAATGGCCGTATCGAGGCGACCGAGATTGATATCTCCACCAAGTTTGCCGGACGTATCCAAAGCATCGCCGCCCACGAGGGCGATTTCGTCAAAGAAGGTGAAGTGCTGGCCATCATGCAGCAAGACAGTCTGGAAGCGGCCCGCGATGAAGCTGTGGCTGGTTTGCGTCAGGCTGAAAACAATGTGGCGGCCTCTCAGGCCCAAGTGGCCTTGCGTGAAAGCGATGCCATCGCTGCCAAAGCCTTGATTGGTCAACGTGAGTCGGAACTGGACGCAGCCCAACGTCGTCTGGCGCGTTCCACCACCTTGTCCAAAGAAGGTGCCGCTTCGGCGCAGGAACTGGATGATGACCGTGCCCGCGTGCGTGGTGCTCAGGCTGCGGTAGCTGCTACCAAGGCCCAGGCCAATGCCGCAGAAGCGGCCATTAATGCTGCCAAAGCTCAGCTGATCGGTGCCCAATCTGCCGTGGAGGCCGCCAAGGCTGCTGTGGCCCGTATCGAAGCTGACTTGCGCGACAGTGAGCTGGTCAGCCCCCGCGATGGTCGCGTGCAGTTTCGTGTCGCCCAGCCCGGTGAAGTACTGGGTGCGGGTGGCCGTGTGCTGAACGTGCTGGACCTGTCCGATGTGTACATGACTTTCTTCCTGCCCAGCGAAGTGGCCGGCAAGGTGGCGTTGGGTACCGAGGTGCGTCTGGTGCTGGATGCCATTCCGGACATCCCGGTTCCAGCCACCGTGTCCTTCGTGGCCAGCTCTGCCCAGTTCACTCCCAAGAGTGTGGAAACGGCCTCGGAGCGCCAAAAACTGATGTTCCGCGTCAAGGCCCAGATTGCCCCCGAGCTGTTGAAAAAGCACCTGGAGCAAGTCAAGACCGGCTTGCCCGGTGTGGCCTGGGTAAAGCTGGACCCCAATGCCAGCTGGCCTGAGTCGCTGACTTCCACCTTGACGGAGTAAACCATGCCCAAGCAGCAAGCGGCGGCGGTTGCTCGCGTTGTTGAACTTAGCCAGCGTTATGGCGACACGCTCGCACTGGATCGTTTAAGCCTGGATGTGCCTGCCGCTTGCATGGTCGGACTGATTGGTCCTGACGGCGTGGGCAAGTCCAGCTTGCTGTCCTTGCTGGCGGGCGCCCGTGTGATTCAGGAAGGCCGTATTGAAGTGCTGGGTGGCGATATGGCGGAAAAAAGCCATCGCGACCAGATTTGCCCGCGCATTGCCTACATGCCTCAAGGCTTGGGCAAGAACCTGTATCCCACCTTGTCGGTGGAAGAAAACCTGCAGTTTTTTGGTCGATTGTTCGGGCACGATGCTGCCGAGCGCCGTCGCCGAATTGATGATTTGACGCGCAGCACGGGCCTGCATCCTTTTCTGACACGGCCAGCAGGCAAGCTTTCGGGCGGTATGAAGCAAAAGTTGGGTCTGTGCTGCGCATTGATTCACGACCCGGACTTTTTGCTGCTGGACGAGCCTACCACCGGCGTGGACCCCTTGGCCCGCAAGCAGTTCTGGGATCTGATCGAGCGTATTCGCATCGAACGTCCCAGCATGAGCGTGATTGTCGCCACCGCTTATATGGACGAGGCCCAGCGCTTTGATTGGCTGGTCGCCATGGACGACGGCCAGATTCTGGCAACAGGTTCGCCCAAGGAACTGCTGGAGCGCACGGAAAGCAAGAGTCTGGAGCAGGCCTTTATTCGCCTCTTGCCCGAGGACAAGCGTCAAGGCCACAAGGCGGTAGAAATCCCGCCATTGGATGTGGATGCGGACGATATTGCCATTGAAGCCGAAGGGCTGACGATTCGCTTTGGCGACTTTACCGCCGTTGACAATGTGTCCTTCCGGATACGTCGTGGCGAAATTTTTGGCTTTCTGGGCTCGAACGGCTGCGGTAAATCCACCACCATGAAGATGCTGACGGGGCTGTTGCCTGCCTCCGAAGGTCAGGCCTGGTTGTTTGGCCACGAGGTCGATCCCAAAGACATCGATACCCGCCGTCGTGTGGGCTATATGTCACAGGCTTTTTCCCTGTACAGCGAGCTGACGGTCCGGCAAAACCTGGTGCTGCACGCCCAGTTGTTCCACGTCCCCGAGGACGAGGTGGAAGGCCGTGTGGCGGAAATGGTGGAGCGTTTTGAGCTGGGCCAGATTCTGGACCGTTTGCCCGATGCCATTCCTTTGGGGATGCGCCAGCGCCTGTCCTTGGCGGTGGCCATGGTGCATAAGCCAGAGCTGCTGATCCTGGACGAACCCACTTCCGGTGTGGACCCAGTGGCTCGCGACAATTTCTGGCGCTTGCTGATTGAGTTGTCCCGCCGCGACAAGGTCACGATTTTTATCTCCACACACTTCATGAACGAGGCCGAGCGTTGCGACCGCATGTCCATGATGCATGCCGGTAAAGTGCTCGATAGCGATACGCCTGCGAACCTGGTGAAAAAGCGCGGCGCCGCTGATCTGGAAGAAGCCTTTATTGGTTACTTGCTGGAAGCCAGTGGCCCTGAGCCTGAAGTGGAACCGGCGACAGAACAGGCGGTGGTGGCAAACGAAGCTCATAGCGAAAAGCGCGAACGCTTCAGCTTGCAGCGTTTGCTGAGCTACACCTGGCGCGAAGCGCTGGAGCTGCGTCGAGATCCGGTGCGAGCCACTTTGGCCTTGGCCGGTTCCCTGATTTTGCTGTTTGTGATGGGGTTCGGGATCACCCTGGACGTAGAGGATTTGCGCTACGCCGTGCTGGACCGCGACCAGACCAGTATCAGCCAGAACTACGCTTTGAACCTGTCCGGCTCGCGCTATTTTCTGGAGCAGGCCCCCTTAACGGATTACCAGGATCTGGACGACAGAATGCGGCGCGGCAAGATTGCGCTGGCGATCGAAATTCCGCCCGGTTTTGGACGTGATGTGCTGCGCGGCAGCAAGCCGGAAATCGCCGCCTGGGTGGACGGTTCCATGCCTACCCGTGCCGAAACCATTCAAGGCTACGTGAAGGCCATGCATCAGCAATGGCTGATTACTCAAGCCAAGGAGCGTCTGGGGGCAGGGGCTTTGGTCGTACCCGCCAGTATTCAGGACCGTTACCGCTACAACCCGGACGTCAAGAGCTTGCCGGCCATGGTGCCTGCCGTGATTCCGGTGCTGCTGCTGATGTTGCCTGCGATGTTGACGGCATTGTCCGTGGTGCGTGAAAAGGAACTGGGTTCCATCATCAACCTGTACGTTACGCCGGTCACCCGAGTGGAGTTTTTGCTGGGCAAGCAGATTCCCTATATCGGCCTGGCGATGATCAACTTTCTGTGCATGTGCCTCTTGGCCATCACGGTGTTCGATGTACCCATCAAGGGCAGCTTCCTGACCTTGAGCGTGGCCACCTTGATGTTTTGCGTGATTTCTACCGGCATGGGGCTGGTGGCTTCCACGGTGACGAAAAGTCAGATCGCGGCCATGTTCTTTGCCATGATCGGCACCATGCTGCCAGCCACGCAATTGTCCGGTTTGCTGAACCCGGTGTCCTCCATGGAAGGGATCAGCCGTTGGGCGGGTGAGATTTATCCGGCTACGCATATGTTCAACATCAGTCGCGGGGTATTTAACAAAGCACTGACCTTCTCGGATCTGCACGGGGCCTTGTTTGCCTTGTTGCTGGCCATTCCGGTGGTGTTGGGCGCGGCGGTCAAGCTGCTGAAAAAGCAGGAGAAGTGAGATGAGAAAACTCAAGAATGTACTGTTGCTGGGCCGCAAGGAGCTGTGGAGTCTGGCGCGCGACCCCATGATGCTGCTGCTCATTGTGTACGTGTTTTCGGTCTCGATTTACACCTCCGCGACCGCGCAGCCCGAAACCCTGAACAATGCGCCCATCGCGATTGTGGACCAGGACCAGAGCCCCTTGTCAGCGCGCATTACTTCGGCTTTTTATCCGCCTGAATTCATCCACCCGCACATGATCGAGTATGGGGAAATGGACTCGGGCATGGATACGGGGCAGTTCACCTTTGTGCTGAACATTCCACCGAACTTTCAGCGCGATGTGCTGGCCGGACGCAGCCCCGAAGTGCAGTTGAATATTGATGCCACCCGCATGAGTCAGGCCTTTACCGGCAATAACTACATCCAGCAGGTGGTGATGGGCGAGGTGAACGAGTTTGTGCGACGGTATCGCAGCATTGACACCTTGCCGGTGGATCTGGCCTTGCGGGTGCGGTTTAACCCCACACTGGAAAAAGCCTGGTTCGGCAGTATTGCCGAGGTCATCAACTCGGTGGCCATGCTGTCCATCATCCTGACTGGAGCCGCCCTGATTCGGGAGCGCGAGCACGGCACGATCGAACACTTGCTGGTGATGCCGGTCACACCGGGCGAGATCGTGGCGTCCAAGGTCACGGCCATGGGACTGGTGGTCCTGGTGGCGACGGCGGCGTCGCTGAATTTTGTGGTGCGAGGCCTGCTGGGCGTGCCCATTGAGGGTTCCATTCCCTTATTCCTGTGCGGCGCCGTTCTGTGTCTGTTTGCCATGACTTCCATGGGGATTTATCTGGCTACCTTGTCGCGCAGCATGCCGCAGTTTGGCTTGTTGTTGATGTTGACCTTGCTGCCCATGAACCTGCTCTCGGGCGGACGTACCCCCCGTGAAAGCATGCCTGAAATTGTTCAGAACCTGATGCAACTGGCTCCCACTACACACTTCGTGTCCCTGGGGCAGGCCATCTTGTTCCGGGGGGCTGGCATTGAAACCGTATGGCAACCCTTTTTAGCCCTGCTGGTGATCGGGACGGCTTTGTTCCTTCTGTCACTGCGGCGTTTTCGTAACACCATCTCTCAGATGGCTTGATGGACTGGGCCCCGTCAGGGGGCACTTTTTTCCTTTAAGGAGATTTCGATGAGCATGGAAACACTTCCCCTGGATCTGTACAAGGCCAATGTTGAGTTGCAACTGCGTATCACGCGCCTGCTGCAGGAGGGCGGCCATCGTTGGCTGGAGTCCGTACAGAAAAGTAATTTGCGCAGCATGGAGCAGACCACGGCCGAGATTGAAGGCTTGTTGCAAACGGGTAACTGGCAGTCCTTGGCCACTTTGCCCGCCGACACGTTCTGGCGCTTGTTCCAGCACGGCGTTAACGACAGCCAGACCATCAATCAATTAGCGATTCAGAACCAGACCGAGTTCACCTCCGGTTTGCAGGAAGCGCTGGAAGCCTGGCAGAAGTCGGTGATGGCGGTGGTCAGCAATACCAGTGCGGCCGTGCCAATGATGGATATTTTCAAGCAGTGGGGCGCACCTTGGGCAAACGCTGCCAGCGCCTCTGACACTAAAAAGGGAGCATAAGCGGTATGTCTACGGTTAAACGCACGGCGTTGGTGACAGGTGGGATGGGCGGTCTGGGCCAAGAGATCGCCCGTGCCCTGCATGATGCGGGCCATCAAGTTCTGGTGACTCACTCGCGCAGCGAGGCCGATGCCCAGGTCTGGCTTAAAGAGCAGGCCGATGCAGGTTATGTGTTTCAGGGCTATCACGTTGATGTGGCCGATTTCGAATCGTGCCAGCAAATGGCGCAAGCTATCGAGAAGGACGGTCTGCAAGTCGACATCCTGGTCAATAACGCCGGTATTACGCGCGATGGCACGTTCCGCAAGCTGAGCAAAGACAAGTGGGACGATGTGCTGCGCGTCAATCTGGACTCGGTGTTCAACGTCACCAAGCCTTTTATTGACGGCATGCTGGAGCGTACCTGGGGCCGAGTGATCAATATCTCGTCCATCAATGGCAGCAAGGGACAGTTCGGTCAAACCAACTACTCGGCCGCCAAGGCAGGGATGCACGGTTTCACCAAGGCCTTGGCTCAGGAAGTGGCGCGCAAGGGCGTGACCGTAAACACAATTTCCCCCGGTTATCTGGCCACCAAAATGGTCATGGCCGTGCCTGAAGATGTGCGTAATAGCATTATCGCGGGCATCCCGGTTGGCCGTCTGGGCAAGCCCGAGGAAATTGCCGCTCTGGTCACCTTTATTGCCAGCGAAGCAGCTGGATTTATGACAGGTAGTAATGTCGCCATGAATGGCGGCCAGCATATGTATTAAGCCAGATCCGGTTCGGCTGCTGCCTGTATGGGCCCGCTTGTCGGGCCTGCGACTTATGAAAGGAATGGATATGCACAAAGATATCGCCATTGTTGCTGCGACTCGTAGTCCCATCGGCCGTTTTCAAGGGGGGCTGTCTACGGTGCCCGCCCACGATTTGAGCGCACAACTGATTCGTGCCGTGCTCCAGAGCACGGGCGTTGCAGCCGAGCAGATTGATGAAGTTATTCTGGGCCAGATTCTGACCGCCGGCGCTGGTCAGAACCCGGCTCGTCAGGCCGCGGTGAACGCTGGCCTGCCTTATGAAGTTCCCTCCATGTCCCTGAACAAGCTTTGCGGTTCAGGCTTGAAAGCGGTGCATCTGGCGGCTCAGGCCATCGCCCTGGGCGATGCCGATCTGGTGCTGGCCGGTGGTCAGGAAAGCATGAGCCTGGCTCCCTTTGTTGTACACAAAGCCCGTACCGGCTTGGGCCTGGGCCACGCCATGATGGATGACACCTTGTTGCGTGACGGTTTGACCGACGCTTTCCACAACTACCACATGGGGATCACGGCCGAAAACCTGGCCGAGCGCTACGGCATCACCCGCGAACAACAAGATGCTTTTGCGGTGGAGTCCCAGCGTAAAGCCGTAGCCGCGATGGAAGCCGGACGCTTCAAGGACGAAATTACCCCCATCGACGTACCTCAGCGTAAAGGCGACCCTGTGCGCGTTGAGGCCGACGAACAGCCGCGTGCCCAAACCACGCTGGAGTCCTTGGCCAAGCTGCGTCCTGCCTTCAAGAAAGACGGCACGGTTACCGCCGGCAACGCGTCCACCATCAACGACGGTGCAGCCGTACTTTTGCTGGCCAGCGCAGAGAAAGCCAAGGAATTGGGCCTGCCCGTTCTGGCCTGGATTCGTGGCTGGGCCAGCACGGGCGTAGATCCGGCCATCATGGGTATTGGCCCGGTATCGGCCAGCCGCAAGGTCTTGAAGAAGGTGGGTTGGGAACTGGATCAACTGGACCTGATCGAAGCCAACGAAGCCTTTGCCGCTCAATCGCTGGCGGTGGCCAAAGACTTGCAGTGGGATATGGACAAGGTCAACGTCAATGGCGGTGCCATCGCTTTGGGTCACCCCATTGGTGCTTCCGGCGCGCGCGTGCTGGTGACCTTGGTTCATGAAATGCGTCGCCGTGGTGCCCAGAAAGGTCTGGCCACCTTGTGCATTGGCGGTGGTCAAGGCGTAGCGATTGCCATTGAGGCCGCTTGAACAGATAGCTGATGGAAGGGAGAAGATGATGACAGATAAGTCTCGTGACGACAGCACGGCCTGGTCCTCCTGGATGATGAATCCCTGGAACCTGGGTCAGACCGTCTCCTCGTACCTGGTGGACGCTTGGCAGCGCGCCATTCTGTATGCCGATATCGAGCGTCAGGTCGGGGATCAGTACCAGGCTCAACGCAAGGTTGAGGTGCCCAATGTGCTGAACTTCCCGGCTGAACTGGTCATGTCGGGCCTGAGTCTTCCCCGACCCGTTAACTATCTGATGGTGCGCATTCTGGCACCGGAAGATCAGCCTACCGATCCCAGCAAACGTCCTTTCCTGGTGGTGGACCCCAGGGCAGGGCACGGACCGGGGATCGGTGGCTTCAAGTCCGACAGTGAAATCGGTGCTGCGCTGCAAGCCGGGCACCCTTGTTACTTTGTTGGCTTTTTACCGGACCCTGTTCCCGGTCAGACCGTCGAGGACGTGATGCGTGCCCATGCTGCCTTTGTCAGCAAGGCGGCAGAGCTGCATCCGGAAAGTCAGGGCAAGCCGGTGGTGATTGGCAATTGTCAGGCGGGCTGGCAGGTCATGATGGCCGCCGCCGTCTGGCCGGAGCTGTTTGGCCCCTTGATTCTGGCCGGTGCGCCCGTGTCCTATTGGGCCGGTCGCAACCCCATGCGTTATGCCGGTGGTCTGCTGGGCGGCAGTTGGCTGACCGCCCTGACCAGCGACCTGGGCAATGGCCGTTTTGATGGTGCGTGGCTGGTCAAGAATTTCGAGAACCTGGACCCGGCCAATACCTTGTGGTCCAAGCAGTACAACGTGTACGCCAAGGCCGACACCGAGGCCGAGCGCTATATTGGTTTCGAGAAGTACTGGGGGGGGTATGTTTTTCTGAATGATGTGGAAATGCAGTACATCGTGGACAACCTGTTCATTGGCAACAAGCTGTCTACAGCCCAGTTGTTGACGTCGGATGGCATCCGTATCGACCTGCGCAATATTCGCTCGCCCATTGTGGTGTTCAGTTCCTTTGGCGACAACATCACGCCGCCTGCACAGGCCCTGGGCTGGATTACTGACTTGTATCTGGACGACGATGATGTACGCAGTCACGACCAGACCATTGTGTTCACGACCCATGATCGTATCGGGCACCTGGGTATTTTTGTGTCGGGCAGTGTGGGCAGTAAAGAGCACCGCAAATTTGCCAGCACGATTGATCAAATTGACCTGTTGCCCGCCGGAATTTATCGGGCCACTGTCGAGGAAACGCCCGACGACGACACCTTATTGAATGACCCCTATCTGATGTCGGTGCGTCAAAGCAGCCTGGCTGAAATTGCCGAGATTGTGCAGCCTGATCCCGAATCTGATCGCCGCTTTGCTGCCGCTGCCCGTCTGTCGGAAATCAATCTGGCTTTTTACAAGAGCACCTTGCAGCCTTGGGTAAAAGCTTTGACTACGCCTTATACCGCCGCGTTGCTGGAAGCATTGCATCCCATGCGCTTGTCTTACGAGTCCTGGACCAGCGCCCATCCCTGGGCCGCAACGATCCACCAATGGGCCGAGAATATCGCACAGCAGCGTCAGACTGTGGATGAGGATAATCCTTTCCTGGAGGCGCAGGAGAATTTCTCCCAGGCCATGGAACGGGTCTTGAATAATTACCGTGATCGTCGCGACAGCATCTATCAGATCTGGTTCGACACCGTTTATGGCTCTCCTTTGCTGATGGCCCTGGCCGGTCATGCACCGGGCGATTCCATCCCGGCGCGTCCCCATCCTGGTAGTTCGCCCGAGCATCTGGCCTTTGTACGCCAGCAAATGCATAGATTGGATGGCTTGTTGAACGAAGGCGGTTTGCTGGAAGCAGCACTGCGTGGTTTGTTCCATATTGCCAAGCAGCGCAACAGCGTGGACGAGCGTTATCACCATGCTGCCATGCGTTTGCGCGAGCAGTACGACACGGGCAGTTTTGATATTGAAAAAATGCGTGCTGCAATTCGCGAGCAGGCCCTGGTGCTGGCGCACCACGGTCATAAGGCCGTGGAAGCGATTCCCCATTTGCTTAGCAAGCAGACGCCCGAGGAAATTCGTCTGGTGGCATCCCTGATAAAGCAATTGATCAGCGCCATCGACGAACAAGACCCTGCCTCCGAGGCGGTAACTCAAGCTTCCCAAGAAGTTCTTGGCTTGTTCGAGTCAGCCGCCAAACAGCAGGAGCAGGGCGAGAAATCGAGCAGTGCAGGCACCAAGCCCGTCGCCAAAACAGCAAGCAAGGTCACAACGAAAGCAGCTGTTAAAACGACGCCTGCAGTGGCCAAGAAGTCGGCTGTTCCTGCGTCAGTAAAGCCAACGGCGGCCCAGCCAGTACAGAAAACGGTCGTGAAATCGACTGGTACAGCGTCACCAGCTACGACCGCTAAAACAGCGGCAACAGCACCAGTGAAAGCAGCCGCCAAGCCCGCAGCTGACAAGCCTGTTGCTCGCTCCATGGGTGATACCAAGGTTGGCGCCACGACAAAAGCAGAGGGTAATACAGCGGCCAAACCCCAGGCCAAATCGGCGGAGCCCAGCAAGGAAACGGGTGAAGCGACCCCCGTTGCTGGGACTCCAGCCTCCGCCGATTCAAGCTCGGCAGCTCCTGCTACAAGCAAATCGCCAGTATCTAAACCTGCCATGAGCCCATCGCCAGCATCCGGACAGAGCAAGTCTGTAGCTAAGCCTGCCAGCACGGGCGCCCCGTCCAGGACTCGTCAGCGCAAATCCTGAGATTTGGCGTGAATGAATTTTTGAAGGAGTTTTGAGTATGAAGTATTCATTTTCCGGTCACTCTGTTCTGGTAACGGGTGCGGCCTCCGGCATTGGTGCCGCCACGGCCCGCATGCTGGCGGCCAATGGTTTGTCGGTCGTGGTGTCCGACGTACAGGCTGATGCCGTGCAGGCCGTGGTCAAGGAAATTGAGCAGGCCGGTGGCAAGGCCGTGGGCAATGTGGCCGATGTCACCCAGCCTGATCAAGTAAAGGCGGCTGTTGATTGCGCCATTGAGCATTTCGGGGCCTTGCACTTTGCCGTCAATAACGCCGGTGTGGGCGGGGATTCCGGCCCGGCTGGCGAAATGGACCTGGATGGCTGGCGTCGCCTGATCGACATTAATCTGAACGGCGTAGCCTATGGCCTGCGCTATCAGATCCCCGCCATTTTGGCGGCAGGGGGCGGCGCCATTGTGAATATGTCTTCCATCATGGGCCTGGTTGCCAATCCGACATTGCCCGGCTACAACGCGGCCAAGCATGGAGTCGTCGGCCTGAGCCGTTCTGCGGCTTTGGAGTATTCCTCCAAAGGCATACGCATCAATACCATCCACCCCGGTTATGTGGATACCCCCATTCTGTCGGGCTTTGATGAGGCCGCGCGTGCTGCTTTGGTGGCCCAGCACCCGATTGGTCGTTTGGGCCATGCGGATGAAATCGCCCATGCCATTGCCTTCCTGCTTTCGGATGGTGCCAGCTTCATGACGGGCGCCTGCATGGTGGCCGATGGGGGCTACACCTCTATTTGAGTTGGGGGATCACGTCGCTGCGAGAACAAAATCAGTATTTCAATCCAAAATTAGCCAGCGAAAATCCGGGCCCCACTTTTACTGGGGCCTATTTTTTAGGAGTTCCACAATGAAGTATTCATTCTCTGGTCACTCTGCTTTGGTGACGGGGGCAACGTCAGGTATTGGCGCTGCAACCGCACGTGTGCTGGCTGCGAATGGTTTGTCTGTGGTGGTGTCCGGTAGAAATCGTAGTGCCCTGGAGGAGGTGGTCAAGGAGATCGAACAAGCGGGTGGCAAGGCGGTAGCCCAAGTAGCCGATGTGACCAAGCCCGAGCAAGTGAAAGCCTTGGTGGATTGTGCCATTGAGCATTTCGGCGCTTTGCACTTTGCTGTCAATAATGCAGGCATTCTGGGCGGCTCCAAGCCGGTTGGGGAGATGGATCTGGATGATTGGCATCGCCTGATCGATACCAATCTGAATGGCGTAGCCTATGGCTTGCGCTATCAGATTCCGGCTATTTTGGCAGCGGGTGGTGGGGCGATTGTGAATATGTCGTCCATCATGGGCCTGGTGTCCAATGCCCGTTTGCCCGGCTATAACGCGGCGAAACATGGGGTAGTGGGGTTGAGCCGAGCCGCAGCGCTGGAATACTCCTCCAAAGGCATACGCATCAATACGATTCACCCCGGCTATGTGGATACACCGATTCTGTCGGACTACGACGAGGCGGCGCGGGCTGATCTGGTGACTCAGCATCCTATTGGCCGCTTGGGGCATTCAGATGAAATTGCCCATGCCATTGCCTTCCTGCTGTCGCAGGGGGCCAGCTTCATGACGGGAGCATGTCTGGTGGCCGACGGGGGCTATACCGCTCGTTAAGCGACAGGTTTGGCGGCTCTTTTTTTGTGTTGGAGCCGCCATCCTGTGTTGGAAAATATACTGATGCCGACATCCGACATCCGACATCCGACATCCGACATCCGACATCCGACATCCGACATCCGACATCCGACATCCGACATCCGATACCTGATATCCGGCTCGATCCTTGATGCGGAGGAATGGGGCACTTCTATTCCAGTCTTATTTCACACCAATAATTTTGATGGTAGTGATCGATACCGAGCCCGGCAGCACACCAGTAGCAGCATGAGCCTCGGTGATAGGGATATGGATTCTTGCCGAACCGCCAATACCCAGTTGTTTGACGATATCTTGGAATAGGGGCGGCAAGTTCGTGGTGAGACTGGTTTTGGTTTCTCTGGCCGCCAGTACCTCACCTGTGGCCAGTTCCTCATCCAGTTCAAACAGAATGTCGCTGCTAGCGGTCACCATGGGCGCCTTGCCCTTGCTCAAGATTTTGTAGACCACACCATCAGGCATTTTGATTGCGCCTTTTTCGGCTCCAGCCGCCGCAAGAACAGACTTGGCCTGTTTTTCGTTCTTGGACAGCATGGCTTGCTCCAATAACTTGTCTACGTTGGCCAGCTCCACAGAAATGATGCTGGAGGACAGCTGCAGGCGTTGATCGATCTTGTCGCTGAAGCCTTGTGAGAAGGCTTGCAAATCCAGTGTTTTGCCAATGGATGCCAGCTTCTGTGTCTCGTGCGGCGCACTGTCCGCATACCAGGCCCCGATGGCATAGCTAAGGCGGATATCTGACGAGGCTGCATCATTCACAATCATGCGCCTGGGGGCTCCGCCAGATTCGGCCTTGCTGGCAGTAAGAGCCTGCGCGACCAGTCTGTGCTGCAAGTCCTGTTTTGTTTCCTTCAGATCATCAATTTCTTTTTTGAGGGTGGTGATTTCAGCCGCATTTGCAGCCAGTCTGCTGTCTTGTGACTGGCCATTAGACAGCTCCAGGCTTCGGTCTCTTTGCAGGCTTTCCAGTTCTGATGCCAAAGCATGTTTCTGATTCAGCTCCTCTTCCAGACGCTGACTCAATTCCTTGATCCGTGCTTGGTTCTGCTCCTGATCGATAGCAATGGGCGCCAGGACCAGAGCCCCATCCGGTTCTGCCTGTAGCTGCTGGAGTTGTTGTTGCAGTTGGCTATTCAGGTTTTCGGCATCCGACAGGCGCTGTTGCAAGGCGATCAACTGAGTATTGGCTTGATGCAGTTCGTTGCGGAGCAAGGCGTGGCTGTTGTCCTGATCAGAATCGACAGCGAAAGAGGGGACGGTATTTCGCTTTACTGGATTTGAGGCGGGTTGGGGGCGAGCTAGGCCGTCGCCAATAATGTTTTCCTGGGCCAGGCGGTCCAGTAAACCTGTTCCAACCGAGTGAGAGGCCTCATAGAAAATCAGCAAGGTGCAGCACAGGGCTGCATTGAAGTACTTTTTCATAGCTTGTTCAGGGATTGAACGCGATCGACCATATTGGAATAGACGGCGTTGTTGATCCGGATGCAAACCAGGGAAAGCATTTTATTCACTTCGGTCAGCATGATTTCAGACGCATTTTCATCAATCAGAGATGCATTGGCCTTGTAGATGCCAAAGTTCTCATCAATGGTCTGCATTTGCTGTCGATATTTCTCATAAGAGACGGGGTCCAGCTCTTTTAGCGCCGCGAATTCCTGATAGCACTTGTCTTCCTTGCCCGACGCGGCGGATTCCGGGGTGGGCCGAACAGGGGCGCTAGCTTGGCAAGCAGAAAGAAAAAGAGCGACCAGGATGGCCGCGCCGGGAACAGCGAATCGCATAAACACCTCGAGACGTTCGACTATCTTTATTCAGATTCTTTTAGGGGACGAGCATTGAGTTCGAGCGTTGCAGCCAAGTTGGGACATGCAGGCCATCGCTGCCTGTGGTAAGTGATAGCCTCGCGTGGCGTGATCAGAGTGTCTGGGCTTGTGCTGCACGGGAATTGGACCATGCAGATGCGGGCAGAAAATTAAGAACTATCTGATTTTCACGGCTTGCGATTATCGACAGGAGTACAAAAATCCTGCCGCTTTTCATAGGAAGCCGTGATTGTGCAGGGGCGGGCTTGAAAGCCCGCTAGCGTGTTCAGTGGGTAAGGTCCGGATCTATGGCTTGCCTGATGTTTGGGGCGGGATATAGATCAGCGACAGAAGCAGTAGCATCAGGCAGATAAGTCCGGCCAGAATATTGGTGCCGCTCCAGCCAGCAAAGCTGAACAGGAAGGCAGGGGCAAAGGCACCCAGTGTGGCAAAGATGGAGACGCCCAGATCATTCAAGCCCTGTACCGCCATAGCTTGCGGCTTGCCTTCCAGGCAGTTGCTCAGCAAGGCACTGCCACCGACATAAGTAAAGTTCCATCCCAGCCCCAGCGTTAACAGGGACAGGCTCAGCGCCGTATAAGTATGAGCCACGATATTGGCCAGACTGCTGAGCAGCAAGAGCACGATGCCGCTGATGGCAATGGTTTTCAGGCCAAATTTTTGAATCAGAAAGCCGGTGAAAAAGGAGGGGGCAAACATGGCCAGCACATGCCATTGAATGGCGGTGCTGATATCCGAGAAATGCACATGAAGATGGGACATATGCATTGAAGCTTGAATCATCAGCAGATTCATGATGCCGTAACCTATGGCCGCAATGCAGATGGCAATGGCCAGGGTTTTGTTATGCAGCACCAGTCCAAGTGCCTGGCCACGGCTTTTTTCCCCGAGTGCCTCGCCATGACTCGGTTTTACTTCTTTGATGAGCAGATTCAGCATCAGCGACACTAGAGCCAGAACGGTGAAGGCAGCATAGCAGGCGGCAAATTCCTGTCCGAAGCTGCTGCTTTTCAAACCCCGTATCAGCATTGGGCCTGACACGGCGGCAACTACCCCGCCAGCCACAACTAATGAAATGGCGCGTGGTTTCAATCTGTTGTTCAGCCCGTCCGTGGCTGCAAAGCGATTGAAGTTGGCAAAGGCAATATAGATTCCCAGCAGGGCGTGTGAGGCCACCAGCCAGGAAAACTGCTTCATTTCTATCGCCCAATATCCCACCCCCCCCGATACAGCCAAAGGCAGGCTTGCCAGCAGAAAGGATTTCTTGCGACCTATGGCAGCCATCAATCTGGAGGCGGGCAGGGTAAAGAGCATCACAAACAGGAACTGAAAACCGTAGGGAACGGTGGATAACCAGGGCTCGGGGGCCAAACTGCCACCTACCAATGCAGCCATGGTGACAGACATGACGGCAGTGGTCAGGTTGATGGATTGGGCCAGAAAGTAAAGGTAGGTTCTGTAAGGAAGGTGGGTGGCAGTCATGGTGCTACGTGGTGAGGGATATTGAGGCTGATCGTGCCGTCAGGAACAGCGGAAGTGTGATGCAACGCATTCTGTATGTGTAGGAGAAAATGCTGGTCACGCCTGCACATGCTGGTGGGGATTTTGGCCTTGTCGGGGGCCCCTGTCTCGAACAGTCGGTGTACTATCCTGAAAACTGTTAGCTAATTTTTTCTAACAGTGTTTGGGGAGCAGGCAGGTATGGATTTTCACGAGCGTTTGAAGGACGCCATCCTCCAGGGCGAGTGGGCGGTAGGGCAGCAGTTACCTTCTATTCGCAAGATGATGGCAAGGGAGGGTTTGAGCCATCACACAGTCGTCAGTGCGTACACCCGTCTGGTGGGCGAGGGCATGCTGGAGGCCTTGCAAGGGCGCGGTTATTTTGTGGCCCGCTGGTCTGGTTTGAGTGAGGACCTACCCATTCTGCCGTCCGAAGCCCCGATGGATCCCTTGTTTAAACTGCTGCAGGCCAGGCCCGAGCAGTGCAAGCTGGGCTGTGGTTGGTTGCCCCTGCCTTGGCGGGATACGGATATGCTGGCCAAGGCCATACGCAAAACGGCCCGATCTGGCCGTAGTGGTTTGGTGGAGTATGGCGATATTCATGGGTATCTGCCGTTACGCAAGCAGTTGTCCCTTTTGCTGCGTCAATCGACCTTGATCCAGGTTTCCCCTCAGCAGATTTTGACGACCCTGGGAGCAACGCAAGCCTTGGATCTGATCTCGCGCACGGTGATTCGCGCCGGGGATCATGTTCTGGTGGATGAGCCTTGCAGCAGTAATTTGATCAAGCTGATTCGTTTGTGCGGTGGGATACCTGTCGGGGTGCCTCGTCTGGCGGATGGGCCGGACGTGGCGGTGCTGGATCGTATTTTGCAGACTCACAAAGTGCGGGCTTTTTTCTGCAATAGCACGTTTCATAATCCAACTGCTGCGGGTTTAAGTCCCAAGGTGGCTTTTGAAGTGCTGAAGCGCGCAGCCGAACACGATTTTCTGATTGTGGAAGATGATGTGTATGGGGATTTTTTCCCTGGTGTGCGTCAGACGTTTGCGGGGTTGGGGGATTTTGAGCATGTGGTCTATATAGGCAGTTTCTCCAAGTCGCTGTCGGCTTCCTTGCGTATCGGCTATCTGGTTTGTGGGCCGAAGTTGATGGAGTCCTTGCTGCGTCTGAAATTGTTGACCAGTGTGGCCGTACCGGGGTTTTGCGAGCGTTTTGTGAATACGATTCTGGCCGATGGCACTTATGCCAAGCACACGCAGGCGATTCAGCGCCAGTTGATGACGCATCAGCAAGTTGCGCAAAAGGTACTGAAAGAATACGGCTGGGAGTTCGAGGTGCAGGCGCAAGGTGGAATGTTCTTGTGGATTCGGCATCCGGATCTGCCGGATTTGACGGATTTTATTCAGCGGTTGGAGAGCAAAGGGGTCTTGCTGATGCCGGGAAGTGCGTTTGCCGTCAGCAAGGAGTTCAAGGACAGGACGCGATTGAATGTGGCGCATTTGATGCCTGCGGTGTTTGATTGTCTGGATGTGAGTGTGGGAGCTTGATTCTTGGTCAGTATCTGGGTTTTTTTGCCAAGGCGCCCCTCAAGCCCGCCGCCCGACCAATCGGCTGAGCCCTTGCCGGTGCTGCGCACCGGTGCCCTTGGCGAACCATTGCTCCGGGCGCGCCCTTAACTCCGGGGGTGACTGGTCCCCCGGACCAGCCACAAGCGTCCCCGTCAAACAGAAGGGCGCTTGCATCCCTACGCAATGGTTCGCCGGCGGCAAGGACTCTGACCCGCCGATTGGTCGGGCGGCGGGCTTGAGGGGCTTGGGAAATACATAAAGAGCAAGCCAGAATCCCAAATTGGAGTTCTGGCTTGTGGTGTAAAAAACCGGCCCCGGCTGCCTATGCATACAGGTGGGGCCGGGGGTGGCTTAAGGCTTCAGAACGGGTTGGTGTCCTGCCAGGGGTTTCATCGCTTCTACGGCGTAGGCTACGTTCAGGATGCGTGCTTCTTCAAAGGCAGGGCCGATGATTTGCAGGCCTACGGGCATGCCGTTGGAGATACCGGCGGGCACCGTGACGGCCGGCAGACCGGTCAGGTTGCTGGGGCCGGTAAAGCGGATGCCTTCGTCGATGAAGTCCAGCGTTTTTCCGTTGATGTTGACGGTATCCACGCCAATGTCCGGTACCTGGCAAGGCAGGGTGGGGGCGATGATGACGTCTACGTCGCTGAAGGTGCCGGTAAATTGCTGTTTGAGGGCGCGGCGTACTTGCTGGGCTTGCAGGTAGTCGATGCCGCTGAACAGTTCGCCCAGTTCAAACAGGAAGCGAATGTCACCGCCAAAGTCTTCTGGGCGTTTGATCAAGTCCTGGTGGTGGATGGTCGCCGCCTCGGTCAGGCTGACGGCCAACTCGGCCCATTCGGAGTAGCGCAGGGCAGGCACGTTCAGGGGGATGACCTTGGCGCCCTGTTTTTCCAGGTCGGCCAGGCGGTCGCGAATGACTTTTTCAATGCCCGAGTCGACGTTCTTGAAGAAGTAGTCTTCGATGATGCCGATGCGCAGACCTTTGACGTTGCCGTTCAGAGCGCTCAGGTAGGAGCCGACAGGGACATTGGCGCAGGTCGGGTCGCGGGGATCAAAACCGGCAATCACTTCCAGCATCGCGGCAGCGTCCGCTACGGTTTTGGACATGGGGCCAACGTGGTCCAGGGTCCAGGCCAGTGGGTAGACGCCAAATTTACTGACGCGTCCGTGCGTGGGTTTCAGACCCACAATGCCGCAAGCGGCCGACGGGATGCGAATGGAACCGGCTGTGTCAGTACCCAGCGTGTTGTAAGAGCTGTGGGAGGCAACGGCGGCGCCGGAGCCACCGCTGGAACCGCCGGGGACGCGATCAGGGTTCCAGGGGTTATGCACGGCACCAAAGTGCGGGTTGTTGTTGTCAATGCCCCAGGCATATTCGTGCATGTTCAGCTTGCCGGTGAAGATTACCCCGGCATCGCGCAGCTTGGTGGCAACGGTGGCGTCGTCCTTGGAGACAAAGTCCTTGTGAATCTTGGAGGCCATGGTGGTGACCTCGTTCGCAAAGTAGATATTGTCTTTCAGCGCCAGGGGCACACCATGGAACACGCCCTTGTACTTGCCGGCCATGATGTCCTGTTCGGCTTGCTTGGCACTTTTTCTGGCCTGCTCGGCGGTGACGGAAATGTAGGCGTTGGTCTGTGGGTTCGACTTGTCGATGTAGGCCAGTAGGTTGTCGGTCACTTCGACAGGAGAAACAGTCTTGTTGCGCAGTTTGTCCGCCAGTTCAATGACGCTTAGCTCAAGCAATTCCTTATTCATGGTGATCCCCTCCGGCCAGGTGTTTGATAGCAAGGTCGGCATCGTCAATGGCAATACCTTCCAGCGTGCCCTTCATGGCTTGAATCTCGCGCCATTTGGTCTCCAGCTTGGCCAGATGTTCGGGACTGGGGTGTATTCCTTTTGCAGCCAGGGTGTCTTTGACACTTACAGTCATTTGTCCTCTCCTTATGGTTTTCAAAACCGTGCATGCGCCAATGACGCGCACAAAAAAAGCCCCACCCCTGGTGACAGGGAGTGAGGCTTTATTGCCTGCATGTCGCTGGCAACGTTGGCAGCGCATGCATGTGTTTTGGCAGACTCAGATGTCTGCTTTTTCAATCTACAAAATATTGATGCCTAAACATACTGGGGTTTACCAGAGGGCGTCGAGGACGGGAAAAGCTGGTCGATTTTGCAGCTTTCCGGCCTCTGATCTATGCGCTTTAGCCGGCTTGATTCACAGATTCAGACAGTAGGTAAAAAGCACTATCGGAATAGTCTTATGGTTTGTTGGGGTATGAATGGGTGAAATTATATCTGGGTCTTTTTACATGCCTATTTAAAAAAAGGTAATCCCATGAGAAATAAAAAATGCAAAAGCAAGCTGTGTTCAATACTGGTAGCCGGTTTTTTTACCTGCTTTTCCGTGAATGCTGTTGCTCAAGCTAGTGAGGATTGCCTAAGAAATACGGATTTGAATTTATATGACTGGAAAGTCGAGCCTTATGGAAATGGATTCTATAACGGTCAGGTAATAGCATCAGCATTGACAAACGCGACATTCTTTTATTCGTCAAAAGAGCGTAAAGCCAGTGTGGATGCGGGGGGAGTGAACGGTGGTAATCACCCCTATAACGCTATTCCTATGCCCAAGACACCTGGTGTGGGAGTACGAGTTTCCTGGAATGGATTTTATAGTCTTTATGCGTTTACTGCGTCCTCTGTCCGTCCTGACGGAACCCCGGTTTCTGTTTCTTATATGGGGAAGATGTTGACCGGAGAAGGCCCAAAAAGTTACACGATTTCGTATTATTTCAAATACGAAATCGTGGTGATCGACGCGGAAAAATATAAAGGTGGAAAGCTTGAGGTCACTAATGAGCAGGCAGTTACTGCTTTTGTTTCTCGGACTAGTTCAGCAGGCAGAAACACAATTTGCGTTAATGGGATTCTTGATTTGATGGCGCCTTTGGTAAAAGGGGGTGGAATTCCCGAAATGCCCAAACCACCAGCGCCCACCTGTTCGTCGGCGGACCTGAACCGGGTGGTGTCCATGCCGCCCATCACCCTCTCGCAGTTGGCCGCATATGGCAGCAGTCGCAGCGAGGGGAGGATCGCTGAACAGAACTTTGAGCTGGTCGGCCGCGGTTGTCCGGCAGGTACCACGATCAAGGCCTTTTTTACCGATACTCGTGCCAGTTCGGAGCCCAAGAATTATTTGCGCTCTTCTCATCCGTCGGTTGGTGTGCGTCTGTATCACCGGGATAGCCAGCAGCCAATCGGGTTTGGTCCTGCCCCTGTGGGTTCTACTTTGCCGGACCGCCCCCCCGTCGTGGAAGGGCCAACAAGCAGCTCTTTATCTGATATGTATTTGCCTATCACCGCCCAGTATGTGCAATTGCCCAATGTGCAAAGCGGCACGGTAACACCAGGCAGTTTGCAGGCCGAGGCCGTGGTCACGTTCATGTATGACTAGGCCTGTGAGGGCACCGCTCATACAAAGAGCGGGCTGCACTGGCAAGGGCTGGGGTTTTCAGACTATTCCTAGGCCATTAGCCCGCAGGAAATCTTACGATCTCAGTTATCGATTCTGGCCTGGAAATTCCAGTCTGTTCATTGTTAGCCGGGGACATTCATGTTCGCACCATCCACTTCTCACATGCCACCTACGATGGTGATGAACTTGCTTCGTCAGCCTCGCTCGGAGTCCGGCTTGTGGATGCCCCGGCGCATTGTCCCTGCTGTCGGGCGTTCTGCTAAAGCAAGCGCAGCTCCGGTAGACAGCAAGGCCTTGAGCAGCCGCCTGGTCCGGCCTTACGGCTTTTCGGGCCGTAGCGGGTGCGCTCAGCCTGAACAGGGCGGGATGCTGATTACGCGGGCCGTTTTGCTCGATGCCTTGCGAAAGGAGCAGGTTCAGGCGTGGCTGCAGCCCAAGGTCTCGGTGCAGTCCCAGCAGTTGGTTGCGTTGGAGGCTCTGGCGCGCTGGCGTCACCCTCAATGGGGTGTCTTGTCACCCGATGTGTTTTTGCCCTGGTTCAGTGAGCATGGCCTGGACGAGGCTTTGCTCTTGCATATGTTGCAAGAAGTTCTAGGTTTGCAGGCCTATTGGCGTCGTCAGGGTTTGTCGGTGCCTGTTGCAGTGAACCTGCCCACTCATTTGCTTGATGATGTCAGCCTGCCAGATCGTCTGATGGCCTGTGTACAGGAACAGCAGGGGCAGGCCAGCCAGATTACGTTGGAGTTGCTGGAAAACTCCAACACCCGGACGCCCTGCGCCTTGTTTTTAGGGGCTTCACGCCTGGTAGCGATGGGCTTTGGGCTGGCGCAAGATGATGCCGGGGTGGCCTACAGCTCAATCGAACGTTTGATGTCAGCTCCGTTTTCAGAACTCAAACTGGACCGGCAAAGTGTGTATGGCTTGGCGCACAGTCGCGAGCAAAGCGAACAGGTACAAGCTTGGATCCGGGTGGCCAAGCAGCGTGGCCTGCGTGTTACCGCCGAAGGAGTAGAGCAGCAGGAGGATCTGGATTGCTTACGACAAATGGGCTGTGATTATGCTCAAGGCTATTTGTTCGCCAAACCCACACCCGCCTTTGAGCTGGATATGTGGATGCGTCAGCGTTGGGCGACATGAATCAGGCATGCCCGGCCCTGCCTTGTGCGTATTCAGGAGAACAGGTTGTTCTGGGTACAGAACGCAATCAGGTCCTGGTTGTTATGCACGTTCAGTTTGCGCATGGCCGATGCTTTTTGAGCGCTGATAGTCTTGATGCTGCGGTTTAATTGTTCAGCAATGGCGCTGATGGAGTCTCCCATGGCAAACAGGCGCAGGACTTCAAATTCCCGGGGGCTCAGGGACTCCAGGCGCTCCTGTACCGAGCTGGTCAGCACGTCTTTGGGCGTATCTTGCTTGAAATTGGCCGGGTAGTACTTCACGCCCTGGCGCAACAAGTGCAGGGCGACCAGGACTTCAGAGAGCTCGTCCTGTTTGAGGACAACTCCTTGTACGCCAGCATCGTACAAAGAAGAAATAATCATGGGGTTGGACACCATGGTCAGCACAATCAGTTTGACGTCGGGAAAGTGGCGCCGTAGATAAGAAATGAAGCGCATCCCGTCGCCATACTGCTCATCGCCGGGCATGGAGTAGTCGGTAATGATGGTATCGGGCTGGTTTTTCTGCAGGTGCTCGACCAGCTCCGAGGGGCTGGCAGCTACGGCCTCAACGCTCAGGTTGATATCGCGGCCCAGCAGTTCGCGTATCCCCATCAAAATCAATGGGTGATCGTCTGCAATGATGACGCGCAGTTTCTGAATGGCGGGCATTCGGGTTTCCTTGCCTGTTTTGCTAGACTTGTTCAATCAGCTCGCGTAGTGCCTGGCACACGGCAGCGGCTGTATGAACTTGTGTTTCAGTTTGTTGAGTATTTTGCCTGAAATTCTGTTCCAGTTCTTTCACTCTGTCCGCGATTTCATGCAGACCCATTACCACCAGAGCTCCAGCCATGCGATGCAGGACGGCCTGGCTTTGCGCCGCGTTTTGCTCATGCAGGGCTTGTTCCAGGGTCTGTAAATCCTTGCTCATGGTGCTGCGGAAAATATCCCGATAGCGTTTGGGCACAGGTGAGGTAGCTAACGATTCCAGCAGACTGCTCAGGGTGGCCAGATTCATGGGCTTGACCAGGCATGCGTTCATGCCACTTTGCGTACAGCGCTGGGCTTCGTCGCGCATGGCGTTGGCGGTAATGCCAATGATGGGTGCATTCATGCCTTGTGCACGCAGATGACGTGCCAACTCGTAGCCCGTCATATTGGGCATATTGACGTCTGTCAGCAGCAAATCATGGTTGTTGTCATCCCATAGACTCAAGGCCTCTTCGCCATCTTGAGCCAGGGTTACCTGATATCCCAAACGCTCCAGCTGTTCACGCAAGGTCGCCTGATTGAGCGGGTTGTCTTCAGCGACCAGCACATGCAGGCCTGGGCGGCTGGGGGGCTTGATCGCTGTTTTGGCGGGTGGCGTGGACTCCAGGATTTGTGCCGGCGTGGCATGTTGTTGTGCCCGCCAGCGCTCCAGGGAACGAGCGATGCTTTCGGGACTGGTGCCATCCGCCTCGGGCAAGGTACTACTGCCATCGCGTGCCGAGACACTGAGGTAGGGGCCGAGCCAATGAGGTACCGGCTGGCTGCCGGGCATCATCACATCCAGCAAGATCTCTTCGGCCTGGCCTGTCAGAGAGTCGCTGGGCAGCAGGGCTTGTGCCTGGGCATTCCAGCGGATGAGCCAATTGCAGATCGACTCGGACAATTCGGCATGGGGTGTTCGCACATGCAGCTTCATGCCATGCAGGTTCGGGGCAGGGCGGGTTTGGGCCTCTTTGGGCTCTATGTCCAGATTCAGCGTAAAGGAGAAACTGCTGCCCAGTCCTGGTTCACTGGTTAACTGAATCTGACTGTCCATCAGTTCGGCCAGACGGGCACAGATGGACAGGCCCAAGCCTGCTCCTCGTATGGTGTGCTCGCCCGCATGGGCGACATAAAAGGGGGTAAACAGCTTGTCCTGTCGTTCGTGCTCAATGCCCACGCCACTATCAGCCACCTGAAACATTAATTGGGCTTTTCCTTGGGCAATCTGCTCAAGACGCAGTCGCACAATAATGTGACCTGCCTGAGTGAACTTGACGGCATTGCTGATCAGATTGCTCAGAATCTGACGTATGTGCAGAGGATCGCCCAGGACGCAGGACGGGACATCCGGGTCTATATGGCAAAACAGCAGCAGGTTTTTTTGCTGAGCCATGGCGGTATAGGTGGCGGTGCAATCCTGGACCAAAGCAATCGGGTCCAGGGGCACCGACTGCACATGGGTCTGGCCCGCTTCAATCCGGCTGATATCCAGAATGTCACTGATGATCTGCAATAACTGGCGCGAGGCACCTTGAATTCGGTCTACCTGTTGATGCTGCTGGCTATTTAATTCGGTCATGGACAGCAACTCCAGGGAGCCCAAAACGCCGTACAGAGGCGTGCGAATCTCATGACTCATCGTGGCCAGGAAAGCGGACTTGGCCGTACTCGCTTCATCGGCGGCCGCGCGCGCGCGTTCCAGTTCACGCTGGATTTCTTCTTGTGCCGTCAGGTCCATCAACACACACAGCAGAACGTCCTGCTCATGGTAGCGGCTGGGTGCGCAGGCCAAATGCAGGCTGCGTCCATCTGCTAAATCTACTTTGCCTTCGGTGGCCTGCGCTCCCTGTTGCTGCAAGGTGTTCAGGGCCAAGGCTAGCGGTGCCTGTTCAGGTAATACATCCCCCGCATCCAGCCCCAGCCATTCCAGTGCCTGGGCATTGCCAAAAATAATCTGCCGCTTTTCTTTGCTGATCACGCACAGAGCTACCGGCGAGGTATCAATGATGCTGCGGTTGAAGTCCCGGCTTTCCAGCAGCGCACGTTGGGCCTGACGTGCTGGCTCCACCACACGGCGCCCGTACCAGCGGGCATAAGCCATGCCGCCCAGCAAACTCAGCAATAAAAACACGACCGTGCCCAGGGGCACCCATGTGCTGTCCAGCAACTGACTGGGGCTGATCAGGTAGCGCCCTGTCCACGTGCCGGAGGGATCGCTCATTTGAAAGGCCAGGCCCCGCCAGCTGATGCTAAAACCATCGTGCTGCAAATCAGGGGAGTCGTTTTGACCGATCAGCAAACCTTGCTGGGTATGGTGCAGCCAGAATCGATACCCGACAGGCGCTTCGGACTGATTGAAAAATTCCCGCAGCCTGCCTTTGTCAAACAGACTCATGGCCTGGAATCGGGCCGGGTCCGCACCAGGTACGGGCAGTCCGGGCAAGGCAATCGGGATGATGCCCAGCATATGCAAGGGGTGGTCGGGCAGGGAAACCCACTTCACTGCTTGTGGACCGGGTAAAGGCGTGCTCCAGGGATGGACGTGGTCGCGTGCTTCTTTGTGCGACGCAATAGGCAGGACCGTATCTGTGCGGGAGGATTCCAGCTCCGGAATGCTCAGGCTGTCCTCCATGTCGGGATGGAACAGGAACAGGTAGCCGGACGGAAAATAGGATCTGGCCCAAAAGGACGCAAAGCTGTCGGCCAGATCAGCCCCCAAGGTTCCGTAGGCCTCTTTGGGGGCGCGGCAGTGCTGTTCGCAAATCATGGAAAACGAGACGCTGGCTGTTGGCCGCCAGATACTCACGGAACGGCCGCTTTCTACCGGTGGAGGTTCTGGCTCCGGCCCGGCTTGCAGTTTGGCGGCATCTGCCTTGAGCTGCGCTAAAAATCGTTCCTGTTCGTGGATATAGGCCACCGTCACGGCGAAATCGGATTTCAGACGATGGCGCTCCTGGCTGAAAAAATGCTGGCCGCCTACGACCAGAGCGCCCAGCAAAACGAAGGAGACAGGAATAACGCTAAGCAATAGTCGCGTGTGTCCACGCGAGCGCCGCGTCATACGATTAAAAGGTGAGTTGGCCATGGTTCTCCGTGAGGTCGCCGATTTGGGCAATTCCTGCCGTATCATACCGCCCTGCGCCGCGGTAGCGACGTAGCATTTGTGGCTGGTCGGGCTGGTTTAGAGGGTCGGAGGCTGCAGGCTATCGCGCAAGGCGGCCATGGGCAGAGGTTTGATCAGCAGGGCATCCATGCCTGCGGCTGACCATTCTTTGTCTTTATCCAAAATGGCATTGGCGGTAATGCCAATAATGCGTCCCTGGTAGCCTTCCGAACGCAAGGCGCGGGCCAGAGAGTAGCCGTCCATGCCGGGCATGAACAGGTCTGTAAACACAATATCAAATTGATCTTTGTTTGCCAGTGTCAAGGCGGCTTCGCCGCTGGCTTCCAGATGAGTCGTGCAGCCCAGCAAAGTCAATTGCTCCTGAAGAATTTGCCGGTTAACCGGGTTGTCGTCCACGACCAGTACACGTTGGGGGCGTACGGAGGGTTTTAATGTCTCTTTGGTCGGCTGAGGCGCGCAATCGAGCGCTTGAGCCTGCTGCACCGCTTGCATGATGTGTTCCATGGCGGTCGAGGCAGTGTAGAAGCAGTCGGGATTATCGGCTTGAGGGGGTTGGGTCTGGGTATTGGGTTGAACCATGACCTGGCGGCCAGTCCACTCAGGTGTACTGGTGGCAAAAGACGGCCAGCTATGCACCAGCACAGCCCCCGGTTTGGCGACTTGCCGGGTGTAGGGGAGGGCATAGGCACCCCAATGACGGAGCCATTTGCTGACGTTGGAAACGATTTCCGGGATGTCTCCAGTCACATAGACGGGGCGGAACGCCAATTGGGACTCGGGAGCCGGAGCTGTGCCGGGCGGGGAGGCCACAGGCAGAATCACTTCAAACGTGATACTGGTGCCCAGGCCCGGTTCACTGACCACAGACAGAGAGCCGCCCATCAGGCTGGCCAGGCGCTGACAAATGGGCAAGCCCAGACCCGTGCCAGGCTGCTTGTTGGCACCACCTTCGTTAAGGCTGAAATAGGGCAGGAACAGTTTGGGCAGAACCTCTGCACTGATGCCCTGTCCGGAGTCCGTAATCTGAAAGCGCAGTGACAGGCGGTTGCCCGGCTGGGGCTCAGTATGCAGACGCAGCACTACATGGCCAGAAGTGGTGAACTTGATGGCATTGCTGATCAGGTTGCTCAGAATCTGGCGAATCTTCAGGGGATCACCAATAGTGGGAACCAGGGCCCTGACAGGGGTGATGGAATACAGTAGCAAGCCCTTGTTTTGTGCGGTTGCAGCAAACGCTGCAATAGTTTCATCCACCTGCTCCTGCGCACAGAATTCGCGCGGTTCCAGGGTGACGTGCCCCGCTTCAATACGAGACAGGTCCAGCGATTCACCCACTACCCGGAACAGTGTTTCGGCCGAGCGGCGCAAGGTGTCCAGATAGGGCGACGGGTGTTGCTGCTTTTCGGACAGAGACAGGAGCTCCAGCGTCCCTAGAATTCCGTACAGGGGCGTGCGGATTTCATGACTCATGGTGGTCAGGAATTGAGTTTTGGCGATGTTGGCGTTCTCGGCCAGTTGGCGGGAGTGACGCAGGGCAGCCTCTTCGGCTTTCTCAGCGGTGACGTCAATAATGGAGCACAGAGCCGCGGGCTGTCCGCGGTAATGCAAGCTGATGGCATGGACACGTACACTGCGCCCGTCCTTCAGGGTAACGTCGGTGCATGTGCTGGGCTCATGCTCACCGGGTAAGCGTGTACGCCATTGATCATCACCTTGCATCCAGGTGCGTGCCTGCAGGTTTTCTTGAAAAACCACTTCACCTTGGGCGTCGACCAGGGCCAGGCCGACAGGAGCCATGGCAACCAGCTTGCGATTCAAGGACACGCTATCGACCAGGCTTTGTTGCTGCTGGCGCGCAGGCAGCAACAAGCGCCTCCGTATCAGGCAAGCGCCGACCAGAACAACGGTGGTAAAGACGGTGAGGGTCAGCAAGGCCGTGATCAAGGCATTGCGGCCATCGTGCAATAACTGTTTGGTGGGCAGGGCGTAGAGTACTCGCAGGCCGCCCGTCCCAATGGATTTGCTCAGGATGATATGTTTGGGCCAGCCTTTGCCGTCAAAACCAAAGTAGTCCTGCTGAACCCAGCGCAACTCGGACGCATCAGGCGGGGAGCTGCTGTACAAAACAGCTTGCCCGCGTATATCGAACAAAATGTATTCCGTGCCAGGTGGTGGTGGCGTCAAGGTCAGGGCGCGGTCGATATTGTTCAGTTCAAGACCCAACCAGGCTCCCTGACGGTTTTCTCTGTCTATCGGGGTGTAAGCCACCAACTGCGAGAAAGAGTCATTGTCCTGGTGTAGCCAGAGCACGGGAACTTGCCGGGCGTGAGGCTGTTTATTGATGGTGTTCAGGCGTGTGGCTAGCGCATCCACCTGTGGTTCCCAGAACCGGCGCTGGCCGTCGCGCTCCAGACGGTAGTCTCGGGCAGGATCCAGCTCGCTGTATCGCAAGGTGCCTGTGCGATGGATGGCATTCCAATGGCGGCGCGTCAGTAAAAAGACGTAGTGATCGGCTGAGCCATTGTTCGGGGTGTCGAGCGTTTCCAGGTTTTGTCTATTGGACGAGAGCTGCACGGTGTCGGGAGAAACCGCTGCTGCGGCCACGGCGCGCAGCAGGACCTCACGCTGGTCAAAAAATAATTGGGCGTGGTCGGCAGCACCGTTCAGTTGCCGACGATACTCGGAAATCAGGTGCGTAGCCGATGCATACAGATATGCCCCGGTGCCCAAGGAGGCACACAGGATAAGGATTAAGGACAAGGCACCCAGCAAGACGCTGGGAAAGCGAGGAACCTGCATGCAGGGCAGGTTCTCTCGCATGGGGCTGCCTCTTAGCTGAACGGGCTTCATACTGTTCCGTCCTGGCTTGCGCCTTGTTTGGCCAGATCGCCGGGCAGCATGGGATCGGGTTCACGCGTGACACAGTTCAGGCGAAGCAACTGATAGTTCAGGCTTTCGGCTTGTTCGGCCAGCTCGTAGCGGGCGCGACACAGCTGACCATTACGGCTGATATCCAGATAGCCGCGCATTTGTTCAGGGGAGACCATGGTCAGGATACGGCCACGCGGGTCGGTCATGCCCAGTTGCTGGCCGGCGGCATCCCGCACCATGGCGCCAAAGGGCAACGCTGCACCTTGCTCATCGCGCAATTCAAACTGTACGCGGTAACCGACTTCGGCTTTGAAAGTAGCCAGGGCAACCGCACCGCGGGTAGGGACGATTTGCTGCACGGCGTTGTCGAATTCGGCATTGCGCGGGGCGTTGCGTGTATCCAGGCTGACGTGGTTGCTGCGGTAGGGGGTGGCATTGGGGATGATGGCGTAGCCGTTCGAGCCGGTCTTGACACCTGCGTGGCTGGATACGCCTACCCCGGCTACAGGCGGCTCTACTTTGGCCAGCATGATGGTCTCGCCCAGAGCCTGACCCAGGTTCACCCCGCCGCTATGCGCCACAATCGAACCATTGGCCGAGAAGTTGCCGGAGCTGTGTTGATTGCCATAGGAGTAGCCGGCATTCATGCGGGCAAAAGAGCTTGCTGTTCCTACGTTGACCGAGGCGCTGCTTTCACCGGCAGCACTGCGGCCACCAGCAACGGCGTAGCTGATCTCGCGCTCGGTAGGCAGCAGGCCGCTGGCACCGGCCTGGACAGCATTGCCGCTATTGTCGTGGCTGACCGTGGTGAAGCTTTGCGGTGCATTTTGCCCGCTGCCCAGAGGAATGCTCAGAGTCAGCATGACCGCGTTGTCGTGCGAGCGCGAAGGACCAAAGGAAGACTGCAGGTTCCGGGTACGGGTGTACGATAGGTTGTAGTTCACCTTGCCGATATGGTTGCTGTAGCCCACCGACAAACTATTGGAGGAGTTGTTCTCCCAGTTCTTGTTGTAGGAAGCGCTCAGGTACAGATTGCCACCGCCTACAGGTTGGCTGATATTGGCATCGATGCGCTGGCGCGAGTCACGTTGACCGTACAGGCGCAAGTGCGCTGGTGCTTCTGTGGCGGTGACGTGATCGGACAGGGTGCGATAGCCACGGCTCAAGTCGTGACGCATATTGATGGACACGTTCGAGCCGGTAGCCTCGATGAACTTGTTGTAACGCAGGTTCATGCTGGTGCCCTGGGATTGCTGGCCCTGAACACGGCTGGTGGAGCGGGTCGCATCCAGCGAGACCGCACCCAACTGGGTGTTCATGCCGACCCCCAGGGAATAGGCATTGAAGTCTTTGGAGACCTGCACCCCGGCGGCCAGGGTGGTGTTGGCGCTGACGCCATACAGCATGGAGCCGCTGACAAAGTGGGGACGCTCCTGCATTTCGTCGTTCAGGCGCAGTTGACCGGCGGCGATGTCATAGCTCAGGCGGCCTTCACGCACCATCAAGGGCGGGGCAGAAAATGCCTGGCGCAAGATGCGACGCGAACCATCGGCTTCGATAATGGTGATTTCCAGATCACCGTTCGAGCCTGAGGGCGCCAGGTCACTGATGGCGAAAGGACCGGGGGCGACGTTGGTGGTGTAGATCACATAGCCGTTCTGGCGTACTTCGACCGTGGCATTGCTTTCGGCCGTGCCACGGATAACCGGCGCGTAGCCCTGCTCGCTGTCGGGGCGCATGGCCTCGTCCGAGAGCATCTGCACACCCATAAAGCGCACACTGTCAAACAGGGGCGAGCGGGTATACGTCTGCCCGGCCAGCAACTGGCTTTTCAGGGACACGATATCGCGCTGGGCGTAAGTGTTCTGGCTGGTAAAGGAGCTGGAACGATTGGTGCCCGAGGTGTAGTAGGAGTTGTTGCGTATGCGCCAGGGGCCGATGTTCACACCCAGGCGCAGGTCTGCACTCAGGTGGTTGGTGGCGGACATGCCTTTGCTTTGATCGCGGCGTACATTGACACCGTAGTTCACAAAGGCAGCTGTCTGGCCTTCGTCCCACAAAGAAGGATCAACATAACCGCGTTTGCTGGGGCTCAGGTAGATCTGCGGGATGCTCAGCAGCAGACGCAATTGGGCACTTTCGTAGACCACCGTGGCGTCAGGCACAATTTCGGGCAGACGCAAGCAGGTGGACTCGGCCGACACGGGAGCGGGCAATTTGCTCAGATCAATCCCGATCTGCTCGAGCATCTCCTGGTCAAAGCAGGGCTCGTTTTCGTCCGTACGCGGGTTGCGTTTGAAGGTGATGTCGCGTCGTCCGGTACGCTGCTGGTTCACGTACAGGTCCACGCGCTGTACGCCTTCAGCGACGTTGCTGCTCGAGAGCAGGGTGCGCAAGTCGGCGGTGGAGGCGTTGCCTTGCAGGAAGGCCATGTTAAATGCCATGGAGTCACCGCTATCCAGAGCAGCAACTTGTACGGGCTCTGTCTTGTTTTCTTCGGGAGCGGGCACGGTAACGGAGGCGGTCGTCTGAGCCTGGGCAGCACAAGCTGCAAATACCATGCAGGGCAGCAAGGCAATCCGCAACGCGGCCAGTGGCTGGCGGCTGATGGGATGAATGCGATGGCAGAACAGATGGTTTTTTGTGAACATGACTCTGCACCCAGGGGGCGTGATTGACGATTTGAAGACGTGCAAGGGCTCCTGCTACTGGCCGGGTGCCAGTAGCCGAAAGGGTCAGACGTGAGACTTGGGGAGTGGGCGGCGGGTCGTGCCGCCGGCTTACGGAGTGTCCGAGCTCAAGGCGCGGGCCTGAACTCTGCTTTGGCCGTTCAGGCGAACTTCATAGGGATCGGCGCTGCCGTAGTCGCTGATCGCACGAAACTGCAAGGTGTCTTGTGCGCCGGAGCGACCCAAGGGCAAGCGACGGGTCTGGCCAGGGGCAATCATGCCGGGGTCTTCCATTTCCTGGCCCTTGGCAGTGCGCAGGGTGGACATGGACACGTGGTAAGCGCTGGGGTTGTGGATCTCCAGCATAGGTGCGCCCTGAGCGTTGACCACGGACCACTGCAAATCGGCAGGGGCCTGGGCGGCCGAACCGGGCAAGCCGTCAGGACGGAAGAATAATTTGATGCGTTGGCGAATGGCTATCTGCAGCTGATTGTCACCGGGACTTTGTTGCGGGATTTCCTGGATGTTCAGCCAGAGCACGGTTTCGCGGTCACGAGGCAGGCCCTGGTCACCGCCGGCATAGAGCACACGCATCACTTGCTGGCCGTTAGGGGCAACTTTGACCAGTGCAGGGGTAATGGCAAAGGGGAGTTCTGCTTGATCGTGATCGGTATTCGTTTCCAGCCAGGACTGAACCAGGATGGGCGAATTGTCGTTGCGAACCACAATGGACGCTTCTTGCTGCTTCTCGGGCAGGATCAGGCGGGTACCGCTCAAGGAGATGGATGCCTGAGCCTGGTTGCTCAATAGCGCAGCGCTCAGGGCCAGACATCCAAAAGCCAGTTTCTTGAAAGTTAAGATGGACATGGTTCATTCTCCTTGAGGGGTTGGTTCTGGCGAAAGGGATCACCCTTCGCCAGAGGTTCAGGCAGTCTTATTCGTAAGACAGCTCGTAGGCAACGGTCGCGTTGGCTTGGCCACCGACAACATCAGCAACTTCAGCACCGGCCTTGCGGGTGTAGTAGGCGGTCAGAGGAATGTTGATGGCGCCGTCAGCGTAAGGAGCTTCCAGCTTGGCGGTGCCGCTGGTGAAGTCCAGAATGGTTTGGTCGCTGACCAGCATGATCTGCACGTTCTGGGCGCCGCCAGTGACAGCAATACCCTTGCCGGAGGTAGCGGTAGGAGCCAGCTTCAGCTCAACTTTGGTGCCGGTGGCACATTCGATCTGCATATCGATGTTCTTGGAGATCGAGGTGATGCCGCCTGCGGAGGTAGCGGGCGTCGCTTCCGTACCCAGAGTCTTGGCCGACACAGGGCCCATATCGACCAGCATGTTGGCACCGGAGCTGGAAGCACCAGGAGAACGCACGGTGCAACTGTCAGCGTTGATGCTGCCTACAAAGTTGATGTTGCCGCGGGCACCGATAGTGGATTCGGCTTGAGCACCGGCAGCAGCAAAAGCGGAAAGGATAGTGAGGCCGAAAAGGATCTTTTTCATGATTGATTTGACTTCCGATTGTTGGACAAACGAAGCAACCTTGTTGTACGCCTTGGGGCGCTCTAAGGTTCCCAGGAGTGTGCTCTGTTTGGGCACAATTGAAGTTTAGGAAATCAATCGGGGAAAAGATTTAGGACTATTCTTAAAATGCAGTCCTATTAATTGAGAATGTTTTTTTTTAATTGTTTTGTTCTGTCAAGTGGCTTGTTTGCTTGGTTTGCAATTCTTGACGATTAAGCTTGATTGGGTTTGAGTATCAATTAAGAGCGGAAAAATAACTCTAGGAATAATCTTAAATAATTGAATAGACTGCGCTTTTAAAATTTCATCATTAATTGGCCCCGATAGGGGTTGGAAACGAATTTTGATGAATGAGATGCGTGATATGTGGAACCGTATATTCAGGAAACAGGAGTTTTCCCGCCAGCGATTCGTGTGGGCTAAAGCATTGATGCTGCCCATTGCCTTGCTTGTCGGGATGGGCCAGGTCCAGGCTCAGTCAACGAGCTGTTTCAGGTCCCGAGACCTGACGGCACGCTCAAGCTGGAGCATGGCCCCTAGCGGCACCGTCTTTAAAAATGGCGATATTGTAGGGCGTACGTCTGCCTATGCTGAGTACTACCTGCCCCTTGCTCACGGCGAAACAGTGAATGTCTATGCAAGCGGGCAGATAGCGGATAACGCTTATCAAGCAGTTCCCTTGAGTGGGATGCCAGGGTTGGGTTTGGTCGTTCGCTGGGCGGGGTACGCCTCCACTGTCTCTTTGACGCCAATCGGACCAAGTGCTCCGCAGGGAACGATTATTTCCAGTAGCCCGTGGATTTCTGTGCTACGAGCGCGAACAACGGCCAGTTACACGCTGGCCCAGTTCTACAGTTTTGAACTGGTGGTTATTGATGACAAGGTATATAAAGGCGGCAAACTGACCTTTACTGAAGCCAATAAAGTCCTTGTTATGACAGCCAATCAAAAGGGCACGGCTAATGCACAGCTTTGTATTAATGGATTCGTGGACCCCATGGCGGCTTTGACCGGCACCGTGCAAGTGCCTGAGTTGCCCAAACCTGCTCTGCCCAGCTGTAAGTTCTCGACCAGTACCTTGACTCAAAATGTGGTTCTGGGACCCGTTGATCCCGGTCAGATTGTGCCTGCAGGTGCAAGTCGCTCTTCAGGTGCGTCAGGGCAAGCCCATTTCTTGATTGAGGGAACGGGTTGTACCAAAGACACCAAACTGAATATCTATTTCACCGACACCAGGGATAGTGCAACGAATAAAAATTATTTGCTCTCAAGCAACCCGGCAGTCGGGGTACGTTTGTTTCATCGCGGTGAATCTGACCCCCTGCCTTTTGGTCCTGCGCCTTCAGGCTCCTGGGTGCCGTCGCGTTATGCGCCTTCTGTAGGGCCGGCTCTGACGGATGGTGCTGTACTGTCTACCGGTTTTACCGCTCAGTATGTACGGCTTCCCAATAAAACCGAATCAGATGTCAGACCGGGGCCTTTGGAAGCGGCTGCAACTTTTGTGATTGTGTATCCCTGATACGCAGGAAGAAAAAAGCGGAGCCAAGGGGCTCCGCTTTTTTTATTTGCTGGTGGCGGGTTCCTGCCAGCGTAAATAGGCATTGCGGGTTTGGGTGGACACGGACTCCAGCACCTTTTGATGTGTCACCTTATGGCGTGCCAGCAGGCGTGCATCTGCCACTGTTCGGGATTTGCAGAACCAGTGGCAGCTGTGTTGAAACAGGTATAGCTCGGCGGACAGATGAAAGGCCCGGCTTTTTGGGTCCAGCTGTTCGGGGTTGTCCACCATATGACGCAGCCCGGCAGCATGAATCTGCAATAGCTGGCGGAAGTCGCGCGTCATGGAGGGGATGATGCGTTCGGCATAGGGCACGCAAAAGGGCAGCATGCCTACTCGGGTGTTTTCTGCTGGTTCTTTTTGCAGAAGGTCAGCCAGGGATTGAATCTGGGTGGCTACCGCGTTTTCGGTCTGGGCAAACATCTCCAACACCTGCAGTTGGCGTGAGGGGGCCTGTTCGCCAATCGCGCGGGTATAGCCTTCCGTCAGCGTTTCCATATGGCGTTCCAGCTGGAAGCTGCTCAAGTGGCGACCCAGCAAGATAATGCGTCCGCGTTGATACCGTGCCCGCACAAAGTGCAGGGCTATTGCGGCGACCAGAAGAAGAATTACTGTGTCCATCATCCGTGTTTCCGTGCAGGGCCAGGCACCTTGTTGTTTTCTGCTGCAGCGCCAAGCCTGGCTATAAAAATCTCGGCTGCCAAATAGCAGCCGGCCATTGTATCCCGCCATTCTTTATTCTTGTTTTCATTCTTGTCGGGGATTGCCACCAGTGAGGCCAGGTGGATTGCACAGACGGAAATCGCTGAAGAAGGGGGCAGTCCCCCCGAGCAGCCCCCAAGCTTGAAGACGAATTCAAGCTTGGGGAACTACGTATGTGTGGGGTGCGTCCTCCAGGTAGAACGCAGCCCTTGGTGCAAGGGCTGACTCTAGGAGGGTTGGTATCCAGGTTGCAGCTGGATTCCACGCTGCAATTGGCTCTGTTCTCAAGCTTTTCCAGCGGCTGGCAGGGCGGGGCTGCCGGATGCTCTTGCCTGCTCCTGACTGATTTGACGGACTACCAGCAGCATGCACAAGGCTGAAACAATAATGCAGGGAATTGCCGAGCTGATGACGCCAGCGGCTCCATACCCCTGGCTAAGCAACATGCCTGCAAGGGTTGGACCCAGCGTTGCGCCGATACGGCCAACGGCTGCAGCGGTGCCGATGCCAGTGGCACGTACGGAAGTAGGGTAGACAATACCGCCAAAGGCATACAAGACGCCCTGGCAACCAATCACAAACGCACCTGTCAGTGCGGCGGCCCAATACATCTGCGTCAGGCCGGATGCGGCGTTCAGGCTTAACAAACCAGCCAGAATACCGCCGTACATCAGCGTAATGACCAGGGCCTTCTTCCAGCGGTCGGTCAGATAGCCCAACAGGACCGTGCCCACGGTTGCGCTGACCATGAACCAGAATTGGGCTGTGCTGCCTTGCTTGCGGCTAAAGCCCAGTTCCTGGAACAGGGAAGGAAGCCAGCTCAGCATCAGGTAGACCACCATCAGCGTGAAAAAATAGCTGACCCACAAGAGCAGGGTGCGGGTGGCCAGACCATTGCTGAACAGATCCTGGAAGCGCCCTTGAACGACAGCAGGGCTTTGTCGAGCCTGCAGGAACTCGCGTGATTCGGGCAGGAACCATACCATGACAGGAATAACCAGCAGGGGGAGCAGGCCGCCCAGATAGAAGATGTTTTTCCAGTTTTCACCAAAGTTGGAGGCGGCGACCAGTGACAGAATGGCGGCCCCAACAGGCATGCCGGCATACATCATGCCCACTGCACGGGCACGGTGTTCTGGTTTGACGGATTCGGCAGCCAGCGTAATCAGATTGGGCATGGCCGCGCCCAGACCGGCTCCAGCCAGAAAGCGCACCATCAACAGGATGGCCAGGCTATTGACCCAGGCAGTGAACAGGGTAAACAGGGCAAAGATGGCGACCGAGGCAATCAGCACGGCCTTGCGACCGTATTTATCGGCCCAGCGCCCGCCCATCAGCGAACCGGGCAGCAGCCCCAGAATGCCTGCACTTAGAAAATAACCTTGGTAGGTTTTATCCAGACCAAACTCTGCTGCTACGCCTTTCACGGCAATACCAGCGGCCTGGATGTCCATGCCTTCGATAACGGCGATCAGAAAGCAGATCGCCACGGTAATGACCGCATGTCTGCGGCCGTGAGTATGTGTCATTGCTATGTCTCCTCGGTTGACCGGGACGTTTTTCTTGTTGCTTCTGCCCCCTGCCCGCCCCGAATTCAGGGTGCAGAAACCCGCTCACTGCGCGGCAAGATAGTGGTGAGCGGGGGTAGAACTTTTTTTAGAGTCTCGGAATCAGGCTGTGGCGCCTTGGCGCTGCAGCAAATCCAGGGCCACGTCCACAATCATGTCTTCCTGTCCGCCCACCATGCGGCGTTTGCCCAGTTCGACCAGAATGTCCACGACTTTCAGCCCGTACTTGTTGGCTGCGGCTTCGCTGTGGCGCAAGAAGCTGCTGTAGACACCGGCGTAACCCAGGGCCAGGGTTTCACGGTCTACACGGACCGGGCGATCCTGCAGGGGGCGCACAATGTCGTCGGCGGCATCCATCAGGGTGTACAGATCGGTGCCATGGTTCCAGCCCATGCGCTCGGCAGCCGCAATAAAGACTTCCAGCGGTGCATTGCCGGCACCTGCGCCCATGCCTGCCAGGCTGGCATCAATGCGGTCGCAGCCTTCTTCAACGGCCACAATGCTGTTGGCCACGCCCAGGGACAGGTTGTGGTGGGCGTGAATGCCGGTCTGGGTTTCAGGCTTGAGTACATCCTTGAAGGCCCGGAAGCGTTCGCGCACATCGTTCATGTTCAAGGCACCGCCCGAGTCCACCACATAGCAGCAGGTCGCCCCGTAGCTTTCCATCAGCTTGGCCTGTTCGGCCAAATGCTGCGGACTGGTCATGTGGCTCATCATCAAAAAGCCGGCGGCATCCATGCCCAGCGAGCGGGCGTATTCGATGTACTGCTTGCTGACGTCCGCTTCCGTACAGTGCGTGGCAACGCGTACGATGCGTGCGCCGGCGTCGTAGGCGGCTTTCAGATCATGAATGGTGCCAATGCCCGGCAGCAGCAAGGTGGCAATCTTGGCGTGCTGCACGACCGAGGCCACTGCCTCGATCCACTCCAGATCAGAGTGCGCCCCAAAGCCGTAGTTGAAGCTGGAGCCGCACAGCCCGTCGCCGTGGGCCACTTCAATCGAGTCCACCTTGGCCTGGTCCAGGGCACGGGCAATGTCGATGGCGTTCTGCACGCTGTACTGGTGACGCACGGCGTGGCTGCCGTCGCGCAAGGTCACATCGGAAATAAACAGTTTTTTTTGTGGATCGTGTGCCATGTTCGTGTCCTTGCTAATCATGCGGCCTGCGTCAGCAAGCGGGTTTGTGCCAGACGCTCGGCACAGGCCAGGGCGGTGCTGGTCATGATGTCCAGATTGCCTGCGTAAGCGGGCAGATAATGGGCCGCACCTTCCACCTCGATAAAGACCGACGTTTTCAGACCGGAGCGCAAGCCCAGACCAGGCACATTGATGGGCTGGTCTTCCCGGATCAGGTCAAATTGCACTTTTTGCTTGAGGCGATAGCCGGGCACGTAGGCCTGAACCTGGGCTGCCATAGCTTCAACCGATTGCTCGATTTCAGCCTCTTTGCCCGGATCCGTCAGGGTGTAGATGGTGTCGCGCATCAGGAGCGGGGGCTCGGCCGGGTTCAGCACAATAATGGCTTTGCCTACCTGTGCGCCGCCTACCACTTGCATGGCTTTGCTGGTGGTTTCCGTGAACTCGTCAATATTGGCGCGCGTGCCGGGACCGGCCGACTTGGACGAGATGGAGGCAATGATTTCCGCATAGTGCACGGGGGTGACTTGCGAGATGGCCGCGATGATGGGCACGGTGGCCTGTCCGCCGCAGGTCACCATATTGATGTTGGGCGCGTCCAGATTGTCTTCCAGGTTCACCACGGGCACGGTGTACGGGCCAATGGCGGCAGGCGTCAGGTCAATCACCTTGATGCCGTGTTCTTGCAGCAGCGCATTGTGGCGGGCATGGGCTCCAGCACTGGTGGCATCGAACACAATACGAATGTCCTGGAAGTTGGGCAGCTTCAACAGCCCTTCAATACCTTCATGGGTGGTGGGCACGCCCAGCCGTGCCGCACGGGCCAGGCCGTCCGAGCTGGGGTCGATACCGACCATGGCACCCATGCTCAGGTATTTGCTTTGGCGCAGTACCTTGATCATCAGGTCGGTGCCGATATTGCCCGAGCCAATAATGGCGACGGCAATTTTGGGGTTTGTCATGTGTGTTACTCCGAACAAAGAGGACTTAGCCTGCGCTGAAGGTGACCGATACCGAGCCTATGCCCTCGATCACGGCTTCAAAGTGATCGCCGCTGGCCACCGGCGCCATGGGGCCCAGAGCGCCGGTCAGAATGACATCCCCGGCCTTGAGCGGATCACCCAGTTTGGCCAGGGTGCGGGCCAGCCAGGCGGCTGCATTAAAGGGGTGGCCCAGGCACTCGGCACCACTGCCGCTGGAGGCCGCTTCGCCATTACGCAGCAGAGTCATGCGGGCGGCGCGCAGGTCCAGACCATCCAGGCGGCGAGCGGGTCCGCCCAGCACATACAGGCCGCTGGAGGCGTTGTCGGCCACGGTATCGACAAAGCGGATGTCCCAGTTTTCGATGCGGCTGCCCACAATTTCCAAAGAAGGCATGACCCAGCCTACGGCGGTGGCGACATCCGCAAAGCTGGTGTCGGCGTGGGGCAGGTCGCGCTCCAGAATCAGGGCGATTTCGGCCTCGATCTTGGGCTGCAATACACGTTCGAAGGGGACGGTGTCGCCATCGCCATAGGCCATGTCGGCAAACAGGGCGCCGAAGTCGGGCTGGTCCACGCCCAACTGCTTTTGCACTTTGGGGTTGGTCAGGCCGATCTTGCGGCCCGTCAGGCGGCGTCCCTGCGCTACGCCACGAGCAATATTGATACGCTGGATGTCGTAGGCGGCCTGGGCATTGTCTTCACCGATCAGAGCGCGGATCGGCTCAATGGCCTGACCGCTGTGTTCGGCCTGGCGCAGGCGAGCAGCCAGCGTGTCCAGCAGTTCAATGGATGATTCGCTCATCTCAACGCTCCAGGAAGTCCAGCACCAGCTGGTTGAACTTCTCGGCATGTTCCCATTGCGCCCAGTGGCCGCATTGGTTGTAGACGTGCAGCTCGGAGTTCGGGATACCCGCCAGCAAGCGCAGGCCGGTGTCAAAAGGAACGACACGGTCCTGACGTCCCCAGATGATCAGGGTGGGGGCGGTGATGCTGGGCAGGCGCGGGCTGAAATCGGGGAACTGGCGCGGGTTGGCTTCCAGGGATTTCAGGAAGTTTTCCAGGTGATCCTTGCGGCTGAGCATATTGTTCAGACGGGCTTGCAGCAGTTCTTCGGTCAGGACGCTGGCATCGAACACAAAGACATTGTTAAAGCGCTTCAGGTTTTCCAGCGTAGGTTCGCGGTACAGGCCGTTCAGCAGCTTGATGCCTTCGCTGGGCATGGGGGTGAACAGGCTCATGCCACCTGTGCCGCCGCCCATCAGAACCAGTTTGGCCACGCGTTCGGGCCAGGTCAGGGCAAAGGCCACCGAGCTATGTCCGCCCATGGAGTTGCCCAGCATGTGAATCTTGGCTATGCCCAACTGGTCGATGATGCTTTTGACGACACGGGCATTCAAATCCGAGCGCGAACCGCTGTTGACGATGGAGTCGCTCTTGCCCCAGCCGGGGCAGTCAATCAGCAAGACGCGATAGCCAGCCTGGGTCAGGGGTTCGATATTGCGGTTGAAGTTGGCCCAACCGGTTGCACCGGGGCCCGAGCCGTGCAGCATGACGACGGTCTGTTCGCCCTGGCCCAGATCGTTGTAGTGAATGCGCAGTTCCTTGCCTTCCTCGACCACGGTCGCGAAACGGCTGTAATCAGCTTCATTAAGACTCATGACAATCTCCTGATGTTTTGTTGTGGTGGATTTCAGTTCTTGCTGGGATGGGCGGACAAGCCGCCAAAACCGGCAATCCACTCGGGAATTTCGCGGTAGTAGCGATGGCCTGCTTCGTAAGGGCCATAGGCCGACAGCCCGGCAAAGGCGGCTACCCAGGTTTTGACTTCGTGGGCGCTGCGGCCTGCCAGAGCGGAGACCTCGTCGTTGGCGACCTCATCGAGCTGGGCATAGCGCTGCGTTTGCAGCAGATCCAGAAAGTTCTGGTCCCATTCGGGGTTGAGCGGATGCAGCACCGAGGGGTCCTGGGTGAAAGCCTTGCCAGCATCAATCGTGCGCTGGGTGCGAGCGGCACGGGCTTCGGGCGACAGGGTGTAGCCTTCGCCATCCAGGGAGCGGCGCACGGGTTCGGGCGCTTCGGCGTAAACGGGCACGGGGGGCTGATGTGACAGGCCGCCGGAACCCAGCCACAGCACGCGTTTTCCGGTAGAACGGGCCCATTGACCGATGGCTTCACCCAGCAGGCGTGCACGCTTGAACGTGGGCAGGGGGGCCGCTACCGAGTTGATGAACACCGGAATAACCGGGTACTGATCCAGACTGCCTACCAGATGCTCCAGCGGATAGGCAGCACCGTGATCGACCTGCATATCGTGTGAAATCGCCACATCCACACCGCTATTGATGACATGGGTGGCGCAGTCGGTAGCCAGCTCAAAAGGCACGTTCAAGCGCCCGGCCAGACTGCCAAAATCCCCAATCGCATGGGCACCTGTGCCGATACAAAAGCTGGGCATGACGTTATAGAAAAAACCATTGAAGTGATCGGGCGTGAACAGCACGATCAAATCCGGTTTGAAGGCGGCAATGCGCTCGCGGGCGGCTTTTTGTACCGCAAAGACTTCGTCCAGCACGGCCTGTGCCGGGTCGTGATGACCCAGCAAGGGGGTGTGCGATAAGCACTCCAGATGTGCCTGCATCCCGGTCTCCTGTTTTATGAGTGTGAAGGGGCCGCGACGCATGGAGCCGCGGCTTGTGCGGCAAGCGCAAGGCTCGCCCCCTGTTTGGCCAGATTGCGCAGGGCCTGGGTGGTATCGGCCCAGACCTCCAATGGCAAGATGGCTCTTTGTTCAATCAATTCCTTCAAGGGACGCATGTCGCGACCTTGGTTGACGGTGATGGCGCCACAGATGGCACCTTCCGGGTCCAGGCCGATCAGCACGAACGGTGTTTGCTCCAGTGAGCCACGCAGGACCCAGTGGGCCGCCTGCATCTCGCCGGCGAATTGAATGTTCAGGTCGCATTGGTCGGTCCAGAACCAGGAGGGAGTGGCTTGGGCGGGTTCCTGGTTTAGCATGTGGCACACAGCCATCACGGCCTGGCGGTTGGCGTTCTCCCAGGTTTCCTGCCGCTGCCAGCGGCCATCCAGTCCGATCTGAACGGTGGTGTCGCCGGCAGCATAAATGCCTGGGCAGGAACTGCGGCCATGCTCATCAATGACCACGGCGCCTTGCTCGGTATTTAGCCCGGCACTGTCAGCCAGGCGGGTGTCTATGGTGACGCCTACGCCGTAAATCAGCAGATCACCCTGCAGCGTCTTGCCGTTGCTGAGTGTCAAAGCAATTTTTTGTTCAGCTTCAAGGCTTGCATGCTCGACATGGGTGCCCAGATGAACGTGGACGCCGCGCGCTTGATGGACGCCGAGCAAGTAATCGCTCAAGACTTCGGGAGCATTGCGCGACATGATGCGGGTGGCCGGGTCGATCAGCTCGACAGTTGCGCCCATGGCGACCAGGCTGGAGGCCAGCTCCAGACCAATCACGCCAGCCCCTACCAGCAGTGCATGACTACCGGGTTTGATCTGGGCGCGAATGCGATGGGCATCGTCCAGGGTGCGCAGCACATGCGATACAGAACCCAAGGCATCCAGTTCGGGCAGGCGTCGGGCCTGCGCACCGGTGGCCAGCAGCAGCGAGTCGTAATGCAGGCTGTCGCCATTGGACAGGCTGACCTGACGAGCTTGAGCATCAATGGCCACAGCACGTACGCCCAGTCTCAGATCGATATTCTGTTCCTGGTAGAAACTTGCGGGGTGCAGTGTCAGTTGGGCCTGTTCGGGGTTGAGCAAGGCATCCTTGGACAGCGGTGGACGCTCATAGGGTAGATGAGGCTCATCACCGACCAGCGTGATAGCGCCTTGAAAGCCACGGCTGCGCAGTTCGGCGGCTGCTGTGGTACCGGCCTGCCCAGCTCCAATAATGAGGATATGTGGTGCTTGCATCACAGCTCCAGACCGCCAGCCACATTGCGGATGCCCCGGATACCCAGGCCCGCATCAGCATTGATCATGACGCCGGTCAGCGTCTGGTTGTTCTGGCGTGATGCCAGCAGCACAAAGGGGCCGGTAAATTCTTCCGGTTCGGGGAAGAACTGCAGGGGCAGGATGGCCTTGATTGCATCGGGCGAGCGTGAGTCCATGATGCGGGTGTCTTGCTGACCCAAAGCCTGCGGTCCGCGCAGATCGGTTTTCATGCCGCAAGGGCCCACGCCATTGACGCGTACCTTGGGGGCCAGCTCGAATGCCAGTTCACGAATCAGACCGACCGCCGCGTGCTTGCTGGCGGTGTACAAAGGGCCACCGCCTTCGGCGTAGAAGGCGGAGTTGCTCAAGGTAAAGATCATGCTGCCGCAGGATTTCACCAGCTCGGCGGCAGCCGCTTTGGCCCCAAGCAGATAGCCTTTGACGTTGATGGCAAACAGCTCATCAAAGCCTTTGTCCAATTGCTCCATGCTGGTGTTGATCAGGCGTGCGCCGTGATCCCAGACAGCCGCATTGCCGATAAAGCAGTCCAGCTTGCCAAAGCGGGCCACTGTGGCAGCGACCGCTTTTTGATTGTCGGCCGCGCTGCACACGTCCCCCTGGACGGCCAGCACCTTGCCTTCAAAGTGCTGCTCCAGCTGGGCGCATTTTTCTGCCGAACGTTCCAGCACGGCCACCTTGGCCCCTTCTTTCAAAAAGCGTTCCACCAGAGCCAGGCCCAGGCCGGAGCCGCCTCCGGTGATCAGTGCGACTTCGTTTTCAAGCCAGCCTTTCATGCCTGGGCCTCCAGATCGATATAGACCATGCCTTCGCTGATGATGACCGGATAGGTACGCAGCGCTTCCGTGGCGGGCTGGCACAGTGCCGCGCCCGTTTTCAGACAGAAGCGGGCAGCGTGCAAGGGGCACTCCACGGTGCCGTCGTCCTCGACATAGCCTTCGGACATGGACGCGTTGCCGTGGGTACAGCGGTCGTCCGTGGCGTAGAAGGTGCCAGCGATATTGAACAAGGCGATCTGGCGCTCGGGGGTGTCTATCTTCAGTGCTTCGCCATCGGCCAGCGCACCGGTTTCACATGCAGTAATGCGGGTCATATCAATCAACATCGGAAAATAAGCGGGTTCAGAACAGAACGCTTAAGTTGTGGGAGGTAATGACGACCTGATCCAGAACGATTTCGCGTTCATACAGCTCCCAACCAAAGCGGTTGTCGCTGCGGCGCACGCAATCAATGCGTTTGCCGGCATACCAGGTCTCATCCCGTTCTTTCTGAGCGCGGTACAGGATGTAGTTGCTGCGGATCTCGTAGCCCTGGCCATCGCTCGTTGGGCGGATACGCAGATTGCTCACAAAGTGACGGGTGCGGGAGGGTGGCTCTTCCGCCCAGGCCATGCCGGTTTCCAGACGTGCAACGCGGCGCTCCAGCTGGAACTTGTTGTCGTTGAAGATCCAGGTGCTCGGTGGCTGCACACTGCGCCGACGATCGCGGGTTTGCGCATTGGTCGTGCTGCGCATGTGGTAGTGCACATCCTCGGACAGCAGGTCCAGCCAGTCACGGAACTGCCAGTCATCCAGCAGTTCGGCTTCCTGGTACAAAAAGTCGGCAATCTCGTGATGCAGCTGCATGTCGACGATGGCCGCTTGAGTCGGCTCTTGAATGACGGCGCTCATTTCACCAGCTCCTCTTCGTAGGCACGGCTGCGTTCCAGTACTTCATCCCAGGTTTCGGACACCATCAGGTCGGCCCAGTACTTGTACAGGCCACGGGCGGCGGTCTCGGAGAAGATGTAATTGGTCACACCGGGTACGCCATCGCTGCGCAGCCCTTCGTTACCCAAGCCCATTTCCATGCACAGTTGCGTGCCGCGAGCGCGTTTGCCACGCAGGATTTTCTGGATTTCAGCCCAGTTCTCGGAGTCGTCCTGTTCCAGGAAACCGGCGGGACCGAAGGCGCGGGTAGCGCTGCGCTCGAAGGCGGCTTTTACATCGTCGGGAGCGGCGGCATCGGCAATGCAAAAGGCCCAGACTTCTACCTGATTGGGGCCACGGGGATGCCAGACGCGCAGCGTGGCGGTGCCGTTCAACCAGCTCAGGGTAGGGAACATATTGTTGTGGCCGGCCAGGCGCAGGGCGCGGACTTCACCCAGGCGTTCGTGGGCTTCGGCATAGGTGTCGCGGAAGTACTGAGAGACTTCACCGTCCACCCACACGTTGGCGTCGGGCTGCTCGGTAAAGAAGAAGCCACTGCCATGGCCGCGCTGGCCGTACTGGACGGCGTCCTTGGCGGTTTCCCAAACCGGGCGTGCGGTTTGTCCGGCGCCCAGAGCCTTGTCCTCGTCACCGGGTTTCTGGCCCAGCACTTGCACGGCAGAGGCGTGCGAGAACAGGGCGTGATACTGGTCAGAGGCAAACTGTTCGGCGGGGAATTTCCAGTTGCATTCGATGGTCCATTTCTGAACACCACCGATGATTTCAGTGCCGCCTTCGCGTCGGTCCAGCACACCGTCCAGGTACCAGGCAATGTCGCCCATGTACTCTTCCAGATCAGGCGCTGTGGCGTCCCAATTGCCAAAGACCAGGCCTTTGTATACTTTGACGCGGGTTACTTCCTGCAGGCCCCACTTTTCCTTGCACAAGCCTTGCGGATAAGCGCGCGGCTCCAGCGGTACATCCACCAGATCGCCGTTGGTGCCGTAGCTCCAGCCGTGGTAAGGACAGGTAAAGGCTTTGGTGTTGCCTGAGTCTGCATAAGACACGCGCATGGAGCGGTGTCGGCATTGGTTCAGAAAGGCCTTGATCGAGCCGTCTTTCTGACGAACCACGATGATCGGGTCCTCGCCCATATAGGTATTGAAGAAGTCTCCCGCTTTGGGAATCTGGCTGGTGTGGCACAAGAACAGCCAGGTGCGGCCAAAGATGCGCTCCAGCTCCAGCTCATAAATATCCGGGTCGGTGTAAATGGAGGGGGTGACGCGTCCATTACGTGCATCGACCAAGGCTTCGATTTTTTCAGGGTTGATTCCCATCGTTTGCTCCTCGCTATTGCAATGCGTGCTTTTGCAAAACAGGTTTTTGTCGCTAGCGGCAAAATGTAGAAGCTTGAAATGAATCCGACCAATACTTGCTTTAGATCGGGTGATCGGCAAACCCGATAAGTCCCTCTAAAACCCCTTGCTTGCATGTGGGTTTCGGTTTCAGGCCAGTATTGATGCGGCTTTGGCGACACCTAGGGTTTACGCTAGCTATGATTGCTGCGCTGCAGCATTGAAGATTGGGTCTGCTTTTCAGGGCGTGGGAGCGGCGACAATAGTGCCTAAAAGAAAGGCTTGTTTTGGTCCTCACAGCAGGCTTCGTCCAACGCTGTGCGGGTACGTTCCGGGCAGGGAACGATCAATTTGACAGGAGACAAACTTGGAGTTGCGACACTTGCGTTACTTCGTTGCAGTCGCGGAAGAGTTGAATTTCACCCGTGCTGCCGAGCGGCTGTATACCTCTCAACCCTCCTTGAGCGAGCAGATCCGAAATCTGGAAGAAGAGATCGGTTATCCCTTGCTGAACCGCACGCGCCGTAAAGTCGAATTGACCGAAGCAGGTGTGATTTTTCTGGATGACGCGCGCGAGATCCTGCACAAGGTGGAGGAGGCCGTACAGCGGGCCGGCAAGGCGGCCTCGCAGGCGCGGGAAGTGCTGACGATAGGCTTTGTGCCCGCGGCCGAGGTGCGTATCTTTCCAGCAGTGCTGCCCGCTTTTCGTGCAGCCTTTCCTCAGGTCGATGTAGTGTTGCGCAGCCTGACTTCCAATGAGCAGGAGGGAGCCCTGGCGCGTGGCGAGCTGGACCTGGGATTCATGCGCGGCCCGGTGCGCGCCACCAATGTGTTCAGCGAAGTGGTGCTGGATGAGCCCTTGCGAGTGTATCTACCTCAGGGGCATAGCCTGGAGGCTTATAGTCTGATCCCGCCGGCACGCCTGAATCGCTTGCCCATGATTGCGGTGGATCGCTCCTATGGCCGCTCCATGCACGATGTGCTGGCCCGCTATCTGGCTCATCATAAAGTGGTGCCCGAGCACACCTATAACTCGGCCAACCCCCTGATGAGTATTAATCTGGTCGCTGCTGGCCTGGGCTATACCTTGCTGCCTACCTACGCGGAATACTTCATGCCCAAGAATGTGGTGTCGCGCCCCTTGATCGGTGGCGGCCCGCGCTGTGAATTATTGATGGCCTATCCACGAGATACAGGCTGCATGAGCGAGGCCGCGGTCAGCCTGATTGAACGTATACGGGAGCTGGCTCGCTGGCACGGTTCGGGCCCCTCGGCTGCCAGTCATTTGAAACTGGCTCCCAGCAAAATCGCCTGTATGTAGTTGCACATACAGGCGAGGGCGTTTTTCAAAACTACGGGCTCTATCTTACTGTTTGATAATGTGGATCTCGTTTGATAGTTCAGGTGTATTTATTATTGTGTCCAGAACTGGGCAGGTTCTTTCAATGAAGTTGACGAATTCCTCTATTTCTTCATCACTGTTATTGGCCTGGATATAGTATTTGCACGTAATTTTATGAAATCCCATTTTGGCCTCTTTATTGATCCCGTAGAAGCCATCTGTGTCTATTTCACCGTCCATCTCGATTTTGATGTCGATTAAGTCAATTTTTTGACTCTTTGCAAAGCTTTTTGCAGCAATGCATTTACAGGCACCAATTGCTGAAAGCAGCGCCTCCAGGGGAGTCATCCCGCCGCTGCCATTATCTCTCTTGCCGGGTTCATCCAGAACAATGGAAAAATCCCTGGAAGTGCATTCAATCTTTAGTTGGTCTATTAACGTTGCGGTTGCAGAAAAAACATGGATGCTCATGGCTGTTCCTTTTGCTTATAGCTTGTTAATTGGCTAATGATTCCAGGCTTCTGTCTCTTTTTTAAAATTGGATATGGGTGTGCTTTAGTGTGCTCCGGTGGGAGCGTGCGGCGCTTTTGGGCTTGAAAGGTAGTTTATATATTTTTTTTGGCTGCGGCATTTATTTTGAAAATTAGCTGCCTAAGCTAATAACTGCCTGGTATGGCACGAGCTGCTGCTTGCAGACTCGGCAACGGCACTGGCTATTGCTTCCAATAGGTTATGGTGCTGGCGTTGCCGGTCCTTGGTTCAGGGACTGTCGCTGTCCTATTTATTTATCTTCTACAAAGCGCATGCGAAAGCGTCGGCCTTTGATGTTGGCGTTGGCAATTCGGTCAAAGTATTGACGTGCAATCTTGCGGTCCAGCGCCACGTAGGAACGGGCATCGGTAATCGCAATCTTGCCAACCTGCTCGCCTTTCAGGCCCACATCGCGGGTCAGGGCACCAAGCAGGTCGCCGGGGCGCAGCTTGTCTTTTTTGCCACCCTGAATTTCCAGCGTCATCATGGGTGCGCGCAGCGGCTCTTTGGACTGAGGGCGCAAGCCTTTCAGATTGCTCCATTTCACTTCGCTGCCCTGGAACTCCTCGATCAACTTCACCCAGCGCTGTTCGCTGCGCGAGACCAGATTCAGGGCCAGGCCTTTCTGATCACCCCGGCCGACCCGACCCACGCGATGGATATGCACTTCGCTGTCTTTGGTGACGTCTACGTTGATGACGGCCCCCAGATTCTGAATGTCCAAACCGCGTGACGCCACATCGGTCGCGACCAGCACGGCACAGCTCTGGTTGGAGAACTGCACCAGAATCTCGTCGCGATCACGTTGTTCCAGGTCGCCGGTCAGAGCCAGGGCCTGGATGCCTTCGGATCGCAGTTCTTCCACCACTTCCTGGCAACGCATCTTGGTGTTGCAGAAAATCAGGGTAGAGGCGGGGCGGAAGTGCTCCAGCAGGGTCACCACGGCAGATAGACGTTGCTCAGGGTGAACTTCATAAAAGATCTGTTCGATCTGGCTGGCATCGTGCAGCGCTTCCACTTTGACTTCTGCAGGGTTTTTCAGAAAGCGGGCGCTGAGCTTGCGGATATTTTCCGGATAAGTGGCGGAGAACAGCAGGGTTTGACGGCGGGGTGGGCAGTGCGAGGCAATGGCCACGATGTCATCGTGAAAGCCCATATCCACCATGCGGTCGGCTTCGTCCAGGACCAATGTTTTCAGGGCGGACAAGTCCAGATTGCCGCGCTCCAGATGGTCCTGAATACGGCCCGGCGTTCCCACCACCACGTGCGCACCATTGCGCAAGGCTTCGGTTTGCGGACGTGAAGGCACACCACCGCACAAAGTCAGCATGCGCACGTTAGGAATCTGGCGGGCCAGACGACGCAGTTCCGTGGTGACCTGATCGGCCAGCTCGCGCGTGGGGCAGATCACCAGGGCTTGCGGAGTCAGCTTGCTGGGGTTGAGGGTTTGCAACAGACCCAGGCCAAACGCGGCGGTTTTGCCGCTGCCGGTCTTGGCTTGGGCGATCAGGTCGCGGCCTTGCAGAATCAAGGGCAGGCTTTGTTCCTGAATGGCCGTCATTTTTTCAAAACCCAGGCTATCCAGGGTTTCAAGCAAGGCGGGCAGAAGGGGAAGGGTACTGAAAGAGGTATGGGGCACGATGGGTGACATCAAAAAGGACTGCAAAATAAAGGATTTAGCGACAGTTTACCGTTTGCGGGCCGATCGCTGGGAAATAGAAGGCGGGGAAGATGGTTGGCTGTTGACAAGCAAGCAAGCAAGCAAGCAAGCAGGGCAGGCAGTGCAGGGGGCTCCTGCGATTTACTGGTTTTCTTGCAAGGCCTGGCGGGGGTGACAGTCCAGGCCAGGGTTCATAGGCCTGCGCTTTATAAACAAACTTCAGGGTAGATGCCGCTACCGCCTTCTGGATCAAGAAATAATTCAAACAAAAAGGGGCTGCTGATGCCGCCCCTTGTTTTTATAACGTGCTGTGCAGGCTGGAAAAAGCTTATGCCTTGCGCGACGCCCCCAGGCGTTCTGACAGGCGATTAGCCAGCTTGCGCATGGCTTCACCGGCACGGCGCTGGGCTGCTTCATCGGCTTCCTGGGTCAGCAAGCTGACGGCCACTCCGGCCACGGCAGCGCGGTTATTGGAATCAAACACGGCAGCTCCAAAGCAGTGCATACCGTCGCGTACGCCACAGGCGTCCACGGAGTATCCCAGGCGCTGCACATCGTTCAATTCCACCATCAAGTCTTCCTTGCTGCGCGGGCCATGCACGGTAAGCGGTTCGGGCCAGGGGTGATTCAAGGCCTGCTCCAGCTCCGATCCCGGCAAGGTGCTGAGCATGGCTTTGCCGGTAGCGGTATAGACCGCAGGCAAGCGCATCCCCGCACGGAAGGTGAAACCCAGCGGGCGGGTTCCGTTACGGCAGGCAATGTAGACCACGTCTTCGCCATCCAGAATGGACAGGGTGATGGTCTCTTCAGGCAGGACGCGCATATCGTCCCAAGCGGCAAAAAACTCCTGCGTCAGATCCAGCTGAGACAGGAAGGCATTGGCCCAGCCCATCACGTGTGTACCCAGGGTGAAACTGCCATTTTCCAGCTTACGGATCAGGTGCAGATCCAGCAAGGTGGTGCACAGACCATACAAGGAACTTTTGGGCATACCCAGGCGTTTGACCAGGTCCGTAAATGACAGGGGCTCCGGCGAGGCCGCCAATTCGTCCAGTACGGTGACTGCACGTACTACAGCCGGAACCAGTTTCTTCTCTTCCACTACGACTAACTCCATAACGACACACAGGAAGTCCAATAAGCCCGGATGGACAGGGCTGAACTCTGGGAACAGGGGCAGGGTTCTGTCAGCACAGCCAGAAGCATCTCATAGGGCAATCAGCCCATAGACCAGGCGTACAGGCCCTGAATTAGGCCAGATTTGCTGTCGGGATGCCAACTCTACATTGTGCCTTCAAATGCCCCAAAACAAAAAATACGGCGACTGATGTTCTACGGGTAAACCCGTAAGCCGATTCGTTGACGTCGCGATTTTTCGGCTCCTATAATTCTACCAAGTTCACTATAAGAGAAACAGGTTCAGCATAATGAACAATATCGCGGCATCATTGATTAGCAAACTGAAGGATCCCAGCCTGGCAAAAGATCAGTCCTGGACCGCTCAGGGTTGGGTCTCGGCAGGCGATGGCAATACCTTCGCCGTTCTTAATCCTGCTACGGGTGAGTGCCTGGCCAATGTCGCCAGCCTGGCCACAGCGGAAATCGAAGCGGTCATCAGCGATGCTGAAGTGGCCCAGCGCGAGTGGAAGGCACGTAGCGGGCACGAGCGTGCCAAGCTGTTGCGCGCCTGGTTCGATGCGCTGGTTGCCAACGCGGACGACCTGGCCACCATCATGACCATGGAACAGGGCAAGCCCTGGGCCGAGGCTCGTGGTGAAGTGCTGTACGCCGCTTCCTTTGTGGAATGGTTCAGCGAAGAAGCCAAGCGTGTATATGGCGACGTGGTCGGCCACCCTCAAGCGGACAAACGCATTGTGGTGGTCAAGCAGCCTGTCGGTGTGTGCGCTGCCATCACTCCCTGGAACTTCCCTGCGGCCATGATTACCCGCAAGGTAGCGCCAGCTTTGGCCGCCGGTTGCAGCATTATTGTTCGTCCTGCCGACCTGACTCCCCTGACCGCCCTGGCGCTGGCCGTACTGGCCGAGCGCGTGGGTATCCCTGCTGGTGTGTTCCAGTTGGTCACCGGTCAATCCCGTGTGGTGGGCGCCGCTCTGACGGAAAGCCCCATTGTGCGCAAGCTGTCCTTTACCGGCTCCACCGAAGTGGGTCGTTTGTTGATGGCGCAGTGTGCTCCAACCATCAAGCGTCTGTCGCTGGAACTGGGTGGTAATGCTCCATTCATCGTGTTTGACGATGCGGACCTGGACGCCGCCATCGAAGGCGCCATGGCCTCCAAGTACCGCAACAGCGGTCAGACTTGTGTGTGTGCCAACCGCTTCCTGGTGCAAGACGGTATTTACGATCGCTTTGCCAAAGCCCTGAGCGAACGGGTTGCTGCCCTGAAAGTGGGCAACGGTATGGAAGAGGGCGTGGAGCAAGGTCCGCTGATCGAGCAAAAAGCCGTCAATCGTTTGCGCGAATTGATTGATGACGCCGTTGAAAATGGCGCCAGCGTTCTGCAAGGTGGCCAGCCTCATCCTCTGGGCGGTACCTACTTCTCGCCCACCGTGCTGGGTGATGCAACACCGGCCATGCGCGTGGCCCGTGAAGAATTGTTTGGCCCTGTGGCGCCGTTGTTCCGCTTCAAAGACGAAGCTGAAGCGATCGCGATGGCCAATGACACCGAATATGGTCTTGCTGCCTACCTGTTCACCCGCGACAACGCACGTGCCTGGCGCATGGGCGAAGCGCTGGAGTACGGCATGGTTGGCGTCAATACCGGTTTGATTTCCAACGAAGTGGCTCCCTTTGGTGGCGTCAAACAATCCGGTCTGGGTCGCGAAGGCTCCCGTTACGGAATCGACGAGTACCTGGAAATCAAATACATGTGCCAGCAGCTGTAAGTTGATACATGCCCGCGCCCAGCGCAGCGAAGGGGGCCGCTCTTATATATAGAGCGCCCCATCAGCAGAACCCCACAATAAGCTAAATAAAGGAGACGCTATGTCTATCCTGTCTGCAACCCCACGAAAATTGACTTTGGCCCTGACACTGGCCACCGCCGGCCTGATGGCCAGCACGACTGCCAACGCTGATGATGTCAAACCCATCAAGATTGGTGTGGTGACTTTCTTGTCCGGCGCCGCTTCCGGTCCTTTTGGCGTTCCAGCCAAAAATGCCGCTGAACTGACAGCTGCCCAATTGAATGAAGGTAAAGTACCTGCCCCTTACAACACCAAGGGTCTGGGTGGCGCACCGATTGAACTGGTTTTCATTGACGAGAACGGCGGCACCGCCAAACAGGTCAGCGAATACCGCAACCTGGTTCAGCAACAGAACGTGGACATCGTGGTTGGCTACATCTCCTCGGGTGATTGCCTGGCCGTGGCCCCCGTTGCTGAAGAGCTGAAAAAACTGACGTTGATTTTCGACTGCGGTACACCTCGCCTGTTTGAAGATGCCAGCTACCAGTATGTCTTTCGTCCTGTGGCCCACGCCACCATGGACAACGTGGCTGCTGCCCGCTTTGTGCTGGAGCGCAACCCCGAGTTGAAGAGCTACGCCGGTATCAACCAGAACTACGCCTGGGGTCAGGACGCCTGGCACGACTTTGAAGGCACACTGCAAGCCCTCAAGCCCGGTGTAGAAGCCAAGACCTCGCAAATGCCCAAGCTGGGCGCTGGTCAGTACAACGCCGAAATCTCGTCCTTGATGGCTGCCCGTCCTGAAGTGATTCACTCCAGCTTCTGGGGTGGTGATCTGGAAGGCTTCGTGGTGCAGGCTCTGCCACGCGGTCTGTTCCGCAACACCCTGACCGTGCTGACCGCCGGTGAAACGGCAACACACCGTGCCAATAACCAGATCCCGACCGGCACCATCATCGGTGCTCGTGGCCCACACGCTGCTTTCGCTCCTGACAATGAATTGAACCGTTGGTTGCGTGCCAGCTACCGCGAACAGTTCAATGCAGATCCTAGCTACCCGTCCTACAAGATGACGCAAACTCTGCTGGGTCTGAAAGCGGCTTACGAAAAAGCCCAGGCTGCCAACGAAGGCAAAACCCCTTCCACCGAACAAGTGGTTACTGCATTCGAGCACCTGACCTTCGAGAGCCCATCGGGCGACGTGACCATGTCCTTGGGTAAAGGCCACCAGGCTGTTCAAGGTACGACCTTGGGCGTGGTGAAAAACGATAAAGGCGTGATCAGCTACACCGACTTGCGTCACTTCAAACCTGAAGAAGTCACTCCACCCGAAGGCGTGAAGTCTATCGACTGGATCAAGGGCGGTTTGAAGCACTAAGTTGAGCAAGTGTCCCGCAAGGGACGCTGCCCTGAAAATCCGGGCATGCAAGATCTTGTTTTGCATGTCCGGTTTTTACCGCTAGGCCACGCCAAGGTAAAAGCTTCTTCCACAAGGAGAAGCGAACCGAAGGTGTGGTGGCATTTTTTATTCCCTTTCCACAGAAACCGACTATGTCTCTTCTTTCTGCTGCCCTAATAGATGGCATCATGTACGCCGCCTGGCTGTTTCTGGTCGCGGTCGGACTCACGCTGATCTATGGTGTGATGAAGATCCTGAACATGGCCCACGGCAGCCTCTATACCATTGGCGCCTATACCGCTGTCACCATGGTGACGCAGTGGCTCTCTACCGATCAAAGCCCATACGGCAGCTATTTGATGCTGATCCTGGCCGCAGTTATTGCCGGTCTGGTGCTGGGGCTGGTCATTGAATATGGCCTGCTGCGCTTCTTCTACCAGGAAGAACCTGTTGTCTCTTTGCTGATTACCTACGCGGTCTTCCTGATCCTGGAAGATACCGTCAAGCTGGTCTGGGGCGTGGATCCTTATGTGATCGCCGAACCTTATGGTTTGCTGGGTAACGTCGAATTCGGCGACCTGTTCTACCCCACCTACAGCTTTGTGATTGTTGTGGCTGCCATTCTGGCTGGCCTGTTCCTGACCTTGTTCCTGAAGTATTCGCGTCAAGGCCGCATCTTGCTGGCCGTGATTCATGACCGCGAAGTCAGCCAGGCCATGGGCATTAACGTGCAACGTTACTTCCTGCTGACGTTTATTGCTGGTGCCACGCTGGCCGCCCTGGGTGGTGCGCTGACGGCTCCTACCATCTCTGTCGCTCCCGGCATGGGCGTGGAAGTCATCGTGATGGCTTTCGCCGTGGTCGTGATCGGTGGTCTGGGCTCCTTGCCTGGTGCTGCTCTGGGCGCTGTGATTGTTGGCCTGGTGCGCTCTTTTGCCGTGCATTACTGGCCTGAAATCGAACTCTTCTCCATCTACGCGGTAATGGCACTGGTGTTGGCCGTCCGTCCTAAAGGATTGTTTGCTGCCGCCGAGGCCCGAAAGATATGAACAAGACCAACATTACGCTTAAGCAGGGCATGATTGCCCTGGTCATTACGGTGGCCGCCCTGATTGTGGGCTTTGGCCTGCCATCCTGGCAGTTTCTGATCACGGTGGCGCTGGCCAAGGGCCTGGTTGCCCTGGGCGTGGTGCTCTTGCTGCGCTCCGGCCTGGCCTCTTTTGGTCAAGGCTTGTACTACTGCATCGGCGCCTATGGTGTCGGTATGGCCATGAACTACCTGGACTGGCGTGAAGCCGTGATCCTGCTGCCATTTGCCGCTGCTTGCGCTGCGCTGCTGGCCTGGGTTCTGGGTTTTCTGCTGGCTCGCTACCGCGATATTTTCTTCGCCATGCTGAGCCTGGCCCTGTCCATGATCATGTACGGCTTGCTGGTGCGTAACCCCAGCCTGGGTGGCAGTGACGGCTTTAACGTGCACGCGCCTTCCTTCATGTGGGGTGCCTTTGCTGAAACCCTCTCGCGTCCAGGCGTGTTCGTCCTGACCGTGGTGCTGGTGGGTTTTGTGCTGTGGGCCATGCAAGGTTTCCTGCGCAGCCGTGCCGGTCGTCTGGGACCAGCCATCAAGGACAATGAAATTCGCGTTGAATACCTGGGTGCTTCGGCTTACCGCAATATTCACCTGAGCTATGTGCTGGCGGCGGCTCTGGCTGGTCTGGGTGGTGCCTTGTCCTCGCTGAGCATCGGTCACGTGGACCCTGAACTGGCATTCTGGACCACTTCGGGCGAGTTCATCTTTATTGCTGTGCTGGGCGGTACTCGTAACGCTTACGCGCCTTTCCTGGGTGCGCTGAGCCTGGAACTGATCCGCACACTGGCTTACCAATATGCTCCTAACACCTGGCAGATTGTCATGGGTGTCAGCATGTTGGCCCTGATTGTGTTCTTGCCCGGTGGCCTGATCAGTATTCTGAACCGTCGCAATGCAGCGGCTACCTCCAACGATTCTTCTTCACCGACAGGGGCCCGCTCATGAGTCAGTCACCCTTGATTTCTGCTAAAGGTTTGTGCAAGCAGTTTGGCGCTGTCCACGCTGCGCGCGATATGACCGTTGATATCCATGCGCAAACCATTACGGGCCTGATCGGTACCAATGGCGCAGGTAAAACCACCTTCGTGAACATGTTGACCGGCTACATGAAGCCGGACTCCGGCAATATCTTTTTTGCCGGTCGCGAGATCACGGGTTTGCCACCCCGGGAAGTGACCCGCATGGGGATCGCCCGTTCTTTCCAGATTCCTCAGCTGTTCACCTCCTTGAACGCCTTGGAAAACGTGGAAATTGCCTTGGGTGTGGCCAAGCAGCCCTTGTCCGAAGCCAGTGCGATTCTGGAGCGTTTCGGCCTGAGCGCCTTCGCCCAGTCCCAGGCCGGCACCTTGCCGGAAGGGATTCGCAAGTTGCTGGACATTGCTTTGGCCATGGTGGCCCAGCCTAAAGTGCTGTTGCTGGACGAGCCCACCAGTGGTGTGGCCAGTGACGAGAAATTTGAAGTGATGGACCGTGTCATGAAAGTGGTTCGTGATGCTGGCGTGACGGTTCTGTTTGTGGAGCACGATATGGAAATCGTGCGTCGCTACAGCGATCGCGTGCTGGCTTTCTACGACGGCACCATTTTGGCCAACGGCACTCCGGACGAAGTGCTGGCCCATGAGCAGGTCCGTGAATACATCATCGGCGAGCCGGTGGGACGCAATAAACAGGAGGCCGATAATGCTGCTTGATGTCAAAAATTTGGATGTACGTATTGGCCCCACCAGCATCCTGCGCCAGGTAAACCTGCAAGTGCGCCAAGGCCAGATCGTGGGTCTGGCCGGTCGTAACGGTGCGGGTAAAACCACGCTGATGCGCACGGTGATGGGCTTGCTGGCTGTGGACAGTGGCTCGGTCATGTTTGATGGTCAGGAACTGGCCAAGATGCCCGCTTACCGTCGCACCAGTTTGGGCATGGGCTTTGCCCCCGAGGATCGCAAACTGATCCCCGAACTGAGCGTGGAAGAGAACATCCGCCTGCCCGCCTGGGCCTTGAAATCTCAGGACATTGAAGAGCGTCTGGATCGCGTCTGGCGCATCATTCCTGAGTTGAAAGTATTTGGCCCACGCCGCGCCCTGCAATTGTCGGGCGGTCAACAAAAGCTGGTCGCCATTGGCCGAGCCTTGATGACGGCTGACAAGCTGCTTTTGCTGGACGAGCCTTTTGAAGGTGTTGCTCCTGCGCTGTCCAAGCGTATTGCAGAAGTGGTGGGCGAGTTGAGCAAAGAGGGCTTCAGTGCCTTGTTGTCCGGTGCTGACTTGCAGCACGCAGGCAATGTGATTGATTACACCTACCGGATGGACCGCGGCCGTATCGAAGTACCGCAGCCCGCCATACCATAAGGAGAAAGCCCATGTCGGCATTCGAGTTCAGAACCACCCCCGCTATTTATGTTGAAAGCGGAGCCGCTGCCCGGCTCGGTCAGATCCTGCGCAAGCGCTACTCGCAAGAGCGCGTTTGTCTGGTGACCGACCGTTTCCTGCACGAAAGCGGCTTGCTGGATCCTGCCCTGGCTGATCTGAAAGCCAACGGCTGGACCGTGCAAGTGATTGACGATGTTATTGCCGATCCTCCAGAGCACATTGTTTTGCAGGCAACCGAGCGCGCTCGCCAGGCCAAAACGGAAATCGTTGTTGGCCTGGGTGGCGGTTCGTCCATGGACGTGGCCAAATTGCTGGCCGTCCTGCTGGCGTCAGACCAGCCCCTGCAAGAGATGTACGGCATTGATAATGTGCGCGGCTCGCGCCTGCCCTTGGTGCAGATCCCGACCACGGCGGGAACAGGCTCGGAAGTGACGCCTATTTCCATCGTGACCACCGGCGAAACCACCAAATCCGGTGTGGTGGCGCCCGAGCTGTACGCTGATCTGGCCATTCTGGACTCGCAACTGACATTGGGCTTGCCACCGCGCATCACTGCGGCGACGGGTATCGACGCCATGGTGCACGCCATCGAGGCCTACACCAGCCGTATTCTGAAAAACCCGCTTTCGGACAATCTGGCCAAACAGGCCCTGCGTCTGATTGGCAGCAAGCTGGTGCACGTTTGTCGCAACGGCCAGGATGCCGAGGCTCGCCAGGACATCCTGCTGGGTGCCACGCTGGCTGGTCAGGCTTTTGCGAACGCTCCCGTGGGTGCCGTACACGCATTGGCTTACCCGATCGGCGGTATTTTCCACGTGCCACACGGCTTGTCGAATTCGCTGGTCCTGCCACACGTTCTGCGCTTTAACGCCCCGGCCGCAGCCCCGCTGTATGCCGAACTGGCGGAAGTGCTGATCCCCGGCATCCAGGGTGATGAAGCCTCCAAGACCGAAGCCTTCATCAATTTTATGGAACAGATCGCCATTGATACCGGCATCGAGCGCCAATTGCGCGAAGTCGGCATCAAGGAAAGCGACCTGCGCCGTATGGCCCAGGAAGCCATGAAACAAACCCGTCTGCTGGGCAATAACCCCCGCGACGTGACTGAAGACGACGCATTCGCTATTTACAGCGCCGCGTTCTGATAGACCGCTAACAGCGGAAACCTTTTTGCCTGAGTCTGGTGCTGTGCCGGCTCAGGTTTTTTTTTCGTCTGCTCAATGGGGGGCTGCAACGACGCTAATAGAGATAGGGAAGAGAAATAGGAATGGGGAGTTAAGCTTCTTGATGGCGCGAGTTCCGTTTTATGCGGCAGGGCAGCGGTGCCGCGTCTGCCTGATGCGTGTCAGAACGAGCGATAAGGACGTAGCTGAGGCTAGGCTGCCTGCTTGTACAGGTCGGTTTTTGGGTTATCAGGGTTATGCTATTATTAATCATCATAAATAACCTTCAAGGAGTCTATCCATGAGCGTCCTGGTAAGTAGTCCCAGCGTCTCGACCCTGGTGGGTACGCCCAAAGAGGTTAAGGTAAGTTTGGGCAAATCCAAGGCAGAACAAGTGCTGGTGCTGGCTTTCGATCACATCAAACCCGCCGCTTTCAAGGCTTTGGCAGAGAACTTCACCAATGTAGCCTCGTCCATGTTCGAGGTTTTGCAAGAGCGTCAGGACAAGGAGTCGCTGGAGCGCCTGGCCGAAGTGCTGGTGCCGCGCACGCCGCCATCGCCCCGTTTGCTGAAAGAAGCTGCCATGCTGGTACAGGCCCGCAAGGCCGTACTGGAAAGTGGGGACTGGCTCAGTGCCGCAGAAGTGGCGCAACTGGCAGGGTTGAGCACGCGCAATCCCAGTGCCCAGCCCAACAAGTGGAAGAAGCAGGGGCAGATTTTTGCCATCAATCATGGTGGTGTGGATTATTTCCCCGGCTACGGTCTGGACCCGGACACCAGCTTTCGTCCCGCCAAACCCTTGGCGCAAGTGGTCGACATTCTGGCCGGGCATAAAGACAGCTGGGGCATGGCCTACTGGTTCATGTCCACCAACAGCTTCTTGGGTGGTAAGCGCCCGCAGGACTTGTTGATTTCTGCGCCGGAAAAGGTCATCGCCGCTGCGCAAGACGAAGTGCAAGCCGTGGCTCATGGCTAAGCCTGCGGCTCTGGATAAAAAGCACATCCCAGTGGAGGGGGTAACGGTAATCCCCGTTCCGGACGGTGAGCTGCGCCTGACCTTGATGGACTGGCCCAAAGGGCAGTTACTGCATCGCGTTCATCAAGATAAATATTTGGCGACTCAGTTCAATCCGGGCACGCAGGGCAATGCCCGTTTCAGTCCGATTCAGGATGAACAGGGCAAGCCGATTCCCACCTTGTACGGTGGCACCAGCCGCGATTGCGCCATGATGGAGACCGTCTTTCATGACGTTCCGCACGCCGCAGGCTTTAAAAGCTATGACAAGAAAAAGCTGTTGGGGCAGGTGCATTCCACCGTGCTGCTGAACGCGCCTTTGGTGTTAGTGGATCTGGCCAGCGTTCCGCTAAGGAAACTGGGTGTGACACGCAAGCAACTGATCGACACTGAGAAAGATCAATATCCGGCAACCCGCCTGTGGGCTGCCGCGATTTATCAGCAATGCCCTCAAGCCCAAGGCTTGTGCTGGGTGTCCCGGCAGGACGATTCGGCGCGAGCCGTGATGCTCTTTGGGAATCGCATCGTCAAAGGCGCCTTGAAAGCTCAGGGCCCATCGCACAGCTTGAGCGAAGATCCGGCCAGCTACGATGCCGTGCTGGATCTGGCCGAACGGATTGGGGTGCTGATCGTTCCAGGTAGTGCCTAAGTAATCGATATCTTCAGGCCTAACGTCTGCTTACAAGAGCGGCTCTATCCGGTACTGAGAGACGGCTCTTCACCGTACTAAACTAGCCCAGTTTTGCAGGGCATAGTCTGGGCTTTCCTTTTATGGCCTGATGTCGTCAGCAATGGTGCTTTCCATATGCTGTCATTGTTGAATCGACTGCTTTTTACTCACCATGATTGCGATCTCATTTTCTTCCTTACAAAACCGGCGGACGCTGACCTTGTGTTTGGCCGGGGCCCTGCTGGGCCTGCTTGAATGGGTGGCCTTCAGCAATTTGATGATGGCGCCTGCGCCGCGCGAGCATATCTGGGTGTCCTTGCTGTTGGCCGTAGGAATCTTTGGGGTGGCGTCTTTCACCTTGCTGATGCACGTCGTTGTGCGCAAGGCCTTGCTGGTGTCCCTGGGGCTGGGAGTGGCCAGCGCGGCGCTGATCTTGCAGGCGCAAGGGGGATATGCTGAGGTCGCCCTTTTTTGGCGGGCCCCGCAGATGTGGGTGGCAATGGGGCTGCTGGCGACTATTACTCTGCCATTTCTTGCCATTCTGGTAGAGCGTCCACGCGATTGGGCTGATTACCGTCGCCTGTTCGAGCTGAGTTGGTCCATGGTGTGTTCCTGGGCCGTCGCATTGTTCTTCTGCGGCCTGGCCTGGGGCGTGCTGATGGCGTGCCATATGTTGCTCAGCTTTGTCGGCATCACCCTGTTAGGGGACGTGCTGCTGGAACCCACGGTTGCGGCTGTGGTGTCTGGTGCTTTGGTGGGAGCCGGTCTGGCTCTGGCCTCGGACTCGGATGGTGGCTATCTGTCCCCCATTCTGTTGCTGAAACTGCTGCGTTTGCTGACCCCTGTTTTGCTGGTGGTGATGGTGGTGTTCATCGTCGCCTTGCCCTGGCGTACGGGTGAGGGCTTGCCACTGGCCGCCCTGTGCGTGGCGGCTGTTCTGGGGGCGTCGACTCTGGTGTCTTCTGTTGTTGCGGACGAGGATACGAATGCCAGCGCAAACCCTTTATTGCGCGCCTCGGCCCGTTTACTGGGTTTTGTCATGCCCGTGCTGGCAGGCGTTGCCTTGTGGGCGATTTGGGCGCGGGTTGCTCAGTATGGTTGGACCCCCAGTCGTGTTCTGGTCATGACAGCAGCACTGGTGGCAGCGGGCTATGGTTTGAGTTACTTCTGGGCTGCCTGCCACCCTCAACACTGGATGGCGCGAGTACGCCGTTCGAATGTGGGGATGGCGTTGGCCCTGATAGTGCTGGCCATTATCTGGCTGCTTCGCATCGGCTCTCCCGAAGCGATCTCGGCGGCTTCGCAAGTGGCCCGGCTGGAGGCCGGCACGCTAAGCGCGGATGACTTCCCGGATACGGAAATGAGAATGTATTGGGGGCTACCAGGGCAGAGGGCCATGGACTATGTGGTTGAGAAGAACTTGCTGGTCGGGAAGTCCGAGGATAAGCCTGAGGAGGCTGTGCCGGATCAAGAGCTCGAAGTCTGGGACATCGGTGAGGACAAGGCGCGGCAGATGCTCTTGGGCTCTTTGCCCAGCTCTCCGGCTGACCATCCTTTACGTCAGTCCTTTATCGAAACCTATCCAGGTTGGGACATCGCCTATCTGGCCAAGGCTTGCGAGACTCGAACTCCGGGTAACCACGCCGGTTGCTTGCTGGTATTTGTGGATTTGTTGCCGGGCGAAGCGGGAGACGAAGCGATTGTTCTGTCGGTCAACAACCCCATGAATAATGGTGCTGTCTTTGTGCAGACCGCTAATGGGGAATGGGAGAAGGCGACCGCTTTCACGCCCGGTTTGTCGCTGGATAATATGGGCGCCGTCATTGATGGCATTCACGCCAAGGGAGCGGTCATTGAGCCCGCGCCTTTCAGTGTCTTGAAGTTGCCGGACGGTGGCTTTATAGGTGCAGCTCAGCGCCCTTGAGGGCAGGGCGCTGATAGAGTGATCAGTGGTGATGCCTTTGGTTCGAAGGCATCACGGCTGGGCCGCAATTCGCAGGGCGGGTTTCAAGGAGGCGGCCAGCATCTGCCCGTGGTTCAGGTCGCTGAAGTTCTCGTAGCTGACATTCAGCCCTGCATCCTGCAAATGCTTGGCCATATCCTGTGCGGACCATTGAGCCGCAGCATTGCTCATGGAGGTACTGCGGCGCTGCCCGCCCACCATGATGGCAATGCGCTTGTCCTTGGCCAGCGTTGTATCAAAAGCCTGAGCCGTCTTGACCAGAATCCCGTCATACCACCACAGGGAGGGATCGCCCGCCACGTAGCGCTGGTACAGATCAGGATGGGTGAACAGGGTGTGCAAGGCGAACAGGCCGCCGTAAGAGTGGCCCCACAGGGTCTGGCGGGAGCGATCAATAGGCTCGCGTTCTTCCACGGCAGGCTTGATGTGGGTTTCTATATAGTCCAGAAAAATATCTGCACCGCCGCCTGAACGGCCCCGTACTTCCACAGGTTTGCTGACGCCGTTTTCCGTAACGGGAGGCGTGTAGTCGAAGGCGCGGGCAATCACATCGTGGCGCGCTTCGGTGTCGTAGCCAATGGCAACCAGGACCGGGGCAGACAAGGCGCTGATGGCTTTCAGGTCGTCCACATCAATACTGGCCATGGCGGCATTGCCATCCACCATATAAATCACCGGATGACCGCGTGCGGGGGCGGGGCGGTTCGGGGTGCCTATCTGTATTTTGTAGTGCCGCTTGCCGTCTTCCGAGGACATGATCAGCGTCTCGAAGCGGTACAGGCTTTGTTGCTGGTCCACGATGGAGGGACCGGCTGCCTCGTTCCAGGGGCGCTGGGTTTGCTGGGCGTGGGAGGGAAGTGTGAACGCCAGGCAGAGCGTGGCAGCACTGATCAGAAAGCGGGGCAGGGAGGTCTTCATCAGGGTCGGAATATAGAATGCTGAACAGGAATCATTCTTGATTATAGGGTGTGCCGACTGGTAGAAAACAAATATCCGGACTACAAATCGTATCTATATGATGAGGGCGCTAATGCTCTGCTGTCGATGACCCATTGCTGGCTATTTGGAGTTTGCACATCGGTATCAGGGCTTGGCTGCCAGTTTTTGTGATGGTGCAGCCACGAGGGGAGGGTATGGAGTGTGCTTGGCACAGAGTGTGAGGCGGGTAGCGAAACGGATATATAAAAAGCCCGGATCAGCATTGGGCCAGTCCGGGCGTTTCTTTACAGGGCCTGATCGGGCAAGGCGAAGGGGTTCAAGCCCGTGCGACCATAACCTTCTCCGGTCGCAGCATCGTCCAGCACCAGGCTGGCCAGGTCATCGGCGACGCTTTCTGCTGCCGCATCGCGTTCCTGTGAGATGACTTTCAGATAGCTATGGCAGTGACCACAGCTTTCTGCACGGACGACCGCCTCGGTCGTTTCAAAGCTCAGATAGTCCAGATCGCCGGCGTCGGCGCAGTTCGTGCACTTGGCACGAACCATATGCCATTCACACTCGCACAGGGAGCAGTGCAAGTAGCGCAAGCCTTGGCGCGTGCCTTTGTGGATCAGGCTGGCAACAGGGGCGCCACCGCAAACCGGACAACTGGCAGACTCTTCCTTGCTGTTTGCAGGCAAGGGAAGAGCTCGTGCGGCCAGGGCAACTTCCAGAGACAAGGCGGCCCATAAAAACGGAGCCAGTGCCTGGGAGACGGCGTCGAACTGGTTTTGTGCCAAGGCCAGGCCTGCCTCGCGACGTGCCTGGGTGTTCATGGCGCGCAGCGCATCCAGATGAGGGCTGATGGCGGGCGAGGCGCTGTGAGCAAGCTGCTCCAGCAAGGAGTCCAGATGCGCTGTCCAGGCACCCTGACGAGCAATGGCAACAGGATCGACGGCATCGGCATCCGATTGGGCTTGTTCCGAAACCTGGGCCTGTGCCTGAGCAATATCGGCAGCCAGCTGCAGATAGGCCTCAAGCTCATGGCCTTGAGCCAGCTCGCGCAGACGGGCTGCGCGGGCGGTGTACAGCTCGTGCAGTTCGGGCCGCAGGATGGGATCAAAATGCCGGGTGGAGGCTTCCGACGGCACGGAGCGGACGATAGGGATTTCGTTCATGCCTTGCCTTCCTTCGCATCTTTTTTTGCAGCCTGCAATTCATCATGCCAGCGGTCGTGGTGATGACGTATCCAGGCTTTGGAGACATAGCCGGTCACCATGCCGGTGATGGAGCCGCGCACCCAGATCGCCAGATAGATATGGCCCAGAATCAGCAAGATCAAACCAATTCCGGCGACCGAGTGGATCAGGATGGCCAGGCGCAGCACGGGAATGCTGAAGAACTCGGCAAAGTACGCGCGCCACATGATCAGGCCCGATACCAGCAGCGTGACGATGGACAGCATGATCAGCCAGAACAGCACTTTCTGACCGGCATTGTATTTACCGATACGCAAAGGTTGCTTGGCGTTGTTCAGGATCACGCCTTTGACATTACGGAACCAGATCAGGTCGGTTTTTGCCGGCAGGTTGTACTTCACAAAACGCACAAACATATAGCAAAGGCCGACGAAAACCGCGATCCCTAGAAAAGGGTGCAGGACGCGGGCCAGTTGCGGTGTGCCCAGGAAGGAACTGAGCCAGGAAAAAGAAGGGTAAAACCAGGACAGCCCTGACGTTGCGGCCAGAAAGAAGCAGAGCACCACTGCCCAGTGGCACAGTCTTTCGGGGAATTTGGTGCGCAGAACAAGATTATTTTTCTTGGCCATGATCGCCTCCTTCAGATGCCTTTGCCTCTGTGTCCTCGTGGTCCTCGTCAACACTGTTCGGGCCTACGCCAATAAAGTGTGCTGCCATCCCTGCGACAGCCACGGCGCCTGCCACCGCTGCAGCGGGTTTGAGCACATCTTTCCAGCCACCGACCACCGAGCTGATGTGCGGGTCTTTGGGCAGACCGGCATAGCGCTGGGGATCGTCCGCGTGTTGCAGCACGTACATGACGTGGGTACCACCTACGCCTTGCGGGTCGTAGAGGCCAGCGTTTTCATAACCGCGCTCGTTCAGGTCCTCGATACGGCTCAAGGCCAGATCTTTCATTTCCTGCTTGGAGCCAAACGCAATTGCGCCGGTGGGGCAGGTTTTGGCGCAAGCGGGTGCCTGGCCCACGGTGACGCGGTCCGAGCACAGCGTGCATTTGTAGGCCTTGTTGTCCTTCTTGGAGATACGCGGTACGTCGAAAGGACAGCCCGCCACGCAGTAACCGCAGCCCACACACAGATCGGACTGGAAATCCACAATGCCATTGGCGTATTGAACAATTGCACCAGGAACCGGGCAGGCTTTCAGACAGCCGGGGTCTTCGCAGTGCATGCAGCCGTCCTTGCGTATCAGCCATTCCAGCTTGCCGGCTTCGTCCTCGTGCTCTGTAAAGCGCATCAAGGTCCAGCTGTCGGGGCTCAGGTCGCTGGGGTTGTCGTACACGCCGACGTTTTCCTCGACCTGGCCGCGCAAGTCGTTCCATTCATTGCAGGCGACCTGGCAAGCCTTGCAGCCAATGCAGATGGACACGTCAATCAGTTTGGCGACTTCCATCTGGTGATCACGCACTTGTGGCGCAGGCGTGACCGAGTTGGTGGCCGAACGGCGCACTATGTTTTGCGAATTCATGCCGTGGCTCCCTTCATTTTCTCGACATTGACCAGAAAGGCTTTGAACTCCGGTGTTTGCGTATTGGCATCGCCTACGCCGGGGGCCAGGGTATTGGCCAGAAAGCCCTTGCGGGTTTCACCTTCAAAGCCCCAATGGCAGGGGATACCAATTTGCTGCACTTCCTGACCCGCAACGGTCAGGGTCCGCATGCGCTTGGTCACCACGGCCTTGGCTGTGATGTAGCCACGCTTGGTGGTGACTTTGACGGTGTCGCCGTGGCGAATGTCCTTTTCCGCCGCCAATTGCTCGCCAATTTCCACGAACTGTTCAGGCTGCAACATGGCATTCAGATAGGAATGCTTGGTCCAGTGCCGGAACAGCTCGGTAATGGAGTAGGTGGTGGCCACATACGGATAGTCGTGACGGTTGCCCATGCGCTCGGCATCATTGGACAGAATCCGTGCCGTTGGGTTGTGTGTCACCTTTTCGTGCAGCGGGTTCTTGGCAATCGGGCTTTCTACCGGCTCGTAATGCTCCGGGAAGGGACCGTCATTAATGCCTTTTTCCGAGAACAGGCGGCCCAGACCTTCGGGCAGCATGATGAACGGGGCAGCAGGGCTACCGGGAGGCAGGTTGGCCGGGAAGTCCGGAATATCGGCCCCGGTCCATTGCTTGCCATCCCAATGCAGGATTTGACGTTGGGGATCCCAGGGATTGCCCATCTCATCCATGGAGGCACGGTTGTACAGAATGCGCCGGTTGGCCGGCCAGGCCCAGGCCCAGCCAGGCGTGTTGCCCAGGCCCGTATCGGTATTGTCCCGATTGGCCATCTGGTTGCCTTTCTCCGTCCAGGAGCCGGCAAATACCCAGCAGTAGCTTTGCGTGGTGCCGTCATCGCGCAGTTGCGCGAAGTTGTCCAGCAACTGGCCCTTGCGCAGGATCTGCTTGCCGTTGTCGTCGAACACGTCAGCCAGCGCATAGCCGTTGGCCTCTTTGGCCACTTCTTCGGGATGCGGGAAGTGTGGGTCGTGATAGGTATCGGCGTCCCAGGTCATGCTCAGGACCTGCTCGGGACAGGCACCGCCTTCCTCTTCGTACAGGCGACGCAGCTCCATCATGATTTCGCCCAGAATATTGGGGTCATGGCGGGCAATGCCTGGCGGCTGTTGCCCGGCATAGTGCCACTGCAACCAGCGGCCCGAGTTCACAATGGAACCGTCTTCTTCGGCAAAACAGTTGGAGGGCAGACGGAACACTTCCGTCATGACCTCTTCGGTCTTGATGTCGTTGAACTGGCCTTCGTTGCGCCAGAAGTTCGAGGTCTCGGTGACCAGCGGATCCACGATGACCAGGAACTTCAGCTTGGACAAGGCCTTGGAGGTCTTGTTCTTGTCCGGCATGGCGGCCAGCGGGTTGAAGCCCTGGGCGAAGTAACCGTTGACCTTGCCTTCATACATCATGTCAAAGTAGGCCAGCATGTCGTAGCTGCGGTCCCATTTGGGCAGCAGGTCAAAGGCAAAATCGTTGGCTTGCGTGGCGTGCTTGCCGTACAGATTCTTCAGCAAGGAAATGAAGAACTTGGGTGTGTGCTTCCAGTAGTTCACCTGACCGGGCAACACATCCTTGGGCGTGGTTTCTTCCAGATATTGCGCCAGACTTTGCTGGTTGTCTGAGGGCAGGTTCATATAACCTGGCACACGCAGGGACAGCAGACCCAGGTCGGTATAGCCCTGGATATTGGAGTGACCGCGCAAGGCGTTCACGCCGCCACCAGCCATGCCGATATTGCCCAGCAAGAGCTGAATCATGGCGGCGCCACGAATAATCTGTGCACCGCCCGTGTGGTGCGTCCAGCCCAGCGCATACAGCCAGGTCAGGGTCTTGTTCTTGGCCGAACAGGAGCCAATGATTTCGGCAATCTGCAAGAAGTCTGCTTGCTTGACGCCGGTAATGTTCTCCACCACTTCGGGGGTGTAGCGGTCTACGTGCGCCTTGAGCAACTGCAGCACGGAGCGCGGATGCGTCATGCTGTGGTCGCGCATCACCTCGCCGTTTTCGTCCCGCGCGTAGGTCCAGGAGGATTTGTCGTAGACCTTGGTTTTGGGATCGAAGCCGGAGAACAGGCCTTCTTCAAAGGCAAAGTCGTCGCGCACGATCAGGGAGGCATTGGTGTAGGAGCGCACGTAGTCGTGCTGAATCTTGTCGTTCTCCAGCAGCCAGCGCACCATGCCCATCAAAAAGGCGGTGTCCGAGCCCGCGCGGATGGGCGAGAAGATGTCTGCCACCGCAGCCGTACGGTTAAAGCGTGGGTCCACCACGATAACCTTGGCCTTGTTCTTGACCTTGGCTTCAATCACCCATTTGAAACCGACCGGGTGGGCTTCGGCGGGGTTGCCGCCCATCACGATCACCACGTTGGCGTTCTTGATGTCCACCCAGTGATTGGTCATGGCACCGCGCCCAAAGCTGGGGGCCAGGGCCGAGACGGTGGGGGCGTGACAGAGCCGCGCCTGGCAGTCGATACCCAGCATGCCCAAAGCGCGAGTGAACTTGAAGTCCAGCAAGCCAGTTTCGTTGGAGGCTGCCGAGGAGGCCAGAAAGCCCGAAGACAGCCAGCGGTTCACGACCTGGCCTTTCTCGTTTTTGGCAATGAAGTTGGCGTCGCGGTCGTCTTTCAGCAAGCGGGCAATGCGCCGCGTGGCGTCTTCCCAGCTGATCTTGACCCATTCCTTGGAGCCGGGCGCCCGGTATTCGGGGTGCAGCAGCCGGTTCTTGGAATGAATCATGTCCAGCAGGCCTGCACCTTTCGGGCAGAGCGAGCCACGGCTGACCGGGTGATCCGGGTCGCCTTCAATGTGAAAGATACGGGGTTTCGCATTCTTGGAGCCATCGCCCATGGAGTACATGAGGATGCCGCAACCGACTGAACAGTACGTACAGTTATTGCGAGTTTCTTTGGCGCGCAGCAGTTTGTAGGGCCGGACGGCGGCAGGAACTTGAGCGGCGGCTGTCGAAAGTCCCATCGCGGTAGCTGACAGCGCAGCTGCCCCAGCACCAAGAATTTTGAGAAATTGACGCCGACCAAAACTTGGTACGGTGTTATTCATGAAGGATTCTTCTTGCAAAAATAAGTGTCGGCAAAAGGATCACTAATTGCCGGGGCGGATTATAGCAGCATGCTTATAGGGTGCCCGGCTATTGGCATATAGGTCCTTGAAAAGGCAATAGTTGTGGCATAAAGGGGAATGTGGAAGTCGCCATATAATTGAGAATGTGTGCTATTCTCATGTGGCCTATTTCACCTTTTCCCGCGATCCGCGCCATTCAAGAATTATTTGCGGGCCTGGCTCGGGCTGCTTGCTCCCACACTCCTATGATCAGATTTACGGTATCGGACTTTGACCGACTCGGTAGTCCGACGGGTTTTCGCTATTGCTTGTCGGATTACTCTGGTCCCAAGCAGGACATGGAGCAGGTTTGTATTGCCGAAGGGCGGGTGCAGGAATATCAGGTTCGGCCTGGCATGAAGATGGTGCTTTCGGACATCATTACTCACCACCAGTACGAAGCCACGTCGCTGGCCGCGCCGCAGTTCTCGGCCATTGTGATGTTGCAGGGGCGAGCGCAGACTCAGCTTGCCAGCCAGAATACGGTCAGCATGACAGCTCAAAGTGGGGCCACCATTGCGCATTCGGATGTGGTGGCCATGACAGGGCTCCATCCGGCTGGGCAGCGCCTGCGAGGCTTGAATATCACCTTAAGTACGCCGGACAGTTTGGCGGACTCGCCTTTGGGCGAGACGTTGGCCAAGGTCATGGGTTCCTCGCGGATACGCCTGCAACGCTGGGTAGTGCCCCCGCATTTGTTGACCGCGATCGATCAGTTGATCGACAGCCCCTGGCAGGGCACCTTGCACAATCTGCTGCTGGAGGGTGTCAGCCTGCAAGTGTTGGCTCATGCGCTGGATGGGCTGAGCCGAGAAACAGAAAACGATGCGCCCGTCTCCGCGCGCGACCGGCAATTGCTGGAACGTGTCAAAGAGCGCCTCTACCATTCCCCCGGCGAGGATCACACCTTGGCAGATCTGGCCAAACTGGCCTGCATGAGTCCCAGCACCTTGCGGGTGAAGTTTCAGGCGCTCTATCAATGCTCGGTATTTGGATGGCTGCGTGAGCGCAGGCTGGAGCTGGCGCGAGAGTATCTGGCGCAAGGCTGGAGCGTACAGCAGGCAGCGCACTATGTAGGCTATCGCCATGCCACCAACTTCGCTACGGCATTCCGTGAACGCTATGGGATTTCACCCAGCGAATTGAACTAGGCTGTCCCGTCATTGCCCAAAGCTCTTCAAGCATTGCGCATTCCCCGACGGTGCATGCATCGCTCATGCTGAAAGACCCAGCCCCTTGCGGGCCGCTTCTTTTTGTATGTGACTGTGCCGCCTTTCCTGCTTCCTCCGTATCCCTTGATGGTTTTGATGTTGGGCCTGCTGGCCTGCGTGGCACCGGCCACCATTGATGCCTATTTACCTGCATTCAGCGCTCTGGAACAGGAATTCAATGTGCCGCCACACAGCGTGCAGCAGACCCTGGGTGTGTATATGTCTGCGTATGCGGCCATGTTGCTCTTGCACGGTACCTTCTCCGATGCCTGGGGACGCAAGCCAGTGGTGCTGGTTTCCTTGCTGGTTTATGTGGCAGGTTCTGTGATGGCCGCTGTGGCGCCCAGCTTCTCGTTTTTGTTGGCGGGCCGTGTCTTGCAGGGCTTGTCCGCCGGAGCTGGCTTGGTCATTGGGCAGGCCATGGTGCGTGATTGCTATCAGGGGCAGCAAGCGCAGCGCACATTTTCTTATATCGTGCTGGTGTTCAATGTCTCGCCCGCGCTGGCGCCGATTGTGGGCGGGCAGTTGATCGCCCATCTGGGCTGGCGCTCGGTGTTCTGGATGCTGGCCGTATTGGCCGCGCTGGCGGCTTGCTTGTGTGCGCTGCGCCTGCCAGAGACCTTGCCGACGTCCAGACGTCAGCCTTTGGTCTGGTCGCAGTTGCGGGTCGAGCTATGGCTTTTGTTGCGCAATATCCCTTTTATGGGGATGAGCCTGGCTTTGAGCTTGTTGATCGGTGCGCAGGCATTTTTGATTGGTGCCGCGCCTGATTTCATTACCCATACCTTGAAGCTGCCCGAGACCGCGTTTGCGGCCTTGTTCGTGCCCTTGGTGATTGGGGCCAGCGCGGGAGCCTTGGCCTCGGCTCAGCTCTCCCGTCTTTGGGAAGCGCGCAAGCTGATTACTTGTGCCTATGGCTTGATGCTGGGGAGCTGCCTAGCCTATGTCGCCTACCTGGCACGTGCTGCAGAACCCGCGTTGCTGTGGGCGGTCGGGTTGCCGGCATTCTTTGCCGCCGGGCTGGCCATGCTGTTTCCGGTGTTGACCATGCAGGTCTTGGCGCAGGTTCCCGCACGCGCAGGGCTGGCGGCTTCCTTGCTGGGGTTTTGTCAGATGGCTACCTTTTCCCTGGTCAGTGGCTGGTGCGTACCTTGGGTTTACGGGCAGCCTGTGCGCATGGCGGCCGCGATGCTGTTGGCCGTAGTTGCCAGTCTTGTCGCTTGGCTCTGGCTGCAAAAGCGTGCAGATCGGGCCGTGTCATAGGCAGGACTGATGTTTGGCATAGCGTTTTTGCGTTTGTGAATACATCGCTCTAAAACATGAAGATGATAATTGTTCGCATCTAAAACCTTTGCTGAGATCCACCTTCATGTTTGCCGTTTCTTCCAGCTCTGCTCGCCTGCGAGTGCGTTTGCTGACACCTCTTACTCGCTCCGCCATGCTGCTGGCAGCCGCGGGCAGCCCGGCCTGGGCACAGGACAAAGCTCCTGATCAATCGCCCGTGGAGCTGTCCACAATTACGGTTAAAGGCAATCGAGATCCGGGGGTGACCGAAACCAGCCAGTCCTATACCACCAAGGCCATGAGCACAGCCACGGGCTTGTCATTGTCCATTCGTGAAACACCGCAGTCGGTCAGCGTGGTGACCCGCCAGATGATGGAAGATCGCGGTATGCAGACAACGGCCGATGCCCTGCAAAGCGCCCCGGGTATTTCCGTGACGCGCAGCGATACCAACCGTTATTCCTTTTCTTCGCGTGGCTTTGGTATCGATAACTATCAGTTTGATGGCTGGACCCAGCCTGTGCTCTCGCCCTGGGCTTTTGGTGAAAGCAATCTGGATCTGGTGGTGTTTGATCGGGTTGAAGTGGTACGCGGTGCGACAGGTTTAATGACGGGGGCGGGCAGCCCCTCGGCCTCGGTCAACTATGTACGCAAGCGTCCCTTGCGTGATTTTGCAGCATCGGGGGGCGTGGACGTAGGCAGCTGGGACTTTGCCCGTGGCTATGCTGATGTTTCCACACCCATTACCGAAGATGGCCGCATTCGTGGGCGTATTGTGGGTGCTTATGGCAAGGCCAACAGCTACACCAGTTTGCAGGACACCAAGACGCGCACCTTGTATGGCGTGATTACGGCTGACCTGATGCCCGGCATGGAATTGACCGGTGGAGTGGCCTATCAGTCCAGCTCGAACAATGGCTTTGGCAGTGGTTTTCCGCTGTTCTATAGCGATGGTTCGCGCACAGACTTCAAGCGCTCTGTTTCCAACAATACGGACTGGTCGCGCATCGAGAATGACACCACCACGGGCTTTCTGGATTTGAGCCATCAGTTTGCCAATGACTTGAAGCTACGCCTGACTTATAACCAGTCGCACACCGATGCATCCATGAAACAGATTTTCCGGGGCGGCTACCCGGATCGGGAAACCGGCTTGGGTACCGCTAACTCCTATTCCTATTACAAGGGGGATGTGCGTCGCAAGGCATTCAATGCCTCTTTGTCCGGCCCCTTCGAGCTGTTCGGTAAAGAGCATGAGTTCTCTGTGGGCTGGATGGTGTCCCAGGACCGCGTCTCCTTCCCGCAGTATCGTGCCCTGGCACCTTTGCCGGATGCGGGCAGTTTTTATCAGCCGGGCCACGTGCCCGAGCCCGTGTGGTCAGGCGAGCCCTCCCAGGCGGATGACATGAGCAACAGACAGTCTGGTGCCTATGCCGTGGGGCGTTTTGCCTTGATGGATAATCTGCGCTTGATGGTAGGGGGACGCTTGAGTAACTGGGAGACGGACCAGACCTACTTTGGTGCCAAACGCCAGTATCGCAATCGCAATGAGTTTATCCCTTATGCCGGCCTGATCTACGACTTTGACGACACCTACACGGCTTACGCCAGCTATACGGAAATCTTCAAACCGCAGAATGCCCGCAATGAGCAGGGTGATCTGCTGGCTCCCATCACGGGTAAGAGCTACGAGTTGGGCTTGAAAGCTGCCTGGCTGGATGGCCGCTTGAATGGGGCGGTATCCTTGTTCCAGACCCGACAGGACAATCTGGCCGAAGCCACTGGCAATAACGTGATCGGCGCGCCACCCAATACCCCCGCTTATCGCCCCGTGTCGGGAGCCAAGGTAGAAGGTATCGAGCTGGAGCTGGGTGGGGAGTTGATGCCCGGTTGGAACCTGGCCAGCAGCTTGACGACCTTCACGGCCAAGGATGCACAAGGCAAACCCATCAACACCAGCAAGCCACGTACTTTGTTCAAGCTCTACACCACCTATCGCTTGCAGGGCGATTGGCAAGGGCTGACCGTGGGTGGCGGCATCGACTGGCAAAACCGCATGTACCAGGATGCGACCGCACCGGGCCGTAAAGTGGTCAAGGTAGAGCAGGGCAGCTATGCCATCGTCAACCTGATGGCGCGCTATGACTTCAACAAGCGCATGTCCGCCACGCTGAACGTGAATAACCTGTTCGACAAGAAGTACTACTCGCAGATCGGGTTTTATAACCAGGGCTGGTATGGGGCGCCCCAGAACGTGATGCTGTCCTTGCGGGCGCAATATTAAGAGGGAAAGGTGCAGGCAGTAGAGCCTGATTCAAAAGCCTGCTTGTCATCGCCAAGCAGGCTTTTTTATTGGAAGCGGACAGGTTGCTTGCTGCATCTCGGACACCGAGATCTTGTAGCCCTTGAGCTACAAGAACAGCGCTATCGGTCTGCTTTGAGGCCTGCGGGCTACAAACTCAGGACACCAAAGCCAATAAATCAGTCACCCCGATATCGACACCTGCCTGATACAACAAGGTGCTGGCCTGACCGCGATGGTGAGTTTGGTGATTAAAAAAGTGCGTCACTAAAAGCGCAAAATCCTTCTCCATACTCTGGCCCGCCATATTGCTGTAGCGTAGCGTTTGGCCCAGTTGCTCCGGTGTCAGCGTGGCGGCCCAATCAATAATGATCCGGTCCAGCTTGTGACGGTACTGATCCAGTTCCGCCAAGGTGTCGAACAACTGCTGGTCCAGTGCATGTGGCTTGGCAAACACGCCGATTTGCTCGCGCAAGGCGTGAGCATCAGGATGCTCGGCAAAGCGGTGCAGCCAGACGGTGTCCCCCACCGCAATGTGCATCATGGTCTTGAACAGCGAACCGAAGAAAGCCTCACGTTCCTGATGCAAGTCCTGCGCTGAAAGACTGGCCGCTGCATCGTAAAGACGGCGGTTCATCTGGTTGTTGTAGGATGCCATGCGGATGGCGGTTTGGGGTGTCATGGAGGGCTGTGTCAGGGGCTGGAGTATCGTGATTATTTCTCCAAACAGGCAGCAGGAGCAAGACGGAATCTTGTCTTTGCCTGTCCTGACTTGCCCCAATGTCAAAGCGCTTGACCTGCAGATAGGTAGTCAGCTACATTTCAGCCATGGTGATTATTTGGTGACGCGATGTTTGAACTCAAGGACCTTCCCAGTTACGACACATTGGTAACGCTGGGAGCCGAGTACAGCAATCCGGATGTGGATGGCTTGCATACCTGGTTGATCTGGGCTTCTGCCACCAGCGAGATGTTGTCTGCGTTTGAGGCCAATCTTGATCGGACAAGCGGTTTGTCTCAGACCCAGTTCTTTGTGCTGATCTTGCTGAAACGCAATCCCGAGGGCTTGAGCATTGGTGTGCTGGCCGACGGGGTTTCGGTGACCTCACAAACCATGACACGCATTATTGATCGCATGGAAGCAGCAGGCCTGTGTGATCGGGAGCAGCACCCACAGGATCGTCGTGCCTGGGTGGTTCGATTGACCGAGCACGGGGCACAGGTGCTGGGCCAAGCCTTGCCAGCGCATTATGTGTGGGTTGCCAAGCTGATGAGCCATTTCGATGAATCAGAGCGGGAGATGCTGATTCGATTGATGTTCAAGATGAAGCAGGAAGGCGTGTTGCCCAAGACAAACGGCGGATAGTTGTCTGCCGTTTTTTTTAAACAGATATGTAGCTTACTGTATAACAGCCAGGAACATTAAAGATGAATGTATCCGCACATGAAGAGGGATCTGTAGGTACGGGCCTGCGGGCATTGATGGTGATCTGTGCCTTGTCCGTCGTCTCTTTGCTTTATCTGCCTTTGCCGGTGCTTGCCGTCCTGGAGCAGTCCTACGGGGTGGGTGCAACAGGCATGGTCAGCAGTTTTGGGTTTGCCTACGCCTTGGGTTTTCTGATTTTTGGACCGCTGTCGGATCGCTTGGGGCGCTGCAAGGTCATGGTTGGCGGCTTGCTGGCTTTGGCCGGACTGACTGCTTTGCTGGCGGTGGTGCAATCACCTGCCGCCATTGTTGTTGGTCGGCTGTGTCAAGGGCTGGCAGCTTCGTCATTTCCTCCGGTGGCGATTGCCTATCTGGCAGAGCGGGGTAGTCCACGACAAAGGATGTGGAGTGTTGCCTGGATGAGTACCGCCTTTTTGTCGGCAGGCCTGCTGGGGCAAATCTATGGTGGCTTGATTGCCGGGCGTTGGAGTTTAGGAGCGGCTTTCTTGCCCTTGAGTGGCATTTTCATGCTGACGGCATGGCGCTTATGGCGCAGAGCGGCAGATGAGCTGGAGTTGCAGGGCCTGCACGGTTTTCTGCGCAATTATCGATCGGTGGGCCGACTGCTGGCCAATCCCGGATTGCTGCGTGTCTATGTGCCGGCTTTCTTTCTGCTGCTGTGCTTTGTCGCCTTTTATATGACGCTTGATAGCAAGCTTGCTGCGCAGTTCACGCAGTTGGGCCTGTCTCCCATGATGACGCGCGCTCTGGTTGCCCCTGCGTTTTTGATGCCCTTGGTGGTGGCGTTTGTCATGCCCAGGTTGGGGCCTCAGCGAGTCCTGAGCGCTGGTCTGGTGTGTGCTGCCACCGGCCTGGCGCTCAGTGCGATAGCCGGGCAGGCCCATCCTTGGGGCCTGCTTGGAGCCAGCTTCATTTTTGTAGCTGGGATTGGTATCAGTGTGCCGAGCCTGATCGCTCGAGTAGCCGGGCTAAGTGAATTGTCAGTGCGAGGCTTGGCGGTATCGCTCTACACCTTTGTGCTGTTCATCGGCGCAAGCCTGGGGCCTTGGGTGGCTCAGCAGACTGCGACCTGGCCTTTGGAGGATACGTATTTATTGCTGGCTGGTTTGCTGGCAGGGTGTGCGATCTATGCCCTTAGTGGATTAAGGCGCAGTGAGGTGCTCGTTAATAAGCAATAAGAAAAAAGACAGCTATCACGGAAAGATGAGAAGGGCTCAGTTAATAAGTGCCTTTGCAAAACATCAGCGTCAAGAATTTTTAAGGGAGAGTAGAAAAATGGAAGTACTTATTGTTGTTCCGAAGGGCTTTGACCGCTTTGCTCAGAATGAAAATTTATTGCTGTATGAGCGTCTGATGAAGCTGTTGCATGACGAGTGTCCTGAACGCGGACCGTTGGCTGGCCGGCAGTTGATCGCCGGCCAGGGTTTGAGTCAGGAGCAGGTTAGTCATGCCTGGTTTGTAGGTATCAGTAAAGGCCTGCTTCAGGAGTTCAAGCATTGGCACACATGGCGAGGGAAGCGCCTGGCTGCCAAGCCCCTGGTACATAAGCATCGCCCGGAAAATACTCTGATTTCTGTACCTGAAGTTGCGCAAGATGGTGGCTTTATTGCGGACTTGATGCTGGATGATCAGAACGAGTTGATGCTGGACCATCTGACTGGACAGCATGTGCAGGGAATGGTGCTGACAGAGGCGTGCCGTCAGATGTTTTTGGCGGTAACAGAGCGGTTTTGCCTGGAAGACTATCAAGCACCCAAGCGCTACTTTGTGATCAACACGATGACGATGCGGTTTCAGGCGTTTGCGTTTCCTTTGCCCGCTCAAATCCGCTATCACGTTCTGGAACAGAAAAAACTCAGGGCGGATCGGGTCTGGTTTCATGCCGACATGAATATTTATCAGGGCGGTGCAGTCGTTGCAGGTATGGAAGTCAAGTTCACGGTCTTTGATGATGTGCTGATTACTCAGAAGGAAAACCAGTTGGCCGCTAGTGTTGTCCAGCAGTATGTCAATGAGTTGGGCATGCTCAATGCCCAGAGCGATGTCACGGATGATGTCTCTGCCTTTCTATCGAATCAGACAACGGCTCCTTGCCCAGAGCAAGCCTTGCTGTAAATCGATTGCGGTTTTTTGAAAGATCGTCGACCAGGATTTTGTCCTGGTCGCACTTAAGGAAAGGCAGGGGATGGGAACAATTCAATTTGCATTTTTTGATGTTGATGAAACTCTCATCAATATGAAAAGCATGTTCAGTTTTCGCAATTACTACTGGTGCAAAACGCTCGGACAAGAGGGCGGTGAGGCTGCTAGTCAAGAGGCTGAGCGGCGAATGCGTGGACAGATTGCCGATGGCATATCCAGAGACGAAATTAATCGTTTGTTCTGGCATGTATTCAAGGGCTGCAGACAAGCTGATTTACAAGCAGCGATAGCAGACTGGCATCAGCAAATGCGCCAGCAAGAGAACTACTACATTCAGCCAGCCATCCAGGCTTTGCGGGAGCATCAGCGCAATGGCGTTCAGCCTGTGTTTGTATCTGGCTCCAGTTGCGAGATTCTGCAGCCCCTGGCTCGAGATCTGGACGTGCGCTATGTGCTGGCTAATCAGTTGGAGATTCTTGCGGGCAATTACACCGGTGAAATCAAGGGAACACAGACCATTGGAGAAGGAAAGCGGCTAGCCGTTCAACAGTTTCTGGATCATCAAGCAGGATGCGCTGCGGATTGTTATGGGTACGGCGATCACATTTCTGATCTGCCCATGCTGGAGCTTGTCGGTTTTCCGAGGGTGATAGCAGGAAACCCGAGTTTGATGGGCATAGCACAAGAGCGTGGCTGGCCCATCTTGAATCAGTATTCCTTGTGATGAGGTAGGGGTTATGTCGATACGTCTTATTGCGTTTAGTCGTTTGCTGATCCTGGGTGGCTTGGCTATGTGGTTGTCGATTGCTGTCATCAACAATGTCACGGACTCCGGGACTAATCGTTTACTGCTGAGCCATACGCTTTCTATGGATTTGGTGATGGCGGAGGAGCTGCTGGGTGCAGGTTTGTTGTGGCGGGCTTGGTCAGCGCAATGGGCCCCGGCAGTGTTATATGCGGTGGCTGCGGTCCAGCTGACTTGTGCCATCTTGCTGTGGTGGGCCGCCCTCTCTTATGCAAAGGCTTTCTGGGTGCAAAAGGGCTGTGTTCTTTTACGTGCACGCAATCGCGCAGTACTGGCTTTGAGCCTGTTTGTTTTTTTGTGGTTGTTTTTCATCTGTGGCGGTCTGTGGTTTGGGTATTGGCTCAAGCAAGGGCCAGTCCAGATGGTGCACTTCAGCTTGATCGTGATTGGCTTATGCGCTCTGAATTATGTTCAGACGCAACCTCTAGAGCCAAGCCGAGCGCTCTAGCTCTTTAGACCTGTTTTGGTTTTACGGCCTTGAGTTACCAGCCGGACAACTTGGCCATTTTTTTGAAAGCTGATTTTGAGAACGGGCCCATGAAGTTCGTTTTATTTAGCGCGATGCTTTCTTTTCACAGGAGTCCGCCTTATGCGAGTCCATCTTTCTTTGCCATCCTTGCTTGCCGCTTTGATGATGCAAACGGCTTGGGTTTTTCCTGCTCAGGCTCAACAGAATGTCCTTTCCAATACGGAGAATGCCATGAGCACGCTTGCCAGCCCTTCTATTGATGCCTTTATTCCGGAAACCCATGCCCAGGTCATGAGCCGTCAGGTCAGTGCGGATGGTGAGGCCGTTGTGTTGACGCGCTATGAGCGCAAGGACGGACGTAATGCTGGTCTGGAAGGCGAGCACTTTAGTTCGGTAATTGCGCCGTCAGGTCGCCTTAAAGGTTTTGCCAATATCTCTCTGGACCTGGTGGGCCGTCCTTTGCCAGACAGCCAGCGCAGTGAGGAAATCGCACGTGCGTTCCTGCAGCAGTATGCTCCTGACTTGTTGCCTCGCATGGAAATTCATTGGATCGACAAGCATGACGAGCCGATTCGTGTGGAGCGTAATGGCCGTATGGAGACGGTCACCTTGACCGGGATGAAGGTGAAGGCTCGGAATCTGGAGGATCGTCTGTGGTTCTGGGTGATTGTGGGCCCGGATGAGCAGCCTATGGTCTTTGAACGTGACATCACATGGATTACCTTTCCCGGGCATAGGCAAACTGAAAAATGGCTGCATGACAGCTGGCTGAAGAAGCAGCCCAAGGAGAGTTCGAGTGGTTCCAAAGTGGGCTAAGGGCCTGCGCGGTGGGATCTGAATAGAACAGGGCGCGACTGCTTGCGGTCACGCCTTTTTCGTCGGAGTACGTTTTTTTTTGCAATAAAGGCAGACAGCCAGCCCCGGACTTTTCCTGCGTGCCTTGGCAGGCTTTATTTCATATATGGAATATCGTTTCTTACAGCTTTTTTAGCTTGATGCCTTTTTAAGCGGACAAAACTGTCCGTATAATTTCGGAATGAAAAACCGGAATTTACCTAATCGTTCTGATGCCTTGGAACGCCGGGAACTGTTGCTGGATGCGGCTAACACGGTCTTTAGCAAGTGTGGTGTCACGGCCCCTTTGGATCAGGTTGTGTCGCAGGCAGGGGTAGGACGGGCGACGCTCTATCGCAATTTCCCAGACCGGGCTGCCTTGATGGAGGCGCTGCTGATACGGGCAGCAGACCGGATTGAAGAACGCTTTTCAAGCAAGCGCAAAGGCAATGCTCAGGATTTCAAGGTCTTGATGCAGGTGCTGGCAGGGTTCGCGCTGGAGTCGGCTCCCATGTCCGATTACTGGAAAGCGATTGATCCCAATCACCCCACCATTGTGGGGGTGCGCGCACGTTTGGTTGATCTGGCGCGCGAACCCTTGGCAATGGGGCAGGCTGCCGGGCAGTGCAACCCGGCGTTGCAGCCCACCGATATTCCCTTGTTGATTGGTATGCTGGCCGCCAGCTTGCGGGGGCGCACGGACAAGGAAAGGCTGCTGTTCGTAAAACGCTCGCTGAAGTTCTTGTGTGAAGGCGTGTTGTTGCAGGTGGACCGTAATGCTCCTGATTGGGAGCCTGAATGAGTCAGTACATCAAGGCGCACCCGCATTGGGAAGAGCATGAAAAGCCCTTCATGCCGGGCTCGCCATCGGCCCCTCATCATGAATCGCATATCCGTGTGGCTTATGGTCTGGTTGCGATTCTGGTTGGTTTGACAGGTGGTTTGGGTAATGCCCTGGTGTCGGTGAATTTGCCGACGCTGCAAGGGGAGCTGGGGTTGACGCCCTCCGAGGCAGCCTGGTTGCCCGCAGCCTATGCCATGGTCAATATCACCGCCAATCTGCTGGTGTTCAAGTTCAGGCAGCAATATGGCATGCGCCTGTTTGCCGAGATAGGCCTGGGTTTGTATGCCGTTCTGGCTTTGCTTCATTTATCCATTAATAGTGCTGAATCGCTGATTTTTCTGCGTGGTGCCAGCGGGTTTTCTGGTGCGGCGGCTAGCACCCTGGGCGTCTTGTACATGCTGCAAGCTTTCCCCAGACGCCTGCTAGGTAAGGCTTTGGTGCTGGGAGTGAGTATCACGCAAATGGCGACGCCCTTGGCCTGGGTGCTGTCGCCGTCCTTGATAGAGCTGGGGAATTGGCACGGCCTGTATAGCTTTGAGGCGGGCATGGCCTTGTGCTCCTTTGCGGCAGTAGTGCTGCTGAAGTTGCCCCCCGGCTATCAGATCAAGGCGTTTGAAAAACTGGACTTCCTGGCTTTTGCCTTGTTTGCTCCGGCTGCCGGTTTGCTGATCGCATTCTTGACGCAAGGCTATATCCGCTGGTGGTTCAACGACACAAGCCTGGCCTGGATGGCGATGGCGTCCTTGTTCCTGTTTACCGTCTGCTCGTTTCTGGAATATCACCGCGTCAATCCTTTGCTGAAAGTGCGGTGGTTGGCGCAGGGTTCCACCATTTACTTTGCCGTCGGGGCCATGATTTTGCGCTTCATCACGACCGAGCAGAACTACGGCATGGTCAATATGCTGCGCAGTTTGGGCATGGGCTCGGAGCAGATGCAGCCTTTGTTCTGGGTGGTGTTTGTGGGCATTGTGTGCGGCATTGTGCTCAGCGCCATCACCTTTGGGCCCAAGACGATTCTGGTACAGGTGTTTGCCGCGATTTTGCTGATTGGCGTGTCCAGCTTCATGGATTTTGGGCGTACCAGCCTGGACCGCCCGCAGGATTTTTTCTATAGCCAGTTTGTGCTGTCCATTGGCGCGGGCATGTTCATGGGGCCCTTGGTGATGATTGGCTTCAAACAAGCCTTCAAGTATGGCCCCGACCATATCGTGACTTTTATTGTGCTGCTCAATGTCACTCAGACTTTGGGCGGATTGATGGGCACTGCCACGTTGAGCACTTTTCAGCAGCAGAGACAGCAGCATCATTACGCCGCCATTGTCAGTCATGTGAATGTGGCTGAACCCCTGGTGGCTAATCGACTGAAGCAGCAGCAACAGGCGGTGGGGCCAATGGTGACTGATCCCATGTTGCGGGCGGCGACGGGCACGGCCCAGTTGGCACAGATTGCCCGCCGCGAGGCCAGCGTTCGAGCTTACAACGATGTTTTTCTGTTGATTGGCATTCTGGCGACGGGCTTTTTGTTGTGGCCCGTGTTGCTGGCCGCTGGCCCCGCAATTCAGTCCAGACGAGCGCAAGCCGCTGCTGGCACTTCTTCGAATTCTTAAACCTGGTCCGTATTTATGAGCCAAGACACTTCATCTGAAAATCAGGATCGCAATAGTGAGCTTGCCGCGCCGACAGACTCGGATAACGATGGCAAGCTGGGTCCGACTACTGAACCTTCTCTGCCGCCCAAGATCATCAAACCCAGCAAACGCAGTGTCATTGCGATGGCCTTTGTATTGTTGGGAGGTTTGCTGTTGATCTTGTGGGCTTGGAACCTGGGGCCGTTCAACACCACTCGCGTCACTACCGACAACGCCTATGTACGTGGGCAAATGACGGTGCTGGCACCGCAGGTAAGCGGTTATGTGTCCGAGGTATTGGTGCAGGACTTTGAGCGAGTTCAGGCGGGCCAGCCTTTGGTGCGCATTGATGAGCGCATTTATAAAGAAAAACTGCATCAGGCGCAGGCTCAACTGGATGCGGCTTTGGCTGAGTTGGCGAATCTGGACCAAGCCCAGGCACAGAACCGCGCCAGCCTGGATGCTCGCAAGGCGGCCTTGGTGTCGGCTCAGGCTGAAGCCCGTCGCTCCGAGGCGGATCGTAATCGTGCCAGGGAATTGGCAAACAAAGGTTCGATCTCGGTGCGAGAGCGAGATCAGGCTGTAGCGACTGCCGAGCTGGGGCGCGGCAATATGCTGCAAGCCAAGGCAAACATTGCGATTGCCGAAGAAACCATCAAGTCCACCGAGGTGGCTCGGGCGACCTTGCAGGCCAAGGTGAAATCCGCTGAAGCCGCCTTGGGTTTGGCTCGCATCGATATGGATAACACCGTGGTGACCGCGCCTGCAGCCGGTCAGGTCAGCGAAGCGTCTGTGCGTCAGGGGCAGTATGTGACGGCAGGTTCGCAACTGCTGTTTCTGGTGCCGGATACCCGTTGGGTAGTGGCGAACTTCAAGGAAACGCAGACGGCGGGTATTCATGTGGGGCAGTTGGCCCGATTCACCGTTGATGGTCTGGATGGCACAGAGTTTCAGGGTCATGTAGAGCGTATTGCCCCGGCCACGGGCTCCGAGTTTTCTGTGCTGCGCGCGGATAATGCCAGCGGCAACTTCACCAAGGTTGTTCAGCGCTTGCCGGTACGCATTGCTATCGATGCGGATCAGCCCGGTATGGAGCGTTTGCGACCCGGCATGTCCGTGATTGCCAAGGTGGATATTTCCGATAAGCCTGTTCAAACAAAACAGGAGCATGAACAATGACCCTGTCTGCAAGAACGTATGGCATGGCCATCTTAAGTGGCGCGGCGCTGTTGTCCGGCTGTATGCCTGCTTACCGGGTCGCACCCGAGCAGGCGCAGGTAACCGTGCCATCCGGGTGGATAGGAGCATCCTCTGAAGGCACTGTGGTCGATTCGGCCTGGTGGAAAGCCTTTAACGATCCCGGCTTGAGTGCGCTTGTGGAAGCTGCCTTGGCACGCAATAACGATATCTTGAGTGCCGCTACCCGCATCGAACAGGCCAGGGCGGCCGTGCAGCTGGCGGATTCGTCCTTGGGCCCTTCCTTGTCTTTTGACACCGGCGCGCATGCAGAGCGGGCCCTGGGGCCTGGCGGTATGGCAATCAGCCGTGCGGTACAACCTGCCTTGCAATTGAATTGGGAGCTGGATCTATGGGGGCGCTTGAGTTCGCAGGCTAAAGCGGCTGAACTCAAACTGTCTGCTACGCAGGCGGATTATGATGCCATTGCCTTGAGCGTCGCCTCCGAGACAGCACGTACCTATATTGCCTTGCTGGGTCTGGATGCACAGTTGCAGCAGGCCAAGGCCACCTCTACCTCCCGGACAGAAGCCTTGCGCCTGGCGCAGGAAAAGTTTGATGCGGGCTATATCTCCCAGCTGGAGTTGACCCAGGCCCAGTCCGAGCTGGAAGCGGTAGCGCAGCATATTCCACAGCTGGAATTGGTGATTAGCCGTCATCACAATGCTTTGCGCCTCTTGTCCGGGGAGTTGCCTGCGGCTTATGAACAGAACGCCAGTTCCACCTTGTCGGCTTTAGAGCTGCCTGCACCGGGCTCTGGCTTGCCGTCCGAGCTGCTACGCCGCCGTCCTGATATTGCGCGAGCAGAGCTCGGTTTGGCTTCCAAGGACGCGTCCATGGCAGCCAGCCGGGCTGCCTTTTTGCCGCAGGTTTCCTTGTCGGCACGGGCAGGGGCTTTGTACGTCAGCGCCTTGAGTTATGACCCGACCAAGATCTGGAGTTTGGGCGGCAGCATTCTGGCACCAATTTTTGACCGTGGCCGTTTGCAGGCGCAGTTTGATTCTGCAACAGCCCAGCGCGATGAGGCGGCCTTTGCGTATCGCGGCGTTGTTTTGACGGCCTTTTCCGAAGTGGAAAACGCCTTGGCGGGCCAGCGTCGTTTTGCGGAAGAGTTAAGCCACGTGACCGCGCGTCGGGACGTCTTGAAGCGCTCTTTGGAACACGCCCGCAATCGCTATGAGGCTGGCTATGCGTCTTATCTGGAACAACTAGATGCGCAGCGGAATCTGTACGAGGCAGAAAACCAGGTCATCGCCGTGCGGGAAAACCAGTTGCAGAATATGGTGGATCTGTACAAGGCGCTGGGTGGCGGCTGGGATTATGAAAAGGCGATGAAGCGGGAGTAACTTGAAAGAGTCGGTAGAGGGGCCCTGTCAGGTGGAGCATGTGTTTTGCTGCTACTGCTCCCGCAAAATCCGCCGAATTTCCAGAATTGCCTCGGGCGTCTCCTGCACACTGTGGGAGAACGGAATCACCAGCTCCGACGTCGCGCCGGGCAGATGAGAGCTTTGATAAGGCACCAGCCCATCGTCCGAATACAGCAGATCTTTTTTGGGCGTGTCGTTGGCGATAATGCTGTGATACCGCACTTGCGTGGAGATCGGCATTTTGGAGGTAATCTGCATGAATGGATCGCTGTCGCGCAGGCTTTCCACGCCATTGGGCAGAATCAGCATCTCATCTTTGGCGGGCGTGTTGCCAACCGCCACCTGGCTAAGTTTGTTGAGTTGAGTCACCACCGTAACCGGCAAGGTAATCAGTGCTGCCGCCAAGCGTGAAATACGATTTCCTGCAAACGGCGTGCCCTTGTGAGGCGCAGCAATAAAGATCGCTGTCGTCACACCGGGCAGGGGAGAGAAGTGCACCACATTGCCAAACTCCTGATTCATTTTGGCGATGCTGACATCATCCATTTGATAACGGTCGCGGGCTGCGTCTTCCAGCAGATTGTCGGACGAGGACACCAGCAAACGTCCCAGCACACCGCCCATGCTATGGCCGATCACCACGATATTGTTTGAGGCAATGGCCTTCCTGTCCGGATCAAAATGCCGGAAGGTTTCCGTCAGAGCTTTCCGAATTTCGGCATTGTTGTAGGGCAGGGGCAGGTTGGTCGGATAGTAGACCTGCCAGATCTGATAGCGATCCCGTAATTCTTCATCGCCCAGCACCTCATTGGCGACGTTAATCCAGGCTTCCGGGCTGCTGGCTAGGCCGTGCAACATGATGATGACGCGGCGATTCGGGTCATAGGGTTGCAGCAGGAACACATGCGGGGATTCAATACCACCGTCCCGTCCCAGGACGGTGCGCAAAGCCTGGGTCGAGAAGTCCGAGCGCGCCAGCCATAGCCCGTAGGCAGAGGTGTAATTGGCCGCCAAGGGCACTTGCACGTCTTTCAGCTTGACGCTGGTTTGCTGGTACGGATCGTAGCCAATAATGGTGGCGTCGCGAGTTTGCAGAACCTGGGACAGGGTTTCGCCGGGGAAAGTAATAATCCCCGTCACTGCCTGGAAGGGCGGCTCGCTATAAGTGCTTTGAAAGCTGTTCGGCGTGACATCCTTTGACTCGTTCACGACCACCATCTCGGCTCCAAAACCGTCGCGCCGATAAATGCTGCGCACCCCGCGGAATGTTAATTGGGAGGCCGGAATCAGCTCATGGGGCTGAGGGGCGGTGGCATCGCGTACCTGGGACAGATCACCACGAATACGCCACCGACCAATCTCGATAGTTTTCTGGAAGGCGTAGCTGGTGTCGTGATACTTGGCAAACAGCAGCATGGTCGCTTGCTGCACCGCGTAGTTGTAGTAGTCACGCACCTGGGTCTGGCGGTCTTCAAATGCCCGGTCTCCAGGCCTGCGATCCGTGAAGAACAGATAGGCGTAGGCATAGCGGGCGCTTTGCAGATAGGCATCGAACAGCTCGGTCGAGAAGTCTGGCCGGGCATTGCGCCGACCTTGCAAGCGCAAGGCCTCTTGCGTCCAGATCTCGGCCAAGGTGGCCATGCGCTGCTCGGTGTCCAGATTCCACAGCTCTGTCAGCCTGGAAGAGCAGTGGGGAATATCTTTAGCGCATTGCTCGGGCGCGATAGCCAGACTGGTCAGCGTATCGCGTGCGGAGGCGCTGAGTTTATTAGTGGTAAGAATGTCGCCACGGCGTTGGGCAATGTAGTCCTCGGTGCTGACAGTAGCGATTTTGACGCCGGCGCAGCCGCTCAGCAGTATGGCCAGAACTGTGATGGCCCCAGCCTTGTATAGCCCGCTCCTATGCTTGCCAGATACAAGCCGCTTCAAGCTGGTCGCGACGGCTTGTACCGGTGCCAGGTCAAGCAGCGTGTTCCGTACAGGATTAATCAAGGCCATCACGTTCTACAGTGGGTTCGTTGACGGGTTTAGAGGAGCTTGGTGCCGTGATACGGACTCAAGCAGCTGTCCAGCGGCGTCAAATCGGCAGATTTGCGGAATGTATCCGTGTGCGAAATGCGATATTAACCTAAAGGCCTGGTACGGGCAGTAGCCGGATCTGGGCTGTGCAAAGCGTGCTTGGTTTTCTTTGCTGCGGGCGCGGTAGGTCGCTGGTGTATTCAGTCTGTATGGAGGCACTGCGTTCGTAGGCGCAGCGTTCCAGGCATCGCTGTAATGTATAGCGCTAGCTCTCGGTGAGGATCTGGATTTATGCGGGTAGGGGGGACTAAATCAGCGCGTGGTGGAACTGTCGGTTTGCTCTAGTTTTAGCGCTTGATACGCCTGCTTGCAGCAGAAAAGAAAAAAGCCCAAACCGAAGTTTGGGCTTTTTGAATTTGGAGCGGGAGACGAGTCTCGAACTCGCGACCTCAACCTTGGCAAGGTTGCGCTCTACCAACTGAGCTACTCCCGCATTTTTTACTGCACTACCGACTTGTGACCAGAATTACTGGAGGCGCAAGCCGGAATCGAACCGACCTAGACGGATTTGCAATCCGCTGCATAACCACTCTGCCATTGCGCCGTGGTCGATTAAAAAGGGAAGCCTAGGCTTCCCTTAGGAATCTGGAGCGGGAGACGAGTCTCGAACTCGCGACCTCAACCTTGGCAAGGTTGCGCTCTACCAACTGAGCTACTCCCGCATTTTGCTGTGCAGATTGAATCTGTTTTCAGCGTTTTACTTATTAGCTATTGCTTATTAAGTAAAGAAAGCTAGTTTAGAGTGGCTATCTTTGTTTGTCAAGCGTTTTTGATATTTTGCCTAAGCTTTTTATCAGTACTGCCTAACGAACTAGCCTGCCTTCAAACTGCTTTTTGCTGCGAAACCGACGCTGCGCTAAGCAAGAACGTAACTATAGACTGCAGCAAAGAAGCTTGTCAATAGATTCTGTAAATTTTTCCGGAAAATTGTCTGTCCGAGCTATGCTTACTGCTTTCTTTGATCGTGGGACAGGGCCGTGGACAGGCAGCGTAATGTGGATTTGAGCTCTTTTAATACCTTGGGTTTGGGCAGCCGCGCGCGCGACCTGGTGGTGTATGACAATGTTACCCAGCTGCCTGCCTTGCAAGCGCTGGTGGAGCAGGGGGAGCGTATCTTTGTGCTGGGCGGTGGCAGCAATGTGGTGCTGGCCGAGCAAGTTGATGCCCTGGTGATCAAGGTAGAAAGCAAAGGGATTGGTTTACTGCAGGAGCGGGACGATGCCTATATCGTGGAAGCGCAGGCGGGTGAATGCTGGCATGACTTTGTGCAGTATTGTTTGAATCAAGGCTGGCCCGGTCTGGAAAATCTGGCCTTGATACCTGGCACGGTGGGTGCCGCTCCGGTTCAGAATATTGGTGCTTACGGGCTGGAGCTGGAGCAGCGGGTGCACAGCGTGCTGGCCTGGAGCTTTAAAGAAGGCAAAGAGGTGGAACTGTCTGCGGCCGAGTGTGGCTTTGCTTATAGAGACAGTCGCTTCAAGCACGACTCGGCCGGGAGCTGGTTGATTCTGGCGGTGCGCTTTGCCTTGCCGCGTCAGTGGACGCCGGTGCTGGAGTACCCCGATCTTAATAAGCAAGCTCATTTGGCGGGTGAGCCAGACCCGCAAAGCATTTTTGATGCAGTCTGCGAGATTCGTCGTCAAAAATTGCCTGACCCTCGTGTCTTGGGTAATGCGGGCAGTTTCTTCAAGAATCCCCTTGTGCAGACCGAGCAGCGTGATGCCTTGAAGCAGCAATGGCCCAATCTGGTTTCTTATGAAGTTGGGCAGGGCCAATGCAAACTAGCGGCGGGCTGGTTGATTGACCAGTGTGGCTGGAAAGGCAAGCGTGATGGTGCCGTGGGCGTGCACGATCGCCAGGCTTTGGTGCTGGTGAATCATGGTGGCGGAACTGCGCATGATATTGAACGCCTGGCCCAGGCGATTCGGGGTTCTGTTCGGGAACGCTTCGGCGTGGAGTTGGAACAAGAGCCCGTTATTGTCAATTAAACATCGACCGCGCCCCACCATCGCAGAGTTTGTGCCAGATGGTGGCGCACGGCTTCCATGGCCGCTTCGGGGTTTCCTGCCTGTAGCGTATCCAGAATCTGTAAATGCTCCTTCATGGCGGGCACAATGCGCTCGGGTAATGGGCGGCGCGAGTGCTGCAGCACATTGATGCGATCACAGTTCTCTTCGTAGATCGTCATGGCCGAGCGGTTCTGTAGTGCTTGAGCCAGATAGCGATGTAAGGCCCAGTCCACTTCCATGGCCTGAATCTGCAAAGCGGTGGTAACAAGGCCGCTTTGTGCCTGCTCCAGAATCTTCTCGTGTTTGTCCCGCAAGCTCTCCAATGCGGGCTGCTTGGCACAGCCAGCCAGTATCCTGGCCCCCTCCTGATCAAAGACACAGCGCAGCTGGAAGCATTCCCGCAGCGCTTCCGTGGTTGCCTCCAGAACCAGCACTCCCCGCTTGGGCAAGATGGACACCAGCCCGGCAGCCGCCGCGCGCTTGACCGCTTCACGCACTGGGGCCAGAGGGAAGTCGCTTAATTTCATCAGCTCCGCCATCGACACCATCTGCCCCGCGCGTACCTGCCCTGTAGCCAATAAATGACGAAATGCCTGAAACGCCTGGGTGGCCAGCAAAGTGTCATCAGAGGAGGAGGGAATACTCATTTAGCGTCTCCGGTTTGTACTTGTAGGGGTTTTTACGACTGCTTGTGCATATTCGATTTTAATTATATTCGGTATTTCATATTGAATATATGCTGACATGTCAGATGAGATTTTAGATTGATGGATTGCTGGTAGCGACACGGCAGCGCTTACAAAACAACAGGAGACAACGATGCGTTTTTTGTACAGAACCTTGTTTGGACAGGTCATTGTGGCCTTGATACTGGGAGTCCTGGCGGGTGTGATCTGGCCGGATTTCGCCGCCTCGCTCAAACCCTTTGGTGATGGTTTTATCAAGCTGATCAAAATGATCGTGGCTCCCTTGGTGTTTTGTGTCGTGGTGCACGGAATTTGTGGCAGCAGCGATTTGAAGAAGGTGGGGCGTGTTGGGGTGAAGGCCCTGATTTACTTTGAGGTTGTCACCACCTTTGCCTTGGCCTTGGGCATTTTGCTGGGCTACTTCTTTACGCCTGGGCATGGGATGAATGTAGACCCCAGTACCCTGGACGCCAGTGCCATGGCTGCATATACCTCGCGAGTGGAGCAAAGCACAGATACCGTCGGGTTTTTAATGAAGATTATTCCGACGACGTTTGTGGATGCCTTTGCGTCAGGCGATATTTTGCAGGTGCTGCTGATTGCAATTTTGTTCGGTTTGGCGGTTGCCTTGCTGGGGGAGCGGGGCCGTCCGGTAGCATCGGCGGTAGAGACGCTGTCCCATGTGTTCTTCAAAATTATTGGTTTCATCGTCCGTTTGGCACCCTTGGGCGTGCTGGGAGCCGTCGCTTTTACGGTTGGCGAATACGGGCTTGGCACCTTGGGCAAGCTGGGCCTGCTGGTTGTACTGTTTTATGTGACGTGCGCCATTTTTGTGCTGGGCGTCTTGGGGCTGATCCTGCGCATGACCGGCTTTAGCATCATCAAGCTGTTGAAGTATTTGCGCGAGGAATTGCTGGTTGTACTGGGCACAGCGTCGTCTGATGCAGTCTTGCCCCAAGTGATGCGCAAGCTCGAGCGTATGGGTATCAAGCAATCCACTGTAGGTTTGGTGGTGCCAACAGGTTATTCCTTTAACCTGGATGGTTTTTCGATCTACCTGACCTTGGCCGCCGTGTTTATTGCACAGGCAACCAATACCCCCTTGTCCTTTATCGATTTGATGACCATTTTGGCCATTTCCATGTTGACCTCCAAAGGGGCGCACGGTGTGCCGGGGTCTGCCATTGTGATTCTGGCAGCGACCTTGAGTGCGGTTCCTGCTATTCCGGCCATTGGTCTGGTGCTGGTTTTGTCCGTTGACTGGTTCATGGGTATGGCGCGGGCCTTGACCAACTTGATTGGTAATTGCGTAGGAACCGTGGTGGTGGGCGCCTGGGAAGGTGACGTGGACCGAGAGCGGGCTCATGCTGTTTTGGATGGGCGTGTTCACGTTGATCTGAGCCAGGACAGTAATGGCAATTAAGCCGAGCCGTTCATGAGCTTAAAACCCGTGTCAGCCAAATCGGCTGAAACGGGTTTTTTATTGAGCCTTAAGTCTACTAATCATCAATTAAATCAGAGCATTAAGCTGAAACTTCTTCCAGCGAACGCCCCTTGGTTTCCACGCCCAGAGCGATCACCACCAAAGCAGCAATGGAGAAGGAAATAGCCCCCAAGGTGAAAACGCCTGCATGACCGGTCCAGGGCAGGATAAAGCCCACCAGCAGCGGTCCGAATAAGGAACCCAGTCGGCCAATGGAAGAGGCAAAACCTGCGCCTGTGCTGCGTGTCCGTGTGGGGTACAGCTCGGGGGTGTAGGCATACAAAACCGACCACATGCCAAACATGAAGAACTGCATGCACAAACCAGCGCCAATCAGTTGAGCAACAGGCGCCTGACTGGTGGCGACGTGGCCATAGATAAAGGCACAGCCGGCGCTACCGAACAGCATCAAGACCATGGTTGCCTTGCGACCCCATTTCTCCAGCAACCAGGCCGAGAAGATGAAGCCTGGAATACCGGCCAGGGAAATATAGATGGTGTAGGTAACGGACTTGGTGACTTCATATCCGGCTTGTTGTAACAGTGCGCCCAGCCAGGTAGTCAGACCGTAGTAGCCCAGCAAGGAGAAGAACCACAGCATCCACAGCATCAAGGTGCGGCGGGCGTATTGGCCTTGCCAAAGCTGGGCAAACAGCGCGCCACGCTTTAACTTCTCGCAAGGAGTGGGAGGCAGGGGAGAGGGCAGGGCCTGACCACCGTTGGCCTGAATGACTTTATGTTCGAAGGCCGTGGTGACTTGTTCGGCGCGGTCGTTGTGGCCTGCTTCTTCCAGCCAGCGGGGGGACTCAGGAACCCAACGGCGGATCACAAACACAAACAGGGCGGGGATAGACAGGGCAATGAAGATCCCGCGCCAGCCTATATAGTCCAGGCTCAGATAGGTCAGAATCCCGGCGCTGATAAAGCCCAGCGGCCAGAAGCCTTCCAGAATCGCGATGTACCGACCGCGACTTTTAGCGGGCACGATCTCCGAGACCATGGCCAGGCCGATGGGAAATTCCATTCCCATGCCAAACCCCAGCAGCACCCGGAACGCCATCAACTGCTCGACGTTTTGGGACAGGCCACAGGCCAGGCTTCCTACGCCCCAAAAAATCATGCTCCATTGAAAGACAGGTTTGCGCCCGTACTTGTCTGCCAGCATGCCCGCAATGGCAGCACCCAAAAACATGCCTAAAAAGCTGGAGCTGGCCAGCATCCCCGCCTGCGCGGTGCTGAGCCCCATTTCTGCTTTGATGGAACCTAAAACAAAAGTCATGATGCCCAGGTCCATGGAGTCAAAGAACCAGGCGGTCGCGATAATACCGAACAGCATGCGTTGATAGCGTGTCATGGGCAATCGCTCCAGGCGATTGGCCACATTGGGGGATACGGCTGTCATAGGTGTCTCCTGTAGGTCCGCTCTTGTGGCGGGTTTATGTATAGGTGACCTGCCGTCAGGCCATGGCAGGCCTTTTTTCTTCTACTGATATATTACATGGATACTAGTGGTGTTTATTTTAAGATTAAGTAATGGTATGTACTTAGCTGGCTAATTAATTATGGGCCAGTGCTCCGGCTAAAGAGCCCTCAAAAGCGTGTTGAATAATGCGTTGATAGGCGCTGGTGCAGTCAGCAACCGGGAAGGCTTTGGCAAGACGAGTCACTTGCAGGGCGTCGCTCAACAGGCGCTCCAGCTGATGCTCCTGTACGCCGCATTGGCTCAGGTCCGAGGGGATGTCCAGTTGCTCGACCAGCGACCGCACATAGGCAGGCAGGGCCAGTAAGGTATCTTCCGGCTTGCCGGTTGGCATGCCCAGTAGTTGGGCGACTTCCAGTAATTCCGAGGCGCGGGTTTCACGCAGTTCGTCCAGAACGTAGGGCAGCAGCACGGCATTGGTGGTGCCGTGAGATTGATGCGTCAAACCTGCCAGTGCGTAGGCAAGGCCGTGCACCGCATTCAGACCTGCCGTGCCGTAGGACAGGGCGGCATAGTAGCTGGCGCTGGCCATGCCATCACGGGCTTCAGTGTCGGTGCCGTCGCGATAGGCTCGCAGCATGTATTGGCCGCACAGGCGTATGGACTCGCGTGCAAACATCATGGTCAGGCTGGATCGGCCACTATAGCCAGGGTCGGGGCTGCCACCACGATCAAACAGGCTGGCATCCTGCGTCACAAAGGATTCAATCGCGTGGGTCAGGGCATCGATACCGGCGTCGGCAGTGACGCGGGGTGGGCAGCTATCGCTGAGTTCCGGGTCGATGACCGCAATGGCGGGGCGCAGCGCATTGCCCATGACGGCAATTTTGGTGGCATTGTCGGGGTCGACCAGAATGGCTCCCGGTGTTGCTTCTGATCCCGTGCCGGAGGTGGTGGGCAGGGCGATCAAGGGCAAGGGCTTGGTGTGGGCGGGCCAGGTCCCGCTGTAGGTGCGTATGGGCTCCCCGGTGGGGACGGTCAGACACAGGGCTTTAGCCAGATCTATATTGCTGCCGCCGCCCAACGCCAATACGAAATCGATAGGGTGATCGGCCAGGTGGGCACGTACTTGCAGCGTGGCCTGATCACATAAGGTAGTGGAAGGATCTGGCTCGCCCCCATCAAAAACCACAAGTTCAATTCCCTGTTCTCTACAGGCGGCGATGTGGTCCTGAACCCAGGTGGTTTGAATGGTGAAAAAACGGTCGGTAATCAATAAGCCGCGACGCCAGCCCAGGTGGGCAATCAAGGCAGGTAGTTCATGGCGGCAGCCGCGTCCCATCAGGGTGCGGGGTGGTGGGCAAAAGAAAACGTGTGTGTTCATACGGCAGTCCTTGCGGTGTGTAGAGAGCAGAAGGGGTCTATCAATGAGGCGATCAGTTCAGTGTGCGAGCCCAGAATGCTGTGGCCCGCATCAGGCAGGCTGTGCAAGGTGGCTTGTGGCAGTGCCTGCGCCAACCGGTGGGCGTGTTCAATGGGACAGTCCTGATCCTGCTCGCCGTGGATGATCAAAGAGGGGATGGAAATACGGGGGAGTTGCGCGTACAGGTCGTGATGCCGATTCGCCAGCCAGGTCCAGGCCACGTCTTGATGACCGGCGGCCTCCAGCAGGCCCAGGCGCTGTTCCCGTTCTGCAATTTCTTGCAGCAAGGCAGAGGTGTCCTGGGCCTTGAACCATTGAGTCCGGTTCAGGCTGGCTGTGCCCGATAACAACAGCAGGGCTTGAGGCAGTGGGGCCTGTTCGTCCAGTAAAGTCAGACAGGTTTGCAGCACCACTGAGACGCCCAGGCTCCAGCCTGCCAGGACATAGGGCGTGTGTTCAGGCAAGGCTTGAATGCTGGCGCGTAGATCCTGCACAAAGCCGTCCAGCCCGTAATCTTCCTGGCTGGAGCCACGAAAGGCATCGCCTCGGCCTCGCAAGTCCGGGGTGTGCCAGGACATCAAATTCGAGCTGGCGTTGACCACTGGCAGCCAGCTGCGATGGGTGCCCTGAATCCCATGCACGGCAATGATGGTGGTCGGTTTTGAATCGCAGGCAATGCTCATGTGGCTTCCTGGAGTAGATAAATACAACTAAGATATGAGGCTGTTGCCCAGTTCCGGCCTTGTACTTGCAGGGCCAGAGCAGGCGTCAGAGTTTGGGTGTCAGCAGCAAACGCTGCGTTTTAAAGGCAGGGTCAGCATGGTTACAAGCAAGCGGAAGGTAGCGGGAAAAGGGCAGGCTCAAGATGAGGTGCTGGACATCAAGGCCTTGACGGAACCCAAGCCCAAGCTCACAGACATTGCTTATGAGCGTTTGGAAGAAGCCATCATTACCCTGAAGCTGCCGCCGGGCAGCATCGTGTCCGAGCTGACCTTGAGCCAGATGTTCGAGATTGGCCGCACGCCGATTCGGGAGGCTATTCAACGGCTGGCACGCGAACATTTGATGCTGGTCTTGCCGCAGCGTGGGCTGTTGATTCCAGAGCTGGACATGCCCAAGCAACTGCGCCTGATCGAGACGCGACGGGAGATCGAGCGTCTGATCTGCCGTAGTGCGGCCAAACGGGCGACACGCGATCAACGCGAGCAATTCAAGAGCTTGCATGATGCTTTCCTGGAAGCAGCCACCCAGAACGATGAAGTCAGTTTTATCCGGGCAGATCGACGGTTGAATGAGCTGGAAATCGAGGCGGCTCGCAATGAGTTTGCCGAGGCAGCGATGCGTCTGACACATGGGCTATCCCGTCGTTTCTGGTTCTGCCACTATCAGCAAAATCCGGATTTAACGCAGATGGGCAGACTGCATGCCAACTTGGCGATGTCCATTGCCGGGGGCGATATGGACCAGGCCGGTCAAAGCCTGGATCTCTTGATGGACTACATCGAAGAACTCGCCCGCACGACCCTGATTTCCAGCTTGTAAGTACAGTCAGGGCCTTAGCTGGCCAGGCCACGCTCCAGGGCGTGGGCCTCTTCTTTTTTCAAGGCCGGGCCGTCCGTGGTGTCGCCGGTATCTTCAAAACGGAAACGGCGAATAATGGGCTTGAGCTCTTCCTTGACGTGCTTTTCGCTATAGCCATTGAACAGGTGGCCAAGCAGACCGCGACGCAGATCCGTAGTGCCCATGGCCCAGTCTGCGATCGGGAACGTCAGGTTCATGTTGTACTTCATCATGATGCCCTGATTGTGGTGGGCGGTATGGTGGCGGCGAATGGTGTTGATGAAGGGCATATTGCGTACAAAGCTGTTCTCATGCACATGACAGCAGTAGTGAAAGGCCTCGTACACCAGGTACTGCGCCACCATGGTCATGAATACAAAATAGCCTGCATTGGGGTTGATGATGGTTGCGGCCAGCCAGCCCAGAATCCCGCCGCCTACCCCCAACGTGGCCAGAACGCGCCAGGGGAAAAACACAATCCGGAACTCCTTGCTGGAATCAATCGTGGCTTCGTTGTCGGTGAAGTACTGGTGGTGCTGGCGGGTGTGGCGTTCGTAGATTTCCCGCAATCCAATGATGTTGATGCGTCGGTGCATCACATAACGGTGCATGGCCCATTCAACAAAATTACCCGCCAGAAAAACGGGGATCACAATCAGCCATTCCCAACCTACCGGGCCTAGCTGGGTGATGCTGTAGTAAATCGCTGCCAAGCCCACGATGTAGGTCACTACCACGTGAACAATGCCGTTGTAGGCGGGGCTGATGTTGGATTTGTAGTCCTCTCGGAACTTGCGTTGGCGTTCGCTCATCATGTCGGTTGTCTCCTGCGGGAAAAGGTTTATTCTTTAAATATCCAACTAACATATTAGTGATATTTTTTTCTGCGTCAAGCAGGGAAAACAGGGGGGAGGGAATGTGACAAGGGGGCGACTTAAGGGGAGAACCCGCCACAGCGTTTGGTGGAGCAGTTTTTCAGGCTGGGTTCAGGGCTGGTTTTGCCGTTTTACTGGCGAACTTGGAGCTGCTTTTTTTGTGATGAGGCGAGTTGGGAAGGGACAAGACGGGACACACTGGATCAAGGCTGGAGCAGGAGAGGAAAGGACGAGTGAAGGACAAAGCAAGGTAAAGAGTAGGGACAAAGGCAAAGGCAAAGGGATAGGTGCTGCTCAGATCAATCCAGCGTGGCCACTTTCGGAAAGTAGCCAACAGGAGGAGGCTCTGTTAAGCGGAGATAAAAAAAGCCGGCTCGAAAGCCGGCTTTTGATCAGAGGGTTTGCAAGTCAGGAGCTTACAGGCCCAGCACGTCTTGCATGTTGTACAGGCCAGTGTTTTTATCGCCCAGGAAACGGGCTGCACGCAGGCTGCCGTTGGCATAGCCAGCACGGCTGCTGGAGCGGTGCGAGATTTCGATGCGCTCGCCTTCGCCGCAGAAAAACACGGTGTGGTCGCCCACAATGTCGCCACCACGGACGACGGAGAAACCAATGCGGCCATCCTGACGGGCACCGGTGTGGCCGTGACGGGCCCAGTCGGCTACATCGTTCAGGGATTCACCCCAGGTTTTGGCAATGGCTTCGCCCATAGCTAGAGCTGTCCCCGATGGCGCATCCACCTTGTTGCGGTGGTGGGCCTCAAACACCTCGGCGTCGTAGCCCTGGTTCAGCAAGGCAGCCGCCATTTCAATCAACTTCAGGGTGGCATTGACGCCTACGCTCATGTTCGGGGCGAAGACAATGGCAATCTCGCGACCAGCCGCCAGAATCTGTTGTTTCTCTGCTTCGGAAAAACCGGTAGTGCCAATGACCAGACGGGTGCCGTGCTGCATGCAGGCATCCAGATGGGCCATGGTGCCTTCAGGGCGGGTGAAGTCGATCAGGCAATCTGCCTGGGCCAGGGCGTTCAGGTCGTCCGTGACTTTGATACCTGTGTCTTTACCCAGAAAGGCTCCTGCGTCCTGACCAATGGCTTTGGAGCCGCTGTGGTCCAAGGCCGCGGCCAGTGTCAGGTCGGTACTGTTCAAAACAGCTTCAATCAGCATACGGCCCATACGGCCGTCTGCGCCAGCAATGGCAATGCGCATGTATCCAGTGTCCTTAACGTAAAGCTTAAAGCGTGGGCTGGTTGCCGCTCACGCTGGGTGTTGGGGCGGCTTGGTCGGCGTCAGCGGGGGGCAGGGTGTGTTTCTTGCCTGTGTCGCTGCGCTCGAAGGGCTGGCGGTCAGGTTGCTCGTCGCCTTCCCAGCGAACCAGAGTGTCGCCTTCAAACCAGACGGTAAAGGTGCGCTGCTCGCTCTTGCCGTAGCCAGGCTTGTTCAGGTAAGGGTAGTCCCAACGGTCGGCGTGGAAAATGTCCTGCAAGGTGGGCGAACCCAGCAGGTAACGCACCTGTTCGCGTGTCATCCCCGATTGCAGGCGGGCCACTTGCTCGGCAGTGATCCAGTTCCCCTGCTGAATGTCGGCGCGGTATGGGAAGCCCCATTTAGAGGATCCGCAGGCGCTCAGGGCGGCGGCAGCCAGGCTGGCTGCGAGTATGGCGCGGATGACAGGAGTGAATGAATTGGCCTTCTTCTGCACGAAATGCCCCAGTAGGAATAAAATCGTTATCATATAAGGGTTTAGGAAAAAGCGCATGAATTGCGCATTGAACCGCCTCAAGACGAGCTGGTTTTCAACCAGGACGGACTTGAGATCCATCCCCATCAAGATGCGATAATTTAGCCATGAACGATCAAAATGAACTGAAGAACATGGGGCTTAAGGCGACTTTTCCGCGCCTGAAGATTCTGGATATTTTTCGCCGCTCCGACCAGGACGGTCAACGCCACCTGAGCGCTGAAGACGTATACCGCCTGCTTATTGCCGAAGAAGTCGATATTGGTTTGGCCACGGTCTACCGTGTGTTGACCCAGTTCGAGCAAGCCGGCATTTTGGTGCGCAGCCAGTTTGACGGCGGCAAAGCCGTCTTTGAACTGAATGATGGCGATCACCACGATCACCTGATCTGCACCAATTGTGGCGTTGTGGAAGAGTTTACCGACAGCAATATCGAAGCCCGCCAGCACCAGGTCGCCAAAGACCACGGTTTTGTGCTGGAGAGCCATACCATGCTGCTGTACGGCATTTGCCCCAAGTGCTCGGAAGCAGGCAAGCAGGCCAAGCCTACCTTGCGCAGTTAATCCCTTTGTAGAGGTTCCGTCGGTGCGGGATCTGATGATTGGGGGCAGGATAGCCAGGGCGGCATCCTGAAAATTCAAAGAACAATCAGATCCGGATCACAGGGCCTCACGATTGGATACAAAAAAACCACCAGCTGCCTCGGCGCTGGTGGTTTAGCTTGCGTTTCAAAATTGCTTAACGCTGACGTGCCAGCATTTCCCGCGCATGTTCACGCGTTGTTTGTGTAATTTCCAGACCACCCAGCATGCGGGCGATTTCGTCCACGCGTTCGTCTTGCGTCAAAGGACGGATAGAGGAAAAGGTCTGACCTTGCTCGGTCGTTTTCTCGACCTTCAAATGATGGTTGCCGCAGGCGGCCACTTGGGGCAGGTGGGTCACACACAAGACCTGATGACGTGCCCCCAACTCTTGCAGCAAGCGTCCCACCACTTCGGCCACCGCGCCACCGACACCCGTATCCACCTCGTCAAAAATCAAGGTAGGCACGCGGGCTGCCTGGCTGGCGATAACAGACAGTGCCAGGGAAATTCGGGCCAGCTCACCACCCGAGGCCACCTTGGCCAGCGGACGTGGTGTTACCCCTTCGTGACCAGCCACCAGAAACTCTACCTGCTCTGCGCCGTGAACCTGAGGTGTGCAAGCGGTCAGGGCGACCTCGAAGCGACCGCCTTGCATGGCCATGGACTGCATCGCCTGGCTGACTTGTTTGCTCAGTTGCACACTGGTTTTGCGTCTTGCGGCACTTAGCTTGCTACTTAGCTCCTGGTACTGTTTTTCAGCCTGCTGAGCCTTGGCTTGCAAGGCTTCCAGATCAAAAGACTGTTGCAGCTGTGCCAGCTGTTCCTGCCAGGTTTCCAGCAGGCTGGGCAGTTCTTCGGGCTCCACTTTCAGCTTGCGTGCGGCACTGAAAATGGCAGAAACCCGTTCTTCTGCCTGCGCCAGACGCTCGGGGTCCAGCTCCATATCGCTTAGATAACTGTTCAAGTCCGAAGCTGCTTCGGTGACGGCAATTTGTGCCGACTCCAAGGCATCCACAATCGCTTGCAGGCCTGGGTCATGGCGCAGCAGGGCGCTCATTTCGTGGCTTGCTTTGCCCAGCAGTTGCTGTACCGAGGTTTCCTCGCCATCCAGAGCTGTCAGGGCCAAGGCACTGCCGTCAATCAAGGCCTGGGCATGGGACAGGCGGGTGTGTTCTTGTTGCAACTGGTCCCATTCACCAGCACGCAGATTCAGGCTGGACAGCTCGTTGATCTGCCACTCCAGACGCTCCTGCTCTCGTTTGCCCTGCTCAGCACTTTGACTGGCCTGTTCGACGGCTTTGCGTGCCTGGCTCAATTGCTGCCAGGACTGCGCCACTTGGCGCGCCAGGGGTAAATGGCCGCCTTGGCTGTCGAGCAGATCGTATTGGCTTTGAGGGTTCATCAGGCTTTGATGAGCGTGCTGACCGTGAATATCCACCAGCAATTCACCCAGTTCGCGCAACTGAGTCAGGGTTGCAGCGCTGCCATTGATGTAGCTGCGGTTGCGACCTTGCTGGTCGATCAGTCGACGCAAGATCAACTCGTCCGCGACATCGAAGTCACGCTCGCGCAGCCAGCTTTGAATGTCTTGTTCACAATCGAAGTGCGCGCTGACTTCAGTGCGCGGACAGCCCTCGCGGATGGCTTTGGCATCGCCGCGTGCCCCCAGCACCAGGGAGAGCGCGTCAATCAGAATGGATTTACCAGCGCCGGTCTCTCCGGAAAAAACCGTGAAGCCGGAGTCGAAATCAATCGTGGCTTGATCCACGATCACAAAGTCTCGAACGTGCAGGGTACGGAGCATAGGGGTTTATTCGTTTTCGTCGTTAGGCAAAGGGATGTGATTCCAGCCCAGCTTCTGACGCAGGGTGGAAAAAAAGCTGTAGCCCTTGGGATGGATAAAGCGAATGGTGTCCTGGGAGCGACGCACGTCAATGCGGTCTCCCTGCTGACAGTCCGACCAGGTTTGCATGTCAAAGTGCACGCTGCCACCCGATTCCACCCGGCCCAGGGCCGTAATGGTCAAGTTCAGGGTGCCTGTGTCGGGTAGCACGATAGGGCGGTGCGACAGGGTTTGCGGAGCAACGGGGACCAGCAAAAATGCCTTCAGGGAAGGGTGCAGCAAGGGACCACTGGCCGCCAGCGCATAGGCCGTGGAGCCCGTGGGGGTGGAGATGATCAGGCCGTCGGAGCGCTGGCGGTACATGAATACGCCGTCAAGCTCGACACGCAGCTCGATCATGCCGCCGCGCCCGGCACGGTTGATGACCACATCGTTCAGGGCCACGCCCGAATACAGCACTTGCCCGTCACGCACCACGCGGCCTTCCAGCATGGAGCGCTCTTCAATGTCGTATTCGCCTTTCAGCACGCGCAGCAAGGCGTCGTTGGCGTCATCCAGGGGAATGTCGGTAATGAAGCCCAGGCGGCCGTGGTTGATCCCGATCAGGGGAACCTTGCTGTGGGCTAATTCGCGCGCAGCGCCTATCATGGTGCCATCCCCGCCCATCACGATAGCCAGATCGGCGCGCTCGCCAATTTGGGCATAATCGCCGATGGGGAATTCGGTAATACCGGCATTCTGGGCGGTTGTGGCCTCAAGCAGCACCGAGCAACCAGTGTTGACCAGGGTTTTAGCCAGCGATCGGATGGGCGCATCCAAGCCGGAGTCCTGGTATCTGCCAACAATGGCAACCGTTTTGAAATGCATGGGGCGAAAACCTTATGATTGATGAAATAATGGCGATCAGTGGATTATAGAGTTGCCACTCTAGGCTTGGCTGTAAGATTCTCCCCTTTATCATGCAGAGCTGGTGTTTTTAAGTGACGTACGCGACATGGATGACAGAGCAAATGCCTTGTTGAAGGTGCTGATCGAGCGTTACATCGCCGATGGTCAGCCGGTAGGGTCCCGTACCTTATCGACCATTTTTGATTTTTCCCCGGCTACGATTCGTAATGTGATGGCCGAGCTGGAAGGCCTGGGCCTGATTCATAGCCCCCACACCTCGGCGGGGCGCATTCCTACGCCCAAAGGCTATCGCCTGTTTGTGGATCGCCTCCTGGCTGCCGAGCGTTTCGAGCGGCCCGATGCACGCAACCTTAGCCAGTACCTGCCTTTTGACGAGCCCAACCGGGCGGTCAGTTCTGCCGCTTCCTTGCTGTCGAATCTGTCGCAGTTTGCCGGTGTGGTGCTGGCGCCGAAAAAAGCCCAGACCTTCAGGCAAATTGAATTTATTCGCCTGTCTGACAAACGGGTGTTGCTGATTATCGTCACGCCGGATGGTGATGTGCAAAACCGCATCCTGTTTGTCCCGCGCGACTATCTGGAGCAGGAGCTGGTCGAGGCCAGCAACTTTTTCAATCAGCATTTCTCGGGCATGTCCTTCGAGTCGGTCAAGCTGGCCTTGTCGCAGGAACTCAGCTCCTTGCAGGCGGACATTTCGCGTCTGATGCAACAGGCGGTGGATGTGGGCAGCCATCAGCCCGATAGCGAAGAGGCTGTGGTCATCGCCGGTGAAAGCAAGCTGTTGAACGTGACCGAGATGGTGGCGGACATGGACCGTTTGCGCCGTCTGTTTTCCTTGTTCGAGAAGAAAACCGATCTGCTGCACTTGCTCGATGTCTCCAGTCAGGCCGATGGCGTGCAAATTTATATCGGTGGGGATTCGCAGCTTTTACCTTTGGATGATGTGTCCGTCATTACCGCGCCGTATGGCGTGGATGGCAAGGTCGTGGGGACGCTGGGTGTGATCGGGCCATCGCGGATGGCGTATGATCGTGTGATTCCTATAGTGGACATTACGGCCCGGCTATTGTCCAATGCCTTGAGCCATCACTCTGCCAGTTAAGGGATGGACCTTCGGCCTGCTGTTGGGCTGAGGGCCATCTGGCTGTCTAACGTACTAATCATCATGCCCAAGTTGTTTGCTTCTCCTTATTTGCCCGAAGCTCAGGACGCCGATATGTTCAATGATCAGGCTCCGGTACGCGAGGCCGGGCCCATCGGTATCTTGCTGGTCAATCTGGGCACGCCGGACCAGCCCGATGCTGCGTCCATTCGCCGCTACCTGGGTGAATTCCTGTCAGATCCCCGTGTCATTGAAATCCCTCAGCCGCTCTGGCAGATTATTCTGCGTCTGTTCATCTTGCCTCGCCGCCCCAGCAAGCTGGCACCGCGCTACAAGGATATCTGGTTGCCACAAGGCGCGCCCTTGCTGGTCTACAGCCAGGCACAGGCCGATGGCCTGCAAGAGCTGCTGCAATCGCAAGGCCATGATGTGAAGGTGGAGCTGGGTATGCGTTATGGCAACCCGTCCATTGCCAGTGGTCTGGATAAATTGAAAGCAGCGGGCTGCGAGCGAATCTTGAGCTTGCCCCTGTATCCGCAGTATGCAGCCAGCACCACGGCTACGGCGGTGGATTGCGTGGCAGAGCACCTTGGAAAACAGCGCAATCAACCTGAGCTGCGCTTCCTCAAGCGTTACCATACGCACCCGGACTACATTGGCCCGCTGGCGGCACAGATACGCCGCTACTGGGATGAACATGGCAAGCCAGAGCGTCTGCTATTGAGCTTTCACGGCTTGCCGCGCCGCTGCGTGGAGCTGGGCGACCCTTATTACCGTGACTGCCGTGAAACGGCGGATGCCTTGCGTGCGGCGCTGGATGAGCCTGCTGTAGAAGTGCATATGGCATTTCAAAGTCGCTTTGGTGCGCAGCGCTGGCTGGAACCCTATACCGAGCCCACCTTGCGCGAATGGGGCAAGCAGGGCGTGGGGCGTGTGGATGCCGTCTGCCCCGGTTTTCTGGCCGATTGTCTGGAGACGCTGGAAGAAATCCAGGTGGAATGCCGCGACGCTTTCCTGGAAGAAGGTGGCCGCGAATTCCATTACATACCTTGCCTGAATGACGATCCGCAATGGATTGAGGGCTTGGGTCGGCTGGCCGTGCAGCATCTGGGAGGCTGGTTGCCCAGCCGTCTGGTGCCAGCCGGATAGCGGTATTGGACGTTTTCCAAGGGGCTGGCCAGCAAAATATGCGGGCGGGTCTTGAACTGGGGGCAGATGCCCCCATTTTTATGCGATCAACGAATTCTGTAGTGGAGATACATCGAATGGCTACACATGCCGATCCCAATAAGCCTCTGGACGGGGAAGTGACGGAAAACACGCCTGAACAGGCACAACAGGGCACCCCCGAGCACGAGCAGCCAGAGATTTTGGCTCAGCAGCCCGAAGAAAGTTCGGCTGATCTGGCCACCGAGTTGGCTCAGGCCCAGGAAAAAGTGTCGCAGTACTACGACCAGCTGCTGCGTGCCAAGGCCGAAGTGGAAAACATTCGCCGCCGTGCGGAGGATGATGTCTCTAAAGCCCGCAAGTTCGGCACCGAGTCCTTTGCTGAAAGCCTGATTCCCGTGCGTGACAGCCTGGAAGCGGCTCTGGCCCAGACCGAGCAAAGCACGGACGCCTGGAAAGAAGGCGTGGAAACTACCTTGCGTCAACTGAACAAGGCTTTTGAGCGCAACAACCTGAAAGAAGTGGCTCCACAAGCCGGTGACAAGTTTGATCCGCACCTGCACCAAGCCATTTCGGCCGTGCCTTCGGAGTTTGAAGAAGGCGCAGTGGCTCAGTTGCTGCAAAAGGGCTACACCATTTCGGATCGCGTGCTGCGTCCCGCCTTGGTGATGGTGTCGGCCCCCAAGTAATAGAGCCAGCCTGTCTGTGCGCGCAGGCTGTCCGGAATCAAGGCGTTTTTGACTGCTTTTTCGGATCAGCCGCTTGCACAGTAAAAAAATAAGGCCATTGCTCTTGAAATGCACGCAGAGTTCCCCATATGCATTTCATCAAATAATTTGCTTTCGCAATCAATCTTTTAGTCAGGTAAAAAATCATGGGCAAAATCATTGGTATTGACCTTGGAACCACCAATAGCTGTGTATCGGTGTTGGATGGCGACCAGGTTCGTATTATCGAAAATGCCGAAGGCGGTCGTACGACCCCTTCCATCGTGGCTTACATGCAGGATGGCGAAATCCTGGTTGGCGCTCCTGCCAAACGCCAGGCGGTCACCAACCCCACCAACACTATCTTCGCTGTCAAGCGCTTGATCGGTCGTAAGTTCACTGAAAAGGCAGTTCAGACAGACATCGAGCACGTGCCTTACACCATCACTGCCGCCGACAACGGCGACGCGTGGGTGGAAGCTCAAGGCAAGAAGATGGCACCTCAGCAAGTGTCCGCCGACATCTTGCGCAAAATGAAGAAAACCGCCGAAGACTACCTGGGCGAAGAAGTAACCGAGGCCGTGATTACCGTGCCTGCTTACTTTAACGACAGCCAGCGTCAGGCAACCAAGGACGCAGGCCGCATTGCCGGTCTGGAAGTCAAGCGCATCATTAACGAGCCTACCGCCGCAGCTTTGGCTTTCGGTCTGGACAAGGCTGACAAGGGTGATCGCAAGATCGCTGTGTACGACTTGGGTGGCGGTACGTTTGACGTGTCCATCATCGAAATCGCCGACATCGACGGTGAGAAGCAATTTGAAGTGCTCTCCACCAACGGTGACACCTTCCTGGGCGGTGAAGACTTTGACAAGCGCATCATCGACTACATCATCGACGAGTTCAAGAAAGAAAGCGGCGTTGATCTGTCCAAGGATGTGCTGGCCTTGCAGCGCCTGAAAGAGTCCGCTGAAAAAGCCAAGATCGAGCTGTCGTCCACGCAGCAGACCGAAATCAACCTGCCTTACATCACGGCAGATGCTTCCGGTCCCAAGCACTTGAACCTGAAGATCACTCGCTCCAAGCTGGAAGCGCTGGTCGAGGACCTGATCGAACGCACGATCGAGCCTTGCCGTGTTGCCATCAAGGATGCGGGCGTGAAGGTTTCGGAAATCGACGACGTGATCCTGGTCGGCGGCATGAGCCGTATGCCCAAGGTGCAAGAGCGCGTTAAAGAGTTCTTTGGCCGTGACCCACGTAAAGACATCAACCCTGACGAAGCTGTTGCCGCTGGTGCAGCCATTCAAGGTTCCGTGTTGTCCGGCGATCGTACCGACGTCTTGCTGCTGGACGTGACTCCTCTGTCCCTGGGTATTGAAACCCTGGGTGGCGTCATGACCAAGATGATCCAGAAGAACACCACGATTCCTACGCGTCACTCGCAAGTGTTCTCCACGGCTGACGATAACCAGCCTGCTGTGACCATCAAGGTGTTCCAGGGCGAGCGTGAAATCGCTGCCGGTAACAAGGCTCTGGGCGAGTTCAATCTGGAAGGCATTCCACCAGCAGCACGTGGCCTGCCACAGATTGAAGTGACCTTCGACATCGACGCCAACGGTATCTTGCACGTGTCCGCCAAAGACAAGGGCACAGGCAAAGAGAACAAGATCACCATCAAGGCAAACTCCGGTTTGTCCGACGAGGAGATCGAGCGCATGGTGAAAGATGCCGAGGTCAACGCAGCAGAAGACCACCGCATCGCTGAGCTGGCTGTTGCACGCAACCAGGCCGAGGCTTTGATTCACTCCACCCGCAAGTCCATGACGGACTACGGCGACAAGCTGGAAGCGGCAGAGAAAGAAGCCATCGAAAAGGCCATCGCTGATCTGGAGGAAACTCTGAAAGAAGGCGATAAGGAAGCCATCGACGCCAAGGTGGAAGCACTGGGTGTGGCCTCGCAGAAACTGGGCGAGAAGATGTACGCCGACATGCAGGCTCAAGCCGCAGCACAAGAAGGTGCTGAAGGCACAGCCCAGCAGCCCGCCGACGAGAACGTGGTCGACGCTGACTTTAAAGAAGTCAAACGCGATCAGTAATTGCGAGCCTGAATAAGGTTCCCTGGCCCGATCTTTGGCGGCATACGCTGGAGATCGGGCATTATTATTCAAACAGCGGCGTTTGGACGTCGTTAATCAAACATGGCAAAACGCGATTTATACGAAATTCTCGGTGTGGCCAAAAATGCGACGCAGGATGAAATCCGCAAGGCGTATCGCAAGCTGGCCATGAAGTTCCACCCTGACCGTAATCCGGATAGCAAGGACGCCGAGGAAAAGTTCAAGGAAGCCAAGGAAGCGTACGAGATCCTGTCCGACGAACAGAAACGCGAAGCCTATGACCGCTATGGTCATGCCGGAGTCGATCCCAATGCCGGCATGGGCGGTATGGGTGGCGGCATGGGCGGGGCCGGATTTGCAGACGCCTTTGGCGATATATTTGGCGAAATCTTTGGTGGTGGCGGCGGACGTCGTGGCGGTGGCCCTCAGGTTTACCGTGGCGCGGACTTGCGCTATTCGCTGGATATCAGCCTGGAGCAGGCAGCAGCCGGTTTTGATACTGAAATTCGTGTACCAAGCTGGGAAAACTGCGAAACCTGCTCGGGTTCGGGTGCCAAGCCCGGTACCTCTGCACAGACTTGTCGCACTTGCCAAGGTAGTGGCGCGGTCCGTATGCAGCAGGGCATTTTCAGCATGCAGCAAACCTGCCCGACCTGTCACGGTAGCGGCAAGGAAATTCCTGATCCCTGCGTGGTGTGTCACGGCGAAGGCAAGGTCAAGAAGACCAAGACTTTGCAGGTCAAGATTCCAGCCGGTATTGATGATGGCATGCGCATCCGCTCCAGTGGCAATGGTGAGCCTGGCGTTAACGGTGGTCCTGCCGGTGACTTGTATGTGGAAATCCGCATCAAGCCGCACGGTATTTTCCAGCGTGATGGCGAGGACCTGCATTGCGAACTGACCATCCCCTTTACCACGGCGGCCTTGGGCGGAACGGTGGAAGTGCCTACCTTGACAGGGCGTGGCGAAATCACCATCCCTGAAGGCACCCAAGTGGGCAAGACCTTCCGCTTGCGTGGCAAGGGTATCAAGGGTTTGCGTTCCAGCTACCCCGGTGACTTGTACTGCCACATTCAAATCGAGACACCTGTACGTCTGAACGAAGAGCAAAAGAAATTGCTGCGTCAGTTTGAACAGGCCTTGAGCGATGGTGGCGTCAAGCACTCGCCAAAAAGCGAATCCTGGACGGACAAGGTGAAGGGTTTCTTCTCCTGAATCCTGGCAGGGCTCCAGCAAGGAGTCGCCAAGTAGAAAGTAAAAAGCCCGGTACTTTTGTACCGGGCTTTTTTACGCCTGCTCAACGTTCAGGCAAGCGGGGTTGCTGGCTTGATCAAGGTTGGGCATCCAGTGGCTCTGGAGCCGGCGCTGTCACCGGAGCCTGTTCTGCGGTTTCAGGTGCTGGCGTGGCGGCACCTTGCTTTTGACGCTCATGGTCAGCGGCAATCGCTACGACCATTTCCTTGGGTTTCAGGTATTTGCGCAAAACCGCATTGACTTGCTCCGCATTGAGCTTTTGCAGATCCTGGTCCATTTTCTCGGACCATTCAAAGCTGCGGCCCAGATCCAGGTAATTCAACCACGCACTGCTGACCACGGTGTCCTGGCTGCGCGACAAGCGGCGGTAGTTCAGCAAGGCATTCACACCTTCCTTGACCTCTTGCTCGCTAAAGCCATCTTTCAGTGTTTGGGCCAGGACCTCGTCGATAGTCTTGCTCAACTTATCGCTATTGCTGGGAGCGTGAATGGCATAGACCGTCCACGAACCCTTGGGTTCATAGCTGGACGCATCCACCTGGCTGCGTACGTTGTAGGACAAGCCATCCTCTACGCGCACACGGTTCCACAAGCGCGAGGTTTCAGACAGGCCCAGCAAATAGTTGGCCAGATAGACAGCCGGGAAGTCCGCATCGCTGTCTTGCAGTTTCAGGCCCAGGTCCGCCAGATAGAAAGCATTTGCCTTGTCCGGCGTGTTGATGTCAAAGACCTTGGGAGCCACGGTCTGCAGTGGATCGTCCGGACGCTGGTAGGTCGGGGCTTTGCGCCAGCCTTTCAAACCATCGGCCAACGCCTTGCGAACCTCGTCCTTGTCAAAGTCACCCACGGCACTAAAGGCGACATCACCCGTACCGTAGAATTTTTGATGGAAATCCCGCACCTGTTTGATGTTAATCGCCTGGACTCGCTCTATGCCTTCTTCAAAGCTGGGCGTGTAGCGGATATCGTCTTTGGGCCATGGGTTGGTGTAGCGTTCAATCGCTTGGCTGGCCAAAGCAGCAGGTTCAGTGCTGGCCGATTTCAGATCGGTGACCACGGCTTGCTGATATTTCTTCAGCTCGTCCTCGGGGAAGTTTGCATTGCGCAGCACGTCCAGCGCCAGAGCAATGGCTTTGGGCAGGTTCTCGCGGTTGGAGGACAAGCTCAGGTACAAGCGACCATTGGAGCCGCTGGTGCTGAACTGGGTTTGCATGGCGGTGAACTGATCAGAAATCTGTTCGCGGTTCAGTTTCTTGGTGCCGGTGCTCAGCAGGCTGGCGACGGCTGCAGCGGTAGCGGTCTGGTTCTTGAGCTGATCAGGTGAACCAAACTTGAAGGACAAGCGAGCCTCCACGCGTTCCGCACGAGTTCCCTTGGGCAGCAGGGCCATTTTCACTTCGCCCAGATCCTTATCCAAGGACAAGGGCTGCAGATCGGTGCGAGCCATGATGTTGGCAGGGCTAGGATCAAAGGCTTCTACCGTTTTGCCGCCATCCTTGCCGGTGTAGTCCTGGACCAGCTTGGCCACATCAACGGTGCTGGCTTCAGGAGCTCGCAGCGGTTTTTCTGTGGGGATGTACAAGCCATTGCTGCGGTTGCTGGCGACCAGCCAGGTTTCCAGCGCCTTTTGAACTTGGGGCAGCTTGGCAGCTTCGACCCGGTCGCGCTGCAGGAAAAACAAACGCCAGTCGCCGCTGGCCGCGGCTTCGGATAACGCGCTGGCCAGACTGGAGGGGTTGGCATAAGTTTGTGTCCAGCCCGTCATCCACTGGCTGCGGATGCGCTCCAGGTCCGTATCTTTCAACGGGGATTTGGCCAGGCCTTCCAGCGTGTCATTCATGACCTTCAAGGCCTTTTGCTGATCCATATCAGGTTTCAGCTCCGCACCAAACAGGGCGTAGCCTGGATCGTGGCTTTCGGAATCAAAGCTGAATACGCTGGTGGCCAGGTTCTTGTTGACCAGATTCTTGTACAACTGTCCGCTGGGGGTGTCGCCCAAGGCGCTGATGCCCAGGCTCAAGTCCATGTATTCCGGGCTGGCAGCGCTGGGCAGGTGGTACAGCGACATGATCAGGGGCGCACCACCGTGACGGCGCAAGGTGACTGTGCGGGTACCGTCTTGCACGGGTTCAACCGTGTATTCGGGGCGCAGCGTGCGAGTCGGTTTTGGTATGGAGCCAAAGGCCTTGGCAATGTGCTCCAGAGTCTGATCGGTGTCGAACTGCCCGGTCACAAACAGCACCGCATTATCGGGCTGATAGTAGTCGTGGTAGAACTTGCGCAGTTGTTCAATATCCACGTTTTCGACGTCGGAGCGGGCGCCAATCGTGGTCTTGCCGTAGCTATGCCATTGGTACGCAGCGGCTGTCAGCTTTTGCATCAGAACACGGAAAGGGCTGTTTTCACCGCTTTCCATTTCATTGCGCACCACGGGCATTTCCGCTTCCAGATCCTGCTTGTCGATCAAAGCGTTGACCATCACGTCGGCTTGCCAGTCCAGATACCATTTCAGGGTCTCGGGATCAGCGGCGAAGCTGGCAAAGTAATTGGTACGGTCGCTGGAGGTGGTGCCGTTGGCTTCCAGGCCACGTTTGGAAAATTCTCCCAGCGCATTGCGCAGGGTGGGGGTGCCGCGAAACAGCATATGCTCCAGAAGGTGAGCCATGCCGGTTTGCCCATAGTTCTCGTGCCGCGAGCCGACCAGGTAGGTCATGTTGACGGTGGTCGTAGGTTTGGAATCGTCTGGGGCCAGAACAAGGCGCAAGCCATTGTCCAGCGTGTATTGAGTGACGCCTTCGACAGAGGGGCCTTGGGCCAGACCTGCGGGTAGGGCATAGGCTGCCAGCGAAGTGGACAGCAGCGCAGCCCCTGCAAGATGGCGCAGGCGCAGGGCGGCAATCAGTACAGAGAGTTTCATGAACACATCCTTACGGTTTTAGCGATGAAAAAGCCAGCCAAGCCGACCAGTGTCTTTTGTAGCATGGGGCCGTTTGGCTGGGTAGGCGACTTCTCTTGCAAATGTCCTGCACCATCGAAAAAAAGCCCACCAGGGGTACTGGTGGGCAAAACAGCAAGAAACCGGTCCCTGATCTTCAGTCAGGTTTGCGCTTGAGTCTGTGCAGCGCATCATGACGGAGATGGCCGATGCTGCCGGTCAAAAACTCGTGCAAGGCGGCCAGTTGGCCCGGATTGTGCTGAGCAGTGGCCTTGATAATGTGCTGCGCAGCGTGTTCCATATTGGCGATCAGGCGTTTACATCGTTCCTGATTGGGGTAGAGGCAAGTCATGCGTCCATCGCGAGGGTGTGGCTTGCGAGTCAGATAACCAGCGTGCTCCAGCCGGGTAATCAGGGCGTGGTTGCCACTAGGGCTAAGGTGCAGGAGCTGAGCCAGCCTGCCCGGCGACAAGTGTTTAAGCTCCAGTACAAATTCCAGTGCCTTGTATTCGTTCAGGCTCAGGCCCGCTTCTTGTGCCAGTTCGTGCTTGTTGGCTTCCATATAGACATCGAACTGACGCACCATCATGCGAACAATGTCGCCTCGCATATGCCCTGACAAAACCTCCTCTTGAGGATAGGGGGCAATCCAGTTCTTGGTAAGGGGCCGCTTATCGGACATATATACAAGTCCTTAGCGGGGTGGGCCGCCCAGCAGTCCGCTGACCAGGCCCGTGACAGGGGTCAGCAGGCCGTTATTGGTGGTGCCTCCTTTTGCCCCTTGTTCCGGGCTTACTCCACCTTGCAAACCGCCGACCAAACCGGCGGCCAAGTTAGTCACCGGAGTCAAGAGTCCACGGTTTGCTGTCTCGCCTCCAGCTAGGCCACCACTTAAACTGCTGACTAGGCTACTAGTGACAGGGCTTAATAAGCCATTATTGGCTATAGCATCGCCGTTCAACCCAGTGCTCACCTCGCTTACTAAGTTTGTAATGGGAGCCAATAAAGCATCGTGGCTCTCGGCTCCATGACCTAAGCCATCGACTGCATTAGCGAGAGGGGGTAATAATCCGCTGTTGCCATTGTTTCCGGGGCTCAATGAGCCAAGAAGAGGCATCAAAATATCCGTATTCTGGATGGGGGAAATTGCTTTCCCATGGGTTCCGTCTGTCGCTTGATTCGGCATAGGAGCGGGAGCGGTAACGAGGGGACCATTGAATTGGATGCCCGCACTGTGAGCAATACGGCGCAAGTTGGCGATTAAGCCTTCACGGACAATGGGCGTCAGGTCAGCACTTTCCACTGTGTCCAAGAAAATTGCTAGCCCTTCCTCAAGAGTGATAGCAATTTTATTGCCGCCTTCTAATATGAGATAGCCGAGATCTAGGGCGTCGCGCATGCGGGTGGAAGCGTCAAGGACACGAAGTCTCCTTAAGTCGTCGACAGTCATATTAAGAAATATGCTTCCTTCATCCAATACCTCACCGGCATGGGTTGCCAAATAGTATGTTTTAAAAGACGTGAGCTGGTCGGCTGTCAGTGCAAGATCGCCTAGAGTTTTTTGGAATGCTCCGGGCTGACTAGCTGAGCTTTTGAATGTGATAAGACTTTCCTTAATCTCCAATTGTGCGGGAGACTCAGGGGCTTGGGGGCTAAGTATGTCGGCCTGGGCTGACAGCGAAAGCAGGCTGGTCGTAATAGCGAGCAAAATAATCCTGCTGGATGCAAAGCGTATCTTTGTAATCATGACTTACTCCATCTAGTGTTCAGGATTGCTTAGCCATTTCAGGTAGCGATGCGAGAAGTCCTGGGATTCAGGAAGAGGGCGGTGCAGGCCCCATTCGCCCGTCTTGTTCAGCGAGGGGGGGCCAGCAAACCACCGAGCAGCCCTGTTACGGGGGCCAGAAGGCCGCCATTGCTGGTGTCTCCATTTCCATTAAGACCGACAAGGACATTCGTGACGGGGGCAAGCAGACCATCGGTGGTTCCCGTATTCAGGCTTGTTCGTGGGGCCGAGTCGGGTGATAAGGTTGGCAAGGGAGACAAAAGAGTATTCCCTTGAAGTAAAGCGTCTGTAGCCGCAGCAATTCCGTTGGTTGCATGTCCCAATATGGACGTCAGGGGATTAGGTTCATTAGGGACGTCGTAGAGCAGGCCGCCTGTACTGAGAACGGCATCGCCTACGCCATGAAGCAGTCCCGATGCAGCCTGTCCTGCTTGCAAGGGAAAATCGGTAGCAGCCACTGTGTCACCCAGAGAGTCGAGTGATTCATGTGCCAACTGGAGCGCGGGGCTTAACACCTGCCCCGGCTTGAGCCAGGAATGAAGTTGATTGTGCAAAACTTCAAACGTCACCTCGAATTGGACGTAGTCTAGAACGGAGTTGTCCAGGCCCTGACCCAGTAGTGTTGTTGTCGGTTCCAGTTCAAGGGGAAGAAGATTGTCAACCGCCCTTCCCAAGTTGCCCAGACTGCTTTCTAGAACTTGGGCCTGCGCGGTCAGCGAAAACAGGCTGGCTGTCAGGCTGAGCAACATGATCCCGCTGGATGCAAAACGTGTCTTTCTAGTCATGACTTACTCCATCTAGTGATCAGGATTGCTCAGCCATTTCAAGCAGAACTGAGGGAGATCCTGGGGTTAAGGAATAGGGCGGTGTACGCCCCATCCCCCGTGCTTAGCGAGGGCCGCCCAGCAGTCCACCGAGCAGTCCGGTTACCGGTGCCAGCAAGCCGCCATTGTTGGTGCCTGCAGCGGCTCCACCACCAGCGTTGACGCTGCCCGAGGCGCTGGTATCTACGGAAACAGTTGCACCGCCGCCCAGGAGCCCGCCGACCAGGCCGGTCACAGGTGCTAGCAGGCCGCCATTGGCAGCGTCACCGCCTGCCAGGCCGCCAGTCAAACCACCTACCAGACCCGTGACAGGAGCCAGCAGGCCGCCGTTGGCCGCATCACCGCCGCCCAGGCCGCCCACCAAACCACCGACCAGGCCTGTCACGGGTGCCAGCAAACCGCCATTGGCTGAATCACCGCCTGCCAGGCCGCCAGTCAAACCACCGACCAGGCCCGTCACGGGCGCCAGCAAACCGCCATTGGCTGCATCACCGCCGCCCAGGCCGCCTACCAAACCACCGACCAGGCCCGTCACGGGAGACAGCAAGCCACCGTTGGCTGTGTCGCCGCCACCCAGACCACCCGTCAAACCACCGAGCAGGCCGGTCACAGGGGCCAGCAAGCCACCGTTGCCAGCATCACCACCGCCCAAACCGCCAGTCAGTCCGCCGAGCAAGCCGGTTACTGGCGAGAGCAGCCCGCCTTCCCCATTACCTGTCAGCCCGCCAGTCAAGGAGGCGACAGCTTGTGTGGCGTGATTCAGGGTGTTGCCCAGCGGGTTCGTGTTGGTATCTGTTTTATGCAAGAGGCCACCGACCGAGGCAACAGCCTGACCCAAGTGGTTAACGGTGCCGCCCAGACCCAGAGGGGTTGCGCCATCAATCTGCGTGCCCACATTGCTCAGGGCGCTGCCTACGCCACCCAGCAAAGCATTGATAGGCTGACCAACACCCAGACCGTCACCCACTTGTTGGGTGACATGAGTGACCGTTGCACCAACAGGAGCGACTACGGTGTCCAGGGTCTCGCCGACATTGCCCAGGATGGGGTTCAAGCCAATGGGCAAAATGTTGTCGACTGTCTGGCCTACATTTGCCAAGGCAGGTTCCAGGATAGGGGCAGCATCAGCACCATTGAGCAAGTCGCCCAGCCCCAATTGTCCTGTCAGGGGATACAGCAGACTGCCTTCACCCAGCAGGGAGCCTGTCAGTGCAGCAACACCGCTGGTTGCATGGCCCAGTACGGCTGTCAGCGGCTTAGGATTGTTTGCATCAGCGTGAAGCAGGCCGCCTGCGCTACCCACGGCATTGCCCAGACCGCTCAGCAAGCCTCCAACACCCTGGCCCAGATTCAGGGGCAGGCCGCTGTTACCCAATTGCTCGCCCAAGTTGGTGACGACGCCGCCAACTTGCTGTGTCAGACCATTGATGGGTTGGCCCAAGCCGGTTGCGCCACCAATTTGTTGAGTCAGGCCTGTTGCCGTGTCCACGACAGGAGCGACTACGGTATCCAGTGTTTTGCCCAGTTTGCCGCCGGTATCTTGCAAGCCGACTGGCAGGACGTTGTCGACGGCTTCACCTACATTATTCAGAGTGGTTTCCAGTGGGCCCGGCGTACGCGTGGGGGGATTACCGCCGTTATCGCCACCGCCGTTGTCACCACCGCCGTTATCGCCACCGCCGTTGTCACCGCCGCCGTTGTCACCGCCGCCGTTGTCACCGCCGCCGTTGTCGCCACCGCCGTTATCACCGCCGCCGTTATCGCCACCGCCGTTATCACCGCCGCCGTTGTCGCCACCGCCGTTGTCACCACCACCGTTGTCACCACCACCGTTGTCGCCGCCGCCGTTATCGCCACCGCCGTTATCGCCACCGCCGTTGTCACCACCGCCGTTGTCGCCGCCGCCGTTGTCACCGCCGCCGTTGTCACCACCACCGTTGTCGCCGCCACCAGTGCCTGGGCCTGGATTGGTGGGGGTTTCCGATCCGCCGCCACCGCTGCCACTACTGCCACCACCGGATAAACTGCCGCAGGCAGTCAGCGCTAAAGTGCTGGCCATCAGGGTGGCCAGGAGTGTCAGGCGCAGGCCTGGTTTCTTGCTGTCTGTATTTTTATGCATTGCTTGCTCCAATAAATGATCGGGGGACTTGCTTGCTTCCTGAGTCTAGTTAAGCAATTCACGTGCCAATTTATTGGATTGCCTGCAAGCCGCATGTAAGCTGGGTTTGGTGAGAAGTAGAGGAAAAAAAGAGGGCTATTTGTTACGGGTTTTAGGGGCTGGGCGGAACGTGTTACGTAACAAAAAAAGAACCGCTGACAAGCAGCGGTTCCGTAGGGGCTTAGCAGGGTGCTCAGGAGGCTCGTGGCACCAGGGCCTTGGCATCCAGCCAGGCTTTGGTGTTTTGCCTGAAGGTGCTCATGCTGTCGACCAGAAAGTCGTACATGGCAATCAGCTGGGCAGGGTTCTGATTCGCTGCCGTGTTGATCGCCTGGTTGATAGCACGTTCCTTCACAGCCAAGACTTCACGGCATTTGTCCATTACCGGATGCAAGGCAATCACACGCTTGTCCAGGGGGTGGCGGCCGCGGGTAATGTAGCCCCTGTGTTCCAGACGGTTGATCAGGGCGCTGACACCGCTGGCACTCAAGTCCATCAAATGAGCCAACTGACCTGTAGGCAATGCATCGAATTCCATGATGTATTCCAGTGCTTTGAAATCATTCAAGGGGATATTCGCTTCTTCGGCCAAGCTGGCTTTCAGGGCTTCTGCGTAGATGGTGAACTGACGGCCCAGCATTTTGCCCAGATCCATCAACATCTTTTCTGACAACATGCTTTGCTCATCGCTGTGTGAGGACCAGTTGGAGCGAGCCCCGGCGCCTTGGGCGCCAGGATGAAAGCTCACTGGCAAACTGACCGGGTTCATGACTTTATTCATCATTTCAGGCCACCTCCCAGCAAGCCACCGAGCAGACCAGTTACCGGGGACAGCAAACCACCATTGGCTTGTTCGCCGCCGGCTGCGCCAGCGTTTGCCTGTACGTTGACGCCACCTGTCAGGCCACCGACGAGACCACCGACCAAACCGGTAACGGGTGCCAGCAATCCACCACCAGCCTGACCTTCTGCTGCTGCGCCACCACCGATCGAAACACTGCCTGTGATGCCACCCAAAAGACCCGTGACAGGAGCCAGCAAGCCACCGTTGGAGGCATCACCACCCGTCAGGCCACCAGTCAAACCGCCCACCAGATTGGTGACGGGAGAGAGCAGGCCGCCGGCCGCGCCGTCACCGCCACTCAAGCCACCAGTTAATCCACCGACCAGATTGGTGACAGGGGAGAGCAAGCCGCCGCTCGCGCCGTCGCCGCCAGCCAAGCCACCAGTTAGTCCACCGACCAAGCTGGTGACAGGGGCCAGCAATCCACCGCTAGCACCATCGCCGCCACCCACACCACCTAACAGTCCGGTAACGGGTGCCAGCAAGCCACCACCTTCTCCACCTGTGATACCGCCCAGTCCGCCCGTCAGGGAGGCAACGGCCTGGGTGGCGTGATTCAAGGTATTACCCAGGGGGTTGGTGTTTGTATCAGTCTTGTGCAGTACACCACCCACCGAGGCGACGGCCTGACCCAAATGGCCTACCACACCGCCCAGCCCCAGAGGTGCTGCATTGTCCAGTTGGCTGCCCACATTACCTAAAGCGCTGCCAACACCACCCAGCAAGGCGTTGATGGGTCGGCCAACACCCAGGCCATCTCCCACTTGTTGGGTCACATTGGTGACGGTGGCAACCACAGGCGCTACCGTGTTGTCCAAGGCACCGCCCACATCACCCAGAATCGGGTTCAGCCCCAGTGGCAGAATGTTATCTACGGTTTGTCCGATATTGCCCAGTGCAGGCTGCAGGACAGGTTCTCCCCCCTCTGCCAGCAAGATACCCCCCAGGCCTAGCTGCGCTGTCAATGGATGCAGCAGGCTGCCTTCTCCCAGCAAGGAGCCGGTCAGCACTTCTATGCCTTTGGTGGCGTGGTGCAAGGTGTTGCCCAGTGGATTGGGGTTCTTGGGATCGTTGACCAGCAAGCCGCCGACCGAACCCACGGCTTGACCCAAGTGGGACAGCAGACCGCCCGCACCCTCACCCAGGTTCAGGGGCAGGCCGGTTTTGCCCAGTTGATCGCCCAGATTGGTCACTACACCGCCGACTTGAGTAGTCAAGCCGTTGACGGGCTGCCCCAGTCCGGTCACACCACCGACGGTGCGTGTGGCATCCGTCACGATATTGGTAACGGGTTTGAGCGCGCCATCCAGCGTTTTGCCCAGTTGATTGCCTGTTTTGCTCAGGTTCAAAGGCACTACGTTGTCGACAGCCTGGCCCAGATTGCCCAGTGCATTTTGGGTCAGGCTAGTGTCCTTGCCACCGCCGTTGTTTCCGCCGTTATTGCCGCCGCCGTTGTCGCCACCGCCGGTACCGCCGTCACCGGGCTTGGGCAGGTTAGGGTCAACAACAGGGGGGCGAACCGACACATCCAGGCCGTCGCGAACACCGCCGCGCGAGGAGCAACCGGCCAGAACGGCGGCGCTGATGACCAATGTAGCGACAACGGCACGTTGCAAGTTGCGGTGTACCGAGGCGTTTCTTGCTGAATTCCTTGCTTTCATGTCTGACTCCGATTTGAAGTGTAAGCACGCCCTTCAAGGGCTGTTGATAGACATGAAGCAAGTAGCGTGCCAAGTTCTGTTTTTGTTGTTGTGTTTTATTTTTATTGTTGTTAATCAATGTGTTGTGAGTTTTTCTGGTTTTTGTGGATCAGGATTTCATCAAAAAACAGGGTCGGTGTGAGCGTGTTTAGAGCTGTTTTTGTGGGGTGTTCCGTTCCTGTTACGTAACGTTTTTCGTAACACCTGAGGCCGGAATCTGCCGAAATGGAAAACAAAAAAGGCCATCTTGCGATGGCCTTGGGGAAAAATCGGCAGTAAGGGTACCGGCAGGATGCCTGCTAAAAACCGTCGTAGAAGAACAGAAAGTTGGTGTTCAAGCGTACTTTGCGTTTGTCGGAGTTAACCGGCAAATCGCCCAGCGGTTTGGCGACGTTGATGTCAAACAGATAGTGTTTGTTATTGGACAGCCGTACACCAATGGCAGCGGAACGCAGGCGTCGATTGTTATAGCTGTTCAGTCGCTCCAGGTTGTACCAGGCGCGTGCCCAGTCATAGGCAATATAGGGTTGAATGTTGTTGAGCCAGGTGGAGGAGTTCGTAAAGCGTCGATTGATTTCCAGCGTGGCGCCTATGCCTTTATCGCCAGCCAGCTCGCCTTGCGGATAGCCATAGCCATGTCGCCAGGCACCAAAAGAAACCTGTTCGGAGTTTGGCAGGACGTTCGAGCTGTACTGGCCGCTGGCCGAAAAGCTCATGCCAAATTGCCCTGGCAAGGCCAGATTCTGCTTGAAAGAGGCGGTCCAGCGGGTGAAGTCCAAGTCCAGATCGGACTCGGCATCACGTTGCAAGTAGGTGTTCAGAGACTTGCGGGCACCCATGGCATCCAGACCCTTGTACACCCCCAGATTGACCTCGCGAGATTGACGCTGCGAGGCATCGGTATAGCGCAACTCAGCCTTCAGGGCGCGTACGTCGGTGGTGTTCTCGATCCAGACATTGTCCAGCGTCTTGTGGGTGTAGTCGTCCAGGGAGCGACTGGCATAAAAACCTGCCGTGCCTTTCAGACTGCGTTGATTGTTCAAAATAAAGGGATAGCTGATTGCCGCCCCGATACGTTCGTTGATGACCTTGCGGTTCCAGCCCTGGCTTTCCAGAACTTCATCACGCGGCTTGGAACGGTAGTGATAGCCATCAATCTCCAGATTCAAGCCATTACCGGTCAGGGGAATGGTCAGGTTGCCGCTGACGTACTTCACGTCCTCAGAGCTGGTGGGGATGGCGGCAGTCAGCTTCAGCTCTTCGCCCAAAGGCGTCAGGCTATTGGCGCTTAACTGCACCAGAGCCTGTTTGCTGGAGCCCATTTCCGCCACGCTGGCATTTGCGCTGAAAGATTTGTGCTGTGCATTGATGACCAGCTCGGAGGCGCCATCAGTACGTACGGGCATGTCCAGCTTGGGATCTATTTTCAGGCCCGGAACGGTGCGCAGCAGATTCATGGTGCGCTCCAGCGTGCGCTGGGTAAGCGGCTTTTCATCCACCATGGCTTTGGCGATACGATCGATGCGAGCCTGGCTGCGTCCTGGATCGCCTTCAATACGAACACTGCCTACATGGCCTTCCACCACCGTGACCTTGATGTGTCCTTGTGCAAAGTCCTGTTGTTGCAAGATGGCAAAAGACAGGGGGTAGCCCTGCTGCTGATACAGGGCGGTGATCTTGTTCACCTCGTTGATCAGCTGGGCAATGCTAAGCGTTTTACCGGCCAGCGGTTCCAGAATCGCGGTGATCTGTTCAAAAGGAATGCTGCGACTGCCGCTGACATCAAAGCTGCGCACCACCACTTGCAGCTGTAGTTGCTGCTGCAATTGAGTCTGGGCGGCAGCGGGCGGAATGTTTAGAGATGGCGCACGCGTGCTGGGGGCCGGTGCATTAATGGGCGGCAAAGAGTCGACCGGGTTCCCCCGCAAGGGGGCGTCCGCCCAACTTACTGAACCAGTAGCGGCCAGCCCCATAAATAATCCCAAGCTCACAATCAGGCTGGGATTTTTTTTTCTAAGGAAGGCCAGTGACAAGTGATGCTTGGGATTCATATTCATTAATCATTATTCGCTGTAAATCGGGCGCTTTTTTCTACTGTGCCGTAGTTTAACTTCGCTGTCACTTTTTGCTGTTTGAAAGCAGGGTATTTCCTCTTAGTGCTTTAAAAAACTTTAACTATTACATTTTGAAACGTAAAAAAAATAGCCCTGATTTAGCTCGTTAGCAAACAGTCTTGTATGTCTGTATTCATGCTTAGTTGGGGCTGCGCGGGTTTTCCCTTGCTAACAGCAATAAATTGAAAAAAAGCTACTTTCTTTCAAGTAATTAAAGCTGGCTTGCAGACGCCTTGCAGCAGTAGCCGGTCAGTTTTTCTGTTGCATTCTGAAATGATAAAAACAGTAACATTAACAAACTTCGACACAATACAGGTAAGTAAAGGTTTCAAATTAGCTGTTTTTTGGCCTTTTTCTATGGGAAATTGGCTGTTGTAAATACACAATCATGCGTTTTTCGTATCTTTGGGCTAGAATTCGTTTGTGTATTTGATGTTTGTTACACGTAAACCCTAGTAAAAACAGATACATACATGGGTTTAAGATGATTTCAACTGAAAAATACAAAAATTGATAACAGTTAGCAGTGGAAGTTGCCAAAGTTGGCAAAGTGTTGTGCCCCAAGGGGCCTTGAATCCTCGCTGTTGAGGGTAATTTTTTCTTTTTGAATGGGGACAGTCATGAAGACTCAACTTCAGCAATTCTGGAACGATGAAGACGGTGCAACGGCTATTGAGTACGGCCTGATCGCAGGGCTGATCGCTGTGGCGATCATCGGTGTCTTGACCGCGCTGGGTACGAATTTGGATGCTCTTTTTACAACGATATCTGACAAGATCAGTGGTGCAAAGTCCGTCACGTAATAGTTTTTACGGACTCTTGTTTTGATTAAGTAAGACGTTTTGATGGTGCATCAGCCACTTCAGGTCTGGCTGTATCTTTTAGCTTGAATGGCTGATGCTTATGCCCGTTTTAATTAAGCTTTTCTTTATTTTTATTCTGCTTTTCTTTTCCGCTCAGATTATCTATAGCGATCTGAAGCTCCGGAAAATCCCTAATGCCTTATTAGTTTTTTATGGTTTGGCGGTTCTGTTGCACAAGGTTTTTGTCAGTGTGTCCTATGGCCTTCCCTGGGGATGGGTGGCGGGCTGGGGGGACTCCCTGATCGGTTTTGCAGCCGCCTTGATCGTGTTTTATCCAATCTGGTTATTGCGTTTGATGGGTGCGGCCGATGTGAAGCTGATGGCCGTGCTGGGCCTGGCCCTGGGGTGGAAGGAAGCAGGTATGGTGGTGTTGTTTGGCACGGTACTGGCGGGTTTGCATGCCTTGGTATTGGTGCTGATTCCATCCTTGGAACGTAAGTACGGATTTGCTTTGCCGGGAACCCGCGTCAAGGCGCGTAGTGTGCCTTTAGGGGCCTGGTTATCCCTTGCAACAATGGGGTGGGTATGGATTCAAAATCAATAAAGCCCCCACGAGAGGGCCAATTAGCAAAACGGCGTGGCGTAGATAAAAAATACCAATATGGAGCCTACGCACTGGAATTTGCATTCGTTTTCCCATTGTTGTTTCTCTTCATGTATGGCTTGCTGACGTTCGGTCTGATCATGACCGCGCAGCAGTCTCTTAATTTTGCGGCCGAATCCGGTGCCCGCGCTGCTTTGATTGAGCCAGGCGCAGGGCCGGGTGGCCCCATGCTCAGTCCGGATCGCCTGCAAGCACGAGTAAATCGGGCCAAGGAAGTGGCCGCCGATCAGGTGCAGTGGCTAAGCACTTGGGTAGGTAGTGAGCATGTGCGCATCACCACAGATTTGCTCAGTGATGAGCTGCGTGTGGGGATTGTGTACGACTACCTCCAAGCCCCCCTGATTCCTCGTTTTGCTCCCGATACCTTGTTTGCGCTGGTTGTGCCCGAACAGTTAAAGGGCAATGCGCAGATCAATCTGCTGGTTGCCGGTGAAGTGGGCACAGCGGGAGACACGCCATGACACGTGCCGCCTGTTTCCTTTCTGCTGCACAACGTCAGCAAGGTGTTGCTGCCATCGAGTTTGCCTTGATGGTGGGGATTCTGTTGTTGATCTTCAGCGGCATCATCACCTTCAGTTCCTTGTTTCTGGCCAAGCAAAAAATGGACCATCTGGTCGGCGATCTTTCTCGCCAAGCGACGATGCAGGTCAAGAACGCCGATGAGATCGCGCCTTTTATAAATCAGGAACTGGCCAGGAACTATGGCAGGGGCCAAGCCAAGAGCGACGCGTTCTTGCATTGGTTTGGCGACCTGAGTGCGGATGTTCAATCCCAGGCTTGTGCCTCGGAGCCTCAGTATGACTGCGCCCAGCTTTCCCTGAAGCTGGAGCTTGAACCCGGAATTCTTTCTCAAACCCTGGATCTGTTCAGGCCTGAAGAGGGTCAGGCAGATCAATTGCGCAGCTTAAGCGCCAAGACACTACTCGTACTCAGGAGACCACATTAATGAGCGGCATTATGAAGGGGGCGGCAGTCCTTTTATTGCTGATCGCAGCCGTATTGGTTGCGTTTGCCTTGTACCTGGGCATGAAGCCCAAACCCGAGGTGGTCCAGCCTGTGCTCAGCACGCAAAGCGTAGAGCCAGCAGCCAACTTGCAGGCGGTGGTCGTGCTCAAACGGGATGTGAAAGCGGGGGAAACCTTGCAGGCTGATGCCCTGGAATTGGCGCAGTGGCCTGCGGCCCCTGCCCAGTCTTTCAACACGCTGGAAGCCTTGAGCGGGAAAACCCTGCGTTTTGACTTGGGCCAAGGGCAGCCGGTGTTAAGCAGCTTCATCGCCAAAAGTCTGGCCAGCTATCTGGAAGAGGGTGAGCGCGCCGTCAGCATTCCCATTGATGTGATTACTGGCGCCAGCCACAGGGTAGAGCCGGGCGATTTGGTCGATATCTTCATTACCTTTAACAGCGGCAACGAAGTCAATGACACCCAGGCCCGCCTGTTGATGTCGCGTGTGCGCGTGCTGGCCTATGGCGGTGCTTCGCTGTCCGGGCCAGATCCGGCAGAGGCCAATGCGACGAATCGTGCCGAGACTCAGGCGCGCCACGCCATGCTGGCCGTCCCCCTGGAGTCGGTGAACGAACTCCTGCTGGCCAGCCGTAGCGGCAGCCTGCAACTGGTCTTGCGTGCTCCCAAGGACGAGAGCTTGCCGGACGCCTCCTTGTTCCCTGAATTTGCGGGTCTGATTCCCGCGCGTGCTGGTCTGGATGCGGATCAGCGTGATGCCTTGAAACTGCCGGACAACCGTGCCATGGCCGGTTTGGGCTTGCGTGAATTTGCAATCAGCCAGACCGAAAAAGAACAGGTGCAGGCACGAGCCCGGGCCAGCGGAGAGCCGCATGCTGCGCCGCCACGCCGCACGGAAGTTATTCGCGGGGGCCGTTTAGAGGTCATTCAGTATTAAGCAATACAGAGCTTGTTGTGGGGACGGGTCAGCCTGCCTGTGAGGGCTGACGGGACGCGACGCAAGGCAGCATGGATTAAACACATGAGACAGAAAATCAAAAAAGCAGGTCTGGGTTTGGGGTGCTGGTATGCGCTCTGCTTGTCGGGTTTGGCACCGGTGCCGGTGATGGCGCAAACGGCCCAAACCAGCGCCAGTCAGAAGGTGATACGTCTGGTGGCCAACGATCAGGATATTTTGCGTTTGTCGCAAGTTCCGCAGCGTGTGGCGATCAGCGATGAAAGCGTGGCGGATGTGCAAATTCTGTCTGCATCGGCCGGGCAGCGCGGCGAGGTGCTCCTGATCGGCAAACGCGCGGGTACGGCTGATTTGCGTGTCTGGATGCCTGGTCGCACGAATCCGGATCGCTGGACGATTGAGGTGACCAGTCAAGTGCAACAGCAACTGGCACAGGCGGGTCGCCCCATGTCGGCGCAGGTGTCCAGCGCCGGGCAGCAGTCCTTGATTACGGGTAGCAGCCCCTCTTTGCTGGATCACCAGGATGCCATGGCCGCCGCACGCTCCGGCGCTGGTCCGGATGCGCCGGTGCTGGACCTGTCCGAGGTCAGCACCAGTGGCATGGTGCAGGTGGAAGTCAAAGTGGTGGAAGTTTCCCGCGAAGTCATGAAAGACATTGGCCTGAGTGCCAATGCCATTGGCGGCAAGCCCTGGTCGGGCGGGGTGAACTTGTTGCCCAAGGCTTTAACGGGTGGCTTGAGCCTGGGGTACAACTCGAGCAACTTCAGTGCGACCTTGAATCTGCTGGAGCAAAATGGCCTGGCCCGTGTGCTGGCCGAGCCGACTTTGGTGGCCATGTCAGGTCATAGCGCCAGCTTTTTGTCCGGTGGCGAAATTCCCATCCCCAGTTCGGGCGGTTTGGGAACAACGACGGTGGAGTACAAACCTTTCGGGATCGGTCTGACGGTAACGCCAACGGTGCTGTCTCCCGAACGTATTGCCCTGAAGGTTGCCCCTGAAGCCAGTGATCTGGATTACTCGAATGTGGTGCAAATGCCCGGTGGCGGTGTGATGCCTTCTTTGCGTACCCGTCGAGCCGATACAACTATTGAGCTGGGTGATGGCCAAAGCTACATCATCAGCGGGCTGGTGTCGCGCCAAACCGCCGCTGCCGTCAAAAAGATTCCCTTCCTGGGGGATTTGCCGATTCTGGGTAGTTTTTTCCGCAACGTGCAGTACAGCCAGAAAGAGCTGGAACTGGTCATTGTCGTCACTCCCCGTCTGATCAAACCTATCCAGAAAGGCGCCACGATTGCCTTGCCGGGTGGTCGTCAGGAAAAACTGGATGACGCACCCAATGCCTGGGGCTACTTCTTGCTGGGCCGCCATGGTTACGAGCAGATGCCAGGGTTTTCGCGCTAAGCGCGTGGAGTGGTGACGTGCAACGATATCGGGAATACCTCTTGTGTACAGAGCACCCCGAGCTGGCTGTGATGATCAACACGGCAGCTGCCGGGCTCCTGACGGTAAGGGCGATTGAGCCCACGACCGAGAGTTTGCGCCGGGAGCTGGCCAAGCAAGCGGAACCTTTGGTGTTTTTTGACTTTGTTCATGGACAGCATGGGGAAGAGAACGGACAGGTAGTAGGTTTGGTTCGCAGTCTGGCGCGGCTCGATGCCAGTGTGCAGCGTGTGGCGGTAGGGCGGGCATCCGTGCCCCAAGGCCCCGTCAATGCCTTGCGGGCGGGTGCCAACGAGTTCCTGAACCTGGACACGAACGAAGATCTGCATCATCAGTTGCAGGTATTGATTGAAAAGCTGGGTCAGACCCAGCACAGCCCTTTGCTGGACAAGCCTTTTCGCAGTGTGCTGTTGATGGGCGCGCGTATTGGTGTCGGTTGCAGTACCGCTGCCAGCAGTCTGGCCTGGCTCTTGCAACAAGAAATGAACCGCATGGGCAAGGAAGTACGAGGTTTGACGTCGGCCAAGCCCTTGCCGGTTGAACTGGTGCCGCTGTCCGAGCGAGTCGGTTTGCTGGATCTGGGAGCACCTACCGGGGACTGTGCCTTGTACATGGGCCTGGGTTCGGAATTTGACTTCATTCAGGCGGCATCACAGCGTCATCGAATGGACGACACCATGTTGCATTCGGCACTGGCACAACACAGCAGCGGCTTGAACCTGCTGTCTTTGCCCGCCGATGTGAATACCTTGAATCAAATCAGTCTGGAAGATTCGCTGGGTTTGTGCAGTTATTTGCGTGAACGCATGGGCTGCCTGGTGATTGATGCTGGCGGTTTTCCCAATCCGCGTTTTCTGGTGGAACTGGAATCGCTGGTGGACGAGGTGCTGGTGGTCACAGACCAAAGCATGGGGGCGCTGGTGTCTCTGGCCGAGTTCATGGCCTTGCGTGCGCAGTTCGATGCGCTGGCCAATGTGCGTCTGGTGGTGAATCAGTTTGATCCGGCTTACGGTTTTTCTGGGCAGGCCATTGCCGAGCGCTTTGATCTGGAGTTGGCCGCCGTGCTGCCGGATCGGCGTCTTGGGCATATGCGCAGCGCCGGTCTGGGCAAGATTCTGGTGCAAGTAGATGAGAAGGACCCCTATACCCGTGCCTTGCAAAGTTTGGCATCGGGTTTGATGGGGCGCAGGCAGGGGCTGTCACAAAACAAGGTCAGTACGGTTTTGGGACGGTTGAAATTCAGGTTCGGGGGCTGAACAGGCCCAAGCATGGAAAAGTAAGGCATGAACAATACTTCATTGCTCGGTGGGCGTCCCGACCTGATTCAGGTCCGGGAACAGGCCCATGAACATTTGCTGGCTCGCATCGAAGAGTTGGGAGCCGAGTTTGGTCGCTGGACACGGCAGGCCATACAGGATTTTGTTGGCATCGAATTGGCCAGCTTTGTTCGGTTGAAACGGGTGCCCGTCAACGAACAGGAAGTGCGCGAGATCGTGCAGGCGCTGACCCGCGAACTGGCGGGCCTGGGGCCTTTGGAAGACCTGCTGGAGGACCCGGCGGTTGAAGATATTCTGATCAACGGTTACGACAAGCTGTTTGTGTCGCGCGGTGGCGTGTTGGGCCAGGAGCCCAGTGGGTTTACGGATGATCAGCACGTGCTGCGTATCGTGCGCCGTATTCTGGCTCCGTTGGGACGCAGACTGGACGAGTCGGTTCCGATGGTGGATGCCCGCTTGCCCGATGGTGGCCGCCTGAACGTGGTCATTCATCCCCTGGCGGTGGATGGCCCCATGGTCTCTATCCGTAAGTTCCGCAAGGACCCGCTAAAGCCTGAAGATCTGATGCGTTTGGGCGCGTTTGACGAGCCGGTGGACCGGCTGCTGCAAGCCGCAGTGAAATCGCGTTGCAATATTCTGATTTCTGGCGGGACCAGCTCCGGCAAGACGTCCTTGCTCAATGCCCTGGCTTTTTACATTCCCAAAACCGAGCGTGTCGTAACGGTGGAAGATACCGCCGAACTGGCCTTGAATCACCCGCATGTGGTGCGCCTGGAAGCACGTCAGGCCGGGTATGACGGCAGCGGCGAAATCTCGATTCGCGAACTCCTGCGCAACAGCTTGCGTATGCGTCCGGACCGGGTGGTCGTGGGGGAAGTGCGGGGTGCCGAGGTCATCGACATGCTGCAAGCCATGAATACTGGTCACGAAGGCTCCATGGCCACGATCCACGCCAACTCGCCGCGCGAATGTGTATATCGCGTAGAAATGCTGGCCGGGTTTGCGGGCTTTCAGGGCAGCGAGGACAGCTTGCGCAGACAGATCGCCAGCGCGCTGGACTTCATTATTCAGATTGGCCGCCTGCCCAATGGCAAGCGCCGGGTGCTGTCCATTACGGAAATTACCGGCATGGGCGATGGTGTGATTGCCATGCAAGAGCTGTATCGCCACGAATCCTATGTGCTGGATGATGGCACCGAGCAGGATCGCTGGGTCAGCCTGGGCATTCATCCTCATACCCGCAAGCTGATGCAGTACCGCGATCAACTGGCTAATGAGCAGGTTCAGGCTCAGGACAACACGCCTAAAGAAGGCGGTGGTTTCTGGGATTGGAGACGCTAAATGATGGCTTTGTATATCGCTTTGGCGGCTGTGATTCTGATGCTGGGCGCGGTGCTGCTCTGGGCCAAGGGTGCTCAGCGTCAGCAGGCCCAGCGTTCGGCACAGGTGCTCGAGCAGCAGCTGGCTTTGCGCCCGGCGGTGCAAAGTAGCGTACGAGCCCAGCCTAGTACGCAGGATGCCTGGTTGGGAGCACCCAAAGGCTGGCGGGAGTTCATGCTGCGCACCGGCATTCAGCCTTCACGCCGTTTTTATCTGATTCTTCTGTTGGGCACGCTGGTGCCGCCTGCTTTGTTGCTGGCTTTTGTCGGGCCGGTTGCAGGTGGGGCCATGCTGCTTGCCACCGTACTGGGCGCCTATACCTTTTTGTGGTTTCGCAGCGATAAGCGACACCGCAAAATCGTCTCTCAAATTCCGGACTTTCTGGATCTGATGGTGCGCTTGATCACCATTGGCAACAGCATGGGAGCGGCCTTTTTGAATGCGGCTGACAACACGCCACAACCCCTGGGCCAGGTATTGCAGGATGCAAATTCCCTGCACCGTTCCGGGCAGGATCTGGACGTAGCCTTGCGTGCTGTTTCGCGTCAGCACGGCTTGCACGAGCTCTTTCTGGTTGCCGCTGTAATCAGTGTGGCAATGCGTTTTGGCGGTCGCAGTGATCAGACCATGGAACGTATGGCCGGCTTCATGCGAGACCGGGAAAACGCCCGCAGCGAGTTGGTGGCCTTGTCTGCCGAGGTGCGCCTGTCCGCCTGGATTCTGGCGTTATTGCCGATCCTGATCGGTGTCTACATTCTGATTTTCAATAACGAGCTGTTCCTGACGATGTGGAACGACCCGGTGGGGTTTCGCATGCTGCTGTTCGCAGCAGTCTTGCAGTGTGTGGGCTGTTATTGGCTGTATTGGATGGCACGCAATGTCTAGGAGCAAGACATGATGGCCTTGGAAGCACAAACCGTTCTGGTCTGGGGAGCTGTGGCTTGCGCTCTGGCTGGCCTGATTCTGTTTGCCTTGTGGTTTCACAACCATTGGCAGCAGCGTCAGCAAGCCATGCGTTTGAGCCAGGCGGTGGATGAACGCCTGAAAGGCGCGCCGAACATGACGCAGGCGCCCAGCCAATCTCGCCAGACGGTGGAACAGATCAAGATGCAGGCAGGCAGTCTGGGCGAGCGCTGGCTGAAAGGGCGCTTCGGGTCCAGCCTGCTTAGCGAGGAAGATCGCGTACTCATCATGAATGCAGGCTTCAAGCACATTGATGTGGCGCGGCAGTATTTCGTCCTGAGTCGAGTCGGCCTGAGCATCGTTCTGATTGTCCTGTTCAGCTTGCTGCCCATGACTCGCAGGCTGAATGAGTATGTGCCGTTTGTGTCTGTGTTCATTGGCTTTGCCCTGGGCTGGATGCTGCCCAAATGGTGGCTGGCGCGCCGGGTCTCGCAACGTCGTCTGCGTATCGCTGCGGAGTTGCCCCTGTTTGTGGATTTGCTGCGTTTGCTGCAAGGCGTGGGCCTGTCCATGGACCAGACCTTGCACACTATCGAGCGCGAGTTCCATGACGTGATTCCCGTCATGGGCTCAGAGCTGACCATTGCGGTCGAGCAATATGCCCGTGGTCGTACTCGTGAACAGTCGTTGGAGCGGATTGCCAGCGGCTTTACCAACGAGGATCTGGCCGTGATCTGTCGCCTGATTGTGCAGGTGGACCAGCACGGTGGTGCGATGCAGGAACCCCTGCACCGCTTCGGTGTGCGCTTGCGCGAGCAGCGTCGCCTGGAGCTGAAAGCCAAGGTGGGCAAACTGACTGTAAAGATGACGGGCGTCATGGTGCTGACTTTGCTGCCTGCCTTGTTGATTATTACTGCGGGGTCAGGTTTTCTGGCCTTGTTCCGTGGCTTGAGCCAAGTGGCCGGAGGGTGACTTTGATGAAAATGTCGATATGGACTCGTCCCTTGATGCGCTGGGCTGCGCTGGGTTTGGGGAGTACTTTGCTGGTGGCGTGTTCCACCACGGACTCCGCCTATGAGCTGGTGCGTCAGCAACAGGAACAGGAAGCCTTCTTGCAGAGCAAGGAAATTGAGCATTGGGAAAAGCGCAGACCGACAGACAAGCAGATGGCGGTACGCATGCTGGAAGAGACGCAAAAACAGGGCCGCTACTTTGCGTCCCTGGCCTATGCCGAAGCCATGGAAAAGGAATATGGCGCAGACCCGGAGGTCATGGTGTTGCGGGCTGAAGCACAGCGTCAAACCGGACAGCTGGAGCAGGCAGCGCACACCTTCAAGGCCCTGTTGAATACGCCGGTGGCCGGACGGGCTTATCAAGGTTTGGGTTTGATTGCTGGCTCGCAAGAACACTTTGATCAGGCTGCTCATTTCCTTAAGCAGGCGGCTGGGCAAGACCCCACGAATGCGATTGTGCAAAGCGATCTGGCTTATGCCTACTTGCGTTCCGGTCGCCCTCAGGAAGCACGTCTGGCCCTGGGCAAGGCGGCCGAACTGGCCCCGGATAACCCCAAGATACTGAGCAATATGGCCTTGTATTTGCTGGTCAGCCAGGAAACGCAACGGGCTGGCTTTGTGATGCAGCAAGCAGGTATGGACGCCGCAACCCAGCAAGCCATTGTGCAGATGGCCGAACAGATTGGACAGGATCTGGAGCAATTGCACGCCCGTCAGCAAATGCAGAAACAACACGAGCTGCGCATGGCAGCGGCTGCAAAGGATGAGCAGGCCAGAGCCCAGGCGGTGGCATTGAGTCCGGCTACTCCGACGGCGATGGGCCAGGTGGTCTTGAACCGATCCGCCCAGGCACCAAACCCGGCCGTGACTCGTCCTGCTGCGGTTGTGGTTTCTTCTACGCAAGCGGGCTTGAACCGTCCCTTGCTGGAAAGCCTGGGCCCTGTGTCTTCGTCAATGAATTGATTGCCGTTTTTTCAAGGATATCGCAATGAACCGATCCCGCATTTTGGCCTGCTGCACCTTGTTGATGGCCAGTAGTGCCTGGGCGCAGACACAAGCTCCGCTGACTGGAACCATGGTTTCAGGCACCAGCACCTACCCGGTCAGCACCAGCCCGGCAGCGGCCAGCAATCAGGGTGTGCACACACCGGCCGCTCCGGCGGCAGAAACAGCGCCTGCTGAGCGTCAGCCTTACGAGAAGTACCGCTTGAGTGATGAGGAAGTACACCCTTGGCCTGAAGTGGAGGGCCTGCCTGTGCATGTACAGAACGAGCGCCGCCATATTCCGCCGCGCATCGAGGTGGGGCCTGATACCCGCAGCCTGCTCAGCATGCAGGCCGACCCGGACCGAGAAGGCAAGGTCTTGCCGGTGCATGGTGCGGCAGCCAATCTGGCCTGGGAGCGCTATTTGGAGAGCTTCAAGCATCCCATTCCTGAGTACATGAAAGAGCGCATCAAAACAAACGGCAGTGATTAAAGCCCACAGGGCTGGAGTGGGTCAGGAGAGCGAGATGAAATGGGGAAGAACTCGAACCCAGAGCGAGCAGGCACATAAGCAGCAAGGTTCCATTATTGTGCCTGCAGCCGCCGCGTTACTGGTGGGGCTGGTGTTGCTGGGGGCGGCGCACCTGGGGCATAACTTCCATGTGAAGCGGGGGCTGCAAAACGCGGCTGACCTGGCTGCACTGGCGGGGGCGCAGGCCTTGGGTTCCGGGGATGCGCTGGGCTGCCAGCAAGGTGAAAGCATGGCCAGGTTCAGCCTGAATAGCCAGCCCGATTCGCCTGCTGCGGGTTTGACGGGCGATGGTGCCAAAGTCTTTTGCGGTAAATGGAATAGCAGCCACAGTGATCCGGCCCAGCGTTTTGTTTCTTCCTTGCCCGCTGATTCCGTGCGCGTGCATTTGAGCTATCAGCCGCCTTCCCTGTTCCCTTTCTTTACTTCCTCGGTGATTGAGGCGGTTGCCACCGCCAAGAACAGTGAGCCGGTTGCGACCTTCTCCGTGGGCAGTCGCCTTTTGTCCTTGAAGCGCAATGGTCTGGTCTATAACCTGCTGCGCGGCGTGGGCCTGCGCCCGGACCAGTTGACGGTGCTGGACTCGGCCGGTTTGGTCAATGCCAAGATTACGCCTTCCGGTTTGTTGAAAGCCTTGGGATTGCCCGCCACGGTTATCGCAGGAGTGGGTACACCTGAAGAATTGGCCCGGCTGGAGCAGCTGACTTTGGCCGATTTGCTAAGTGCCAGTCTGGCCTTGCTGGACCAGCAAAAAACACTGGGTCTGGACGTTGGGGCCTTGCAGGAATACATCCGCTTGTTGCTGGGCGTCGGGCCTCTGGATTTGCCCGTCAAACTGCTGGGTGAGGGCGGTATTCTGGCCTTGATCGATGGTGTGGATCCCTTGTCGGCCTTGAATGTGAACCTGGACGTGCTGCAACTGGTCAACACGGGACTGGTGGTGGCCAATGGCAAGAATCTGATTGATTTGAACCTGACTGCGCTGCCTTCCGGTTTGACCAATATGTTCAATAACGCCCTGGATTTGCGAGTGCGGGTTGTGGAGCCGCCCAGCATCGCCATGGGCGGGATAGGCACTAAAGCGAACTCGGCAGGTGTGCGAGTCTATCTGAATCTGGATACTTCCAAGATTCCATTGGCCGGCCCGATCCTGAAGGTGCTGGGAACCGAAGTCAGCTTGCCGGTCATTATCGAGTTGTCCCAAGCCACTGGGGAGCTCGTCAATATCTGCCGTGCCCCGATTGCCGAGAATCAGGCCACGATTGCGGTCAAATCCTCCTTGGTGAATGTGTGTCTGGGCAAGTTCCCGCATTCGGATTTCTTCTCGACCAGCAATAGCTGCAAGGACGAATCCTTCGGGCAGATTCAGCGCCATCGTGTCATCAATGTGCTGGGTATCTTGCCTTTGACTGCCAAAGTCACCTTGCCCCTGATTGATACCAAAAACCCGGTTCATGTGACGCTGACCGCGCCTCCGGGCGAGCCTTCGGAAGCAACCGTGAACGCAACTCAGCTGGACTTGTCCCGCAGTGTGCGCCTGCTCTCCGATGCGGTTCTGTCAGGCATTCTGGGCGACTTGCTGAACACGCCCTGGAGTGGCGCTTCCGGTAAACGTCAGATGGCAGAAAGTCTGGTCGGTGATGGGGCGGGCCGCTCAATTTCTGCCGTTGTGAACGAGATGAACTGGTCCAAGGAACGCATGGAGCAACTGTCCCGCACCATGAGCCAGAACGGTTTGATTGGTGTGTTGGGCGGAACTCTGGGCTTTGTCGATAATTTGCTGACAACCCTGCTGGGTGCTCCCTTGAGCGATCTGGCTTGTGTGATTGGCGGTATAGGTGGCCAGAAAGCCATGCGCGAGTGCCGGACAGGCGCGGTAGAGGTGCTGGTCTTTAAAGACTCCAACCTGGTGGGTGCCGTTCTAAGTTTGGTTGTCGCTTTGTTAGACCCTGTATTGCAAGGTTTGAGCACGCTGCTGGAAGAACTGCTGAAGCTGCTGGGCCTGAGCCTGGTCGAGGCGGATGTGAAACTTCATGATGTGCAGTGCGGTACTGCCTATCTGGTGCAATAGGGCGGGAGGCGAATACAGCAATGAGCGTCAGCTTTATGGGTAATGAACCCGTTTTATACGTCTGGGAGGGTAGTTCCGATCTGGTGACGCGTGCCGAGCGCGCCATGGAGCCCAGTTCGGTAGCGGTCATGCGCGTAGAGCCTTCCCTGGTGCTGGACGCCGAGCGTCACCCCACGCGCCATGCAGTTGCATTGGTGTCCGTCAGTGTGATGGCCCAGGGACGTTTTGAACAGCATCAGTGGCTGGTCGAGCATGCCATTCCGGTGATCTGGGTGGCCTCGGAGGACCGAGGCTACGACCCGCGTTTTTACCCCTCGGCCTACTCCTATACTTTGCCGCTGTCTTTCAGTCAGGCTGAGCTGCGCACCCTGGTGGCCAAGCTGGCCGGGCTGACCGCACAGGTCGAGCGCGAAGGGCAGGGTGGTCCTCAACCATTAGTAGCCGTATCGCCTGTGATGCGGGCCTTGATTGCTGAAGCGGATATGTACGCCGATAGCGGGGCCAGTGTTCTGATTCATGGTGAAACAGGTGTGGGCAAAGAACGCATCGCTCAATTGCTGCACGAACGTTCTTCACGAGCGCAAGGGCCCTTTGTTCCGGTGAATTGCGGGGCGGTGCCTGAGGGACTGTTTGAAGCCCACTTCTTCGGCCACGCGAAAGGGGCTTTTACTGGTGCTATTGGTGCTCATAAAGGTTATTTCGAGCAGGCGGATCAAGGCACCTTGTTCCTGGATGAAATTGGGGATTTGCCCCTGCATCAACAGGTCAAATTGCTGCGTGTACTGGAACAGCGTTCCGTGACGCGTCTGGGGTCGACGCAACAGATTCCGGTAGATTTTCGTATGGTGGCCGCTACCAATAAAAACCTCTTGGGACTGGTGCAACAAGGCCAGTTCCGTGCGGACTTGTATTACCGTTTGGCCGTGGTTGAGCTGCTGATTCCGAATCTGGAACAGCGTGGCTCCCAGGAAAAAATCGCCATTTTCTGCGCCTTGCTGGAACAGGCCCTGGAGTGTGACGTCGAGGACATCCCTCAATGGGTTCTGGATGCGGTGGGCAGCATGCGCTTTAACGGCAATGTGCGCGAGCTGGCTAATCTGGTGGAGCGCGTTGCTGTCATGAGCAAGCAGTTTGGGGCCTGGGAGTCGGTGCAGTTGCGGCAAGTGCTGGAACGTTTCAATGCCCCCGTTATGGCCCCGGCTCTGGCTTTGCCTGAAGGTGCGCCCATTCTGGAGCGGCCCGAGCCCGTCATCAGCCTGAGCGCACAGGAGCAGGAAGAGCGTGCACGTATTATTTCGGTTCTGGATACCCAGAACTGGCGACGGCAGGATACCGCTGCTGTATTAGGGATTTCTCGTAAAGTTTTGTGGGAAAAGATGCGCAAATTCAACATAAAGGCACAAGATGCGACAAGCCGCGTTTAGAATACGGGCTGATTCTGTGTATCAAGCTAAACACAAAAAAATTGTTTATCAAGGGATGGGTATGGTGAACCTTAGTCAGAAGACGGCGGTGTTGCTGTCCTTGGGGGGACTTCTTTTCTTGTCAGCGTGCAGCTCGGTGTCTTTGGTGCAGGAGCCAGAGCGGCCCGTGGTCGCGCAAACCCAGGAACAAGAGGTTGAAGAGGTAGCCCCGGTTGCGGCTCCAGCCGCTGCTCCAGCGCCCGCAGCGGCCCCGGCTTATCAAAACACCACTGTGGCTCAGTTGCAGCAGCTGATTCAGGCCCGTGCCGTGCAAGAGCTGCGTACCGCCTATAACGGTCGCTTCGGTGCCAGTCTGTTGTTCTCTGCCGAAAGCATGACCTACTACGTGGCCCTGTTCCAGCAGCGTGAGTTCTGGCGCGTCTTCAAGACCACCGACGAATCCCTGGCCGAGCGCATGTACACCCAGTACCGTCAGGACACGGTGGACTATGCCGCCGCCGATCTGGAGCGCATCAAGCTGCAGGCTGAAGTTGCCAAGGCTGAAAAGCAATTGAATGAAAGCGCCGATCAATTGACCGTGCTGCAGAACGACTTGGCGTTGCAGCGTCAGCAAGAGGCCTTGGCCATTGCTCAGCGCGAGGAGTCCCGTCGCGAAGCCCAGGCGCTGGCCGAACAAGAGCGTGAAGCCCGAGAGCAGTTGCGTGAATTGCAGAGTCAGATCAAGGATCTGGAGCGACAGCGTGCCGGGATGTTGCAGCGTCAACGAGGTCGTTGATCGCTGCAGTAGCAAAGCCTGATTGAAAGCCCGCACAGTCGCAAGACTCTGCGGGTTTTTTAATCGTAAATAAAAAAAGACCCGAAATTCGGGTCTTTTAACTTGCTGCTTGATAGAGGTCTGATGCTACCGCGACAAGTACCGCATTGCCTCTTCCAGCCCTGCGCTGGTGACGGGGTACATATGGTCGGACATCAGGTTTTGGATGATGGCAATGGATTGGCGGTAGGGCCAGTAGGCCTGCGGCTCGGGGTTGAGCCAGGCAATACGTGGCCAGTGGTCGTTCAGTCTTTGCAGCCAGGCTGCGCCGGTTTCCTTGTTGTAGTGCTCGACAGAACCACCTGGGGCCATGATCTCGTAAGGACTCATGGTGGCATCGCCCACGATAATGACGCGCCAGTCCTCGTTGTACTTGCGCAGCAAATCCCAGGTTTCCAGTCGTTCGCTTTGGCGGCGTGAATTGTTCCGCCATACCGATTCATACACGCAGTTATGGAAGTAGTAGGCCTCCAGGTGTTTGAATTCGGAACGTGCGGCCGAGAACAGGGATTCAACCTGGGCGATGTGGTCATCCATGCTGCCGCCTATATCCAGCAGCATCAGCACATTGACGCGGTTTTGTCGCTCGGCCTGCATTTGCAAATCCAGCATGCCCGCATTGCGAGCCGTCTCGCGTATGGTGCTGTCCAGATCCAGCTCGGTAGGGGCACCTTGGCGTGCAAAGCGTCGCAGGCGACGTAGCGCCATCTTGAAGTTGCGTGTGCCCAGCTCTTGCTGGTTGTCGTAGTCCACGAACTCGCGCTTTTCCCAGACCTTGATAGCAGTACGGTTTCCTGCCGAAGGGCCACCAATGCGGATACCTTCGGGATGATAGCCACCATGTCCAAACGGCGAGGAGCCGCCGGTTCCAATCCACTTGTTGCCGCCTGCATGACGCCCTTGCTGCTCTTTCAGACGTTCCTTGAACATCTCCAGCAGCTTTTCCAAGCCATGCTTTTCCAGTGCGGCTTTCTGTTCCGGAGTCAGGTTGCGCGTCAGGGTTTTGCGCAGCCAGTCCTCGGGCAGGGTTTTATCTTTGGCCAGCGCTTCCAGCTGCGGCTGATAGAACTCGCCAAAGGCCAGATCAAAGCGGTCGTAAAGCGTTTCGTCTTTGATAAGAACCAGTCTGGATAGATGATAAAAATCGTCCAGCGTGGGCGGCATGATGCCTTTGCACAAGGCGTCCAGCAGCGTCAGGTGTTCCTGAATGGACACTGGCAGGCCACGTTCACGCAGGTGGTAGAAGAAATCAAGCAACATGGCTGTGCTGCCTTAGTTTGTCCAGCAAGTGGGCGCGGGTATCGGGCCACTCGCCTGCCATCAAGCTGTAGAACATGGTGTCGCGTATCGTGCCATCGCGGCGGATGGCATGGTGGCGGACACGACCATCGAAACGCGCTCCCAGCCGGGTGATGGCTTGCTGAGATTTGAAATTCAGGTGGTCGGTACGCCAGCCCACGACTCCGGCTCCCAAGGTCTCGAACGCATGTTGCAGCAGGAGCAGTTTGGCCGCGGTATTGACGTGGCTGCGTTGGGCGCTGCGCGCGTACCAGGTGTAGCCGATTTCCAGGCGGGCCACTGGCGCAATAATGTCGTGATAGCGCGTAGTGCCGACAGCCCGGTCTGTTCTCAGGTCACGCACCAGAAAGGGCAGCATATGGCCTTGCTCCAGGCCGTCCAGCGCCTTTTTTACATAGTCCTGGGCCTGGCCGGGGGCGGGCACGCTGGTTACACGTACATTCCAAAGTTCGCCATCGGCAGCGGCGGCTTCCAGTAACTCCACGTGCGCCAATTGCAAAGGCTCCAGACGCACGTCCCATCCTTCCAGTGTCACGGGGGCCAATGGCTGGGAAAAAGCGCTTGTTTGCATATCAGCTCCGGCGCTGGCTGCGTTGGCTCATGGCGGCCAGACGCTGCATCAAGGACAAGTCCTGTTCGTTTTTCAGCAAGGCACCGGCCATAGGGGGCAAGCCTTCATCCAGCTCGTGCAGGGCATCGGCAGGAATGTCGTTGGCCAGGAGCAGACGCAGCCAGTCCAGGAATTCCGAGGTAGACGGCTTTTTCTTCAGGCCGGGAACATCTCGCAGGGCAAAGAAGGTATCCAGGGCGCTGGACAGAATGTCGCTGCGCAGATTGGGGTAATGCACCGCCACAATCTGTTCCATGGTTTCGCGCTCGGGGAAGCGAATGTAATGGAAGAAACAGCGGCGCAGGAAGGCGTCGGGCAGGTCTTTTTCATTATTGGAAGTAATGATGATCAAGGGACGATGGCGCGCCTTGACGGTCTGGCGAGTCTCATAGACATGAAACTCCATGCGGTCCAGTTCCTGCAGCAAGTCGTTGGGGAACTCGATGTCGGCCTTGTCGATTTCGTCGATCAGAACAACCGTGGGTTCCTCGGACTCAAACGCTTGCCACAATGTGCCCTGCACAATGTAGTTGCCAATGTCGCGGACTTTTTCATCGCCCAACTGGGAGTCACGCAGACGCGACACCGCATCGTATTCATACAGGCCCTGATGGGCCTTGGTGGTGGACTTGATGTGCCATTGCAGCAGGGGGCGTCCCAGGGCACGGGCCACTTCCAGGGCCAGCAGTGTCTTGCCAGTGCCGGGCTCGCCTTTGATCAACAAAGGACGTTGTAGCGTCAAAGCGGCGTTGACGGCCAGCTTCAAATCATCAGTGGCAACGTACTGATCGGTGCCTTCAAAACGGGTCGTAGTAGTCATAAATCGGCTCAAACTTGTACTTAAAATGTTGATCTGTCAAGAATAGAAACTCGGGTATAAATACTAGTATCAGTCATCCTTGGCAATTATCATACAATCGACTCAGTACTCGTCGGTCAGCATCACAGAGCCAGGTGTCGCGTTGATTCCTTTTTTGCTGCAATAGACGCAGAGCCTGACCCGGACCGTTTTCAACTCCACGACAAAGCGAATAGCGATGATGAAGTTGCAAATGAAGCGGTATGTCTCTTTCTTTCTTCTGGCCTCAAGCTCCTGTCTGCCCTGGGCAGCCCAGGCGCAGGATTCCGAGCCGATCAAGGCCAATCCCGAGGCGGCGCGCGACAAGATCTCCATGTGTATAGGCTGTCATGGCTTGCCCGGTTACAAGGCCAGCTTTCCCGAGGTCTATCACGTCCCCATGATTGCCGGGCAGGGCGCTGCTTATATAGAAGCAGCACTCAAGGAGTATGCCAGCGGCGCTCGAACCTTCCCCACCATGCAAGCCATTGCGCTGAGCTTGTCCGAACAGGACATGGCGGATATTGCCGCGTATTACGCGGGCAACAAACCTTGAGGACGGGGAGGCACCTATGAGAAAAACAGTCTTGCTGGTGGCAATGGGGCTGATGGCCGGGGTGGCCGGTCAGGCAATAGCCGCTGAGGATCTGGCCAAGGCAGGCGGGGAAGCCTGGAAGAATCTGAATTGCGCATCCTGTCATGGCGACGATGCGAAAACGCCCTTGAACCCGGAATATCCCATTCTGGCCGGTCAGCATGCCGATTATTTGCGGCAGGCCTTGATGGCTTACAAGCGTGGGCAGGCCGGGGCACCGGCAACGTCCAATATCCGCAAGAATGCCGTTATGGGGGCTATGGCCAATACCATGAGCCAGGCGGATATCGACAGTATCTCCGTATGGCTGTCGCGTCAGCCCGGCCCCTTGAGCATTAGAAAGTAAGGCAGCCTGCGGCTTTAGTCGCGCGTGCTGTGGCGCAAAATCAATTCGATATAGCGCTCGTTGTTCAGCGGTGTGCCCAGACGTTGTGCTTCCCAGATCACCTCGCCCAGCGCTTCCATAATGATGTGCGCTGCGGCGTGCTGATCGTGCCGGGTCAATAAGCGCTGATACGCCGCCTTGATGCCCGGAGGCTGGTCAATGGACAGTTGTTCATTGATAGCCAGGTGCATGGACAGATGCAGGAAGGGGTTGCTGCGTCCTTGCTCCACGGAATAGTCCTGGTTGACGGCGTCGGCGTTGCGCAAGTCGTCGTGGTATTCAGGGTGCTGTTGCACCAGATCCACCGCCATGGTTTCCAGAGCGGTCAGCAGATGACCACTTTGGTGCTTGTCCCAAGCTTCAATGAAAAATTGGCGAACCTGCTCGCGAGAGGGGTTGAACATGGTGGAATCGAGATAAAAATAGTCAGAAAATGCGAATCTTCGGCGCGCGTTTTGCGTGAAATGGTGGGGGCGCAAGGCCGGCACAAGCTGCAATCGGGGCCGTGTAGAATGGATAAGTTGCCAAGAATGCAAGCATTTTTGGCAAGCTTTGAGTTTACAGGTGCCTGAATACGCGCGAATTAAGTTAAACTCTTATATAAGACTTCGGAAACGCGAAAGCGTTCCGTGTTTAGCTATCCCTAATATTGGAGCACAACTGGAGCATCCATGTCCTATCAGCATATCAAGATCCCCGCGTCGGGGCAGAAAATTACAGTTAACGCGGATTTTTCCCTGAATGTTCCCGATCAACCCATTATTCCTTACATCGAGGGTGATGGTACGGGCGTGGATATTTCGCCAGTCATGATCAAAGTGGTCGACGCTGCTGTTGCCAAGGCTTATGGCGGCAAGCGCAAGATCGAATGGATGGAAGTGTTCGCCGGTGAAAAATCCACCAAGGTGTACGGTTCTGACGTCTGGCTGCCAGAAGAAACTCTGGATGCCGTTAAAGACTACGTCGTGTCCATCAAAGGCCCTCTGACCACTCCCGTTGGCGGCGGCATCCGTTCCCTGAACGTGGCCCTGCGTCAGCAACTGGACCTGTACGTCTGCCTGCGCCCAGTGCGCTACTTCAAGGGTGTTCCTTCGCCTGTGCGTGAGCCAGAAAAGACCGAAATGGTCATTTTCCGCGAGAACTCCGAAGACATTTACGCCGGTATTGAATTTGCTGCCGAGTCCGAAAGCGCCAAGAAGCTGATCGACTTCCTGCAAAACACCCTGGGCGTGAACAAGATTCGCTTCCCCAATACCTCCGGTATCGGTGTCAAGCCTGTTTCCCGCGAAGGTACCGAGCGCCTGGTGCGCAAGGCCATCCAGTACGCCATCGATAACGATCGCTCTTCCGTGACCATTGTTCACAAGGGCAACATCATGAAGTTCACCGAAGGTGGCTTCCGTGATTGGGCTTACGAACTGGCTCAAAAGGAATTTGGCGCTGAATTGATCGACGGCGGCCCATGGTGCAAATTCAAGAATCCCAAGACTGGTCGCGAGATCATCGTCAAGGATTCGATTGCTGACGCCTTCCTGCAACAGATTCTGCTGCGTCCTGCCGAGTACGACGTTATTGCCACACTGAACCTGAACGGCGACTACATCTCCGACGCTCTGGCTGCTCAAGTGGGTGGTATCGGTATCGCTCCCGGTGCCAACCTGTCCGACTCCGTGGCCATGTTCGAAGCTACCCACGGTACTGCTCCCAAGTACGCTGGCAAAGACTACGTGAACCCAGGTTCGCTGATCCTGTCTGCCGAAATGATGCTGCGTCACATGGGCTGGACCGAAGCTGCTGACCTGATCATCTCCAGCATGGAAAAATCCATCACCTCGCGTAAAGTGACTTATGACTTTGCCCGTCTGATGGAAGGCGCGACTCAAGTGTCCTGCTCCGGCTTTGGCGATGTCATGATCGAAAACATGTAATGAATACAGGCTGTTAAAGCCGGTTTTCTACATGAGAAACCGCCGACCTTCGGGTCGGCGGTTTTTTTTCGTCTCATGCTGGCGCAGGCCATTTTTTTCTCTTTTTTCTGCTTTGCTTGTGCTCAAAATATTTTTGATCGTTACTTTTATGCAATTAAAAATAAGCTTGGTGCATGATTTTTACTAGGTGAAAACCCGAATAAACTCAATAAAACAAGCGGGTTTAGCGTTTTTCATGATTATTGATATTGCGATTAACTGACGATAGCTATAAATTTGCCATATCAAATAATTCTAAGGAGCTGTTATGACTATCACAGGAGCTACATTGGTCGCCGAGCGCGAGCGGATCACCGTTACCCAGGCGCCATCCCGTCAGGAGACAGAGGAGATTCTGGAGCGTATCCACGAGATCGGCCCGCTGCTACGTGAGTTGGCCCCGCAGGCTGACCGTAATCGCATGTTGTCAGACGAGGCGGTTCAGGCTTTGGAGTCCACCGGGGCCTGGCGCATTTCGGCCTTGAAGCGCTACGGCGGTTATGAGGGTGGGGCGGAGATGCTCTTGCAATGTGCCAGCGCCGTGGGCTATTACGATCCGGCAGCAGCCTGGTGTGTGGTGATCTCTAATGGTTCGGTCATGCTGGCCAACCGCTTTAGCGATGCCATGCTCGATGAGGTGTTTGCAGACGGTCCAATCCGTGCAGCGTCCATTTTTGCCCAACCCCAAGGCACGGCAACGCCGGATGGCGATGGCTGGTGCATTACGGGCAAGTGGCCTTTTGCCTCGAACAGCAATCACTCGGACTGGGCACTGGGGATTTTGTTCATCAAGGAAAACGAGCAGGTCGAGCCCACCGTGGGCTTTGTGCTGATGCGTCGTGATGAGTTTGAAATTCAGGATACCTGGTACACCATCGGTATGCGCGGCTCGGGCTCCAACACCATGGTGGCAGAAAACCTGTGGGTGCCCAAAGAGCGCCTGATTACGTTTCAGCAACTGATGGGCGATGTGCAGGAGCAAGATCCCTTGGCTACATTTGGTCGTCGTTTGACGCCGCACCTGACCATGTCCACCTGCATTCAAGCGCCATCTTTAGGGGCCGCGCAAGCCGCCGTGGATTTCACTACTGGTGTCAGTGGCAAGCGCGGCATTACCTATACCCATTACAAGAAGCAGTCGGATTCGGGGGCGTTTGTGCAGAACCTGGGAACGGCCAGTATTCAGATTGATGGTGCCCGCTTATTGCTGGAACGCGCTGCGGCTCAAATTGATGCTGCTGCCTCTGGCACCGTGCCCATGCCTTTGGAATTGCGCGCCCGTCACCGCGCCGGAATCGGCCATGCCGGACACGAACTGGTGGATGCGGTGAACAATCTGTGCTGGTTACATGGCACGGCCTCTTTTGCGGAAAACAGTTTGCTGGGCCGCATGTGGCGGGATATCAATACAGGTACTCGCCATGCTTCGATTACCGCCCCTATGGGTTATGAGCTACACGGTAACGGCATGACCGGTACACCTTACATTTCCAACAAGCTCTAAACCATGACGGCGACATTGCTGGTCAATGCTCCCTCACGACGTTGTCATGCCGATGGCGTAGAGGTGCAGGCCTGGTATGGCCTGCGTTACGCCCAGGGTACGCGTCGTTTTGAAGCGGCGCAGGCGGCGACGGGGCGAGTGGCAGCGACCTCTCTGGATCAGGTGCCCTTATTCCCGCAGCGCCCCAGCCGCCTTGCGGCGGTGATGGGTGCAGGCAGTGCCAATCCGCAATCTGAAGATGCTTATTTTCTGAATGTGTGGGCTCCCGCCCAAGCGCAAGGTCTGCCTGTGCTGTTCTTTGTCCACGGTGGAGCCTGGATGAGTGGCGGCGCTTCTTTGGATTGGTATGACGGCACCCGCCTGGCAGCGCAGGGCATGGTGGTGGTCAATGTGAATTACCGTCTGGGTGCCTTGGGGCACCTGGGCGATGCACAAGCTGATGATTTGCCTTTGCCGGCAGCCGACCTGCTCTTGGCACTGCAGTGGGTGAAAGATCGTATCCATGCCTTTGGCGGAGACCCGGACAAGATTACCTTGATGGGGCAATCGGCGGGCGGCTGGTATGCGCATTTGCTCAGCGTGCTGGAGTCCACACGAGGTTGGATTGATCGTGTGGCTTTGCTTAGCATGGGAACGCGCACGCCGTGGTCACCCGAGCAACAAAGAAAAACCACAGAGCGCCTGCGACAAAGCCTGGGTGATCAGTGGCTGACGGCGAACGTGGATATCTTGATGCAGCACGGCATGATGGCCTTGGACAAAGAGCCGCCACGTTTGGCTCATGCTCCTTCGGCATTCTTGCCTGTGGCCAGCGCCGGGATGCCGCCCGACTTCTTGAATCCTGACTGGGCGGCACAAGCCTGCCATGCGCAGGCGGTGTATCTGCGTTGTACTGCCCAAGAGTCCTCGGTGTTCTTTTTTGACGTGCCTTTTCATCGGCAGGCGACGCAAGAGCAGGTCGATCAGGCTTTGGGTGTATGGCCTGTGGGAGATTTGCCAGACAGCCTGCTGCGAAATGGGGTGTATCAGGGAGCAGGTTCGGGTCTGACGCCGTATCAGCAAGTGGTGGCCGCGTCGTCCTGGTTGCAATTCCAGCGTTTTCCCACGCAGTATGCGGCTAGTCTGAAAGCAGCGGGGCGCTCGGTGGTCTGGAGTGGCTTCATGGAACAAAGCCCGCTTGAAGCGGTGTTCAGCGGGCATTGTTTTGATTTGCCTTTCCAGTTTGGCAACTTCCGGGCCTGGCAGGATGCACCCATGATGCAGGGGGTGACGCCGGAGCGGTTTGAGCGCGTCGCCCAGGATTTGATGGGCGACATTGCACGCTTTGCAGGGGCCTGAGTAAAGGAGCAGGTTTACTCCGTGCCGCGGGCCTTCCAGTTTGGAATGGCCTGCTGCACGTGTTGCGAGCTCAAGGGACTAAGCAGTCGATGCAAGTCACCGAACAATTTGCGGGCGGTATTGCCTACCCAGTTGTCTGGCAATAGCTCGGGTGCCAGGCCTGGGTCCAGAAAGGGCAGTCTGCGCCAGCGTGTCACCATAGGCATATAGAGTCGGAAGGCTTCCAAAGGGTCGGCCGTGCCTTGGCGTAAAGCGGTTTGCCACGCCTCAACTTCGTGTTGATATGAGTTCAAGAAGGACTGGTACTCATTGGCCAGCTTGTCCCAATTCCACCAGCGGGAGATCTTTTCCTGAATATCGCTCAGGCCGCTGGGTTCGCAGGTGAACAGCTCAATATAGGGCCAGAGCTGGTGCTCGCGTATGTACTCGACAGCCTCTGCCTGCAAGCGCGCCGGACCTATATACAGGCCCGCATTTACCGTGCCAAACCCCATGCGAGCCAAGCCTGTACGAATCTTGTGACGGTTCTGGCGTTCGCTTTCCGGAACGGAGAAGGAGACCAGCAGCCAGGGGTCCCGAATATTCATGGAGGGGGTGGAAAAAATCCGCTCGTCACCGGCCTGCATATGCGGCTCCAGTTCGGCCGCCAAGGCATAGCCTTTGCCCGAGGCGGCTTGTTGGCTAACTAGCACGCCTTTTTTCTTAAGCCGGGAAATGGCGGAGCGCACGCTGGACGGTTCAGCACCCAGGTCGGCCAGTAGTTGAACCACGCTGGCCACGGGAATGATGACGCCGGTGGGGCGGGCGAACAGGCCGTAGAGCGTCAGAATGTAGTGGTGCGGGGCAAGTTGCTCGTGCTCGCCATGGTCTCGGCTAGCGATGAACTCATCAATCGCGACGCTTGCTTTCATTCTGTTTTCCGGTGGTGGGGCTGATTGCTACCCATTTTTGATAGTAGGTTTGTAGCGGGCCATTTTACCGTGCGTGCCCCGGCGGCGCTAGCGTAGCCGCACTGGGGCTGCTTGCGTCCTGTTTGCCAGGGCGCCAGCTTGAGCTTCTTAGGGCAGGCTTTTCTCCAGCACGCTGTCCAGCACGACGATGTCCTGAATGTGCGGGGCGATGGCATCCAGCATGGCCTGGTGAGCATCACTTTGTCTGTAGGCGTCCAGTGCTTCTTGAGTGTGGAATACAGAAAGCAGGGCATGGCTGTAGCGCGCCGAGCTGCGTGACAGGTTCGGCACCCATTCAAAGCGTTCTATGCCGGAGCATTCCTGATGTATGCGGATAAAGGCCTGGTCCAGCTTGGGTGCGAGTTCCGGGCTGACAGGGGTGTGGGGTGCCATCAAAACGATATGTAGATACATGCTGTCCTTGTGGATTCCGGGAGGTTTTAAGCTCATTAATTATTGCAAATAAATAATGACGAAAGATAATACGCAATAATATTGGGTTGAATTGTATAGGCCTATAGCTTTTAAAACGACGAATTTTCATAGGGTTAATACCTAAATTCAACAAAAACCATCCTTGTTTGTCTATTTTGTTATTGCAAATAAATGACGATCGAAACAGAATTGAGGCCAAGCGAGTGTGTTGTCGCAGAGCTCGCCTCATTTTGGGTTTTGGGTCTTTAACGCCTGAGCAGAGTCATCGTCATGAAAGAAAACATAAGTGGGTTGGGAGCCAGGGTGGTGCGCGAAGCCTTCGGACATTTTCCATCCGGGGTAGCGGCCATTGCCGCCGTACTCGATGGCAAGCCGCAAGTCATTGTTGCGTCCAGTTTTTCCGTAGGGGTTTCGCTGGATCCGCCTTTGGCCGCCTTTTTTGTGCAGAAAAGTTCCTCGACCTGGGCGCTGCTGTCTCGCGCCTCGCGTCTGGGGGTGTCAATTTTGAGTGCTGAACATGCGGCTATTTGCCGTCAGCTGGCCGGACCGGACAAGGACAGCCGATTCAGCGATATCGAGGTCGAGCTGACCGAGGAGGGGGCCGTCCATATACAAGGGGCATCAGTCTGGTTTGACTGCAGTGTTTTTCAAGTGCATCCCGCCGGGGACCACGATGCCGTGCAATTGCTTATCCACGATGTGCAGATCGAGCGCGAAATCTCGCCACTGATCTTTCATCGTTCTCGTTTCACGCAGTTGGTGGCCTGAGCCACCGGATCAAAAACAATAAACAAGAAGCATAACTATCACAGTGAAGGGGACATCTCTTGGACGCACATACACCATCTTTGCGCGAGCAGCCCATGACTGCCGCGCAGCGTCGACGCGTTATTTTGGGGGTTGGGGCGGGTAACGCCCTGGAGTGGTACGACTGGACGGCTTATTCGATTTTTGCCGCTTATTTTGCCAAGCAGTTTTTCCATAGTGAGGACCCGCTGGCGGCTTTGCTGGGCACACTGGCAGTATTTGCTGTGGGTTTTTTCATGCGCCCGCTGGGAGGCATCTTTTTTGGCTGGTTGGCCGATCGCAAGGGGCGGCGTTTCACCATGACCCTGTCCATGCTGGTGACAGCCTTGGGCAGTTTGGTGATTGGTATTGCTCCTACGTATGACATGGTGGGGCCGATTGCCGCCTTGTTTTTGTTGATGGGCCGTTTGTTGCAAGGGATTGGCCACGGTGGGGAGGTGGTTTCTTCCTTCACCTATGTCACCGAAATGGCACCTGCTCATAAACGTGGGCTGTGGTCTTCCTCCGTGTTTGTGTTTGTCACGATCGGGGTATTGGCGGCTGTGTTGCTCAGTGCCTGCCTGACCAGTCTGCTGGGTGAGGATGTTGTTCGGGCCTGGGCATGGCGTGTGCCTTTTGTCTTGGGTGGGGCCTTGGGGGTATATGCGCTGTATCTGCGTAGAAAGCTGGATGAAACTCCCATGTTCAAAGCCCGTCAGGCCGCAGCGCAAGCGGCAGGCAAAACGGCACGCCCGGGCGCACGCGTGTTCTGGTCGGAGGTCTGGAAGTATCGCAGTGCCTGCTTGCGCGTATTTGCCTTGTCGGCCGGCGGCACCGTGCTGTATTACGTCTGGGCCATCATGGCGCCCACCTTTGCTATTACCTCCCTGGGCATGCCTGCCGCCAAAGTGATGTGGGTGGGGGTAGGGGCCAATCTTTTCCTGATTCTGTGCCTGATTTTCTGGGGCGCATTTTCGGATCGTTTTGGTCGCAAGGCGAACTGGTATTTCTTCTCCATCGGTTCAATCATCAGCATCATCCCGCTGACCATGGTGCTGACCGGCGGCCAGGGCGAGATCTGGCGTCTGGTGGTGTTCATGGCGGGCGGCATGCTGTTGATCTCGGCACCCACCGCCATCATGCCGGCCTTTTTCCCCGAGCAGTTTCCGACCCGCATTCGTGCGGTTGCCATGGGCTTGCCCTATTCGGTTGCTGGTGCCCTGACGGGCGGGACCGCTCCCTATTTGCAAGCCTGGCTGCATTCCATCAATCAAAAACAGGTTTTTGACTGGTACCTGATCGGCCTGTGTGTTCTGGCTTTGTGGGCCACCATTGCCTCGCCCGAGACCAAGGGCAAGGATTTGCACGACTGATGTGTATAGGCGCTGCCCGGCTGAAAGAGCCGCGCAGCGCCTTTTTTGAATTTTCTAGGAGTAGTGAGATGTTGCGTGAGCATATTGAAGGTAAGTGGATTGCTGATTTTGTAGAAGTGTTTGGACTATGCAAAGTACAACCCGGCGAAATGGCAGTCGTGCTGTCCGAGACGCAATCGCGCTCCGTGCTGGCCGAGCTGGCTGAGTTGGCCCTGACGCAAATGGGGGCACGGGTTTGCCATGTGAAACTGGTCTCGCCACGTCTGAAAAGCAATATTGCCCTGCGCTCGACCGGGACGTCTTTGGCGCTGGAAGGTATGGACCCGATTGTCCAGGCTTTGGCAGGCAGCCAGTTCATTGTGGACTGCACCGTAGAAGGGCTGCTGCATTCGCCCGAGCGTGCCGCACTGCTGGCCAAAGGTGCCCGCATCATGATGATTAGCGACGAGCATCCCGAGATTCTGGAACGGGTCAAACCCAGTCCTGATTTGCAAAGCAAGTGCGATATTGGCGGCAAGCTGATTACCGATGCCAGTGTCATGCACATTAGCTCCGAAGCCGGTACGGACCTGACGGTCAGCCTGGCGGGTGTGATCGGGCGCGGCAGTGCCGGGATAGCCGACAAGCCGGGCAGCTTTGGGTATTGGCCTGCTGGCCTGTGCATTTGCTACCCCAGCAATGGCAGTGTGAATGGCACGCTGGTGCTGGATAGTGGAGATGTGAACCTGACCTTCAAGCGCTATCTGGAATCAGCCGTAACCTTGCGCATCGAAAACGATTATGTCGTGGCTATTGAGGGCAAGGGCGTGGATGCCGATTTGATCCGCTCCTATTACGCCAGTTGGAATGACAAGGATGCCTATGCGGTCAGTCATGTGGGCTGGGGCATGGCGCCGGCGGCACGCTGGGACTCCATGGCTATGTATGACAAGCGCGATACCAACGGAACCGAGTTGCGCGCCTTTGCCGGTAACTTCCTTTTCTCTACGGGCGCAAATCCAGCGGCTGGCCGTTTCTCCGATTGCCACTTCGACTACCCAATGCGCAATTGCACGGTTAGCCTGGATGGCCGTGAAGTCGTCAGCAAGGGGGTGTTGCAAGGCGATCTGGCCTAAAGCGCTAGCCAGGGCGGTACCAGCAGGAGAATGGGCCTACAGAGCCCGGCCGGCTGAGGCCGCCCTTTGATATTCCGTGGTACAAAACCAAGCTCAATGGTTTATGGCTAGATGATTCAATAGTCATCAAGCTGTGCAGGCGTGTCGTTGCTGCTATTTTGTTTTGTGTGAAGGCAGCGCGACCCAGCCTTGCTTTGTTTTCAAGGGTACGGATTATGCGCGAAGGATTGGAGAAGCTACTGGCGGCAGGCAAGGATAATGCTTTGTTGCGCTTTGGCCTGGGCAATGCCTGTATGGGCGAGGGCGATTTGGAAGCGGCTCGCGAACATTTGTCCAAAGCCGTGGAAATGAATCCGCGTTACACCGCAGCCTGGAAGCTGTTGGGCCGGGTGCTGGTGAACCTGGAGCAATTCAAACAGGCCAGGGAAATTCTGGAGCAGGGCTTGGTGATTGCCCAAGAGCAGGGCGACAAGCAGGCTGAGAAAGAAATGCAGGTGTTTTTGAAGCGGGCCGTGAAGGCTTTGGACCAGGCAGCAGAATAAAGACTGCGAATGGGCGACTGATATTTTCTTACCATGCGGGTATCAGTGCATTCCCTAAGTGTGACAGCTTTATAAATGGGGCACAATACGTTTCATGCAGGTGAGGAGACATAGCCCCGCAACGCTGGGCAATAAAGACCGAAATAAAACGGTCACTATTATAAAAGCAATAGGCAGTACAACATAACAACAACAAAAAAAAGGCCAGCGAAAGCTGGCCTTTTTTACGTCTGTACCTAATGGAAAAAATCAAACGCCGGGTTCGGACATGGCTTGCAGCACCAGTTTGACGGCACCTTGCCCACCTTCGTTGGGCGCGCATTCCATATAAGCCAGAACGCTGGGCAGCTGGGTTAACCAGCGACGCACGGCATGACGCAAAACGGGTTCGCCATTGCGCGAGCCGTAGCCCGTGCCATGGACAATTCGTACACAGCGCACGCCGTGCTCCAGACAGGAGCGCAGAAAGTTGTCCAGTCGCTCGCGGGCCTGTTCCAGATCCGAGCCATGCAAATCCAGGCTGGACTCAATCGGCCAACGGTTGCGTTCCAGATCGCGCAAGACATCGGGGCCACAGCCAGCACGCAAATGTCGTAGATCGTTGCTTTCACCTTGCACGCTGACATATTGGTCAGAGGCCTGGGGCAGGGCTGGCGTACTGGTGGGCGCACCTACCGCGTGGCGACGACGTTGCTCCAACTGTTCCGGGCTAGCCGCAGGACGGCTCATGACTACGCTTTGACCGCGTTTTTTCAAGGGGGCGACGTCCCGCATGGACTGGCGTAGCCAGGCCCTGTCGCTGGGGTCCAATAAGGAAACGGGGTCTTGGGCCGCTGTAGCATTACTGGCAGGAGCCAGTTTGGCTGGCTTGCCACCGGGATCCGGTGGACGGGGGCGCTTGCGAGCCTGGGGACGGGCGGGGGCCGGGGACGGATTGAGATCCTGGCGGACCTGACCTTGTAACTTCTTCAGGTCTGCCAGACTACGCCCTACGGCTTTGGGCTTATTTGTTTTCATCCAACCAGCGCTGTGCGTCCAGGGCGGCCATGCAACCGCTGGCTGCACTGGTAATGGCCTGACGATAGATATTGTCTTGCACATCGCCCGCGGCAAAGACGCCAGGAACGGAAGTCATGGTGGCCATGCCTTTCAGACCGCTGCGAGTCGTGATGTAGCCGTCGTGCATTTCCAGCTTGCCTTCAAAGATCCCGGTGTTGGGCTTGTGGCCGATGGCGATAAAGGCACCAGTCACAGCCAGGTCTTCAGTGGCCTGGGTCTGGTTATTGATGATGCGCACACCTGTCACGCCCGAAGCATCGCCCAGCACTTCTTGCAGTTCGCTGTGCAGTTTCAGCTGGATATTGCCATTCTGGACGCGGTCCATCAGCTTGTCGGTCAGGATGGGTTCGGAACGGAAGGTATCGCGACGGTGAATCAAGGTCACGGTCTTGCAAATATTGGACAGGTACAGGGCTTCTTCCACGGCGGTATTGCCACCACCGACTACGACCACGTCCTGGTTCTTGTAGAAGAAACCATCACATGTTGCGCAACCGGACACGCCACGGCCCATGAATTCCTGCTCGGTTGGCAGGCCCAGGTATTGGGCAGAGGCGCCTGTCGCAATAATCAGCGAATCGCAGGTGTAGACTGTGCCACTATCACCATTCAGGGTCAGGGGACGGGTGGAAAGATCAACCGAGGACACCATGTCAAAGATTAATTCTGTTTCGAATCGTTCCGCATGAGCCTGGAAACGTGCCATAAGATCAGGTCCCTGGACGCCTTGGGCATCGGCTGGCCAGTTATCTACATCTGTGGTGGTCATCAGTTGGCCACCTTGCTCCATGCCGGTGACCAAGACGGGGTTGAGGTTGGCGCGGGCTGCGTAGATCGCTGCGGTATAGCCGGCCGGGCCTGAGCCCAGAATGAGTACTTTTGCGTGCTTAGTAGTCGACATCACAGAAAATCCGAAAAAGACGATCTCCAATTATAATGAGTCCATGGCAAGAATACCTGCAACATCCCCTCGTTCGTCCCGGTCATCCAAAAATGTGCGTAATGGGCCTTCAGCCCTGCAACAGCGCCTGACAGGACTGCTGCGCGAAGCACGGTGGATTATCTTCGCTGCTCTGGCAGCCTGGCTGGGCCTGGTACTGGCAACCTGGGATCCGGGCGATCCCGGCTGGTCGCATTCCGTGCACTCGGGTCTGACCCAAAACGGCGGGGGCATCTTTGGTGCCCATATCGCCGATTTCCTCTTGTTTCTGTTTGGTCTGACGGCCTGGCTTTGGGTGGTGCTGCTGGTGCAGCGCGTGGCCGTGGGCTTTTACCGTCTGACCGCTTTGCTTTTGCCCAGCACTAAAAACGAGGATGTTCTGCCTCGGGTGCGCTGGGAAATTGGCATAGGCTTTTTCTTTTTGTTTCTGGGCAGCATGGGCCTGGAATCGCTGTTTTTTAAAGATCTGGGCCAGCAATGGCAGCTCCCTGCGGGGGCTGGTGGGCAGTTAGGCCAATTATTATCGCAACTATTAGTAACTTCGATAGGCTTTGGTGGAGCCTCTCTGGTGCTGATGGGCCTGCTCGCTGGCGGAGCCAGTTTGTTCTTCGGTTTTTCCTGGCTGACGTTGGCAGAACGTCTGGGCGGCTTCATTGAGGGGACGATTCGCCGTTTGATGACTTTCTGGTCAGCCCGTCAGGATCGTCGCGTGGGCGAGGTCAAACGTGCCGAGCGCACGGAAAGCGTGGTCGCCAAGCAGGAGCAACTGGTCCACGAACAGCCTGTGCGTATCGAACCTGCTTTTGTGGCTGTGCCCAAATCCGAGCGCGTCGAGAAAGAGAAGCAGCAGACCTTGTTCAAGGCGCCTCGTCAGGCTGGCGAAGCGGGCGATTTGCCTCCGCTGTCCCTGCTGGACCCCGCCTCTGACAATGTAGAAACGGTGTCGCCGGAAACCATTGAGTTCACCTCGCGCCTGATTGAAAAGAAATTGTCGGACTTCGGTGTTGCTGTGACGGTGGTGACCGCCCAGGCGGGGCCGGTCATTACGCGCTACGAGATTGAGCCTGCCACCGGCGTGAAGGGTAGCCAGATCGTGAATCTGGCCAAAGACCTGGCCCGTGCCTTGAGTCTGGTCAGCATCCGGGTGGTGGAAACTATTCCCGGGAAAAACCTGATGGGCCTGGAACTGCCCAACCCCCGCCGCCAAATGGTGCGTCTGGAGGAAATCGTAGGCTCGCAGACCTATCACAGCAGTGCTTCCTTGCTGACCATGGCTTTGGGCAAGGATATTGCCGGTAAACCCGTGGTGGCGGATCTGGCCAAGATGCCTCATTTGCTGGTGGCAGGTACAACCGGCTCCGGTAAGTCCGTGGGGATTAACGCCATGATTCTGTCGCTGCTGTACAAGGCAGACCCGGCAGACGTGCGCCTGATCCTGATCGACCCCAAGATGCTGGAAATGAGTGTCTATGAAGGCATTCCTCATTTGCTGGCTCCGGTGGTCACGGATATGCGTCTGGCCTCCAACGCCTTGAACTGGTGTGTGGCCGAAATGGAAAAACGCTACCGCTTGATGAGCAAGCTGGGCGTGCGTAATTTGGCCGGTTACAACGCCAAGATACGCGAAGCGCAAAAGCGTGAAGAGCCTATCCCCAATCCTTTCTCTTTGACGCCGGACGCTCCCGAGCCGTTGTCTGTTCTGCCCATGATTGTCGTCATTATTGACGAGTTGGCAGACTTGATGATGGTGCAGGGCAAGAAGATCGAAGAGTTGATTGCTCGTTTGGCCCAGAAAGCCCGTGCGGCTGGTATCCACCTGATTCTGGCTACTCAGCGCCCTAGCGTGGACGTGATTACAGGTCTGATCAAGGCGAACATTCCTACCCGTATTGCTTTTCAGGTGTCTTCCAAAATCGACTCGCGCACCATTCTGGATCAGATGGGTGCGGAAACCTTGCTGGGCATGGGCGATATGCTCTATCTGCCGCCCGGTACAGGCTTGCCTAAACGAGTGCACGGCGCTTTTGTCAGCGATGAGGAAGTTCACCGCGTGGTTGAACACTTGAAAGAACACGGCGAACCCGATTACATCGAAGGCCTGCTGGAAGGTGCTGTCGAAGGCGAATCGGGTGAGGGGGTCAACCCCGCTACTGGCATGGTCGATGCTGAAGCGGACCCGCTGTACGACCAGGCTGTTCAAGTCATTATCAAGAATCGTCGCGCTTCGATTTCGTCGGTGCAGCGTCATTTGCGTATTGGTTACAACCGGGCAGCCCGACTGCTGGAACAAATGGAACAAGCCGGTCTGGTATCGGCTATGCAGCCTAACGGTAACCGTGAAATTCTGGTCCCCGCAGGAGGTGCCAAAGATGAAGATTAAGACACTGCTGGTCAGCATGTTGCTGGCCACTACACCTGCCTTGACCATGGCCGCTTCGGCCAGCGAGCAATTGCGCTCTTTTGTGCAAGATGTGCGTGCTGCGAAAGGCGAGTTTTCCCAGCGTACGGTCGATAGCAACGGCCAGTCCAAAGGTGCGCCGCAATCCGGGCAATTCGTGTTTCAGCGCCCTGGACAGTTCAAATGGCATGTGCAACGCCCTTATGAACAATTGATCGTGTCTGACGGCAAGCTGCTTTATCAATACGACCCGGATCTGGCCCAGGTCACCGAGCGTGGTGTGGACCAGTCCATCGGCGCTTCGCCTGCTGCGATCTTGTTTGGTACTGGCAATCTGGAAGACTCCTTCCGTCTGGTTGAGCAAGATGCACGGGATGGATTGGAGTGGATCCGAGCCACACCGTTGCAAAGCGATGCCGGCTTTTCCTACGTAGACATCGGCTTCAAGGATCGTGAGCCACGTCGTCTGGAGTTGCAGGACTCGTTCGGGCAAACCACGTATATCGACTTCACCGGCTTGGAACCGAACCCTCGGATTACCTTGGGTACCTTCACGTTCAAGGCTCCTGCCGGAGTGGATGTCGTCTCCATGCCTTGATGCACATTCTGTTTTTGTGCAGCTATCGTCAGGGTCAGCACTTAGCTGGCTCTGACAAAACAAGTTTTCAATACAGACCTGGTCCGCTTGGCCAGGTCTTGCCATTTTAGGAAGGGCGATCGCCATGCGTGATTTGTTCGCTCAGGAACCCGCTGCACCCTTAGCCGAAGCACTACGCCCCAAAACTCTGGATCAGGTGGTAGGGCAGTCTCACCTGCTGGGCGAGGGCAAGCCACTACGTTTGGCTTTTCAGTCCGGCAAACCACACTCCATGATTTTCTGGGGGCCTCCCGGCGTGGGTAAAACCACGCTGGCACGTTTGACGGCCAGTGCATTCGAATGCGAGTTCATCGCCTTGTCCGCCGTCTTTTCAGGCGTGAAAGATATCCGAGCCGCCATGGAGCAGGCCCAGCAGAATCTGGCCATGGGCAAGCACACCATACTGTTTGTGGACGAGATACACCGCTTCAACAAGTCTCAGCAAGACGCGCTGCTCCCTTATGCTGAAAGCGGCTTGGTGACCTTTATTGGTGCCACCACGGAAAACCCGTCCTTCGAGGTTAATTCGGCCTTGCTGTCGCGGGCGCAAGTCTATGTGCTCAAGTCTCTGACGGATGATGAACTCAAACTTCTGCTACGCCGTGTACAGGAACAAAATGCCCTGGATGGCCTGGAGTTTGAGGATCAAGCCGTCGACACCTTGATCGGTTATGCCGACGGCGATGCCCGACGCTTTTTGAACCTGCTGGAGCAGACCAATACGGCCGCCAAGACTTCCGGCACCGAGTTGGTCACGACAGACTTCCTGCAAAATGCGCTGACCCTGAACTCCCGGCGTTTTGACAAGGGGGGCGACAACTTCTACGACCAGATTTCTGCTTTGCATAAGTCGGTACGTGGTTCCAACCCGGACGCTGCCTTGTATTGGCTGACCCGGATGCTGGACGGCGGAGCAGATGCCCGTTATTTGTCGCGCCGTATCATACGTATGGCTTGGGAAGATATCGGTCTGGCCGATCCGCGCGCCATGCAAATTGCCAACGATGCTGCCTTGACCTTCGAGCGCCTGGGCAGCCCCGAGGGAGAGCTGGCGCTGGGGCAGGCCGTGATTTATCTGGCGATCGCAGCCAAGAGCAATGCCGGTTATATGGCATACAACCAGGCCCGCGCCTTTGTGAAGCAGGATAAAAGCCGCGAAGTGCCGGTGCATTTGCGTAACGCGCCCACCAAGCTGATGAAAGAGCTGGGCCACGGTCATGCGTATCGCTATGCGCATGACGAGCCTAATGCTTATGCGGCGGGTGAGACCTACTTGCCGGACGGCATTCCCGATCCCCACTGGTATCAGCCTGTGCCTCGTGGTCTGGAAATCAAGATTGCTGAAAAAATGGAGCGCCTGCGTCAGCTGGATGAGCAGGCCGGTAAAAAAGACACCTAAGACAGGACAGGCGCTTGCCTGACCTGTCACCCCCGTATTTCCCGATACCTCAGTACTGCTTGCGCTGTGCTGCGCTTGTGGTGGCTTGTGGTTAAAATCACCAGATCAATCGGGATTGAACCATCACCTATATGGCTATTAAATGTTAGATCTGAACCAATTACGCAAAGACTTGGAGCCGCTGGTACAGGGCCTGGCGAAACGTGGCGTGCAATTTGACACCGAGCGTTTCCAGCAGCTGGAAGCCCGCCGCAAAGCGGTACAGGTGGAAACGGAAACCTTGCAGGCCGAGCGCAATGCATTGGCCAAACGCATCGGCCAGCTCAAGTCCAAGGGCGAAGACGCCAGCGAAGCATTGGCTCAATCCCAGCAAATTCCGGTGCGCCTGAAGCAGCTGGAGCAGGACTTGTCCCAAGTGCAGGCCGAGCTGTCCTCCTGGTTCGCCACGATTCCTAACCTGCCGCACGAAAGCGTGCCGGTAGGCGAGTCCGAAGAAGACAACGTCGAAGTACGTCGCTGGATCCCGGGTCCTAAAGATGATCAGGGCAAGCCTGCGCACATCACCTTTGAGCCGCGTGATCACGTGGATCTGGGTGAGCAGTTTGGTCTGGATTTTGAAGCTGCTCGCAAGCTGGCTGGCGCCCGTTTCATGGTTCTGCGTGGTCCTCTGGCTCGCTTGCACCGTGCTCTGGCCCAGTTCATGCTGGATACCCAGGTGGAAGAGCACGGTTATACCGAGTGCTACACCCCTTACATCGTGAATGCTTCCACCTTGTACGGCACCGGCCAATTGCCCAAGTTCAAGGACGATATGTTCTGGGTCACCAAAGGTGGCCAAGAGAACGAGTCCACTGATCCCGCAGAGTCCAAATCTGAAGACCTGTACCTGATCTCCACCTCCGAGATCAGCCTGACCGGTATGGTGCGTGACGAGATTCTGGCTGGTGACGCCTTGCCGATGCGCTTGACGGCTCACTCGCCTTGTTTCCGTTCGGAAGCGGGTAGTGGTGGCCGTGATACACGCGGTGTGATCCGTCAGCACCAGTTCGACAAAGTTGAAATGGTGCAGATTGTTCACCCCGAGCAATCCTACGAAGCGCTGGAGTCTATGGTTGGCCACGCCGAGCACGTTCTGCAAGCGCTGGAACTGCCATACCGTGTAGTGCAACTGTGCACTGGCGATATGGGCTTTTCTGCTGCCAAAACCTACGATCTGGAAGTGTGGTTGCCTGCCCAGGACACATTCCGCGAGATCTCCTCGGTGTCGAACTGCGAGGCTTTCCAGGCTCGTCGTCTGCAGGCGCGTTTCCGCGCCGACAGCAAGGCACGTCCGGAGTTTGTGCATACGCTGAACGGCTCTGGCCTGGCCGTAGGTCGCGCCTTGGTGGCTGTGTTGGAAAACCACCAGCAAGAAGATGGCAGCGTGATTGTGCCCAAGGTTCTGCGTCCTTATATGGGCGGACTGGAACGTCTGGTGCCTGCGAAGTAACGCCTCTGCTTGAATAGCAAAAGGGCTGATGACCTTTGTGGTCCTCAGCCCTTTTTCATTCATGGTTCCGTAGTGATGGATTAGTCATCATCCCAGTAGCGCTCCTGCTGTTTGCGCCAGCGCTTGTGAGCGCGTCGCTGCTCCTTGCGCCATTCCTTGTTGGAGCGACCATATTCCACGTAGCCGGGACGATAGACGTAACGTGGCGGGTGGTAAACCACTGGGGGTGGGGCGACATAAACCGGGCGTTCCACAACATGAGCGGGTGGGTAGTAGATCGGCCCGTAACCGATACCCGGAATACCGACATTGATATCGACATTTACACCGCCCGCAGAGGCGGCGCTGGTGCTCAAGGCCATTAAACCGGCTAATAGTAATTTTTTCATAAGCTGCACCTCTAATGACACTAGCTGCAGCGATTGTTGCCTAAAACCTGTAGTCCAAACGTTAGGTAATCCTGGCAAAGCACTTCCAAACGCAACACGGCTCGTAAGCGCTGTGCCAGGGGTTTACCTTTCTTAACACATGTTTCTCCTTTTTCGGCAGGAGGGCATGAGTGCATCTAGAAGGTATGGCGTTCAACCTGACGATGGCGGACAGGGCGCCGGTTGTAGTTCGCGTGTAGCTGCCGACCGTGCACAGAGTCCAGTTGCTTGTTCAAGTGTGGCGCATGGCGTACGTTGCGCTGCGCAGGCTCTGCACGTGGTTTGGAGTTGACTTCCAGAAACCAGAGACAGAGTGCGGCCCAGAAGAATAACGACAGGATATTGACCAGTCCGCCTCGCAAAGAAGCGTAGCCTGTCGCTTCTGAAGCCTGGATACGCAGTAGATCAGACAGAACCGGGATGGAGCCCAAGGTTTCAACTACCAGGCTGCCTGGTATCCGAAAAGCCCAGCGCAGAGTCTGGAGAACCTCATTCAGACTGTATATGCCGTCGCCGTTGGCGTCGATAATCCATTGGAAGGTTTGCATGACAATTCCTTTTATCAAGTCCAGCAAGCTGCGCCGGAATTACAAGGACTGCCTTGGAGAGGCAGGGCTGCGATGCATCAATGTGTGTTTCCAATATAGGCCTGCGGCTCAGGGTGAACAAGTGAATTAGGCCAAAACAGAGGGTAAACCCTTGATTGGAAAGAGCTCTTTGGTTTGAGTGGCTGGTCTTATCAGGAAACTCCGCTCTTTGACGCAAGTGCTATGTCTCTTTAGTGCTTGTCAAAGAGTGTTCTTTGAACTATATTTATGGGCTTGCTTGTAACCATATAAGCAATCGCGGACAGGTGGCAGAGTGGTCGAATGTACCTGACTCGAAATCAGGCGTACGTGCAAGCGTACCGTGGGTTCGAATCCCACCCTGTCCGCCACCTGGAATTTTGAAAGCCCTTGATTATTCAAGGGCTTTTTTGTTTTCTGCTGGTTTGATCGTCCTGCTCCCTCAGCATGGTTTATTTGCTGTTTTGTCACATAAGAACGTTAAGGTAAAAGTGTCAGTCGCGGCCGATGTTCGGAAAACTCATCCGCAACATTGTGTATGGCCGACTTTTCCCCGCGCAGGCCGAAGTTTTAGGGGGTAATGCGCTAGTACGTGGTCCGATGGTGTTTGGCCTTGTTTTGCAAGCCTTGATGATTCCGGACAAAACGAGCCCATTGCATTTCCCGGCAGTGCAGGCCGGCGAGTACACTTGGGGTTTCAGTTCCCTGTTGTCAATACTCACGAGGTATCTATGCTGAAAGGTAAAAAAGCGGTCGTAACAGGATCGACCAGTGGTATCGGTCTGGCCATGGCCACCGAGTTGGCAAAAGCCGGTGCAGATGTGGTGATCAATGGTTTTGGTCAGCCTGAAGATATCGAGCGCGAGCGCAGCACGCTGGAGTCCAAATTTGGTGTCAAAGCCTATTATCTGAATGCAGACCTGAGTGATGAACAGGCCACGCGCGACTTTGTTGCCAAGGCGGCAGAGGCCTTGGGCGGTCTGGATATTCTGGTCAATAACGCCGGCATTCAGTACACCGCGCCTATCGAAGATTTTCCGGTTGATAAATGGAACGCCATCATTGCCTTGAACCTGTCGGCTGTATTTCACGGCACAGCGGCTGCCTTGCCTATCATGCAAAAGCAGGGTTGGGGGCGCATTATCAATATCGCTTCGGCACATGGTCTGGTGGCATCGGTAAATAAATCGGCTTATGTGGCTGCCAAGCATGGTGTCGTGGGTCTGACCAAAGTGACCGCACTGGAAAATGCTGGCAAGGGTATTACGTGCAACGCAATCTGCCCGGGCTGGGTACGGACTCCCTTGGTGGAAAAGCAGATCGAAGCTATCAGCCAGCAAAAAGGGATTGATATTGAAGCTGCCGCACGCGAGCTGCTGGCTGAGAAACAACCTTCCCTGCAGTTTGTGACTCCTGAACAATTGGGCGGTGCTGCTGTGTTCCTGTCGTCTGCCGCCGCAGACCAAATGACGGGTACGACGCTAAGTCTGGATGGTGGCTGGACGGCTCGCTAATTGCTGTCAAAGCGTGTTTTGTAGATGGCAGATAAAGGGCATGGCCCTTTATCTGTTTGGATAGAAAGGATATAGGCGCATGTTGTTATTGCTCTCGCCAGCGAAAAAGCTGGATTACGATTCCCCTGTACGCACGCAGCTGGAAACCCAGCCTCTGTTTGTGGAGCAGGCGCAAGGCTTGATTGATATTTTGCGCACTCAGTCCGAAGAGGATATTGCCGGCTTGATGAAGCTGAGCGACGACCTGGCGCGCTTGAATGTCCAGCGTTACCAGGAGTGGGAGCCCAAGTTTGACCGCTCCAATGCCCGTCAGGCCATTCTGGCTTTTAATGGTGATGTATATGAGGGCATGGCTGCAACGGATTTGTCGGACAAGGAGCTGAAGTGGGCGCAGGACCACATTGTGATTCTTAGCGGTTTGTACGGTGCTTTGCGTCCTTTGGATTTGATGCGTCCTTACCGTCTGGAAATGGGCACTCGCTTGAAGAATCCCGAAGGTGCCAATTTGTACGCTTACTGGGGCAGCCGGATTGCCAATTATTTGAACGAGCGTCAGGAAGGCGAAGCCAAGCCCGTTGTCTTGAACTTGGCCTCCGAAGAGTATTTCAAGGCGGTCGATCAAAAAGCCTTGCGTGCCCGTGTGGTTCAGTGCGTTTTCCAGGACGAGAAAAACGGTGTCTGGAAGATTATCAGTTTCTACGCCAAGAAAGCCCGTGGTTTGATGGCCCGCTTTGTCATCGACAAGCGTGTGCAAACAGTGGAAGGCTTGAAGGCGTTTGATCGCGAGGGGTATGTATTCCAGCCTGAGCTCTCCAGCGAGGACAAGCTGGTGTTCCGTCGCTCCGAGCAGGATGCCAAGGCTTGATAAGTAGTTAGCGTTGTTGCTTGCGCCGTAAGAACAGCTCTTTAGCTGATCTGCGGTCTTGCAGGTAAAAAAGAAAGGCAAGGCCATGTATTTGCGCCTTGCCTTTTTATTTTTGGTCCTGCGAATTGAAGAGGGCTGGACACCCTATGCTCTTTTGCTTTGTGCTTTGTGCTTTGTGCTTTGTGCTTTGTGCTTTGTGCTTTGTGCTTTGAGTTCTTGTTTATTTGGTCCCGACGGCGAGCTCCACATGTATACGGGACATGGCATGGCCATCAGGCCCCTTGCTGTTTCAGTTCCTGCTTGCGCTCAGGCGGCAGTTGCGGGCCAGCGCTGTATTCCAGGCCTCTCATATCCTGACGTATCAGTTGGGCGGCCTTGACCATCTGACGGATAGGGTAGGCCAGCATGGCCAGCTCACCGTCGGTTTCGATGGAAGCAGGCGGGTCGGCATCCTGGTCGTTAATCAGTGCGCCAATGGCATCCAGGGAGTTCTGGATGCCTGGCGGAATCTGACTCAAATTAGCCAGAAGCGGGGCAGCGGCGCTGATCTGCGAGGCCAGCACGTGGTTCTGAATCAGCAGATTATTCAGCAGGGATACATTGGCTTGTCGGCTAACTGGTTCATCCATCATGCGATAAAAGGCCGAGGCAAAGTTGCTGAAGGCAATGTGTACGTTCTTGTTTGCCACTTGCCAGGCGGTGTCGGCTTCCATCAAGTCCAGATCCACCTGGTTTTTCTGGGCCTCTGTCATAGTGGGTTCGCCTTCCTGACCGCTTTTAAGGATCTGGTTATGCAGGCGGCTCAAGCGAGCGAATTCCAGCCCTGCACGCCAGAACTCTTTGTTGGCGGCCAAGGCTGCTCGGGCCAGACCTGTCATGGCGCTGGATTCCCAGTTGGGGAGCAAGTAACTGGCGGCCATGGCAATACCGCAACCAATCAGCGTATCCACCAGACGTTCTCCAATAATGAAGGAGCCGCCCGTGGACAGGAATTGGAAGGACAAAATCACAAAGATTGTGTTGAACAGGGCCGATAGCAGGAAGTTCAGTTGAACCAGGCTGTTACCCAGCAGGTAGGCCAGCAACATGGCGATCAGATACAGCTCGCGGTTGTCCGTTAGCTTCAGGAGCAGGAAGGCCGCTCCGCAGCCCAGTACCGTGCCAAAAAGGCGCCAGCCATTGCGTTGGCGTGTGATGGCAAAGCCTGGCTTCATAATGACCAGAATCGTCAGGATGATCCAGTAACTGTGTGCTGTCAGGGCGCTGACCAGGCCCAGTTCGCTTTGGAAATGGGCGCTGAGTGCGCCAACTCCCAGGGCCACCATGGACGCAATGCTGACACGTGCCGCGTAGCGGAAGTGCGAGGACTTCAGCTTCATATTGCTGCTGAGCATGCCCAAACGCAGTTCTTCACGCGAGAGCATGCGGCTTAGCGATTTATTCAGGTATTGATCGACTGGCAGATTCTGGCTGGCACGATGCGACAGGCTTGCCATGCTGTCCACAATGCGGTTCAGGTTACGCAGTCGGCGCAAGACCTGGACTAGCAGGGCGTAGGTTTCCGGGTCTGTTTGCGACATGCCCTGGCGTTTGTACTTCTCCAGCTCGTATTCCATGGCGCGGATTTCCGCTTTGACGCTGGAGCGACGGGTGGTGCGAGCGCTTCGTGAAACATTCATGGCAATGCGGCCAATATCCAACGAAAGCTTGTGCAAGCCATCACGCGCAAAAACCATGAAATCGCTGTCGGAAAGCTGACGGCGCAGGACGGTGTAGTCGGTATAGGTCGCGACCAGCGAGTCCAGAATGCTGACCATATTCAAGAAGATAGTCAGCAGTGCCTTGCGGTGGTGATCGCCTCGTCCATAACCGCGCGGCAATTCACGCAGTACCACGTCGCGGGCGGCCTGGTGCTTTTCGGTCATATTGGATTGAAGATTGATCAGCCGTCTATAGCAGGCGTCCAGATCCGAGGTGGAGTCATAGAATTGCGAGCGCGCTTCCATGTATTCAGCCGTGGCAAACAGGGCTACCGCCAGTGTCTGGCGCTCTTCCCTATACCAGAACAAGCGTCGGAACAGGGTGCTGAACAAGTAATAGGACAGACCACCGGCAAAGGAATACAGCGTGTGCGCCAATACCTCGTGAGGCTGCATGGGAAAGCGCATCGTCAAGGTCATCAGCAGCAGGGCGGCAAAGCCGATCAGCCCGCCGCGACGACCAAAGACGGAGAACATGCTGTACAGAAAGCACAGAAACGGTACGCACAGGACCAGCAGCAGGGGAGAGCTGGAGGCCAGACCTGTCAGGCCAACGGTGACCGTGCCCAGCGCAATACCGCCCAGCATTTCATTGTTGCGATAGCGGCGTGGGCCGCCGGGTTGGTCAATGATGGCAACGCAGGTGGCACCCATGGACGCAATGACGCCAATGTCATAGTGACCAAAGAAGCGGCCCAAAATAATGACCGGCAACAGCACACCGATGGACTGGCGCAGTCCGCCGAAAAAATAGTGGCTATACAGGAATTGTTTTAATTGTGGGATGGGCGATGCCATAAAATACCCGGACAGCTCGTCATAGGTAGACAGTATATCGTTTTACGTATGCAAGCTTTAAGCCTGTTTTTTTGCACTTTACCAACAATCACAGTTGCTCGCTTTGTGCAGTCAAGGTAAAGTAACCAGGTGTTTTTGCTCCTTATCCGAGCAAATTGTAGCGAGGCACTGTTAACCGGGCCATCCGCCCGGTTTTTTGCGCCTAAAAACTTTGTTGCTGGCCGCGTCACAAGCGTGGGATGCCAGGACTTCCGTTTCAAGCTAACGCATACGTTTTTGTATGCACGCACTGGGTGTCGAAGAGTGCAGGCCGGACGGTAATGTGTCTGGGTGGTGTGGTCCTGTGGGCCATGAAGCGCCAGATCATGTTGCTGACATCGGTTCAAGCTCGGACCGTCGTGGTCAGTCGATATTGCAGAGCAAGACTGAAAGGAAAACTCATGTCTGAATTAAATGGCGCAGATATTGTTGTGCGCACGCTCGCGGACGAAGGCGTGGAACACGTTTTCGGTTATCCGGGTGGTGCCGTTCTCTATATCTACGACGCAATCTTCAAGCAGGACCGCTTCCAGCACATTCTTGTGCGTCATGAACAGGCTGCTGTTCATGCTGCGGATGCCTATTCCCGTTCGTCCCAAAAAGTTGGCGTGGCACTGGTAACCAGTGGCCCGGGCGTCACCAATGCCGTCACCGGTATTGCGACCGCTTACCTGGACTCCATTCCGATGGTCATCATCAGTGGGCAGGTCAGCACCCAGGCAATTGGTGAAGATGCTTTCCAGGAGTGTGATGCCATCGGTATCACCCGTCCTTGCGTCAAGCACAACTTCCTGGTGCGCGATGTTCGTGATTTGGCCGATACCATTCGCAAGGCATTTTTTATTGCCACGACGGGCCGTCCCGGTCCTGTGCTGATTGATATCCCCAAAGATATTACGACTGCAACGTGCAAATACACGCCCAAGCGTGGCGAGGTCAAGATGCGTTCCTACGCACCTGTGACCAAAGGCCATCAGGGGCAGATCAAGAAAGCCGTCCAGATTCTCAATAGCGCCGAGCGCCCGCTGATTTATGTTGGTGGTGGTGTGGTGCTGGGTAATGCTGACAGCGAACTCAATGAGCTGGTCAAGTTAAGCGGTGCTCCTTGCACGACTACCTTGATGGGTCTGGGTGCCTATCCAGGTACGGCGGATCAGTACATCGGCATGCCCGGCATGCACGGTACTTACGAAGCCAATATGACCATGCAGCATTGCGACGTTCTGATCGCAGTGGGTGCACGGTTTGATGATCGAGTGATTGGTAATACCCGCCACTTCGGTCAGAACCCACGCAAGATCATTCATATTGATATTGATCCTTCGGTAATTTCCAAGCGCGTGAAAGTTGATGTGCCTATCGTGGGCTGTGTCAAAGACGTGCTGACCGAGTTCAATGAGCTGTATGCGCAAAGCCGTCAGGAATCGCAGAACCAGCCCTCCCTGAATGATTGGTGGAAACAGATCAATGTCTGGCGGGGCAAGAACTCCTTGGCCTACGCCAAGTCGGACGAGCTGATCAAGCCGCAATACGTGGTGGAATCCCTGTGGGAAGTGACGGGCGGCAACGCTTTCGTGACTTCTGATGTGGGTCAGCACCAGATGTGGGCGGCTCAGTACTACAAATTCAATAAGCCTCGTCGCTGGATCAATTCCGGTGGCCTGGGCACGATGGGCGTGGGCTTGCCTTACGCAATGGGTGTGCAAATGGCCAACCCTGGCCAGGATGTTGCCGTCATCACGGGTGAGGGCTCCATTCAGATGAACATTCAGGAACTGTCTACGTGTAAACAGTACCGCTTGAGCCCCAAGGTTCTTTGCCTGAACAATCGTTATTTGGGCATGGTGCGCCAGTGGCAGCAAATCGACTACGGCTCGCGTTATTCCGAGTCTTACGTGGATGCACTGCCTGACTTTGTCAAACTGGTGGAAAGCTATGGTCACGTGGGTCTGGAGATCGACAAGCCAGCCGATGTGGTCCCCGCTATTCGCGAAGCCTTCACCACGCACAAAGACCGCCTGGTATTTCTGAACTTCATCACGGACCAAACCGAAAACGTGTTCCCGATGGTGAAAGCAGGCCGCGGCCTGACAGAAATGCTCTTGGGCCCGGACGATCTGTAAGGAGAGAATCATGAAACACGTCATTTCTATCCTTCTGGAAAACGAGCCCGGCGCACTGTCCCGTGTGGTCGGCCTGTTTTCGGCCCGTGGCTATAACATCGAGACCTTGACGGTCGCTCCAACCGAGGACGACACCCTGTCTCGCATGACTATCGTTACCCGAGGGGCGGACGACGTCATCGAGCAGATCACCAAGCACTTGAACCGTCTGGTTGACGTGGTCAAGGTGGTGGATCTGTCCGAAGGCCCACACATCGAGCGTGAACTCATGCTGATCAAAGTGCGGGCGGTGGGCAAGGAACGTGAAGAGATGAAGCGCATGGCGGATATTTTCCGCGGTCGCATCATTGATGTTACGGACAAGACATACACCATCGAATTGACCGGTGTTCAAGACAAAATTGCTGCTTTCATCAATGCGCTGGATCGTACGGCCATTCTTGAAACAGTGCGCACCGGGGTCTCTGGTGTCAGCCGTGGCGAACGTGTCTTAAAGCTGTAAGCCAAGGCTTTTTCAGGACATAATTACCGCTTTTATTCAAGGAGCTGCTTTTCAAGGCAGCTCCTTATAAAGGGTAAACACGGCCTGATGCTGTGTAGACCGCGGTGGCCCTGTTCTGAAAGTAATGAGTCAAGGTCCTTTTTGTGCCGCTGCTGCATGAGCGGCCATTCTCGAATTGCTGTTTAAGCGAAATTATTAAATTTGGAGCACCTGAAATGAAAGTTTTCTACGACAAGGATTGTGATCTTTCCCTGATCAAAGGCAAGACCGTTGCCATCATCGGTTACGGCTCGCAAGGCCACGCCCACGCCCTGAACCTGCACGAGTCCGGCGTGAACGTGGTTGTTGGTCTGCGCAAAGGCGGCGCCTCCTGGAGCAAAGCCGAGAACGCTGGCCTGAAAGTTCAGGAAGTGGCTGAAGCCGTCAAGAGCGCTGACGTCGTCATGATCTTGTTGCCTGACGAAAACATTGCCGAGGTTTACCGCAATCAGGTTGCCGAGAACATCAAGCCCGGCGCCGCTCTGGCATTTGCTCACGGCTTTAACGTTCACTACGGCCAAGTTGTGCCACGTGACGATATCGACGTCATCATGATTGCTCCCAAGGCTCCTGGTCACACTGTGCGTGGCACCTACAGCCAAGGCGGCGGCGTTCCTCACCTGATCGCTGTTTACCAGGACAAGACCGGCGCTGCTCGCGACGTGGCTCTGTCTTACGCATCGGCTAACGGCGGTGGCCGTGCCGGTATCATCGAAACTAACTTCCGCGAAGAAACCGAAACCGACTTGTTCGGTGAACAGGCTGTTCTGTGCGGTGGTGCGGTTGAGCTGATCAAGGCTGGTTTCGACACGCTGGTTGAGGCTGGTTACGCTCCTGAAATGGCTTACTTCGAGTGCTTGCACGAACTGAAGCTGATCGTGGACCTGATCTACGAAGGCGGTATCGCCAACATGAACTACTCGATCTCCAACAACGCCGAATACGGCGAATACGAGACCGGTCCGAAGATTGTTACCGACGAAACCCGCAAAGCCATGCGCCAGTGCTTGGAAGACATCCAGACCGGCGTGTACGCCAAGAACTTCATCCTGGAAAACGCCGCAGGCGCTCCTACCCTGATCTCGCGTCGTCGTATCAACGCCGAATCGCAGATCGAGCAAGTGGGTAGCAAGCTGCGCTCCATGATGCCTTGGATCGCCGCTAACAAGCTGGTCGACAAGTCCAAGAACTAAGTTTGATATCGGGGCAACCTCATAAGCTGCCCTGGTCTTGAGCCTGAACCGGCTGACGTCTTGCGGCGTCATCCGGTTTTTTTATTGCTGCAAGAATTTGGCTTTCAGCGCCGCCTCTGCTTGGGCTGAGAAAAGGATGGAAGCGCCTTGTTCTCGTCTTATAGCCGTATTGGTGAGGGCGCGATAAAATGCAGTGCTTGGTTTGACCATCGTGCCCCTGTTGGGGTGGTGCGCAAGCGGGTTCGATAAAATCTACTGTTTATCCATGAACTCCCTGGCCGCAGGCCTCTTGGCCATTTCTGTTCGCTCTGGCTTATATATGCTGGAATTATTCGCACTCTGTAGCCTTGGGGACAATGCTACATTCGAGTGTTCAGTCCTTAGCAACAACTCTTAAAGCATAAATTATGCCCAATTTGCTCAATGATGAAACCCGTCGTCGGCGTAGCATCTATCTTCTGCCCAACGCATTTACGACCGCCAATTTGTTCGCGGGGTTTTATGCTGTTGTGCAGGCCATGAATGGCCGCTTTGAGGCGGCAGCCATCGCCATTTTCCTGGCGCTGGTGTTTGATGGTATGGACGGGCGGGTTGCTCGTTTGACCAATACTCAGTCCGCCTTTGGTGAGCAATACGACTCCATGGCAGACATGATTTCCTTTGGTGCAGCGCCCGCGCTGGTCATGTACGTCTGGGCCATGCAGGGATTGGGCCGCTGGGGCTGGTTGGCTTCCTTTATTTATGTAGCTGGTGGTGCGCTGCGCCTGGCCCGCTTCAATACCAATATTGAAGTGGTCGACAAGCGTTTTTTCCAGGGCTTGCCCAGCCCGGCGGCCGCTGCTCTGGTCGCTGGCTTTGTCTGGCTGGCGGTGGACAACAAGCTCTCCTTGCAAGTGAATGTGATTCCCTGGGTTGCCTTTGGTTTAACCATTTATGCCGGCCTGGCCATGGTCTCCAATGCGCCGTTCTACAGCGGTAAGTCCTTTGCGATCAGCCGTAGCGTGCCATTTTGGGTCATGCTGCTTTTTGTGCTGGTCTTCGTGTTTGTCTCTACGGATCCGCCAGTCTTCCTGTTTGGCCTGTTCTGCCTGTATGGCTTGTCGGGCTGGTTTGTGATGGCCTGGCGCTGGCGTCGAGCTCGTGCTTTGGCACGACTTCGGCGTGGAAACAACTAAAATCCCCGGCTTTGGCAGGCCAGCAGGCCGAAATGCTTAACGCCTTGTCCGGTTTTTCGTTATAATCGTTTGCTTGTACTTGGCCTGATGGGCCCGGTGCACTCAATCTCATTTTCAACACGTTAGGGCACCTCGGTCCTAACGCAAGTCTTAGAGGCTAAATAAAATGGCAGTTGCAGATATCAAAAAAGTCGATATCGTTTCCGAGTTTCAGCGTAAACAAGGCGATACAGGCTCCCCAGAAGTGCAAGTGGCTTTGCTGACCGCTCGCATCAACGAATTGACCGGCCACTTCAAGGCTCACAACAAAGATCACCACTCCCGTCGTGGTCTGTTGCGCATGGTTAGCCGTCGTCGCAAATTGCTGGATTACCTGAAAGGTCGTAATCCAGACGCTTACCGTGCTTTGATCGAAAAACTCGGTCTGCGTAAGTGATACCGGGGCTGGCTCCCCGCTAAACAACCGTGCATTCGGCGAACTGGTTTCGCTGTGTGCACGGTTTTTTTATTGTAAGGATTCTCCTAATGTTCAATAAAGTCACCAAGTCTTTCCAGTACGGCGAGCATACCGTCGTTCTGGAAACCGGCGAAATCGCACGTCAGGCGTCAGGTGCCGTGCTGGTTTCGATTGAAGACACTGTTGTGTTGGCCACTGTTGTTGGCAAAAGCGAAGCGAAAGCGGGTCAGGACTTTTTCCCTCTGACCGTTGATTACGTCGAAAAAACCTACTCCGCTGGCAAGATCCCTGGTGGTTTCTTCAAGCGTGAAGGCCGTCAATCCGAGCGCGAGATCCTGATCTCCCGCCTGATCGACCGTCCACTGCGTCCTCTGTTTCCTGAAGGCTTCTACAACGAAGTTCAGGTCATCATTCACACGGTATCGGTCAACCCTGAAATTGATCCTGATATCGCTGCCATGATCGGCGCCTCGGCTGCCCTGGCTATTTCCGGCATTCCTTTCAACGGTCCTGTGGGCGCTGCCCGTGTGGGTTACGTTGATGGTCAGTACGTGCTGAACCCATCCGCTACTCAGCTGAAATCTTCGGCTCTGGATCTGGTTGTGGCTGGTACCGAGCAGGCTGTGCTGATGGTTGAGTCCGAAGCCAAGCAATTGTCCGAAGAAGTCATGCTGGGTGGTGTGGTGTTTGCTCACGAGCAAATGCAAGCAGCCATCAACTGCATTCACGAACTGGTTGAAGAAGCTGGCAAGCCCGAGTGGGATTGGCAGCCTGCTGCTGTTAACGAAAGCCTGTTGGCTGCGGTAACCGCTGCTGCTGAAGAAGGTCTGACACAGGCCTACCAGACTCGCGAAAAACAAGCTCGTACCGAGCAAGTGCGCGCTGTCTACGCTCAGGTTAAAGAAACGGTCAAGGCTCAAGCTGAAGCCGCCGGTCAGGATCAGCCTGATATGGTTGCCGTCGAAAACATGATGTTCGACCTGGAAAGCAAGATCGTGCGTTCGCGCATCTTGAGCGGCGAGTCCCGTATTGACGGTCGCGACACCCGTACCGTTCGTCCTATCAGCATCCGTCTGGGCGTTCTGCCCCGTGCTCACGGTAGCGCCTTGTTCACGCGTGGCGAAACTCAGGCCTTGGTGGTCACCACTCTGGGTACCAAGCAAGACGAGCAGATCATTGATTCGATCATGGGCGAGTACCGTGATCGCTTCATGATGCACTACAACATGCCTCCATTCGCCACAGGTGAAGCTGGCCGTTTCGGCGCTCCCAAGCGTCGTGAAATCGGTCACGGTCGTCTGGCCAAGCGTGCTTTGACTCCCTTGCTGCCAGCCGCTGAAGATTTCCAGTACTCCATCCGCGTGGTGTCCGAGATCACTGAATCCAACGGTTCCTCCTCCATGGCATCGGTGTGTGGTGGCTCCCTGTCCATGATGGACGCTGGTGTGCCTGTGCAGGATCACGTGGCTGGTGTGGCCATGGGCCTGATCAAGGAAGGCAACAAGTTTGCTGTGCTGACCGACATTCTGGGTGACGAAGATCACCTGGGCGATATGGACTTCAAGGTTGCCGGTACCGAGAAAGGTATTACTGCCTTGCAGATGGACATCAAGATCCAGGGCATCACCAAGGAAATCATGCAGGTTGCATTGGCTCAGGCTCACGAAGGCCGTATGCACATCCTGGGCAAGATGAAAGAGTCCATCGACGGTTCCCGTACCGAGATGTCCGAATTCGCGCCTCGCATGCTGACCGTGAAGATCAACCCCGAGAAGATTCGTGACGTGATTGGTAAGGGTGGTGCAACCATCCGCGCCCTGACCGAAGAAACCGGTACACAGATCGATATTTCGGATGACGGCACCATCACGATCGCCAGCGCCGATCTGGACAAGGCCCGCGAAGCCGAGCGCCGTATTAAAGAGCTGACCGCTGAAGTGGAAGTGGGTCAGGAATACGAAGGCCCAGTGATGCGTTTGCTGGACTTTGGCGCGATTGTGCAAGTGCTGCCAGGCCGTGACGGCTTGCTGCATATCTCCGAGATTGCCAACTACCGTATCGCTAACATCAATGACGTGCTGAAAGTAGGTCAGGTTGTTAAGGTCAAGGTCATTGAAGCTGACGAGAAAGGTCGTCTGCGTCTGTCGATCAAGGCTATTGGTGGTATCGAAGCTCAAGGCGGCCCAGCTGCTCCTGCTGCTTCCTGATAGCGCTTGCAGTCTGCTTGAAGAAAAACCCGCTGCAAGGCGGGTTTTTTGCGTTTGGCATTGTCCGGGGTTGGAGGGGACTGGTTTGAATGCGCCTTGTTTAAACGTTGTACATTCTGGCTAAAGCCTTGGTCTTCGTGCTTTAGAGGAAATCTGTCGTGGGTTTTGGTAGCGCTTGTCTTGGGTTGGCAGGGCTTTATTAAGCGCTGTCTGGATGTCGAGATCATAAAATCCATAAACAGAGAGTGATGCGATGTCATGCTGATCCAAGTTTGAGTTGTCGCTTGGGTGGGTACTGGCCGAGCATGATCAAAAGCTGAGGCAGGAGACAGTCAATGATGGGGATAAACAGGCTATTCAGGTGCTTGTGTGCTGTGATGCTAGTTGGGTCTACGGGGAGCGTTGGCGCTAATGAAGTCGCTGATACGATCTTTCTGGACGCGAAGATCTATACCGCTAATGCCAATTCACCTGATGCCGAGGCGATGGCCGTGAGTCACGGCCGAATTCTGGCCATAGGCAAGAGCGAACAGATCTTGCACTATCAGGGAGCGAAAACTCGCATGCTAAGCCTTGAGGGTCGACGCGTTATGCCTGGCCTGATTGATGCGCACTCCCACGCTATTTTTGCGGGCCTGGCTGCCTTGGCGCCAAATCTGGAGGATCAAGAGCTCAGTCCGCTTGAACTCGCTCAGCAATTGCAAACCTGGCTGGTGGAAAAAGAGTTCGGACCGGATGTGCCTATGGTGGTGTTTGGGGTGAATCCTGCGGTGTGGTCTGCGCCCGAGTCATTGAGCGATTTGCTGGATGCTGGGGCTTGGCAGCATCAGGCTGTGTTGCTGATGGGGGCAGACTATCATACGGCCTGGGCGAATCAGGCAATGCGTGAAAAGGCGGGAATTGACGCTGCTTACGTGCAGTCATTGCCTGCGAAGTCTCGACACACCATCGGTGTGGCCAGTAATGGTCAGCCTGATGGGGTGTTGGTGGATGCTGGCCTGGATAAGGTAACGGTGATCTTGCCCAAACCAGCTGAAAAGCAGCTACTGGCAGCTGCAAAAATCGCTATTGAAACCAATAATCGCTATGGCATTACGGCCTGGATGGACCCGGCGGCCAACGCCGGGCCGGGGGAGGCGTTGTTTTCTCGACCTCTTGGCAGTGTTGGAGAGGGCATATTGCCGGCTTACCGGGTTTTATCAGAAGCGGGTTTATTAACTGCTCATGTTGCTGCCTTGCTGGTGGCCAGTCCGGAGAGTGATGCTGCGGATCTGGAGCAGCTTGATGGTGTCCGAAAGCGCTTTGCGCACATCCCTAACCTGAGTTTGCCGGGTATCAAGGTGTTTGCTGATGGGGTGTTGGAGTATCCGGCTCAAAGCGCAGCCTTGCTGGGCCGCTATGAAAACTCTGGCAAGCAGGGCGAGCTGCTGCTGGAGCAGCGCAAAATGACGCAGCTGGTTGATGCTATTGATCAGCGTGGCTGGCTGGTGCATATCCACGCCTTGGGTGATCGGGCTGTGCGTGTATCTTTGGATGCTATTGAGTCGGCGCGCAAAAAGCGTAGCAGTGGTGTACCGCATTCCATTACGCATCTGCAGTTGGTAAGCCCGGCTGATTACCCCCGCTTTAAACAGCTCGATGTGATGGCTGTCATGCAGTTGCACTGGGCCGAGCTTGATAACTATCTGCTTGATCTGGTCAAGCCTTATATTCCTGATTCGGAGTTTCAGGGTCAGTATCCAGCTCGGTCGCTGCAGCAGCATGGAGCGGTGATTGTGGGTGCCAGTGATTGGCCTATTTCTACGGCGAATCCGTGGGAAGCCATGCATCATGCAATGACACGCTCTGGGCCGGATGGCGGTTTGAATGCAGGCGAGCGTATGGGTAAAGACAGTATGTTTAGGGCCTATACCATCAACGCGGCCAGGGCTATTCGAATGGATAGGGAAATTGGCTCTCTGGAGGTGGGTAAGCAGGCAGACTTTATCGTGCTGGATCGCGATGTGCTGGAGGTAGATGTAGAGGCTTTGAAAGACACTCAGGTTCTGGCGACTTACTTTGCCGGTCGGCAGGTCTACGGCGCAGCTCCGTAGAAGGAGCCTGGCAGTGTTTTTCTGATTGACAGGGTTTGAACAGGCAGTGTGTATGCCGTATGCGGCTTATATAGCGGCAGATGGTTACTGCCCCATTCAATGGTTGGTGAAACAAAAAAGCCCACTATGCCTAGTGGGCTTTGTGTCGCCTGGTTTTTGCTGCAAAACCAACGCAGGTTTGGGCAAATTCAAGGCTTATGTATCAGCGCAGACCGCCTCAGGTCTATGGTGCATCCAGCCGGAATCGAACCGGCACGATCAAAGATCGAGGGATTTTAAGTCCCTTGCGTCTACCAATTCCGCCATGGATGCAGCGGGAGATGATGGCGGAAGCGGTGAGATTCGAACTCACGGATGGGTTACCCCATCGCCGGTTTTCAAGACCGGTCCATTCAACCGCTCTGGCACGCTTCCTGTCTGTTGGGCTTTTCTTCCTGGCAAGTCACATGCGCAAAAAAGCACGGAGGGCAGGAAAGCCTTAAAGTGTAACGTATAAATTTGCCAGCGTCATCGAAATAATCTGTTTTCATGGCTGGAATAGAGCGTTGATGCCAGTGCCTGTGATAGATTGCATCAGGTAAGGCGGCTGCTTATGGTTTGTGCTTGCAGCCGCGCTGGAAAAATAGTCTAGATATCAGGGAGTAGGTATGCGAGCTGTTGAAATTACCGAGTTCGGAAAGCCGGAAGTGTTGCAAGTGGGCGAGCGCCCCATGCCACAAACAGGTCCTGGTGAAGTGCTGGTCAAGGTGCTGGCGGCGGGCGTGAACCGTCCGGATGTCTTGCAACGAGCAGGCGCTTACCCGCCGCCGGCTGGTGCGTCTGATATTCCCGGCCTGGAACTGGCCGGTGAAATCGTATCGGGCGATGTGCAGGGCAGTGAGTTCAAGATTGGGGATCAGGTCTGTGCGTTGGTCACTGGTGGTGGCTATGCCGAATATTGTGTGGTGCCAGTACAGCAGTGCTTGCCTATTCCTGCGGGTTTCAGCTTGCTGGAGGCGGCGGGGCTGCCAGAAACTTTCTTCACTGTCTGGAGCAATGTGTTCGACCGTGGTCAGTTGAGCAAGGGTGAAACCCTGCTGGTTCATGGCGGTGCCAGTGGAATTGGGACAACAGCTATCCAGTTGGCAGTGGCTCTGGGGCATACGGTATATGCCACGGCAGGCAGTGATGAGCGCGTGGAGGCCATTAATCGCTTGGGCGGGATCGGCATCAACTATAAAACCGAGGTTTACGAAGACGTCATCAAAAGCAAAACAGGCGGCCGTGGCGTTGATGTGATTCTGGATATGGTCTCTGGCGACTACATCAACCGGGATTTGACGTGTCTGGCTGATGACGGTCGTATCGTCATTATTGCTTTGCTGGGTGGGGTGAAGGCCACGATTAATTGTGGGGAGATCCTGCGTCGTCGCCTGACTATTACCGGCTCAACCTTGCGGTCCCGCTCTGTCGAGTTCAAGGCCCAACTGGCGCAGGCTCTGAAAGAGCGTGTCTGGCCTTTGCTGGAAGCAGGGCAGGTACGTCCCTTGATTCATGCCACTTTCCCCTTGGAAAAGGCGAGCGAAGCGCATGCCATGATGGAGGCGGGTGAGCAGGTGGGCAAGATCATTCTTGTTCCATAAAAGCAGCAAGGGTGGCGCAGCCACCCTTTTTCTTGCTGTTCTGAAACGAATTTTCTGTCAAATATGCGCGAAACGGATTAGCACGCGCTACAATAGCCGGTTAGCTGCGCCTTGATTGTGGGCGTTGGTGTAACTTTTTGACTGGCATCAAGGGAGCAATGAGCGTACATTCTTCGCGTAAACGACTGGTTGCGGGTAATTGGAAATTAAATGGCTCGCTTGATGGCAACAGCCGTCTGCTGCAAGAACTGCTCGTTCAGCCTGGTGCGCAGGCAGATTGTGATGTGCTTGTATGCGTTCCTTATGTGTATTTGCCTCAGGTGGCAGATATCTTGAAAGAGTCGGCCATAGCGGTCGGTGCTCAAGATGTCAGTGTCCACGCCCAGGGTGCATACACGGGGGAAATCTCGGCAGCAATGCTGGCTGATATCGGCTGTCGCTGGGTGATTGTCGGGCATTCCGAACGCCGCCAGTATCATCAGGAAAGCAGTGCTCAGGTCGCCACCAAAGTTGTTGCGGCACTGGATGCGGGCTTGACGCCTATTGTCTGTATTGGCGAGCAGTTGGCCGATCGTGAGGCGGGGCAGGAAATCTGTGTGGTGCAAGATCAGCTTGAACCCATCAAAGCTCTTGGGGCGGAAGTGGTATCCAAACTGGTCCTGGCGTATGAGCCGGTCTGGGCTATTGGTACGGGCTTGACTGCAACGCCGGAGCAAGCGCAGCAAATGCATCAACAGATTCGCGCCTATATGGGGTCGGATCAGTTGCGTATTTTGTACGGTGGCAGCGTGAAGGCGGATAATGCCGCCGAGCTGTTTGCCATGCCGGATATTGATGGTGCCTTGGTGGGTGGTGCATCTTTGGATGCGCAAGAATTTTTACGTATTGTGGCCGCTTAAAGGGTCTGGAGTCTTTAAATGCAAGATTGGATGTCTTCCGTTCTGATGGCGGTGCAGGTTATCTCCTCGCTGTTGATTATTGGTCTGGTTCTGCTGCAGCAAGGCAAGGGCGCTGATATGGGTTCGGCCTTTGGTGGCGGCTCGGCAGGGAGTGTATTTGGTGCGGCGGGTGCGGCCAACTTTTTGTCGCGTATGACCAAGTGGGCGGCAATCGTCTTTTTTGTGTCTACCGGCGGTTTGGCCTGGGTTGCTCACCATCCTGCGCAGAAAGTAGATGCGGGCGTGATGCAGGGTTACGAATCGTCTGTTCCTGGCGCAGCTCCATCGGGTGCAGCTTCGGTTCCGGCCCCTGACGCTTCTGTGCCAGCTGCTGTACCTTCAGCAACTCCTGAGCAAAGCGCTCCTGCGGTTCCTGCTGCTGAGTAAGTTCGATCTGCTTGGGAATTCAATATTGCTCTATATATAGAAGGCAACAAGGAACACAAGCAGGATCGGAAAGTACGATATCAAAGCCCGCCCTAATGGCGGGCTTTGTTCATTGGGCTGTGTTTGTGTGGAATATGCCTGCGTACGTGCTTTTTTAGGCGTTTTAGGCCGTTTTGTACTGACAGCTTTACTTTTGTCATGCTAATATCGCTGTCTTGATTGCTTGCCGACGTGGTGGAATTGGTAGACACGCTATCTTGAGGGGGTAGTGGCGAAAGCTGTACGAGTTCGAGTCTCGTCGTCGGCACCAAACAAAAAAGTTGAAAAGTTCTGCGATTGCGGAGCCTGGAAATAAAACCTGATCCTGGCAAGGGCAGGTTTTTTTTTCGCCAATTTTTGGGTGTTTTGCCTTCTTGTGTAAGTTGCTTGCGTTGTGATTTTCAAGACTTGGTCTTGATTGTCTGAAAAGTGATTGAACCGGGTCAGTGCATGCTGAATCCTCCTTGGGCGCAAATTCCCATAATGTGAGAATTTATCAAGTGGGTTGAGTGGCCAGCTTTGGCTTTCGATAGGCTGGGGTCGGCGATCTTGTCTTTTTCGGTGCCGATTTCATTTTTTGCCTTGTTTGCAGAAAACCAGCATTGGCAACCGATTGCTCGGATCACTTAAAGCAAGTTCTTAAGAAGATTCGGGCTTTAGCCTGCTAATTGTCGCGCTTGCTCAAGGCGGCATGGAAAGCGGCTTCAAGTGGGTTTTTGTTGTGTATAGCCAACAAGCTGTGCACAAAGATTCACGTTTCCGAAGGGTTTCGTAGTCAAGCGACGGGAATTTTGATGCAATAGCGTTAACTTCCCATCGCGGAGTTAGAAAGAGCAGCAGCACTGTTGTAGTTGGGCTGCTCTGATTTACTCAAATCTACGGAGATTTCTTACATGAAAAAGACTCTGCTCGCTGCTGCTCTGATGGCCGGCTTCGCTGGCGTCGCACACGCAGAAACGTCTGTCACCCTGTACGGTATTCTGGACGCTGGTATTGGTTACCAAAAGCTGAAGTACAACGAAGCCTTGTACCTGTCGAACGTTGACGCTGGTGATTTCTCGCAAAAGCGTACCGGTCTGATCAATGGTATTCAGTCCGGCAACCGCTGGGGTCTGAAGGGTTCCGAAGATCTGGGCGATGGCCTGCGCGCTGTGTTCGTTCTGGAAAGCGGCTTTGACCTGGGCACCGGTAACTCGGCTCAAGGTGGCCGTCTGTTCGGTCGTCAAGCCACTCTGGGTCTGGCTGGCGACAGCTGGGGTCAATTGGACTTCGGTCGTCAAACCAACATCGCTTCCAAGTACTTGAGCGCTGTTGCTGATCCTTTTGGCGGTGGTTTCGACCAAGCTAACATCGGTGGTGCTTTCACTGCAGCTAACACCGCTCGTTACGACAACATGGTCATGTACCAAACCCCTAACTTCTCCGGCTTCCAGTTCGGCGTTGGTTACTCGTTCAACGTGAACGGCAACCAGGCTTACAAGGTTGACGGCGGTAGCCAAGAGAACAAGCGTGGTGTGACCACCGGTCTGCGTTACGCTAACGGCCCTATCGGCGTTGCTCTGACATACGACCAGTTCAAGACACCTGAAAGCCAAGGCGACAGCGTTTCTGTCAAGTCTTGGAACATCGGTGGTAGCTACGACTTCGAAGTTGTGAAGGCTTACTTGGCTTTCGGTCAGACTCGTAACGGTCTGTTCGCAACTCAAGACTACGCTGGTAGCGCCGGTCTGCTGAAAGATGCTGGTATCGAAAGCAGCATGATTGGTCTGGACGGTCTGAAGATCAACTCCTACCTGGTTGGTTTGTCTGCTCCTGTTGGCGCTGGCACCATCATGGGTTCTTGGACAATGGCTGATGCCCGTTCGGCTCCAAACGCTCTGTCCAACAGCCCTCTGTCCTGGGAAATGAAGAAGCAGCACACTTACAGCCTGGGTTACAGCCACCCACTGAGCAAGCGCACCAACGTGTACGCAATTGGTTCTTACGCCAAGAACGTTCACTTCGTGCCTGATGCCAAGTCCACGCTGTTCGGCGTTGGTCTGCGTCACCAGTTCTAATCGATTTGCGTAGCCTGTCTACGCATCGCGATGAGCAAGTCTTCGGGCTTGCTTGAGCTGAAGAAGTATAAAAAGCCATCCTTCGGGATGGCTTTTTTATTGCTCGCTATCTGGGGTGTTCAGGTCAGTCTGTTTGGATTGCGGCTCTTGGGCTGTTTTGAGGCTGTTGCTTCTAGGGTTGTTGGTATGTGCTTGTCTTCGCTCTTGCGGTTCTGTGTGCAGATCTGTTGAATGAGGTGATGCTGAGGCCTGCTGTGCCTAGCGTCCGAATCGCTTGTGTGTTGTGCTTGCCCATCTACTATTCCGACTGCTTGGTCTTGTTTGTCTTGCTTACAAAATAAGCGCGAAAAATCGTTTTCCTGGCTGTTGTGGCTGACATTTTCCTTACAAAAGCGGGTAAGATAATTAATCAGTGCTTGAAATCGCAACCCTTAATAAAGTAAATAATCAATAGTTGAAGGGTTTTTGGTCAGGTAGCTGACAGTTTTTGCGGCATGGGTGCAACACCCGTGCATAGATGTAATGGTTTGGGGTTATCCCCCAAAACTGTGCTCTCAAAATGCTACAATCCAAGAGTTTATTTACTGCGATTGGATGCTTTGCATGAACCTGCAAGAGTACTTTCCCGTTTTGCTATTTATCATCGTCGCCACTGGGATTGGCCTGGCTCTACTTTTAGTCGGTCGAGTGCTCGGTCCAAACCGGCCCGATGCTGAAAAGCTCTCTCCTTACGAATGCGGTTTTGAAGCATTCGGCGATTCGCGCATGAAGGTGGATATTCGTTACTACCTGATCGCGATTCTGTTCATCATGTTCGATCTGGAAATCGCTTTTCTGTTTCCCTGGGCCATGGCCAATGGAACAGTAGGCCTGGTCGGTTTCTGGACCGTTATGGCGTTCCTGGCCGTTTTGACGGTCGGTTTTATCTACGAATGGAAAAAAGGCGCTCTGGACTGGGAGTAAACCCATCCATAGAGAACCCTGCTAGGGGTTTTCGCGTCTGCTGCTGGGCATAAGGGGCACGAGGATGCGTCTTGATGACAGCGGGTTTGGTCAGCAACAGGATAGGCCGGGGCTTCCCAGGGTCTGATCCGGCAAAAGGCAACTACTATGGCTATCGACGGCATTCTCAAAGAAGGTTTTGTGACGACCAGTGCAGACAAGTTTCTGAACTGGGCAAAAACAGGGTCCATGTGGCCCATGACATTTGGTCTGGCCTGTTGTGCAGTGGAAATGATGCACGCTGGTGCAGCTCGTTATGACCTGGACCAATTCGGCATTATTTTCCGTCCCAGCCCACGTCAATCTGACTTGATGATTGTGGCGGGCACCCTGTGCAACAAGATGGCACCCGCCTTGCGTAAGGTGTACGACCAGATGGCCGAGCCACGCTGGGTCGTCTCCATGGGCTCCTGTGCCAACGGTGGCGGTTACTACCACTACTCCTACTCGGTCGTTCGCGGCTGTGATCGCATCGTGCCGGTAGATGTGTACGTGCCAGGCTGCCCTCCGACTGCTGAGGCTTTGGTTTACGGCTTGCTGCAAATGCAGAACAAGATCCGCTTGACCAATACCATCGCACGCTGAACGGTTAGAACAGGCTAAACAAGACTATGACACGGCTAGAAACTTTAAAAACCAACTTGCTCTCTATCCTTGGCGAGCAGGCTGCGTTGACGCAAGCGCGCAATGAACTCACTTTGGAAGTGCCCGCTGATGCATGGGTCGACACTTGCACATTGCTTCGCGACCACGCTGATCTGCGCTTTGAGACCTGTATCGACTTGTGCGGGATTGATTATTCCGCCTGGAAAGCGCCCACCTATCAGGCTGCATCGGCTCAGTTCCCCCATCGCTTTGCCGTTGTACTGCACCTGATGTCCTTGAAGCACAACTGGCGCCTGCGTGTGCGCTGCTTTGTGCCCAACGACGATTTCCCCGCTTTGCCAACCCTGTTCGAGGTCTGGCCGTCGGTGAACTGGTTCGAGCGCGAGGCGTTTGACCTATACGGCATTATTTTCGAGAACCACCCTGATCTGCGTCGCATCCTGACCGACTATGGTTTCATCGGTCATCCGTTCCGCAAAGACTTCCCCATCTCCGGCTACGTCGAAATGCGCTATGACACCGAGCAGAAGCGGGTCATTTACCAGCCCGTCACCATCGAGCCGCGTGAAATCACGCCACGAGTGGTGCGCGAGGACGATTACGGAATTGGGCGATAAGCATCATGGCAGAAATTCAAAACTACACCCTGAACTTTGGTCCTCAGCACCCAGCCGCACACGGTGTGTTGCGTTTGGTGCTTGAGCTGGACGGCGAAGTCATTCAGCGTGCTGACCCCCATATTGGTTTGTTGCATCGCGCCACCGAAAAGCTGGCCGAGCACCGCACTTTCCTGCAAACCCTGCCATACATGGATCGTCTGGACTATGTGTCCATGATGGTCAACGAGCACGCTTACTGTATGGCCGTGGAGCGTCTGGTCGGTGTTGAGGTGCCGTTGCGTGCCCAATACATCCGCGTCATGTTTGACGAGATCACCCGCATCCTGAACCACCTGATGTCGGTCGGTTCGCATGCGCTGGACGTGGGTGCCATGGCCGTGTTCCTGTACGCCTTCCGTGAACGTGAAGACCTGATGGACTGCTACGAAGCGGTCTCCGGTGCCCGTTTGCACGCGGCCTACTACCGTCCTGGTGGCGTTTACCGCGATCTGCCCGGCACCATGCCTCAGTACAAGGCCAACAAATACCGCTCCGACAAAGAACTGAAAGCCATGAACGAAGCGCGTTCGGGTTCCTTGCTGGATTTCATCGAAGACTTCACCAACCGTTTCCCCGCTTGTGTCGACGAATACGAAACCCTGCTGACCGATAACCGTATCTGGAAGCAGCGTCTGGTGGGCGTGGGCGTGGTCGATCCCGATCGCGCCAAGGCGCTGGGCTTTACCGGCCCCATGCTGCGTGGTTCGGGCGTGGAGTGGGATCTGCGCAAGATGCAGCCCTACGAAGTCTATGATCGCGTCGAATTTGATATTCCTGTGGGTCGCAACGGTGACTCTTACGACCGCTATCTGGTTCGTATCGCAGAAATGCGCGAGAGCAACCGCATCATCCGTCAGTGTGTACAGTGGCTGCGCAACAACCCCGGTCCTGTCATCACGGATAACCACAAAGTGGCGCCGCCATCGCGCGAACGCATGAAAACCGGGATGGAGGACTTGATCCACCATTTCAAACTGTTCTCCGAAGGTATGCACGTGCCTACTGGCGAAGTGTATGCCGGTGTGGAGCATCCCAAGGGCGAGTTTGGCATTTATCTGGTATCTGACGGCGGTAACAAGCCTTACCGCATGAAGATCCGTGCTCCGGGCTTCGTCCACTTGCAGGCCCTCGATGAAATGAGCCGCGGTCACATGATTGCCGACGCGGTAACGATCATCGGCACGCAGGACATTGTGTTTGGCGAGATCGACCGCTAAGGTCGCGCCTGGAAAAACGGAACCGAATTATGTTGCTTTCCGAAAAAGCCTACCAACAGATAGATAAGGAACTGAGCAAGTTCCCGGCAGATCAACGTCGCTCTGCCATCATGGCCTCCCTGGCCATTGCCCAGCAGGAAAAAGGCTGGGTATCGCCAGAAATTATCGAGGATGTGGCCCAATACATTGGCGTGGAGCCTATCGCTGTGCAGGAGGTTGCGACCTTCTACAACATGTTCCACACCAAGCCCGTTGGCCGCGTCACCATTTCCGTTTGCACCAACTTGCCCTGTGCGCTGCGTGATGGCGTCAAGGCTGGCGAGTACCTGAAAGAGAAACTGGGTATCGAATACGGTGAAACCACGGCGGATGGCCAGTTCTCCCTGATCATGGGAGAGTGCATGGGTTCATGTGGTGATTCGCCCGTCATGCTGCTGAACAATCAGCACATGTGCGTGCGCATGGAAGCCGAGCGCATTGATGCCATGCTCGAAGAATTGAAGACACACGGAGAATCGGCATGATTGCACCGGACATTCTGCGCAAGTTCGCACAGGGATTGGAACCTAACCCTGGTGGCGACCTGTCGCGCAGCATGATTTTTCATGATCGTCATATTCAGCCACAGATTCTGGCTGGTTTGAACGGCGATAACTGGGGCCTGGAAGAGTACGTCAAGCGTGGTGGCTATGAAGCTCTGCGTAAAGTACTGACTACCGGCATGAAGCCCGAAGACGTGATTGCTGAAGTCAAGACTTCGGCCTTGCGCGGTCGTGGTGGTGCAGGTTTTCCATCGGGTTTGAAGTGGAGCTTCATGCCCCGCAGCTTGCCCGGTCAAAAGTACTTGGTATGTAACTCCGACGAGGGTGAGCCCGGCACTTTTAAAGACCGCGATATTCTGCGTTTCAACCCGCACATCGTGATCGAAGGCATGGCCATTGCAGCCTACGCCATGGGCATTACCGTGGGTTACAACTACATCCACGGTGAAGTGTTCGAAATCTATCAGCGTTTTGAAGAAGCGCTGGAACAGGCCCGTGCGGCTGGCTTTCTGGGTGACAAGATCCTGGGTTCGGATTTCAGCTTCCAGCTGCATGCGTTCCACGGTTACGGTGCCTATATTTGCGGTGAAGAAACTGCGCTGCTGGAGTCCCTGGAAGGCAAGAAGGGCCAGCCTCGCTTCAAACCACCATTCCCGGCCAGTTTTGGTCTGTACGGCAAGCCGACAACCATCAACAACACCGAAACCTTCGCGGCTGTACCCTGGATTTTGCGCAACAGCGGTCAGGAATACCTGGAAGTGGGTATCCCCAATGCGGGCGGTACCAAGATCTTCTCCATTACTGGCGACGTAGAGCGTCCCGGTAACTACGAAGTGCCTCTGGGTACACCGTTTGCCACCTTGCTGGAATTGGCAGGCGGCATGCGCGACGGTCGCAAACTGAAAGCTGTGATCCCTGGTGGTTCCAGCTCGCCCGTTTTGCCCGCCGACATCATCATGGCGACCAACCTGGACTATGACTCCATTGCCAAGGCTGGTTCCATGCTGGGTTCGGGCGCTGTCATCGTGATGGACGAGACTCGTTGCATGGTCAAGTCCCTGCTGCGCCTGTCCTATTTTTACTATCACGAAAGCTGCGGCCAGTGCACGCCGTGCCGGGAAGGCACAGGCTGGTTGTGGCGCATGGTGCATCGTATCGAGAACGGTCAAGGTCGCCCAGAAGATCTGGACATGCTCGATGACATCGCACAGAACATCATGGGTCGCACCATTTGCGCCCTGGGTGATGCTGCTGCCATGCCGGTGCGCAGTTTCGTTAAGCATTTCCGCGACGAGTTCGCACACCACATCGAGCATAAAGGCTGTGTGGTGCCTCAATATTTGTAGGCCAGGACAACGTAATGGTAGAACTCACCATCGATGGCATTAAAGTTGACGCCCCGGAAGGCAGCATGGTCATTCAGGCTGCCCATGACGCCGGGGTCTACGTGCCGCACTTCTGTTATCACAAAAAACTGAGTATTGCCGCCAACTGCCGCATGTGTTTGGTGGACGTGGAAAAAGCGCCCAAGCCTTTGCCTGCTTGCGCCACTCCCGTCACCAACGGCATGGTTGTGCGTACTCGTTCGGAAAAAGCCATTGCCGCTCAAAAAAGCGTCATGGAATTCCTGCTTATCAACCACCCCCTGGATTGCCCCGTGTGCGATCAGGGCGGTGAGTGTCAGCTGCAGGATCTGGCCGTGGGTTACGGTGGCTCCGAGTCGCGCTACAAGGAAGAAAAGCGCGTTGTGGCCGCCAAATCCATGGGCCCACTGATCTCGACCGAAGCCATGCAGCGTTGCATTCATTGCACCCGCTGTGTGCGTACTGGCGAAGAAATCGCCGGCGTTCAAGAGGTTGGTATGCTCAACCGCGGCGAGCACGCTGAAATCACCACCTTTGTGGGTCGCGCAGTCGAGTCTGAATTGTCGGGCAACATGATTGACGTTTGCCCCGTGGGTGCCTTGCTGTCCAAACCCTTCCGCTTCAATGCCCGTACCTGGGAATTGGCTCGTCGTCGCAGCGTTAGCCCGCACGACAGCGTGGGTGCCAACCTGGTGCTGCAAGCCAAGATGGACAAGGTGCTGCGTGTTGTTCCTTTCGAGAACGACGAAGTCAACGAGTGCTGGATCAGCGACCGTGACCGTTTCTCCTACGAAGGCCTGTACACCGAAGATCGTCTGACTCGCCCCATGGTGCGCGGTGATGACGGCCAGTGGCGCGAAGCCTCCTGGAACGACGCCATGCAAACCATCGTTGCCGGCATGAACGCCGTGCGCGAGAAGTTTGGTGCAGATCAGCTGGGCTGTATTGGTTCGGCTACCTCCACGACCGAAGAACTGGCTTTGCTGGCTCGTCTGGGTCGTGCTCTGGGTACCGAAAACGTGGACTTCCGTCTGCGTCAGACCGATGCCCGTCTGGATGGTGCTCTGGCCGGTGTGCCTTGGTTGGGTATGCCTCTGACCGCCTTGAACGAGCTCGATCGCGTTCTGGTCGTGGGCTCCTTCCTGCGTAAAGATCACCCCTTGATGGCCCAGCGTCTGCGTCAGGCTGTCAAACGTGGCGCTCAAGTTTCCTTTATTGATTCGGCTGCCGATAATCCATTGTTCAATGCGATTGCTGGCCGCATGACGGTGGCTCCCAGCCAGTTGGCCAACTCCCTGGCTCAAGTGCTGGTTGCCGTTGCCAAAGCCAAAGACAGCGCAGTTCCTGCGGGTCTGGAAGGCGTGCAAGTTTCTCCTGAAGCTCAGCAGATTGCTGACAGCCTGGTTTCCGGCGAACGCGTGGCTATCTTGCTGGGCAATATGGCTGTCAACTCGGATCAGGCTAGCGTAATTGCTGCCAACGCCAATGCGATTGCACAGGCTAGCGGTGCCAAGCTGGGCTTTCTGACTGCCGGTGGTAACACCGTGGGTGGCTACTTGGCTAACGCCGTACCGGGCAAGGGCGGTTTGACTGCCGAGCAAATGCTGGCTCAAACCCTGCGTGCTTACCTGGTTCTGAATGTTGAGCCAGCACTGGACAGCGACCTGGGCGAACGCGCAGTAGAAACACTGAAGTCCGCCACCTTCTCGGTCGCGCTGACTTCCTATCGTTCCGCTGCCGAGCAGTGGGCCGATGTGATGCTGCCTGTGTCTCCTTTCACTGAAACCTCCGGCACCTTCGTGAACGCCGAAGGCCGTGTACAAAGCTTCAAGGGTGCTGCTGCTCCTGTGGGCGATACACGTCCGGCCTGGAAGGTTCTGCGAGTGCTGGGCAATCTGTTCCAGCTGGATGGTTTTGACGATGAAACCTCCGAATCGGTTCGTGACTCTGTCATGGCTGCCGGTGTGGAATCGCGTCTGTCCAACCAGATCAATCTGGCTGCCAGCGTTCTGCCTGCAGCAAGCGGTCTGGAGCGTGTGGCTGATGTGCCGATCTACCGTAGCGATGCGCTGGTGCGCCGTTCGGCTCCCTTGCAGGAAACACCTGCTTCGGCAGCACCTACGGCTCGCATGGCCGCTGCCACGCTGGCCCAACTGGGTCTGGCTGACGGCGATCTGGTAAAGGTTCGTTCTTCACAAGGCGAAGTCAGCCTGCCAGCTCAGCTGGATGACACCGTGGCATTGAACTCGGTGCGTGTTGCCACCGCTTTTTCTGAAACAGCCGCTTTGGGTAGCGCATTCGGTCAATTGACAGTGGAGCGTGCATAACATGGAATTTCTCTCTGCCATCAATAGCTACGGCACGGACCTGCTGGGTCCGACCGCATGGTATGTGGTGTGGACGCTGCTGAAGGTTGTTGCCATCGCTGTGCCCGTCATTCTGTGTGTTGCCTACCTGACTTACTGGGAGCGCAAGATGATCGGCTTCATGCACGTTCGTCTGGGACCAACCCGTGTTGGTTACCGTGGCTTGCTGCAGCCTTTCGCTGACGTTTTCAAACTGCTGACCAAAGAGCTGATCGTTCCAGCGAAGTCCAACAAGGTCCTGTACCTGTTGGCTCCGGTTGTGACGCTGATGCCTGCTCTGGCTGCCTGGGCTGTGATTCCTTTCAGCCCCGATGTGGTTCTGTCCGACGTTAACGCCGGTCTGCTGTACATTCTGGCGATTACTTCGCTGGGTGTGTACGGTGTGATCGTGGCCGGTTGGGCTTCCAACTCCAAGTACGCCTTGCTGGGTGGTCTGCGTGCAGCCGCTCAGGTGCTGTCCTACGAACTGGCCATCGGTTTCGTGCTGATTACCGTGTTGCTGGTTTCCGGCACGCTGAATCTGTCGGGCATCGTGCTTGGTCAGACTCAGGGTTACTTTGCGGACAAGGGCTTGAACTTCCTGTCCTGGAACTGGCTGCCACTGCTGCCACTGTTTGTGATCTACGTAATTTCCGCTGTTGCTGAAACCAACCGTCACCCGTTTGACGTGGTGGAAGGCGAATCGGAGATTGTGGCCGGTCCTATGGTGGAGTACTCCGGTACCGGTTTCGCTCTGTTCTTCTTGGGCGAATACGCCAACATGATTTTCCTGTCGGCTCTGGCGTCCATCATGTTCTTGGGTGGCTGGACTCCCATTGTTGAGTTCGCTCCATTTACCTGGATTCCGGGGTGGCTGTGGCTGGGTCTGAAGACCTTTGTCGTGGTCTCCATGTTCATCTGGTTCCGTGCAACGTTCCCACGTTACCGCTATGACCAGATCATGCGTTTGGGCTGGAAAGTATTTATCCCGCTGACCGGTGTTTGGCTGGTTATTGTGGCGATCTGGATGCAGACGCCCTGGAACATCTGGCATTAAGGCTAAGGGGCAAGATTATGGAAGCAATCAAAGATTTCTTTGGCAGCCTGATGCTGTCCGAGATGCTCAAAGGCATGCGCCTGACGGGGAAGTATTTCTTCAAGCGCAAGGTAACCCTGCGTTATCCCGTTGAAACCACGCCCGCTTCGCCACGTTTTCGCGGTCTGCACGCTTTGCGTCGCTACGAAAACGGCGAAGAGCGTTGCATCGCGTGCAAACTGTGCGAGGCCGTATGTCCCGCCATGGCCATCTCGATCGAATCGGCAGAGCGCGAGGACGGTACCCGCCGTACTACGCGTTATGACATCGATCTGGCCAAGTGTATTTTCTGTGGTTTCTGTGAAGAAAGTTGCCCGGTCGATTCGATCGTGGAAACGCACATTCACGAGTACCACGGTGAAAAACGCGGCGATTTGTACTACACCAAGGACATGCTGCTGGCTATCGGTGACCGCTACGAAGACGAGATCGCTCGTCGTCGTGCCGCAGATGCACCTTATCGCTAAGGCCGGAGCTCTACACTCATGTTATTTACTACTGTTCTGTTTTATGTGCTGGCGCTGGTGATGGTGGTGGCCGCGTATCGCGTGATCGCTGCCAAGAATCCGGTTACAGCCGTATTGCATTTGATTCTGGTGTTCTTCACGGCCGCCATGATGTGGATCACGATGGGCGCCGAGTTCCTGGGCCTCTTGCTGGTGGTGGTCTATGTGGGCGCCGTGATGGTGATGTTCCTGTTCGTCATCATGATGCTGGACGTTCGTCAGGAATCCGCTGCCAAGAAATTCAAGGCTCACGTGCCTATGGGGCTGTTGATCGGCGCCATCATGGTTCTGGAAATGGGCTTTGTGCTGACCAAGCTGTGGTTTACAACGGCACCTGCTGCCGCGGTGGCTGCGGACTACAACAACACCCGTGTTATTGGCGAGTTGATGTACTCCCAGTACGTGCTGGCGGTGTTGCTCGGTGGCATTGTGCTGCTGGTTGGCATGATCTCGGCCATTGCACTGACTCTGCGTAAACGTGAAGGTGTCAAACGCACCGTCTCCAGCGAACAAGTCAAGGTTCGTTCGCAAGACCGTCTGCGCATGGTTTCCATTCCTTCTCAAACCGAAAAGCCGTCGGCGTCCAGTTCGGCTGACGCTGTCGTGCCAGGAGACAAATGATGATGACGCTGACGCTTGCGCACTATTTGGTCCTGGGCGCTGTGCTGTTCACGATCGGCCTGTTCGGCTTTTTCCTGAACCGTCGCAACCTGATTATTTTGCTCATGTCTGTTGAGCTGATTCTTTTGTCGGCCAACATGAACTTTGTGGCCTTCTCCACCTGGATGGGCAACGAGGCAGGTCAGGTGTTTGTCTTTTTCGTCCTGACGGTCGCTGCGGCCGAGGCGGCCATTGGTCTTGCAATTCTGGTTCTGTTGTTCCGTAACCTTAATTCGATCAATGTCCAGGATCTCGACCAGCTCAAGGGTTGATGGGATAGCACACTAATGAACTCCATAAATCTTTACTTAACGATTGCGCTTGCTCCCCTGGTGGGTTCGGCGCTAGCCGGTTTGTTCGGTACCGGCTTTCTGGGTCGATTTATCGGCAAGACAGGCGCTCACCTGATTACGATCGCGGGCGTGCTGATTTCCTTTATCGGCTCGGTCATGGTCATGTTGCAGGTTCTGGAAGGCCAGACCTTCAACGGTCCGGTCTACACCTGGATCACCATTGGCAGCATTCAGTGGGATATCGGTTTCCTGATCGACAAGCTGACTGCCCTGATGATGGTGGTGGTGACGTCCGTGTCGCTGATGGTGCATATCTACACCATTGGCTACATGAAAGATGATCCGGGCTACCAGCGCTTTTTCTCTTACATCTCGCTGTTTACCTTCTCGATGCTGATGCTGGTCATGTCCAACAACATGCTGCAACTGTTCTTCGGTTGGGAAGCGGTGGGTCTGGTGTCTTACCTGCTGATCGGTTTCTGGTACGAGCGCAAGACTGCCATTTTTGCCAACATGAAGGCCTTCCTGGTCAACCGTGTGGGTGACTTCGGTTTTGCTCTGGGTATTGGCTTGCTCTACGCCTACACCGGCTCCATGAACTACAGCGACGTGTTCGCCAAGGTTCAGGAACTGAGCACCATGACATTCCCCGGTACTGACTGGCAATTGCTGACCGTTGCTGCTCTGGCCCTGTTTGTGGGTGCCATGGGTAAATCGGCTCAGGTTCCTTTGCACAGCTGGCTGCCTGACTCCATGGAAGGTCCTACTCCTATCTCGGCGCTGATTCACGCCGCGACCATGGTGACGGCCGGTATCTTCATGGTGGCTCGTTTCTCGCCTGTGTTTGAACAGTCGACAACCGCGCTGTCCTTCATCATCGTGATCGGTGCAACGGGTGCCTTGTTCCTGGGCTTGCTGGGTATTATCCAGAACGACGTCAAACGCGTTGTGGCTTACTCCACCTTGTCCCAGCTGGGTTACATGACGGTAGCTCTGGGTGCTTCGGCTTACTCGGCTGCTGTGTTCCACCTGATGACACACGCTTTCTTCAAAGCCTTGCTGTTCCTGGGCGCTGGTTCGGTGATTATCGGTATGCACCACGATCAGGACATCCGCAATATGGGTGGTCTGCGCAAGTACATGCCTATTACCTGGCTGACTTTCCTGATCGGTACGCTGGCTCTGGTGGGTACGCCGTTCTTCTCGGGTTTCTACTCGAAAGAGCACATCATCGAAGCCGCAGGCGAAGCCGGTATCTGGGGTTCGACCTACGCTTACTACGCCACACTGATCGGTGTGTTTGTCACCTCGCTGTACTCCTTCCGTCTGTACTTCCTGGTATTCCACGGCAAAGAGCGCTTCCGTGACGTCAAGCACGACGAGTCGCATGGTCACGACGACCATCACGCTCACGGTGGCGATCCTCACGAGTCGCCTTGGGTGGTTACGCTGCCTCTGGTTCTGCTGGCCATTCCGTCGATCTTCGCCGGTATCTGGTTCGTTGATCCATTGCTGTTCGGTGGCTACTTTGAAGGCATTGTGACGGTTCTGCCTGACCACCCTGCAATGGCAACGCTGGCCGAGCACTGGACCGACTGGATGGCTTACGCCGTACACGGTTTTGGCACACTGCCATTCTGGCTGGTTGTGGCTGGTGCTGTGGTGGCCTGGTACATGTACCTGGTTAATCCTGCTTTGCCTGCCGCTATCAAAAAGAACTGCTCTTTTATCTACCGTATCCTGGAGAACAAGTACTACGTTGACTGGTTCAACGAGCAAGTGCTGTCTCGTGGCGTTCGCTGCCTGGGTACGGGCCTCTGGAAAGGTGCTGACCGCGGTCTGATTGACGGCCTGGTGGTCAACGGTAGTGCACGCGTAGTGGGCTGGGTGGCTGCAATCAGCCGTCATATCCAGTCCGGCTATGTCTATCACTACGCCTTTGCCATGATCCTCGGGATCCTGGCGCTCTTATCCTTTTTTGTACTGACGGTTCGGTAAATGGCTAGCGATATGGCGTCTTCTACTCTTCCTTGGTTAACGCTGGCGATTTTCGTACCTATCGTCGCTGGCCTGTTGGTGCTGGCTCTGGGGCGTGATGATCGTCCCACCTTCACCCGCTGGCTGGCTCTGCTGGGTTCGATTGCCGGTCTTGTTGTCACTATTCCTCTGTACACGGGCTTCAATTCCGGTACGGCCGACATGCAGTTTGTCGAGCTGGCCCCCTGGATTGATGCCTTCAAGGTGAATTACCACCTTGGCGTGGACGGTATTTCCATGTGGTTTGTTCTGCTGACCGCTTTCATCACGGTGATCGTGGTGCTGGCGGGCTGGCAGGTAATCAAGAACCGCGTGGCGCAATACATGGGTGCCTTCCTGATCCTGTCGGGTCTGATGGTTGGCGTGTTTGCCGCTCTGGATGGCTTGCTGTTCTACGTGTTCTTTGAAGCCACGCTGATCCCGATGTACTTGATCATCGGTATCTGGGGTGGTCCGAACCGCGTGTATGCATCGGTCAAGTTCTTCTTGTACACCTTGCTCGGCTCGCTGTTGACCCTGATCGCATTCATCTACTTGTGGAATGTGTCCGGCGGTACTTTCGATATCCTGACCTGGCATAAAGTGCCGCTGGATTACACCACTCAGGTGCTGATCTTTGCTGCTCTGTTCATGGCTTTTGCTGTGAAGGTGCCTATGTGGCCTGTCCACACCTGGTTGCCGGATGCCCACGTGGAAGCACCTACTGGTGGTTCCGTGGTGCTGGCTGCCATCATGTTGAAACTGGGTGCTTACGGTTTCCTGCGCTTTTCCCTGCCCATCGCTCCTGATGCTTCGCAAGGTCTGGCCGGAATCATCATTGCCCTGTCTCTGGTCGCGGTGATCTACATTGGTCTGGTCGCCATCGTTCAGGACGATATGAAAAAGCTGGTGGCTTACTCCTCTGTGGCTCACATGGGTTTTGTCACGCTGGGCTTTTTCGTGTTCAACACCACGGGTATGGAAGGCGCGATCATGCAAATGATCTCGCACGGTTTCGTGTCCGGTGCCATGTTCCTGTGTATTGGTGTGTTGTACGACCGCCTGCATAGCCGTCAAATTGCCGATTACGGTGGTGTGGTCAAAGTGATGCCTCGCTTTGTCACCTTCTTTGTACTGTTTTCCATGGCTAACAGCGGTTTGCCAGGTACCAGCGGCTTTATCGGTGAGTTCACCGTCATCATGGGCGCGGTTGAATACAACTTCTGGATTGGTCTGTTGACAGCAACAGCGCTGATTACAGGTGCGTCTTACTCGCTGTGGATGCTCAAGCGCGTGGCCTTTGGCCCCGTGGGTAACGACAATGTTGCCGGCATGAGCGACCTGAGTGGCCGTGAGTTCTTCGTTCTTGGCGTAATGGCGATTGCGGTGCTGGGCATGGGTGTGTATCCCAAGCCATTTACCGAGGTCATGCACGTTTCGGTTGAAGCGTTGCTGCAACACGTCTCCATCTCGAAACTGTAGGCCGAATCACTATGGATACTACCTTTAACTTTTCTCTGGCTTTGCCCGAGATCCTGCTCCTGGTTCTGGCTTCGTGTGTGCTGATTTTTGATGCTTTCAGCAAACACAAACAGCGCCACTCGACGTTTGTTCTGAGCCTGTTGACGCTTGCCGTGGTTGCGGCCAGCGTAGCCTGGCAGTGGTCCAAGGGCGTGAGCGGTGTCTCGTTTGGTGGCCTGTTCGTCGCAGACGAGTTGGCGCACTTTCTGAAGCTGCTCTCGTGTGTGGCCGTGGCTGCTACCCTGATCTACGGTCGTGAGTACGCCGAACAGCGCGATATGATGGAACGCGGTGGTGAACTCTACACTCTGACTCTGATGGCTCTGCTGGGCCAGATGATCATGATTTCGGCCAACAGCATGTTGACCGCTTATCTGGGTGTGGAGCTGATGTCCTTTGCGCTGTACGCACTGGTTGCCCTGCGTCGTGAACACCGTCAGTCCATTGAAGCGGCGTTGAAGTACTTCGTTCTGGGTGCGTTGGCATCGGGTATCTTGCTGTACGGTATGTCCATGATTTTTGGCGCTACCGGCCATCTGGAATTCCCACGTATCGCTGAAGTCATCGCTAACGGTCAAGCCGAGCGTCTGGCTCTGGTCTTCGGTGTGGTGTTTGTTGTGGCAGGTCTGGCCTTCAAATTGACGGCTGCTCCTTTCCATATGTGGACACCGGACGTCTATCAAGGCGCTCCTACTACCGTTACCCTGATCATCGGTGCTGCTCCTAAACTGGCTGCTTTTGCCGTAACCATGCGCTTCCTGGTTGAGGCTCTGCACGGTATTGCCGTGGACTGGCAGCCCATGTTGCTGATCATGGCTGTGCTGTCGCTGGCTCTGGGTAACCTGACCGCGATCATGCAAAAGAATCTCAAGCGTATGCTTGCGTATTCGACCATCTCGCACATGGGTTTCATTTTCCTGGGCTTGCTGGCTGGCGTGTTCAATGGCGAGACTCACTCTCAAGCCTACGGTGCTTCGCTGTTCTATGTGGTGATCTACGTTCTGACCACCCTGAGCACTTTCGGTCTGATCCTGATCCTGAGCCGTCGTGGTTTTGAATGCGAAAACATCAGCGACCTGAAAGGCCTGAACCGCCGTAACCCTGGTCTGGCTTTGATCTGGCTGCTGTCCATGTTCTCCCTGGCTGGTATTCCTCCGCTGTCCGGCTTTGCTGCCAAGCTTAGTGTTCTGCAAGCTGTGGTGGGTGCAGGCTATGTCTGGCTGGCTGTGTTTGCCGTGATCATGTCCTTGATCGGTGCTTTCTACTACCTGCGTGTCGTGAAGGTTGTTTACTTCGACGAGCCTGAAGGTGAGGAGCATCCTGTGGCAACGGGCTTGCTGACCAAGCTGGTCATGCTGGTAAACGGCGTTCTGATTATCGGCCTGGGTGTGTTGCCTGGTGGCTTGATGGACACCTGCATCCGCGTGATTCAGTCTTCCTTGCAGTTTTAAGTAGGTAGCACTATGGACCAAAGCCTTTCCATCTGGGTCTTGATAGTTCTTTCCGTGATTACGGCAAACCTGCCGTTTCTCGTGGAAAAGCCCTTGCTGGTTTTGCCTTGGTCCATGCCGGGCGAGCGCTCAGGTCTCTCGCCCTGGCTGCAACTGATTGTTGGCCTTGTGTACCTGGCCGTGCTGGCTGCTTTGGGTTTGGGAATCTACACGGTGATTGCCTCCAGCTCTGGCCTGAGCTCCTTGCCAGTCATGTTGGGCAAGTTGTTTTTGGGTCTGGCTTTGGTGGGAGCCATGTTTTATTTCCCGGCCTGGCGCTCTCGCCATCAGAAAGTTTCCAAAGGCTTTTTTTCTCGCCTTCTGGAAGTCTGTGCGTTTTACGGGATTATGGGTGCGTTCGGCTTTGCTTTTGAAGCCAGCATCGGTAACCCGTTCAAGCAGACTTGGGTGTTCTACACCATTACCTTTGCTTTATTCTTGGTGATGGCGTACCCCGGCTTTGTGTATCGCTATTTGATGCGCCACCCCAAGGGCAAGTTTGAATAGTGCTGAATGCATGAAAAAAACCTCGCAATCTTGCGAGGTTTTTTTTGTCCTGAATGTCTGTGTCATGCCGTCAGCGGCTGGCTTTGATGCATGTGAGGGGCTGCATACCGCGTGTGCAGCCCACAGAATCGATCAAGGTTTGTCCAGGGGGGCATGGGTAGCGCCCGCCACGCCCAGACGCTTGCAGACGCCCTGAGCTTCTTGAGCGAGAACCAGCGTCAGTTGTTCGGCAGGCAGGGCACGACCCAAGGCAGCGCTTTGTCCGCTCCACAGAGAACTGAATTCGGTACGGCCTTGTTTTTCGGCTTCGATACGCAGCGGGCTGAGAGCCGAACCCGCATGGGGAAATACCGGAGCGCTGGCACTTAAAGGACCGATTTCATCCATCAGACGAGTGCGGATACTGCGGGCAGGGCGACCGGAGAACAGATTGGTCAAGGCTGTGCCGTCCGAGCGACTATTGGACAGGGCTTCGCGATGCAGTGGAGTGATCTTGGATTCAGGGCAGAACAGGTAGGCCGTGCCAATTTGAGCTGCGCTGGCGCCCAAGGCCAGGGCGGCAGCAATACCGCGTCCATCGGCAATACCACCGGCCGCAATCACAGGAATAGTGACGGCATCGGCAATCTGGGGAACCAAAGACATGGTGCCCACTTGTGTATGCACTTTATCGTCCAGGAATATGCCACGGTGGCCACCGGCTTCCAGACCCTGGGCGATGATGATGTCGGCGCCGTGCTCTTGCAGCCAGACCGCCTCAGCCGTCGTGGTAGCGCTGGACATGACCAGGGCACCGGCTTTTTTCACACGCTGGATCAGCTCGGGGGAGGGCAGGCCAAAGTGGAAGCTGACGACTTCGGGTTTCAGGTCTTCGACCAATTCTGCATGCTGACTGGAGAAGGGCGCGCGTGCCGCTTTGGGCAATTCCTGATTGGGGTCCTGGCCGTATTCCTGGTAGTAAGGCATCAGGCGCAGACGCCACTCTTGCAGAGCCTCAGGCTCCAGGCGCAGGTCTTCATGACAAAAGAAGTTCAGATTGATAGGGGCCGATACGGCTTGCCGGAACAAGCCTACTTGTTCCCGAATCTGCTCCGGACTGAGCATGGCGCAGGCCAAAGAGCCCAGGCCCCCAGCACGAGCAACGGCAATAGCCAGTTCGCTGTCTTGGGCGCCGGCCATAGGGGCTTGAACGATGGGGTGTTCGATGTGGAGCAGATCCAGCAAGGTATTGTTGGGCCAGATGTACATGGAGGGCGTCCTCGGTCATTTCGCGATAGCTTTTATCGTAGCAGGATGAGTTCAGGCTGAAAACTGACATTGTCGCCTGTTGGTAGGGCCGTGCCCGGGCTGCAGCAGGCTACAATAATCGTCTTTTGGCACAGTGACTGTGCTGTATTTTCTTGTTTTGTGGACGATCTGATGTCTCATCTCATTCTTCAAGGGCCGCGCCTGGATAGCGCCATCATCGAAAAAATTGCGGCAGTGGTGCAGGCCGATGGAGTCCAGGAGCTGGGTCCTACCGCCGTGCGCCTGCTGGGTGCAGATGCTACGCAGCGCGCTGAGGTGCAGGCCTTGTGCAAGACCGGCGCGATGGATTTTGCTTTTCTGGAGCAGATTGATCGCCTGAAAGAAATGCGTGTGCTGGCAATGGACATGGATTCCACGCTGATCAATATCGAGTGTATTGACGAGATCGCTGATATGGCTGGCCGCAAGGAGCAGGTTGCCACAATTACTGAAGCGGCCATGCGCGGCGAAATCAAGGACTTCACCGAAAGTCTGAATCGCCGTGTCGCATTTCTGGAGGGTGTGCCCGTCAGCGATCTGACTCGCGTCTATGAAGAGCGCTTGCAGCCTAACCTGGGTGCAGACCGCTTGATTGCGACGGCCCATGCCCACGGGGTGAAAACTTTGCTGGTGTCGGGGGGCTTCACCTTCTTCACCGAGCGCATGAAAGACCGTTTCAGTCTGAGCTACGCCCACTCCAATACCTTGGAAGTGGTGGACGGCAAGCTGACCGGTAAAGTGTTGGGCGCAATTGTAGATGGTCAGGCTAAAGCCCGTTTCCTGCAGGAACTGGCGGCTGAGCTGGGTGCAGGTCCAGAGCAGTGTATTGCGATTGGAGATGGGGCCAATGACTTGCCCATGATGTCCAAGGCCAAGTACTCGGTGGCTTATCGTGCCAAGCCGGTGGTGCAGGAGCAAGCCAGCTTTGCCTTGAATCACTCTCCGTTGGATGCCGTGTTGAACTGGTTCCGCCTGGACGTTTGATGTCGGCGGATCGTCAGCGTAGTCTGGCGAAAGAATGAAGGTGGGCGCCCCAAACTCAAGGCTTACCAAGAGTTGGTCTGTATATAGGCCTTCCAGCTCACCAGCGTAAACGCACAAGGCAGGAGTTTGGCTGTCAAAAATAAAAGAGCGCTGTCCTTGGGCAGCGCTCTTTTTTATATCCTAGCCTTGTTGTTAAGGCTTACTTCTCTTTGCGCAAGCTGTTCAAGACATTACGCACGGCTTGAATACGGTTCTTGATTTCCTCGCCTTTGGTAATTTCAACCTTGAGCTTGTCCGGCCCAGCCAAGCGTACCTGCTTGTTCTTTTGCACCAGTTCAATAATGCTGACCGCGTCCACATTGGGCTTGGAGGAAAACTGAATCGTCGCTTGAGCTTCGCTGGCATCGATTTTCACAATACCCAGAGGCTCGGCCTTGATGCGCAAGCGATGCACGGCTAGCAGGTTCTCGCCGGCTTCTGGCAGCAGGCCGTAGCGGTCGATCAGCTCCTCATGGATATGGATCAGGTCGTCTTCGGTACGGGCGTGTGACAGGGCTTTGTAGTGGCCCAGACGGGCATTCACATCCGGACAGTAGTTGGCTGGCAGCAGCGCAGAAGTATGCAGATTCACTTCGCACTGCAAGGCAAAGGGCGAGTCCAGATCAGGTTCTTCACCGGCCTTCAGGGCTTTGACGGCCGTGTTGAGCATATCCGCATACATGGAATAGCCCACTTCCTGAATGTCGCCGGATTGGGATTCGCCCAGCACTTCACCGGCACCCCGAATTTCCAGATCGTGCATGGCCAGGAAAAAGCCTGCACCCAGTTCTTCCATGGCTTGAATGGCTTCCAGCCGCTTTTTCGCATTGCTGGTGATGGCATCCTCGCCAGGGGTCAGCAGATAGGCATAAGCCTGGTGGTGAGAGCGTCCTACTCGTCCACGCAATTGGTGCAGCTGAGCCAGACCCAGGCGATCCGCACGGTGGATGACGATGGTATTGGCCGTGGGCACGTCAATGCCGGTTTCAATAATCGTGGTACACAGCAGCACGTTGTAGCGCTTCTGGTAGAAGCCCTTCATGACGGCTTCCAGTTCGCGCTCCGGCATTTGGCCGTGAGCCACTGCAATACTGGCTTCTGGCACTAGTTCTTCCAGACGGGCACGGCGGTTGTGAATGGTCTCGACTTCGTTATGCAGGAAGTAGACCTGACCACCGCGTTTCAATTCGCGCAGCAGCGCTTCGCGTATGGTGCTGCCATCTTCACGACGCACGAAGGTCTTGATCGCCAGACGTTTTTGCGGTGCCGTGGCAATGACGGAAAAGTCCCGTATGCCTTCCAGGGACATGCCCAAGGTGCGTGGAATAGGTGTAGCGGTCAGGGTCAGGATATCGACTTCGGCACGCAGCTGCTTCAAGGCCTCTTTCTGGCGCACACCAAAGCGATGTTCCTCGTCGATGATGACCAGGCCCAGTTGTTTGAAACGCACATCCGAGGACAGGATTTTGTGCGTACCAATCACAATATCGACGCTGCCGTCGCGCAGGCCCGCAATCGCGGCCTGCGTTTCCTTGGTCGAGCGGAAGCGGGACAGTTCGGCAACACGGATAGGCCAGTCGGCAAAACGGTCCGAGAAGGTCTGCGCATGTTGCTCGGCCAGCAGAGTGGTTGGGCACAACAGGGCAACCTGTTTGCCATTGGCCACGGCCAGAAAGGCGGCACGCAGGGCGACTTCGGTTTTACCAAAGCCCACATCCCCGCAGACCAGACGGTCCATAGGCTGGCCGGACGTCATGTCGTTCACGACGGCTTCAATGGCAGCAGCCTGGTCCGGTGTTTCCTCAAAGCCAAACCCTTCGGAGAAGGCTTGATAGTCATTGAGCGGCAGCTTGAACTTGAAGCCTTCACGAGCGGCGCGCTGAGCGTACAGGGCCAGCAATTCCGCAGCGCTGTCACGTGCTTGTTTCGCAGCACGGCGGCGGGCCTTATCCCATTGGCCGGAGCCGAGCTGGTGTAAAGGTGCATGCTCGGGATCAGCACCGCTGTAACGGGCAATCACGTGCAACTGGGCTACGGGCACATACAAAGTGCTGCCTTTGGCGTATTCCAGGTGCAGGAACTCGACCGGGCCTTCGCCCAGGTCCATTTCTTTCAGGCCGCAGTAGCGTCCAATCCCGTGCTCGGCGTGAACGACGGGGTCGCCTTCACGCAGTTCGGACAGGTCCCGCACCATGGCTTCCACATCGCTGCTGCGCTCGTTGCGGCGACGGCTGCTTTGGGTGCGAGTCTGGGTGGGGTAAAGGTCGTTTTCAGTCAGCAGGCTCAGGCTGTCATGCACCAAGGCAAAGCCACGTGACAAAGGCGCGACGACCAGGGCAAAAGCCGCGTCTGACTCCAGGAAATCGGCCAGACTCTGGCAGTCTGTTGCGGGTGACAGATCATGTTCACGCAGCATCTGCAGCAGCGTTTCCCGACGACCTGCCGAATCCGCACACAGCACGGTCCGGTTTTTCGGGTCCAGCACTTCTTGCCGCAGTTGAGCCAATGGATCCTTGTCGCGTCGGTTTACAGCAACCACAGGCAAAGGCTCGAAATCGGGATGAGCTATAGGCTGGTTGTCAGCCTGGGCGCTCAGGCTCAGGCGGCTGAAAGGCTTGATGTCATTGAAAAACTGCTCGTCTGACAAAAACAGGCTTTCTGGCGGCAGAATCGGGCGTTCACGGTCGTTCTTCAGGAAGGAAAAACGGCTATGAGTATCGCTCTGGAAGCGGCCAATCGCGTTTTGTGCATCCCCGTGAGTAATGACCAGGCTACCTTGGGGCACATAGTCCATCAAGGTGGCCGTTTCTTCAAAGAACAGCGGCAGATAGTATTCAATACCGGCAAAGGCAATACCGTTGCCTACATCTTTATAGGGCAGGGCACGTGAAGGATCGCCTTCAAAGAACTCGCGGAAACGAGCCCGGAATTGCGTGCGCGCCTCTTCGTCCATGGGGAATTCACGGCCGGGTAGCAGCTGGATTTCCTTGACCGGATACAGGCTGCGCTGGGTGTCGATATCAAAGCTGCGTATGCTTTCAATTTCGTTGTCGAACAGGTCCAGACGGTAAGGCAGCACTGAACCCATAGGGAACAGGTCAATCAGGCCACCGCGAATGCTGAATTCGCCTGGAGCGCTGACCTGTGTCATATGGGTGTAGTTGGCCAACATCAACTGGGCGCGCAGTTGCGCCTCATCCAGCTCGTCGCCCTGGCGGAATGAGAAGGTGTAGGCGGCCAGAAAGGAGGGCGGAGCCAGACGATACAAGGCGGTGGTGACGGGGACCGTCAGTACATCGACCTCGTGCATGGTCAGGGCATGCAAGGTGCGCAAACGCTCGGAGATCAGATCCTGGTGCGGAGAGAAGCTGTCGTATGGCAGTGTTTCCCAGTCCGGCAGTTGGCGCACGCGCAGGGCGGGGCCAAACAACAGGATCTCCTCGGCCAGCCTTTGGGCCGTCAAGGGATCGGCGCAGAGCACCAGAATAGGCGCTTTATGTTGGCGGGCCAGGTCGGCAATCAGGCAGGCATCACCCGAGCCGGGGGGCATGGGCTGCGAGTAGCGTTGACCGGGGCGTAAGGCAGCCAGCACATCTTGCGTGCTGGGCAGGGACAGGGAGTGCTGTTTTTCGGTTTCCATCAGGATTGTCATTATAAAATCACCCACCTATGAAGACTACCTTGATTGCAATTGTTCCAGCCGCCGGTATTGGCTCGCGCGCCCTGGATTCTGCCACGAAGGCGCAAGGCTTGCCCAAGCAATACCGTTTGCTGGGTGGGCAGCCCATGTTGCGCCGCTCGGTACAGGCTTTGCTGGCTGATGAGCGCATCAGCCAGGTGCGGGTGGCCGTGGCCCCCGGTGATACCTGGGCCGCCGCCGCACTGGAAGGCTTGCCGCGCACGATTTGTCTGCCTTGTGGTGGAGAAACGCGAGCAGAAACGGTGCTCAATACCTTGCAGAGCCTGGATAAGGACGAACAAGCCTGGGCTCTGGTTCACGACGCTGCTCGTCCCGGTTTGCCCAGGAAGGCTTTGGCGCGCCTGATTGATGCCTGCTTGCAGGCGCAACGCGGTGGCTTGCTGGCTTTACCCGTGCCTGATACCGTCAAGCGCGCAACGCCCGCCGAGCCAGCTGCGGTGCAGGAAACAGTGGATAGAGATGGACTGTGGTTAGCGCAGACTCCCCAGCTGTTTCCTGCCCATACTTTGCGTGAGGCTCTGCTAGCGGCTAAAGAACAGGGTTTTGCGGTGACGGATGAGGCCAGCGCCATGGAGTTGACGGGTAGCCAACCCTTATTGATATTGGGTTCGGCGCGGAATTTTAAAGTCACCTGGCCTGAAGATTTTGAATTGATGGAGAAATGGTTATGAGCATGCCGATTCGCGTAGGACAAGGTTTTGATGTGCATGTGCTGTGCGAAGGCCGGCCTTTGATTCTGGGCGGCGTCACCATTCCGCATACGCATGGCCTGATGGGTCATTCGGATGCCGATGCCTTGCTGCACGCCATTACCGATGCGATTTTGGGGGCGGCGGGTCTGGGAGATATTGGGCGTCACTTTCCGGACACGGACCCAAAATACAAGGGTGCCGATAGTCGAGTGCTGCTGCGTCATGCTTATGAGCAGGTACGCGCGGCGGGCTGGTTGGTAGGCAATGTGGATGCCACGATTCATGCGCAAAAACCCAAGATCGCACCACATGCTCCGGCGATGGTGGCCAATATCGAGGCCGATCTGCAATTGGAACCCGGCAGTGTGAACATTAAGGGTAAAACAAACGAGGCGATTGGTTTTGTGGGACGCCAGGAAGGGATTGCGGTGACCTCAGTCGCCCTGTTGTACCGTGCTTGATCGGCTTGGGACTGAACCCGGCCTTGGGCAAGGGGGGCTATCCCCTGCCTAAGGCTCAAGGTACTCAGATGGCTTTGGTGTCTTTATCGCCTTGCGTTCCAGGTGCATTACGACTGGCACGGATGCGGGGCAATTGAATGCGCGCGGTCAAGCCCTCGGACGGCGCACTGACCAGCTCGAAGTGACCTCCGACTTGTCCCAGCAAACGCTCCACAATAGCTAGTCCCAAGCCTGCGCCACTGACGCCTGTGCGTGCAGAGACGCCGCGCGAGAAGGGGCGCAGCAGGCGCTGGATATCGCCCTTTTCAATACCGGCTCCCTGATCCTTGACGGCAATCACCAGAATATTGCCATGCTGATGCGCCGACAGCTCAATGCGTGCCCGATCATCCTCAGGACTGCGTCCATAGCGACGGGCATTTTCGATCAGGTTGGAGACGATACGCTTCAAGTCGTGGGCGCTGATGCGGGCATACAGATTGGGTTCAACGGAGGCTGTCAAAATCCCACCCAGTGATTCGGTATGCGTGCGTTCGCGTTCGTAGACATCATTGAGCACGGCGGAAACATCAATGCCATGTTCAGGAACGGCAGCAGCGGGGCGGGCGTATTCCATCAGTTGACCAATACTGTGGTCAATCTGTGCCAGGTCCTCGTCAATGGCGGCGCGGGTTTCGTCCGATACCTGGCTTAATTCAATTTCCAGACGCATGCGCGCCAGCGGTGTGCGCAAGTCGTGCGAAATGCCGGCCAGCATGATTTCCCTATCGGCCTCCGTCTGGCGAATGTCGCGCGCCATGCGGTTAAAGGCAATATTCATGTCGCGGATTTCAACCGGGCCTTTTTCAGGCAGGGTACTGGGGGTTTCGCCACGGGCCAGTTGCTGAGCCACTTTGGCCAACTGAGCCAAAGGCCGGTTCACGAAACGCACACTGACAGCGGCACCAATCAAGGCCAGCAGCAAGGCGGTAGCGCCCCAGCCCAGCCATTCCACGCCGGCAGTCAGACTTAATTGTTCGCGATCAAAGACCAGCCAATACTGATCTTCATTGATATCAAAGGAAACCCAGATGCCGGGCACGCTGTTGACCGACCACATGATCAAGGTCTGGCTGCCCAGTGCGCCACGCACTTCGGTAGAGACGTGCTGCCAGTAGTTGGAGCGTGGCAAGGGTTCCAGTTCGTCCGTGTTCTCGCGTGGTTGCACGCGCAGACTTTCCTTGGTGGCCAGATCCAGCAACAGGGCAGGGCGTACCGCCGGGGGCGCGTACACCAGGGCCGAGCGGGTGATGCTGACAATGGACGCCACGCGCTGCGCCATTTGGGCTGCGCGTGGGCCTTCTTCCATACTGAAGAACACTTGCAGCCAGGCACCCAGGCTGACGAGCATCAACGCTGCGAGCAATAAAAAAGACCGGCTGAATAAACCCAGCCGGATACTTGAGTTTTTTGTTGCTCGGCGTTGGGCGGCCACGGCGGGCCGCCCTTCTTGCTGACCGGAAGACAAGGTCAGTTACCGCCGTCTGGAACAAAAACGTAGCCCAGACCCCAGACCGTTTGAATGAACACGGGCTTGGAAGCATTGGGTTCGATCAGCTTGCGCAGACGCGAAATCTGCACGTCCAGGCTGCGGTCAAAAGCTTCGTATTCGCGGCCACGCGCCAGTTCCATCAGTTTGTCGCGCGACAAGGGGATCTTGGGATGACGGGCAAACACCTTCAGCACGGAGAACTCGCCCGTTGTGATGGGGACGACTTCGTTGTTGCGTGTCAGTGTTCGTGTGGACAGGTTCAGCACATAGGGGCCGAACTCGATCGATTCATTTTCCTGACTAGGTGCGCCGGGGTGTTCCTCGGTACCACGGCGTCGCAAGATAGCGTTGACACGGGCTAGCAGTTCGCGGGGGTTGAAAGGTTTGATGAGGTAGTCATCGGCACCCATCTCCAGGCCCACGATACGGTCGATTTCTTCGGCCTTGGCAGTGAGCATGATGATGGGGGTGTTGTCGTGTCCGCCGCGCAGCCGACGACAGATGGACAGGCCATCCTCGCCTGGCAGCATCAGATCCAGTACCAGCAGATCGAAATGCTCGCGTTGCCAGAGTTTGGCCATTTCTTTACCGTCTTCGGCGACGAAAACGTTGAACCCTTGTTCAGACAAGTAGCGGCGCAATAAATCGCGCAGCCGGGGATCGTCGTCAACGACAAGGATTTTGCGGGTGAGGGGGGGGGTCGGCGTATTCATAGCGAAAATGTAACAGGCATCAGAAACCGCGTATAGGGGGGTGTAGAAAAATATTACACATTAAGCGTTTTGTACTATTTATGCGCCTTGCAGCGGATTTGGACTGGCTTCACAGAAGATTATATGGTGGCAAATAGTTTGACGACCCGGCTTGAGTCAGGTCAAAAAAAGAGCGGCCAGAGGGCAAATACACCCGAAATTCCATGATGGACTGCTTTGTCCTTGTCCGATCCCAGGGAGCTGCCTATTTTGAGTCTGCTTAAACTAAAATAGCGCGATGGATGCACATATTCTTGCCCTGGAGACTTCCTCCAATCTCTGTGAACTGACCTTGTTGTCTCGCACCCAAGCGGGTATTTCGCTGGTGGAGCTGAGCCACGAGGGGACTGGCGATCATGCCGAACGCCTTTTGCCCATGGCCGAGCAACTGCTGGAGCAGGCCGGTCTGGACAGGCACGCTCTGACGGCGATTGCTTTCGGCCAAGGCCCTGGTGGTTTTACTGGCCTGCGCGTGGCCTGTGGTGTAGCTCAAGGTATGGCTTTTGCCTTGGACTTGCCGGTGCTGCCGGTCTCGTCCTTATTGGCGGCTGCTGCTTGCGGTACGCCTGTAGAGGGCACCGCCTATGTGGTGGCACAGGATGCGCGCATGCAAGAGGTCTACGCGGCTGTGTACTGCTGGACAGCTGAGAAGTCCTGGTCTGTGCTGCAAAGCCCGGTCTTGCTGGATGCCGCGCAGGTCACTACCTGGATCGCCCGTTTGCAGGCTGAGGGTTTGATCGCAGAGCAGCAGCCTATTCAAGTCGTCGGTGACGCATTGGAGCAGTTTCCTGATCTGGCCCCAGCTGTGCTCGCACAGGGTTGGGAAGTGGGTCAGGCATGGCGTGCAACAGGTGCCAGCGTGGCGCATTTGGCTCTGCATGATCTGGATGAAGGACGGGGGATCTCCCCGGATCTGGCCATGCCGCTGTATGTGCGCGAGAAAGTCGCCTACACCATCCAGGAGCGTGAGCAGGGCCTGGGCGGAAACCCGGCGGCTCTGGATCAACCTCTGCAAATTGAAGCCATGCAGGCCGGGCATGTGTCCGCCGTGCTGGATATTGAGCGTCGTGTGGAAAGCCATCCCTGGACGGCAGGCAACTTCACGGACGCCCTGGGCAATAGCGCGTACTGCTCCCGAATCATTCATAAACAAGGCCAGGTGCGAGGCTATGCCATCTGGCTGCAAGCCCCCGATATGATTGAGCTTTTGCTGATTGGGGTGGCCCCTGAACAGCAGCGGCGAGGTCTGGCTCGGCAATTGCTGGATGACGGCCTGCTGTGGGCTCGTCAGCATCAGCTGGAGCGCGTGGTTCTGGAAGTGCGGGCCTCGAATGCGCCAGCTATTGGTCTGTATCAGAAGTACGGTTTCAAGGCGGATGGTCTGCGTAAAAACTACTATCCGCTGGGCGATGGACAGCGTGAAGACGCGGTCTTGATGAGTCTGAACCTGGCCAGCAGGGCTGGGGCATGATCGATTTTCAGCCTATCTCCCCTCTGCAACGCACCTGGCTTTTGGAGTTGGGGCTGGAGCGTGCTTTTCTGGCGCGTCTGCCGCAGGCACAGCCGCTTGGGCAATCCGCAGCCATAGCAGCGGCCCCTGCGCAAGAGGCTGCAGCGGCCCCGCAGACGGCTCAGTTGGCAGGCCGAAATCTGGATGATGCAGGCAGCCCTGCGCCTGCTTCGGCTCCCGCAGCGGCTACTGATGCCATGTCGGCGCGTGATCAGGCGCTAGCAGTTTTGCGTAAATCCGGCGCTCGACCTGTTGCAGCGGCTCCTGTGGAGGAGGTCGTGCAGCGGCCTGCTGTACTGATTCAGCCCGAAAAAGCCCAGGATATGGCCAGCTTGCTGGAGCAGGTACAGGCTTGTCAGGAGTGCGGTCTGCATACGGGCCGCGCTCAAGTGGTATTTGGTTCAGAACTCTTGTCTGAACCGGACTGGATGATTATTGGTGAAGCGCCGGGCACCAGTGATGATCGCAGCGCCCAGCCTTTTGATGGCAAAGCCGGGCTGCTTTTGCAAGCCATGCTCAATAGCGCGATTCCTGATGCTTCGGTCTATAAAACGCATCTGGTGAAATGCCGCCCCTTGGGCAACCGTCCACCTACCCAAGAAGAGCTGGCCGCGTGTCGGGCCTTTCTGGATGCGCAGATTCGCTTGGTACAGCCACGTCGCTTGCTGGCCGTTGGCCATTTGGCGGCGGTGGCATTAAGTGGTCGTGATGAAGATCTGGAGGCTTTGCGGGGCCAGGCCCTGACGTATACCGATGCCCAGGGTCGTAGCCTGCCTTTGGTGGTGACTTACCATCCTGCCTCGCTGTTGCTGCGCCCGCAGCACAAAGCCAATGCCTGGCGGGATTTGTCCTTGCTGCGCGAGTTGCAGGGCCAGTCCTGATCTCAGTTCTTGCAGGTGACTTTTAGCGCTGAGTTGCCTCGTCAGACGTCATTATGGAAAAACACCCCAAAGATTGGATTCATGTCCAACTTTTGGGGTGTAGTGCCTTTTTGGGGCTGTCCCTTACTTGGCCGTCAAGGCCTGCCCATGACCTTCCTGGCCTATGCAGGCTTCCAGCTCGGGGTGCGCGCGCAGATTGGCGTTTTTCCAGATGATGAATACCGTCATCAAGGACGCTACCATCAGGCCAAAGAACACAATGATGTAGTTGATGGGCAAACGCAGCCACAACAGCAGGCTGTACAGCGCCAGCATGAACAGAATGTTCAGCTGTTCATTGAAGTTCTGCACGGCAATGGAGTGACCGGCCGACAACATGACGTGCCCGCGATGTTGGAGCAGGGCATTCATGGGAACGACGAAAAAGCCGGACAAGCCGCCAATGCCCATCAGCAGGGTGTAGACCGCCCATTTCTCGTGCACCAAGGGCATGAGCAGAACCACAAAGCCCATTGCCACTCCCACTGGCAGAACGGCCAGTGATTTCTTCAGGGGAACGCGGGCTGCAAAAACGGCGCCAAAGACCGTGCCCAATGCGGCTACGCCCATCAGCACCGAGGCCTGGTCCAGACGGTAGCCCAGATGTTGAGCGCCCCATTCGATCACAATGAATTGCAGTGTGGCACCGGCCCCCCAGAATAAAGTGGTTACCGCCAGCGAGATCTGGCCCAGCTTGTCACGCCACAGAATATGTACATAGGTACGGAATTCCTTGAGCAGCAGAATAGGGTTCTTTTGTTGGGGCGGGTAGTCGATATTGGTGCGGGGAATCAGCAGGTTGCACAGCGCTGCCGACAGGTAAATAAAGGAAATCAGCAAGATAGCGACTTCGGCACGCGTCTGGGCCAAAGGTGCAATCAGGGGGTGTTCGGCTAGCGAACTGGCGATCGACGGGTTGATCAGAATGCCGCCCAGCACGGTGCCGCCGATGATGGACAGAACGGTCAGCCCTTCAATCCAGCTATTGCCCTTGACCAACTGTTCGGGCTTGAGCATTTCGGTGACGATGCCGTATTTGGCGGGAGAGTAGGCAGCAGCACCGATACCTACCAGGGTGTAGGAGACAAAGACCAGAACCAGCTGCTGGGAGTCGTTCATGCCAAAGTACTGGTGGCAGAACATCAACATACAGCCTATCAGCTTGATGGCATTGGTGGCGAACATCACCCGGCCCTTGGGATACGAGTCGGCAAAGGCCCCTACAAAAGCGGCCAATAGCACGTAGGACAGCGCAAACCACCATTTCATCATGGGGACCATCCAGATAGGTCCGTGCAGGTCAGCGATCAGGGCGATGGCGGCAATCAGCAAGGCATTGTCGGCAACTGACGACAATGCCTGCGCGGCCATGACCAGATAAAATCCTTTATTCAAAATACATCCCGAATACGTGTGCCCACAGGTGCAGTCTCGGGACTGCAGAGCACGAATCAAAGCCAGGTGTCAGGCCTGGGGAGCTTTTTCAAGGCGGCTCCTCATGGTTTTTCTGACCAAGCCTGAGCCGGTGTGAAATTTACGAAGAGAGATGGGGAGCAAGAATAACAGGGACTGCGGGGGCAGTGGTATCAGAAATTCATTGCGGCTATCTGTCTGCGCGGATTTTCTGGCCGGGCGGGCGCTGGCAAAGCGCTATTGTAAATGCCCTGTCTGACACTCTTGTCCTGCTTGCCAAGCAGGGTAAACAGGACTTGACGGCAAGGGGGAGTTTACTGCCTTATCATCCCAGCAGCCGTGCCGTGGTTTTCATTTGTTTTTTGGCGTGTTTTGCTGTGGGTGGCAGGTGCTGCGGTATCATACGACTCGCGGTGCCGGGCAGATCAAGATGCGCCTGTGCGCCTGTTCAAATTGGTCTTTTCTGAGCTGACTTCTACCCTGTGCGTCTAACCCAGATCAAACTAGCTGGTTTCAAATCCTTTGTGGACCCGACCTCCATCCCAACTCCCAGTCAGTTGGTTGGCGTTGTCGGGCCCAACGGCTGTGGAAAATCCAACATCATCGATGCGGTGCGCTGGGTGCTGGGCGAGAGCAAAGCCTCCGAGCTGCGTGGCGAGTCCATGCAGGACGTGATTTTCAATGGCTCCTCGCAACGCAAACCGGCGGGCCGCGCATCGGTTGAGCTGGTTTTCGATAATTCTGAAGGGCGGGCCTCGGGTCAGTGGAGCACCTATGCCGAGATCTCGGTACGGCGTGTCCTGAGCCGGGACGGGACCAGCAGCTACTTTCTGAACAATCAGGCTGTTCGTCGGCGTGATATTCACGACATCTTCCTGGGTACGGGCTTGGGGGCGCGGGGTTACGCCATCATCGGGCAGGGCATGATCAACCGCCTGATCGAAGCCAAGCCCGAAGAGTTGCGCGTGTTTCTGGAAGAAGCTGCGGGTGTATCGCGCTACAAGGAGCGTCGCCGCGAAACGGAAAGCCGCTTGCGCGATACCCGCGAAAACCTGCTGCGTGTGGAAGATATCCAAAGGGAACTGGATGCGCAGCTGGAGAAATTGCAGGCGCAGGCTGAAGTGGCGCGCCAGTATCGTGACTTGCAGCAAGACGGTGAGCTCAAGCAAAACCTGCTGTGGCTGCTGAAAGAGTCCAATGCACAGAGCGATCAAAAAGCCCGTTTCCTGGCGATTGAACAGGCTCAGACCAAGCTGGAGGAATCCATTGCCGGTTTGCGGCATGCCGAATCCACGTTGGAGTCGCAGCGACAAGCTCATTTACAGGCTGGCGATGCCTTGCATCTGGCGCAAAGCCAGTTGTATGAGGCGGGCTCTCAAGTGTCCAGCCTGGAAGCAGAAATTCGCCACGTGCTGGATTCGCGCAGCCGCATGGCGCAGCGCCGTGAGCAACTGGAACAACAGCAGCATGACTGGATTGAACAACAAGAACATTGCCAGCAAGAACTGGAAAACAGTGAGCAGCAGCGCGAAGAAGCCGCGGTAAAGCTGGAAGAATTACAGATTCTGCTGGAGGAGGCGCAAGGCGCCTTGCCCGATCTGGAGCTGCGTGTACGCGAACAGGCCCAGCGTCGGGACGAAATGCGCATGGCTTTGGCGCGTCTGGAACAGAATTTGGCCCTGGCTGCGCAATCGCAGCGTGATGCCGACCGTCAGATCCAAGGTGTGGAGCAGCGTCAGGAGCGCTTGAAGCAGGAATTGCGCGAACTCAATGCCCCGGACCCGGACAATCTGGAGCGCCTGCAAGGCGATCTGAACATGCTGCAAAATCAGTTGCAGCAAGCTCAGGAACATATGCAGCATCTGGAGGCCCAGCTTCCTCGACTGGAAGAGGAGCGCAAGAAGGCGCAGGAGCAAGCCTTGCAAGGCGGGCAGGATATGGCCCGTCTGGAAGCACGTCATCTGGCCTTGAGTCGTTTGCAGGAGGATGTGGCGCGCAAGGGAACTCTGGAACCCTGGCTGGCCAAGCATGGACTGGAGAGCATGAAGCGTCTATGGCAAAGCCTGGACGTGGAAAAAGGCTGGGAAACCGCGCTGGAGGCTGTGCTGCGCGAGCGCATGACGGCCTTGGAGCTGCGCCGCCTGGATATGGCCGCAGCTTTCGCCAGTGATGCACCACCGGCCCGTTTAAGTTTTTATCAGTTGCCCGAGGCGGGAGCGCCGGCCAAGCCTGCCCTGGATTTACCCTTGTTGACTTCGGTGTTGCGACAGCAAGAGGGTGGCTTGCGCAGCTTGCTGGATAATTGGTTGCATCAGGTTTATGTCTGTCAGGATTTGAAGCAGGCCCTGAGCTTGCGCGATCAACTGACAGATCAAATGGCAATCGTGGTGCGTGACGGCCATTTGGTGGATAAGCACAGCATTCGCTTTTATGCACCCGACTCCGAACAAGCCGGGATGCTGGCACGTCAGCAGGAAATTGCTCATCTGGAGCGCGAGCTGCGCGGCGCTCAACTGATTGTCGATGAACTGGGCCATACCAGCACCCAGGCCGAAATGGCCTTGCAGCAAGTGCGTAACGGCCTGGTTCCGGCCCGAGCCCGCGTGGGCGAGCTGACAGCTCGGATGCACGATGTGCAGCTGGAGCACTCCAAGTTGGCCCAACAGGCGCAGCAGTCGCAAGAGCGTGGTAGCCGCATCAACGAAGAGCTGGAAGAACTGGCAGTACAGCGCGAAGAGCTGCAGGCGAACCGCGAGGAATTCGAGGCCCGCTTTGAAACGCTGGATGAAGAGCTGGCCGAACATCAGGGCGTGTTTGCCGAAGCGCAGATGGAAGGCGAGAAGGGCGCCGAACAGGCAGAACAGGCCCGCCGTACCCTACACGAGCGTGAGCGCGCCGTGCATGATGCCCAATTTGCCGAGCGTGCTTTGGTGCAGCGCATGGCCGAACTGCAGCGCAATCTGGCCCTGGCGCAGGAGCAGGCACAACGCACGGCCGGTCAGCTGGAAGGTTTGCAAGGTGAACTGCTGGATCTGGATGCGTCCGCCGCACAAGCCGGTTTACAAGATGCCCTGGAGTTGCGTGCCGAACGTGAAGAAGCCGTTCGTCTGGCAAAAATTCAACTCGATACGCTGGCTGCCCAATTGCGTGAGCATGAACAGGCCCGTGCCGAGAACGAAAAGAATCTGGCACCCTTGCGCGAGCAAGTCACTGAATTGCAGTTGCAGGAACAAGCGTCGCGTCTGGCGGTCGAACAGTTTGCTGAACAGCTGGACAGCAGAAAGGTAAACCGTTCCGAACTGTGGAGCTTGTTACAGGAAAAGACACCGGAATGGCAGCGTGTGGGCTGGTTGCAGTCTGAAGTGCAGCGCATCTCGCGCCAGATTGAAGGCCTGGGTCCGGTGAACCTGGCGGCCCTTGAGGAGCTGACTACGGCCCAGGAACGCAAGACCTATCTGGATGCTCAGCATAAAGATTTGAGTGATGCCATCGAGACCCTGGAAGATGCGATTCGCAAGATTGACCGCGAGACGCGCCAGTTGCTCATGGAAACATTCAACATCGTTAATCAGCACTTTGGCGAGCTTTTCCCAAGGCTATTTGGTGGTGGAGAGGCTAAACTGACGATGGTGGGCGATGAAGTGCTGGAAGCTGGGGTGCAGGTCATGGCTCAGCCACCAGGCAAGCGCAATAGCACGATTCATTTGCTCTCTGGTGGTGAAAAGGCATTGACAGCGACAGCGCTGGTTTTTGCCTTCTTCAAACTCAATCCCGCGCCCTTTTGTTTGCTGGACGAGGTGGATGCGCCACTGGATGATGCGAATACCGAACGCTATGCCAATCTGGTGGCCAGCATGAGTGACCAAACCCAGTTTTTATTTATTTCTCACAATAAAATTGCCATGCAGATGGCCAAACAACTGATCGGGGTCACCATGCAAGAGCAAGGTGTATCCCGAATTGTGGCAGTGGACGTAGACGCTGCCATGCAAATGAGCAGTGTGTAAGCCTGTTTTTTTTAATCCGCTAGTGTTGATTCGACGGAACTGACAATGAGTGATTTGCAAATCGCACTGATTTTATTGGGCATTTTGCTCATCTTGCTCGTGGTGGTCTTTAACTGGTGGCAAGACCGCCGAGTGCGCCAGCAGATGCAAAGCCAATTCCCGGATGGGGATACCGATCCCTTGATGAGCCAGCTCACCGAGCTGGAACGCCGCGAGCCCAGCATGACGCGTGGCGGCGATTCTGCGTCTGCTGACGGTGAGCACGATGCGGCCGAGGCCGACTGCACGACCGAGGCCGTTATCGATATCAGTTTCAGCCAGCCCGTGGATGCTCAGGATCTGGCTCAGGCCTTGCAATCGGTATCGCGTACCGGTGCCAAGCCTGTGCGTTATTTCGCGGAATGCGAAGGGGGCGGTCATCGTGCTCGCCTGCGTTCGGGCGAGTCCTACGCCAGCATGCAGATTGCCGTTTTGCTGGCCAACCGTAGTGGCCCCTTGTCGGCGATCGAGTGGTCGCAGGTCTGGATGGCTGCGCAAGCGCTGGCACAGCAGTTTGATGGTTCGGTAGAAGGTCCGGAACAGGATGATGTGCTGCGTCGTGCGGCTGCCCTGGATAATACCTGCGCTGATCTGGATGCCCTGGTGGGCGTGTCGGTGCGCTTGCCTGGCCCCATGCCTGCCTCGTCCGTGATTCAAATGGTCAAGGATGCCGGCTTTCTGCCCTTTGGCCAGCAACTGGCCTGGTTGGCAGATTCGGGACAGCCCCGTTTCACCGCCATGTTCGATGGTGCCCAGCCCAAAGATATTCAGTCGGCCAGCATTGAGCGTATCGACTTGCTGCTGGATTTGCCCAACAGCCCTGCGGACGATCATGCCTTCAGCCGCATGGCAACGGTGGCCCGTGATTTGGCCAGCCGTCTGGACGGCGTGGTGCTGGATGATCAAGGTCGCCCCTTGCCCGAGAGCACCGACCAAAACATTGATGAACAACTAAGTAATCTGTACGAACGCCTGGAGCAGGCTGGCTTTACAGCAGGCCAGGAACGTACAGGCAGGATTTTTTCGTGAGCTTGAAGCGAGTACAGCAGTTACATGAAGAACTGGCCCAGCATAACTGGGCCTATTACGTTCAGGATGCGCCCAGCATTTCGGACGCGCAATACGACGCATTGATGAACGAGCTGCTGGCGCTGGAAGCCGAGCACCCGGAATGGATTACTCCGGACTCGCCCACACAGCGTGTGGGTGCAGCGCCTCTGGACGGTTTTGATACGGTTCAGCACGCTGTCCCCATGCTGTCCTTGGGTAATGCCTTTGATGCTGAAGAAGTTCAGGCCTTTGACAAGCGTGTCGCCGATACCCTGGTCGAGGCAGGTGTGGTGGGACTGGATCGTCGGGTAGATTATCTGGCCGAATACAAGTTTGACGGTCTGGCGATCAGCTTGCGCTATGAGCAAGGCCTGTTGGTACAGGCATCGACTCGCGGTGATGGCACCACGGGCGAGGACGTCACCAGCAATATTCGCACCATCAAGTCCATTCCTCTGCGCTTGCGTGGCGATGCGGCACAATTGCCTGCCGTGCTGGAGGTGCGAGGCGAGGTTCTGATGAACCGGGCGGACTTTGAGCGCCTGAACGAGAACCAGACCAAGCGTGGCGAGAAAGTATTTGTGAATCCGCGCAATGCGGCCGCAGGCAGCTTGCGTCAGCTGGACCCGAAAATAACCGCTAAACGGCCTTTGCGCTTTTTCGCCTATGGTTGGGGTGAAGTCAGCCCCATGCCTGCCGCGAATCAGCCACAAAGTACCTTGTTTGCGGAACCCGCTGGCGAGGCACTGCCTCGTGATACCCAATCGGGCATGATGGACTGGCTGGAAAGCCTGGGTATGCCGTTGAGCCGCGACCGTAAAGTCGTGAAGGGCGTGCAGGGCCTGCTGGATTTCTATGGTGAAACCCAGCAACGTCGCCCCGGTTTGCCCTTTGAAATTGACGGTGTGGTCTACAAGGTCAACTCTTTGGCTGCGCAGCGTGTTCTGGGCTATGTGGCCCGTGCGCCGCGCTTTGCCGTTGCTCATAAATTCCCCGCGCAAGAAGAAATGACGCGTGTGGAGAGTATCGAGTTTCAAGTGGGCCGTACCGGGGTTGTCACACCCGTCGCGCGTTTGAAGCCGGTGTTTGTGGGCGGTGTCACAGTCACTAATGCCACGCTGCATAACGAAGACGAAGTGCGTCGCAAAGATGTGCGAGCAGGCGATACCGTCGTGGTACGCCGTGCCGGTGATGTGATCCCTGAAGTGGTTGCTGTGGTGTTGGAGCAGCGTCCTGAGAGCAGCGTGCCTTTCGAGATGGTCAAGGAGTGTCCCGCTTGTCAGTCGGCACTGGAGCGTCTGGAAGGAGAGTCTGCCTGGCGTTGTACTGGTGGTCTGATTTGTCCTGCCCAGCGCAAGCAAACCCTGATTCACGCCGCCAGCCGTAAAGCGCTGGATATTGAAGGCTTGGGTGAAAAGCTGGTGGATCAGTTGGTGGAAACCGGGCTGGTGCATACCTTGGCCGATATCTTCAAGCTGCAAGTCGAAAAGTTGGTGCTACTGGAGCGTATGGGACGCAAGTCGGCCGAGAATCTGATCGAGGCGATTGATAAAGTGCGCGAACCGGCCTTGAATCGTCTGATTTACGCCTTGGGCATCCGCCATGTGGGTGAGACCACGGCGCGCGATCTGGCACAGCATTTTGGCTCCTTGCAGGCATTGGAGCAGGCTGATGAAGAAGCGCTGCTGCAGGTCAATGAGGTGGGCCCGGTTGTAGCAGCTTCCGTACGGCACTTTTTCCAGGAGCCGCATAATCGGGAGGCCCTGGATGCGCTGCTGGCGGCTGGGGTGACTCCTCAACAGGCGCAAGCCCGCGCCAATAGCGCTAATCTGCCGTTGGCGGGCAAAACGGTGGTCATTACGGGTACGCTGCCCAGTATGAGCCGGGACGAAGCTACACGCCGTGTATTGGAAGCAGGGGGCAAGGCCAGTGGCTCGGTCTCCAAAAAGACGGCCTATGTGCTGGCAGGTGCAGAGGCGGGTTCCAAGCTCACCAAGGCGCAGGAGTTGGGCGTGACTATTCTGGACGAAGCCCAGTTCCTGGCTTTACTGGCGGGTGAATAGCGCAGGGGGAAGAAGTGAAGTTCTGCCACCTTGCAGGCTTAGCTTTTTTGCCAAGAGTCTATGAGTCAGCAGGATATTTGCTCTGGTAGCTATTTTTCGACTTTTAGGCAGTGCGCTAAGCACGCACTGCCTTTTGTTTTAATGCGCGTTGAATAGTCCTGGTGGTGGTTCAGCAGTGATCTGGGCTTTTAATTACCGCATGAACGACCTGCACAACAAACAAATATGGCGCCCTTGAGGCGCCATATTTGTTTTTCCTGCTAGCCGCCTTATCGGGAAAACAAAGCGGCTGTCAAAGCCATTACTTGATGTTGGCTTCTTTCAGGATTTTTTGCTGGTACTCGGCCAGCTTGCGCTGACGCATCATTTCTTCCAGCTGAGGCTTCACTTCGGCCATGGCGGGGAAGGTCACAGGGCGAGCATCGTCCACCTGGATGATGTGCCAGCCAAACTGCGACTGCACAGGTGCAGCGCTCAGCTCGCCTTTTTTCATCTTCTCTACAGCCTGAGCGAACTCGGGCACGTAGGTGGAGCTAGGAGCCCAGCCCAGATCGCCGCCTTGCTGGCCGCTGCCGGTGTCGATGGAGTCTTTCTTGGCGGCATCAGCAAAGCTGATTTTCTTGGACTTGATCTTGGCCAGCAAATCTTTGGCGGCAGCTTCGTCCTTGACCAGAATGTGGCGCACCTTGTATTCCTGCTGACCTTCTTCCATCGCCTTGATGGTGTTGTATTCCTTGGTCAGGTCGGCGTCGGTGACGGGGTTCTTTTTCAGGTAGTCAGCCATCAGGGCACGGACCAGAATGCTCTGGCGGGCCAGTTCCAGCTCTTGCTGAACCTGGTTGGTCTTGTCGATACCGGCTTTTTCAGCGGCTTGCACCACAGCCAGACGGTTGACCATTTCCTGTTTGACTTGCTCACGCAGCTCGGGCGAGTCCTTGGCGCCTTGCTCGACCAGAACGGCGACGAACTGATCCAGGTCTTTTTGCGTGAGGTTTTTGCCGTTTACGGTGGCAATCGTCTGTGCATAGACGGGAGCAGCCATAGCGCAGGTCAGGGCAAATGCGGCAATACGTTTCATGAGCATCCTTAAGCGGTGGTTTTGGCTTGAATAGCCAATGCGTGAATCGGGAAAGGCATTAGATCGTGGACGCGATCATACACAAGTCTGTGTCGTGCCAGTGTTGAAATTCCATCAAATTGTTTCGAGGCGATGATCACCCGAAAGTGGCTTGCACCACCTTGTGCACCGGCGTGGCCAGCGTGCAGATGGGACTCATTGATGATGTCCAGCTCCGACGGTTCCAGTGTCTGGAGCCGTTCGTGAATCAGGGAAGCAAGTGCGTCTGTCATGGCGAAATCAAGATTTTGGGGGAGTGGAGTTGTCGGAAGAGTCTTGCAGGTAGCGGCCCAGCCACAAGGATTGGGCAACGACAAACACCAGCATCAAACCCAGCAGGCCGAAGGCCTTGAAGTTGACCCATTGGGATTCGGTAAAGTGGCCCGAGAAGGCAACGTACAGATTGACCAGGCCCATGGCGACGAAAAAGCTCGCCCAGACCAGGTTTAATTTGTCCCAGACATGGCCGGGCAAGACCAGATGGGTGCCCATGAATTTTTGCATCAGATTGCGATGCATCAGGTAACGTCCGCCCAGCAGCACCAGAGCAAAGATCCAGTACAGCACCGTGGGTTTCCAGCGGATGAAGACATCATTGTGGAAAAACAGGGTGGCACCGCCAAAGACCACAATGACGGCCAGATTGATCCAGTGCGAGGTCTCGATCGCCTTGCTGGTGAGCTTCAGCCACAGTATCTGCAGGACTGAGGCGGCCATGGCCACGCCGGTGGCGACATAAATGTCGGAGAAGCGAAACGCCAGAAAGAACAGTACGAGCGGGAATAGATCAAATAAGAGCTTCTTCATGCTTCGGGTTCAAAAGTCATGGATAGAGAGTTAATGCAATATCGTAGCCCAGTGGGTGGGGGACCGTCTTCAAAGACGTGCCCCAAATGGGCATCGCAGACATTGCAAAGCACTTCGGTACGGCGCATGCCGTGACTGGTATCCAGCTCCTCGCGCACATTATCCGGGTTCAGGGGCGTGAAGTAGCTGGGCCAGCCGCAACCGGCATCAAACTTCGTGTCCGAGGCAAACAGGGGCGTGCCGCAACCGACGCAGCGGTAGATGCCGGGCGTGGTGGTGTCCCAGTAGCGGCCGGTAAAGGGGCGCTCCGTCCCTTTCTGACGGGTGACATAGAATTCTTCGGGGCTGAGCTGGGCGCGCCACTCAGCGTCTGTTTTACGTACTTTTTCCACGTGTGCTGCCTTATGAAAAACAGTTCAATGCCTACAGGAGGTGCAGTCCTACATAGTAATCGACAATTAGAGTGCGTTTGGAACAGAGGGTTCCAAAGTGCAGATCTTCCTGACCTCCAGTGGGCTCTCCAGTGAAGAAAATCGCGGCACAGGGCACTTAATTAGTGAGCTATCACTTTAGTTAGTGCACTATTTAAACTTTTAATATTTAAGGTAAACACCAATATCTGAAATTCTCGTGACTTGATACGTTTCTGGTATGTGCTGGTGATTATCTGTATTACGATTTTTTGACCGTTGAATCGGTCCACAACAATGAACAAAATTTGGGAGAAAAGGATGAACTGCATTACTACTGGTCGCCTGACGACATTGGCTGCAGCCCTGGCCTTGAGCCTGCCCGTGGCCGTGTCCGCGCAGATCAAGGTGGGTGTGACGGTGGCAGCGACAGGACCGGCGGCCTCGCTGGGCATTCCTGAGCGCAATACAGTCAGCCTGCTGCCTACTGAAGTGGCCGGCCAGAAAATCGAGTACATCGTTCTGGACGATGCAACCGATACCACCGTAGCCGTACGCAATATGCGCAAGCTGATCACCGATGACAAAGTGGACGTGGTGATCGGTACTTCCGTGACCCCCGGTTCCCTGGCCATGGTGGACGTTGCCGGCGAAACCAAGACTCCCATGATCAGTGTGGCCGCCAACGCCAAGATTGTTGATCCTGTGGAAGGCGCCCGTACCTGGGTGTTCAAGACTCCTCAGAATGACCAGTTGATGGCCGGTGCTCTGGCCGATGCCATGGTCAAGCAGAACGTCAAAACCCTGGGCTTTATCGGTTACAACGACGCCTACGGTGACGGCTGGCTGAACGTGATTACCGAAGCCGCTCAAGCCAAAGGCATCAAAGTGCTGGGCGCCGAGCGCTATGGCCGTAACGACACCAGCGTGACCGGTCAGGTTCTGAAGCTGCTGGGCACCAAGCCTGATGCCGTTCTGATCGCCGGTTCCGGTACGCCCGTTGCCTTGCCTCAGCGCGAGCTGAAAGGTCGCGGCTACGCCGGCATCATTTACCAGACACACGGTGCCGCCAACAGCGACGTGTTGCGTGTGTGTGGCAAAGACTGTAACGACATGATCTTGCCAGCCGGTCCTTTGCTGGTTGCCGAACAACTGCCTGACAGCAGCTCGGTGAAAAAGACCGCCATGGACTACAAGGAAAAATACGAAGCCAAATACGGCGCTGGCTCCATCAATACCTTTGGTGGTCACATGTGGGATGCCGGTCTGCTCGTGACCGAAGCCATTCCGGAAGCCCTGAAGTCCGGCGCCAAGCCAGGTACCCCCGAGTTCCGCGCAGCCCTGCGTGATGCTCTGGAGCAAACTAAGGAACTGGCTGCTTCCCAAGGTGTGTTCAATATGTCTGCAACAGACCACGCCGGTCTGGACAAGCGTGCCCACGTGATTGTGAAAGTGGTCGACGGTAAATGGACGTATCAGCCTGATCTGTAATATCTGACAGGCAAAAACCGGCTCAAGAGCCGGTTTTTTCCAAGGCGGGTGCTGGCTGATCCTGGCACCCGTTCCCGCTACAGGCCTGCGTTTGCCGTAAGCCCTTTGCCCTTTTTGTTGTACAGGATGTTGTCCGACATGGATACCACCATCGCTTTAATTTTGTTGCAGGATGGCATATTGAATGGCGCCATCTATGCCTTGCTCGGGCTTGCCCTGGTTCTGGTTTTCCTGGTTACCCGCGTCATCTTTATCCCGCAAGGTGAGTTCGTCACCTTTGGTGCCTTGACCCTGGCCTTTGTGGTCAATGGCCGCATGCCGGGAACCGTTATTTTGCTATTGATCGCTGGTGCGCTGGTGTTCTTGCTGGAGTTGCTCTCTGCCTTGCGCAGCCGCAGCCTGGCCGGCATGCCCCGCAAGTTTCTGGTCAATATCGTGATCCCTGTCGCGGTTTACTTTGCCGCTCCCGCCATTGTCAGCTCGGAGCTGCCATTGTGGGTGGCCGTGCTGTTCTCGCTGGCGGTAGTGATTCCTCTGGGCCCTATGGTCTACCGCCTGGTATACCAGCCTATCGCCGAAGCCAGTGTGCTGGTGCTGCTGATTACCTCGGTCGCCGTGCACTTCGCGCTGACGGGTCTGGGCCTGGTGTTCTTCGGTCCGGAAGGCTGGCGCACGCCTCCCTTCATGGAAGGTGAAGTGTCCCTGGGTGCAGTGAGCTGGTCCGCTCAAACCTTCTTTGTGATGGGCGCCTGCGTGGTCCTGATTCTGGCCTTGTGGGGCTTTTTTGGTAAGACCCTTTACGGTCGCGCCCTGCGTGCAACGGCGGTGAACCGTCGTGGTGCCCGTCTGGTGGGTATCAGTACCAATATGTCCGGATCCCTGACCTTCACTCTGGCTGCGGCCATCGGTGCCTTGTCAGGCATGCTGATTGCGCCTGTAACGACCATCTACTACGACACGGGCTTTTTGATTGGTCTTAAAGGCTTTGTGGCTGCAATCTTTGGCGGCCTGATCAGCTATCCCGTCACCCTGCTGGGCGCTTTGTTCCTGGGTGTACTGGAAGCGTTTTCCTCTTTCTGGGCCAGTGCCTACAAAGAAGTTATTGTATTTACCATGGTGATACCGGTGTTGTTGTGGCGCTCCTTCGGTAGCAAGCACGTGGATGATGAGGAGTAAATCACATGAGACACTGGCTGACGCTACTATTTATTGCGGTTCTATTGGTTTTGCCGCAGCTGGGCGCAACGCCCGAGTTCTGGATTACCCAGCTTAACTATATTGGTTTGACCAGCTTGGTCGTGCTGGGTCTGGTGTTGTTGACTGGCGTGGGTGGTCTGACTTCTTTTGGTCAGGCTGCATTTGTGGGCCTGGGTGCATACACTACGGCGTACCTGACGGCTCGCCTGGGCTGGTCGCCCTGGTTCAATCTGCTGATTGGCATGGCCATTACCATGATGGTGGCCTACATTCTGGGCGCGATCACACTGCGTTTGTCCGGACACTTCCTGCCTCTGTGTACCTTGGCCTGGGGCCTGGCCTTGTACTATCTGTTCGGCAATCTGGAGTTTCTGGGTCAGTACGATGGTATTTCCGGTATTGCTCCTTTGGAGTTCTTCGGTATTTCCCTGTCCTCCGGTCGGGATATTTACTACCTGATCTGGGCCTTTGCCTTGCTGGCCATGTGGGGTACGCGTAACTTGCTGAACTCCCGTCCCGGACGTGCTATTCGCGCTCTGAAGCATGGCAGCGGCATGGCCGAGTCCTTTGGTGTGAACATGGCCAATTACAAGGTCATCGTGTTCGTTTACGCCGCTTTGCTGGCTTGTGTGTCCGGTTGGCTCTACGCGCACTACCAGCGCGCTGTCTCGCCCAGCCCCTTCGGTTTGAACTACGGTATTGAATATCTGTTCATGGCCGTGTTGGGCGGAGCTGGCAGTGTCTGGGGTGCCGTTCTGGGTTCAGCCCTGGTGCTGAGCCTGAAAGACCAGTTGCAGAACTGGTTGCCCAAACTGCTCAATACCGACATCAACTTCGAGCTGATCGTTTTCGGCATCTTGATGGTTCTGATCTTGCAGTACGCGCGCGACGGTTTGTGGCCCATTCTGCAAAAGGCTTGGGAACAGGTTTTCGGTGCACAGAAGCGTCATCAGGCTGCTCCTCCACAAGCCGAGGCTTTGCCGCAGCGTGAGCGTCCGCAGGCCGGTTCGCTGGTTCTGGAAGTGAACAAGATCCGCAAGGAGTTCGGTGGCCTGGTCGCTGTGAATGACATCAGCTTCACCTTGAATGCAGGTCAGATCATGGGCCTGATCGGTCCTAACGGTGCGGGCAAGAGCACGACCTTTAATCTGATTACCGGCGTGCTGTCGGCCACCAGTGGTCAGGTCAGCTTTCTGGGGCAGCGGATTGATGGCAAACCTGCACGCGAGATTTCTCGTCTGGGCGTGGGCCGTACCTTCCAGCACGTGCAGTTGCTGCCAACGATGACTGTGTTGGAGAACGTGGCACTGGGCGCTCACTTGCGTCGGAATGTCGGTGTAGTGTCCGCTGTCCTGCATACCGAGCGTCGCAGCGAAGCCGAGCTGTTGCACGAAGCGGCTGTTCAGCTGCAGCGTGTGGGTCTGGGTGACTATCTGTACGAAGAGGCGGGCAATCTGGCCCTGGGCCAACAGCGTATTCTGGAAATTGCCCGTGCTCTGGCTTCTGATCCGCTGCTTTTGCTGCTGGACGAACCGGCTGCCGGCTTGCGCTACAAGGAAAAGCAGGAACTGGCCAAAGTGCTGGATCAGCTGCGTAGCGAAGGCATGAGCATTCTGCTGGTGGAGCATGACATGGACTTTGTCATGAATTTGACGGACAAGCTGGTGGTCATGGACTTTGGCACCAAGCTGGCCGAAGGTTTGCCCAAGGAAATTCAGGAAAATCCAGCCGTGCTGGAAGCCTACCTGGGTGGTATTGATGACGACCTGGATCTGGATCAGGTCAATGAGCCCGCCTCGGCAGGAGCAGCGCTATGAGTTCGGCACAATCGAAAGACATTATTTTGAAGGTAGACAATCTGGCGGCTCAGTACGGCAAAGTCAGTGCCGTGATGGGGGCCAGCCTGGACGTGCGTGCCGGCAGCATTGTGACCGTGATTGGTGCCAACGGCGCCGGTAAGTCCACTTTGCTCAATGCCATGATGGGTTCTTTGCCCAGTGTGGGCCGCAGCACAGGCTCGGTGCAGTACGAAGGGCAGGAGATCAGCCATTGGGAAGTGGAGCGTCGCGTTGCGGCCGGTATTTCCCTGGTGCCAGAGCGCCGCGAGCTGTTTGGCAGCATGACAGTAGAAGACAATCTGCTGCTGGGCGGTTTTCGCCTGTATCGTGCCCGCCATCCCGGTTGGCGCGACACCATGGACAAGGTCTACACCTTGTTTCCCCGCTTGAAAGAGCGTCGTACACAGCTGGCAGGGACTTTGTCAGGCGGGGAGCGGCAGATGCTGGCCGTAGGCCGTGCCTTGATGGCGCAACCCAAAGTGCTGATGCTGGATGAACCCAGTCTGGGCCTGGCGCCGCGTGTGGTGCGGGAGATCTTCATGATCATTGCCCGACTGCGCAGTACCGGCGTGGCCATCTTGCTGGTCGAGCAAAATGCGCGTGCCGCTTTGCAAGTGGCTGACTACGGTTATGTTCTGGAGACGGGCGATGTGGTGCTGCAAGGGCCCGCGTCTGACCTGGCTCATAATCCCCGAGTGATAGAAAGCTATCTGGGCTTGGGGCAGGGCAAACGCGAGCAGGAAGAGGCGACAGCTTAGAAGCGGTAGCCGACCCCGATGGTGGCAACCACGGGGTCCAGCTTGGCTTTGCCAATGGACTGGCCGTTCAGCTTCACGTCTGGGCGGATGCTGATGTAACGTACGTCAGCATTCAGGAACCAGTTCTTGTCCAGCTTGTAATCCACACCGACCTGGGCAGCAAAACCCCAGCTGTTTTTCAGCTTCAGGTCGGAACCCGCCAGAGCACCGCGCGACTCGGTGTCAAAGAACATGGTGTAGTTCACGCCCACGCCCACGTAGGGCTGGAAGTCGCTGTCAGGCAGGAAGTGGTATTGCAGACTCAGGGTTGGGGGCAAGTGCTTGGTCTTGCCGATACGACCCAGATTGCTGTCGATATTGTGCTGGAAGGGGAAAGCGCCCAGCAGCTCAATACCAATATTGCGGGTGGCCATGTAGGTCAGCGAGAAGCTGGGGCGAGCATTATTGCCTACGTCCAGCTTGACGGTGCCGTCAGCCACAGAGCCGTTATTGGATTTTGGGGATACCCAGGTCACGCCACCTTTGAGCAAGAAATCACCCGCTTCGTGTGTTTGGCCTTGAGGCGCGTACAAAACAGCGGCCAGTCCAACAGCAAGCAAGGACAGGTGCAGACCTGGAATCAAGTGGCGGGATTTCATAGGAGCTCCGTAGGTGTGTGTAAAGCCTACAGAGTGCATGAGGGCTGGGTCCGCGGATTTGATCCAAAGCAAGCTTCAGAGGTAGTTGGCCGCCTGACCTTGTTGTAGATCAAGTAAGCAGAATTCATGCGAGGCCAATTTGGCCGCTATGTCTGTTTTTAGCATCACCTGGTAACAGCCCGGAAATAGAAAGCCTTGGAACCCGTCCGGTTATTTCTGGGCGTTTTTCCACTTTTCGGGATGCCTGTTTATTGGGATCCTGTACCTGCCTTCCAGGCAAGGACAAGTAGGGGGAAGACGCAGGTTTGGAGCTTGGCGAATCAAGTGCTCATACATTCAGGAGTGCGTGCAGGGCTTCGTATTTATGGCTTAATTCGTTGCGGCTGAATCGCTCGATAATTTGCCCTTGTTCCAGCACATGAAACTGATCGCTGAACTCTGCCGAGAACTGCGGGCATTGTTCGGCCAGCACAATGGTGTAGCCCTCATTGCGCAGCGTGCAGATCAACTTGCTCAGTGTCTGGGCCTGCACCGGGGCCAAGCCCTCGGATACCTTGTCCAGAAGCAGCAGATTCACACCCGTGCGCAGCAAGCGCGCAATCGCCAGTATCTTTTGTTCCCCAGTAGACAGGTGGGTAGCCATATGGTGGCGACGCTGCTCTAGACTGGGCAATAGTTCATAGATTTGTACCAGCGACATTCCACCACCCAGGGCTGTTCCTATGGCAGGCGGCAGCAGGAGGTTTTCCTCGCAGCTCAAACCGGTAAAAATGCTTTGTTCGTAGGGGCTGTAGCCCACGCCCAGATCTGCCAGCTGATGCTGGTTCAGGTGAATGGCTTCGGTGCCTTGGATACGGATGGAGCCGCGGCGGCTATCCGTTAAACCCACGATGGCGCGTAGCATGGCGCTGCGGCCGGCCCGGTTGCGGCTCAAGACAGTGCAGATTTCGCCGGAAGCGACCTGCAAATTCAAACCGCGCAAGAGCGGGAACTCTCGGTGCCAGGCGTACAGATTCTCAATATCCAGGGCAGCCCGTGTCATGAGAACGCTCCTTGTCGTGAGTCGTCAATATGGGCCTGTACGTTGGCTGGTCGGCGCAGGAACCCGTTACGCGTCCTTTGCCTCTTACCGCGGTGATTCCATCGCCAGCAAACTATAGGCAGAGTCCTTCATGCGTTTCAGTATGGAAGCGCCGACGAAGCAAAACTATGCGGGTTTGTCATAGGATGGTCCGGTTTAATGCACTGTTTGGTAAACAAATGTTGTTAAACCGGGTATGTGTTACTTAAGTGTTAACGGTTTTCGGTTTGAAGTCGCACAAATCCGAGATGCCGCATTGGGGGCACTTGGGCTTGCGGGCTACACAAATGTAGCGGCCATGCAAAATCAGCCAGTGGTGAGCGTCCAGCAAAAAAGGCTTGGGTATGACTTTCTCCAGCTTCTTTTCCACTTCGACCACGTTCTTGCCGGGCGCAATGCCGGTGCGGTTCGCTACACGGAAAATATGTGTGTCTACCGCAATGGTGGGCAGGCCAAACGCGGTGTTCAAGACCACGTTGGCGGTTTTGCGACCTACACCGGGAAGCGCTTCCAGAGCGGCGCGATCACAGGGAACCTTGCCTTGATGCAAGTCCAGCAGCATCTGACAGGTCTTGATGACATTGGCGGCCTTGGTCTTGTACAGACCGATGGTCTTGATGGCCTCGCGCAAGCCTTCTTCACCCATGGCCAGAATTCCTTCCGGTGTGCCATGCTCGGGAAAGAATCGGGCTGTGGCCAGGTTCACGGAGCGATCAGTGGCCTGGGCCGACAAAATCACGGCAATCAGCAGCTGAAAGGTGTCAGCGTATTCCAGTTCGGTGGTGGGTTTGGGGTTGGCAGCCTGAAAACGACTGAAAATCTCGTAGCGCTTGGCAGCGTTCATGGTGTGGTTCCGCTTGCAGTCTTGCTGGCACGGCGGGCACGGGCGCGAGCCAGGGCAGAGGCGATGGATGCCTCGCGTTTATCAGCCTGATTGGCATCATTGGCCAGAACGGGTTTATTGGCCAGGGTACGGGCCGCCAGGTCCGAGCTTTCCTTGTGGCGATTCAGCAGGCGCTCCCGGCGCTGTTCGGTATCCAGGCGTGCTTGAGCGGCCTGTTCGGCGCTCCAGTCGTCGGTGGGCACCATGCTGATGCAGTCCACCGGACAGGGTGGTACACAAAGCTCACAGCCCGTGCAGCGATCGGCCAGCACGGTATGCATCAGCTTGTTGGCGCCAATAATGGCGTCCACCGGACAGGCCTGGATGCACAAGGTGCAACCAATACAGTGTTCTTCGATAATCACCGCCCGACTGGGGCCGGTGAATTCGCCACAGGACGGATCCAGGGGCAGGGCCTCACGACCCAGCAGCTCGGCCAGGGCTTGTACGCCTTCCTGCCCGCCTGGCGGGCAGCGGTTGATGGCCTCGCCCTCAAGCGCGATGGCTTGGGCATAGGGCAGACAGGCGTCGTAACCACAGCGGGTGCACTGGGTTTGAGGGAGCAGGGCGTCAATGCGCCGTATTAAGGTGTCGGACATGAATGCAAAAACGGGGCCAACTGGCCCCGTCAGAAACGGCCTGAGCCAAATATCAGTTGTGCTGACGGATGAAGTCCCTGATTTTAGGACAGATCAGCGTGCGCCAGCGACTTCCGGAGAAAATCCCGTAATGCCCACAGTTGGGTGCGGTGAATTGTTGCTTGAGTTCAGGGGCAATTTTTGCGCACAGCGCTTGAGCCGAATGGGTCTGGCCCTGGCCGGAAATATCGTCCAGTTCGCCCTCAATGGTGAACAAGGCTACGCCATCAATATCTTGTGGGCGCACCTGTTCGCCATGCACGTGCCATTGGCCCTTGGGCAGGCGGTGCTCCTGGAACACAATGCGGATCGTGTCCAGATAGAACTCGGCAGGCATATCCAGCACGGCATTGTATTCGTCGTAGAAACGGCGGTGTGCTTGTGCGTCGTCATCATCACCCTTGATCAGATGCTGATAAAAGTCGTAGTGCGAGCTGACGTGACGATCCGGATTCATGGCCACAAAGCCGGCATGCTGCAAAAAGCCGGGGTACACGCGACGGTGAGCACCGGGGTACTTGGTGGGCACGCGATGAATCAGATTGTTTTCAAACCAGGAATAGGACTTGGTCGTGGCCAGACGGTTCACCTCCGTAGGCGACTGACGCGTGTCGATGGGACCACCCATCATGATCATGCTGCGCGGCATCACGGCCGAGCGGCGGGTCGCCATTAGCGAGACGGCAGCCAGTACTGGCACTGTGGGCTGGCAAACCGACATGACGTGCACCTTCGAGCCCAGCGCCTGGATGAACTCCTGCACATACAGAACGTAATCGTCCAGATGGAAGGGGCCGGCCGAACGGGGCACCATGCGGGCATCAATCCAGTCGGTGACATAGACGGAGTGATCGGGCAACAGCGCACGTACGGTTTCACGCAGCAAGGTGGCGTGGTGGCCGGACAAAGGGGCTACCAGCAAAATTGTGGGGTCCTGAGCGGCTTTGGGGTGATCGCGCTCGAAGTGGATCAACTTGCAGAAGGGCTTGCTCAGGTGTTCGACCTCGCGCACGGCAACGGTCTGGCCGTCGATCCGGGTTTCGTTCAGACCCCAGGCTGGCTTTTCGTAATCCTTGCCGATACGGTGTACCAGTTCAGAGGCCGCCGCCAGTTGGCGCGACAGGGGCGTGTAGGCCAGTGGACTGTATGGGTTGGAGAACCATTGGGAGCTGGTGCCGGTAAAGGCAGCCAGCGGGGCCAGAAAGGACCGCTGAAGTTCGTGCAGATCGTAAAGCATAGTGTGCGCCTTGGTGTTGCCTAATTTGATACAGAGGAATGTATATGCTTATTCCTGTGGGAAACAATACGACGTTTACCGTTCCTCTGTACTTGGGATTTTCCCTTGCTGCAGTGCGGCAAGTTTTTTTATCAAAAGGCGAGATTGGGCGCAAGAGTGGCTGGATAGGAACGCAGCCACCGGGTCGGACTTCTATAGAGCGAGCGAAGGGCTTAGCGCTCCAGATACTGTAGTTTGTTCTCCACACCGTTCCAGTCGTCCGCATCTTCCAGCGGTTTCTTGGAGCGGTTGATGCTGGCAAAAATAGGCGTCAGTTCTGCGTTCAGTTCGATGAAGGGAACTTGATCCTGCGGCACATCTTCTTCAGCAAAAATGGCATTGGCCGGGCATTCGGGAATACAGACGGCGCAGTCAATGCACTCGTCCGGGTCAATCACCAGAAAGTTCGGGCCTTCACGAAAACAGTCGACGGGGCACACATCCACACAATCGGTGAATTTGCACTTGATACAGTTTTCGGTGACGACGTGGGTCATTTCAGTAACACTCCTGCGGTATCGCTAAGGCGGTCAGTCACGGCAAAGGGCCGTGGATGGGGTGCGCGACAACGCACAGGGCCTGAACGATAAAAATGGGATTTAAATCGAATCTTTCGATTTTAACGAATATTCAGCTTCTTGCTTATTGAGATGGCGCAATAGCTCACCTGCTAGATAGCTGTACGCAAGAACTGGCGCCCGTGCTATGGTTGCGCAATCAAAATCGGTAGGTTTGTGATGATCATTACCTCTTTACTTGATACGGACCTGTACAAGTTTTCCATGATGCAGGTTGTTTTGCATCATTTCCCGGCTGCGCACGTGGAGTATCGCTATAAGTGCCGTACTCCCAATATTAATTTGAGCCAGTACCTGGACGAGATTCGGGCGGAAATTCACGCGCTGTGCCAGTTGCGTTTTTCAGACGCCGAGCTGGATTATTTGCGTAGCCTGCGCTTTATCAAAAGCGACTTCGTCGATTTTCTGGGCTTGTTCCACCTGCCCGAGCGCTGCATTCAGGTGCAGGCCGGTGATGTGCCCGGCGAGATCGAAATTTCGGTTCAGGGGCCCTGGCTGCACACGATCCTGTTCGAGATCCCGGTGCTGGCCATTGTGAACGAGGTTTACTTTCGCAACGAATGTCCGCAGCCGCCATGGGCAGAAGGGCGCGAGCGTCTGCAGTCCAAGATGCGGCTGGTGGTGGATGATCCGGCCCTGAGCGACTTTCGTGTGGCTGACTACGGTACGCGCCGCCGCTTTTCCAAGCAGTGGCACGAAGAAGTGGTCACTACCATGATCGAGCAGATGAAGCCGCACTTTGCGGGCACCAGCAACGTCTGGTTGGCCATGAAGTATGGGGTGACGCCGCTGGGCACCATGGGTCACGAATACTTGCAGGCTTGTCAGGCTCTGGGCCCCCGTTTGCGTGACTCGCAGATTTTTGCTCTGGAAGTGTGGGCCAAAGAGTATCGCGGTGACTTGGGTATTGCCTTGTCGGATGTCTACGGCATGGATGCCTTCCTGCGCGACTTTGACATGTACTTCTGCAAGCTGTTTGACGGTGCTCGCCATGACTCGGGTGACCCATTCATTTGGGGCGAGCGCCTGCTGGCGCACTATCAGGCCAACCGTACCGATCCACGTACCAAGACCTTGGTGTTCTCTGACGGTTTGACCATACCCAAAGCCATTGAGCTGGCCCTGCGTTTTGCCGGCCGCTGCAAGGTGTCTTTCGGGATAGGCACCAACCTGACCAATGACCTGGGCCATGAGCCCTTGCAGATTGTCATGAAGATGGTGCGTTGCAATGGCCAGCCCGTGGCGAAAGTCTCGGATGCGCCTGAAAAGACCATGTGTGATGATCCGGCGTATCTGGCTTACTTGCGGCAGGTTTTTCAGCTGCCTCCGGCTTAGAGCTTGAGGCTTCCCTTCTTGAGGTCCTTGCTGCTTGAGGCAAATGCTGCTTGGGTAGGGGAGCTAAGAGCATCGTAGTCAGTGATGCTCGTGATTTCAGACGGGCGGCATCGTTTTAAAGCGATAAAGCTATAGCACTAAAAGTTTGAATCAAAGCCCTTTGCACACGCAAAGGGCTTTTTCATAGACACAGCAGTGCCGCCAGATGCCCACCGGCTTCCCGAGCCTGGGCAATTTGCTCTTCGCTCAAGGTCTTGGGAGCCAGAATGGCTTCTGGCGTCTGGGCGTGAAAATTGAAGATACGGATGGGGGCGGCCAGCTCCAGCCGCCAGCCCGTACAAATCCGCTCCAGTTGCCGTTGCGCACCTTGTCCATCGCTACCCGCACTGATCAGGGCGGAATAAGGACGCCCGTTGAGTTGATCCAGCACCTCGTAATAGTTCCGGTCCAGACATTCTTTCATGGCACCGCTCAGACTGCCCAGATTCTCGGGCGCGCAGAACAAATAGGCGTGGGAATCGCGCAAATCCTGTGCTTGCACCTGATCACAATGCAAGCGTTTGATACAGACCTGCTCTGTCTCGCCCAGTTCTTTGAGGACCTGCAGCGCGCCTTCCTCAGCCTGTTCGGCCAGTTGACGGGCGGCGCCGGTACGGGAGTGCCAAATCAACAGAAGCTGGCGGCATGTGTTCAGACTCATAAGCTCTTACTCGCGGTGATAGACTAGCGTCTACAGTATAGAGAGCCACTTCAGCGCTGAGTGGCCACATCGACGTAATCCACATGAATCACACCGCTTCTCCCCCTATGGCCGAGTCGGCCTTCAATCCTCAATGGTTCGCGCAAGCCAGCCACGGACTGGATGAAGCAGGGCGTACGCTATTGCAGGCGGCTGCCGACTGGGCGGGGCCTATTTTGCTGGATCTGGCCGGAAGTACCGGCGAACCCTTGGACAGCCATTGCGCTCAGGTAGCGCTTATTTTGGCTGGCTTGGGTGTGGACGCTCAAACCCGTGCCAGCGCCTTGCTGGCCGTCACTCCTGCTCCTGGGCCGGAGGTCAAGCAGGACCCGGTTCAGAAAGCCTTTGGTGCCGAAGTCATGACGTTGGTACGTGGCTCGCGCGCCTTGTACCGTCTGGGTTCGCTGACAGGCCAGGCCAAGGAGCAGACAGGCGGGGGCGATCAAAAGGAAATGAAGCGCAAGATGCTGCTGGCAATGGCCGCTGACTTGCGCATTGTGATGATGCGTCTGGCTTCGCGCCTGCAGTCCTTGCGCTGGTATCGACAGTCCAAGACCGTCTGCCCGGTCGACTTTGCGCGTGAAACGCTGGAGCTTTATACGCCCTTGGCGAATCGTTTGGGGATTTGGCAGATCAAGTGGGAAATGGAAGATCTGGCCTTTCGCTTTCTGAATCCCGAGGTCTACAAGAATATTGCCAGTAAGCTGGAAGACAAGCGCGTAGAGCGCGAAACCCTGATCAGTCAGGTGCGCGACCAACTGCTGGCAGCCTTGAAACGCGAGCATATCGTGGCTGAGGTTTCAGGCCGGCCCAAGCATATCTTCAGTATCTGGAACAAGATGCGCAACAAGCATCTGGATTTCGATCAGTTGTTTGATCTGCGCGCCTTGCGTGTCATTGTTGATGACGAGCGCAGCTGCTACCACACCCTGGCGGTAGTGCATTCGCTGTGGACGCCGGTGCCCGAGGAGTTTGACGATTACATCTCCCGGCCCAAGCCCAATGGCTACCGTTCCCTGCATACCGTTATTGCGGATGCACAGGGGCGCTGCTATGAAATTCAGATCCGCACGCGCGACATGCACCAGTTCGCGGAATACGGGATGGCTGCCCATTGGCGCTACAAGGAGGCTGGAGCCCAAGGCGGACAGCAGGTGGCCGATGGTGAGGACGATAGAAAGATAGCCTGGATGCGTCAATTGCTGGCCTGGGACAGGGAGGCGTCCACCTCGAACGCTACCGAGCCTGGCCTGCAAGCAGACAGCAGTAAAGATTCGGCTTCCGAAAAGGTAGTAGAGCCCGTTGCCAGCAAGAAACCGGCTGTTGCCAGGCCTTTGAAGGCTCAGGAAGACGAACATATTTATGTGCTGACGCCGCAGGCTCGGGTTATCGAGCTGCCTGTGGGGGCGACGCCGGTGGACTTTGCCTACTACCTGCATACCGATCTGGGCCATCGTTGCCGGGGTGCGCGGGTTGATGGGCAGATGGTGCCTTTGTCCACGCGCTTGTCGACTGGTCAGACGGTAGAGATTGTGGCGGCCAAATCCGGCGGTCCATCGCGTGACTGGCTGAACGTGCAGTTGGGCTTTTTGGCCAGCCCACGCTCGCGCTCCAAGGTGCGCGCCTGGTTCAACGCGATTGAATTGCAGCAGCGCATCTCCCAAGGCCAGAGCATGGTCGAAAAAGAGTTGCAACGGCTGGGTCGTACGGCCGTGAATCTGGAGCAGATGGCGCAACAGCTGGGCTTTGCCAAGGCGGATGACCTGTATGTTGCCGTGGCCAAGGATGAGTTCAGCCTGCGCCAGGTGGATGCCTTGTTCCGTGAGGATGTGCAGGAGGAAGAACCCGTACAGCGTGTGTTTGATGCGGCCCGGGAAAGTGTTTCCAAGACCGGGAAAAGCGGCGTGCTGGTGGTGGGTGTAGATTCGCTAATGACGCAGCTGGCCCGTTGCTGCCGTCCCGCACCCCCTGATCTGATTGCTGGTTTTGTGACTCGTGGCCGGGGAGTGTCCATACACCGTGCCGACTGCAAGTCCTACCAGGAACTGGCTGATCGACAACCTGAAAGGGCTATTAGCGTCGATTGGGGCGATACGGGGGATACTCAGTATCCCGTGGATCTGGCCATTGAGGCTCAGGAGCATCCCAGCCTCTTGCGTGATCTCTCGGAAGTGTTTGCCCGCCTGCGTTTGAACGTAACGGGTATCAACACCTTGAGTCGCCGCTCGTTGACGCGCATGATATTTACTATTGAAGTGCGTGATGGCGAGCAAATTCAAAAGGCTTTAGCGGCCTTGAACGAGTTATCGGGCGTCAGCGCCCGCCGCTACTCGTCCTGAACTGCTAAAATCGGTAAACCTAAACCTCGCGGGCGTTGTGCCCGCGATTGTTCTTGTCAATCAAGAGAGCGAGCTTTGAAAACCTATACCTTGCCCGACCCGGATGGACATTTTGGTCAGTTTGGTGGTTCGTTTGTCGCTGAAACGCTGGTCCACGCCCTGGACGAGTTGAAAGCAGCCTACGAACAGTATCGGAACGATCCTGAGTTTCTGCGCGAGTTTCACTACGAACTCAAGCATTTTGTCGGTCGTCCCAGCCCCGTGTACCATGCCCGTCGATGGTCGGAGCAACTAGGTGGAGCTCAGATCTGGTTCAAGCGCGAAGATCTCAATCACACTGGCGCACACAAGATCAACAACTGTATCGGTCAGATTCTGCTGGCTCGCCGCATGGGCAAGCCCCGTATTATTGCTGAAACCGGTGCAGGCCAGCACGGCGTGGCAACGGCTACGGTCGCCGCCCGCTATGGTCTGGAGTGTGTGGTCTACATGGGTAGCGAAGACGTACGCCGTCAGGCTTCCAATGTGTACCGTATGAAGTTGCTGGGTGCGACGGTCGTTCCTGTGGAATCCGGTTCGCGCACCCTGAAAGACGCGCTGAACGAAGCCATGCGCGACTGGGTCACCAATATCAGCAATACCTTCTACATCATTGGCACGGTGGCTGGCCCTCATCCTTACCCGATGATGGTGCGCGACTTCCAATGCGTGATCGGTGACGAGTGCGTGGAGCAAATGCCTCAGGACGCCGGTCGTCAGCCTGACTACGTTTTGGCGTCGGTGGGCGGTGGTTCCAATGCCATGGGCATTTTCTACCCCTATATCGAGCACAAGGATGTAGAGCTGATCGGTGTGGAAGCGGCTGGCCGCGGTCTGGATACGCTGGAGCACTCGGCTTCCCTGAACAAGGGCATGGTGGGTGTGCTGCACGGTAACCGTACCTATGTGCTGCAGGACGATGACGGTAACGTCATGCCTACGCACTCGGTGTCGGCTGGCCTGGATTACCCCGGTGTGGGTCCCGAGCACGCCTGGCTGAAAGATTGTGGCCGTGCGCAATACGCCACCTGCACCGATGAAGACGCCCTGAAAGCGTTTCACGATTGCTGCCGCATCGAAGGCATCATGCCCGCGCTGGAGTCCTCGCACGCGCTGGCGCATGCGGCTCGCATTGCCCCGACTTTGCCCAAGGATAAAATCATCCTGGTCAGTTTGTCTGGTCGCGGTGATAAGGACATGCACACGGTCGCCGAGTACGGCGGCTTGACTCTGTAAGCAATCGGGAACGGATATGTCGAGTAATGTGCGTCTGAAAAAGACGTTTGAAGGTTTGAACGGGCGCTGTGCCCTGGTGCCTTATATTACGGCCGGAGACCCTTCGGTGCCCGCTACCGTGGCCTTGATGCATGCCTTGCGTCATGCCGGGGCAGATGTCATTGAATTGGGTGTGCCGTTTTCTGATCCCACTGCCGATGGCCCGGTGATTCAGCAAGCGGCTGAACGTGCCATCAGCCGTGGTGTGGGCTTGCGTAAAGTGCTGGAGATTGTGCAGCAGTTTCGCTTGATCGACGAGGAAACGCCGGTTGTTCTGATGGGTTACGCCAATCCTATTGAGCGTATCGGTCAGGCTGAATTTGCTGTCATGGCAGGCAAGGCGGGTGTGGACGGTGTGCTGACGGTGGACTACCCACCTGAGGAGTCCGAGGATTTCACCCGTTTGCTGACTGAGCAGGGCGTGGATACCATTTTCCTGCTCTCGCCTACGTCCACGGACGAGCGTATTGCCAAGGTAGCCGCTTTGGCGCAGGGCTATGTGTATTATGTGTCCCTGAAAGGTGTGACCGGTTCGGCCCAGATTGATGTGGCTGATGTGGAACACCACTTGCAGCGTATTCGTCAGCACGTCAAAATTCCGGTCGGAGTGGGTTTCGGGATTCGGGACGCGCAAAGCGCCAAAGCTATTTCCCGTAGTGCGGATGCAGTTGTCATTGGCTCCAAGCTGATCCAGACCATGGAACAGGCTGTGCAGGAGAACGCTGGCAAAGAGCAAAAGGATATGGATGCGGCTGCGGTTGCAGCAGCCAGCCAATGGCTCGCACAGATACGTCAGGCACTGGATAATTAGCCTAAATACCTATTCCGCGTATAGAATCATCTGCCTGTTCTTTAGGAACAGGCGCTTTTTTTCAGAATAAAGAGCTTGGTGGGCCGGGTGCCGGCCAGGCGAAAACAGGATCTAACAATGAGCTGGATCGAGAAAATACTCCCGCCGCGAATTAACCGTAACCCCGAAAGCAGCCGTCGCGTTCCCGAAGGGCTGTGGGTGAAATGTCCGTCGTGTGAGTCTGTGCTCTACAAGGAAGATCTCCAGGCCACCTTGAATGTCTGCCCCAAATGCAGCCATCACATGCGCATTGGTGCTCGTGCCCGGATCAAGTCCTTGCTGGACCCTGAAGGCCAGACCGAGATTGGTTCCAACACCCGTCCTATGGACCCTTTGAAGTTCCGCGATTCGCGTAAGTACACCGAGCGCGTTTCCGAGGCGGCCAAGCAGACGGGCGAAACTGAAGCCATGGTGGTCATGAGCGGCACGATTCTGTCTGTGCCTGCCGTGGTGGCCTGCTTCGAGTTTGAATACATGGCCGGTTCCATGGGTTCCGTGGTAGGCGAGCGTTTCACACGTGGTGTGCAGGCGGCTATTGCCAACCGCAGTCCTTTTATTTGCGTGGCCGCTTCGGGTGGTGCGCGTATGCAGGAGAGCTTGTTCTCTCTGATGCAGATGGCCAAGACGACGGCTATTTTGGCTGAATTGTCGGATGCGGGTTTGCCGTTCATCAGCATTTTGACTGATCCCACCATGGGTGGTGTGTCGGCCAGTTTTGCTTTTATGGGCGATGTGGTGATTGCCGAGCCTAATGCCTTGATCGGTTTTGCCGGTCCTCGCGTGATTGAGCAGACTGTGCGCGAGAAACTGCCCGAAGGCTTCCAGCGTGCCGAGTTCTTGCTGGAGAAGGGCGCTATCGATATGGTGGTTGATCGTCGCGAGCTGCAGCGTGAGCTGGCCGAGTTGCTGGCTTTGCTGACTCGTCAGCCTGCTGAGGCTGTGTCGCGGCATTCTTGATTGCCAAGGAATTGCTAAAGAAGAACGCCACCTGGGTTTAGGTGGCGTTTTTTTTGGGCTGCTGTTTTTTTGGGTAGAGAGGTTTGTGTTATTGAAGCATAGGCTTCTGGGTGGAGACCTCAGGGTGAGATTGGCTTGGTTTTCTTGGTGTGGGGAGTACGGCTCTGGGGCGGGGCCTTGGCCCGTGCTGCGCACGGGTACCCTTGGCTATTGAACAATCCAGGCGCCCAGTGAACTCGCCAGGTACTTGGTCCCCCGGACCAAGTACAAGCGTCTGGCTCGAACAGCACTGGGCTTGCACCCTGGATTGTTCAATAGCCCGCGGCCAAGTCCCTGACTCGCCCCAGAGTCGTACTCCCCACACCAAGAAAAAAGGAATATCGCAGAGGGCTCAAGAAGAGGGAGAAGGAGCCTGGATGGCTGCTCTTTATGGATACGAGAGGAAAAAAAAACGCCGCCCCAAAGGGCGGCGTTTTTAGTCTTGCTGTTTACTGCGTTTCGACCTGTTGCAGCGGCTCGCTGTTCTCGGTTTCTGCAGCACGTTGCTTGCGTGGGCGACCCAGGCGCACTGGTGCGGGCTGGTAGTCGTCCTGTGTTGCCGAGCGAACGGTTTCCACCAGTTCGATGCCCGCTGCGTTCAGTACGGCTTCCAGAGGGGCGGCTGTGGGCTTCTGTGCTTGTTCGGCAGCAGGGGCTTTTGCAGCTGCAGTCGTTTGAGTCTCAACGCGAGTCTCTACGGCTGTGGTTTCCACTGGAGTGGCTTCAACGGCCGGGGCTTCAACTGCAGGTTGTGCTTCTGCGGGAGTAGCAGTTGTCTCCACGGCTTCAGCTTGAGCTTCGGTGGCTTCTGCTTTGGCTGGTTCGGCAGCAACTTCTGCTTGCGCAGGAGCAACAGCTTCTTCAGCGGCAGGAGCTTCTGGCGCTACCTCGGCCTGAGCGGCTGGAGCAGCAACTTCTTCCTGGGCAGTAGCGGTTTCTACGGCTGCAGTTTCCACTGGAGCGGCTTCAACGGCTGGGGTTTCTGCTGCGGCTTGCGTTTCTGCGGGCGCTGCGGCTGTTTCTACAGCTTCAGCTTGAGCGTCGGTCACTTCTGCTTTGGCAGGTTCGGCGGCAGCTTCTGCTTGCACAGGAGCAACGGTTTCTTCTGCGGCTGGAGCTTCTGGAGCAACTTCGGCCTGAACGGCTGGAGTGGCTACTTCTTCCTGGGCTGGAGCGGTTTCAACAGCGTTTACCGGGGTCGTAGCGACTTCTTCAGCTTGTTGTGCGGCTTGAGCAGCGGCAGGGGCTTCTTCAGAGGCCTCTACGGCGACAGGAGCGGCTTCTTGGGCTGCAGGTACCTCTACGGCTGCTTGTGGCTGTTCAGGCTCGGCTGCTGCGGTTTGGGCGGCAGCTTGTTCCTGGGCATCCAGGGCAGCGGGGTTGAAGCTAGGTGTTTCGTGAGCAACGTAGGCGCTGGTATTGCCTTCTTCGTTGTTCTCTTCGTTCTCGGCTACGGCGTTGGCGTCGGTATTGCGACGACCACGACGGCTACGACGACGGCGACGTTTGCGCTCTGGGTCCAGAGCGCCGTTTTCGCTGTTCTCGTCGGTTTCGGCATCCGAGTTGTCGCTGGTATCAGCGCTGTCGGCCTCGGCCAGCTGTTCAGCGCGGTTTTGCGCTTCTTGCTTGGTGGCGGCCACGCTGGCCGCTGCGGCAGCAGCCTGTTCGGGCTGGGCTTCTGTGCTGGCGACGTCTTTGTTCAGCTCGACGTTTTCTGCGCTGCCTTCTTCACGGCGTTGACGGCCACGGCCACGGCGGTTGCGTGGGTTGCGGCTGTTGCTGCTGCCTTCGTCGGCAGTGGCGGGCGTCGTGTTGGCGCTTTGTGGAGTTTCCAGAGCAGATTCGTTACCTGCTGAGGCGTTACGGCGGCGACCACGGGTATTACCCCCGGTGCTTTCCGTGCTGGCTTTTTCTTCCTGAGCCGCTTCCGGGCGGTTGGACTGGCGACGGCCACGACCACCTTGGCCACGGCCACTATTGGATTGGCCGGGACGACCTTGGCGGCGGCCAGAGGACGATTTGCTGCCTTCGGATTTGGTGGTCTCGGCCACGGGTTCGGCAGGTGCGCCGGACAACCAGTTCAGCAGGCGCTTGAGCAGGCCGGGTTTGTTGTCGCTAGCAGCGGCGCTGGCGGCTGCTGCGGCAGCAGCAGGCTTGCTCATGGGAGCTGGCTGGGCCGGTGTGGTGCTCTTGACCAGGGCTTCTGGACGAGGCTTGATTTCGTGGCTGCGGTGCGGCACCAGGCTGTCTTGCTGCTCAGGCTGCTGGACCAGCTCGTAGCTGCTGCGCAGTTCATCCAGGCGTGGGTCGTCGTGGCGCAGGCGCTCGATGATGTGGTGCGGGGTTTCCAGATTCTTGTTCGGAATCAGGATCAGGGCAATGTTCAGGCGCGATTCGATCTTGGTGATGTCAGCGCGTTTTTCGTTCAGCAGGAAGGTAGCCACATCCACCGGCACCTGAGCGTGCAGGGCGGCCGTGCCTTCTTTCATGGCTTCTTCTTGCAGCAGACGCAGTACATGCAGAGCGCTGGATTCGGCATCGCGAATGACGCCAGTGCCGGTGCATCGTGGGCAAGTGATGTGGGAGCCTTCATTCAGGGCAGGGCGCAGGCGCTGACGGGACAGTTCCATCAGACCAAAGCGCGAGATCTTGCCCATCTGGACGCGAGCACGGTCCAGGTGCAGGGCATCACGCAGGCGTTGTTCGACAGCACGCTGGTTCTTGCTGTCTTCCATATCGATAAAGTCGATAACAATCAGGCCACCCAAGTCACGCAAACGCAACTGGCGGGCCACTTCGTCAGCGGCTTCCTGGTTGGTGCGCAGGGCGGTTTCTTCAATGTCGGCACCACGCGTGGAGCGAGCCGAGTTCACGTCAATGGCAACCAGCGCTTCGGTGTGGTCGATAACAACAGCACCGCCCGAAGGCAATTGCACGGTACGCGAGTAGGCGGTTTCGATCTGGTGTTCGATCTGAAAGCGCGAGAACAGCGGGATGTCATCGCGGTACATCTTTACGCGATGCAGATTGTCGGGCATGACCACGCTCATGAAAGCGGCGGCCTGCTCGTGAATCTCGTCCGTGTCGATCAGGATTTCGCCAATATCGGGCGAGAAGTAATCACGGATTGCCCGGATAACCAGGCTGGATTCCAGATAAATCAGGATGGGGGCTGCATTGTCGCGGGCTGCGCCGTCAATGGCGGTCCACAACTGCATCAGGTAGTTCAGGTCCCACTGCAGCTCTTCGACGCTGCGGCCGATACCTGCGGTGCGGGCGATGATGCTCATGCCCTGCGGGATGTCCAGCTGGTCCATGGCTTCGCGCAGTTCCTGGCGGTCTTCGCCTTCAACGCGGCGCGATACGCCACCCCCACGGGGGTTGTTGGGCATCAGAACCAGATAGCGGCCTGCCAGGGAAATGAAGGTGGTCAGGGCAGCGCCCTTGTTGCCACGCTCTTCTTTTTCAACCTGGATGATCAGTTCCTGGCCTTCAACCAGGGCGTCCTGGATGCGGGCGCTGCGTACATCAACCCCTTCCTTGAAGTAGCTGCGAGCTACTTCCTTGAATGGCAGAAAGCCGTGACGCTCCTCACCGTAGCTGACGAAGCAGGCTTCCAGGCCGGGTTCGATGCGGGTGATGACCCCTTTGTAGATATTGCCTTTGCGCTGTTCGCGCCCGGCTGTTTCGATGTCGAGGTCAATCAGTTTTTGACCGTCGACAATGGCGACGCGTAGTTCTTCTTGATGCGTCGCATTGAACAACATGCGTTTCATGAGTGTGGATCTCCGTTGTCATGGAGCACCGAAATATCGGCGCACGACCGCGGGTCACAGGTGTGTAGCGCTATAGCTGCATCAGTTTGGTGCAGGCAGGCAAAATCGGCCTACCGGCTTATAGTCTGGGAGGCACGAGTCGCGCCAAAGCGCGAAGTTCAATCAGCAGGGGGGTCAGAGTCACGGTGTGTGTTTGACGAATATAAAATTGCTGGGGGAACGGCAGCCGCACAAATCATGCGGCTGGTGCAAAAGAGCGGGACAATCTGTGCAGGAATTCAGCGCCGCACGCGGGAGGAAAACATCTCTTGGAAAGCGGGCCTTCTTGCCACACGACTTTCGCTATTTCGGACTCACCCCGGCGACCTTATGACCCGGAAGCTGGAACTCAAGGATACAATTATCAGTCCTTGGTCATCCAACGGAGACGCACCCTTTGCATCTCTACGCTGGACCCAGTCTCAGCTTCCATAGGCTGAAGCGATTATATGCCCCTTTTTGTTATGTGCAAACCTCATGAATCACAAAGATCAGCCCCTCAAGTGCGAATATTACGCATTGATGAAACGCGGGCAGGTCAGCGTATAGATAATTTTTTGTTACGTGAATGTAAAGGGGTGCCAAAAAGCCACATTTACAAAGCGATCCGTGGCGGTCAGGTGCGCGTGAATAAAGGCCGTATCAGCAGTGACTATCGTTTGCAGGACGGCGATATGGTGCGCATTCCGCCGCTGCGCCTGCCCGAGCCCGAGCAGCCGCGTCATGTTCCCGCTGCCGTTTTCCCGGTGGTGTTCGAGGACGAGCACCTGATGGTCATCGACAAGCCTGCTGGTGTTGCCGTGCATGGTGGCAGTGGTGTGTCTTTTGGTGTCATCGAGCAGTTGCGTGCTGCCCGTCCTCAGGAGCCCTTTCTGGAGCTGGCCCACCGTCTGGACCGGGATACCTCCGGTTTGCTGATTATCGCCAAGCGTCGTGCTGCCCTGGTTGGTTTGCACGATATGTTCCGCGAAATCCGTGCTCGCAAATTTTATTGGGCGCTGGTGCAGGGCGATTGGGTGAACGATCGCCAGCATATCCGTTTCCCCTTGCTGCGCTGGCTGACCGAAAGCGGGGAGCGGCGCGTCAAGGTTGACCCCACAGGCAAGCCTGCGCATACCATCATCACCATGCAGCGCCGTTTTGGTCGCTTTACTTTGGTACAGGCGGAGCTGAAAACCGGCCGCACTCACCAGATCCGGGTTCATTTGGCCCATTCGGGCTTTCCGATTGTGGGCGACGACAAGTATGGCGACGATGCCATTCGCGATCAATTCGCCCGCCAGGGCTTCAAGCGCATGTTCCTGCATTCGGGGCGCCTGGAGTTCAATCATCCTGTCACCGGACAGCCTCTGGTTCTGGAGGCCGCCTTGCCGGCTGCCTGTCAGGCCGTTCTTGAGCGTTTGGAGAAGTAGTTATGACGCGTTACGCCGCCGTTCTGTTTGATTGGGACGGCACAGTTATGGATTCGACGTACTCAATTGCCAGTTCTATTCAGTTGGCCAGTGCGGATCTGCAATTGCCTGTGCCCTCGATTCAGCAAGCCAGCTGGGTTATTGGTTTGTCGCTGGAAAGCGCCTTGTATCGCGCTGTGCCGGATTTGACTGCCGAGCAGATGCCGCTGTTTCTGGAGCGTTATCGTCATCACTTTATGCAGCGTGACCCGCATATCAAGTTATTTGACGGAATTTTGCCTTTCATGGGTGAACTTCGTGGCCGCCAGATTGCCTTAGGAGTGGCAACGGGTAAAAGTCGTCAAGGTTTGGATAGAGTGCTGCAGCAGGTCAATCTCAGCACTTTTTTTGATGCTACCCGTTGTGCAGATGAAACCCGCAGCAAGCCGGACCCGGAAATGCTGCATCAATTGCTGGCCGAATTGATGTTGGAGCCCGAGCAGGTCTTGATGGTGGGCGACACCGTGCACGATATTCATATGGCGGCCAATGCGGGCATGGATAGCGTGGCTGTCACTTACGGCGCGCATGATCCTCAAACCCTGGCAAAGGCTGAGCCCACGGTCATGGTTGATAATGTGGCGCAAATGCGCGATTGGGTATTGGCACGGATTTAATAGGCGGCAAGCCGGTTTGACGACCATCTTGCCAGACAGGTTCAGGAGATGGAGATGTTCAAATCACGTTCGCAGCCCATACGTCCCTCTGAAATTACCGACGAGTCGGTCTGGCGGGCGCGCCGCCGCCTGCTTTTGCAGGCTCCCGGCGCCTTGGCCTTGGCGGCCAGCTTGCCGGGTCGGGCTCAGGCGGTCCCGGTAGGGCAGGACTTGTCGTTCACGCCTTCCCAGCGCTGGAAACTGGACGATATGCCCACCAGCGAGTCCGATGTCACCTCCTACAATAATTTCTACGAATTTGGCACGGGCAAGGAAGATCCTGCCCGCCATTCGGGGAAATTCAAGACTGAACCCTGGACTTTGCAGATTGACGGTTTGGTGAACAAGCCGCTTACCTTGGATATGGACCAGATATTGAAGCTGGCCCCTTTGGAAGAGCGTATTTATCGTCTGCGTTGTGTTGAAGCCTGGTCCATGGTGGTGCCCTGGGTGGGCTATTCCTTGTCGGCCTTGCTAAAGCAGGCGTCGCCCCAGGGCTCGGCCCGCTTTGTTCGGTTTGAAACAGCGGCGGACCCGGAAACCATGCCGGGTCTACGCTCTCGTATCTTGGCCTGGCCCTATGTGGAGGCGCTACGGTTGGACGAGGCCATGCATCCTTTGACTCTGCTGGCTACCGGTCTGTACGGAAAAAGCCTGCCTGTTCAGAATGGAGCGCCGGTGCGGCTTATCGTGCCGTGGAAGTATGGGTTCAAATCGGCCAAGTCTTTGGTGCGCATCACCTTGACGGACACCATGCCCGAGTCCAGCTGGATGAAGGTGGCTCCGCATGAGTATGGCTTTTACGCCAATGTGAACCCGGAAGTGCCGCATCCCCGCTGGAGCCAGGCCACTGAACGTGTCATCGGTTCGGGATTCTTCGCCACCAAAAAGCCGACTTTGCCTTTTAACGGCTATGCCGAAGACGTGGCAGGTCTGTATGCCGATATGGACTTAAGGCGTTACTACTGATGAGTACCTGGAAGGCTGCGCAGTTGGATAGGCTCAAGCCCTTGGTATTCTTGCTGGGCTTGTTTCCCTTGGGGCGCTGGGTATGGTTGGGTTTCAACAATGGCCTAAGTGCCAATCCAGCTGAATTTTTGACCCGATCCAGTGGGATCTGGGCCTTGGTACTCTTGCTGCTGACCCTGGCTTTAAGTCCTGTAAGGCGTTTGCTGGCTCAGCCCGCCTTGGTGCGTTGGCGCCGCATGTTGGGCTTGTTCAGTTTTTTTTATGCAGCTTTGCATACCTTGGCCTGGGCCTGGTGGGATCGCTCGGGCGACTGGCTGTCCATGTGGCAGGACGTGATGCAGCGGCCCTTGATTGCGATCGGGGTGGTGGCTATGCTGATTTTATTGGCCCTGACCCTGACCTCCACGCATGGCTGGCAGAAACGTTTGGGTCGTGGCTGGAGCCGCTTGCATCAAACCGTGTATTTGGCGGCGGTCCTTTCCATCCTGCACTTTTACCTGATTCGTACTGGTAAAAATGATGTGGTGGAAGTTTATGTCTATGGTTTGGTTCTGGTGGGCTTGCTGGTTTTGCGCCGCTGGCCCGTATTGAATAAGACAGCGCACTAAGAAAAACAGGTAATGAGCATAAGCCCATTACCTGTTTTTTTATCAATCCAGACTTTGCAGAATGGCGGCTGTTTCGGCATCCAAAGTGCCGTCGTAGCGGGCTGGGCGGTAGTGCATCTGGAAGGCGGCGATCACGTTTTGTGTGGCCTTGTCGAACACGCCGCTGTCAGGCGTTTCGTAGCCTGCTTTGCGCAGCAAGGCCTGGGTTTGAGCGGCAGAGGGCAGGGGACGCGTGGCGTACTGCGCCTGCAGTGCTCGGGCCTGTGATTCCTTGTACCAGCGGCCTATGCCTGCTTGGGCCAGTTCCTTCCAGGGGAAATGAGGGCCGGGGTCCAGCTTGCGTTGTGGGGCAACATCGCTGTGGCCAATAATATTGCGGGCAGACACGCCATGGCGCTGAGCCAGGTCTTTCAACAGTGCTTTGATTGCTTCAATCTGCCCGGACGTATACGGAGCCCAGCGACCATCTGCCAAGCGGCCCATATTAACGATTTCGATGCCGATAGAGCCGGTATTCAGGTCTGTGAAACCGTACCAGGAGCCCAGACCTGCATGCCAGGCGCGGCGTTCCTCTGGAACCAGACGGTAGACAGTGGGACGGCGCTCGTCGCTGACCAGGTAATGGGCGCTGACATCACGCTGCGTCAGCACCTTCAAGGAGGTGGCGTGGTCGCCAGCGGTGTAGTGCATGACCAGATAACGCACTCGGCTGTTCTGGCCCTGAGCGCTATAGCTGTCATCAAGTTTGAAGGGACCGCTACTGCCACAGGCCGCCAATAAGGCCGTCAGGCTAAGTACGCCAATCTGAACGCTGCGCTTCAAGACGGGTGTAAGAAAAGACAGGGATTTCATCTTAACGACCAGCCAGAAACAGGAAAATGCAGGGGGTTTTGTCCAGGGCAGGCGGCTGGCGCTCGCGCCATTGTTCAATGGTGGCAGTCTGGACCAATTCACGTGTACCTGTCAGGTCACGAGCCAGGCACAAGCGTGTTGTGGGCTTGAGGGACTGCAGCAAGGTGCTGTACATGGCCTGGTTGCGATAAGGTGTTTCGATCAGGATCTGGGTTTGTTTCAGAGCCTGGGACTGGCTTTCCCATTGCTTGAGCTGCTTGGCGCGAGCGGCTCCATCTACAGGCGCATAGCCGTGGAATACAAACTGCTGACCGTCCAGGCCGCTGGCCATCAGGCTCAGCAAAATGGAAGAGGGGCCAACGTGAGGGCGCACGGGGATCTTCATTTCGTGGGCCATGGCAACTACCAGCGCACCGGGGTCGGCGACGGCGGGGCAGCCAGCTTCCGATACCAGACCAATGGCTTGACCTTGCAGGGCTGTTTTCAACCACTCACGCATTTCACCGGGTTTATTGCCGCGCTTGTCCAGCGTGTGAATAGTGATTTCTTGCAGAGGTACCACGGGCTCAACCAGTTTCAGGAAAGCACGGGCGGTTTTGGCGTTCTCGGCAATAAAGACGGTCAGTTCGCGCGTCAAAGCCTTGACGTCGGCGGGTAGCCAGCCGCTGATCGGGCTCTCACTTAAGCCTACGGGGATCAGGTGCAAAGGGGCGGCTTGGGGCATGGCGTATCAGTCCTAAACGGAAGGGGGCAAAAGGGTGGGGCGCAAGGGGTTCAAGCCAAAGTGACGCAGCATGGTGCACAGCTCGATCAGCGGCAGGCCAATGATAGCGGTTGGGTCGTCCGAGCGCATGGACTCCATCAGGGCAATACCCAGGCTTTCGGCCTTGGCGCTGCCAGCGGTGTCATACGGTTTTTCCTGCAGCAAATAGTGCTCGATTTCTTCATCACTCAATGCGCGAAAACGACAATTGGTAACAATATCGCTGCACAGAAATTCCTGGCCATCCGTCACGCATAAAGCGCTATGGAAATCGATGTCTTGACCGCTCAGGCGACGCAGTTGTTTCTGCGCACCGGCATGGTCGCCAGGCTTGCCAATAGCGTCCTGGCCCGATGTGGCGACCTGATCGGAGCCGATCACGAGGGCGCCTGGGTTCAGCTGGCTGATACGGGCCGCTTTTTCACGCGCCAGACGCAGGCTGAGCTGGGCGGGAGCCTCTGCGGGAAGTGGGGTTTCATCAATGTCAGGAGACTGACAGGTGAAAGGCAAGCCCAAACGCGCTAACATAGCGCGGCGATAGACTGAGCTTGATGCAAGGATGAGACGCATAGTGTGTTTTAGCTGTGCTTTGGTTTGACTGCCTTGTGCTTAGCACGGTATTATCTAATGTTTTCTTCGTTATTGAAATGGTTGTGGGCTAGCTTGGCGGTTTGCCAGCTGCGCTTTACATGCTTCAATACCGAGGGGCAGGAAAAAAGCAGTACAAGAAAAAGTGGTAGAGCCCCCAAGCGATACCAAGGCAGTGAAACAAGCAAGCAGCAAACAAGCGAAAGCGACAAATAAAGCAGAACAAACAAGCGGTTCCAGATCCTGGTAAAACCGTGGTTTGATGCCCTAAGCATACTTATGACGACACAGTATATCGACACCTTGAATCTAGCCCGTGCCCCTCAGGAAATGTCGGGTCAGGTGCTGGTGGAAGATTTGTCTCGTCTGGTATCCGATTTGCCCGATCAAGGCGATTTGCGCATTGACTGGAGTGTGTCGGGTCGGGAAGATTCTGCCCGGCGTCGTTTTGTGCATGTGCAGGCCAAAGGTAGTGTCATTTTGGAATGCCAGCGCTGTGTGAAGCCTTTTGAGTGGCCCATCGATATTTCCAACGAAGTACAGATTGTGGCAACCGAGGACGAACTTGAGCTGGATGATGACGATACGGAAGGTCCTGATCGCATCTTGTGTGAAGGCCAGTTGGATGTCCTGGGACTGGTCGAGGACGAGCTGATTCTTAGCGTGCCTTATGTGCCGCGCCATGAGGTTTGTCCCGACGCGCAGTCGCTGTCCATGGAAGCCAAGTCTGACGACCTGGATGAGTCCGCCTTTGAGCGGCCGTCCCCGTTTGCCGTATTGGGCTCGCTCAAGAAGTCTTGATTGTTTGTTACTAATTCGTTAATTTTTTCGGGCTGCACCCATTTATTCGGGGTTGTCCATCTACAGGAGTCATCATGGCTGTTCAGCAGAATAAAAAGAGCCCGTCCCGGCGTAACATGCGTCGTTCGCACGACGCGCTTACTGGTCCTTCGACGGCTATCGAGCCTACGACTGGCGAACTGCACCTGCGTCACCACATCAGCCCTAACGGCATCTACCGTGGCCGTAAAGTGCTGAAAACAAAGAACGACGAGTAATAGTCTCTTTGTCGTTGCAAGCAACATAGGTTGCATGCTTGATGTCTAACAAAAAAATACGTATTGCCATCGATTGCATGGGCGGCGATATCGGTTTATCCGTCACTGTCCCTGCAGCGCTGCTTTTTGCCAAGCGCTATCCGGATGTGCACTGCTTATTGGTTGGCGAGCCTCAGGCCATCGAGCAAACATTGCGTGCGCAAGGTAATGTCGATACCTCCTGGTACGACATTCTTCCCGCATCCGAAGTTGTCACCATGGCCGATTCGGTCGAGGTGGCCCTGCGCCGCAAAAAAGACTCCTCCATGCGAGTGGCTGCCCAGTCCGTCAAGGATGGGATAGCTGATGCCTGCATTTCTGCGGGCAATACCGGCGCATGGATGGCAATTTCGCGCTACGTACTCAAAACTCTGGATGGGATTGATCGCCCAGCCATTGCCACGTCCATCCCGAACCAAAAGGGCGGGGCCACGATCATGCTGGATCTGGGTGCCAATGTGGATTGCTCCGCAGAACACCTGTTGCAGTTCGCCATTATGGGATCTGCTCTGGCCAGTATTGTGGATCGCCATGAGCGTCCCACCGTGGGTCTGCTCAATATTGGGGAAGAGGTCATCAAAGGCAACGAGGTCGTCAAAAAGGCGGCTGAACTGTTGCGCTCCAGCGGACTGAATTTTTACGGCAACGTAGAAGGTGACGATATCTGCAAAGGTACCGTCAACGTGGTCGTGTGCGACGGCTTCGTGGGCAATGTGGTCCTTAAATCCATTGAAGGGCTGGCCAAGATGGTCGGCAGTATGCTGCGCGACGAATTTACCCGTGACCCATTGAGCAAAGTGTCCGCTTTGCTGGCTCGTCCTGTCTTGAATCGTTTCCGCGACAGGGTGGATAATCGCCGTCATAACGGTGCGGCCCTTTTGGGTTTACGCGGTATTGTTATCAAGAGTCATGGTTCTGCCGATGCCTACGCTTTCGGTTATGCTTTGCAACGGGCCCGCGGTGCGGTGCTCAATGGTCTGCTCAGCGGTACCAGCCAGGCAGTCGAACGCATCATGCAAAGTGTGAACTTGCATGAAGAGCAAAGCGGCGAACCAGATACACGCCATACTTCAGAGCCCTCGTCCTCATAAGAACGGGCTTGATCGGGAACATAAAATGACGATATTTGCCAAGATTATCGGTACAGGCGGCTACCTGCCTCCTCGGATTGTGTCTAACGATGATCTAGCGGTGGAGCTGGCTCAAAAGGGTATCGAAACCTCCGATCAGTGGATTGTCGAGCGTACCGGTATTCACCAGCGTCATCTTGCCGATCCCGGTGTCCGTACCAGCCACTTGGCAACCCAGGCCGCGCGTCAGGCGCTGGAAGATGCGGGCATTGCTGCCCAGGATCTGGACCTGATTGTGGTGGCTACTTCCACTCCCGATTACGTTTTCCCCAGCACTGCATGTCTGGTGCAGGCCGAATTGGGCAACAAGGGCGCTGCCGCGTACGACGTACAAGCGGTGTGCAGCGGCTTTGTCTATGCACTGACGACTGCCGACGCCATGATCAAGGCCGGCCGTGCGCGCAATGCGCTGGTCATCGGTGCCGAAGTGTTCTCCAGCATCCTGGACTGGAACGACCGCTCTACCTGCGTCCTGTTTGGCGACGGTGCGGGCGCTGTGGTTCTGCAAGCCAGCGATGAACCCGGTGTCCTAGCTGCCCAGCTCAATGCGGATGGCAGTCAAATGGGTATTTTGTGCGCGGCAGGCAATGTCTCGCACGGTCAGGTAGTGGGCGATCCCTTCCTGCGTATGGATGGTCAGGCTGTGTTCAAGCTGGCTGTCACTTCTCTGGCCGCTTCGGCCAATCAAGTCTGCGAACAGGCTGGCGTCTCTCTGGCCGATATCGATTGGCTGGTGCCGCACCAGGCCAACGTTCGTATCATCAATTTTCTAGGTCGTAAGCTGGGTATCCCCTCCGAGAAGGTGGTTATCACGGTTGATCAACATGCCAACACCTCGGCAGCCAGTGTACCTTTGGCCCTGAATGCCGCTCGCCGGGATGGTCGTATCCGTGCCGGTGATCTGGCGCTGTTGCAAGGCGTGGGTGGCGGCTTTACCTGGGGTTCGGTGCTGGTCCGCTGCTAAGTAGCGCGATCCGGATTACCGCCTCATCTCTTTGGGTTTTTCTACCATGAAAATTGCGTTTGTCTTTCCAGGACAAGGCTCGCAGTCCGTAGGCATGCTCGATGCCTGGGCCGAGTCTGCTGTCGTACAGCAAGCCATTGCACAAGCCAGCCAGTCGCTGGGCCAGGACCTGGCTCAGTTGATGGCACAAGGGCCTGCCGAGGCTCTGAACCTGACTACCAATACTCAACCTGTCATGCTGGCTAGCGCCGTGGCCATGTACCAGGCCTGGATTCAGGCTGGTGGTCCTGCTCCTGCCGTGATGGCCGGTCATAGCCTGGGTGAATACTCGGCCCTGACTGCTGCCGGTGCTCTGAGCCTGGAACAAGCGGTTCCGCTGGTTCGCATCCGTGCCGATGCCATGCAAGCTGCCGTACCTGTGGGTGTCGGTACCATGGCTGCCGTGCTGGGTCTGGATGACGATCAAGTGCGCGATGTGTGTGCTCGTGCCTCTGAGGGACAGCAGATTGTTCAGGCTGTTAACTACAATGCGCCTGCTCAGGTTGTGATAGCCGGGAATGTGGAAGCGGTAGATCGTGCATGTGCGCTGGCTAAAGAAGCCGGTGCCAAGCGTGCCTTGGTGCTGCCTGTATCGGCTCCTTTCCACTCCAGTCTGTTGGAACCGGCAGCTGCTGTGCTGGCCCAGGCTCTGGCCTCGGTTCAAGTGCAAACGCCTGCTATTTCCGTGATCAATAACGTGGACGTAGCCGCGCCTACCGACCCCGAACAGATTAAAGATGCGCTGGTCCGTCAGGCCTGGCATCCCGTGCGCTGGGTTGAGACTATCCAGGCCATGAAGGCTCAAGGAGTCACCCACGTGGTCGAGTGTGGTCCAGGCAAAGTGCTGACGGGGCTGGTCAAGCGTATTGACCGTGATCTGGTCGCCTTGTCGATCAGCGACCCTGCGTCCTTGCAGGCCACTTTGGAAGCCCTGGAGGGAGCATAAATGCAAGAATTGGACCTAAGCGGCAAGACTGCACTGGTAACCGGCGCATCGCGCGGTATCGGTCAGGCGATTGCTAAAGAATTGATGGCACGAGGTGCCAAGGTGGTTGGTACCGCTACTTCCGAGTCCGGCGCACAGGCGATTTCCGCTGTGCTGGATCAGAATGGCAGCTACGGCCATGTTTTGAACGTGGACGACCCGGCTGCTTGCGAAGCGCTGATTTCGGCTTTGAGCAAAGAAGACGGTGGCCCGCACATTCTGGTTAATAATGCCGGTATTACGCGTGACAACCTGGCCATGCGCTTGAAAGATGAAGACTGGGATGCCGTTATCCAGACCAATCTAAGTGCCGTGTTCCGCCTGTCGCGTGCCGTTATCCGCCCCATGATGAAAGCCCGCTGGGGCCGTATCATCAGCATCACTTCGGTGGTGGGCGAAAGCGGTAACCCCGGTCAAGCCAACTACGCAGCTGCCAAAGCCGGTGTCGCCGGCATGAGCCGTGCCTTGGCGCGCGAGCTCGGTAGCCGTAACATTACAGTTAATTGTGTCGCTCCGGGCTTTATTGATACGGACATGACACGCTCTCTGACCCCTGAGCAGTCGGCGGCAATTTTGTCGCAAATCCCCCTGGGACGACTGGGTGCGGCTGAAGATATCGCTAATGCGGTAGCCTTCCTGGCCGGGTCGCAAGCGCAATATATTACGGGCAGCACCATCCATGTGAATGGTGGTATGCACATGTAAGGCTTGGCATCGCGCCCGGCTGAGGTAAAATTGCGGGATTATTTGGGGCCTATTGCTTGAGCCGGCGTTGTAAGAATAACGTTGGGCCTCATACAAGAACGCCGTTTTTTGTCATAGCTTATCCCTCTTAGCAGTATGGATTGGCTATAATTTGCGGGAATTTTTCCCAACTTGGAGAATCTGCATGGAAAGCATCGAACAGCGCGTCAAGAAGATCGTCGCTGAACAACTTGGCGTTAACGAAGCCGAGATCAAAAACGAATCTTCTTTTCTCGACGACCTCGGTGCCGACTCGCTCGACATGGTCGAGCTCGTGATGGCGCTCGAAGACGAATTCGAAACCGAAATACCAGACGAAGAAGCTGAGAAAATCACGACGGTCCAGCAAGCTGTGGACTACATCAATTCTCACAGCAAGCAGTAAGTTCAATTAAGAGGGTGGGCGGCATTGTGCACGCCCTCGCTCCAGAGCGGTTTCCAGAGAGTAGCCTGTGCCCGGCGGCTTTAGCTTGCAAGACGCAGTTATTCCCTTTAAACCGCTTTTTTTGTGTTTAGGAGTCATCCGTGAAACGACGTGTCGTGATTACCGGGCTGGGTATTGTTTCCCCGGTCGGCAACGATATTCCTACCGCGTGGGATAACATCGTCAATGGGCGTTCGGGCATCGGGCGTATTACCCGTTTCGATCCTTCGGCCCTAACAGCCCAGATAGCGGGTGAGGTCAAGGATTTTGATTTAACACCATACATTTCGTCCAAAGAAGCCAAGCAGATGGATACCTTTATCCATTACGGCGTGGTCGCAGGTATGCAGGCCTGGAAGGATTGCGGTCTGGATATCAACAGTATCAATGCTGAGCGTGTGGGCGTTATCGTCGGTTCGGGGATTGGTGGTTTGCCCCGCATTGAAGAAACCCAAAAAGATTATCTGGAACGGGGCCCACGTCGGATTTCCCCGTTCTTTGTGCCTGGCTCCCTGGTCAACCTGGTGTCTGGCCAATTGTCTATCGGCCTGGGCCTGAAAGGTCCTAGCTACGCTGTTGTGTCGGCATGTACAACCGGTCTGCACTCCATTGGTGACGCTGCTCGCTTGATCGAGTATGGCGACGCTGATGTGATGATTGCCGGCGGTGCCGAATCCACCGTGTCCCCTCTGGGCATTGGCGGTTTTGCCGCCATGCGTGCTCTGTCCACCCGTAACGACGATCCTGAAACAGCATCGCGTCCATGGGACATGGACCGTGACGGCTTCGTACTGGGTGAGGGCGCTGGTGTGCTGGTGCTGGAAGAGTACGAACATGCCAAGAAACGTGGCGCACGCATTTACGGCGAGTTCTCCGGCTACGGCATGAGCTCTGACGCTCACCACATTACTTCGCCTGACCGTGACGGTCCGCGTCGTGGCGTGATGAATGCCTTGCGTAACGGTGGCATCAACGCTGACGAAGTTCAGTACGTCAACGCACACGGTACCTCTACGCCACTGGGCGACGTGAACGAGTCCGAAGCATTGAAACTGGCTTTTGGCGATCACGCTTACAAGCTGGTGGTCAACTCCACCAAGTCCATGACGGGTCACCTGCTGGGTGCGGCCGGTGGTATTGAAGCGGTGTTCACCACCTTGGCGGTGTATAACCAGATCTCGCCTCCAACCATCAACATCTTCAACCAGGACCCTGCCTGCGACCTGGATTACTGCGCCAACCAGGCGCGTGACATGAAGATTGATGTCGCTCTGTCCAACTCTTTCGGGTTTGGCGGCACTAACGGTTCGATGGTGGTTCGTCGTCTTCGCTAAGTTAGACTGCCCCACTCGTAACGCCCAGTCCTGGTCGATCGGAGCTCCGGCTCCGGTGCGCCGACTGGGCGCTTTTGTCTGTGCCTTGCTTGCAGCAGGCCTGGCCTGGACAATGTCTAGCTGGCAATGGCCCTGGGGCCTGGCAATATTGGCAGGTGCTTTGTGGGCTTATTTTTTGTATGCTCGCAGTCGTGGGGCATGGGATGAGCGCGCTACACTAGCGCATCGTGCAGGGCTATACTCCTTGCAGTGCAAGGGTGCAGCAAAGGAGTCCGTGCAAATAGAGCAGATCTGGCGTTGTGCCTGGTTCATGACCTTGCATTTGCGCCGTGATTGCACCAAGGCTTGCCGTACCGTGACCGTATGGCGCCGCGCCCAGTCGCAGCAGGACTGGTGGGCCTTGTCTCTATGTGCCAACCGACTGTCTCATCAGGTCCGTGCTCAGAATAAGGATTCTTAATGAGTGAACGCGATACCGATGCCGAACTAGTTGCACGTGTTCAGCGTGGGGATAAGCGAGCCTTTGACCTGCTGGTACTGAAGTACCAGCGCAAGATCATGCGTCTGCTCAGCCGCATGGTACGTGACCCGTCTGAAGTCGAGGACGTGGCTCAGGAAACCTTCATCAAAGCGTACCGAGCTCTTCCCCAGTTCCGGGGCGAGAGTGCTTTTTACACCTGGCTGTACCGCATTGCGATCAACACGGCCCGTAACTGGCAGGCCTCGGCCGCCCGACGTCCCAATACTTTGCAGAACGTCGAAACTGAAGAAGGTGAAACTTTTGACCGAATCGACAACCTAAGCGATATAAGCACGCCAGAATCCATGATGGTCAGTCGCCAGATTGCTGAAACGGTAAATACAGCGATCCAGGCACTGCCCGAAGAGTTGCGGACGGCTATCGTGCTACGTGAAATAGAAGGTATGAGCTACGAAGATATTGCTCAGACCATGGACTGCCCTATAGGAACTGTACGCTCACGCATCTTTCGAGCCCGTGACGCCATTGCTGCGCAATTGCGTCCCATACTCGATGGTGAAGATAGTGAACGACGGTGGTAAGGATTGATGATGCAAGCCCTGAAATCCCATTCCGATGATGATCAACTCAATGCCTGGGAGGCCGCCGTGTCTTCCTGGGTGGATGGCGAGGCTGAAATACGCCCCGAGGAACTGGACTCCCCCTACGGGCGTCAAGTCTGGGATACCTACCATTTGATTGGTGACGTCATGCGTACCGATGCGCTGGCGATCCGTACGTCGGATCGCTTTTACGCGCGTCTGTCCAAAGCAATCGACGAAGAGCCTACCGTGCTCGCCCCGAATGCCATGAAACGGCCCCTGGTGCAGCGCTATGGTGTCAGCGGCCTGGCCGTGGTGGCTGCCGTGGCCGCCGCCTTGTGGGTGGGCCTGCCGTATATGGGGGTGAACTCCGTGCCAGGCACGCTGGTGGCCAGCGCCCAGGATGATCAGCTCTGGAATGATTACGCGGATTTGCACCGCGACTTTGTTGGTACCGGTCCGGTACGCCATGTTTCCTTTGAAAGTGGAGCCCTGGGTCAATGAGGTCTGTACGTATGCCGTCGCAGGTGGGCTTGGCGCGTCTCTATAAGGGCTTGTTTGCCCTTTCTCTGGCGGTGCTGTGCACACCTGTACTGGCTCAGGATGCCAGCGGGCTGGAGCCCCTGGATCTGCCCTGGTTGCAGAAAGTCCATAAAGCGGCGCGTGACCTGGATTACTCCGGGGTCATTATTTACACCCAGGATCAGGCCAGCCAGTCCATGAAACTGGTCCACATTATTGACGGCACCGGCGAGCGCGAGCGTCTGGAGATTCTGGACGGCGAGCCGCGCGAGTTTCTGCGTCAGAACGAAGTCACCCAATGCCTGATTCCCGAAAAGAAAATGGTGGTGATCGAGCGTCGTGAAAACGAGCGCTTTCCCAGTTTTCTGGTCGGTGATGTCAGCCAATTACCCAATTTTTACGATATGCGCCGCTTGCCATCGCGCGAGCGCGTGGCCGGTCGCCCTTGCGACCTGATCGAGCTGGTTCCCAAGGATGATCAGCGTTACGGCTACCGCGTGTGTGCCGATACCGATCATCATTTGCTATTGAAAATGCAGACTCTGGACCCACAACAAGCGGTAGTGGATCAGATCGCTTTTGCCTCTGTTGCCTTTGGCGAGCAGGTGGATTTGCAGGAACTGCGTACCAGTTGGAACCCCAGCAAGTGGGAAGTGGTCGAACCCGAAGTACGAAAAATAGATTTGAACGAGCTGGGTTGGCATCTGGCCATGCCTGCCGGTTTTACCTTGCGGTCCGAAATGCTCCGACCCATGCGTGCGGGGCGTCAGGTTACCCATTTGATGCTGTCTGACGGTCTGGCTGCCATCTCCGTGTTTCTGGAGAAGGTAGGCACCCCCGAAGCGGAAGAAAACAGCCTGGGGGCCTTTCACCGTGGCTCCATGAATATGTACCGCAGTCGCATTAATGATTATGTTTTGACCAGCACGGGTGCCGTACCTGTACAGACCTTACGCGCCTTGCTGGAAGGTACCCAGTTCACCCCTCTATCCCGGACACATTGACTATCGTCCACCAGGAGTATTTGAATGGAAAAATCGAGTCAAAAAATGCGTATTCCTGTTCTCTCGGCCTTGACGGTGGCCGTGATGCTGGCGGCGGGTGCGCCTATGGCCCACGCGCAGGCTCAGCCTGTCACGACAACCGAGCAAGTCCAGAGCACGACGCTGGGGCTGCCTGACTTTACTGGCGTTGTTGCCAAGACCGAGGATGGAGTAGTCAATATCCGTACCACCGAGGCCGTCCGGGTGCGCTCCCCCGCCATGGGTCCGGGTTCGGATCCTTACGATATGTTCCGCTGGTTCTTTGGGCCCGATTTCATGCCGCCCGGCATGGCGCCGCAGCGTCCTCGTGGCGGTGGCAATGAAGGCCAGCAGCCTCAAGAGCGCACAGTGCCACGTGGTGTGGGTTCGGGTTTCATCATCTCTGCTGACGGCTACATCCTGACCAATAACCATGTGGTGGCCGACTCCAATGGCATTTTCGTCACGCTGAGCAACGGCAAGGAATATCCAGCCAAGATCATCGGGACGGACGAGCGCACCGACGTGGCCCTGATCAAGATCGAAGCCAAAGACCTGAAGCCCATGGTGATCGGTGATTCCAAGCAGCTCAAGAAAGGACAGTGGGTTCTGGCTATTGGCTCGCCCTTCGGTCTGGAATCCACCGTGACTTCCGGGATTGTCAGCGCCATCAACCGTGAAACCGGCGATTACCTGCCTTTCATTCAGACTGACGTGGCTGTGAACCCCGGTAACTCCGGGGGGCCGCTGATCAACCTGAATGGCGAAGTAGTGGGTGTGAACTCCCAGATCATTTCGCGTAGCGGTGGCTTCATGGGTATTTCCCTGGCCATTCCTATCGACGAAGCCATGAACGTGGTCGAGCAGCTCAAGTCTGACGGCAAGGTGACTCGCGGCCGTATCGGTGTGCAGATCACTCCGGTAGCCGATGATGTCGCTACCGCGCTGGGTCTGAAAGACAGCAAGGGTGCCTTGGTCAGCAGCGTGGAAGAGGGCGGTCCTGCCGCCAAGGCCGGTATCCAGTCTGGCGACGTGATCCTGAAGTTCAACGGTCGCACCATTGATCAAATGACAGACCTGCCCCGTATTGTGGGAGGCACCAAGCCAGGTCAAAGCTCCACACTGGAAATCTGGCGCAAGGGCAAGTTGCAGACCATCAAGATTGATGTCGAAGAAATGCCTTCCAGCAGCCCAACTGCTGCCGCCAAGGACGAGAAAGACAGTCCTGCTGCCAGCACGGCCGATGCCTTTGGCTTGAAAGTGACGGCAGTTCCTGCTGCTGATCTGAAGCGTTTGGGCGTTGAAAGTGCGGTTCAGGTAACAGAGGCCACGGCCCCTGCCAGCGAAGCCGGTCTGCAGCCTGGTGACCTGATTTTGCGTGTCAACGATAAAGACGTAGGGACGCCGGATCAATACGCTAAAATGGTGGCTTCCTTGGATAAATCCAAAGCAGCAGCCTTGCTGGTCCTGCGTGCAGGGCAGTCGCAATGGGTTTTGATTACGCCATCGAAATAAAAATTCTGTAAAACGGCTAAAATGGTAGTCATTGATGAACTCCGGCCAGGGGCCGGAGTTTTTCCGCCGCTATTCGCGGGGGCAGTTTGCCCCGAATGGATACTGGCTCCACGTGCGCCCGTCTGACAGGACGGGTCTTGCGTTTTCGGCGCGTGGACTGAAAAGGGGCGTCATGTGCGCCCCTTTCTTGTGCCGTCTCTCTGGCATTGCGCCTCAACATTTTCTTTGTTTATTAACGGGTTTATGGATCACATCCGCAATTTCTCTATTATTGCCCACATCGATCATGGCAAATCGACCTTGGCTGACCGCCTGATCCAACGCTGTGGTGGCCTGGCCGACCGCGAGATGTCGACCCAGGTTCTGGATTCGATGGACATCGAGAAAGAGCGTGGCATCACGATTAAGGCCCAGACCGCCGCTTTGCACTACAAGGCTCAGGATGGCAAGGTATACAACCTGAACCTGATCGACACCCCCGGCCACGTTGACTTCTCCTATGAAGTCAGCCGTTCCTTGTCGGCCTGTGAAGGTGCCTTGCTGGTCGTGGACGCTTCCCAAGGTGTGGAAGCGCAGACTGTAGCCAACTGCTATACCGCTTTGGATCAGGGCGTGGAAGTGATTCCAGTGCTCAACAAAATGGACTTGCCTTCGGCTGACCCGGATGCAGCTCGCCAGGAAGTGGAAGACGTGATTGGCATTGATGCCAGTGACGCAATTGCCGCCAGTGCGAAAACCGGCCTGGGTATCGACGAGATTCTGGAAACCATCGTGGCGCGTGTTCCGCCGCCAGTGGGTGATCCGACTGCTCCCTTGCAAGCCCTGATCATTGACTCCTGGTTTGACAATTACGTGGGCGTGGTCATGCTGGTGCGCATCGTCAACGGTGTGCTCAAGCCCAAGGAAAAAATTCTGCTGATGGCCACCCGTGCGACGCACCTGGTCGAGCATATCGGTGTCTTTACCCCCAAGTCTGAAAACCGTCCTCATCTGTCTGCAGGCGAGGTGGGTTTCATCATTGCCGGCATTAAAGAGCTGGAACACGCCAAGGTTGGTGACACCATCACTCTGGCCGGCAAACCGGCTGAAAAAGCCTTGCCGGGCTTCAAGGAAGTGAAGCCTCAGGTGTTTGCCGGTTTGTACCCGGTGGAGAGCAGCGAGTACGATCAACTGCGCGATTCCCTGGAAAAGCTCAAGCTGAACGATTCCTCCCTGATGTTTGAGCCCGAAGTGTCTCAGGCGCTGGGCTTCGGTTTCCGTTGCGGTTTCCTGGGCCTGCTTCATATGGAAATCGTCCAGGAGCGTCTGGAGCGCGAATTCGACATGGATATCATCACCACCGCGCCGTCGGTGGTGTACGAGGTCGAGCGTCGTGACGGCGAAGTCTTGATGATTGAAAGCCCTTCCCGCATGCCGGAAGTGTCCCATATCGAAGACGTACGCGAGCCTATTGTTGTGGTTTCGCTGCTAATGCCGCAGGAATACGTGGGCCCGGTCATGACCCTGTGTACAGCCAAGCGCGGTTTGCAGTTAAATATGACCTATCATGGCCGTCAGGTGAACCTGGTCTATGAGATGCCTCTGGCCGAGATCGTGCTGGACTTCTTTGACCGACTCAAATCGGTATCGCGCGGCTACGCTTCCATGGACTACGAGTTCAAGGAATACCGTTCGGCCGATGTGGTCAAGGTTGATATCCTGATCAACGGCGACCGGGTTGATGCCCTGTCCATGATTGTGCACCGTAGCAACGCCCGTTACCGTGGACGCGAAGTGGTCGCCAAGATGCGCTCTCTGATTCCGCGGCAGATGTTTGATATTGCGATTCAGGCTGCCATTGGCGCCGAAGTTATTTCTCGCGAAAACGTCAAGGCATTGCGCAAGAACGTGCTGGCCAAGTGTTATGGCGGCGATATTTCTCGTAAGAAAAAGCTGCTTGAGAAGCAAAAAGCCGGTAAGAAGCGGATGAAGCAAGTTGGGAACGTGGAAATTCCGCAGGAAGCCTTTTTGGCAATTTTGCAGGTCGAGGATAAGTAATGCTCTGGTCGGCAGCTCAAGCCGACCACAGCCAGGACTGCTTTAATTTCTTTAAAGGAAACCGATGAGCTGGGATTTCGCTCTGATTTTGTTTGTACTGCTGATACTGACCGGCGCAATCTGGTTTTTGGATCGTTTCTCCCTGCGCTCGCGCCGTCTGGCGCGTGCGCAGGCCGCGATGCAGGCGGTACCGGAAACGGCAGCTCAAGACCCCGAGCACTTGCAGCAACTGCGCCAGGACGCTTATGACCAGGCCAACCGCATGCCGTGGTGGATTGAGTATGGCGTCAGTTTTTTCCCAGTCATTCTGTTCGTGTTTGTATTGCGCTCTTTTATCATCGAGCCTTTTCGCATTCCGTCGGGCTCCATGTTGCCCACGCTGAAAAATGGCGATTTGATTCTGGTGAACAAATACGAGTACGGCATTCGCCTGCCTGTCAGTGGTACCAAGGTTGTGCCTTTGGGCCATCCCGAGCGTGGCGATGTGATTGTGTTCCGCTATCCCGTTGATACCACTGTGGATTACATCAAGCGTGTGGTTGGTGTGCCGGGTGACCGCGTGGAGTACCGCGACAAGGTATTGTCCGTGAATGGTCAAGTCATTACCCAAGTGCGCAGTGGCGATTACTACGAGCCGGATCGCTCCGCTTACATTGGGCGCTATCTGGAAGAGCTGGGCAAAGTGCAGCACAACATCTTGCTGAACAAGACTCAGCCTCAGGGTTTGATGCCTATCGTGGCGTTCCCCAACCGCGACTCCTGTGAGTACTTCTCCAACGGTATCTCTTGTGTGGTGCCCGAAGGTAATTACTTTGTCATGGGAGACAATCGCGACAATAGTCTGGACAGTCGTTATTGGGGCTTTGTGCCCGATGAGAATATTGTGGGACGCGCCTTCTTTATCTGGATGAATTTCCGCGAACTTAGCCGTATAGGTCGCTTCCATTAATGAAACGTCTTGCTTTGCTTGAAGCCGCTATCGGCTACTCCTTCAAAGACACAGGCCTGCTTGAGCAGGCCTTGACCCATCGTAGCCACAGCGCTCGCCATAACGAGCGGCTGGAGTTCCTGGGGGATTCGGTCTTGAACTTCACGGTTGCGGCCTTGTTGTTCGACCGTTTCCAACGCATTGATGAAGGCGATCTGTCCCGCCTGCGAGCGAATCTGGTCAAACAGGCCGCTCTGGCGGAAATCGCTACCCGTCTGGGTTTGTCGGATTATTTGCGTCTGGGGGAAGGGGAGCTGAAAAGCGGTGGTTTCCGTCGTCCCTCCATTCTGGCAGACGCGCTGGAAGCCATTTTTGGCGCTGTCTTTCTGGACGCGGGCTTTACGCAAGCCCAAACCGTCATCACCCAGCTCTATGAGCCCATGCTGGTAGATGTGGACCCCAAAACCTTGGGGAAAGATCCCAAGACCTTGCTGCAGGAGCTGCTGCAAGGTCGCAAGCTGGATTTGCCGGTGTATACCGTGGTGGCCACCCATGGCGCAGCCCACGATCAGCTCTTCGATATCGAATGCACGATCGCCAAGCTCAACATCCATGTTCGTGCCAGTGGCAGCAGCCGTCGTGCGGCTGAACAAGCCGCCGCGACGCAGGCCATTGCTATTTTAGAAGCTGAATTTCCAGCCAAGACGACGCGCGCCAGTCGCCATCGTCGCCCCTCACAATTGACATTGCCCGTGGCAGTGTCGCAGGAAACAGAATGACAGAGACCCCTTTTCGCTGCGGCTTCGTGGCTATTGTTGGACGACCGAATGTCGGCAAGTCCACGCTGGCCAATGCCCTGATCGGCAGCAAGATTTCGATCGTGTCGCGCAAGGCGCAGACCACGCGTCACCGCATCAACAGTGTGCTGACGCGTGATCACGATCAAATGGTGTTTGTGGACACCCCCGGTTTTCAGACCAAGCACGGCGGGGCCATGAACCGCATGATGAACCGCGTCGTGACCCAGGCTCTGGCCGATGTGGACGTGGTGGTGCATGTGGTTGAAGCCGGCAAGTGGTCCGCTTCGGACGCCGAATTGCTGCCCATGCTGCCTAAAGGCGGCAAGACCATTCTGGTCATCAACAAGGTTGATGCCTTGAAAAGCAAGAATGACTTGCTGCCTTATATCGCCCGCCTGTCGCAGGAGTTCGAGTACGGCGCCGTGATTCCGGTCAGTGCTGCCAAGCGCCTGCAACTGGACCCTTTGCTGAACGAGATCGCCTCCCGCCTGCCTGAAGGTGAGGCCATGTTTGACGCTGACACCATTACCGACCGCTCGGTGCGCTTCATTACCTCGGAGCTGCTGCGCGAGAAGATCTTCCGCCTGGTGGGTGACGAGCTGCCGTACGGGTGTACCGTGGTTATCGAACAATGGGACGAGAACGAGCAGGGCGCGCGTATTTCGGCCTGCGTGGTCGTAGAACGCGAAAGCCACCGTCCGATTCTGTTGGGAGCGGGTGGCATGCACATGAAGCGCATTGCAACCGAGGCTCGCCAAGATATTGCCAAGCTGATCGACAAGCCCGTGTTCCTGGATGTGTATATCAAGGTGCGCAAGGGCTGGTCCGATCGTGAAGCGGTCCTGCGCGACCTGGGGTATGAGTAATCCCCGTCATCGCTTTCAGGACGAAGCGGGCTACATACTGCACACCAGTGCCTGGCGTGAAACGTCCCTGATCTGTCATGCCTTTACACGTAACCACGGGCTGGTGCCCCTGGTTGCAAAAGGCGCCAAAAGGCCGCATTCCATTTTGCGGCCTGCTTTGTCTGTGTTTCAGCCTTTGTTATTGGCCTGGTCGGGCAAAAATGAAGTCAAAACGCTGACACGGGCGGACTGCGCCGGGATTCGCCCCTTGAAAGGTCGTGCTCTGATGTCGGCCTGGTACATGAACGAATTGTTGATTCGTTTGTTGCCGCGTGAAGACCCACATCCTGTTTTGTTCGATGCCTACGAAGAGGCTCTGGTGCACTTGGCACAGATTCCTCGTCCACCCGTGGCGGGGGCCTTGCGGCGCTTTGAGTGGGTGCTGCTGACCGAAACCGGCTATGGCTTTGATGAAGCCACGCCGGACTTTGACGACCCTGTCGGCGAGCCAGAGTTGCGCATACGCTTGCGCGAACGCCTGAACAGCTTGCTGGGTCGCCCCTTGCATACCCGCTCTGTTCTCATGCAGCTGCAACGCTATTGATATGGCCGTCTCCCTTCCTTCCGTGCTGGTTCTGGATACCTGCGTACTGATCTCCAACGTACTGCGCCGCTTGCTCCTGGCCCTGGCTGACGAGCAGTTGTTCAAGCCTGTCTGGAGTCCGGTGATCGGGGACGAATGGCGGCGTAATGCGGGCAGGTTGTGGAAAGTCATGCCCACCTCTATCGAGGAGCAGTGGGAAGCGCTGCAACAGCGTTACCCCGAAGCCGATTTAGGCGATAGCAGCGAGTTCAAGAAGGACTTGCGCTACTCCGATGCCAAGGACTGGCATGTGATCGCCACTGCCCGTTTGGCACAGCAGCGTTATCCCGATCAGCCGGTCGGCATCTTGACCCGTAATCTGAAAGACTTTAATCGTTCCGAGCTGCGTCGCCTGGGGATCAGCTTGTGGGAGCCGGATCAGCTTTTGAGTTTGTACATGGCCGCGCACCCGGATTTGATGCAGCGTTTGCTGGATGGTTTGCCCGCTTTGATGCTGACGCCCGAAGCGCAGGCACTGGATACGCATACCTTGTTAAAGCGTGATCGTTTGTTCAGTGTGGGGCAGGCTTATTTGCGGCGTCAGAAAATGGACGAGGCGCACTCATGAAGCAAGGTGTTTTGCTGTCGGTCCTGGCCTCCGCTTTATTTGCCTGCCTGTACTACTACGCCACCGTCTTGCAGCCACTTAGTGGCGAGCAGGTTTTTGCCTGGCGTATTGTGCTGGGGCTGCCTGCTTTGGCTTTGGTGATCACTCGGGCACGGCGCTGGCGGGAAGTGCGTTGGGTATTGCGTCACTGGCCCGGGAATTGGCGCTATTTTGCCTTGCTCTTGCTGGCTGCAGCCCTGGTCGGGGTACAGCTCTGGATTTTTGTCTGGGCGCCTTTGCACCAGATGGCGCTGGACGTGTCCCTGGGCTACTTCCTCTTGCCGCTGATGATGGTGCTGGTAGGGCGGGTGATCTACAAAGACAGATTGAGCACCATTCAGTGGATTGCTGTGGCATTGGCCGGCGTGGGTGTGCTGCACGAGCTGTTCCGCGTAGGGAGCGTCTCCTGGGCGACAGCGGTGGTGGTTGTGGGTTATCCACCTTATTTCATGCTGCGCCGTTATCTGCGTCTTGGCTCGCTGGCTTCACTCTGGTTTGATCTGAGCTTCTTGTTCCTGCCAGCTTGCTGGCTGCTCTTTGTTCAAGACACGCAGATGTGGGGCCTGTTCGCGGATCAGCCTCGCTTGATCTGGCAGGTCCCGGTTCTGGGCCTGATCAGCTCGGTTGCGTTGGTCAGCTATCTGTCTGCCAGTCGTCAGTTGCCTTTGGCCTTGTTTGGCATTCTGGGCTATGTGGAGCCGGTGCTCTTGTTCTGGGTGGCGTATTTGCTGCTGGACGAGCCCATGAGCGCGAATCAGTGGTGGACCTATATTCCGATCTGGATTGCCATTTCCTTGATGGCTATGGAAGGTTTCATCAAGATGTGGCGACCCGGACCGCCTGTGCCGCCTCCCAAGGCGTAAACTCTGCTTGTTAGTACCAGCCAGTGCCGAAGGGCTGTTAGCGTCTACCCAGACGTTCTGGGGGCTTCCTGAGTGAAGCAGAACCCAATATAAAACGACTCCTGAAAGACCCTCTCCAAAGTTGGATAGCTATCCATGCTTTTGGGAAGGACATGACAGGAGTCGTTTTTTTTACTACGGGGCTCTTCTAGAGGAGATAGTCCGGGCCGTACCAGACTGGGTCCTGCGCGATATAAGCAGGCTGCTTAGCGCAGTTTCTCCGGGCAGTCAGGTTGATTGCGCAACAAATTGGCCTGGGTCACCGAACAACCCGCTGGTACGTCTTCCGTAATCCAGACATTCCCGCCAATCGTGGAGCCGGCACCCAGCGTGACGCGGCCCAGAATCGTGGCGCCAGCGTAGATGACCACATCGTCTTCCACGATGGGGTGACGGGCCTGGCCCTTGAGCAGCAAGCCTTTTTCGTCCTTGCTAAAGCGCTTGGCACCCAGGGTGACGGCCTGATAAATACGAACCCGCTTGCCGATGATGGCGGTCTCGCCAATCACAACGCCGGTGCCGTGGTCGATGAAACAGGAATGGTCAATTTGCGCGCCGGGGTGAATATCAATACCGGTCTGGCTGTGGGCCAGTTCTGCAATAATGCGCGCCGTCAGGGGCAGCCCCAGATTGGTCAGAGCATGGGCGATGCGGTGATGGATCATGGCCAGCAGACCGGGATAGCACAGCAGTACCTCGTCCACATTGCGGGCAGCCGGGTCGCCTTGATAGGCGGCGACCACGTCCAGATCCAGGGTGCGGCGCAAGTCTGGCAGCTTGTTGGCAAAAGCCTGTATGGCCTTGTGTGCCTGCTCTTCAATGGTTTCGCGATCGTATTTGTCACCACGGAGCAGGGCAGCGCGTTGCAGCTCGATACGCGCCTGTTGCAGCAGCGTATTGAGCGCCTGGCCCAGGTGGTGGCCGACAAAGTGATCTTCGTACTCGCGACGCAGCTCCGGGCTGCCCAGGCGCATGGGAAACAGGATGCCTTTGAGCTGCTCGGTCACTTGAATCAAAGCTTGTACCGACGGAAATTCCTGGCCTTCAAGCTCGTTCAAGCGTTGATGCGCCTGTCGCCATTCTTCGCGGGCCCCGCGCAGATTGTCGACGATATGTTGAGTTTCAAAGACTGCCACCAGTGTTCTCCAAAGGGGAAATTTTCTACAAGGTTTACTATACCCGCGCGTCTGAGCAAGGACACGAAAAACAGGGCGCTGCGTCAGGGTGATTCCCTTTGCCATGGCTCAGGCCTGGTCGTGCCGCTTCAAGGCCCCATGAGCTTGGGGCAAGATCAAGCAGATGAGGGGCATGGTCAGGTTTTCAAGCCAGCGTGCTTGAGCGTGCGGATAATAAAAAAAGCCCCCTTCGAAAAGGGGGCTTGGGGAGTGCGGGGTCCGCGATCTTATTCGCGGTTACCGCCCAGCACGCCTAAAAGCACCAGCAGGTTGCTGAAAATGTTGTAGACGTCCAGATAGATCGCCAGGGTGGCCGACACGTAGTTGGTTTCACCACCGTTGATGACGCGCTGCAGATCAACCAGCAAGAAGGCCGAGAAGATACCGATAGCCATCACGGAGATGGTCAGCATCAGCGCAGGCAGTTGCAGGAAGATGTTGGCCAAGGCCGCAACCAGCAAGATAACGGCACCGACAAACAGGAACTTCTGCATGCCGGAGAAATCACGCTTGGTGGTACTGGCAATAGTTGCCATGGCGCCAAAGACCGCAGCGGTACCGCCAAAGGCCAGCATGATCAGTTGTGCGCCATTACCCATGCCCAGGACAAAGCCCAGCAGACGGGACAGCATCACACCCATGAAGAAGGTAAAGGCCATCAGCAGGGCGACACCCAGCGAGCTGTTCTTGTTCTTTTCGATCAGGAACATCAGGCCAAAGGCACCGACCAGGAAAACAATGGCGCTCAGGCCTGGGCTGGCGCCCATAACCCGGTTAATGCCGGAGGACAGGCCCAGCAAGGCTCCCAGCACGGTGGGAATCATGGACAGGGCCAGCAGCCAGTAGGTGTTGCGCAGGACGCGATTGCGAGCAATCAGCGACTGGGCGCCCAGGGTGCCGTTATGCTCAGGCAAGCTTGATTGACGAAATTCGCTCATGATGAGTCCTTAGAATACAGAGAGATCAGTGGTCAAGAATAACTGACAACTACCTGAATAATCAAGAATCTTCTTTATTATTCAAGCACCCAGTTTATGAGCATGCACTTGGCAGCCTTGCGCCTGGTAGACACGCCAGCGTTCGCGAGCCTGGGTACGGTCAGCTTCCCGTTCGGAGACAATTTCCAATATACGCGGGAATTGTTCAAAACCGGGCGGGCATTGGGCATCCAGATTCAACAGCCAGCTTTGCTCACCTGCGGGCACGGGGGCGGCACTGGTCAACAAAACAGGGGTGGCGGCTGCCAAGGGGTCTTCCACACCGACGTGCGGGACAAAAGCCGTGGATTCAAAACCCCAGAGCAGGCGATCGAAACGGGCCAGTTGGCGGGCATCGGAAAGATACACCACCACCTGACGGCCCGCCTCGTAGTGCTTGCGCACGACCTCGCAGGCCATACGCAAGCGATCTGGCGCGCCGAAAGCGAAATCGACGCGGCTCATGCTTAGCGACACTGATTAAGCAGGTACTGAACCAGCAAAGGCACGGGACGGCCTGTGGCGCCCTTGTCCTTGCCGCTGCGCCAGGCAGTACCGGCGATGTCCAGGTGAGCCCAGCGGTACGCTTTGGTGAAGCGGGACAGGAAGCAGGCGGCGGTTACCGAACCGGCTGGTGGGCCACCAATATTGGCCATATCAGCAAAGTTCGAGCGCAGTTGCTCCTGGTAGGCGTCGTCCATGGGCATGCGCCATGCCGTGTCACCCGTTTGCTTGCCAGCTTGAATCAGTTCATCAGCCAGGTCGTCGTCGGTCGAGAACAGGCCGGTGTTGACGTGGCCCAGAGCGACCACGCAAGCGCCGGTCAGGGTGGCCATATCGATCACGGCAGCGGGTTTGAAGCGCTCGACGTAGGTCAGGGCATCGCACAGAACCAGACGGCCTTCGGCGTCCGTGTTCAGGATCTCGATGGTCTGGCCAGACATGCTGGTCACGACGTCGCCCGGTTTATTGGCGCGGCCGCTGGGCATGTTTTCGCAAGAAGCCACCACAGCGATCACTTCACGGTCGATGTTCAGTTCGGCAATGGCGCGCATGGTGCCTAGAACGCTGGCAGCACCGCCCATGTCGTACTTCATTTCGTCCATATTGCCGGCTGGCTTGATGGAGATACCGCCCGAGTCGAAGGTCAGGCCCTTACCCACCAGAACGATAGGGCCGTCCTCGTGTTTGGTCTTGGTGTTGGGGGTGTGGCGCAGCACGATGAACGCAGGCGGTTCATCCGAGCCCTTGGCCACCGACAGAAACGAGCCCATCTTCAAGGCTTCAATCTGCTTGCGCTCCAGCACTTCGGCCTTCAGCGTCTTGAATTCCTTGGCCAACTGCTTGGCGGTTTTGCCCAGGTAGGTAGGAGTGCAGATATTGCCGGGCAGGTCAGCCAGCAAGCGAGTCAGGTTGACGCCGTTACCAATGGCCTGACCTTGCTCCAGACCCGCCTTGGCTTCGCTGGCTTGGGTGCGGGCCGTCCACAGCAGGAACTGGCTCAGTTTGGGAGCAGGTTCGGGCTTGCTGAACGTGGCGGTGTAGCGGTAGCTGGCGCGGCATACGGCCACGGCAGCGTCCTGAGCGCGGCTGCGCAAGGTGGTGCCTTTGCAATCAATGCTGGCCAGGGCCGAAACGGCTTCTTTCAGGTCTGCTTTCAGGCAGTAAGAAGCAAGGCAGGCCTGGGCTTGCGTATGAGTTGCTGCTTTGTATTCCTCTTGAGCGCCTAAGCCGACTAAAATAACGCGTTCGGCCTTAACACCGGGCAGATTGCGCAGCACCAGGTGGGTATTGGGCTTGCCTTTAAACTCGGCTTTGACAGCAGCGCTCACAGCTCCGTTGCTGGCGCGGTCGATAAGTTCCGCTGCGGGGCTTAGAATGCCCTCGGCAAAGACGCCTACGCCTAGTGCGGCCGTCTTAATTTGGTGCAAAGAAGCGGATGTCTGTGTGCTAAATTCCATTCAACTATCCTCAGTGTGTCGCAAATCGTACCTGCGATTATCTCGCAAATTCTCATATGTCTCTATTTAAACGCTCTGCGGTATCCGAAATCTTAAGTCACAGTGGCGTTGTACTGTCCACTTTGCTGATTGTGTGGCTTAGTGTACTTCTGGTGCGTTTGTTAGGCGAAGCGGCCAATGGCACGATTGGCCCTGATGTGGTGCTGGGTCTGGCCGCCTTTTCCAGTATTACCGCCTTGCCGATTATTCTGGCCGTTTCCCTGTTCATTGCCGTGCTCACCACCGTGACGCGCAGCTTTCGGGAATCCGAAATGGTGGTCTGGTTTGCCAGTGGCCTGTCCTTGAAAAACTGGGTAACGCCTGTGTTGCAGTGTGCGGTGCCGACTGCCATCCTGATTGCCGTGCTGACCTTGCAGGCTTCTCCCTGGGCCTATCGCCAGATTGCTGAATACCGCCAGCGTTTTGAGCAGCGCTCGGACCTGAGCAAAGTTACCGCCGGGCAGTTTATTGAGTCCGACGATGGCGCCCGTGTGTTTTACGCGGACTCCCCGGAAAAAGAAGGGGATGAGTTGGGTAATGTGATCGCCCGCGTGATCGACCCGCAGTGGCTCAGCATTGTGACTGCGCAAAGTGCCCGCATGGAAGAGCAGCCCAATGGCGATCGCTTTCTGGTCTTGAGCGAAGGCCATCGCTACGACTTGAAGCCCGGTCAGGCCGAATTCCGTATGGTGGACTTCGAAAGTTACGGCATGCGTCTGGAGAGCCGTGATGCAGGCAATACCGCTGAAACGATTCGCGCCCGTGCCGAGCAGCAGATCAAGGCTCGTCAAACCACCTTGTTACTTAGTGATGACGATGCCGAGGCGCGCTCACAGATCATGTGGCGCTTGGCTTTGCCCTTGGCGGCACTGAATCTGGCCTTGCTGGCGATTCCTCTGGGAGCGGTGAATCCCAGGATGGGACGCTCAGGCAATATTCTGGTGGCTGGTCTGGTAGGTCTGCTCTATATGAACCTGATCAACCTCTCGCGCGGCTGGATTCGTAATGGCCAATTGGGTTTTGAAATCGGTTTGTGGCTGGTCCACGCGATCTTCCTGCTGATCATGGTCTTCATGATGTGGCGTAAATTGCGCATCAAGGCACCTAAACCACCAGCGACAAGCTGAAGTAGAAAAGGGGCGTGACGTCCCTTTTTTGTGCCTGTTACTTCTAGCTTGATTGAGCGATTCAAGCTCCATCCAGCAAATCTTGTCGCTCCTGAACAGACTGCTTCAGAAAGTGCCAGAGCCGGGTCAGGCTGGGATTTTGACGCTGCTCCTCATGACAGAACATCCAGAAGCGTCGACGCAATTCCACCTGGTCGGGTAGAACGCAACGCAGGCGCGGATCGGTTTTTGCCAGAAAGCAGGGCAGAACGGCAATTCCTTGTCCCTGCAAGGTAGCCTGATACTGCGCAATCACGCTGGTGCTGCGAAAGCGTACGGCGGCGGATCTGACGATTTCTTCCAGATAGCGCAGGCTGTCGCTGAACACCAGATCATCCACATAGGCAATAAAGCGATGCTGGGACAAATCCTGCACGCTTTCTATGGGCGGATGGCTGTTCAAATAATCCTGATGGGCATAGAGCCGCAAGCTGTAATCAGCCAGCCGCGTACACCAGTAAGGACCGCGTTGGGGGCGCTCCAGTGCAATCGCCAGGTCGGCATCCCGGCGTGACAGACTGATAGGGCGGGGTACAGGCAACAGCTCCAAGGTCAGCTCCGGATATTGGGCCTGGAAAATGCTGAGCAAGGGCGTCAGCACATAGCTGCCAAAGGCTTCGGTGCAGCCCAGGCGCAGCTTGCCGGTCAAGGGTCTGGCCTTGCCCGTAATCGCATCGCGAGCTGCCAGCAAGCGGCTTTCTACCGGCTCCATGCGTTGCTGTAGATTCTGTCCTTCACTGGTCAGGCTATAGCCGCTGACCGTGGACTTATGAAACAGACGCAAGCCCAGTTCCTGCTCCAGCGCCTGGATACGGCGAGCTACGGTGCTGTGCTGCACCCCCAGCCGCTGGGCGGCAACGCTGATACGTTGGCAACGGGCCACTTCCAGAAAGTAACGCAGATTATCCCAGTCCATCGTGACGAGCCCGCCCTGAAAAAGACTTGTGCATAAATGCCCAGCTCCTGTGCATTTTTCAACATGGTAAACGGGTCTTGAGGCTTCTACACTCGATGAGAACCCTCATACAAGTGGGATAACAAATAAGGCTTAGCCGCCTGAGCAATTCATTGGAGACATGCTATGACGGAAGTGGTTCGTGTACCTTTGCTGATCGATGGACAACATGTTCAATCCAAGAGCACCCGTTGGGACGATGTGCTCAATCCAGCCACCCAGGAAGTCGTGGCCCAAGTGCCTTACGCCACGATGGAAGAGCTGGAAACCATTATTGCCAGCTCGGCCAAGGCTTATGAGAGCTGGCGCCATTCCAGCCAGGGCGCGCGCATGCGCGTCATGCTGAATCTGCAGCGTCTGGTGCGTGAAAACAGTGCCAAGCTGGCTGAAGCCATCTCGCGTGAACACGGCAAGACCATGCCTGACGCTGAAGGTGAAGTAGGCCGCGGCCTGGAAGTGATCGAATACGCGTGTTCCATTGCTTCGATGCAATTGGGCGAATACGCAGAAAACGCTGCGGGCGGTATTGATGTCTACACCCTGATCCAGCCCTTGGGCGTGTGTGCCGGTGTGACCGCGTTCAACTTCCCGGTGATGCTGCCCTGCTTCATGTTCCCGCTGGCTGTGGCTTGCGGTAATACCTTCGTGCTCAAGCCTTCCGAGCAGGATCCTAGCGCCAGTCTGATGCTGGCTGAACTGGCTCTGGAAGCTGGCCTGCCTCCAGGCGTGCTGAACGTGGTCCACGGAGGTGCAGATATTGCCAATGCCCTGGTGACCCATCCTGAAGTCAAGGCTGTGTCCTTTATTGGTTCGACAGCTGTTGGCACCGAAATTCACCGTCGTGCCACTGAAGCTGGCAAGCGCTCGCAAGCCATGATGGGCGCCAAGAACCACTGCATTGTGATGCCTGATGCGGATCGTGATGTGGCGATCAACCAATTGCTGGGCGCTGCTTTTGGCGCGGCCGGCCAGCGCTGCATGGCGATCTCGGTAGCCGTGATGGTCGGCGAAACTGGCGAGTGGGTTGATGAACTGGTCAAACGTGCTGCCACCATGAAGGTCAACGTAGGTACGGACCGTCAGGCCGATCTGGGCCCCTTGGTCTCGCCGCGTGCTCGCCAGCGTGTGGAATCCTTGATTGAAGCCGGTGTACAGGAAGGTGCCAGCCTCTTGCTGGATGGTCGTGGCGTGAAAGTGCCTGGCTATGAAAGCGGTAACTTTGTCGGCCCAACCATCTTCAATGATGTGAAAGCCGATATGCGCATTTACGAGGAAGAAATCTTCGGACCCGTGCTGTGCATTGTGCGTGTCAATACGCTGGAAGAGGCGGTGCAGTTCATCAACCGCAACCCCAACGGTAATGGCGTGTCCATCTTCACCCAGGACGGCGGCCATGCGCGCTACTTCCAGAACCGTATTGACGTAGGCCAGATCGGTATCAATATTCCTATCCCTGTGCCTGTGGCCTGGTTCAGCTTTACTGGCTCGCGTGCGTCCAAGTTGGGTGACCTGGGTCCGAACGGCAAACAAGCCGTTCAGTTCTGGACACAGACCAAAACCGTGACGGCCCGTTGGCAAGCTCATGCCAATACGATGAATACAACAATCAGCATGACGTAATTGTTGAATCTATATATATAACTTAATGCAATAAGCGAGCTGTTCCTTATTACATATAATAGCCCTGTACCTGGGGCTATTAACATATGAATATTCAACAATTCCGCTTTGTCCGAGAGACCATCCGACGTAACTTCAATCTGACTGAAGCCGCTCGCTCGCTCTATACCTCCCAGCCGGGGGTGTCCAAAGCGATCATCGAGTTTGAAGATGAACTGGGCATCAAGATTTTTGAACGTCATGGAAAACGCATTAAGGGCTTGACCCGACCGGGCGAAGCTGTCGCCGAGGTGATCGACCGCATCATGCGCGAGATCGACAACCTCAAGCGTGTCAGCGACGACTTCGCCCGCCGTGATGAAGGCACCTTGGTGATCGCTTGTACCCACGCCCAGGCACGATATTTGCTGCCCAAGGTGATCCCTGAATTTCGCCGTCGCTTTCCCAAGGTCCATATGTCCTTGGCTGAAGGCAGCCCGCCTGTGCTGGCCCAGATGGTGATACATGAGCAGGCTGACGTGGCCATCGCTACCGAAACCCTGGCACTGACGCCGGGCCTGGTCGCCTTGCCGGTTTACACCTGGGAGCATACGGTGGTGGTGACGCCGGACCATCCACTGGCTGATTTGCCTGCCAACAAGCAGTTGTCCATTGAAACCCTGGCGCAATACCCCATCGTGACTTACGACCATGCTTTCTCGGGCCGAGGTTCGATCGACGAGGCCTTTGCCAAGCATGGCATCACTCCGGATATTGTGCTGGAAGCTATTGATGCTGACGTGATCAAAACCTACGTTGATGTCGGTCTGGGTATCGGTATCATCGCAGGCATCGCGTTCGATCCGCGTCGTGACAAGGGTCTGGTGGGCCTGCCAGCAGGGCATTTGTTTGGCGCACACCACACCAAGGTGGCGGTGAAAGCTGGGGCTTTCCTGCGTGACTATATTTTTGAACTGCTGGAGATGCTGGCACCGGAATTGACCCGGGATGTGGTGCTGAGCGCTCTGGACGAGAAACAAGCTGGTGGCCCGTTGTAGAGCTAGCCACTGTTTAGTTGGCAATAAGGGCCATCGTGATTACACGGTGGCCCTTATTGTTTGTGCGGTCGGCGTGGTTTTGCAGGGCAGGTGAGAGCTTATGGTCAAAGGCTATAAGTAAAAATTGAAACAAGCTATCGACTCAATTGACTATGATAATAAGAATGATTATCATTATCCAACTTTCTTAGCCAATGGAGCTTCCTGTGTCTCAATACGTCAGTGCAGTCGTGGTTGGAGCAGACCGTCTGGGGAACATTCCCGACTTGCTCAAGATCCACAATATCTCGATCAAACATCATATTAGCGGGCGTGATCCAGCCCACCAGAAAAAAACCCTGCAGTTGCCTTCCGGCACCGATTTGCTGATTTTGCTGACCGACTTCCTGGGTCACAACGTCATGAAAACCTTCCGGGCTGCTGCCTTGAAGTCCGGTATTCGAGTAGTTGCCTGCCGACGCTCGGTTTGTAGCATGAAGCAAGCCTTAACCCAATGCGGCTATTGTGAATCTTGTCCGCTCGGTAAGTCCAAGAGCCACTAGATTGGCGGCATGACTTACTGGGGCAAAGAAGGAATCTTTACAGATTAAAAAAAAGCCACTGTTATGAAACAGTGGCTTTTTTGTGTGCTGCCGGTTTGGCAGCAGGGTGGTCTTATTTGACGCTACGCAAACGAGCTTCGGACTGCTGCGTATCGGCAGCCGCCAGACGGCGTGCGCCGTTATAGCGTTTTTTCCAGTAACCCACTTCCATGCTCTCGACGCGGACAACAGCGCCAGTGCGAGGGGCGTGGACAAATTTGTCATCACCCAGGTAAATGCCTACGTGAGAGAAACGAGCGCCACGAGTATTGAAGAAGACCAGGTCACCTTTGCGCAGCTCGCTACGGTTAACCGAAGTGCCTTCTTTGGCAATGTCCTTGGATTGGCGGGGCAGTTTCAGACCCAGGGACTTTTCAGCCACGTAGGACACCAAACCGCTGCAATCAAAGCCAGTGCTGGGAGCATCGCCACCAAAACTGTACTTCACGCCCAGGAAGTTCAGGGCGGCGTTGGCAAGGCCGTGGGTAGAGGAAGAAGCTTGGCTACTGCGGCTTTCGGCGCGCCCTTGGCGACGATCGCTGCTGTACGCAATATTGATGTCATTGCGAGCGCGGTTAGCTAGATATGTACCCAGAGGGTCGGACTCGGTCTGGAATTCGTAGTCGGCGTAATAGCCGTGATCCAGTTCTGCACGATCTTTGTTCTGGCTGGACTGTTGAGTTCCAGTGGTGGCACACCCTGTCAGAGCAAGCGCGCCGGCTAACAAAAGATACTTGGCGCTGCGATAGGTAATGTGCAAAAGTGCGGGTGGATTCAGGTAATGTGGCGGCATGACCAGGGCTTTTTTAAGGACTTGGTGGGCAGCAGCACAACCTTGATGCCTATTTTTGCTGAAATTAGCAGCAATTGATGGGTATCAGGGCTGTAAGTATGGCTAAAAGCACCATACTTTGCCGGACGTTGCTGTGCGTTGAATGTTTGGCAGTGTACCGGATGATAATTGCACCGTAAAGCATTGTAGGAGTGTATTTTGCGATTGAATCATACTGTTGCAAAGTGCGGCTGACAGCGGTTTTCAGGCCCTGTGCATGGGTCCAGTGCTGTTCTTGCTGACTTGTTGAAAGTTAGCCGAAATAGAGCGAATTTTTACTGTTTATAGGGATTGAATGATGCGATTTATGGGACAAGCCCTAGGGAAAGCCCTAAACGAAGGAGTACGGCTGCGCGAGTTGTGGGCTTGGGCTATGTATGATTTCGCAAACTCTGGCTACACCACCGTCATTTTGACCAGTGTTTACAGTGCCTATTTTGTTGGTGTCGTCGCCGAAGGCCGCAGCTGGGCTACCTTGGCGTGGACCTTGGCCTTGTCCGCTTCGTATTTGAGCATCATGTTGACCATGCCGGGGCTCGGTGCAAAAGCCGATGCACGTCAAGGCAAAAGGCGACTTTTGTTCAGCAGCACCATAGGCTGTGTGTCGGCAACCGTGATGCTGTATTGGGCCGGTCCCAATGACATTGTCTGGGCCCTGGTTTTCATCGCTTTATCCAATTATTGCTACTGCATAGGTGAGTCCATCATCGGCGCTTTCTTGCCGGAAATTGCCCGGCCTGACGCCTTGGGGCGTGTCTCCGGTTGGGGCTGGGGTTTTGGTTATTTTGGTGGCATGTTGGCCTTGGGCCTTTCCCTGGCTTTTCTGACCTGGGCGACATCGCAAGGATGGACGGCTCAAGAGTATGTGCCCGGTATCGCCCTGATTACGGCTGCCTTGTTTGCCTTGTCAGCCTTGCCTTCTTTTCTGTTTCTGCGCGAGCGCAGTGCACCCAGCGGGGCAGAGCAGCAGGGCATGTTGTCGCGCCTGATTGCATCGGCGCGTGATGTGCATCAGCATTTTCCCGATTTCCGCACCTTGTTGTTATGTGGTGCTGCCTATCAAGCCGGGATTGCCGTCATTATTACTTTGTCGGCGGTGTACGCCACCGAGGCCATGGGTTTCACCATGGCGCAAACCATGACGCTGATCTTTACCGTCAATATTGCGGCCGCTGTGGGGGCTTTGTTGTTTGGACATGTGCAGGATCGCATCGGCCATAGACGTGCTCTGGCACTGACGCTGTGCGCGTGGCTGGTCATGGTGGGAATTGCTGTCAGCACGCGTTCCTTGGCCGGGTTCTGGGCGGCGGCAGCCGTCGCCGGGCTATGCATAGGGAGTAGCCAAAGTGCAGGGCGAGCCATGGTTGGACTGCTGGCTCCCAAGAGTCGTCTGGCTGAGTTTTTTGCCTTGTGGACCTTTGCCATTCAACTGGCCGCAGTATGTGGTCCGCTGTCTTACGGTCTGGTGACTTGGCTAAGCGGCGGGAACCACCGCTTGGCTCTGGCCTGCACGGGATTATTCTTTCTGGCGGGCCTGCTGATCCTGTCGCGTTTGAATTTTCAGCGCGGCATTTTGGCCAAGAATCAAGCCGATCTCAGTTGTCAGGATTGAGTAAGTAAGGCGCGTTACGTTTATATAAAATTAAGCTGGGCTGCCCATGCGTGGCCCAAAAAAAACACCAAATCTGGAAAATAAAGGAGCCAACACCATGAGCGGTCCAACGTCTATTGAATCCGTCCTGTCGGAAAGCCGAGTCTTTCCCGTGTTCCCCAAACTGGAACGCGAAGCAAGCATTGCTGGCATGGCGGCCTACCAGGAGCTTTGCCAGAAAGCCGAGCAGGACAACCCCGGTTTCTGGGCGGAGTTGGCCCGCGATCGTCTGGTCTGGACCAAGCCTTTTACCCAGGTTCTGGACGACAGCAAGCCCCCGTTTTACAAGTGGTTCCATGATGGCGAGTTGAACGTCTCGGCCAACTGTCTGGACAAGCACCTTGGCACCCCCACTGAAAACAAAACTGCACTGATCTTTGAAGCCGACGGTGGTGAAGTCACCAAAGTGACCTTCCGCGAACTGTATGAACAGGTTTGCCAGTTTGCCAATGGTTTGAAAGCCCTGGGTTACAAGACGGGCGAACGTGCCCTGATCTACATGCCCATGTCGGTGCAGGCCATTGTGGCCATGCAAGCATGTGCCCGTTTGGGTATTACTCACTCCGTCGTGTTTGGTGGTTTCTCGGCCAAGAGCCTGCACGAACGTGCCGTGGACGTGGGTGCCTCCCTGGTCATTACCGCTGACGAACAGCGTCGTGGTGGCCGTGCCATCCCCCTGAAAAATGCAGTTGACGAAGCCCTGAGCGGCGGTGACTGCGAAGCCGTGCGTCACGTCATTGTGTACAAGCGCACGGGCGGTCCCGTTGCCTGGCATGAAGGTCGCGATCTGTGGTGGGAAGATGCTGTCAAAGGTCAAGGTAGCGAGTGCCCAGCCGTGTCCGTGAATGCAGAGCACCCTCTGTTTGTTCTGTACACCTCCGGCTCTACGGGCAAACCTAAAGGCGTGCAGCACTCCTCGGCAGGTTATCTGCTGGGTGCCATGCTGAGCGTGCAGTGGACCTTCGATGCCAAGGACAGCGATGTGTTCTGGTGTACCGCCGATATCGGTTGGGTAACAGGCCACACCTTCATTACTTACGGCCCTCTGGCTGCCGGCGTGACGCAGGTTGTGTTTGAAGGCGTGCCTACCTATCCGGATGCCGGCCGTTTCTGGAACATGATTGAACGCCACGGCGTGACGGTGTTCTACACCGCACCTACCGCTATTCGCTCCTTGACCAAGGCAGCCGAAGCGGACGAGGCCATTCACCCCAAGCAATACAATCTGGACACCCTGCGCATCATCGGTTCGGTGGGTGAACCCATCAACCCCGAAGCCTGGATGTGGTATTTCAAGAATGTGGGCCGCGAGCGTTGCCCCATTGTGGATACCTGGTGGCAAACGGAGACCGGCGGTCACGTCATTACTCCCTTGCCTGGTGCCACTCCTCTGAAACCCGGTTCCTGCGGCCTGCCGTTCCCCGGCATGGACGTTGCCATTGTGGACGAGGTGGGTGAAGAAGCGGAACGCGGCAATGGCGGCTTCCTGGTCATTCGCAAGCCTTGGCCCAATATGATCCGCACCATCTGGGGCGATCCAGACCGTTTCGTGAAAAGCTACTTCCCACCCGAGCTGAAAGGCTATTACCTGGCCGGTGACGGCGCACAGCGTGATACTGACGGTTACTTCTGGGTCATGGGCCGTATCGACGACGTGCTGAACGTTTCGGGCCACCGCTTGGGCACGATGGAAGTGGAGTCTGCTCTGGTGGCACACCCGCTGGTCGCTGAAGCCGCTGTTGTGGGCAAGCCTGACCCAACGACAGGTGAAGCCATTGTGGCCTTTGTGGTGCTAAATGGCGATCTGCCTTCCGGCGAAGAGGCCGACAAGGTTGCCACTGAGCTGCGCAATTGGGTAGGCAAGGAAATCGGTCCTATCGCCAAGCCTCGTGAGATCCGCTTTGGTGAAAACCTGCCCAAGACACGTTCGGGCAAGATCATGCGTCGTTTGCTGCGCTTTGTTGCCAATAACGAGCCGATCACCCAAGACGTATCCACGCTGGAGAATCCGGCCATTCTGGATCAGTTGTCCGAAGCACACTAATTTTTTTGGTAGTTCCTGTTTGACCCTGGTTTCTTTGCAGAGCCAGGGTTTTTTTATTTCTCCTGATTATTTTGTTACTGAAAACCTGCGCAGTGTGGAATTAGCCTAGCATTGAGTCCGTGGCCAAAACATCGGTCCATGAATTCAAAGAAAAGGGGAAAGGTTTGAGCGGGGAACAGCAGGCAGACAGGGGCGCTTTGGCGCTGATGGGCTTGGTGGTACTGACCTGGGGCATGAGCTGGGTCGTGATGAAGGCGATGACTGTCTACATCGGGCCAGTGGATCTGATTGCAGCACGCTATGCGGTGGCATTTGTTTTTTTATGGCTGGTGCTGCGTCTTAAAGGCGGGCATTTACGGCCTACGCCATGGAAGCTGAGCCTGGGTGTTGCCATTTTCCAGACTACCGGCTTTCAACTGCTTAGCCAGTTTTCCTTGCAAGCCGGTGGGGCAGGCAAGATGGTGGCCCTGGCCTACACCATGCCAATCTGGATTCTGCTGTTGTCCTGGCCCATGTTGGGGCAACGACCTCAGAAACGTCACGTAATGGGTATGGTGCCCGCGATTTTGGGCTTGATGCTTCTGATTGCGCCCTGGGAAGGAATGGGCGGCATACTTGGTTCGGTTCTGGCGACATTGAGTGGCGTGAGCTGGGCCTTGGGGGCGGTTTTCTCCAAACAGCTATTTGAGCGTCATCGAGTGGAGCTGCTCAATGCCACAGTCTGGCAGTGTCTTCTGGGGATTGTGATTGTTCTGCCCTTGAGCTTCCTGATTTCCCAGCGTCCTATCGTGATGGAATGGCAGATGTTCAGTGGCGTTCTGTACCTGGGCGTGATTGCAACTGGGGTAGGTTGGCTGCTGTGGATGGCGGTAGTCAGTCGTGTCAGTGCGACCTTGGCGGGGATGTCCAGTCTGGGCGTGCCTGCACTGACTGTTTTGCTGGCCTGGCTGTTGCTGGACGAATGGCCAACTCAACTGGAGTTAATGGGGACAGGCCTGATTCTATTGGGGCTGTTCGTAGTGAACTGGCCCAGCCGGTCTCGCAAGTCATAGAGCAAAAAAAAGCCACCCTGAGGGGTGGCTTTTTCGACATTAACACTTCTGGCCTTGGTGGTGACACCAAGGCCAGATTTGTTTTTACATGCCGTTGTACACCGGACCTTCGCCGCCTTGCGGGGGAACCCAGACGATATTCTGGGTGGGGTCCTTGATGTCACAGGTTTTGCAGTGCACGCAGTTCTGTGCATTGATCTGCAGCTTGTCGTCGCCGGTTTCAGTCTTGATGAACTCGTATACGCCAGCCGGACAGAAACGGGCTTCGGGGCCACCGTAGCGAGCCAGGTTCACCGCCACAGGAACGGACGGATCTTTCAGCGTCAGGTGGACAGGTTCGTCTTCTTCGTGGTTGGTGTTTGAAATAAACACGGAGCTGAGACGATCGAAGGTGATCTTGCCATCTGGCTTGGGGTAGTCGATACGCGCGCATTCGGCTGCAGGCTGCAAACAGGCGTGGTCAGGCTTGTTGTTGCGCAGTGTCCAAGGCATTTTTCCTTTGAACAGGCCTTGCTCCACAAAGGTCATGACGGACGCAATCGAGCGGCCTTTCTTGAACCATTGCTTGAAGTTGCGGGCCTTGTTCAGCTCCTCATGCAGCCAGGACTGTTTGAACTTTTCGGCAAATTGTGACAGCTCGTCTTGCTTGCGTCCGGCTTGCAAGGCTTCAAAAGCGGCTTCAGCGGCCAGGGAGCCGGATTTGATCGCAGCGTGGCTACCCTTGATGCGCGAAGCATTCAGGAAACCGGCATCACAACCGACCAAAGCACCACCGGGGAAGCTGAGCTTGGGTAATGCCAGCAAACCACCGGCGGTCAGGGAGCGAGCCCCGTAAGCAATGCGCTTGCCACCTTCAAACGTGGCGCGCAGGGCAGGGTGGGTTTTGTAGCGCTGAAATTCTTCAAAGGGAGACAGCCAGGGGTTGGCGTAATCCAGACCGACTACCATCCCGACCATGACCAGATTGTTATCCAGGTGGTACAGGAAAGAGCCGCCGTAGGTGTCCGAATCCAGTGGCCAGCCAGCAGTGTGGATCACCAGGCCGGGCTGCGATTGAGAGGGGTCCACTTCCCACAACTCTTTAATGCCAATGCCGTAGCTTTGGGCATTGCGGGACTCGTCCAGCTTGAAACGCTCGGTCAGCTCACGGCCCAGGTGGCCACGCGAACCTTCGGCAAAAATGGTGTAGGACGCCAGCAGTTCCATGCCGGGTTGATAGTGGGCGGTGTGCGTGCCGTCACGGGCCACACCCATATCGCCCGTCAGGACGCCACGGACCGCGCCGTTGTCGTCATACAGAATGTGGGCAGCGGCAAAGCCGGGGAAAATATCCACGCCCAGGGCCTCGGCCTGTTCACCCATCCATTGCACGACATTGCCCAGGCGAACAATGTAATTGCCATGGTTTTTAAAACAGTCAGGCAGCAACCACATCGGGGTGCTGCGTGCGCCTTTTTCGGTCAGGAAAAGGAATTTGTCTTCAGTCACTTCTACCGAAATAGGAGCGCCTTGCGCTTTCCAGTCTGGCAGCAGCTCGTCCAGGGCGCGCGTGTCCATGACAGCGCCTGACAGGATATGGGCACCCACTTCAGCGCCTTTTTCCAGGACACAGACGCTGATTTCTTGTTCTTTTTCTTGGGCGAGCTGTTTAAGACGTATCGCGGTGGCCAGGCCTGCAGGGCCAGCGCCGACGATAATAACGTCATATTCCATCGATTCACGTTCAGACATTGCTGCTGATCTCCTATTACGGCTTAGCGCTTTGTTCTTGATTGTTGGCGGGTGAAATTCGTGTACTGTGCGTACGGTCGATTGTATTGTAGTCTGAGCAATCCCGTTTTGAGTTCAGAGGCCAGAGGCAGTGCCCCTTGGCTTCCGGCTTCATCAGTAAATATCAGTAAGGAGAGCATGTAATGACACAAGTAGTAGATTCTGGTGCAGGAGCCACTTTTGATATTGCCGTGCGCTGGGGCGATCTGGATGCCATGAATCATGTTAACAATACGGTCTACTTTCGCTACATCGAGGAAGCCCGTGTCCAGTTAATGATGAAGCTGGGCATGGTGCCACCTTCTCCACGTACCGGGGTGCTGGCGCACGCCAGCCTGGATTTCCTGCGTTCGGTCCTGTATCCGGCCACTGTGCGGATTGTGCACAAATTGCTGAAAGTCGGTGGCAGCAGCATTGAGTTGGAAGTCTTTGTGTGTGACGCAAATCAAGCTGATGTCATTTATGCACGTGGCCGCTGTGTGCTCGTGTCCATTAACCCCCAAGGCGGCTCACAACCTTGGACCGAAGATGAGCGTAAACAGATACACTCGGTTTTTCAGGGTTAAGCTTTACGTATACGGAAAGCATAGTCAAGTCGTAGAATGCCTGATAGCACTGTATGGTGCATAGCGGCATTATTGGACAAAGTTTGCTGTTTAGGCCAATTAAAGAGTTATTGGAGAGTCAATTGAATAAAGTCTATCCAAGCGCCAAGGAGGCGTTGCAGGGGGTCGTTGCCGACGGACAGACAGTCGCTGTAGGTGGATTCGGCCTGTGCGGAATTCCCGAAGCGCTGATTGCTGCGCTGCGCGATAGCGGAGTCAAAAACCTGACCTGCATTAGCAATAATGCCGGGGTGGATGGCTTTGGTCTGGGTCAGTTGCTGGAAACACGCCAGATCCGCAAGATGATTTCCTCCTATGTGGGCGAAAACAAGGAGTTCGAGCGCCAGTATCTGGCGGGCGAGCTGGAACTGGAGTTCACTCCTCAGGGCACACTGGCTGAAAAGCTGCGTGCCGGTGGCGCAGGCATCCCTGCGTTCTTTACCGCAACGGGTGTGGGTACTATCGTGGCTGACGGTAAGGAAATCCGCGAGTTCAATGGTCAGCAATACGTGATGGAAGAGGCCCTGGTGCCCGATGTATCGCTGGTTAAAGCTTACAAGGCCGACCGCAGCGGCAACCTGGTGTTTCGCAAGACCGCGCGCAACTTCAACCCGAACGTGGCCATGGCTGGAAAAATCACCATTGTCGAGGTCGAGGAAATTGTCGAGACCGGCAGCCTGGACCCGGATGATGTGCATTTGCCCGGCATTTACGTGCACCGTATCGTGCTCAATGCCCAGCCCGAAAAGCGCATTGAACAGCGTACCGTTCGTTCTTCCTGATTAGCGAGGCAAGATAATAATGGCTTGGAATAGAGATCAAATGGCGGCACGCGCCGCTCTGGAGCTTCAGGACGGCTTTTACGTCAACCTGGGTATCGGTTTGCCTACGCTGGTTGCCAACCACGTGCCCGACGGCATTGAGGTCTGGCTGCAGTCGGAAAACGGTTTGCTGGGTATCGGCCCCTTTCCGACTGAGGACAAGATTGACGCTGACCTGATCAACGCCGGCAAGCAAACCATCACCACCTTGCCCGGTTCGTCCATCTTTTCCTCGGCAGACTCGTTTGCCATGATTCGTGGCGGCAAGATCAATATCGCGATTCTGGGCGCCATGCAGGTGTCGGAAAAGGGTGATCTGGCCAACTGGATGATCCCCGGCAAGATGATCAAGGGTATGGGCGGTGCCATGGACCTGGTCGCTGGCGTTGGCCGTGTCGTGGTTCTGATGGAACACGTAGCCACCAAGAAAGACGGCACGGAAGACCTGAAAATTCTGCCTTCTTGCACCTTGCCCCTGACGGGCGTGGGTGTGGTTGACCTCATCATTACCGATCTGGGGGTGATGGAAGTGACGGAAAATGGTTTAAAGTTGCTTGAGTTGGCACCAGAAGTCAGCCTTGAGTACATTCAGTCCAAGACAGGCGTCCCGCTGGACGTCAGTGCTTTGGCCTGATCGGTCTCTCTGGCTAAAAAAGCTTCGGCGCGAGTCGGAGCTTTTTTTATGCTTGATCGGTGCGTGAACGCTGTTTATGTAAAGGAAGTTGGCATGGCCCATCCCCCCGTTGCCGCACGCTTGCAGGCGCTGCGCGAACAAATGCAATTTCAGTCCGTGCAGGCAAGTATCTGGCCTACATCTGACCCCCATCTGTCTGAATACCTGCCCGATCGCTGGAAAAGCCGTCAGTGGCTAAGCGGATTTGTCGGGTCGGCCGGGCTCCTGGTGGTGACGGCAAATTGGGCCGGTTTGTGGACCGATAGCCGTTATTGGGAGCAGGCTGCCAAGGAGCTGGAGGGTAGCGGCATTCAATTGCAACGTGCGGGCGAGGCCGGGGTGCCCGAGCCTGCCAACTGGCTGGCCGAGCATCTGTCTGCTCAATCGCGGGTGGCACTGGATAGCCAGTCGGTGTCGGCACAAAGTCTGCTGGCCTGGCAAAAGGCTACGCCGGAGCTGGAGTGGGTGCTGGAGGCCGACTTGCTCAGCCCGATCTGGACGGAGCGACCTGCTGCACCTGTTGGTCAGGTGGTGGAGCATTTACCCCCGTTTGCCTGCCGCACTCGTCAGGAAAACTTGAGCAGCACGCGGGCGGCCATGCAGGAGCAGGGGGCACATTGGCATTTGCTGAGTGCGCTCGATGATATTGCCTGGACCTTGAATTTACGCGGCAGCGATGTGTCCTATAACCCGGTGTTCCTGTCGTACCTGCTGATAGGCCCGGATCAGGCGTTTCTGTTTGTGGATAGCAACAAGCTGTCAGCAGGCATACAGGAGGCGTTGGCTGCGGATGGCGTGCAAGTTCAAGGCTATACCGAACTGTCCTCCTTCATGCGCGCTTTGCCGGCATCCATGCCCATCTTGCTGGATATGGCTCGGACCACGGCCTGGGCCGCCCAACTGGCTGCGCATTTGAATGTGGTCGAATACATCAACCCGGCTCAATTGCTCAAGTCCTGCAAGACCGATGCCGAGCTGGATCATGTGCGTGAAACCATGGAAAAAGACGGCGCTGCCTTGTGCGAGTTCTTTGCCTGGTTTGAACAGCAAAGCGATGTCAATGAGCTGGATGTGGACGAACATATCTGCGCGGCGCGAGCTCGTCAGGAAGGTTTTGTCAGCCCCAGCTTTGGTACGATTGCCGCTTATAACGCCAATGGTGCCATGCCGCACTATCAGGCTACCCAGCAGTCCCATGCCCGTATTGAGGGTAATGGCCTGTTGCTGATCGACTCAGGTGGGCAGTATCAGGGTGGGACGACCGACATTACCCGTGTAGTGCCGGTAGGTCAGGTGTCTGCCGAGCAGATTCGTGACTTCACGCTGGTGCTCAAAGGCATGGTGTCCTTGTCCATGCTGGTGTTCCCGGAAGGCATTGCCGGTCAGCAAATTGATGTACTGGCCCGTCAGCCTTTGTGGGAGCAGGGCCTGGACTTCGGTCATGGGACTGGCCATGGCGTGGGTTACTTCATGAATGTGCATGAAGGCCCGCAGTCCATTTCCTGGCGCGGTCGTATCGGGCCTCATTCCGCCATGCGTGCCGGCATGATTACTTCCAACGAGCCTGGCTTGTACCGTCCCGGCCAATGGGGCATTCGCATCGAGAATCTGGTGGCGGCGGTTCCGGCCCTGCGCAGCGAGTACGGGCAGTTCCTGCGTTTTGAAACCCTGACCCTGTGCCCCATTGATACGCGTTGTATAGATGCCGCACTACTGACGGCTGCCGAGCGTAACTGGCTCAATGAATATCATCAGCAAGTGCGTGAACGTCTCTTGCCTCGTGTTCAGGGGGATGCACGCAAGTGGCTTGAGCAAAGGACGCAGGCGATCTGATCGCCACCCTCTGCTCTTGTCAATAGCTGCAAGGGCTAGTGGTATTTCCGCTGTGAAATGCCACTAGTCGGGTCGCCAAGCATGGGCGCTTGCCGTTATAATCCAAATTTCCCGCTATCGCCTGATTTGACCTCAGGCGCCTTTTATAATGACCACCAAATATGTATTCGTAACGGGAGGCGTTGTGTCCTCCCTGGGCAAAGGTATTGCGGCTGCATCCCTGGCTGCCATCCTGGAGTCCCGCGGTTTGCGCGTGACTATGCTCAAGCTGGATCCCTACATCAACGTAGATCCGGGCACCATGAGCCCCTTCCAGCACGGTGAAGTGTTTGTTACTGAGGATGGTGCGGAAACCGACCTGGACCTGGGCCACTACGAGCGCTTTATTTCCGCTCGCATGCGCAAGGTCAACAACTTCACCACGGGCCAGATTTACGAATCCGTGCTGCGCAAAGAGCGTCGCGGGGACTATCTGGGCAAGACCGTGCAGGTTATCCCGCACATCACCAACGAAATCCAGGATTTCATCATTCGTGGCGCCAAGGCTGCCTACAATGGTGAGGCCGATGTTGCCATCGTCGAGATCGGCGGCACAGTGGGTGATATCGAATCCCAACCTTTCCTGGAAGCTGCCCGCCAGATGAATCTGCGTCTGGGCCGCAACAACACCGCTTTTGTTCACCTGACGCTGGTGCCTTTCATTGCATCGGCAGGCGAGCTGAAAACCAAACCTACCCAGCACTCGGTGCAAAAGCTGCGTGAAATCGGTATTCACCCACACGCTTTGCTGTGCCGTGCGGATCGCGTCATTCCTGACGACGAACTGGCCAAGATTTCGCTGTTCTCCAACGTGCCCATGGACGCCGTGATTTCGGTGTGGGATGCGGATTCCATCTACAAGATTCCAGCCATGCTGCACAAGCAAGGCCTGGACAGCCTGGTGTGCGATGCATTGGCGCTGTCGCCTCCACCGGCTGATCTGTCCATGTGGGATCGTCTGGTACAGGCCCTGGAAAATCCGGAGCACGAAGTGCGTATCGGTATGGTCGGCAAGTACGTAGACCTGACCGAATCCTACAAGTCGCTCAGCGAAGCACTGGTTCACGCCGGTATTCACACCCGTACCCGTATCAATATCGAGTACCTGGATTCCGAAGTCATCGAGAACGAAGGCACCGATTGCCTGAAAGGTCTGGACGCCATTCTGGTGCCAGGCGGCTTTGGCAAACGCGGTACCGAAGGCAAGATTCGCGCCATTCAATACGCTCGTGAAAACGGCGTGCCATTCCTGGGTATCTGCCTGGGCATGCAATTGGCGGTGGTTGAATTTGCTCGTAATGTGGGCAATCTGGTGGGCGCGAACTCGACCGAATTCGATCCATCGGCCGTGCACCCGGTTGTGGCCTTGATTACCGAATGGGCAGACCGCGAAGGCAAGATTGAGCACCGTGATGGTTCCTCCGATTTGGGCGGCACCATGCGCAAGGGCGCACAGCGTTGCCCAGTGAAGCCAGGTTCGCGTGCTGAAGCCATTTACGGTCCGGAAGTAAATGAACGTCACCGCCACCGTTTCGAAGTGAATACCTTATATGTGCCACGTCTGGAAGAAGTGGGCATGGTGATTTCCGCTCGTACTCCTACCGAGAACCTGCCAGAAATCATGGAACTGCCTGATCATCCCTGGTTCATGGGCGTGCAATTCCATCCGGAATTCACTTCCACTCCGCGTGATGGCCATCCGCTGTTTACCAGCTATATCAAAGCTGCTCTGGACCACCAGAAAAAATCAGCCTGATAATTTGGTATGACTGAAAAGGCCCGCGCTACGCGGGCTTTTTCATTCGGGGCGACAGAGTGTGTTGCCCGCTTTCCTGGGAGTAATCATGATCGAACAGCTGGATCATTTGGTGCTGACCTGTACCGACCCGCAAGCCACGACCCATTTCTATACACAAGTGTTGGGCATGAAGCAGGAAGTCTTTGGGCAAGGACGCATTGCCTTCAGCTTTGGCTCGCAAAAGATCAATTTGCATGTGCGTGGGCAGGAGTTCGAGCCCAAGGCGCATTTACCGGTGCCGGGGGCGCTGGACCTGTGCTTTATTGCCAGCATTCCGCTGGAGCAGGTGATCGCGCATCTGCAGTCACAAGCTTGGCCCATTATTGAAGGGCCGGTGCAGCGTACAGGAGCTACCGGCCCGATTCGCTCAGTCTATGTGCGCGACCCGGACTTGAACCTGATCGAAATCTCCGAACGATTGGGCTGACAGGCTTGCTGCACTGCGGTGCAGCAGCGCCGTCAGGAATGTGGGAGAATGCAGAAATACTGAAACGAGGTCTATTATGGATTTATGCGGTTACGACGTTGGCCTGGATCGGCCCTTTTTTCTGATCGCTGGCCCTTGTGTGATTGAATCGCGTCAAATGGCGTTTGATACAGCGGGCCAGCTTGCCGAGATTACCTCGGCTCTGGGTATCCCCTTTATCTACAAAAGCTCGTTTGACAAGGCCAACCGGAGTTCGGACAAGTCTTATCGTGGCCCCGGCATGGCCGAAGGTCTGCAGATTCTGGCGGATGTGCGCTCGCACTACAAAGTGCCGGTCCTGACCGATGTGCACGACAAGGACCAGGTCGATGATGTGGCGGCCGTCGTGGATGTGCTGCAAACCCCGGCTTTCCTGTGCCGTCAGACCGACTTTATTCAGGCCTGCGCTGCTACCCTGAAACCCGTGAATATCAAGAAGGGCCAGTTCCTGGCTCCTCAGGATATGGTGCAGGTGGTGGCAAAAGCACGTGCGGCAGCGATGGAAATGGGCGGAGATGGCTCCACCATCATGGTCTGTGAGCGTGGTGCTTCCTTTGGCTACAACAACCTGGTGTCCGATATGCGGTCCCTGGCGATCATGCGCGCCACGGATTGCCCGGTCGTGTTTGATGCCACGCACTCGGTACAGTTGCCGGGCGGGCAGGGCACGACATCGGGTGGTCAGCGTGAGTTTGTGCCCGTCCTGGCGCGTGCTGCTGTCGCAGCGGGTGTGTCGGGCGTGTTCATGGAAACTCACCCTAACCCGGACAAGGCCTTGTCTGACGGCCCGAATGCTGTCCCTCTGTCGCAGATGGCAGACTTGCTGCGGACATTGCAGCAGATCGATTCGATTGTTAAAAACAGCGGTGCCTTGCAGCACGGCTATTAAAAGTAGTTTGGAGACACTATGTCCGCATTTTTGATTGCTAATGTCGAAGTAACCAACCCCGAGCAGTACAAGCAGTACCAGGAGTTTTCCAGCATTGCCATGAAAACCCACAACGTGAAAGTGTTGGTACGTGGCGGTGAAACGGTCACTCTGGAAGGCAATGCGCCTTTGCGTACCGTGGTTATGGAGTTCGACACACTGGAACAGGCCCAGGCGTTCCACGATTCCGAGGAATACCGCCGTGCTCGTCAAGCACGTGAGGGTGCTGCCAACATGACGATGTACGTGGTGCAGGGTCTGTAAGAATCGGACTACGCCATGTAGTCAGGCAGGAAAAAGGGAGTGTGAAAACACTCCCTTTTTTGATGCTTGCAGGGACACAGCCCGACCTTCTTGAGCACGATGGCAGGAAGGAGTTGTGTGGCTGTTTAGAAACGCGGATCACGCAGGGCTGGTAGGGTCAGCTCACGTATGAAGCTGGCGGGAGACAGTTGCAGCAGGCTACGCACAATCGTGAGCACGTCATGCACTGGAATCGTCTCGCCCTGGTCACGCTCTGCGGCGGCGTGCAGTGGCACATCCAGGCCGTCTTCCGTATTCAGGTAGCCCAGTTGCAGGCAAGTGACGGCCAGGCCTTGATCTCTATAGCCTTCACGCAGACTATCTGCCAAACCATTCAAGGCAAATTTTGTCGCTCCGAAGGCAACTTCTGGGCGACCGCTTTGACGCAGACCCGAGGTGGAACCAGTCAGAATCAGGCGGGGCTGTTTGCTGCGCAGTAAATGAGGCAGCAGATGACGTATGGCCAATAAGGCTCCAGTCAGATTCACATCGACCAGACGACGGATGGCCTGATCGTTTTGCGACAGGAAATCGTAGTCCTCACTGAAGGCAGTGTCTTCCCAAATCCCAAGGTTATAAATCAGCACGTCCAGTGATTGCGGGCAGGCGGCTGCTAATTGGCTGGCGGCGTCAGGCTGGGACAAGTCGGCACTGATCCAGTGTTGATTGATGCCGGGATCGGGACTGAGCGGGCTGGCCGATGGTGCAGGTGTCCGGCGAGCCACGCCATAAAGCGTGTTGCCGTCTTGGGCCAGGCCGTCCATCAAGGCGCGTCCCAGCCCCATGCTGGCACCGACAATCATGATATTCATACTGTTTTCCTGTGGGGAGGATGTGCTTGGAAAGCGGTGCTTTCCGGATGGTCGCTATTGTGTACCGGGATGCCGGGATAAGGGTTGATTCAGGCAGCGCTTGTCAGGTTTTTATCACTCTCGTAAAATTGTTGACTAGGCAATAATTGCATGGTCAATGGAAATGGTAAACGTATCGGAAACAGCACAAAAGACGCCGGGGCGGGTCTTGTCAGTCACAGAGTCCATACTGGCGATGATGGGGCTGTGCTTTGTGGTGATGTTGGTGGCAATTGATCAGACCGTGGTTGGGACAGCCTTGCCCACCATTGTCTCCGAGCTGCATGGTTTTGAACTGTATGCCTGGGTGGCAACGGCGTATTTGCTGACTTCAGTGATTACCGTGCCTATCTTTGGCCGTCTGGGAGATTTTTATGGACGCCGCCGCTTTGTGCTGGTGTCCATCGTTTTGTTTACCCTGGCTTCCGTGCTCTGCGGCATGGCGCAAAGCATGTTGCAGCTGGTACTGGCACGTGCCTTGCAAGGGATTGCGGGGGGCATGCTGGTGGGGACCGCATTTGCCTGTGTGCCTGATCTGTTTCCTGACCCCCGTGTGCGTTTGCGCTGGCAAGTCATGCTGAGCGCTTCCTTTGGGATTGCGAACGGGATAGGGCCCTTTCTGGGCGGAATTCTGACCGAGCACTATGGCTGGCGCTCCGTGTTTTATGTGAATCTGCCCGTGGGTTTGTTAAGCCTGTATTTTGTCTATCGCTATTTGCCGCAGATCCGTCATTTTCGTCAAACCCAGGTCCGCATGGATTACTTGGGTGCTTTCTTGTTGATGGTCGGTTTGGCCTGTATCCAGTTGCTGGTAGAGTTGCTGCCGCAATATGGGGGCAGCTATTTGATGGTTTTGCTTGGCCTGTGCAGTGTGGCCGCTTTTGTTCTGCTGGTGACCTGGGAGCGACGGGTGGCAGAACCTTTGCTGCCCCTGGTCTTGTTCAGTAGCCCAGCCCAATTCTCTTTGCTGGTTCTGTCTGCGGGCTTGGGCTTTATTCTGTTTGGTCTCTTGTTCTATGCGCCCTTGTTGTTGCAAGGGGGGTATGGGCTGCGACCACAAACCGCCGGTTTGTTGATCACACCCTTGGTCGTGTTCATTACGGTGGGCAGTATCATTAATGGCCGTACGATTACACGCCTGCGTCGTCCTACCTTGATGCTGTATCTGGGTCTGGTGCTGTTGACGATCGCCTGCCTGGGTATGGTGTTCATCAAGAAGACCGACCCGCACTGGCATTTTGTGATCTATGCCACTATTGCTGGCACCGGGGTCGGTTGCATCATGCCCAATCTGACGGTATTTGCGCAGGAAATTGTGGAACGCTCCATGCTGGGCATTGCCACGGCCATGCTACAGTCCATGCGCATGGTGGGTGGCATGTTGGGTACTGCTGTGGTCGGAACCCTGATCAATTATCAGTATGGGGAGGCCATCCGCACGCAATTGGCGGCTTTGCCCACAAGCCTGGTCAACTCCCTGCAAGATCCGCAAGTTCTGATGAGTGTGAGTCAGCAGACGCAGTTTCTGGAGCAGGCCGGGCAGGAAGGGCAGGTGTATCTGGGCTTGGCCCGAGACGCCCTGGCACATGCCGTCAATATGGGGATGGCCGTGACCTTGCTGCTGATAGTCTGGTGTTTTTATTGGGTACGCAAAGTGCCACCGATACGTTTTAATCGTCAAGAACAGTCTTGAACATGATGAATGAATTTCCGCAACTTCAAGCGGCTCAGCAGCTGGGGCGCACGTATCGCAGCCTGATGGCGGCATTTGATCAGCAGTTGGGGATGCCCTTGCCACGCTGGCGTATCCTGATTTCCTTGTACCAGGAAGAGGGTAGTCTGTCTCAAAAGCAGTTGGTGCGTCTGCTGCGCATTGATCCGGCTGCGGTGACACGGCAGCTTAAAAGCATCGAGTCCCTGGGGCTGGTCGAGCGTTTCACGGATGAGCAGGACAACCGGCTGACCAATGTGCGTCTAAGCCCCGCTGGCCGCGAGCTGGTGGAAGCCACCTTGCCCCGGCGTCGTCGTCTGGTGGAAGCCATGCTGCAAGACTTCTCTGATCAGGATCTGAATCAGTTGATCACCTTGCTGGGCAACTGGGAAAGCGCCTTGTTGAAAGCGGCCGACAAAGATTTACTTTGAGACGTATCGGTACTTTTTGTATTTACAGAGACGCCGCCTAGTCTCGGAATTTCTGGTGATAATAAACACGTGCCGGTTTCGATCAGGATGAAGGCAGGGTCTTGAATCCAGGCTTTTTTCCAGCTTTCGGGACCAGACATGGCACGGCTGTGTCATGGGCAGGTACAATCCTGTTTTAGCAGGAGGGCAGGGGGCGCTGATTGCACTATAGCTGTCGCGCTTGCTGATCTTTTCAACTTCCAGGCTAGGCGCCTTTTCAAGCTGATTTTCACATCGGCTTACGGCGATATGCCCGGCAGCAGGATTGTTTAACTTATCTAGCTTAATGCTACTTCAGGCAGGACTGTCAAAATCATGAGTGCAATCGTAGATATTATTGGCCGCGAGATTCTGGACTCCCGTGGTAATCCAACGGTGGAGTGTGATGTATTGCTCGAATCGGGCGCTATGGGGCGTGCCTCCGTTCCATCTGGTGCATCCACTGGCGCTCGCGAAGCGTTGGAGCTGCGTGATGGTGACAAGAGCCGTTACCTGGGCAAAGGTGTTTTGCGCGCTGTCGAGAACCTGAACACAGAAATCTCCGAAGCCTTGATGGGCTTGGATGCTCAAGAACAAACCTTTATCGATCGTACCCTGATCGAGCTGGACGGCACCGAAGACAAGAGCCGCCTGGGCGCTAACGCCATGCTGGCTGCCAGTATGGCTGTGGCCCGTGCCGCTGCTGATGATTCGGGTCTGTCCCTGTACCGCTACTTTGGTGGCAGTGGTGCCATGGCCATGCCCGTGCCGATGATGAACGTCATCAACGGTGGCGCACACGCCAACAACACCTTGGATCTGCAAGAATTCATGATCATGCCCGTGGGCGCGAAGAGCTTCCGCGAATCGCTGCGCATGGGTGCAGAAGTGTTCCACACGCTGAAAGGCCTGATCCACGATCAGGGCATGTCCACCGCTGTGGGCGACGAGGGGGGGTTTGCTCCTAACGTGGCCAATCATGAAGCCGCTATCGAACTGATCCTGCGCGCTATCGAACAGGCTGGCTACGAGCCTGGCACCCAGATCGCTCTGGCCCTGGACTGCGCCGCTTCCGAGTTCTACCGCGACGGCAAATACCACCTGGCTGGCGAAGGCGGCGTGTCCCTGAGCTCGCAAGACTTTGCCAATCTGTTGGCCAACTGGTGCGACAAGTACCCCATCATCTCCATCGAAGACGGCATGGCCGAAGACGATTGGGACGGCTGGCGCATTCTGAGCCAGCAACTGGGCGACAAGATCCAGTTGGTTGGTGACGATTTGTTTGTAACCAACACCAAGATCCTGAAGAAGGGCATTGAACTGGGTATCGGTAACTCCATCCTGATCAAGATCAACCAGATCGGCACCCTGACCGAAACCTTTGCTGCCATCGAAATGGCCAAGCGCGCTGGTTACACCGCCGTGATTTCGCACCGCTCGGGTGAAACCGAAGACTCCACGATTGCGGATATCGCTGTGGCTACGAATGCCATGCAGATCAAAACAGGCTCCCTGTCCCGTTCCGATCGCATGTCCAAGTACAACCAGTTGTTGCGTATTGAAGAAGAATTGGCAGAAGTTGCTACCTTCCCAGGTCGCGAAGCGTTCTATAATCTGCGCTAATTCTGTTTGATGAACCGGGTCGGAAGACCCGGTTCTTATATCGCCATGCGCCTTATCGTCCTGCTTCTGCTGTGCCTGACCCTGGTAACCCATTACGCTTTATGGTGGGGCAAAGGCGGTTGGCTGGATGTACGGCAAATGCAGACCAAGCTGGTTGCGCAAAAAGAAACCAATGAAGCCCTGACGGCGCGTAATAACGCCTTGCTGGCCGAGGTTCAGGATTTACGCTCGGGTACCCATGCAGTCGAAGAGCGCGCCCGTAGCGAGTTTGGCATGATGCGTGAAGGCGAGATCTTTGTGCAGATTGTGCCTCCCGGTGGTTCGGCTTCCACAACAAGCAGCCCACGTTAAGAAGTAGCGCGCAAGGCGCTGCTGGAACGGCTGTTCAGCCGGTTCCTTTCTGATAATTCTTCTTTTTTCCCTTATTGCTGTCCCGACTACGGCCACAACTGCTGATTGCGGCGACTGTACGTCTGTTTCCCGCTTGGGTCAGGAATGCGTTTACCGCGTCCTATGCTGCCGCCACCCGCCACCCGCCACCCGCCACCCGCCACCCGCCACCCGCCACCCGCCACCCGCTCTGGCTGGCTCGGCGATTAGTAGCAAGCAGGGTTTGGAGGTGAGTAGTCAGCTCCTCCTGAGTCTGGTGTGGGGGCGGCAGGCCCTGGAGAAGGGGAAGCATCACCTGATCCTTGAGCAGGGCCATCCCATGATGGCAGACGGCCATCCCCGTCCGTTGATGGCGGTTCTGCTAGCTCCAGGTCTGTGGACCAGCCTGTTTGGGAAACTGGCAAGGCAAGCTCGTTTTCAGTCTGCTGGGCATAGACGACCCGACCGTCAGCCAAGTCATCCCACTGCACGGCATCGGACTGCATAGGGTGTCTAATTTCCAGGCGTAGCCAGACCGCTGCCGAACCTGAAGGGCCAGGCATGCTGGCGGCAAGCTTGGGTAGCAGGCGAAGTAAGGAAAGAGGGCCCGGCTTATGGGCATAGAGCAGGTACAAGTGCAATGTGTTGGCCTGGTAGATGCTGGGGCCGCCGTGGCTGGCTTGATCCGCCTGTTGTGCCTGCCAGCCCTGGGTAATGCTTGTACGCCCCTCATGAAGCCGGGAAGGCCTGCCATGCAGCATAAAAGCCTGTGGTGAGGGCGACAGGATCTGGATCTGCCACTGATCGTGTAGCGGCACTTTGGCAGCGGCCAGTGTTTGGCTGAATGCCGAGGCAATGGTTTCAGGTCGGGCATGCTGCACGCTGGCTTGGCGAGCGGCATGCAAGAGACCGTGTTGCAGGCGTACGCGCAAGGAGTACAGCGTCAGCACGTCCAGCACCAGCCAGCTCAGCAGGATGATTGCAAGCAGGGCTCCCATGATGTGAGCGCCAGCCAAACCAGATTGAGGATGGGGTGAGGAAAAAGAATCAGCCATGATGTTGCCATCATGGCTGAGTGTCTTTTAGCTTGGTAGAAGGACTTGTGCGGGTGTAGTCCTTCGTAGCGGTTTCTGCTTAGTGCAGGGTATCGTCACCAGGCTGGGTATCGCCCTTGTCGACAAACAGGGACGCGCAGTCAATTGCATCGTACTGATAGGGCTTGCCGCAGAAGTTGCAGGACACATTGATGGTGTCTTGTTCTGCCAGCATTTGCTCGATTTCTGCCCGGCCCAGCATGCGCAGCATATTGCTGACGCGTTGACGGGAACAGGGGCAATGCCAGCGCACGGACTGAGGTTCAAAGACTTGCAGGTCTTCTTCCCAGAACAGGCGATGAATCAAGGTGTCGCTATCGAGTTGCAGCAATTCTTGTGTCTGGACGGTGGAGCCCAGCGCCAGGGCGCGTTCCCAGGTGTCCAGGTTTTGCGCCAGGCTGTGGCCGCCTTGGGGCGGGATACGTTGCAGCAACAGCCCTGCACAACGGTTTTCGTCGGCGGCCAGCCACAGGTGGGTATCCAACTGCTCGGAGGTGCGCATATAGGTTTGCAGAACCTCGGCAACGGTCTCGCCTTCCAGAGGCACCACGCCTTGGTAGGGGCGGAAATCCTTGCTGCTTTGACGCGGGGCCAGTACTACGGTGAAGCGACCTTGGCCTTGCGGGTTCAGCAGGGTTTGCAAGGTGCCAGTTTGGGGCACGGGATGGTTCTCACGCAGCGACACCGTTGCGCGTATGTCCATGTCCGATGTGCATTCCACCACCAGCAAGGCGATCGGGCCGTCGCCCTGGATTTGCAAAATCAGGGAGCCGTCAAACTTGAGGTTGCCCGCCAGCAGTACCGAAGCGGCTACCAGCTCGCCCAGCAAGTCGCGGATGCAGGCAGGATAGTGCTGGTGTTCCAGACCCATTTGCCAGGCTTGCTCAAGATGAACAATCTGGGCTCGTGTGCTTTGGTCGGCGAACAAGTATTTTTTTAAAATGTCAGTCATGACTTTGCTGTACTACTAAAAAATGAAGAGGCAGCCTGCCTGCTCAGGTGGCTGCCGAAGTAACACGGGTAGGGCGCGCATCGATCAGGCGAGTCTTGCTAAGACGGTCGTGCAGGAACTGCTGGTCTTTGTCGAACCAGGTCCAGATGAAGTTCAGAAAAGGCGTAAACACGATAAGCAGGTCCGTGGACGCATAGCCTGTGTAGCCAGACAGAAGCTGAACCAGCAAAGCTCCCAGCAAGGGCAGGGGCCATAGCAGAATATAACGCAGCAGCAGGGTACGCAGGGCAGGAATCTGACCTTGCTCGTCTACCAGTCGCATATGCCAGGTTTTCATGGGCAGGGTCTGGCCCACTTTGCGCCAGCACAGCACGAAATAAATCCCCAGCGCAATAAATAAAACGACCTGACGCACATGACGCAGATCCAGGCCGCTACGGCTTTGGGTCAAGGTGTCAAACAGATAGCCGGTGGTGAAAATAACGCCAAATAGCAGGATGGATTCATACATCATGCAGGCAAAGCGTCGCCAGCGGCCAGGAGTAGTGAAAGTGGGTGTCATGGTGCGTCTTGAGGCAGGGGAGACTGCCATTATCGCGTATATCGCTGCCTAACGGAATGCTGCCGGTTCGGGGCTGGAACAGAAGGCATGGAGTCGGGCGGGCCCCAGAAGGGTAGAAAAGTAATCAAGATATGGGGGGCTTGTCTCAATAAACAAGGGCCAAGCCATTTTCATGGACTTGGCCCTTGTTGCCTTGTACAAGACGGCTTGACGCTTATTCGGCGCTGGCTGAGTCTTCGCTGGCGTCCGAGGCTGTCTCGTTATTGCGATAACTGGCCGGAACCATGTCAAAGCAGAACAGACGGCAATCCAGAGCACCGTTGTACAGCGGGTAACGACGCTTGGGCTTGAGGCGCATATGACGTGGCAGCTCCAGGTCGCTGCTGATCATGTTCACGCTCCAGTTGGCGAAGTTTTGCTTGAGGTTGCTGGCCCAGTTTGGCCAGAAGTCCTCGTCCTGATGTTCCAGGCGCTCGCCGTAAGGAGGATTGGTGACAATCCAGCCGGCTTCCGTTTCTGGACGAATCTTGAGGGCATCGCCTTGCTCGAAGCGAATCGTCTCCAGCGTCAGGTGCGAGCGTTCCAGGTTGGAACGGGCTGCATCCAGAACGGTGGAGTTGATGTCGTAGCCAATCAATGGAGTATCCAGACGAGGTGCGATCATGGAGCGCGCTTCGTCTTTGATATCACGCCACAAGCGCTGGTCGTGGCAGCGCAGACGCTCGAAGTGGAAGGGGCGCCAGATGCCGGGAGGCGCTCCCAAAGCCATCCAGGCGGCTTCGATCAGAATCGTGCCACTACCGCAGAAGGGGTCGATCAAAGGCTTGCTGGGGTCCCAGCCAGACAGGGCCAGCAGGCCCGCTGCCAGGTTTTCACGCAAAGGCGCATCGCCCTTGTCGTGACGCCAGCCGCGCTTGAACAGGGACTCGCCACTGGTATCCAGGTAGAAGGTGGCACTGGTCTCGTCCAGGAACAAATGCACCTTGGCATCCGGGCGTACGGTATCGATGGAAGGACGTGCGCCTTCCAGATCACGCAGGCGGTCACAAATCCCGTCTTTGGCGCGCAGATTGCAGTACTGCAAGCTTTGCATGGGGCTGCGTACGGCCGAGGTGTCGACACGCAGTGTCTGCTCGGGGCCAAACCAGCGTTCCCAGGGAGTCACCCGAGCCAGGGCCAGAATGTCCTCTTCGTTGGTGACAGGAGCGTGCGAGACTTCCAGCAAAATGCGTGTCGCCAGTCGCGAGGACAGGTTGGCACGCATGACACCGATCCAGTCCGCATCAAAATGGCAGCCCGCACGGCCGGTTTGAACGTTCTCGTAGCCTAGTGCTTGCAGTTCCAGCGACAGCGCTTCTTCCAGCCCTTGTGGGCAGGGAGCAAACAGACGGTAGCGTTCCCCTTGCAGAGCCTTGACCTGGACGCGCTCGTTTTGCTCGATATTGCTATCGGGCAGGCGCTGACCGGGCTTGGGGGCCTGGGGGCTGTCTACACGCTGAATAGGCGAGACATATTGAGGAAAGGCATCGGAGTCACCGGCCGGGCTAAACAGCTTGCTGGGCATTTTGCCGGCAGGGGTACGCTCCGAAGATTCCTTGTCGCCCTTGAAGGCTGGACGCTCGCGGCGTTCACCCGAGAAATTGCGGCGCTCGCCTGTTTGAGGGCGGCTGTCGCGGTCACGATTGAATGCAGGGCGTTCACGACGCTCACCGGAGAACTCACGACGCTCGCCTGTTTGAGGGCGGCTGTCGCGGTCACGATTGAATGCAGGGCGTTCACGACGCTCACCGGAGAACTCACGACGCTCGCCAGACTGAGGGCGGCTGTCTCGGTCACGGTTGAATGCAGGACGTTCACGACGCTCACCGGAGAATTCACGACGTTCGCCCGATTGCGGACGGCTGTCACGGTCATGGTTGAATGCGGGACGCTCACGGCGTTCACCGGAGAATTCACGACGTTCACCCGATTGCGGACGGCTGTCACGATCGCGGTTGAATGCGGGGCGTTCACGACGCTCGCCGGAGAACTCACGACGTTCGCCCGATTGCGGACGGCCGTCGCGGTCACGGTTGAATGCGGGACGCTCACGGCGTTCACCGGAGAATTCACGACGTTCACCCGATTGCGGACGGCTGTCACGATCGCGGTTGAATGCAGGACGTTCACGACGCTCACCGGAGAATTCACGACGTTCGCCCGATTGCGGACGGCTGTCACGATCGCGGTTGAATGCAGGACGCTCGCGGCGCTCGCCGGAGAACTCACGACGCTCGCCCGATTGGGGACGGCTGTCGCGGTCACGGTTGAATGCGGGACGCTCACGGCGTTCACCGGAGAATTCACGACGCTCACCCGATTGTGGGCGGCTGTCGCGGTCACGGTTGAATGCAGGACGTTCACGGCGTTCGCCCGAGAATTCCCGGCGTTCACCTGAGAACTCACGACGCTCACCCGATTGTGGACGGCTGTCGCGGTCACGATTGAATGCGGGTCGTTCACGACGTTCGCCCGAGAATTCCCGACGTTCACCGGAGAACTCACGACGCTCGCCCGATTGTGGGCGGCTGTCGCGGTCACGGTTGAATGCGGGTCGTTCACGACGTTCGCCCGAGAATTCCCGGCGTTCACCGGAGAACTCACGACGCTCACCCGATTGCGGACGGCTGTCACGGTCACGGTTGAATGCGGGGCGTTCACGGCGTTCGCCCGAGAATTCCCGGCGTTCACCGGAGAACTCACGACGCTCGCCTGATTGTGGGCGGCTGTCGCGATCACGGTTGAATGCGGGACGCTCACGGCGTTCGCCTGAAAATTCGCGACGCTCGCCCGATTGAGGACGATCTGCGCGGTCGCGGTTGAAAGCAGGGCGCTCGCGGCGGTCCTGGTCACGTTTCTCTACGTAGGGGCGGGTCTCGCGCTTGGGGCCGCCCTGGCGGTCTTGCTGCAGGCTGGCTGCTCGTGCGCGCGCACCCGAGCGCACGCGGGGTTCCGCATTGCTGGCTTTCTTTTTAGTGCCTGGGTTCAGGCTTAGTGTCTTGCGTTCAGATTGGTCTGACATGAATAAGGTATTAGAAGGGTTTTATAACCACCAGGATGAGGACCAGCAGCAGAACGATGACCGGAATTTCATTGAACCAGCGGAAGAATACGTGTGAGCGGCTTTGTTGCCCTTGCTGGAACTGCCGCAGATAGCGTCCGCACACACCGTGAAAGGCAAACAGGATCAAGACCAGGGTCAGTTTGGCGTGCATCCAGCCCTGTCCTTTGCCTATGCCGTAATACAAAAACAATCCCAGGCCTGTCAGCAAAGTCAAAATGGCCAGAGGAGCCATAAAGCGATACAGGCGCCGGGCCATGCCCAGAAGCGTTTCATAGGTCTTGGCATCTTGCTCCTGGGCCAGATTGACATAGATGCGGGGCAAGTAGAACAGCCCTGCAAACCAGGAGGTCACAAACAAGATGTGAAATGTTTTTAGCCAAAGCATGATTTAACCACGCATTTGGCCATTGCCGTGCAAGACCCATTTGTAGGTCGTCAGGCCTTCCAGGCCAACAGGGCCGCGGGCATGAAGACGGTTGGTGGAAATGCCGATTTCTGCGCCCAGGCCGTACTCGAAGCCGTCGGCAAAACAGGTAGGCAGGTTCACCATGACGGAGCTGGAGTCTACTTCGCGCTGGAAGCGTTCGGCCAGGCTCAGGTTTTCCGTCACGATGGATTCGGTGTGCTCTGAGCTGTACTGTGCGATATGGTCCATGGCCTGGTCCATGGAGTCCACAATGCGGATTGCCAGAATGGCCGCGGCAAATTCGGTTTCCCAGTCTTCCTCGGTAGCAGGGGCCACATTGGCAACCAGGGCACGGGTCTGCTCACAGCCACGCAGTTCCACCCCTTTTTCCTGCAACTGGCGGGCCATTTCTGGCAGGAAAGCGGGTGCAATGCTGCGGTGAACCAGCAAGGTTTCCATGGTGCCGCAAATACCGTAGCGGTAGGTCTTGGCGTTGAATACGATGCGGGTCGCTTTTTCCAGATCGGCAAATTCGTCCACATAGACGTGGCAGTTGCCGTCCAGGTGCTTGATCAGAGGAACCGTGGCTTCGGCGCTCAGTCGTTGGATCAGGCTCTTGCCACCACGCGGGACAATGACGTCCACGTAGTCGTTCATGGTTACGAGCAGGCCAACAGCATCGCGGTCCGTGGTGGGAACCACTTGCACGGCTTCTTTGGGCAAACCAGCACGTTCCAGGCTGCTGGAGATGATCTGCGCCAGGGCCTGGTTGGAATGAAAGGCTTCGCTACCACCGCGCAGAATCGTGGCGTTGCCCGATTTCAGGCACAGGGCAGCGGCGTCAATAGTCACATTGGGGCGCGACTCGTAAATGATGCCGATGACACCCAAAGGGACACGCATCTGAGCCACGCGCATGCCATTCGGGCGGGTACGCGAGGCGCTGATCTGGCCAACCGGATCATCCATATCGGCAATTTGACGCAGGCCGGTGGTCATGATCTCCAGGGCGCGGTCGGACAGGACCAGGCGTTCGATCATGGCCGGGGAAATCTGACGTTCACGTGCCGCTTGCAAGTCCAGCTCGTTGGCTGCTTGCAACTGGGCTTTTTGCTCAATCAGGGCATCAGCCATATAGCGCAGGGCGTCGGCCTTGGCTTTGCCTGTGGCGGCGCGCATACGACGGGCAGCAAGCTGGGCGCGCTTGCCCAAATCTTGCATCATGGAAGACAGATCGCCGACCTGGGTGGCGGCAGAGGACTGGGTGATATCGTTCATAGCCGTGTAACTCTCCGGTTCAAGAGAGCATTATCGCAACAATTAAGAAGTTAAGGGGTATCGGACGCTTAGCGGCGGGGCGCTTGTGTCGCGACCGCGATACGCATGGTCAGGCGGCGCATTTCTTCCCACGGGTCTTGCTGACGTCCGTTGGGGTGCAGGCCTTTGATCAAACGGTCTATATCGTGTGCATGCAGAACCGAAGCGGGCCAGCTTTGAGGCGGGATACGGTCCAGGGCCTGACGAACGAGTTTTTCACGCGGGCCAAAAATGCGGTATTGGCGAAACAGGTTGGACAGGTCCTGTCCTTGCTGACGCGCTTGTGACAAGCGGGCCAAGGTACGCACTTCTTCGCCTACAGCCCACAAGACCAGGGGTAGGGCTTCGCCTTCTGCCTGCAAGCCATCAAGCACCGTCAGGGCGCGTTGACTGTGACCTGCCAGCATGGAGTCACGCAGATCAAACACGCTGTAGCGGGCTACGTTCAGAACCGCGTTTTCCAGTTCTTCCTGACTAAGCTGGCCTGGTGGGTAAATCAGGGCCAGTTTTTGAATTTCCTGATGGGCGGCCAGCAGGTTGCCTTCAACCTTGTCAGCCATCCATTCCAGGCTGTTGCGCTCCAGGCTTTGGTCCTGGGCTTTCAGGCGCTGGGCAATCCAGCCTGCCAGAGAGTTGCGGTTGATGGGCTGAATATCAACCCAGCAGGCCACTTGTTCCAGAGCCTGACACCATTTGCTGTTGCGTGTAGCTTTGTCCAGCCGGGGAAGTTGAATCAGAAAGCTGGTGCCATCCATTTGCCCCCCGCTGATCAGCTCGCACAGCTTTTGCAGGGCGTCGCCGCCTGGCTTGCCAGGTTTGCCGCTGGGAATATTGACATCCACCAGTTTTTGATCGCCAAACAGGGAAATGTTCTGGGCTACAGCAAACAGCTGCGACCAGTCGGCCCGTGCATCCAGGGTAAAACTGCTGCGTTCGGTAAAGCCGTCCTGGCGGGCGCGGGCGCGCACCGCATCCGCCGCTTCAACCAGCAACAGAGGCTCGTCACCGGACACCACATAAAGCGGTTGAAAGGCTGCGGATGGCGTGGCCAGCTCGCGCAGCAAGGTGTCGTGGTCGGCCCTGCGTCCCATTCTTACAGCGGAGCCTGTTGTCGAGTGGGCAGCAGTTCCATCTCTTCCATGGAGCTGGCCTCTGGTTGGCTGCTTATGTAATGGTAGGCGCTGGTCACGTCGGGCGAACTCAAGCGACGCACAATGCGATTGATCAAAGACTGTTCCATATCGCGGAAAATCATCTCGATTTCGCTATCTTTGGCTTGTACAGCCTCGGCATCGTACGGTACTTCACGAATGACGTTCAGTGTTGTGGGCGGCAGGATCACGCGGCCTTTGGCGTCCAGCAGCTCGAACACAAAGGTCAGTTGCAGTTCGTACTCTTCCACCTGGCCTTTGGCGTTGATGGAGATTTCGCGTTGATTACGGCTGTGGGAGAGTTGTTGCAAGATGGCTTCAGCGTCTTGCGGGCGCTCCACAAAGCGGGTTTGCGGTGAACTGGCCGACAAGGTTCGACGCAGATTCGCGCCAAACGCACTGTTGTCCGTAATGTTGGTGTAAATCGTGTCGAACGGCAGCGGGGCTACCCCTTTCAGGTGAAAGCCACACGCTGTCAGAACAACACTGAGCAGGATCATCAAGCCCGCCAGTCCCCAGAACCTGGGTGCAGGAACAGACAAGGAGCTGGAAGGAAGCAGGCGGGCTAGGTGCATGATTAACCTACGACGTTAACGAGTTTGCCAGGCACCACAATGATGCGCTTGGCGGGGCGGCCTTCCAGATACTTGAGCACGGCAGCGTGTTCGGCTGCGGCTTGTTCAATGGCGGCTTTTTCCGCTCCCTGAGGCACGACCAATGAACCGCGCAGCTTGCCATTGACTTGCAGCATCAGCTCCACTTCGTCAGCAATCAGGGCTTGTTCATCCACAGCAGGCCATTGGGCGTCGAGCATATCGCCCAGGCTGTCTGCCCAACCCAGTTCACGCCACAACTGCCAGGTGATGTGAGGGACGACAGGGTACAGCACGCGCAACAGAATGGACGTGGTTTCAGCCAGTGCACGTTGTGCGGCGGGAGTGTCTTCCCATTGAGTCTGCTCCAGGGTGTTGAGCATCTTCATGCAAGCCGAAACCACGGTGTTGTATTGAATACGCTCGTAGTCGTAATTGGCTTGCTTGAGCAAGGAGTGAATTTCCAGACGGGTACGCTTGGCGGCCGCATCCAGATCGCTCCAGTCGGTGGCTTGTTGGGCGTTGCCAGCGCGCAGAGCATCGGCGTGGTTATAGCAGAAGGCCCACAGGCGACGCAGGAAGCGGTTGGCGCCATCCACGCCCGAATCCGACCACTCCAGGGTTTGCTCTGGCGGGCTGGCAAACATGATGAACAGGCGGGCGGTATCCGCGCCCAGCGTGTCGATCAGGGATTGGGGGTCCACGCCGTTATTCTTGGACTTGGACATGGTGCCGATGCCGTTGTACTGCACGGGCTGACCATCGCTCTTCAAACGGGCACCGATAATCGCGCCTTTTTCGTCGTAGACGTTTTCGACGGTTTCAGGCCAGAAGTACTCGATACCACCTTGAGGTGTGCGGCGGGTGTAGCTGTGGTTCAGCACCATGCCCTGGCACAGCAGGCGGGTGAAGGGCTCGTCAATCTTGACCAGGCCCATGTCGCGCATGACTTTGGTCCAGAAGCGGGCGTACAGCAAGTGCAGCACAGCGTGTTCGATACCACCGATGTACTGATCCATGGGCATCCAGTAGTCGGTGCGTGGATCGGTCATGGAGTCGTTCAGTTTGGGTGTGGTGTAGCGCAGGAAGTACCAGGACGAGTCCACAAAGGTGTCCATGGTGTCCGTTTCGCGACGTGCAGGCTTGCCGCAAGAAGGGCAGGTGCACTTCAGGAAGGCTTCGTGCTTGTTCAGCGGGTTGCCGCTGCCATCGGGAATCAGCTCTTCGGGCAGAACCACGGGCAGGTCTTTTTCTGGAACAGGAACCGGGCCGCAATCCTCGCAGTGGATGATCGGGATCGGGGTGCCCCAGTAACGCTGACGGGAAATGCCCCAGTCGCGCAGACGGTAGGTGGTTTGTTTCTCGCCCAGCTCTTGAGCATTCAGGTCTGCCGCAATTGCGTCCACGGCGGCGGCATGCGCCAGGCCGTCGTACTTGCCGGAATTGATGGTTTGGCCTTGCTGCTTGTCGCCGTACCAGTCTTGCCATTGAGTGGCGTCGTACTCTTTGCCTTCAACGCCAATCACTTGTTGAATAGGCAATTGGTATTTCAGGGCAAAGGCGAAGTCGCGCTCGTCGTGAGCAGGCACGCCCATGACGGCACCGTCGCCGTAGCTCATCAAGACGTAGTTACCGACCCAGACAGGAACGTCCGCACCGGTCAGTGGGTGCTTGACGCTCAGGCCGGTAGGCAGACCTTCTTTTTCACGGGTGGCCATGTCGGCTTCCGTGGTGCCGCCTTTCTTGCATTCTTCAATAAAGGCAGTCAGCTCGGGATTGTTGCGGGCAGCCAGGGCAGCCAGCGGGTGTTCAGGGGCAACAGCACAGAAGGTAACGCCCATGATGGTGTCCACGCGGGTGGTGAACACGTACAGACGACCGTCCTGAATCAGTTGGCCTTGCTCGTCACGAATATCGTGAGGGAAGGCAAAGCGCACACCCTGGCTCTTGCCGATCCAGTTTTCCTGCATCAGGCGCACACGCTCGGGCCAGCCGGGCAGGCCGGTTTTCACGGTGTCCAGCAGCTCTTCAGCGTAGTCGGTAATGCGCAGGTAGTAGCCGGGGATCTCACGCTTTTCAACCAGCGCGCCCGAGCGCCAGCCACGGCCTTCAATAACCTGTTCGTTGGCCAGAACGGTTTGATCCACCGGATCCCAGTTCACAGTCTGAGTCTTGCGGTAGGCAATGCCTTTTTCCAGCATCTTCAGGAACAGCCACTGGTTCCATTTGTAGTATTCGGGATCGCAGGCACACATTTCACGCGACCAGTCGATGGCCAGACCCATCGCCTGCATCTGCTTTTTCATGTAGGCGATGTTGTCGTAAGTCCACTTGGCGGGCGGAACCTGCGATTTGATGGCGGCGTTTTCAGCGGGCATGCCAAAGGCATCCCAGCCCATGGGCATGAGAACGTTAAAACCGCGCATGCGTAGCTGGCGCGCCATCATGTCGTTGATGGTGTAGTTGCGCACGTGGCCCATATGTAGCTTGCCACTGGGGTAGGGCAGCATGGAGCATGCGTAAAACTTGGGTTTGAGCGAGCCATCGGGAGCGGTGGCGTTTTCGACGGCGCGATAGGCGTCCCGATCGGTCCAGTTTTGCTGAGCGAGTTGTTCAACCTCGCTGGGGTTGTAACGTTCCTGCATGAGTGGCAATACCGTTTTAGACAAAAGTAAAGGAGTATCCGCCATTATACGGGGCAAATCTCGCTGTGGACGGCTGCAAGGTGGGCAGTGTGCATGAGCGTAATGGCAGACAGGAGGCAGGCCTGTCACAGCAGCCTGTGAAGGGCAAAAAAAACCCCTGCAGGGCAGGGGCTTTTTTTGAAAACCAATCCGCTGCAGGAGCGGTGCGCGAATTAACGCAACTTGGTTTCTTTGTACTCGACGTGCTTGCGAACGACGGGGTCAAATTTCTTGATCACCATCTTTTCAGGCATGTTGCGCTTGTTTTTGGTGGTGGTGTAGAAGTGACCGGTGCCGGCGGACGATTCGAGTTTGATTTTTTCGCGTATACCTTTAGCCATGATGAGCTCCTGGTTAAATGTTTAAGAAGCGCAGCTTAGTATTTTTCGCCGCGGGAGCGCATTTCGGCCAGAACGGAGTCGATACCGTTCTTGTCGATGGTGCGGATAGCGTTAGCGGAAACGCGCAGGCGAACCCAGCGGTTTTCACTTTCAACCCAGAAACGACGGGACTGCAGGTTTGGCAGGAAGCGACGCTTGGTTTTATTGTTGGCGTGCGAAACATTGTTGCCCGACATTGGGCCTTTTCCGGTCACTTGGCATACGCGTGCCATGGTCATACCCCTTGAGATCTAAATCAGCCTCCGCTAAACGAAAAAAGCCGCGGGCGATTGTAAAATTAGGATCGTGTTAACCCCAGTGCTGGGGTACAAAGAAGATTATTCTAATATGGAAAAATCACTTAGATCAAGTTTTACCGTGCTTTCCTTGCTGCGTTGCGGCCAAACAGCCACGATAAGACGGCACAACTGGCCAATACGGCGGTCAATGGCAAAGCATTGGAAGAGGACCAGCTGCTGACCGCAAAACCGGCCAGCGCACCACAAAGCATTTGCAAAGCGCCCATCAGGGCCGAGGCCGTTCCCAGGCGATGGCCTTGTTCAGACAGGGCCAGGGCCGCGGAATTGGGGTTCACAAAGCCTTGGCACGCCATAAAGCCCATCAGCGTCACCATCAGCCAGGTCAGGTCCAGTACGCCCAGCAGGGTCAGAACGGCACCCAGCAGGGTAAAGATCACTTGCAGTCCCTGTGCCACGCGCAGCAAAGTGGGCGGGCTGTACGTATTGAGCAAACGGGCGCTGACTTGAGAGAAAACAATCAGACAGGCGGCATTCGCGCCAAAATAAAAACCGAAATGGCGCGGCTCGACTGCAAATAAATCAATAAAGACGCGTGGCGATCCGGCGATATAGGCAAACATGCCTGCAGAACTGAAACCGGCGGCCAGCGAATAAAACATGAAAGGCCGGTCGCGTAACAAGGCACTGTAATTATGGGCAATCAGTTTGGGTTGCAGTGGCAGGACTCGTTCGGGGGTCAGGGACTCTTTCATGGTGAAAAAAGTCAGCAGCCACAAGAGCACGCCACAGCCAGCCATGAAGTAGAAAATACCGCGCCAGTCGCTAAACAGCAGGATCTGACCACCGATCAGCGGGGCCAGAATAGGCATGACGCCCATAATCAGCATCAGCATGGACAGGGCGCGGGCGGCTTCACGGGTCTCGAAACGATCCCGGATCACGGCACGGGGAATAGCCATGCCAGCGGCACCACCAAAGGCCTGCACAATGCGCCACACGGTCAATTCATCAATATCGCTGGCGCGTGCACAGAAAAAGGAAGCGGTGGTGAAAATCAGCACGCCCAGCAGCAAGGGCAGCTTGCGCCCGAAGCGGTCGGCCATGGGGCCGTACACTAATTGAGCCACGCCCACACCCAGCAAGAAACCCGCCAGCGTGCGCTCTACCATGCCCGCCGAGGTGTTCAGACTCTGGGCCATTGCCGGGAAGGCGGGCAGGTACATATCAATGGCCAGTGGCCCCAGGGCAGTGAGCAGCCCCATCAAGATGAGCCAAGGGGGAAATGCAGGGGAGTGGTTGCGTGTCATCGGGCCAAGTATTAAGGTGGGGCAGATCCTGGCCGAGAGCCTGAACCCACTACCCTGTGCCGAGCATCAATGCAAACCGATGCAATGGGCCAAAGGCAGGCAGTTTAGCATGGGGCAAGGTCAATTCCGGTCTAAGTGCTTTAGGTGTGAAGCACATGATTCGTGACTTTGACGCAACGGATTCAGGGGCTGATTGTATTAGGCTACAGGATTGACAGCTTACGGGCGGTGTGTCGAAAGAGGCGACACATTGTCATCTTTGTTTGTTTACATACAAGGAGGCGAAGTTGAGTTCAATTTCATCAATGGTCCAGGCCAAATTAGATCAACTCAGCATCCCGGTTCGGCTGACCTTGCCCAACGGCGAGCAAGTTGGCACGGCTGATGCTGCGGTTCATCTGATCATTAAAGATAATGCCACCTTGGCGCAGCTGGCCGCAGGGCAATCCGGGCAGTTGGGAGAAGCCTACGTGGAAGGGCGTATGGACTTTGAGGGCTCCATGCGGGATCTGATGCAGCTGGCAGCGGATATTTTGCCGGGCTCCCCGGTTGACGCTGCCCAGGCAGGCTGGCTGACTTCCATCGTCAAGCACCTGACCTCAGTTTGGCGTCACTCCCAGGAAAGGGATGCCAAACAGATCCAGTTTCATTACGACTTATCGGACGATTTCTACGCCTTGTGGCTGGACCCGCGTCGGGTCTACTCCTGCGCCTATTACCGCGAACCGGACATGACGCTGGCGCAGGCTCAGGAAGCCAAGCTGGACCACATCTGCCGCAAGCTGCGTCTGCAGTCGGGCGAGCGCTTTCTGGATGTGGGGGCCGGGTGGGGCGGGCTGCTGATGTGGGCGGCTGAGAACTACGATGTGGACGTGACGGGCATCACCTTGTCCCGTAACCAGCATGCCTATGTGAACGGGCTGATCGAGCAGAAAGGTCTGTCGGGCCGGGCCCGCATGATGTTGCTGGATTATCGCGAGCTGGATGAGCTCAAGCCTTATGACAAGCTGGCCTCGGTCGGGATGTTCGAGCACGTGGGCCGCGCCCAGCTCAGCGCCTATTTCGACAAGTTGCGCCGTTTGGTCAAACCCGGTGGTTTGATTCTGAATCACGGCATTACGGCCGGTGGCGTGGACAATAGCCAGCTGGGTGCCGGGATGGGCGACTTTATCGAGAAATACATTTTCCCCGGCGGAGAGCTGACCCATATCAGCCATGTGCTGCGTCATCTGGCCGAAGGTGGTCTGGAAGGCCTGGACATTGAGAATCTGCGTCCGCACTATGCGCGCACGTTGTGGGCCTGGAGCGATGCCTTGGAAAGTCAGTTGGACAAGGCCAAGGCCACGCTGGATTCTGAACAGGGTCAAAAATCCTTGCGTGCTTACCGGGTTTATCTGGCTGGTTGCGCCATGGGTTTTGAGCATGGCTGGATTGCCCTGCATCAGGTTCTGGCTCAGGCGCAAAGTGCTGGGCGGGCACAGGAGCTGGATTACGCGCCAGACCTGGTGTATCCATGGCGTCGGGACTATATGTACCAGCGTTAGAGGGCGCGGTCTGGAGGGGCAGATGACAAGGCTTTAGGCCTTGTCATTTGTCTTTTTTGGGGCTGCTTTTACGCCACTCCATCAATTCTGAATTAATAAGTAACAAAAAAAAGTTTAGAAAATCGCTAAAACCACGCCAAACAAGGGTTTTGTTGCGTTTTTGCCATTGACATATTCCAAGGTTTTGATGGTTTTGCGCGGTAAGAATTTGTTTTTGATTGCAAAGGCCCGTAGAATGGCCTCCTTACCAGATTCATCAATTCGATCTAGAACCGCCTGAAACTGCGTGTTCTATTCGCACCAAATCATCGCCCCGCGCGGTGTAACCCTGGCCCAGCCGTTTTGTTTCGGTCAAGGCAGCGAACAGTACAAAAAGGGCTCAGCCCTGAATATTGTTCCGGGTTTTTCGTGAGTGCCTGGCACTCGCTCTATACGTAGGTATGTATTGGCGATAAGAGCATCGTCTTCCGCACACCCCTTTAGCCTTGGCGCCGACTGATCATGCAGGACGCGTCCACAGTAACTCAAGGAGGAGCATCATGTCTTCATACTTCCCTCACGCCGGTGCCAAGTCGCGCTTGCACCGCTTTCCCCTGATTCAAGCCTCTGTGCTGACCAGCGTTTTGCTGGGTTTGTCGTCCGCCGCACAAGCCGCTACCCCGGTTGCCTGCGAACTGGACCGCACGGTTCGCTTTGGCGGCATGAATTGGGAATCCAATCTGGTCCTGACTGAGGTCGAGCGTTTTATCGCTGACAAGGGTTATGGCTGCAAGACTGAGGTCATCTCGGTCGAGACGCTTCCGGCCTTGGCCGCATTGGAGCGAGGCGACCTGGATGTCAACACTGAAATCTGGCTCAACAGTGTGGCTGATCCCTGGAAACAGGCTGAAGCCAAGGGAAATGTAAAACGTATTGGCGATATTTATATGGGTGGCGAAGCCTGGTTCATTCCACGCTACACCGCCGAGCGCCTGCCTGAACTGAAGTCCGCTGCGGACTTGCCCAAGTTCAAGGATGAATTCAAGGACCCTGAAGAACCCGGTAAAGGCCGCTTCTATGGCTGCCCGGCAGGTTGGGGTTGTGAAGTGGTCAGCGGCAATCTGTTCAATGCCCTGAAGCTGGGTGATACCTTCACCTTGTTCTCGCCCGGTACCGGTGCCACGCAGAAAGCGGCCTTGACCTCTGCTTATCAGCGCAAGGAAAACGTGGTGTTCTACTACTGGTATCCGACACCGTTGGTGGGCTCCATGGATCTGGTCAAGCTGGAACTGCCCGCTTATGACGAGAAAAAGCACGGGTGTCTGACGGACCCGGATTGTGCCAATCCAGAGCCTAGCGATTACCCCGAAAATCCGGTGTTCACTGCTGTGAATACGGAGTTCTCCAAGCAGGCTCCCGAACTGACGGCCTTCCTGGCCAATGTCAGCATGCCCCTGGAGCTGATGAACGACACCATGGCCCACATGGAAAAAACCGAAGGCGAGCCTGAGGATGTGGCGCACTGGTTCCTGAAAGAGCACGAGGACACCTGGTCCAAGTGGGTGCCCATGGAAGTGGCTCAGCGCGTAAAAGCCGCTCTTTAGTATTCGTGTCGTTGTAGGGCGAGGCCGGCCTCGGTGACTGCACCCCATGTGGGTGCGGGTACTGAGCCGTACCTCGCTTTTCTGCCTGGTCCCATTGTGGCCGGCAGGCTCATGGCCGGGCGATATGCCCGCGCCGCATGCACGAGTTTTACGGAGTGTTTTTTATGTTTCCTGAGTTGATTGATCCGCGCGCCTTACGTTTGCCCATCGATCAGTTCGTGGGTGATCTGGTTGCCAATTATTCCAGTACCTTGCGCGCCATGACCCAGCCTTTGCTGGACATGCTGGTCTTTATGGAGTCCATCTTGCGCAGCAGTCCCTGGTGGGCCGTTGTGCTGGTGGTGGTCGTGCTGGGCTGGGCTGCCAGCCGTCGCGTCCTGTTTTCCGTGGCCATGGGTGCCATGCTGTTCGTCATTGGTTTGATCGGCCTGTGGGATGCTGCCATGCAGACCCTGGCGCTGATGATCGTGGCCGTTTTCCTGTCTGTCCTGATAGGCATACCGCTAGGTCTGTTGATGGCCAGCTTCAACTGGCTGCGCCGCATCATGATGCCGGTGCTGGACGTGATGCAAACCATGCCCAGCTTTGTGTATCTGATTCCGGTAGTGATGCTGTTCAACCTGGGCAAGATCGCCGCCCTGATTGCCACCATTATTTACGCCATTGCGCCGGTAATTCGTCTGACCGATCTGGGTATACGCCTGGTCGACAGCGAAGTGCTGGAAGCCTCGCGCTCCTTCGGGTCCAACCGCTGGCAGCAGCTCTACGGGGTGCAATTGCCATTGGCCATGCCCAACATCATGGCGGGTATTAACCAGACAACCATGATGGCGCTGGCCATGGTAGTGATCGCCTCCATGATTGGTGTGCGAGGTTTGGGCTACGAAGTGCTGCAAGGTATCAACCGCCTGCAAGTAGGCCGTGGCCTGATGGCCGGTTTGGGTATTGTGCTGCTGGCTATTCTGTTTGACCGTATCACACAAGAATTTGGCCGCCGCTTTCAGACACGGGAGGCCTCATGAGCAAGATTGAAGTTCGCAATATCTACAAGATCTTTGGCTCCCAACCCGAGCGCTGGCTGGAAGAAGCTCGTAACGGCGTTCGCAAGGATGAGCTACTGGCCAAAAGCGGTCACACCTTGGGGCTACGTGACATCAGCCTGTCCATTGAACATGGCAGCATTTACGTCATCATGGGTTTGTCCGGTTCGGGCAAGTCCACCCTGATCCGCCATTTCAACCGCCTGATCGAACCGACAGCCGGGCAGATTCTGGTCGATGATGTGGATGTGATGAGCCTGGATGGCAAGGCGCTGATGCAGTTCCGCCAGCAAAAGATCAGCATGGTCTTCCAGCGTTTTGGCCTGTTCCCGCATCGCACGGTGCTGGAGAACGCGGCTTATGGTCTGCAAGTGCAGGGCATAGGACGTGCCGCCCGTGAAGAGAAAGCCACTTACTGGCTGGAGCAGGTAGGGCTGCAAGGCTTCGAGAATCAGTATCCGCATCAGTTGTCTGGCGGTATGCAGCAACGTGTGGGTCTGGCGCGTGCCTTGGCCACCGATGCCGACATTCTTCTGATGGACGAAGCCTTCTCTGCGCTGGATCCGCTGATTCGACGTGAAATGCAGGACCAGTTGCTGGAACTGCAGGCCCGTCTGAACAAGACCATTGTGTTTATTACGCATGATCTGGACGAAGCGCTGCGTCTGGGCAACCGGATTGCCATTCTTAAAGATGGTGAACTGATCCAGGAAGGCTCGCCCGAGGATATTCTGCTCTCGCCCGCCAGCGATTATGTGCAGGCCTTCTTGCAGGATGTGAACCGCAGTAAAGTGCTGAACGCTGCTCATGCGGTGCGCGATTCCAGCAAGACGCTGACCTTCACCATGCGTACCCGCGCTGTTCATGCGCTGGAGCGCTTGAGCGAACGGGGCGTGCGTTATGCGCCTGTGCTCGATGGCAAGCGTTTGGCCGGTGTCTTGATGCGTTCCAGTGCTCAAGAGGCGGTGCAACAAGGTGCACGGGATATTTCCGGTTTTGTGGACGAGATGAGTTCCGTTCCCGCCACCATGGGTCTGGATGAAATCCTGGGGCAATTGTTGCGTAGCAGCGAACCTTTGGCCGTCACGGGCGAGAACGACGAGTTCCTGGGCCTGCTCTCGCGCAGCAAGGTTGTGGACCTGGTCAGCCCGCTTATTGATGCGGTTGAAGCGTCGCCGGATGCGGCTGCCGAGTCGACTCCGAGCGATACTGCCAAGATCGTGGAAGCCATTGAAGGCAGTAAACCTGCTGCCTGAGTTAGCCTTGTCTTGCTAAAGCGGTAAAGAAAACGGGACCCGTTGAATAACTGGCCCCGTTTTTTTTGTTTGTGCTTTCACGGCTTGGCTTATTTTGGCCTTAGGCTTCTACTGCTGAGCAAAGAGCAAAGAGCAAAGAGCAAAGAGCAAAGAGCAAAGAGCAAAGAGCAAAGCGCAAAGCGCCGCTGGATGTCTGAGTCTGCCATGGACCTGAATGCCGGCAGCTCATGCTTTGCTTGTTAGGACGCCCGCACCTTGCGTCTTGCCGGATTGTAGATACGCAGAATATGGCTGTACCAGAACAGCAGCAGCAAGGCCGAGGCTCCCAGACCCAGGCTGGACATGGTCCACAAGCTGGCTGCCCCTACAGGCGCTCCCGGTGCCAGCCACTGAATGACTCCTTCCAGCGATCCGGCGGCAGGCCCGAAGCCCAGCCACCAGCCACCGCCCAGGCCCAGCACGCTCAAGGCAAAAAATTGCAGCAGCATGGGGACAAAAGCCACTTTATAGGCGCGCAGCAGATAGGAAATCAGACACTGGAACGCGTCGCAAAAGTGGAAGAAGGGCAGCAGTTGCAGCAAGAGCAGGGCGCGCAGGGCCACGTCGGCATCGTCGGTATAGGCATGGGCCAAGGTAGGGCGCAGCAGAACCAGCAGGCTGATCGTCAAGGTGACCCCGGCCAACACAATCCCCAGACTTAACATTCCCACATGGCGGGCACGATGATATTGCCCGGCTCCAATGGCTTGAGCGCTGACCGAGGCCGCAGCAACACCCACGGCCATGGGCACCATAAAGCAGACAGCGGCCAGATTGGCCATGATCTGGTGAGCACCCGAAGCAAAGACCCCTTCGCGGGCTACCAGCAACGCCATGAAGCTGAAGGCACAGATCTCGATCAGGTAAGAGCCGCCCATGGGCAGGCCCAGGCGCAGCAGTTCTTTCTGCGCCGTCCAGCTAGGCAGGCCCAGTCGCAAGCTAAAGGGCTTGTAGAAGCGGTCGGCGCGCAGCAGCCACAGGCCAGCAGCCAGCATTAGCCAGGAAACCACGGTAGTCGCCAGGCCTGAACCGACGGCTCCCATGGCTGGCAAACCAAACTTCCCGAAAATCAACATCCAGTTGAACAGGGCCTTGAAGGCCACGCTGAACAGATTGATCAGCATGACGGCTTTGGGGCGAGAGGTTGCCGTGCCCAGGCAGTAAATCGTTCGGAAAACCAGGGAGGCGGGCAGGGCCAGAATCAGGCTGCGCAAATACCAGGTCACCCGGTCATGAACCTCAGGGCTCAAATCGCCCGACCAGCTTAGCCAGATATTGGGAAAGGCCAGCGCCAGGGTGCCGATCAAGGTCAGCAACAGGGCCAGCCACACGCCTTGCCCCCACCAGCGGCCTACTTCAGTCAGGCGGCGCGCGCCAAATTGCTGCGCAATGATAGGAATCAGGGCGTGGATGACACCCATCAAGCCAATAAAGACGGTGATGTAAATGGATACGCCCAGGCCCATGGCCTGCAAGTCGACCGGACTGCTGTGGCCGACCATAACGGTATCCAGCACCCCAAAGGCGATACCCGCCCAGGAGCTGACCAGCACAGGCCAGGCCTGACGCAGGATTTGGCCTGCCTGGCCTTTCCAGTTGTGATGAAACACGGAGGACATGATTGAAACTTACTGAGCTTGTACTCGCAGCAGACGGAAAGCCTCGTGACGATCTGGCCCGCGTTTACCTTGCCAGAGCTGGACCGCATTGTCAGGAATGGGGGCCTTGCCATCTTGCAGGTCGCGCAGGGAGAACTGTTCCAGCACCAAAGAGCAGCGGTTGTCGAAATTGATCTTGATGTTGTTAAACACCAGGAAGGAGGCTCGTTGTCCCGAACCCAGGCCCCAGGAGCGCAGGCATTCGCCGGGCTGCCTGTGTTCGCGCAGGGCGGCGGACAGTTCACCGGAGACGTCCCGGTAACTACGTACGTAGTCCAGCGAGGGCATCCACAGGGTAACCAGCAGGAGCCAGGTCGTAATCAGGCCACCTGCAGACAAGACCGTGCCGCGCAGCAGCCCTGGCGGGTTGGTAGACAGGCGCCAGCGTACCAAGGCGATCCAGGCCAGCGTACCCAGCGCAGCAATAATCATGACCGGCCAGGAGATAAAGGTGTCATAACCTTGAGTCTGGCGGGCGATATTGTGCGAAATCTGACGTGGCCAGCCGGTTTGTTGCGCAATCCAGCCCAGCCAGACCGTGGTTGCCGTCAGCGAGAAGCACATGATGGCAAACCAATCCAGCGTATTGACCACGCCACGCCGCAAGGTGGGCAGCGAGAACGCGGCCAGGACGGCGCAAGGTACGACCAGCAGGGCGTATTCGGGCTCGAAGGCATCGCGGATAAACAGCAGGCTCAGCAGCGGGACCAGCAGGCTGATGGCAGGCACATAAATATGCGGGGCCTTGAACCAGCTGCGCCACTGCCACAGTGCCAGCAGTGCCAAAGGCCAGGTCGGCCAGAGGAACCACAACAAGTCACGCAGATTATTCAGTTGTTCCTTGAAACCCGCCCAGCCCCAGGCGGCCAGATGCCATAGACGCCACTGTTCAGTCCAGTACACGCTGACGCGTTTGGCGGGAATCCACCAGACCATGATGATGGCCAGGGTCAGGACGGCACTCAGGGCCAGCCATTGGCTGTGCTGACGCAAGGGACCACGTGGAATGAAGCACAGAACGGTGGCCAGCATGATGGGGCCAGCGCCCAGCCAGCCACGGGTCAGAAAGCAGGCGCCCAAAGACAGGCCCAGCATGATCGCACCGGAAGCGGGACGGTCAAACATGCGCACCAGGCTGTACAAAGCCAGAGCCTGGAAGGCAATGATGGCTGGCACTTCCGAGGTTTCGTGCATACGCCAGAGGATGCCGACCGTGGCTACCGTCAGCAGCAAGGTGGCGTCGGCAATCATGCGTCCATAGGCCGTGGGCGAGGGCTCGCCCCCAAAGGGCAGGCGCAGCGGTTGGGCCTCAGGGCGTCGAGCCAGCCAGTAGGCGCTGTGCCAGACCGAAGCCGCCAACATGCCGAACCACAGCAGGTTAGGCAGTCGGGACGCCACAATATTGGCGTTCAGCTCGGAGGTAAAGAGCTTGAGCAGCGGTGCAAACAGCGTAATGAACAGGGCACCCAGCCAGGTGGTCAGCGGCCCGTCCTGGGCATGTGCCAGATCGCCCACCTGCGGCAACAACAGGGCCTGACCGCTGGGATCTGACAAAGCGGTAAGCATGGTTGCCAGCCCGATGACATCGTCTGCCTTCCAGGGATCACGGAAAAACAGACCCGCAAGAATGTAAATAGTCCCAACGACCAGCAGGACCAATCGGGGAAGTTTGACGGCAGCGGTAGCAGTCAGGCGAGCAGGGGTGGAGGTGGGTATGAGGCTGGATGACACGTCTAGGGTAAAACAGTCTGTTGATTCGCCCTATCTTAATGCAAAGGGGGCGCCTTGGCCGGGAAATGTGCGGTAAAAAAAAGGCAGCCGAAGCTGCCTTTTTTGCGCTGAACGCGGTATGCCGAGAAAGAGAGCTTATTCGCCTTTCTTGACGGTACCAGCCGTACGGGCAAAACGGGCGCGGAATTTTTCAACGCGGCCAGTTTCCACGATACGGGTTTGAGCGCCCGTGTAGAAGGGGTGCGACTCGGACGTCACGTCACACTTGAACAGCGGGTAAGTCTGACCGTCTTTTTCGGTGGTTTCGCGAGTCTGGACAGTGGAACGGGTGATAAAGGAGTTGCCCGTTTGCAGGTCCAGAAACACCACGTCACGGTATTCTGGGTGAATGCCTTCTTTCATGATGATTCCTGTTTTAACAAATAAGGACCGCCAGCAAGGCACGTATTTACAAAAATAAAGCTGCGCAGGGCAGATTTCCAATCTTGTAAGTACCGGCACTAAAAAGCTAGAGGGCTGTTTTTTTAACCGGGTTTGGGTTTTGACATCCTGCCCGATTGAATAATGCCTAAAGACTTTTTGCCACGTATCCGATGAAGCCTGAAATTTTAGCATTGAGCCGCCGCTTTTCAAAGAAAACTCCATCAAAGCGCGGCACAAGTGCAACAAGAAGCCGCCTAATGATAGGCCTCAGGTCCCGAAACCCGGAGATTGTCAGGGTTCGGGGCGTCTTGCTTGATGGTCGATAAGGTCGTCAGTCGATCTGTTTGCGCTTGCGGAAAGACAGAATCCAGATGCCGACCGCCAGCTCAAGTGCCGCAATAATCCACAAACCGCTTTGGAAATTACCGCTGGCGTCTTTCAGGGCACCCAACATGAAGGGCGCGCCAAAGCCGGCCAGGTTGGCGACCGAGTTGATGAAGGCCACGCCAATAGCTGCTGCCGAGCCTGCCAGAACGGCGTTAGGCAGTTGCCAGTACACTGGAATGCAACCCATGGTGCCGGACACGGCAATAATCAGGCTGATGAAGGCCATGGTCGTGTTGTTGCCCAGGAAGAGTCCCACGCCTGCCAGACCGACTGCGCCAATGATGACGGGAATTCCTGTATGCAGACGGGCTTCGCGTCGACGGTCGGCACTAAAACCCAGCGCCAGCTGGAAAATCGCCCCAAAGACATAGACCAGGCCAACCAGCAAACCAACTTGCAGCGGGTCGGTTGGCCCTAGCGAGCGCACCAGGGTGGGGGCAAAAAAGGCTAGTGTGGAGTTGGCCGCCACGATGCCAAAGAACATCAGGGTCAGGGTCCACAGATCGGTATTGCCCAGGGCTTTCTTGAAACTGTGCTCGCGTGGGCCTGCAGCCTTGGCGTCCAGCACCAGCTCCTGCTTGATCAGGTCTTTTTCACGCTGGCTTAACCAACTGGCTTTTTCCGGACTGTCCACGATGAACATCACCGCCAGAATACCCGCGAAAATTGTGGGCAGGCCTTCCAGCAGAAACAGCCATTGCCAGCCCGACCAGTCATTGACACCATCCAGGCGCGTCATGATGAAACCGGCCAGGGGCGCGCCCACAACCGAAGCCACTGCCGAGGCAGAAATAAAGACCGCAAAGGCTTTGGCGCGTCGATGGGCCGGGAACCAGAAGGTCAGAAACAGCAGCACGCCGGGCTGGAAGCCCGCTTCAAAAGCCCCGAGCAAAAAGCGCATCACATAAAAGTAAGCGGCTGTTTTGGTAAACATCATCAGCACACAGATCAGCCCCCAGCCAAAGGCGATACGGGCCAGGGTCTTGCGCGCACCAATACGCAGCAGCAACCAGTTGCTGGGCACTTCAAAAAAGAAGTAGCCCAGAAAGAAGATACCAGCGCCTATGCCGTAAACCGTTTCGGAAAACCCCAGTTCGGGCTGCATTTGCAGCTTGGCAAAACCAATATTGAGCCTGTCTATCCAGGCCAGCATCCAAAGCAAGAAGATGAAGGGCAAAATGCGCCACATCACTTTCTTGTAAATCTGATCCAGTTCTTGCTTGCTGGCGGATAAAGCCTGACTTCCGTGCGCAAGGGTGCTGCTTGTCATGGGGTGTCTCCTTGTGTGGTACAGCGTGTTATGGCTGATCTGGGGGCAGGCGCTCGGCCATAAGCTCGCAGGCAGCAATGATGGGATTGATCACCGGCACAGCCAGCCTGCTTTGCAGGGCCTGGGCGCTTTGGGCCAGTGGGCCGCCGCCGATGATGACGGCGCGGGCACCGTCCTGTTCGATACATGCCGCGACGCTATCGGCCAGTTCCTGATCCTGACGATCAGGGGCCTGGGCCAGGTCCAGCGGGGCGGTAGGGGTCAGGCGCAGGCCGGAGAATTGTTCGCTCCAGCCATAGCGCTGTACCTGATCCAGAATGGATTGCTCCAGACCGGGGGTGGTGGTGGCAATGCCAAAAGGCGTGCCTGCTCGGGCAGCCAGCACCATGGAGGCCTGACCGATGCCGATGACCGGAACCGTGAGGCGTTCAGTCAGGGATTGCAGGCCGGGATCTCCAAAAGCGCCGACGATGACGCCATCAACGTCTTGCGCCTGGGCTAGCACCTGCGGGTGCCTGGATATGGCGGCGGCCTGCTCCAGTTCTTCCATTTCGGTCAACATGCCTGGTCCCTCAGGGGCGGTCAGCCCCCGGACCTGGATGTCGCGGCGCTGCAGGCTCTGGAAACAAGCCTGGGCAAGCGCCACCATCATGTCCGTGGTGGGACGGGAAGTATTGGGGTTGATGAGCAGTACGGTATGAGACATAAATACAAGGGCCGCAGCAAGGCGGCTTTTTAAGTGAATCAGGTATCCAGGGGGCGACCAAAGGTTTCGGGCGCCAACTGCAGGACAGCGGCAAAGGTGATGTACATGCCCGCCATCAAGGTGAACATGCCGGCTACACCGTAGCCTTCCAGCACCCAGCCGCTAAGCGTAGGGATAAAGGCGCCCGCCAGGGTGCCCAGCGCCAGAATGAAGGCGGTGCCAAAGGCGCGGACGCGGGTGGGATACAGTTCGGGGGAGAAAATCCAGATCGTGGTGTTCAGCAGCAGCACGCAGAACTGGAAAGCAGCACCGAACAGCAGCACCAGGTAGATATTGAAACTCAGGAAGCCAAAGGCCAGACCGCTGGCGCAAGCCAGTAACGCTCCGTAGGTGAAGACGCGCTTGCGAGGCACGCGGGAGCCCAGGTAAGAGGCGGTCAAGGCACCCAGCAGGCTGCCCGACTGCATCAGGATTGTGAAGGTATAGCTTTTCACCAAAGAATAGCCTTGCTCCACCAGCAGGGTAGGCATCAGGGTCAGAACCGTCAGCTGTGCGCCATAGGTCATGCACACGGCAATGCCGGTCACCAGGGTGCGCATGGCCAATGGGCCTTGAAAAATCTCGTTCAAACGCACCCGCTCTGCTTTTTGTGCCTGCGGGCCGCTGTGCAAATAAGGATAGGGATTGGCAACGTGACGGCCCAGCTTGCCCGAGGCCAGAATATTCAAAACCTGATTGGCCTCCTCGATACGCCCTTGCGACACCAGGAAACGGGGCGTTTCAGGAATGTAGCGACGGTAAAACAGCACCATGAAGGCAGGCATGACCAGCAGGCCAAACACCCAGCGCCAGCTTTCAGGGCCGGGAAAGAGGGTGAAGACCAGCAAGCCGAAGGCCGGGGCCAGCATATTGCCCAGACCGCCACCTGCGACGTTGATCGTGCCGACAGCCGTGCCGCGAAAACGCGAGGAACAGAACTCGGCCAGCATGGTGACGGCAATCGAGATTTCGCCACCCAGACCAAAGCCGACAATCATGCGACCCAGGCCCAGTACCCAGTAGCTGGGGGCCAAGGCGCAGATCAGGGCGCCCAGCGTGAACAGGGCCAGATTGATGGTCAGCATGACACGGCGACCGTAGTGGTCGGCGATATAGCCGGACAGCAAACGTCCCAGGGCGGCGGCAGCGAAGGTCAGGGTGTTCAGAAACCCGACATCACGAGGCGTCAGCCCCCAGTGTTCCTGCAGCAGCGGGCCGACCAGGCCCACGGCATTTTGCTCGAGTACGTCAAACAGGACGCCCAGCAAAATCAGGGCCAGCACTTTGCGGTGCGAGTTGGTGACTCCTATGGTTTCCAGCGAGTTTTCCAGTTGCTGCTGAACCGTGTGATTGTTGGCCGTAGAACTGGCCTGTGCCTGCCCGGTGTCGGCTGGCAAGGTTTGCTGCTTGCTAGACATGGTTTCTCCTCGTTTCAGGGCGTGTATGAGCCCAGCATTATTTTTTCAATCATTATTGGTATGAAAAAATATTTTCAAAACTAGGGTAAACGAGAAAGATTTTGCAGTGTCTGCAGATTGTCGGAGCAGGGCGTTGATATACAAGGATTTTTAATAAAAAAAAGGATCATCGCCGTTTGCGTATGATCCTTATCTGATTCCAGCCATGAAACTTCTGGGCTGGCTTGTCTACGGAGTGCCTGATATGGGCCTGCAATACGAGAGTAGCGGTCTACAGCTCCAGAAAGCTGTCGTGGAAAGCCTCCACCAAGCCTAGATGACGACGCCCGGCAGGACCGGCCTGATCCATCACCTGGCTCAGGATCAGATGGCACAGCCCGATCACCGCCACGTGGTTATCCAGCACACCAGGCGATTGGACATCACAGCGCAGAGTCCAGCGACAAGCACTTTTCTCCGGGCTGAGCTGGTCAGTGATGTGCAACACATTCGGGTTCAGCTGCGCCATCTGCCCAATCAGCTGATCCATATTGCGCACCCGGCGACGCAGGGCAAAAATCACCACGACATCGTCAGCGTGTATGCCTGCCAGATGTTCCCCCATGGTCTCGCCAGGGCCGGGAATCAGTTGAGCCTCAGGGACGATTTGCAGCAACTGCCAGCGAAAGTAATTGGCCAGGGCATGGCTGGATCGAAACCCGAGAACCCATACTTTGCGCGCACCCAGAATGGCCTGGGCGATTTCTTTCAGTAACGAGTCGGGGATGCGTCTATAGGTAGCGGCCAGGTTGTTCTGACTTTGCTGCAAGTGTGTGGCCAGCGAGCGCTCGGCTTCTGTTTCAGTGGCTGCCAGCAACAGGGGTGAACCTGCTTTCTTTTCGGAACGCACTTGTTTGCGGGCGGCCTCGTAATTGCTGTAGCCCAGGCGTCGAATAAAGCGGGTGACCGTCGCATTGGACACATTGGCCAGGGAGGCCAGCTCCGAGGCGGTGTAGCCGGCCAGGTCGCCCGGAAAGTCCAGGGCAAATTCCGCCAGACGTCGCTCTGATGGGGATAGATCGTGAAGAATGTCACGTACGCGTCCAACAAAGGACTTGACGGCGGGATCAGACATGGCGCTCCGTACTCTTGTAGTGTGTTCTGGATTTTACGGGGAAGCTCATGGAACTGTATCAAAAATAAGGTGGCATTCACCGCCCTGAACCGTCTATAGATCTCCGCGCTCGGCCATGGAGACAGTCTGGCTGGGCGTGACAATAATGTGGTCCAGCAAGCGTATATCGACCAAAGCCAGTGCCTGACGAATGTGCCGGGTCAGCCGGATATCAGAGGCGCTGGGATAGGCGGCACCGGAAGGGTGATTGTGCGCCAGAATAATGGCACAGCTGTGGTGACGCAGGGCGGCGCGCAAAATCTCCCGTGGGTAGACTGAAGCCTGGTTGACTGTGCCCCGGCTGATCTCCTCGGCGCAGATCAGTCGTAGCTGATTGTCCAGAAACAGGGCCAGGCAATGCTCCACAGGTAAATGTCCAATATGGGCCAGACAATATTCGCGCACCTTGTCCGCCTGGTTCAGCACCGGCAAGTCCGTGAGTGATTCCAGGGCACAGCGGCGTTGCAGTTCCCGGATAACCAACAGTTCCGCGCATTTGGCCGGGCCGATTCCGTCCAGTTGGCGCAGGGCAGACGCATCGGCCGATAATAATCCTTTGAGTCCGTTAAAATGGTCCAGCAACATCTGGCCCAGCTCGACAGCATTGCGCTCGCGTGTACCGGTGCGCAGGACAATACCCAGCAGTTCCGGGGTGCTCAGACAGGCAGGACCGTGCGCCAACATGCGCTCACGGGGCCCTTGGCGGCGTAAAGTGGATGTGGCCATAAGAAACGCTAAAATGCGGTAATTGAATGATTTTCTATAGTGAGCGATCGTGAGTAACTCTGCTAGTTCCGAGCTTGGAATTGTCCGTCAGGATTCCTACCTGACTTTGCACTATCGTATAGAGCTGGCCAGTGGCCCGGCGGCAGGCTCTGTGTTTGCGGATACCTTTACGGGCCGCCCGGCGACCTTGCAACTGGGCAATGGTCAGTGGGCTCCTGGCATGGAAGAGAAATTGCTGGGGCATCGTGAAGACGAGCGCTTTCAGCTCGACATCACCCCTGAAGATGCTTACGGCGCCCGTAACCCGGACCTCTTGCAGCGCATCACTCGCGAAATGCTGGCCAGCAATGCCGCCGAAGGCGTGGAGTTCGTACCCGGTGATATGGTGGAGTTTGCCGCCCCTAATGGCAGCCGCTATTCGGGTGTACTCAAGGAAATCGACGACAAGACGGCCTTGTTCGATTTCAACCATCCTTTGGCCGGCGTGGCCTTGCGCCTGGATGTACATATTTTGGGGATTCTGTAATGAGTCAAGCTACTCCCGTTCAGAACGCTGAGGTTGTTCTGGCCCAGCCCCGTGGATTCTGTGCTGGGGTCGACCGCGCGATTGATATTGTCGAACGCGCCTTGGAATTGCACGGCGCACCGATTTACGTGCGTCATGAAATCGTCCATAACCGTTACGTGGTGGAAGACCTGCGCAATAAAGGGGCGATCTTTATTAAAGAGCTGGACGAGGCTCCCTCGGGTGCAATCGTTATTTTTTCGGCTCACGGCGTATCGCGTCAGGTGCGTGACGATGCCGAAAAGCGTGGCCTGAAAGTCTTTGACGCCACGTGTCCGCTGGTGACCAAAGTGCATATCGAGGTCTCTCGCATGCGCGCCGAAGGCCGGGAAATCATCATGATTGGTCACGTCGGACACCCTGAAGTCGAGGGTACGCTGGGGCAGGCTGATGGCGGCATGTACCTGGTGGAAACGCCCGAGGACGTCGCCAACCTGAAAGTGGCCGATCCCGACAAGCTGGCCTTTGTGACGCAAACCACCTTGTCCGTGGACGATGCGGCAGTTGTGGCCCAGGCCTTGCGCGAGCGCTTCCCCAATATTGTGGAACCCAAGAAAAGCGATATCTGTTATGCCACACAGAACCGTCAGGATGCGGTCAAGATCATGGCTCCACAGTGTGATCTGGTCCTGGTGGTAGGCAGTACCAATAGCTCCAACTCCAATCGTCTGCGCGAAGTCGCCGAACGCAAGGGGGCTGAAGCCTATCTGCTGGATAAGCCGGAAATGATTGATCCGGCCTGGCTGGTCGGTAAAAAGCGCGTGGGTGTGACGGCCGGCGCGTCGGCACCGGAAGTTCTGGTGAATCAGGTGATTCAGCGCTTGCAGGAACTGGGCGTAGGCAAAGTGCGGGCCTTGGATGGTGTGGAGGAAAACATTGCCTTCCCGCTGCCCCGAGAGCTGTCGCGCAAGATTGAAAGCCTGAACAAATAAAAAACGATTTTTGCAGGGTGGACAGGAGACAAGATGATTCTGTATAGCTACTTTCGCAGTTCCGCTGCTTACCGGGTGCGGATTGGTCTGAACCTCAAGGGTCTGGACTACCAGATCAAGCCTGTACACCTGCTCAAGGATGGTGGTCAGCAGCATCAGCCCGATTATGTGCAGGTCAATCCCGTGCAACTGCTGCCCGCTTTGGATGATGATGGTCTGATCATCACGCAATCCCTGGCCATCCTGGAATATCTGGACGAACGCTATCCTGAGCTGCCTTTGCTGCCCAAAGCGTCGGCAGAGCGGGCCTGGGCACGTTCCATGGCCCAAACCGTGGCTTGCGATATTCATCCGCTGAATAATCTGCGCGTGTTGCAGTATTTGAAAAACGAACTGCACGCCCAGGAAGATGCTCGCAATCAATGGTATCGCCATTGGGTCAGCGTAGGGCTGGAAGGCCTGGAAGCCTTGGTGCAGCGCCATGGCAAAAAGGATCATGACTTTATTTTTGGTGATACTCCTGGTCTTGCCGAAATCTGCCTGATTCCTCAAATGTTCAATGCCCGTCGTTTTGACATTGATCTCAGCATATTTCCACGCCTCTTGGCTGTGGAGGAAAAATGTCTGGAGCTGTCCGCCTTTCAGGAAGCGGCCCCCGACCGCCAGCCCGACGCGGCTTGAGTATCAGCATAAGGGCGGTCCCTTGTTGGGCCGACCAGACTTCACCCGCCTGACAGGCGGGTTTTTCTTGCCCCGCTTCAATTGGCTGGATGATGTTGGGGGCGTAAAGGACGAGACATGAATATTGGTTTTTGTGGTTTGGGCCGTATGGGTCAGCCTATGGTGCGCCGCTTGTTGAAGGCCGGTCATCAGGTTCGTATCTGGAATCGTTCCAAGGACAAGGGGCAAGCCCTGATCGAAGCCGGTGCCCACTGGTGCGATACCCCGGCGCAAATGGCCGAGCAGTGCGAAGCCGTGTTCCTGTGCGTCTTCGATGCACAGGCGGTGCACGACACGGTCCTGGGCGAGCAGGGCCTGGCGTCGGTGCAGGGAGCCTTGCGGATTGTGGTGGACCATTCCTCGATTCCTCCACAGGCCACACGCGAGATGGCTGCCCAATTGCAGCAACGTTGCGGGGCTCATTGGCTGGATGCTCCGGTATCCGGTGGTGTGGGCGGAGCAGAACAAGGCACGCTGGCCATCATGGCGGGCGGGCAGGCGGCGCAGCTGGATCGTGTTCGTCCGGTGCTGGCCGCGTATTCGCAGCGCGTCACCTTGATGGGGGCGGTAGGGGCCGGCCAAGTAACAAAGTTATGCAATCAGACCATTGTGGCCACCACCTTGACCGCTATCGCCGAGGCCTTGAGCCTGGCCAATGACAATGGCGTGGACGCCTCCAAAATCAGTGAGGCCCTGGGGGGCGGTTGGGCCGATTCGGTTTTGCTGCAATTGTTCGTGCCGCGCATGACTACGCCCGACAATCAAGTAAAAGCGTCGGTCGATACCATGTTGAAGGATTTGAATACCGTGGCGGAGCTGGCCAGTGCCAGTCACACCAGCATGCCAGTGGCTCATGCAGCCCAGCAAACCTATCGTGCGGCCCATCGTCTGGGCTTGGGCGCAGACGATGTCGCTCGCATTACGCATGTGAATAGTTACAATTACGGGGAATAAACTACCATCAGTCAAACTTAGTTTCGGTATTATGTCGGCTATTTGAAGTTGGGACTGTAGGTCTACAAAAGGGAAGTCATGAAGAAAAGTACAGGGCTGGTCACACTGGTTGTCGTGTTAGCGGCCGCATACGGCGGTTCGACCTGGTACACCGGTAAGAAAACTGAAGCGCTGGTGGGTGAGAAAGTGGCCCAGTTCAATACCCTGGCTGCCGAGCAGATGCAGCAAATGGGCATGAGCGAGTCGGTCGTCATGAACGTGGTGGACTACCAACGTGGCGTATTTTCCTCTACTGCTCGTTACACCATCACCATCAAGCCTTCCGACGCTGAAGAGAAGCCTCTGGAGCTGACTTTTGATGACAAGATCAGCCATGGCCCGCTGCCTATGTCGGCAATGGCTCTGGGTAACTTCACCCCTGTTGCCGCCTTGTCGCACAGCACTCTGGTCAAGACCAAAGACACCGAAGGCTGGTACAAGCTGACGGGCGACAAGACCCCTTTGTGGGCGGACAGCCTGGTCGGTTTTGACGGTGCCGTGGACTCCAATGTGCATTTTGAAGCCATCAAGCACCAAGGCGACGAAGTCAAAGTAGACTTCAGCGGCGGTCAATTGCGCACCAAAGCCGGTGGCAAGAGCAAAGATATTGTTGTGACCGGCAGCTTCCCCAAGCTGTTTGTTGATGACATCAGCGCAGATCCCTTGAAGCTGGAAGCCTCCAACTTCGTGGTGGACTTCAAGCAAGACGGTGACATCAATGTCAGCGGCACCCAGGTCGGCAAGCTGAGCGTCGATGACGTCAAGATGCAATCTGCCGAGACCGATGGTATTACTTTCAAGCAGATCGCCATCAATTCCGATGCGGTCACCAAAGACTCCGTCAGTGATACCAAGGTTGTTTACGCGCTGACTGATCTGGTGTTTGAAGACAAGGTCAAGCTGGGTTCGGTTGAGCTGTCGATGAACTTTGACCGCGTTTACGCACCTGCAATCTCCGCCCTGTCCAAGCTGATTTCCGATTCCAATCTGCAAAACGATATGGACTCGGTAGATGGCCCAACGGCTCAGAAGATGATGGAACTGGTGCTGCAGGCGCTGGAGCACAAACCTGTGCTGCGTGTTGAGCCTCTGCGTTGGTACACGGCTGCTGGCGAGTCCAAAGCCACACTGCGTATGGACTTCCAAAAGCCCAATGCGACTTTGCAAGAGCTGCAAACCAGCCCTGAAATGTGGATTGAAGCCATTCCTGCTGCTCAGCTGGATGTTCTGATTTCCAAGCCCATGCTGCGTGGCCTGGCTGCCGATATGGACAAGGCTGAAGGCCTGTCGCCTGAAGAAGGCAATGCTGCCATGCTGGACATGATTCTGGATGCGGCTGTCGCTCCTTACGCTGAATCCAATATGGTCAAGAATGACGAGAACGGCATTTCCACGGCCATCAAGTACGACGGCAAGGATCGCGTGTTCGACATCAACGGCCAGCGTTTCACTTCCGAGCAATTGCTTGGTCTGGTCCTGATGGGCATGATGTAATTCGTCTGGGCCTGGTCCAGCGTAAAGCCCACCGAAGTTCGGTGGGCTTTTTTTTACTGCCGGGCCGTCCCAGGGTGGAGCGCAAGCCGAAGGCGCAGCGTGGGGGCCTTTTTTATTTAATCAGCGAAGGGAGCCAGATTTTATGGCCAGCTTATCGGATCAGCTGTCTCGGCTGGTGTACAGCACGGAACAAGGGCGTATGTGTCCTGATTGCGGGCAGCCACAAAAGCAATGTCGTTGCGAGGAGAATCGGCGCGAGCAAAGCCTGTCTCAGGCTCAGGGGCCGGTGCGCTTGAGTCTGGAAACCAAAGGGCGAAAAGGGAAGGGAGTGACCGTGGTAACGGGCCTGGTGATGCCCGAGGAGCAGCTCAAGGCGCTGGTCAAGGAACTGAAGAACGCCTGTGGAGCGGGCGGGACGCTGAAAGAGGGAACGCTGGAGATTCAGGGCGATCATCGAGCCGTTGTGCAGGCTCGCCTGGAACACAACGGCTTGACGGTCAAGCGGGTCGGCAGACCCTGACAGGAATTTAGAAGCTGTAGCCCAAGCCTACGCCACCAAAGACGCTGCTTTTCTTCTCGACCAGCGGGCTGTCTTTGGCTTCTTCACCCAAGGTGTTTACGCCCAGCAGACCTTGCAGGGACCAGCTTTCGCTGATCTTGTGGGTGTACTGGCCGTACAAGGCATAAGAGCGCAAACCAGCGTCAGGGCGGTAGGTGCGCAGTTGTCCATTGCTGCCAGCAGCTTCATGCGACTTCACGCCAAAATAGGTGCGCATGGCTTTTTCGTTGGACCATTTCAATTCGGCACCCAGCGAGAAGCTGCTGTCCTGATCGTTCCAGAGGCGGTAGCTCAAATCCAGAACGGCCGTGGCGCCATAACCGCTTTTCAGTGCCTGGTAGTAGCTGCCTTCAATCTTGGCATTGCCCAGTTGGTAAGCAGTAAATACACCCAGATTGCCGTGACGATCAATATCATCAGTTCCGTACAGGCGGTCGGCATCACCGGATTTACGGGCACGGGCCAGAGCGGCGTAAGTACCGATAGTCCAGTTGTCTGTCAGATTGGTTTGCAGACCGATGGCAGGCATGCCTGCTTTGGGAGCCAGGAAAAAGTGGCCGTTACGGTGCGAGAGCAGAGGGTAGAAACGGCCGTCGTAGCTGTCAGCCCCTTCGTACTTGGGGGCAAAGCCAACACCGACACCCACGGTAGTTTGCTGTGCAAGTGCCTGGCTGGTTCCTAAAGCACATAAAGCCAGTAAAAGGCAGGGACGCAGAGCAGAACGGACGAGGGTGGGCATGACGGATTCCTTGTGATACGGGTAAAAACAGGCCCGCTTGTCGCGAGCTTAGCTATCGTATCAAGGTTTGGACGGGGGCAGGCAGAATCATGACCGGCCAGTATGGTCTGTTGTTCTGGCCCTACACCCCATCAGGCCCGAATGTAAATCCAGTTTTCTGCCTGTAGTTTCACCAGGGCGGTGATGGCCCCTTGCTCCAAGGTTGGGAAGCGTTCTGGCGCACTGAGGGACTGATTGCGCAGTGTGTTGGGGCACAGGTAGGTGTAGGCGTCGCAATCGTGTTCCGCGCCTTCTACGCAGGCTTTAACGGCTTGCGCATTGGCGATGATGCGAATCTGGGCATCCGGTATGTCCTTGAGCAAGTTGCGCGCATTGCTGCGGGCACGCTCCAGGGCATGGGTGGTGGGGGCATGCAAGAGAACACGAGTACTCATGAATAAATGTCCTGCTTGAAATTAGCGTGGGCCAAAAACGCGTTCGGTAATGTCGGGTGAAGCGCCGGTCTGCATTTGAATGCGACCTTGCTCATCCTGCCAGACCATGGCGGGGGTGGCACGTAAATCCCAGCCCATCATCAGATCTTCATTGCGGGTCAGATCGGCTTCAATATCGCTGGGCACACTGTCCAGGCCTTTCACACCGGCACTGCGATCTTTCAACATGGCCAAAGAGTGCTCGTTCAAGGCCTTGGTGGGGTCTTTGGCAGCCAGGATGGCAGCCGATTTCAGGCTGCTGCTGGGGGCCAGAATGCCCACCATGACGTGGCGCAGCTGTACTTTGCCGGACTCAACCCAGGGGCGAGCCATTTGCCAGAACTGCATGCAGTAAGGGCAATTCGGGTCGGTAAACACGTAGACCACGCGTGGCGCCTTGTCGTCGCCATCCTTGATCCAGCGGGATTTTTCCAGCTTGCCCAGCATGTCCTTGGCAATGGCGGGTTGCACCAGTTCGTCCAGACCGGCCGGGCGTACCTCTTCACCCTTGGCATCGATCATGGTGCCCACCATCATGTGCTGCCCGTCGGGCAGGTTATAGATGGCCAATGCGCGATTCCCGCTATACGCACCCCAGGCTTTCAGGCCACCGGGAGCATCAAACTCGCCCACAATGGATAGCCCTTGCTCTTCCAGGGCCTTCAAGGCAGCGGGGCGGTCGGCGGCTTGGACGACGGTGCTGGCGCACAGTAAACCGGCCAAGGCAAGACGGATCGAAAAAGAGGAAAGCGGCATGGTGGTTAATCCTGCAAAACAGTCGGTGAATGTATATATCCAGAAAATATATACTAAGATCCAAATGGAATAAAAGAATGGGACTAGACCTTGCCAGGATAGTTCCCCATTCCTGTTCTGATCAGGTTGTTTCTCTGTATTAGCCGGTCTTTAGGCGCGGATCTTCAGATTGGCCAGTTCCAGCAAGCGGTAGGTTTCGTGAACAGGCAAGCCCATTACGCCGGTATAGCTGCCACTCAAGTGGCTGATAAAAGCACCGCCCAGACCTTGAATGCCATAGGCTCCCGCTTTACCCATAGGCTCGCCGCTGGCGCAGTATTCCGCAATTTCTTGTTCGTTCAGCGTTTTGAAGCTGACTTCGCTGATGCTGATACTTTCAAACTCCACACCACCTACGCCCAGGGACAAGGCGGTCATCACTTTGTGACGGCGGCCCGAGAGCTCGCGCAAGATACGTGCGGCATCGGCCAGATCAGCAGGTTTGCCAAATATGGTCTCGTCCATGCAGACCGTGGTGTCGGCACTCAAAATAGCGCGCTCCTGATCCAGACTGCTGTCCTGTGCTCGCCATTCCAGGGCGCGCAGCAGCTTGTCACGGGCCGTGCGACGGACATAATCCAGCACCGCTTCCTGTTCCAGACGCGGTTCATCCTCGCCCGGAGGGCTGGGCACATGCAGGACTTCATGAGTGATCTGGATGCTGTTGAGCAGATCGTGGCGACGTGGACTGGCTGAGGCCAGATAGATGGGCTGAAAAGGCATAAGAAACCAGGACTAAAAGAAGGTTCAGGCGCGGTGGTAAGGATGCCCGGTCATGACGGACCAGGCGCGATACAGTTGCTCGGCCAGAAAGATACGTACCAAGGGGTGGGGCAGGGTCAGGGAGGACAGACGCAACATGCCGTGGCAGCTTTGCTTGAGTGCCGCATCCAGTCCGTCCGGGCCACCGACCAGAATGGCAATATCCTGACCGCTGCTGCGCCAACGCTCCAGCTCCTGAGCCAGCTTGACGGTGGTCAGGTCCTTGCCGCGTTCGTCCAGGGCGATGCGCATCGCCTGGGCGGGAATGGCCGCTTCAATGCGTTTGGCCTCGGCCTGCATCATCTGGGCAGGCGTCTTGCCGCTGGTACGGGGTTCGGCCTTGATTTCGCGCAGCTCGATGGCGCAGTCCTGGGGCATGCGGCGAGCATATTCCTGCCAGCCTTGTTCCACCCAGTCGGGCATGCGCTGACCTACCGCGATGACAATGAGTTTCATGAAATGTCGTAAAAGAAAAAAGGCCGCATCGTAAGCTGCGGCCCGGGTATTGCCGACAGGACAGAGGAAGGGTTTAGTCTTCGTCTTCGTCGGCGCTGGCAAAAAAGCCAGCCGGTGGAACCTGGCGCGATTGCGGCAGCAGTTCCACTTCGACAGGGCGCTCGCCCCAAAGTTCTTCCAGGTTGTAGTACTGGCGGATGGCCGGCTGCATGCAATGCACCACGATGTCACCCAAATCCAGCAACACCCATTCGCCGGTGTCCTCGCCTTCATGGGCCAGGACTTCGACCTTGTTTTGGCGGGCCTTGTCAAACACGCTCTGGGCCAGAGCGCGGGTTTGCCGGTTGGAAGTACCACTGGCGATGACCACACGATCGAACAGGCCGGTCATGTGGGTAGTGCTAAAGACCTTGATGTCTTGAGCTTTGACGTCCTCGAGGGCATCGATGACGAGTCGTTGAAGTGTTTCTATATTCATAAAAAGAACTATACAGGGCGCGCCTGTGGGTGGGAAAGATAGAGCCGTTTTTTGTCAATGTATTGAGCGACTTCTTCCGGGACGAGGGCGGTGATGTTGTCACCGCGCTGCACTCGCTCCCGAATCTGGGTGGCCGAGATGTCCATGGGCAGAAAGTCAATCTGATGCAAACGGCGCTGAAGTCGACTCAGTTCCTGCTGCAAGGCGACGGGCGTCTCCAAAGGACTGCCGGGGCGCTGGGCAACAGCCAGTTCGACGTATTCAAGAATTTCTTGCCAGTCGTTCCAGCTGCAAAAATTATGCAGTTGGTCGCTGCCTAAAATCCAGTAGTAGCGCGACCCGGCGGGCAAGCTGCGCACCGTGTCGATGGTGTAGGTTGGGCCACCGCGCTCGATCTCTACGGGGTTGACCTGCAAGCCCGGATGGCTTTGGGCGGCCAGCTCGGCCATGACCAAACGATCCTGGGTGCTGGCACCCAAGGCGTCGCGTTGCCAGGGCTGGGCAGCGGGCAGCAACTGAACCTGGTCCAGCTGCAGCTGGTCGAACGCGGCAAGCGCCAGCGCCACATGAGCTTTATGGATGGGGTCGAAACTGCCACCCAGGAGCCCGACACGCTTTAAATCCATTCGCGAGGCACCAGGTATTGCGCCAGGGCCGCTTCTGGCGTACCGGGTTCAGGCGACCAGTTGTAGCGCCAGTTCGCTTGGGGTGGCATGGACAGCAGGATGGATTCCGTACGCCCACCTGATTGCAGGCCAAACAGGGTGCCACGGTCAAAGACCAGATTGAATTCGACATAGCGGCCGCGACGAATGGCCTGGAAGTCACGGTGCGCCTGGGTGTATTCCTGATCCATGCGGGCACGCACGATAGGTGCATAGGCATCGGTAAAGGAATTGCCCACGGAGCGGGTCAGGGCAAAGCTGGCTTCAAAGCCGGGTTCGTTCAGGTCGTCGTAGAAAATGCCGCCAATGCCACGGGTCTCGTTGCGGTGCTTCAGATAAAAATATTCGTCGCACCAGCGCTTGTAGCGCGGGTAGTAATCCGCACCGTGTGGGGCCAGAGCATCGTGGCATACCTGATGGAAATGGCGGGCATCGTCTTCGTGCAGGTAGTAGGGCGTCAAGTCCAGACCGCCGCCAAACCAGAACACATCCTCTTGATCCGCTGTCTGGGCCTGGGCCACAAACATGCGCACATTCATATGGGTGGTGGGCACAAAGGGATTGCGCGGGTGAATCACCAGCGAAACACCCATGGCCTCCCAAGGGCGTCCCGCCAGTTCAGGGCGGTGGGCGCTGGCCGATGGGGGCAGGGTGTGGCCTTTGACATGGCTGAACAGAACGGCCGCCCGCTCGAACACGGGGCCGTTCTCCAGCAGGCGGGACAGACCGCCACCGCCTTCTGGACGATCCCACTGGTCCGACTCGAAAGGCGTGCCATCCAGCTGCTCCAGAGTGTCCACGATGTGGCTTTGCAACTGACGGAAATAAGCCTGGACGGTATCAATGGGTAAAGACATGAAAAGACCTTGCTGCGACAATCAGGATTCACTGCTGGGCAGAGCGCGCCAGCCGATATCGGTGCGAAATTGCTTGCCGTCGAAATGCGTTTGGGAAATGGCCTCGTAAGCGGCTTCCTGAGCGCGACGGATGGAGTCGGCCATGGCGGTGACACACAGTACCCGACCACCCGTGGTGACCACGGTGCCGTCTTTCATCTGCGTGCCTGCATGGAAGGTGATGCACTCGTCGGTGTCTTTCGCAAATTGCGTGATGGCATCACCAGTACGAGGCTCTTCGGGGTAGTTGGCCGCGGCCAGTACCACACCAATGGCGGTACGACGATCCCATTCGATGGTGGCCTCGTCCAGCTTGCCAGCCAGAGCCAGTTCGAAGGTTTCGGTCAGATCGCTCTTGATGCGCATCATGATGGGCTGGGTTTCAGGGTCGCCCATGCGGCAGTTGAATTCCAGCACCTTGATGGGGCGGGTAGCGTCCGGGCCATCGTCAATCATCACGCCCGCGTACAGAAAGCCGGAGTAGGGCAAGCCTTCCTTGGCCATGCCTTGCATGGTGGGGTGAATGACTTCGCGCATGATGCGGTTATGCAGCGTGGGGCTGACGATAGGGGCGGGGGAGTAAGCACCCATGCCGCCCGTGTTCGGACCCTGATCGCCGTCTTTCAGGCGTTTGTGGTCCTGGCTGGTGGCCATGGGCAGCACATTCTTGCCGTCGCACATCACGATGAAGCTGGCTTCTTCGCCGGTCAGGCATTCTTCCACGACCACGCGGGCACCTGCGGCACCAAAGCGGCCATCGCCCAGAATGTCGTCAATGGCGCCCAATGCTTCTTCCAGCGTGGTGGCCACAATCACGCCCTTGCCAGCGGCCAGGCCATCGGCCTTGACCACAATGGGAGCGCCTTGCTGACGGATGTAATCCTTGGCGGCGTCCGGATCGGTAAAGGTCGCGTAGGCTGCCGTCGGGATGTTGTGGCGCACCATGAAGGCTTTGGCGTAGTCCTTGGAGCTTTCCAGCTGCGCGGCAGCCTGGGTGGGACCAAAGATTTTCAGACCGGCCGCACGGAAGGCGTCCACAATGCCGGCGGCCAGCGGTGCTTCCGGGCCGACGACAGTGAAGGCAATTTTTTCTTGCTTCACAAAGGCAATCAGTTCCTGGATATCGGTGATGGCCAGGTTTTCAATACGTTCGGCACGCGCGGTACCGCCATTGCCTGGGGCAACGTAGACAGTCTGCACGCGTGCAGATTGGGCCAGGCGCCATGCCAAGGCGTGTTCACGGCCGCCGCTGCCGACAACAAGTAGCTTCATAGTGATGAGTCGGGCAGGGCCCGCAAAGAGGAGTTTTCAGAAATAGCTTATTCGGCTTCGTCCATGACGGCGGTGGTGTAGACCTCTTGGACATCGTCCAGGCCTTCCAGTGCGTCCAGAAGTTTTTGCATCTTGACGGCATCGTCGCCGCTCAGTTCGGTTTCGTTCAGGGCTTTCATGACCACGCCTTCCACTTCAGGCGTCAGGCCAGCGGCCTGGAACGCGGCTTGCACAGCCGGGTAGTCCGTAGGAGCGCACAGCACTTCGATCAGGCCTTCTTCGTCGGTCACGATATCGTCGGCACCAGCTTCCAGGCCGATTTCCATAATCGTGTCTTCCGAAGTGCCCGGAGCGAACAGAAACTGACCGCAGTGGCGGAATTGAAACACGACCGAGCCGTCCAGACCCAGATTGCCGCCATTTTTTGTAAAGGCGTGACGCACATCCGAGACCGTGCGCTGACGGTTGTCGGTCATGCAGTCCACAATCACGGCCGCGCCGTTAATACCGTAGCCTTCGTAGCGAATTTCTTCGTAGTTGGCATCGTCCGCGCCGCCTGCGCCGCGCTGGATGGCGCGCAGAATGTTGTCTTTGGGCATATTGGCAGCGGTTGCCTTGTCCCAGGCCATGCGCAAACGTGGGTTGGACTCGGGGTCAGGGCCGCCGGCACGTGCGGCCACGGTGACCTCACGAATGATCTTGGTCCAAAGTTTGCCCCGTTTTGCGTCTTGACGACCTTTACGGTGCTGAATATTCGCCCATTTACTATGTCCGGCCATAAAGTATTACCAATTCAGTAGACTACGTTCAAAGAAAAACAGATCTATTTTAACCTGTCTGCGCGACAAGGCCCGAGCTTGGGCGAAAGTCGCTAGAATCTAGGCACTTGGCATTCTATCCGGAAGAGAACAAACAATCATGGCTGATCCAATTTTGCTTGCTCAGAATAGCGATACTCCCATTTACCTGTTGCCAGCACTGGCCAATCGGCATGGTTGTATTACGGGGGCCACCGGGACGGGGAAAACCGTCACCTTGCAGGTACTGGCCGAAGCCTTTTCCCGTCTGGGAACGCCGGTTTTTCTGGCCGACGCCAAAGGCGACTTGAGCGGGATTTCACAGGCCGCCCAACCCAATCCCAAGTTGCAGGAGCGTCTGCAAAAGCTGGGCCTGCCCGAGCCAGCCTGGGGGGCGAACCCGGTCACCTTCTGGGATATTTTTGGCGAGCAGGGCCATCCGGTCCGGGCCACGATTTCCGACATGGGGCCTTTGCTGCTGTCCCAGATTCTGGAGTTGAACGATACCCAGGAAGGGATTCTCAATATCGTCTTTCGTCTGGCAGACGACGAGGGCCAGTTGATTCTGGACCTGAAGGATTTGCGCGCCGTGCTGCAGGACGTATCGGACCGTGCTGCCGAGCTGCGCAATCAGTATGGCAATATCGCGGCAGCCAGTGTGGGGGCAATCCAACGCGCCTTGCTGCGCCTGGAAACGCAGGGGGCGGATCGCTTCTTTGGTGAGCCAGCGCTGGATGTGATGGACTGGATTCGTACCGACTCGGCCGGGCGCGGCATGATCAATGTGCTGGCAGCCGACAAGCTGATGCAGTCCCCCCGCTTGTATGCGGTCTTCCTGCTGTGGATGCTGGCCGATCTGTACGAGCGCCTGCCGGAAGTGGGCGATCTGGACAAACCGCGTCTGGTTTTCTTCTTTGACGAAGCCCACTTATTGTTTACAGGTGCACCAAAGGCCTTGCTGGAAAAAGTCGAGCAGGTTGTGCGTCTGATCCGCTCCAAAGGTGTGGGTATTTATTTCGTGACACAAAACCCGCTGGATATTCCCGATACCGTTCTGGGTCAGCTGGGTAATCGAGTACAGCACGCCTTGCGCGCCTTTACACCGCGTGATCAGAAAGCCGTCAAGACAGCAGCGCAAACCATGCGCCCCAATCCCGGTCTGGATATTGAAGCGGCCATTACCGAGTTGGGCGTGGGCGAGGCCCTGGTGTCCATGCTGGATGCCAAGGGGATTCCCACGCCTACCGAGCGTGCCTGGCTGGTGGCCCCGGGCAGCCGAATTGGGCCCGCTACCGATGCGGAGCGGCAAACGGTACGACAGGCGTCCTTGTTTGGCTTGAAGTACGACCAGGCAATTGACCGTGAATCCGCCTACGAGGTGCTGGCCAAAAAAGCGGCTGATGCGGCTGCCAATGGTGCCGCTGGTGCCACGCAGCCGGGAGCGGCGGCAGGCAAGGACGAAGGCCTGATGGGTGTCGTCAATGACTTTCTGTTTGGATCAACCGGGCCGCGTGGTGGCAAGAAGGACGGCCTGGTGCAAAGCATGATCAAAACCGAGACCAAACGGGCTGCCACCAAAGTGCTGCGTGGGGTATTGGGTTCTTTATTTGGAGGGAAACGTTAATGCCCACGCAACTGCCTCATTTAATTGTTGCCACCACAAGGCCATCAGAAACAACACGTTGGGCGGATGAATTCCGCAAAGCCTATCCCGATTGGAAAGTTGATGAGTTTGTAGCGGGTCAGCCCAGCACCGGGGCGACCTACGCCATCGTCTGGCAGCCGGATGCGGCCTTGTTCAAGCAAGAACCCCATTTGCGCGCCACCTTCAATCTGGGGGCGGGCGTGGATGCCGTCGCAGGGACCATCCCGGCCGAGATGCCTTTGTACCGCTTGGAAGATGCGGGCATGGCCGAGCAAATGGCCGAATATGCCTTGTATGGCGTGCTGCGTGCGGTAGGCCGTTTTCAGCCTTACGAGGAACAGGCGCGTGAAGGAAAGTGGAAAGCCTACCGCCCGATCGACCGCCGCCAGTGGCCAGTCGCTGTGCTGGGGCTGGGCGCAATTGGCAGCAAGATTGCCAAGGTCATCGCCAGTTTGGGCTATCCCGTACATGGCTGGTCGCGTCGCCTGCACGAGGCGGACTTCCCTTGCTATGCCGGTGAAGAGGGCTTGAAAGAGTGCGTCTCTGCCAGCCGTATCCTGGTCAACGCCTTGCCACTGACTCCGCAAACAGAAGGTTTGATCAACCGCGACGTATTGTCGAATTTGCAGCCTGGTGGCTATTTGATCAACGTCGCTCGCGGTGGCCACTTGGTCGATGCCGATGTGCTGGACGCCCTGAAGAGCGGTCATCTGTCAGGCGCTTTGCTGGATGCCTTTACCCAGGAGCCGTTGCCAGCCGATCATCCGTATTGGGGTATTCCTTCTGTGATGGTTACGCCTCATATTTCGGGTATCACCGTTCGTGAATTGGCATTGGAGCAAATTGGCTCGCGCATCGAGCTTTTGCAGCAAGGCAAGCCTGCGACTGGTCGGGTGAATCACAGTCAGGGCTATTAATCCTTAACCGATTTGGACTAGCCTGCCGGCACCGTGGAAGCTGGCAGGCTAATTGCTGTTTTGTGAACAGAGCAGCGTCTTTTCAGAATAAGGCCGTGGAGGCCATGTAAAACCACAAGGAAAGAGGAATGAGTAAAGTTCATCGTATTGCCGTGATCGCGGGAGATGGGATCGGCAAGGAAGTCATGCCTGAAGGGCTGCGTATTCTGGAAGTGGCCGCTCGCCGTCACGCCATCAATTTTGATTGGAAAGTGCTGGACTGGAGCTCGGACTACTACCAAAAGCACGGCACCATGATGCCTTCGGACTGGAAAGCCCAATTAATGGATACCGAGGCCATTTTCTTTGGCGCCATGGGCTGGCCTGATCTGGTTCCCGACCACGTTTCGCTGTGGGAATCTCTGTTCAAGTTCCGTCGTGAATTTGATCAATACATCAACTTGCGTCCTGTGCGTTTGATGCCTGGTGTGCGTTCGCCACTGGCAGGTCGTGAGCCCGGTGATATCGATTTCTTTATCGTGCGCGAGAACACCGAAGGTGAATACTCCAATAGCGGCGGCATCATGTTTGAAGGCACGCAGCGCGAAGTGGTGATTCAGGAAAGTGTCTTTACCCGCACGGGTACGGACCGAGTCTTGAAGTTCGCTTTTGAACTGGCTAAAAAACGCGGTAAACACGTGACTGCTGCGACCAAGTCCAACGGTATTTCGATTTCCATGCCCTGGTGGGATTCCCGCGTGGCCGCCATGGGCGAGCAATACCCGGATGTGAAATGGGACAAGTATCACATCGATATTCTGTGTGCACACTTTGTGCAGCACCCGGACTGGTTTGATGTTGTTGTAGCTTCCAACCTGTTTGGCGATATCTTGTCCGATCTGGGCCCGGCATGTACCGGCACCATCGGCATTGCACCGTCGGCCAACCTGAACCCCGAACGCGTATTCCCCTCCTTGTTTGAGCCCGTGCACGGCTCGGCACCGGATATTTATGGCAAGGGCATTGCCAACCCGGTCGGTCAGATCTGGAGCGGTGCCTTGATGCTGGATTTCCTGGGCTACCCCCAGGCAGCCGCCGAAGTAGTGCAAGCCATTGAGCAGGTTCTGGCCAATGGTCCACGTACCCCTGATTTGGGTGGTCAGGCCAGCACAACACAGGTAGGCGAAGCGATCGCCCAAGTGTTGGAAGCGATGGCCTAAGCCATTAGCTTGATTTGGGCGGGCGCAGACCCGCCCACGTGATGGCACCAATCATGATGGCTCCCCCCAGCAGTGCTCGGCTACTGGGGTATTGAGCAAACAGCAGAGCCGCAAAGGCAATCGCGTAGACAGGCTCCAGGGCGATCACAATCCCGGCACTGCGAGCATTCAGAACGGTTAGCGCAGAGACCAGCAGGTAGTGCGACAAGGCCGTACAAAACACCCCCAGCAGTGCAATCCATACCCAGTCCACCAGCGTGCTGTCGCCCAGCAGCGGTATGGCAAAAGGCCAGCACATCAGGGCGACAAACAGGTTTTCCCACCAGGCCACTTGCTGTGCCGACAAGTGCTTGGCTGCGCGTCGGTTGATGAGGGTGAACATGGCGAAAGTAAAGCCGGAGGCAATGGCCCAGGCCAGGCCAATGGTGGATTGATCCTGGAAATCAAAAGAGGGGGTAACCAGCAACAAGCCCACGGTGACCAAGGCCAGAATGATCCACTCCGATACGGTAACGCGCTCGCGCAGTACGGCCCATTCACACAAGGTAATAAAGGCCGGGAAGCTGGCAAAGCCCAAGGTGGCAATGGCCACGCCGCCCACTTTAACGGCCACAAAAAAAGTGGCCCAGTGAATGGCCAGCATGATGGAGGCCATTAGCAGGGTGCGAAAGTCCGCTGTTTTCATGCCCTGACCCAAACCGCGCCCTTGAGAGCGAATGCTGATAAACAAGGCCAGGACTGCAAAGCTGGCTCGGCCCGCGGTGATCAGCATGGCGCCGACCTGAATGAGTTCACCAAAAATGCCGGTCAGTCCGAACAGAACGGCGGCCACATGAATGGCAGCCAGAGCACGTCCATGCGTCATGGAAAGCGATCCGAGAAAAAAGGAGTCAATTTAGGCTATTCTGGTGTTTTATATCAGCCAGTGATAGGGCTAGTGGGTCGGGCAGGCAATAAGAGCAAGGCATTATTCTAAGACATTGCTACGGGCCCCTCATCAAAGGAGTAAAACAATGACGCAGACGGTTAAGGCGATACGGATTGAGCGTAATGGTGGTCCGGAGGTATTGCAGTGGGCTTCGGTAGAGCTGCCCGCTCCGCAGGAGAAGGAAGTCACCATACGCCAAAAAGCAGTGGGCTTGAACTTTATCGACATTTATTTCCGTAATGGCCTCTACAGCAATCCCTTGCCGCATGGTTTGGGTTTTGAAGCGTCCGGCATTGTGGAAGCAGTCGGTTCGGGCGTCACGCATCTGAAAGTGGGTGACCGTGTTGCCTACGGTCAAAGCCCGCTGGGTGCGTATGCCGAGGCTCGTAATGTGCCTGCTGATCGTGTGGTACGCATTCCTGATGGCGTCACTTTTGAGCAGGCGGCGGCCATGATGCTCAAAGGTTTGACGTGCTGGTATTTGCTGCGCCAGACCTATCGCGTGCATGAAGGCCAGACGATTCTGTTTCATGCCGCTGCGGGTGGCGTGGGCTTGTACGCCTGCCAATGGGCACGTGCTTTGGGCGTGAAGTTGATCGGTACGGTGTCCAGTCCCGAGAAAGCCGCTTTGGCGAAAGAGAACGGTGCGTGGGAAGTGATTGATTACTCCCACGAAGACGTGGTGCAGCGCGTGCTGGAACTGACCAATGGCCAGAAAGTACCTGTCGTATATGACGGCGTGGGCAAGGATACCTGGGAGCGCTCGCTGGATTGCTTGCAGCCGCGTGGCCTGATGGTCAGCTTTGGCAATGCCTCCGGCCCGGTAACCGGTGTGAGTCTGGCGACGCTGGCATCGAAGGGCTCCTTGTATGTGACCCGTCCTGTGCTGGGGGCTTATGTGCCTACACAGGAAACCATGCAAGATGCCGCTGACGAAATGTTCGAGCTGGTGCTGCAAGGCAAGATCAAGCCGCTGATCGGTCAGCGTTTCCCGCTGGATCAGGTTGCCAAGGCCCATGAGGAATTGGCAGGGCGTCGTACCACGGGCTCGACGGTGTTGACGCTGGATTAAGGCGGATTATCGGGTAAGAAGGGGGATGAACAGCTAGCCCTTGCTCAGCGCTGCGCTTGATATAACAGGTGTAAGTCAGGCATCCACTCTTCTGGCGTTGCTTGTTTTTCCTGATGTCCCGATTTGTATGTCAGGTATTTTGAAAGCCCGATAAGCACGCAGCCCCAATAGTTCTACTTATAAAAAATGGCCTCCTTAGCGGAGGCCATTTTTATTTAGCAGTTTATTTAGCAGTGCGGCAGCCGCTGAGATTCAGCGGACAGGAATCAGCCTTGCTCGTGGTACTGACGCACGCGCTCGACTTCATTGCGCGAACCCAGAATCACACCAATGCGCTGGTGCAGTTCGGTAGGTTGTACGTCCAGAATGCGTTGTGTACCGTCAATCGACATGCCACCGGCCTGCTCGACCAGGAAGCTCATGGGGTTGGCTTCGTACATCAAACGCAGCTTGCCCTTGCGACCGGAGGCACGGGCATCGCGAGGGTACATGAAGATACCGCCACGGGTCAGGATGCGGTGTACATCGGCCACCATGGAGGCGATCCAGCGCATATTGTAGTTTTTGCCCAGTGGGCCGTCCGGGCCAGCCAGGCAGTCGTCGATATAGCGTTTTACCGGGGCTTCCCAGTGACGCATATTGGACATATTGATGGCGAACTCGGAGGTGTCCTCGGGGATGGTGATGCGCTCGGTGGTCAGCACCCAGGAGCCCATTTCCTTGTCCAGAGTGAAGGCGGCGACGCCGTCACCGACAGTCAGGACCAGCATGGTTTGCGGGCCGTAAATGGCATAGCCGGCGGCAACCTGACGCACGCCGGGTTGCAGGAAGTCTTGCTCTTCGATGACGCGATCACGTGCTTCAGGTGGGACGCTCAGGACCGAGAAGATCGTGCCGATGGACACGTTCACGTCAATATTGGACGAGCCATCCAGCGGATCGAACAAGAGCAGGTTTTCGCCCTTGGGGTAGTAGTCGGGAATGCGGTGCAGGGTATCCATTTCCTCGGAGGCCATGGCCGCCAGGTTACCGCCCCATTCATTGGCTTCCAGCAGGATTTCGTTGGATAGCACATCCAGCTTTTTCTGAACTTCGCCCTGGACATTCTCGGAGTCCAGAGAACCCAGAACGCCGCCCAGCGCTCCTTTGCTGACGGCATGGCCAATGGCCTTGCATGCGCGAGCCACTGTTTCCAGCAGCAGGCGCACGTCGGCGGTGACCGTTTTCTTCTGGCGCTGTTGCTCCACCAGATACTGAGTAAGGTTTTTCTTCAAGACAGACTCCGAGGTCAAAGAGTTAATGCTTTATGTACGATTTCGGCCACATTGCCCGACAGGCCAGGTTCGGCCTGAATACGCTCCAGCGCTGCCTTGAGCAGGTCGCGGGCTTCGGGTTCAAAGCGGGCCCAGTTATCAAACACACGGGCCAGACGGGCAGAGATTTCCGGGTTGAGCTTGTCCAGGGCAATGACTTGCTCAGCCCAGAAGGCATAGCCTTCCGGCGTGTGTACAGCCTGCATATTATTCATGCAGAACTGGAAAATCAGAGAGCGGGCGCGGTTGGGATTGCGCATCGAGAAAGCGGGATGCAGCATCAGGGCGCGCACCTGGGCAACTTGCGTGCTGGGGGCGGTGGCCTGCAAGCTGAACCAGCGGTCCAGCACCAGAGGATTGTCCTGCCAGCGCTGGAAAAAGTCATCCAGGCCGTCTTGACGATCCTCTTGGTCACCGTAATTCACCAGAGCGCTCAAGGCACCCATGCGATCAGTCATATTCGTGGCCTGATCGTATTGATTGCGTGCCAACTGCGGGCCGGTATTCACACCGGCAACCAGCAGGTAATTCAGGGCCAGATTGCGCAAGGAGCGCTGGCCAGCCTGCAAGGCGTCGGGGCTGTACGGGGCTTGTTCCAGGCTCAGGTACTGATACAGTTCCTGCCAGTAGGGAGTCAGGGCCAGGCCCAGCTCACGTTGCAGCTGACGACGGGCCTGAACCACGGCGCGCGGGGTCATGGGCTTGGTTTGTTCCAGCAATTCGCGCTCGCTGGGCAGGGACAGGATGCGCGCCTTGTAAGCAGGGCTCAAGGCCGGGTCTTGGACCAGTGCATGCCAGGTTTGCACCACGGTCGCCAATTGTGCGGCCGACGGTGTGCGTCCCGATGCCGAGGACAAGATCAGACGGGTCGCTAGCAGTTGAGCCGCCTCCCAACGTGCAAATGGATCCGTGTCGTGACGGGCCAGCAAGGCCAGCTCGGAATCCGGACGGTAGTAGTCCACCCGCACAGGCGCAGAGAAATTGCGCAACAAGGATAGGACGGGCGCCTCAGGAATCTGCGTGAAGGTCCAGCTTTGTTCGGCTTGCGTGAAATCCAGTACCAGCGTATCGCCTTGCTGACCATCCAGATGCAGGGTCAGTGGTGCGCCTTGCTGATCCAGCATGCCCAGGGCAAAGGGGATGTGCAACGGTGGCTTGGGTGTGGATTTGTTTTCGATCCCGGCGGGTGCATTGCTTTGACGCAGGGTCAGCGTGGCGGTTTGGGTGGCAGGATCGTGCTGCAGGCTGACCTGAACGCGTGGCGTTCCCGCTTGCTGATACCAGCGGCGGAACTGTTCCAGGCTTTGGCCGGGTTTGACCTGGCGATACACGCTGTCCATGCTGTCCACGAAATCGTCGCAAGTGACTGCCTGGCCGTCATGGCGCTTGAAGTACTCACGAATACCAGCCTGGAAGTTTTCTTCACCCAGCAAGGTGTGCTGCATGCGAATGACTTCCGCACCTTTCTCGTAAATTGTGGCGGTGTAAAAGTTGCTGATTTCCTGATAGCTCTCGGGGCGGATGGGGTGAGCCATTGGGCCGGCATCTTCAGGGAACTGGGCCGCGCGCAGGACGCTGACATCATCAATGCGTTTGACGGCGCGGGCGCTGGCGGCTTGAGCGCCGTCCAGCCCTTGAGCCAGCATGTCGGCCGAAAACTCCTGATCGCGGAAAACCGTCAGACCTTCTTTCAGGGAAAGCTGGAACCAGTCGCGGCAAGTGACGCGGTTGCCGGTCCAGTTATGGAAGTACTCATGGCCAATAACTGCTTCCACGGCGTGAAAGGACGCATCGGTAGTGCTTTGTGCATCGGCCAGCACGTAGGCGGCATTAAAGATGTTCAGGCCCTTGTTTTCCATCGCGCCCATATTGAAGTCGCGAGCGGCCACAATCATGAAGCGGTCCAGATCCAGTTCCAGCCCAAAACGTTGCTCATCCCAGCGTACCGAATGTTCCAGGCATTCCATGGCCCATTCTGTTTTATCGCCGTCACCACGATCGCAATAAACCTGCAATAGGGCAGGCTGGCCATTGGCTTTTTTGATTTCGCGTTCGCGCACATCAAAGTCGCCAGCAACCAGTGCAAATAAATAAGAAGGCTTTGGAAATGGGTCTTCCCAAATGGCCTGGCTGCGTCCATCGTCCAGCGTAGTGCTTTCCAGCAAATTGCCGTTGGACAGCAGATAAGGGTAGAGCTTGGCATCGCCGCGCAGGACCACTTCATAACGGGACATCACATCAGGACGGTCCGGGAAGAAGGTAATACGACGAAAGCCCTGGGCTTCACATTGGGTAAACAGGTTCTGGCCCGAGACATACAAGCCCATCAGCATGGTGTTGTCTTGGGGGCGGCAACGGCTCACCAGCACCAGATCACATTCTGCGGTCTGGGGCGCGAGCGTCAGGCCCTGTTCATCAAGCTGGTAATCCTGGGCGGTCAGGGCGACCCCGTTGAGGCTGACTTCAAGCAGTTCAATGTCTTCGCCGTCCAGTACCAGGGGGCGGATCTGGCCGTCCCGGCTGCTGGCTCGAAAAGCCAGACGAACCAAGGTTTGCTCGGCCGCCAAATCAAATTCCAGCCGTACCTTATCTATTTGATAAGGGTAGGGCTGGTAATCGTGGCGGGAGATCGTAGGTAAGGTGTCTGTGCGCATGTGATCCTGGTCCGACAATCGAAAAAGATGGTCTATTGTAATGTTGTTTGAACGCCCACACTGGACGCCAGAAACAGGCAGTAAACTAATTGTTCGTCGGCGCTACGGCGCTGCCATTAATCGGGCTTGAACGTGCAAGCGAAAAACAAGCAAGGGTGAAACTATGACGTTATTTTCTGAAGGGTTTTCCTGGCGCGCCCTACGCCTGATGAGCCTGGTATTGGCGGTTTTGACCACGGCTTGCGCTGCGCCTAGCTGGTCCGCCAAATTGACGCGTTATCAGCAATGGCCCACGGCGACCAGTGGCGATACCTATTACATCAAGTCCTCGCCGGACAAAAGCAGTAGTCTGCAATACCAGTCTTTTGCAGATTCTGTACGGGCTTCTATTGGTGTGACCGGACTGGTGCAAGCAGCGGATCTGAAGTCTGCGCGTTTTGTGGTGCAAATGGATTATGGCAATCCACAAGAACAAAGCTGGGTGCCTCAATTTGCAGATAGTTTTTATGGTCCATCGGCGTGGGGAATCGGGCGCGGCTATTATGCGCCAAATGATGGTTGGGGCGGAGGTTTCTTTTATTCTCCGAATGTAGTGAATGTTCCTGTCACTGTGTATAAAAATTATCTAAATGTAATCATTACAGATAATCAAAACTCGGGCGCAGAAGTGTATCGCGCCACCGCCGTGTCTTATAGCCATTCCGACAACCTGGACCAGCAGATGCCGTTTTTGTCCCAGGCCATATTTGATGGTTTCCCGGGTAATAATGGACAAGTGATTGATATCCGATATCCATTAGCTCGGGATTGAGTCGCCAGAACCCCGGCATTATGTAGGGGATTTATATCAATAAGAAAGGGACCGCTTTTTCAAGCGGTCCCTTTCTTTTGTTTGGTTCCCAAAACTTATTTGATAAGGAACTCTTCACGGCTGCGACCATTGGCTTCAGCATCGATAATCCAGCGTGGTGGGCGGCCACGGCCCGTCCAGGTGTCCTGGGTGCCGGGGTGGCGGTATTTTGGAGGCAGGCTGGTTTTAGGGCCGTTGGAACCAGCACCAGCGCCGCGGCGGGCGGAATTTTCCAGCGCTTCAGCGACTTCTTCAATCGTGATCTCGTTATCTTGCATGGACTTGACGATAGACGCGATGACAGGACGACGCTGTTTGATTCGAAGGGATTTCATCTGCTTTTGCAGACGCAGAATCTCTTTTTCTATCTTTTGCTTCGCGGAGCTGTAAGTTTCGACTGACATATGGGATTCCTGTTTCATGATTGTAGTTATCTGATAAACCCTGCCTGTACAAGCTCGTGTTTATCATGCGAAAACAGTGTACTTTGATTTTCTTGAAAAGATAAGTGGTTTGGATAAAAAATAAACGCTTAATCAAAAAGGTGTTTGGTTTTTGTAATTATTTAAGGTCATTAGACAATTCAATGGCTCTTGATTATTTAATCTAATCAGGGGTTATCATGAATTTGAATGGGTTTATATCAAAACCATATAGGTGGGTTTCTAATTAGGAAGATTTTAAAATAGTTTTAATTCCGTATCAGAAAATGTCGTAATTGGAATTTTTGAACCTATTAGTTCAGCAGGCTGATTCATGGTTCTGAAAGCCAGGAAACTGCCCGATCAGTACGTCGGCATCGCATACGGGGGCACATTCTGTTTTAATGCTCAGATGGACGGAAGCCAAGTTGATGTCAGCACGTCTTTTGGTACCCATTTTCGTCCCTTGCAGCCATGGGTTTGCCGGGGATCTGTCAGTAGGAATAAACGATGAAGTTAGTTGATCCGGCTATCAATGCCCTGGAATGCGCCCGTGGACTGTTGCTTGAGCCCTGGGGCTTGAATGAAAGCCATTTGTCCGGCGCGCTCGGTGAGATCTTCACCCATCAGGCTGACTATGCCGACCTGTATTTTCAGTACACCCGCAGCGAAGGCTGGGCGCTGGACGAAGGAATCGTCAAAAGCGGCAGCTTTTCCATTGAGCAGGGCGTGGGTGTGCGCGCATTAAGTGGCGAGAAAACCGCCTTTGCCTATTCGGATTCCCTCAGCCCCGAGGCTTTGCTGTCTTCGGCCCGTGTGGTGCGCTCGATTGCCCGCCAGGGCGGTTCAGGCAAAAGCGGCATTTTGGTGCCAGCCGACACGCAGCGCCCCACCTTGTATACGGGCACAGACCCTATTGCCAGCCTGCCTGCTCCTGAAAAAGTAGCCCTGTTGGGGCGACTGGATGCCTTGGCTCGTGCAGCGGACCCGCGCGTGGTGCAGGTCATGGCCAGTCTGGGTGCGGAATACGATGTCGTGCTGGTGGCCGGTAGCGATGGTCGTCTGGCCGCCGATGTACGCCCCTTGGTGCATTTGTCCTTGTCGGTCATTGTTGAACAAAATGGCCGCCGTGAACGCGGCTCGGCGGCAGGTGGTGGACGGGTTGATCTGTCCTACTTCTCCGACGATATGCTGCGCAGCTACGTGGATAAGGCCGTGCGTTCGGCCATGACGAATCTGGAAGCCAAACCCGCACCTGCCGGTCAGATGACGGTGGTTCTGGGCCCAGGTTGGCCAGGTGTCATGCTGCATGAAGCCGTGGGCCACGGTTTGGAAGGGGACTTTAACCGTCGTGGCAGCAGCCTGTTCTCGGGTCGTATTGGCCAGCGCGTGGCGTCCAAGGGCGTGACCGTCATTGACGATGGCACCCTGGAAAACCGCCGTGGCTCCTTGAATATGGATGATGAGGGCAATGCCACACAACGTACCGTCTTGATTGAAGACGGTATTTTGAAAGGCTATTTGCAAGACACCCATAATGCGCGTCTGATGGGGGCTGCCATTACGGGCAACGGTCGACGCGAGTCCTACGCCAGCCTTCCTTTGCCACGCATGACCAACACCTTTATGTTGGGTGGCGATAAAGACCCCCAGGAAATTATTGCCTCGGTTAAAAAGGGTTTATATGCCGTAGACTTCGGTGGCGGCCAGGTCGATATTACTAGCGGTAAGTTTGTTTTCTCGGCCTCGGAAGCCTGGGTGATTGAAAACGGCAAACTGATGTATCCCGTCAAAGGTGCCACTTTGATTGGTAGCGGCCCCGATGCCATGAACCAAATCAGCATGATCGGTAATGACATGCAGTTGGATTCAGGAGTGGGGACTTGCGGTAAAGAAGGTCAAAGCGTTCCGGTTGGAGTCGGTATTCCTACTGTGCGGATGGAAAATCTGACCGTAGGTGGAACCGCCTGATTTAATTTGCTGGCTAATCAAAATAGATAAAAAGAACCGCCCCCCTTAATTCAAGGTTGGGCGGTTTTTTTATGCTGCTTTTATTGCAGTGCAGCAAATAGAATTTAATTTTGATTTTTGCTCATCAGGCACAGCCGTGCCCGGATTAATGAATATGGTTTTTCAGGTAGCACTTTTCATTGGCCTGGGTTTGCAGACCCGGATGGCCAGCCAGCACAACAAGGCGCCCGAACACACCATGGCCGAGCCTTGCCAGAAGCTGGGCGTCAAGGGAGCCTGCAGCAAAAAAGTAGACAGGGCGGCTGACAATACTGGAATGAAGTAGGAGGCGCCGGCCAGTATGGTGACATTGCCGTGCAAAATACCCACGTTCCAGGCCGCATAGCCAAAGCCCATCGCCATGGCCGCCAGCAGCAAGTAGATCAGTGCTGGAAGGGTAAAGGTCATTGCAGGTGCTCCTTGGCCCAGATATTTCATCCATAAGACGGTGGCTGTCAGCATGAAAAACAAGGTAATGCCATTTTTGCCCTGGCCGATGCGTGCAGTCATGGTGCTGTAGCCCGCCCAGATCAGTGCGCCACTAAAGGCCAGGCCGTAGCTCAAGGGGTTGTCCTGCACATTCAGCCAGATGCCGTGCAGACTCAAACCTTGCTCACCGCCCAGAATCCAGCTGATACCCATCATGGACAAGAGCAGGCCTGGCGCGATCAGCCAGTTGGCTCTTTGCTTGTTGAACAAAATAGCGGCCACGATGGTAAAGGTGGGCCACAGATAATTAACCATTCCCACTTCAATCGCTTGCTGGCTGTTGTGGGCGTAGCCAATGGACAGAGCCAGGCACAGCTCATAGCAGACGAACAAAACGCTGCCCCAGATAAGGTAGCGGCGCGGAAAGTCGCGCAAGCGTACCCAGCTAAGCGATAAAAGAAGAAAGACAGAGGCCAGGGTGTAGATCAGTGCGGCGCCGCCAGTCGCACCCAGGTAGTCGCTGACGCTGCGTATCAGGCCGACAATCATGCTCCAAAGAACAATGGCGGTCAGACCAATCAGGGTTGCCTTATCAGATTGCTTCATGCGGGTTTCAGTGTCTGCAAGGCACGGCGAGAACAGGAGCAGGCTTTACTTGGCCAAGAGACTTATGGGTTAATGGACCGGGTTTGTATCAGACTGTGCCGGTTTGCAAGCAGGGCTGTGACGCGGCACACCCGGTCTTGAGTGAAAACCGACAGGCCCCCACGGCGAGGGCTCGTGGCAGTTTACTGTAAGCGGCGTGTCGGCTCGAGCCACTCATGGCGAAAAGGGGAGCAGGCAGGGTATTTTCTGCGCCTTGCTGGTCCGCCCCCGTAAGCCAGGGTACTTACATTTTTTGGACTTTGAGTCAGAACCTCTTGTTTATGCTCTCTATGATTTTGAGTGTAAATCGGTTTGACTTGAATCTTTTCTAGGCATATCATTTCAACACGAATTAATCGTGCTGAATTATTTTGTTTGGCTAATTAAATGACCACAGATCAACACTACGATTTACGAATTTTGCGGGCTTTGCGCCAGATCACGCGCTCGATTGCCCTGCATTCCAGGCAGCTGTCGGCGTACAGCAATATCACCGCGCCCCAGTTGATCTGCCTGCGCACCATTATCGAAAAAGGCCCGTTGACGGCCACGGCCATCAGCCGCGAAATGCACGTCAGCCCCAGCACCGTGGTTGGTATTCTGGACCGCCTGGAAGACAAGAAGCTGGTGCTGCGCGAGCGTGGTCGTGAAGATCGACGCATTGTGTTTGTCAGTGCGACACCAGAAGGGGAGACCCTGGCACGCGATACGCCGTCCCCCTTGCAAAAGAAGTTGTCGGACGCCTTGAAAGAGTTGCCCGAGCTGGAACAGGCCACCATGACCTTGTCCCTGGAGCGCATTGTGCGCTTGCTCGATGCTGACCCGGATGTTGTGCTGGAGGCCGACGATACGGCCTCGCCTATTCTTGAGGTCCCGGAAGGGGATGTACCCCCCGAATCCGGGTTGGTGGTTTGACGGACCGACCTAGTCCGGGCAGTTCGGCAGGCAGCAAGACTGCCGCCGACCCTGCCCCCAGTGACCCGGCGCTGATACTGCGTGCGCCCCTGTTGCGTGATGCGGCCGCAATCCATCAGCTGATTGCCGATAGCCCGCCACTGGATCTGAATTCTGAATATCTCTATTTGCTGCTCAGCGAGCACTTTTCCCAAACCTGCGTTGTCGCGCAGCGTGAGGAACAAATAGACGGTTTCATCTCCGCCTACTTTCTCCCCGACCGTCCTGATGTGCTCTTTGTGTGGCAAGTGGCCGTGCATGAGCGCGCCCGTGGGCGTCGTCTGGGGCAGGCCATGCTGGAGCATCTGCGACAGCGTCTGCGTGGCCGTTCCTTGCGTTATCTGGAAACGACGGTCAGCCCCGGTAACCGGGCCTCGCGTGGCCTGTTTGCGGCCATGGCCCGGCGTTGGGGCGCCCCCATGCAGGAACAGGAATTCTTTGATACCGCCTTGTTTGCCGCACAGGCTCACGAGGCAGAACCTCTATTACGAATCGGCCCCTTGGACTCTGGATAAGAGGGGACTTTACGCAAATGAACGGTAGAGCCGGTCTGGTTCGCTGATTGTTGTTTGTCGGCTCAAGACACGCCGTTCTATAACCAGGAGAGGAAATATGACTGATTTAAAAATATTCGACCGGATGGAGTCTGAAGTAAGGGGCTACGTCCGGTCCTTCCCGGTCATTTTCAACAAAGCCCGAGGCTCGGTTTTGGAGGACGAGTCAGGCAGGCAATACATCGATTTTTTCAGTGGAGCCGGTACGCTCAACTATGGGCATAACAATCCCCACCTGAAAGAAAAGCTGATTGAATACCTGAACACCGACGGCTTGGTACACGGTTTGGACATGGCCACCAGCGCCAAGAAATACTTTCTTGAAACGGTGGACAAAGTGCTGCTCAAACCGCGCGGGTGGGACTACCGCTTGCAGTTTACGGGGCCTACCGGCACCAATGCCGTGGAGGCGGCGTTAAAACTGGCACGCCAGGTCAAGGGCCGCCAGAATGTGATTTCCTTTACGCACGGTTTCCACGGCGTCAGCACGGGTTCCCTGGCAGTGACGGCGAACTCCAAGTTTCGTAGTGCAGCGGGTGTGGCCCTGGGCAATACCTCGTTCATGCCCTATGACGGCTACTTGGGACCGGACGTCAATACGATGGCTTATCTGGAGCGCTTGCTGGAAGACCCCAGCAGTGGTCTGGACCATCCTGCCGCGGTCATCGTGGAAACCGTGCAAGGTGAAGGGGGAGTGAACGTTGCTACACAGCGCTGGCTGCGTGAACTGCAACGTCTGTGCCGCGAGCACGACATGCTGCTGATTGTCGATGACATTCAGGTCGGTTGTGGTCGCACGGGCCGTTTCTTCAGCTTCGAGCAGGCCGGTATCAGCCCTGACATCATCACCTTGTCCAAATCCTTGTCCGGTTTTGGCTTGCCCATGTCTCTGGTTTTGTTGCGTCCTGAACTGGACGTATGGAAACCCAGCGCCCATAACGGCACCTTCCGTGGCAATAACCTGGCTTTCGTGACTGCGGCTCAAGCTCTGGAAAGCTACTGGGCCAACGAGGACTTTGAAGCCGAGATCCAGGGTAAGGAGCGTCAAGTGCGCGACTGGCTGGAAAACCTGGTGCACAGCTATCCAGATCGTGGTTTGAGCGTACGCGGTCGCGGCCTGATCCAGGGCCTGGTGACGCCGCCCGGTGCCGGTCTGGCCAATGAAATTGCTGCACAGGCTTTCAAGCAAGGTCTGGTGATTGAAACCTCGGGCGCCCACGACGAAGTTCTGAAGCTGCTGCCTGCCCTGACGATCAGCAATGAAGAGCTGACTCAAGGCCTGGACATTATTGAACGCAGCGTGGCCCAGTGTCTGTCCAAGCGCGGCAGCCAGGCCAAGATTCTGAAAATTGGAGGAGCACGCTAATGTTGGTCAAGAACGTACAGGATGTGATTGGAACCCGTGACGAGGTGCGCACAGACACCTGGGTCAGCCGCCGTGTTTTGCTCAAGAAAGACGGCATGGGTTTTTCCTTTCATGAAACCGTTATTTTTCCTGGCACCGAGACTCACATCCACTACCAGAATCACCTGGAAGCGGTGTGGTGCATCGAGGGCGATGGCGAAATCGAAACCGTTGCCGACGGCAAGAAATACGATTTGGGCCCAGGCGTAGTTTATGCCCTGGACCAGCACGATGAACACTATCTGCGCGGTGGCAAAGAGCCGCTGCGAGTGATCTGCGTGTTCAATCCGCCCCTGACCGGTCAGGAAGTTCACGATGAGAAAGGGGTTTACCCAGCCATCGTGGAAGACTGAAGACCTAAGGAGAGCATGATGACAGTGACCATGAGCGATCTGTACACATCCCGTACAGAACGAACGGCGGCCATCGTCAGCCGCCAGGAGCCGGTGGTGTATCCGGATCCGGTAGGTAGCCAGCCTTTGAACAAGTCCCAGTTGCGGGAGTACGAGGACAATGGCTTTTTGCTGCTGCCTGATTTGTTCAATGCGCAGGAAGTGCAAGCCTTGCTGGGCAATGTGGAAGCCATGAGCACCGATCCCGGCATCTTGTCGCGTGAAGAAGCGGTGGTGGAAAAGGGCAGTCAGGCCGTGCGCTCGATCTTTCGAGTGCACGAGTTAAGCGAGCTGATTGCCCGCCTGGTGCGCGACCCGCGTGTACTGGATGTGGCCCGCCAGATTCTGGGCTCGGAGGTGTATGTGCATCAGTCCCGTGCCAACCTGAAACCGGGCTTTACCGGCAAGGAGTTTTACTGGCATTCGGATTTCGAGACCTGGCATATCGAAGATGGCATGCCGCAAATGCGCGCCTTAAGTTGCTCGGTGCTGCTGACGGACAATAATGTGTGCAATGGCCCCTTGATGCTGGTGCCGGGCTCACACCGTCAGTTCATCTCCTGCACGGGGCAAACGCCGGACAACCATTACAAGGAGTCCTTGCGCAAGCAGGAGTATGGCGTACCCGATCCGATCAGCCTGCGTTTGCTGGTGGATCAGGGTGGCATTGAAGCCATTACTGCCAAGGCCGGTTCGGTGATCTTTTTTGACTGCAATACCTTGCACGGCTCGGCCAGCAATATCTCGCCTTGGCCACGAGCCAATGTGTTTACGGTCTATAACAGCGTGGAAAACTGCGTGGGTGATCCCAAGCAGGGGCTGACACCCCGTCCTGCGCATGTGGCCACTCGCGGGCAGTTCCCTGTCCTGACGCCGTTGAACGGACCGCTGCTGGAGTCCTAGGCAGAAAGAAGGTCTGCGCCTTGTGCGCAGACCTGGCCGGATAAGACGCTCCCTGGATTTATTTCAGGGGGCGTTTTTTTGTGGGCTCAGGATTGTGAAGAAGAGGGGAGCGGCCAGCGTCTGGGGGCCGGCGTTGGTAAATGACGGGTCTGCACCGTACTGATTGGCCGGTGTTCGGAAAAGCAGTTATCGGAGATGCTCATCAGATATGACTCGGCATGTCCTGGAGTCCTTGTGATGGCTGCTGGACGGGATCAACTGTGTTAATGCACCCAATTAGCAACAATCGCTTATTTATATCCGGGTAATATTGACGTGTTAATATTACCCGGGTAAAAATAGAGCCTTCTTACTTGAAGCTCTGGTTTTGACATGAAAACGACTTACCCCAATACCTACACCAGCTTTATGGGCCACCGCCGTATCGCGTCCGGTCCCATGCTGACCAATGTGTTGGCCGTGAAGAAAGTGCTGGAGAGCCGGGTTAACGATCCCGTGCTGATCTTTGACGATGTGACAGGCCGTTTTGTGGATGTGAACACCCAAGGGACGGACGAAGAGCTGGCGCAACGCTATGCGCCAGTGGATGCTCCTGAAGTAGAGGTCGAGCAGACAGAGGAAGAAGCTCCACGCGGCCGTGGTCGCCCTAAGCTGGGCGTCGTCCCCCGTGAAGTGACCTTGTTGCCACGACATTGGGATTGGCTGGCGACTCAACCCGGAGGGGCATCGGTTGCGCTACGCAAACTGGTTGAAGAAGCTCGCCGTGCCAGCGCCGCCAAAGATCAGCGTCGCCAGGCGCAGGAACGAGCCTATAACTTCATGACGGCAATCGGTGGAGATTTGCCTGGCTTTGAGGAAGCGATGCGAGCCTTGTTTGCTGATGAGCTGGAGCGCTTCAAAACCCTGCTGGCTGACTGGCCGGAAGATGTGCGGGAGCATGCGATCAAGCTGGCTGAAACTCCGGTGACACTTTCGGCCTAACAAGATTTGAGGACAAAGATCATGAATGCCAATCCTGAGCCGCGTGTGTATCTGGAGCCGACACAGGCGTCAGGCCGTGCTTTTGTCATGCGTCATTTGCAGGGCAGCGTCACCATGTTAAATCTGCTGCGCTTTCGCCGTGTGGCGGATTACTGCGCTTGTCCAGAACTGGCTCCTGAAACACCCATCAGTGGAGCAGAGGCGTTTGAGCGATATATCGAACACACTCTGCCATTTCTGCACGCAAGTGGTGGCCAGCTTTTATTTTTGGGTTCTGGCGGGTCATTCTTGATTGGGCCAGAAGCGGAGCGCTGGGATCTGGCCATGCTGGTTCAGCAGCAAAGCGCGGATTCCTTTCTGGCTTTTGCTGATAATACGGACTACTTGAAAGGGCTGGCTCATCGTAGCGCAGCGCTTGAGGATTCCCGCCTGCTGCCTTTGCAGGAGATGGCTACCTTTTCGGCCAAAGCTGCTTAAAGGTGGCTCAGGGCAGAGCCACCTTCAAGTGACGTAGAGCGCAAGTGTTCAAGCCGCCTGAATAAAGTTGCTCAAGAACGCCTGCGTCCGCGCTTCCTGCGGATGGCAGAACACTTGTTCGGGCGGGCCGGATTCCACGATCACGCCTTTATCAAAGAAGCAGACGCGGTCTGAGACTTCCTTGGCAAATTGCATTTCGTGGGTGACCAGCAGAATGGTCAGATCTTGTTCCTGACTCAGCTTTTGAATCACGCCCAGCACTTCGCCCACCAGTTCCGGGTCCAGAGCCGAGGTAGGTTCGTCAAACAGCAGAATATTCGGTTCCATCGCCAGGGCCCGGGCGATGCCCACGCGCTGTTGCTGTCCGCCGGAGAGCTGGCTGGGGAATTTGTCGGCATGGTCGATCAGGCCCACCAGATCCAGATATTTGGTGGCCCGTTCGCGCGCCTGTTCTTTGGACAGGCCCAGCACATGGGTGGGCGCTTCAGTCACATTGCGCATCACCGTCATATGCGGGAACAGGTTGAACTGCTGGAACACCATGCCCATTTCCTTGCGCATCTCGCGCAAGTGGTTCTGGCTGGCGGGCACCAGCTTGTCATCGACCCGCTCGTGCCAGAGGGGTTTGCCCGCTACCGTGATGACACCTTCGTCGATGGTCTCCAGCGTCATCAGAATGCGCAGCACGGTGGATTTACCGGAACCGGAAGGGCCGATGATGGTGACTTTTTCACCTGGTTCCACCTGGAAGTTCAAGGCGTCCAGTACGGTGACATCACCAAATTTCTTGGTGACATTGTCAAATTGAATGATGGGGTTCGTAGAGTCAGTCATCGCAGGGGGATTCCTTGCTTGGGCAAACGCTGGTCCAGCGCTCGTACCCCAGCGGATGCCAGGAGGGTCAGCAGCAGATACAGGCCGCCCACCATGGACAGGGGAATGATGTAGTTAAAGGTACGGTCACCGATAATCTTGGCCACATTCAGAACTTCCAGTACCGATACAACAGAGAGTACAGGCACGTCTTTCATGATGGACACCAGATAATTACCCATGGCCGGAATGATGCGCGGGATGGCCTGGGGCAGAGTGATGACCATAAAGGTACGCAGCGGGGAAATGTCCAGTGCGCGGGCTGCTTCAGTCTGGCCATGGGTAACGGACTCCAGACCGGCTCGGTAGACCTCGGACAGATAGGCGCTGTACTGCACCCCCAGCGCCAGTGCGCCGGTCAGAAAGGCGGGCAGCACAATGCCGTAGTCCGGTAGCACGTAGTACAGGAAAAACAATTGCACCAGCAAAGGCGTGTCGCGCAGGAATTCGGTCAGCACATAGGCGGGCCAGGAAATCAGGCGCAGACGCACACTTTTCAGGCCTGCCAGAATCAGTCCCAAGACAGCCGCAACACCAAAGCCCAGTACGGCGGCCTGGATGGTGACCCATAAGCCTTTAAGCAAAATAGGCAGGATAGACAGCGCAAATGCCCCGTTGCTGCTGGTGTCCCATTCAATACCAAACAGCATGTTCAGCTCCTTTGCGCACGCCAGCGGCCGGTTGCGCGTTCCAGCAATTTCATCAGGACGGTCAGCACCAGTGCCATGCCGAAGTACATCAGCAAGAGCAGGGTATAGATGGTGGTGCTGTCCTGGGTGAAGTTGCGTATTTGTTCAGCTCTGAAGCTCAAGTCGCCCAGGCTGATCAGGGAGACCAGGGCGGTGTCTTTCAGATTTTGTACGGCCAGATTCCCGAAGCTGGGCATCATCTCTGGGATGGCCTGGGGCAGGCTGATGCGCCACAGGGTTTGGCGCTCTGTAAAGTCCAGGGCCTTGGCCGCTTCCAGTTGGGAGTGTGGCACGGCCTGGATGGCACCGCGCACCACTTCGGCACCGTAAGCGCCAATGTTCAGGCCCAGGGCCAGGGTGCCGGCCACGACCGGGTCCAGACGCCAGTCCAGCCCCATGGACTCGCCCAGAATAGGCAGGGCAAAGTACAGCCAGAACAGCTGTACCAATAAAGAGGTGCCGCGAAAAACTTCAATAATCGTGACGGACAGCGAGCGCAAGGCGACCGAGTGGGACAGCCTGCCTATGCCCAGGGCAAAGGAGGCGATGGCTCCCACCACGGTTGAATACAGGGTGAGCTGTATGGTGACCCAGGCTCCGTCCATCAGGGCCGAGCTGTAACTTAACCAATCCATATCAGGTTCCAGACAAGGGCAGGCGGTACACCTTCAGTGCGCTGTCGGCCTTTGGAAGGGGCCGCGCAGGCCCGTGCGGCCGCCTTACCCGCAGGTGAAGGATCAGGCTTTACACAGCTGTTCCGTGGATTTCTCAAACGAGTGCTTGGCGTCTTCTTCGGTAAAGCCGTGTTTGCTCAGGATGGCTTTCCATTCATCGGTTTTCTTGAATTCGGCCAGTTCCTTGTTCACGGCGTCGCGCAGGTCTTCGGATTCCTTGGCAAAGGCAAAGCCGCCCCAGCTACGAACCGGGTTGCCATCAATGATGGGGTCCTTGAACTCGGCGGCCAGCTCGACTTTGCCGCCCCCTTTGGAGGCCAGATCACTGGCGGTCTGGCCAGTTGCGGCATAGGCATCGGCACGGCCGGTTGCCACGGTGGAGATCGCATCCGCGTTGTTGGAAATAGTGATCATGCGGTTATCGGGCACGCCCAGGGCCTGCATCATTTCCAGTTGATCGGCACCGGCCATGATGGCGATCTTGTGATCAGTCTTGGCGAAGTCTTCGTACGAGTGAATGTTCTTGGGGTTGCCCTTGGCGACCAGCAGGCCTTCACCGTAGGAGCTGTTGGGCTCGGAGAACAGCACGGTATTGCAACGTTGCGGCAGGATGGCCATTTCGGCGGCCACCATATCAAAGCGTTTGGCTTGCAGGCCGGGGATCAGGGAACCGAAGTTGGCGGTTTCCCATTTGATTTCTTTGACGCCCAGACGCTCCATGATGGCCTGGGCCACTTCGGGGCCAGCGCCTTGGGCTTTGCCGGACATGTCCATGTATCCGTACGGAATTTCATTAGCAACGGCGACGCGAATCACGCCGCGCTCTTTGACTTGTTCCAGCGTGACTGCCTGGGCGCTGGAGGCGGCAGCCAGGGTGCCCAGCAGGGCAAAGGCCAACGCGCAGAGGGGCTTGGATTGTAGTTTCATCATGAGTCCTTTTCTCGCCTATACCATTTCGTTATAAATGATTTGTTTTACGAAAGATTTGCAGAGAAATCATAGCTTATAAAATCATTCGTACTCAAATTAAATGTATAGAAACTATCGAGTAAAGGGTCTGCTTAGCCTTTCTATATAAGGAAAGTGGCAGGTCTTAGGGAAAATGCGTGGTGTCTTGAGTACGTGTTTTCACTATGCTCCCAAGGATTAAAGAGCGCTTGTCCTCTCAAAAGCGCCTGGCTTATGCCTACCCCAGATTGATTCATGAATGAGTTCGGCGCGTCTTCGGGCGCGCCGACACCCTTTTGGAAAGTGCGCTTTGGCGCGCTTTCAAACCCTGCCGGTTCGGGAAATGCACGGTACCAAACGACTGTGCTGACCCCGCAAGAACGCCTGCCACACTCGGTATTGCGTCTCTTGTGCAGGCAGCTGGCGACTTCTTCAGATCAGAAGCGCGGCCAGAAGAAAAAGTTGGTGACAGGCTTACTTAATGCAAAATCGTGGAGGCTCTATGAGCAGAGAAGAGGACGGTTTTATAAAACAGCATCTGATTTGGGTGCTGGTTGCGGTGCTGGGGGCCTTTGCCCTGGGAACGGTGGCACTAAGCCGGGGGGAGAGCATCAATGCTCTATGGATCGTAGTCGCCGCAGTCTGCGTCTATTTAATTGCCTATCGTTATTACAGCCGTTTCATTGCTCGCAAGGTTTTTGAGCTGGACGCGACCCGCATGACGCCAGCGTGGCGTCATAACGATGGTCTGGACTACGTACCGACTAATAAACACGTGCTTTTTGGGCACCATTTTGCCGCCATTGCAGGGGCTGGCCCTTTGGTCGGGCCAGTGCTGGCTGCGCAAATGGGTTATCTGCCCGGCATGCTCTGGATTCTGGCCGGTGTGGTGTTTGCGGGGGCGGTGCAGGACTTCACGGTTCTGTTCATCTCCATGCGCCGCGACGGGCGCTCGCTGGGGGATCTGATCAAGTCCGAACTGGGCACGGTGCCCGGTGTGATTGCCTTGTTTGGCGCCTTCATGATCATGGTCATCATTCTGGCTGTGCTGGCGCTGATAGTGGTCAAGGCCCTGATCAATTCGCCATGGGGCACCTTCACGGTGGCAGCGACGATTCCGCTGGCTATCTTCATGGGGATTTATCTGCGCTTCCTGAGGCCGGGTCGTATTGGCGAGGTCTCGGTGATCGGGCTGATCTTCCTGCTGGCTGCGATTGTCTATGGTCAGAACGTGGCGGCCCACCCGACCTGGGGGCCCTTCTTCACCCTGAATGGCGAGGAGCTGACCTGGGCGCTGATTATTTACGGCTTTATTGCTGCTGTGCTGCCCGTGTGGCTGCTGCTGGCTCCGCGTGACTATCTGTCCACCTTCCTGAAAATTGGCACGATTGTGGGTCTGGCCATCGGGATTGTGATTGTGGCGCCCGAGCTGAAAATGCCAGCGACTACCAAGTTTATTGATGGCACAGGCCCGGTCTGGTCCGGCAGCTTGTTCCCCTTCCTGTTCATTACCATTGCTTGCGGTGCCGTGTCCGGTTTCCACGCTTTGATTTCCTCGGGCACCACGCCCAAGATGATCGAAAACGAAACCCAGGCGCGCTATATCGGCTATGGCGGTATGTTGATGGAGTCCTTTGTAGCCATCATGGCCCTGGTTGCGGCTTGCGTGATCGAGCCGGGCATTTACTACGCCATGAACAGCCCAGCCGCCTTGATTGGCACCACGCCTGAGCAGGCCGCGCAAGTGGTGTCCAGCTGGGGCTTCCTGATTACTCCCGCTGATCTGACCCAAATGGCCAGCGACGTGGGTGAAAACAGCATTATTTCCCGTGCCGGTGGGGCTCCTACCCTGGCGGTGGGCATGGCCTTCATCTTGCATAACGTCATCGGCGGGCCGGCGATGATGAGCTTCTGGTATCACTTCGCCATTCTGTTTGAGGCCCTGTTCATTCTGACGGCGGTAGATGCCGGTACTCGTGCAGGCCGCTTCATGCTGCAAGACTTGATGGGTACTTTTGTGCCGGGCTTGCGGCGTACGGAGTCGCTGGTCGCCAACTTGATTGCCACATCCTTGTGCGTGGCGGCGTGGGGCTACTTCCTGTATCAGGGTGTGGTCGATCCACTGGGTGGTATCAACACCTTGTGGCCTTTGTTCGGTATTGCCAACCAGATGCTGGCAGCGGTGGCATTGGTATTGGGTACGGTGGTGCTCTTCAAGATGAAGAAAGACCGCTACGCATGGGTGACCGTGGTTCCCACTATCTGGCTGCTGATTTGCACGCTGGTGGCAGGCTTTCAGAAAATGTTCCACCCCGACCCCAAGATTGGCTTTTTGGCCCACGCCAAGGTTTATCAAAAAGGTCTGGCGGAACAAACTGTCATGGCGCCGGCCAAATCTCTGGAGCAGATGCAACAGGTGATTTTCAACGATTACGTGAACTCCACCTTGTGCGGTCTGTTCATCTTTGTGGTCTTGAGCATGGTGTTCTTTGGCATCCGTTGCGTGCTGAAAGCACGTCGCAGCACGGAGCCGCATTCTGCCGAGACTCCGTACGAGCCATTGCCGGCTCAAGCGGCAGCAGGAGCTTGATATGAAAGGATTATTGACAGGAGCCATTTCGCGCAGTGCCCAGGCAGGGCGGGGCACCGGGCGTTATCTGGCCACAACCTTGCGTCTGATGGTGGGCGTGCCTGATTACGAAACCTATCTGAATCATATGCGGGTGAACCACCCGGATCAGAAACCGATGGAGTACGCCGAGTTTTTCCGGGAGAGACAGCAAGCCCGGTACGGTGGCAAAGGGCGTATAGCCTGCTGCTAAATTAGGCGGCTAAGGGCCAGAACCCAGTGTTCTGGCCCTTTTGCATTTGTGCCTGGCAGTGTGTCATCAGGTTTGTATGTAGATGTAAAAATAAGACAAACAAGGCATCTAAACGATTTATCGTGGTTTTTCGCGATAACACGAAACAAAAGGGCCAATAAAAAACTCAAAACGAAACAATGATTTCGTTTGATGCTGTTTTTTAGTGCCATGTTGGTATAAATATTTTGTTGTTCAGCGTTTTTGTGGATGAATCTTGCTGGTTTTGTTGGCGGCGCGTCAGGAACTGTGTTAGGATTTTTCCCATGACTTTCGCAACCCCCGTTTTCTTCTTTTATTTTTATGCTTTTCCGATGCCGCTGGTGGAGGAAAGGACGGGTTGCACCAAACACAAGTAAGACCTAAATCCTGAAATAAGCCGCCAGCATAGACCGGGCGGCTTTTTTTTCGTTTGCCCCCGGACCTGGCAAACCAACTGGAGTTCAATCGTGTCGCACAATACTGATGATTTACGGATTCGTGAAATTAAGGAGCTGTCTCCCCCATCCCATGTGATGCGCGAGTTCCCGTGTACCTCTGCTGTATCGACGACGGTTCACAAGGCCCGCCGCAGCATTCACAAGATCCTTCACGAACGCGATGATCGTCTGGTGGTCGTGGTGGGTCCTTGTTCCATCCACGATACCGAAGCCGCCATGGACTACGCGCGTCGCCTGACGGTCGAGCGCAAGCGTTTTGCCCCCGAGCTGGAAATTGTGATGCGCGTGTACTTCGAAAAGCCACGTACCACCGTGGGCTGGAAAGGGCTGATCAACGACCCCTTCATGGATGGCAGCTTCAACATCAATCAGGGTTTGCGTACGGCGCGTGAATTGCTGCTGGCCGTCAACCAGCTGGATTTGCCCGCTGGCTGCGAGTTCCTGGACATGATTACTCCCCAGTACATTGCTGATCTGGTTTCCTGGGGCGCCATTGGTGCTCGCACGACAGAGAGCCAGGTTCACCGTGAACTGTCCTCCGGATTGTCCTGCCCCGTCGGCTTCAAGAATGGCACGGATGGCAATATCCGTATTGCTCTGGACGCGATCAAGGCCGCTTCCCAGCCTCACCATTTCCTGTCGGTCACCAAGGGCGGTCACTCCGCCATTGTGTCCACCGTGGGCAATAACGATTGCCACGTGATTTTGCGCGGTGGCAAGACGCCGAACTACGACGCTGAAAACGTTGAGGCAACCAGCCAGGCCATGATCAAGGCCGGCATGGTGCCGCGTGTGATGGTCGATGCCAGCCACGCCAACAGTAATAAAGACTACCGCCGTCAGCCCGAAGTGCTGGCCGATGTTGCTGGTCAGATCTCGGGCGGCGATATGCGTATCTGCGGCGTGATGATCGAAAGCCATCTGGTAGGCGGCCGTCAGGACGTGGTGGAAGGCAAGCCTTTGACCTACGGCCAAAGCATTACCGACGGTTGCATCGATTGGGATGACACGGTGGTGGTTCTGGAAAAACTGGCTGAAGCGGTGCGTCAGCGTCGTCAGGCACGAGTCGCTCTTGAAGAGGGGGCACTTAGCCACTCATAATAGGGTTTTGCCTTTTTGGAATGCTCATGAATGCTCCCGGTCATGCCGACCTAGCGCGGCGCCCTTTACCTGAAGGTTTTGTAGAAGACTTGCAGGCTCAGTTCCAAGAGCGTTGCTCGCTTTCTCACGCTGTGCGTGAACACCATGGACGGGATGAATCGCCGTATCCACCCATGCTGCCTGATGTGGTTGTTTTTGCTCGCAGCACAGAAGAAGTGGCCTGGGTGGCACGTCATTGTCATGAACACCATGTGCCCCTGATTCCTTACGGGGCTGGTTCCTCGCTGGAAGGGCATTTTCTGGCGATTCAAGGTGGCGTCAGCCTGGACTTGTCCGGCATGGATGAGATCGTGGCGATTAATGCCGAAGATTTCACCGCCACAGTGCAAGCTGGCGTGACACGCATGGCCTTGAACGAGCACATCCGTGATACGGGCTTGTTTTTCCCCATCGACCCCGGTGCGGATGCCAGCCTGGGCGGGATGGCCGCAACGCGTGCGTCGGGTACCAATGCCGTGCGTTACGGCACCATGCGCGAAAACGTCCTGACTTTAAAGGTTGTGACGGCAGATGGCCGCATTATTGATACGGCTAACCGTGCCAAGAAATCCTCTGCCGGTTACGACCTGACCCGCTTGTTCATCGGTAGCGAAGGCACGCTGGGCATCATTACCGAAGTGACGGTGCGTCTGTACCCGCAGCCCGAAGCCATTTCGGCGGCTATCTGTAATTTCCCCGATCTGCGCTCTGCCGTGCAAAGCGTGATCGAGGTCATTCAAATGGGTATCCCGATTGCGCGTGTCGAATTCATGGATACGGCCGCCGTACGTGCCACCAATGCCTACAGCAAGCTGACGCTGAAAGAGTCGCCCTTGCTGCTGTTTGAATTCCACGGCAGCCCCAGCGGTGTGCAGGAGCAGGCTCAGGTGGTTCAGGAAATCACCCGTGATAACGGCGGCATGGATTTTGAGTGGGCCGATAAGGCCGAGGATCGTTCCCGCTTGTGGACGGCGCGACACAATGCCTACTTTGCCGGTTTGCAACTGCGTCCCGGCTGCCGCTCCAGCACCACGGACGTTTGTGTTCCCATTTCCGCTTTGGCAGAGTGTGTGGCAGAAACTGCGGCCGATATGGATCAGGCTCCGTTCCCGTACACCATCGTGGGTCACGTGGGCGATGGCAACTTCCACGTCCTGATGCTGCTGGACGCCGATAGTCAGGAAGAGTGGGACGAGTCCGAGCGCTTGAACCATCGTCTGGTAGAGCGTGCCATTGCCATGCAGGGCACCTGCACCGGCGAACACGGTGTGGGCTTGCACAAGATGGAGTTCATGCTGGCCGAGCACGGTCAGGATGCACTGGATGTAATGAGCAGCATCAAGCAGGCGCTGGATCCTCGCAACATCATGAATCCCGGCAAGATGTTGCCCCCGCGTCCTCTGGACTGATCGCGCTTGAGCCACACTTGAGCCGCCCTGAAAGCCCGGACCGCGTGTTCGGGCTTTTTATTTGTGTCCTGGGCAGCACAGTTTTCCAGAAACCCCAAGCACTGGCGATGTCTGCCTGTACATGCGTCAGCGCAGGCGTACAATGCCTTTTTTAGTTAGTCAGGTGCGTGCCAGACCATCGGTCTGCTTGCTGCGGCACCTCTCATCATCACTGCAATGACTATTTCCACCAAAAAAGGTCGCGTCGTTATCGGAATGTCCGGCGGCGTGGACTCCTCTGTCTCGGCCTGGCTGCTTAAAGAGCAAGGCTATGAAGTCGTGGGCCTGTTCATGAAGAACTGGGAAGACGACGATGACTCCGAATTTTGCTCTTCGCGCCAGGATTGGCTGGACGCGGCCAGCGTGGCCGATCTGGTCGGGGTCGAGATCGAGGCGGTCAACTTCGCTGCGGAATATAAGGACCGCGTGTTTGCGGAGTTCTTGCGGGAATATTCGGCAGGTCGCACCCCGAATCCCGATGTTCTGTGCAATGCGGAAATCAAATTCAAGGCCTTTCTGGATCACGCCATGACCTTGGGCGCCGACTGGATTGCCACCGGCCATTACGCCCGTGTGCGTGGCGTGCCCATCGCCGGGGGCGGCACCGACTATCAATTGTTGAAAGGTCTGGATGCTTCCAAGGATCAAAGTTATTTTCTGCACCGCCTGAACCAGGCGCAGCTGTCGCGCACCTTGTTCCCCTTGGGCGAGATCAACAAGCAGGAAGTACGCCGTATTGCCGAGGAACTGAAGCTGCCCAATGCGGCTAAAAAAGACTCGACCGGCATTTGCTTTATTGGTGAGCGTCCTTTCCGCGAGTTCCTGAATCGCTATCTGCCCACTCAACCCGGTCCTATCAAAACACCGGAAGGCCAGGTATTGGGTCAGCACGTGGGTCTGGCTTTCCACACCTATGGTCAGCGCAAGGGTTTGGGCATTGGTGGTGTCAAGGGCAAGCAGCGCGAAGACGGTACCGCCGACGCCTGGTATGCCGCCCGCAAGGATCTGGCCACGAACACGCTGTATGTGGTGCAAGGGCACGATCACCCCTGGCTGTTGCAGTCTGAATTGAAGGCCGAGCAGACCAGTTGGGTAGCAGGCCATCCGCCAGCGCTGGGCCCGATCCATGCCAAGACCCGTTATCGCCAGGCCGATGCGGCCTGCACGATCCTGGCTGCCGAAGGCGACAGCCTGTCTCTTCATTTTGATCAGCCCCAATGGGCCGTAACGCCGGGCCAATCCGTGGTCCTGTACGACGGTGACCGCTGCCTGGGCGGCGGCATTATTCAATAAGAGGCGGGCATGGATCCCATTCTTGTCATCAGTTTGCTGGTGCTGGGTGCCGGTATTGGTTTGGCCGCCGGGCTGCTGGGGATTGGCGGAGGCATGATTCTGGTGCCGTTCCTGACTTTCCTGCTACCGCTGTTTGGTGTGCCGCAAGAGCTGGCCGTGCATGCTTCCATTGCCACGGCCATGGCCACGATTCTGTTCACCTCCTTGTCCAGTGTGAGGGCGCACCATAAACATGGTGCCATTCGCTGGGATGTGGTCAAGGTCATGGTGCCCGGCCTGATCCTGGGCGGGCTGCTGTCGGGCGGCGCGATTTTTGCCATGATCAACAGCACGGCGCTGGCGATTGTGTTCGGTGTGTTCGTCCTGTATTCGGCCTCCAAAATGGCACGCAAGTCGGCCCCGGTGCAAGGCCGCTCCCTGCCTGCTCCATTCTGGATTGCTGCCATGGGAGCCTTGATCGGTTTCGTGTCCGGTCTGCTGGGGGCGGGTGGGGCCTTCTTGTCTGTCCCCTTCATGCTGCGCGGCAATGTGCCTGTGCGGCAGGCCGTCGCTACCTCGGCCGCCTTGGGCTTTTTCATTGCTCTGGCCAATAGCGTGGGTTATATCTGGTCCGGGCAGGCCACCTTTGGCAGCCACCCCGGCATGATTGGTTTTATCTACTGGCCGGCCTTGTTGATTGTTTCGGCCACCAGTATTTGTACCGCCCCCCTGGGGGCCAGTCTGGCCCACAAGATCGATCAGGTGACGCTCAAGCGCATCTTTGCTGGCATGTTGACTGTGCTGGCGATCTACATGATTACGCAGGCCATCACACAGGCTTGATGTTTTCTGGCTGGACTTTGCCATACGCACAGTCCAGTCCATTCAGTTCGGTTTCTTCTGCCGGCTCAAAAACTCCCCCAGCTGCCCATTGAATTGCTGTCCGTAGCGCAGTCATTGCCTGCTCGCTTTGCGGTAGTGTGCTGCCGTAAGCATGAAATTCGTGCGTCATATCCGGCCAGACATCCAGCCGTATATTGGCCCCTTGCTTGTGCGCCTCTCGGGCAAAATCCCGGATCATGTCGACCAGAATTTCCTTGCCGCCTGCCTGAATGTAGATGGGGGCCAGATAGCGCAGATCCTGTGCAATGGGCGAGAGCCGATCATCACTCCAGGGGCCGTTGCCCTTTAGCCATTGACCGTATTGCAGCGTTTGATAGCCCTGCACCATATCGTAGCGATCATGACCAAACTGGCTGGCGCCGCGTCGTCCTATATCCGTCCAGGGGCTTAGTGCCAAGGCCAGAGAAGGTTGGGGCAGTCCCGCTTGACGCAGGCCGACCAAGCTCATCAGCACCAGGTGTCCGCCTGCCGAGTCGCCTGCCAGGACAATATCCTGGGCGGGGATTCCACGTCCAAGCAGATAGCGGTAGGCGTCTAGCGCATCTTCCTGTTGGGCCGGGTGAGGGTGCTCCGGGGTCAGGCGGTAGTCCACGGCGAAGATGGGTATTTGCAGCTTGTAGGCCAGCAGACGAATGAAGTGGCGCGACACGATTGGGTAGAAAGCATAGCCGCCGCCATGAAAGTACAAGATGGTTTTGCTGCTGTTCGGGCGATCTGGAATGAACCAGTCACCCCGTGGTTCTGGGGACGTGCTGGCCTGCATCTGGACGGGCAAGTCCGGTTCGGCAATCGTGTACAGGCTGTCGAAATAGGCGCGGCCTTCAGCTATGGTTGGCAAGCGGAAGGCGTGGTTGAACTGCTTGCGATAGAACAGGGTGGCGATTTCAAAAGGCACGGACCAGCCGGGCACTAGCGGCTTGGCGATGATACGTCGAGCCAGTACGTCTATGGTGGTGGCCCAGAGGGTGAGGGCGCTTCGGCAACGATGAGACCAGGATCCTTGCAAGATAGTTTTGGGCATAAAAGGGCGGGGCTGAAGTAGGATAAAAGGACTTTCAGTGTGGCCCGGCTTGCCTGGGCCGGATAGAACGGAAACGACCTCCCATGTCTGCTTTGACTTGTGCCCGTTTGCATCACCCCAGCCGAAAAACGGCGTCCATTATCCATCTGGGCGTGGAGCGTGATACCCGTGCTCTGGATCTGCTGCCGCAGCAACGTCTGAACTGTTATCCGGCTTCGCCCCTGGTGGTGTTGTCCTGGGTTTTCCATGGCCAGCTGCACATGGTGCAGACGCCCGTGGATGGAGGGAGTCCGGTACTGTCAGAGCCCCTGCCCGGCATGCTGTTTGCCGGGCCTTCGCGCACACCTTCCATTAGCTGGTCTCCGGGGCCTGTCCATGCGATTTCGATTGGACTGTACCCGGATGCCTTGAAACGTGTGTTTGGTATCGAGGCCAGCGACTTTCTGGATCAGGTACTGCCCATGGATCAGGTCTTGCCCGCTGCCAGCTGTCAGACACTTGGGCAAGCTGGCACAGAAGAAGGCCCTTTATTCGAACAACTGGAGGCGGCAATTCATCGTTGTGCTCATGGCTGTCTGGCGACAGAAGGTGCTGCCACCTTGCATCATTGGTTGACGGCATTGGGGATGCGGATGGCAGCAACACGCACGGGAACGGGCTTGCGTCAGATGCAAAGGCAATTCAAGCGTTGGGCCGGGCAGAGCCAGCGTGAGCTGCAGCTGTATGTGCGTGCTGAGCGTGCTTTTGCCTTGGTGCAGCAGCAGGAAAATCCGGTCTGGTCTGATGTGGCGTTGCAAGCCGGGTATAGCGACCAGTCTCATTTTGGCAGAGAGGTCAAACGGGTTTCGGGCTTTTCACCGGCTCAGTTCGCTCAGCGCATGAAGTCTGATGAGGCCTTCTGGATGTACCGATTGCTGGGCGAGGCCTGAACCAGCAGACATAAAAAAACCCATTCAAAAGAATGGGCCCTGGCTTGCTGGCGCAACGCTCACTGCGTAGGCGGTAAGGTGCTGGCAAACGAGGGGCGCGCTTGGAGTTTTTCATCCAGGCGTTGCAGATTGCCGTACTGCGAGCGCCAGTCCAGTTCAGGAAAGCGCAGATCCAGATAACCCAGTGCGCAGCCTACGGCAATGTCGGCCAGGCTAAAGCTGGTGCCCATGCAAAAGGACTGGTCACCCAAGGTGTTGTTCATGGATTGCAGGGCGGCGGTAATCTTGCTGTTTTGGCGGTCAATCCAGGCGGGTAGACGCAGCTCTTGGGGACGGCGTTTTTCCACCACGATGGCAACGCAGGCATCAAGCAAGCCATCGGCAATGGCTTCCCAGCATTTGACTGCAGCGCGATCACGTCCGGCTTGGGGAATCAGGCGGCCGACGGGCGAGAGGGTATCCAGATACTCGACGATCACGCGGGAGTCAAACAGATTTGCCTGATCATCCATAATCAGACAGGGGACTTTGCCCAGTGGATTGTGCTTCAGAATATCGCTGTCATCGGCCCACACATCCTCCAGAATCAGCTCGTAGTCGAGCTTTTTTTCCGCCATGACAACACGCACTTTGCGCGCGTATGGGCTGGTGAGGGAAGCTAGAAGTTTCATAAAAAGCTATCAAAAGTTGCAGGCTCAAAAAGTATAGCAGGAACCTATGGGCGAACGTCCCGCAGGCCGGGCCTGAACCTGTCGCTGGAAACAATGTTGGAAAACTGTGGTTTATTCGTCAAAGCCTCGAACAGCCGTCGCATTCTGACCCCATGCTGAACGCGTGGCATACGGGTGCCAGCCTGCAATGTTAGAATGCGGGCTGACTTTATTCCCCCTTCTTTTCTGTAGAACGATGCACATAGCCGATACCCTGAGCACTCTGAATGCCTTGTCGCCATTGGACGGGCGTTATGGCAGCCGTACCGCCCCCTTGCGTGGCCTGTTGTCCGAAGCCGCATTTATGTGGCATCGCGTAGAGGTCGAAGTGGCCTGGTTGATCGGCCTGTCCGACGCGGGTCTGCCCGAACTGCCTACTTTCTCCGCCGAAGCTCGCGAGGTACTCAAGAGCCTGGTGCAGAACTTCTCGGAAGACGATGCCGCCCGCATCAAAGCCATCGAGCGCACTACGAACCACGACGTGAAAGCCGTGGAATACTGGTTGAAAGAAAAAGTGGCCGACCACGCCGAGCTGTCCGCTGCGGCTGAATTCATCCATTTTTCCTGCACCTCTGAAGACATCAACAACACCTCGCATGCGCTGATGCTGACGCGTGCCCGTGAGCAGGTGATCCTGCCGCAACTGCAAGAAGTGTGTGATGCCATCAAGGCTCAGGCCCGCTTGCACGCCGAGCAGCCTTTGCTCTCGCGCACCCACGGTCAGCCAGCCAGCCCCAGCACCATGGGCAAGGAATTTGCCAACGTGGCCGCTCGACTGCAAAACGCCATTGCGGCCATTGCTGCGGTCCAGCCTCTGGCCAAAATGAATGGTGCCACCGGCAACTACAACGCTCACTTCTCGGCTTACCCCGAAATTGATTGGCCTGCATTCAGCCAGAAAGTGCTGGCTGGTCTGGGTCTGACGCAAAACGTCTACACCATTCAGATCGAACCCCACGACTGGATGGCCGCTCTGTTTGACGCCATCGCTCGCGCCAACACCATCTTGCTGGACTTCAACCGTGACGTCTGGGGCTACATCTCCCTGGGTTACTTCAAACAGCGCCTCAAAGAAGGCGAGATCGGTTCGTCCACCATGCCGCACAAGGTCAACCCGATTGACTTTGAAAACTCGGAAGGCAACCTGGGCCTGGCCAATGCCATGCTGCGCCACCTGTCCGAAAAGCTGCCTATCTCCCGTTGGCAGCGTGACCTGACCGACTCGACCGTGCTGCGTAACCTGGGCGTGGCTCTGGGTTACAGCGTGGTGGCTTACGACGCCTGCCTGCGTGGTCTGGGCAAACTGGAACTGAACGCCGCTGCTGTCGATGCGGACATCGACGCATGCTGGGAAATCCTGGCCGAGCCGGTTCAAACGGTGATGCGCCGCTACGGTTTGCCCCAGCCTTACGAGCAACTCAAAGCCCTGACACGTGGTCGTGGTATTACTCAGGAAGCGTTGCGCGAGTTTATTGGCGGTCTGGAATTGCCCGCCGACGCTAAAACCTATTTGCTTGAGCTAACTCCACGCAGCTATCTGGGCGTGGCAGTAAAGTTGGCCCAGGCGATCTAAATCCAAACGGCTGTGTTCTTGCACAAGGGCACAGCCGGCCGGGTTTCTTGAGCCAGTGCTTTATGAAGTGTTTTATGTTTCATCACACAGGAGTTCACATGAAAAAATTCGCGTTTCTGACTGCCGCTGCCGCCTTGTGCGCTGCGTTTGTCACGCCTGCTACCGCCCAGTTTGCCAAGCCAGAACAGGCCGTGAACTACCGTCAAGCCAGCATGTCGCTGATTGGCTCGCACTTTGGTCGTATGGCTCCCGTGGCCAAAAAAGAAGCACCGTATGATGCGGCTGCAATCGCTAAAAACGTAGAAGTGCTGACGGTTTTGGCGGCTTTGCCTTGGGGCGCATTTGGCGCTGGTACCGAAGGCGGCGAGACCAAAGCTGAGGCCTGGAGCGATGCTCAGGGTTTCAAGCAAGCTACCGATGATTTCACCGCTGCCATCGACAAGCTGAAAGTGGCTTCCGATTCGGGCGATTTTGATGCCTTCCGCGTGGCTTTCGGTAATGTGGGCAAGTCCTGTAAGACTTGTCACGACGCTTACCGTAAAGAAAAATAAGCAACAGGTTTGCTTATAAAAAAAGCCCTCGAAAGAGGGCTTTTTCTTTTAGGCCTGTGCCTGTGTTTAAAGGGAGCAGTTTGCCTGCAGGCAAGATTGGCAAGAATCATGATGGGATCTCAGTGTTGATAACCCGTTTCACCGTGGGTACGGATATCCAGACCTTCGCGCTCGTGGTCAGCATCGACACGTAAACCGCCGCAGACTAGCTTGGCAATGGTGAAGGCAATCCAGGCAGCCACACCGGACCAGACCAGCGTAACCAGCACGCCTTCGAGCTGAATCCACAACTGCATCCAGATACTGTTGCCAGCGGCAGTACCAGGACCACCCAGAACAGGTGCGTTGAACAGACCTGTGAGCAAAGCGCCCACAATCCCGCCCAAACCGTGAATGCCAAAAACGTCCAGCGTATCGTCGGCGCGTAACCAGCGCTTCAGAACATTCACACCCCACAAGCACGCCAGGGAGGTAATCAGGCCAATGGCCAGTGCGCCGGAAGGAGCCACAAAACCGGCTGCCGGGGTAATGCCGACCAAACCTGCGATCGCACCCGAGCAGGCACCCAGCAAGGAAGGATGACCTTTGCTGATCCATTCACCCAAAGTCCAGGCCACAACGCCGATGGCGGCTGCCAGCATGGTGTTGAAGAAGGCCAGCGTGGCATTTTCATTGGCCGACAAAGCCGAGCCTGCGTTGAAACCGAACCAGCCTACCCACAGCAGAGCAGCACCAATAAAGGTCAGGGGCAGGTTATGAGGTGGCATGGCTTCACGACGGTAGTTCAGTCTGGGGCCAATCATCCAGGCACCGACCAGACCGGCAATACCGGCGTTGATATGCACCACCGTGCCACCGGCAAAGTCCAGCGCGCCACGGGAGTTGAGCAAGCCGCCGTTCTGTTCATCGGCAAACCAGACCATATGGCAAATGGGCAGATAGGCCAAAGTGAACCAGATCACGGTAAAGACCAGGATGGCGGACAGGCGGGTACGTTCTGCCAGACTACCGACAACCAGAGCGCAAGTCAGACCGGCAAAGGTGGCCTGAAAAGACGCAAACAGCAGTTCAGGCAAGGTGCCCGACATGGAGAACTGTTGGTCAGCAGCGGTGAACATGCCGTTGAACAAGACCTTGTCGAAACTGCCAATCAAGGGATTGCCAGCGGTAAAGGCCAGTGAGTAGCCATAGATAAACCACAGCACCACCCCCAGACTGAACACCAGCAAGGTCTGGGATAACATGGACAAGGCATTTTTTTGACGCACCATCCCTGAGTAAAACAGGGCCAGGCCCGGCGCGGCCATCATCAGTACCAGAAGCGTGGAGACCAGCATCCACGATAGATCAGCGTTGTTCATGATGGAGTCTCCGATTACAGGGCTTGCTCATCGCATTCGCCGGTGCGGATGCGGATGACATGGTCCAGCGGCTGGACAAAGATCTTGCCGTCACCAATACGTCCGGTGCGGGCACTGCTTTGAATGGCCTCCAGAACGCTTTGCAACTGCTCGTCGGGAATAGCCAGTTCAATGCGGATCTTGGGCAGGAAGTCGACTGCATATTCCGCACCGCGGTAAAGCTCGGTGTGGCCTTTCTGGCGACCAAATCCCTTGACCTCGGTAAGCGTCATCCCCTGTATGCCCAGATCGGAAAGGGCCTCGCGTATCTCGTCAACCTTGAAGGGTTTGACGATGGCGGTAATCAATTTCATAGGTGTTCCTGAAGTAAACACAGGCAAGCTGGCCTTGCGGATGCAAAGGAACACCGAGAGGGGTAGGAGACGGTTGAGAGGGGGCCGACCGGGATGGGTAATCCTGGTGGATGGCTTGAGTGCAACCGGGCAACGCCGGTTTGAGCGACTCTCCGGCTGTCAGCAGGGTGTGCGACAGCGCGAACGCAAGTGGTAGGCAAGCGGACCTGTGTTGTAGGTTGAAGAGCAACACAATTCCGGCAAGGCGAGTAAGCTAGCTAGGCACGTGACCCCGGTCTTGCCTAGTCGGTGGGCAGCGAGATAACAGCAGCGCTCTGTGACGCCTGTCTCCGCTCATCTCACCACCGCAGGAACAACGACTATGGAAAAATAATATATGTTGCGGCGCAACAAGTGCGCATTTTTTTTTAATAGTCTTAACTTTGCAACATTCGGTTCAGAAAAATGACCGGCTGCAGAGTAGGCAAAACAGACCTGTTCGTGCTGGAATTGCCGTGTCTGAATGGCAGGGCGCCAGGAGGATCGACAGGGCAGCCCGCGTGTCAGCGCTGCCCGTGTATCGATAGAGCTCGTTCTGCGACTAGCAAGGATCAAGAGAGCAGCTCAGGACCTTTGTGCTTTCTGGTTTTTTTGCTGTCTGTGCTCTGAGTGGGGAAAGTAAGCGGTACATGCCGCCGGTTAAATGCCTGTAGGCCTCCTTGCCATAATTTGAATCCCAGGCAGGCGTCCCATTTGTCGCGTTGGTATAGCCAATGGGTGTGACAAACAGTGCAGTGATACAGACTTTCGGTGCTTGGTTCGTCAGTGTCATCTACTCGTCTGATGGGTTTGAGGTAAGGATGTCGTTGAGCGTTGGGTTGCGATAGTGGAAGGGTTTGGCACATGATGCACATGGTGCCTCGGTCTAGCTGGGCCATACAATGCTCCTCAAATAATTTTGTGGTTGATGTAATAGCGTTTGCAAACTGGCTTGCCAATTAGCGTAGGGTGATGGTTTGTAATAAATATCACCACGATTCACTGTACTGCAGAAAATGTGACAGCCGTTTCAGGCCGCATCTCAATGTAATGACATGCGACCTGCATATGGCGAGCAAGTGTTCAAATTCCTGCAAATACCAGCGTCAAAAGCTCTGGCCTTTGACTATTTTTTGGATGGCGGCTCATTGCCAGGAATCTTTTTAGGGTCCGGCTCGGGGTTGGGCGTTTTGCCGGGAGGAGTGGTGTCGGGCGCTTTGGTGGGATCAATGGCAATTGGCATGAACATCTCCTGACTGAAGTGATCTTCCAGCGTATCGGATTTAGGGCGCAGCTAAAGTAAACAACTATGACTGCAGGGCAGGCCGCTCTTGTTTTTTCTTGTTGCATCGAAAAGAAGCTGGGTAGCCAATCGGCGAAGCCATTGCCTGGCGATGCTATGATCAAACTCCTTACAGAAAGCGGACTAGCGCCTTGGGAAGCGAGTTGGAAAAAACCACCCTGGACCTGGAGAATTTTCTCCCTTATCAAGTCACGATATTGGCCTCGCATATTGCGGTGACCTTTGCGCGTCAGCATGCACAGCAATTTGGTTTGTCCATTCCAGAGTGGCGCATCATTGCGACCCTGGGACGCTATGGCACCCTGACCTCGGGCAGTTTGACCGAGCGCACCAGCATGGACAAGGCCAAGGTCAGCCGTGCCGTTTCTCGCCTGACAGCCGCTCAGTTAATTGCTCGTCGCGATAATGAAAACGATATGCGCAGCAATCTGCTGTGTCTGACCGAGCAGGGTCAGCAAGTGCACGATCGCATTGTGCCCATCGCTCTGGGTCTGGAGCAGGAGCTGACGTCCGTGCTTAGCCAGGAAGAGCTCAGCTCCTTTAAAGAGATGATGACGCGCCTGGAGAACCGTATGGTCCAGCGCTTTGGCAGCGATTTCAGCGGCGACGCACATATTTGAAGTCTCAAGGGTAATCACCGAGTTGTGCTGGATATTTCTCACGCTAATATTGTTTCGTTTGAAACGAAACAATATTCAGGAGAGGATCATGACGCAGGTCGTAGACAGCCCAATCGCAGCCAGCCGCTTGGAAACCACAATCATGTCGCCCGCTATCGGTGTCGAGGTAGCGGGTGTCGATTTGACTCAGGCCCTGGAGGATATGCAGGTACAGGAGCTGCGCGCCTTGTTGTTGAAGCATCAATTGCTGGTGTTTCGCGACCAGCCTTTGAATGCGGCACAGCATGTTGCATTTGCCCGTTGCTTTGGTGAGCTGGAAGTGCATCCGGTTTTTCCACACGATCCGGACTATCCCGAGCTGGTGCTGCTGGGGGGCAATAACACGCAGCCGGGGCGTGAGAATATCTACCATAGCGATGTCAGCTGGCGGGCCGAACCTTCCATGGGTTCCATTCTGCGTTGCATTGAATGTCCACCCGCCGGGGGCGATACGATCTGGTGCAATATGGCACTGGCCTATGAGAACTTGCCGCCTCACATCAAAGATATTTTGCACGAGCTGGAAGCCGTACACGATTTATTGCCCGGTTTCATAGACCGTATCCCCGAGGAGGACAGAGCTGCGTTGCGAGATCGTTTTCCAGCGCAGACTCACCCTGTGGTGCGCACTCATCCAGAAACTGGCCAGCGGATTTTGTATGTCAGCAGCTGGACTACCCATCTGGCCAATTACATCGAAACCGGCTTTTTCCGTGGCATGCCCGAGCTGCAAAGCGGCGCTCATTTCCTGCTGCAGTATTTGGTGGATCAGGCCCGTCACCCGGAGTATCAGGTGCGCTTGAAATGGCAGCCTCACACCATTGCGTTTTGGGACAACCGGGCCACCCAGCATTATGCCGTTCAGGACTATTTTCCTTTGCCCCGCAAAATGGCCCGAGCCACCATTATTGGTGACCGTCCTTATTGATCGTATCGCTGCACTTTTGACAAGTTGGGGGAAGACATGGAAAACCAGAAAAAGTATTTCCCAGGACAGCGCTACGTCGTGGTGTTCTTGTTGTTTTTGTTCATGGTGATCAACTTTGCCGATAAGGCGATATTTGGTCTGGTCGCCGTGCCGTTGATGGAGGAGCTGGCCATCGGGCCACAGCAGTTTGGCACCATTGCAGGCAGCTTTTTCTTCCTGTTTGCGATCTCGGGCATTGTGGTGGGTTTTGTGTCCAATACGGTGTCCTCGCGTTTGCTGCTGGTGGGGCTGGTCATTATCTGGTCTGTAGCCCAGGTTCCGATCGCTATGGGAGCCAGCACGATTATTGCCTTGATGGCTTGTCGCATTTTGCTGGGCGTGGGGGAAGGCCCTGCCTACCCCCTGGCCTTACATGCTTGCTACAAGTGGTTCCCGGATCAGGAGCGTACCTGGCCTACGGCCATCGTGATGCAGGGTGGGCAAGTGGGCATGCTGTTGGCCGGCCCCCTGGTGGGGTATTTGACCATCAGCCACGGCTGGCGCTCGGTGTTTTGGGTGACAGCGGCAGTGGGGCTGATGTGGCTGGTGGTATGGGCCTTGCTGGGCAAGGATGGTCCCATCAGTGCGAATCCGGCGCCCGCCGTTGGCAAGAGCAAGCTGCAGTCTCGCTGTTCGTACCGTGATGTGCTTTTGAATCGTAGTTTCATCGGCAACCTGCTGATGTACTGGGTAGCGTACTGGTGTGCTGCACTGGTCTTTACCTGGTTACCCGCTTATTTGCAACGCGGTCTGAACTTCTCGTCGGACACGGCTGGATGGCTATTTTCCCTGTGTATTTTTGTGGCAATCCCGATTGTGTCGGGCGGCTCTTACCTGTCCAACCGCTTCTTGCGTCAGGGGTATTCGTCCCGAGTGGCACGCAGTCTGGTCACGGTAGGTTTCTTGTTGGCAGGGGCCTTGTGCCTGCTGGCGGCCGCTTACTTGAAGCCGGGTCCAACAGCGGGGATTGTGCTGATCGCCTTGGGCTTGAGTTTCCCCCAGGTCGGTTTTGTGCTTTGTTCGGCAATCTCAGCGCAAATCAGCCCAATCGAAAAGCGAGGTTCTACATTGGCCATCACCAATTCCTTGTCCACAACAGCGGGTCTGGTTGCACCGATTGTGATGGGAAGATTGATTCAGGCCGAGCCAGGTCTTGCCGGTTTTCACCAGGCTTTTGCCTTGACGGCCGTACTTTTGCTGCTGGGAGCCGTGCTGGGTTTTGTCTTGGTGGATCCCTCCCGCACACTGTCGCAGATTCAGGCAAAGGCAGGAAGTCCTGTGAGTGGTTCGGCTTCTGTTTAAGGCAGGGTGTTGAAGAACGCAGAGTGGCACTGCTTACCGTGTTTTTCTATACACTTGCCTGGATGGACAGTATGGAGATTCAGGAAAAGATGATGGCAAGTGTGACGGGTTTCATGCGGGCCGCTTCATGACCGAATTACAGAAGGGGTGCCACGACTATTGACCGTGTGCAGTATTGTCACCCAAGCCCTGCCACTCAAAAATTGGCAGGGCCCTTGAACTTCGCAGGGATAGTGTTCAGACGCAAAAAAGCCCGCTACAGTAGCGGGCTGATTTACGGTGTTACGGCATGGTGTACCGTAAGCAGCAGGACATTTGGTGGGTCGTGACAGACTCGAACTGTCGACCAATGGATTAAGAGTCCAGTGCTCTACCAACTGAGCTAACGACCCCCGTTTCCTGCGAAGAAAAAGATTATAGAACGGAAATTATCTAGCGCAAGACGTGGTTACATAATTTTACGTTTATCAGGAGACTGGGTCAGGACGGGTGAAGGTGTCGCACATTTTCAGCTGTCCGGTTTTATAGCCTTCCATGAACCAGGCCATGCGTTGTTGCGAGCTGCCGTGGGTAAAGGAATCGGGGACCACATAGCCTTGCGATTGCTTTTGCAAGGTGTCATCGCCTACGGCTTGAGCGGCATCCAGGGCCGAGCGAATATCGCCTGGTTCCAGAATCTGGCGTTGCGCGTCAGCGTGGTTTGCCCAAATACCGGCATAGCAATCAGCCTGAAGCTCCAGGCGTACGGAGGCTTGACGAGCCTGGGAGGCGGAGCCGCTGCGACGGGCCTCATCGACACGACGCATCATGCCTAACTGGTTCTGAACGTGGTGGCCCACTTCATGCGCAATCACATAGGCAGGGGCAAAGTCGCCCTTGACGCCCATCTTTTGCTCCATCTCGGTGAAAAAGCCCAAGTCTATATAAAGCTTTTGATCGGCAGGGCAGTAAAACGGCCCCATGGCAGATTGACCCGCCCCGCAGGCGGTCGGGGTAGCGCCCCGGTACAGCACCAGCACGGGATCGCGGTAGCTGCCATTGGTTTGCTTGGCAAAAACATCACGCCAGACATCCTCGGTTTCGCCCAGGATCTTGGCAATGGTTTGGCCCTGTGCATCCGAGGCTGCAACGGGTTGAGACTGAGGGGCGCTGGTAGGGCCGTCGGCCAGGTTCAGCACCACACTGGGATCCACCCCAAAGTACATGGCCACCAGGGCCAGCACGATTGTCCCCAAGCCGATCTTGCCGCCGCTCAATCGTGGCCCATTGGCACGGCGGTCCTCGACATTACGGCTGGAGCGAGACTTATCCAGACGCATCACGCTCTCCTTGAATTGGAAAACGTCAATGTACTCTGATTTCCGTGGATAGAGCAGGGGCATTTTCGATCCTTGTCATCGGAAAACGGGTAGGGGGCGTTAATTACCCCACCATGACAAGTCATTGAATTGCTTGGCTTAATTTGACTTGTCCAAAGGCTATCCCCGAGCTTGCCCACTGAAAATGTGGATAAGTGGATAAGTAAGTCACCGGGACACTGCGGTATGCTACTTTTCTCAGAGCGTACCCTACTGGAGAGCGAGTATGTTGGGAGGAACCTTGTTAGCTTTGCGCGACCATGCACGAGTCCGTGCCATTGGAGCGGTCATAGCTCGATACGGGATTGGGGATGTGATGCATCGCCTGGGCTTGTCGGACCTCCTGCCCGGTAACAAGACCCCGGTGGCGGCCGAGATGCCCGAGCGCTCGGCACCTGAACGTTTGCGACGTGCGCTGGAAGAGCTGGGTCCGACCTTTATCAAGCTGGGTCAGATTCTGGCTACACGTAATGATTTGCTGTCGTTGGAGTGGACGCAGGAGCTGGAGAAGCTGCAAGGTCATGCCGCGCCGGTGCCTTGGGAAACGATCAGACCCGAGCTGGAGCAGGCTTTGGGTCAAACGGTTGAGCAAGCCTTTGCGCGCTTTGACACCCAGGTGCTGGCCTCGGCCTCCATGGCACAGGTGTATCGCGCCTGTTTGCGGGATGGCACCGAAGTCGTGGTGAAGGTGCAGCGCCCTGGTCTGGAGCCACTGATTCAGGCTGACTTGCGTTTGTTGAAACAGATTGCCCGCCTGGTCCAGCAACAAGGCCTGCTGCCTGAGTATCGCCCCTACGATATCGTGCGTGCCCTGGCTGAAGCCATTGCCGATGAGCTGGACTTCACACGCGAAGCGGCCAATACCTTGGCGGTGCGCGAGAACATGCAGCCTTTCAAGGACATTGTGGTTCCGCGTGTCTATATGGAGTGGACCAGCGCGACGGTCATGGTGCAGGAGTTTGTCCCCGGGGTCTCGCCCATTCAAGAGGCACAGTTGCAAGCCATTGAGGCGGATCGTCCTTTATTGGCCCGCCGAGGTGCCTTGGCGTTCCTGCATATGGTGCTGGAGGACGGGCTGTTTCATGCTGATCCGCACCCCGGCAATATGATGGCCTTGCCAGGCAATAAGGTTGCCTTTATTGATTTCGGCTTGGTGGGCCATTTGACGGAACGTCGCCGCCAGCAATTGCTGGTGTTGCTACGGGCGATTGTGGATGGACAGGCAGATGGGGTGGCAACGACCTTGCTGGACTGGTCCGGGGCAGAGGACTTTGATTGGAGCCGTCTGGAAGAAAGTGCCCAGCGTTATGTAGCCCGACAAAGCAGTGGACTGTTGTCCATCTCGGCTGCCTTGCTGGACTTCATGGCTCTGGCGCGCGAGAACCATTTAATTCTGCCGCCGGATCTGGCCTTGCTGTTCAAGGCTTTTATCACGGCGGACGGTGTGCTGAAGCGTCTGGACCCGCAGTTTGATGTGGTCGAAGTCGCGCAGCCCGTGATCATGGGCTTGATGCGCAAGCAGTACTCGCCACGTCGTGTTTATGCGGACCTGCAACGCAGTTTGCTGGAGTCGCGGCAGTTGGCCATGGATGCGCCCCAATTGCTGCGTCTGTTAATGCATAGAGTGCGGCAAGGAAAGATCTCCGCGCGTATTCAAATCGAGGGGATGCCGCGTCTGGCCTCGTCGCTGGAAAAGGCGGCCACCCGTCTGGCCATTGCGATTGTGACGGCGGCTTTTGTATTGATTTTGGGTCCGGTGCTGGTCACGCGCGGTCCCGCATGGCTGGGCCTGACTATTTTCAGCTGGGCGGGCTTATTAGCCGCTGTGCTGGGCCTGGTTCTGGTTTTGTGGGGATTTTGGCGACGGCGCTAAGAAGTATCTTGAGGCCGTCGCTTTCTGCGCAGGAAGTGCTCAAGCGGCTAGTCACCGTCCAGTTTAAAAGACGGCTAGTAAAAATGCGGCTCAGCCCAAACAGTCCCCGCATTATCCCCAGGTTTATTCACAGCTTCTGGGGATAAGTCGGGCTTACATAAAGTCGTCCATGCCACCGCCTACGGGTGCCAGACCTGTCATCCAGTACACACCCCAGGCAATCAGCGCCACAATGATCAGAGCGAGAAAACGGGTTTTCCAGCTGTCTTTGCTGGCAGGCAGGCTGGCATCGGCGGGAACCGGCATGCTGCCCCTGACCATGACGCTGGTTAATTTCTGACCACGCAACACGCGATACAGGAAAATAGCCAGGATATGCAAGGCAATAATGGCCAGCATGATCCATTCATTGGCTTTGTGCAGGCCGGTCAGGGTTTTGGACCAGTCGCTGCTCAGATAGGCCAAAGGGCCAGTCGTGAAGATGTCGTCATTGGCAAACAGGCCCGAGACGGCCTGAAAACCGAACACAATCAACATGATCCAGACGGACCAGGCACCGATGGGGTTGTGGCCGGGGTAAACCGCGGGCTTGTCACGCAAGTAGCGCAGGCTGCGCACAGGGTTGGGCAGGAAGTGGCTGAAGCGGGAGTAGTAACCACCAATCAGGCCCCAGACCAGACGAAATGCCAGCAGCCCCAGGGCCAGCAAGCCAAAGCGTACGTGCCAGTCCATCCACAAACCGCCAACCTTGATCGTCACAAAACAGCCCACGATGCTGATCACAAGCAGCCAGTGGAACAGGCGGGTGGGTAGATCCCAGATGAGTAAAGGGCGAGTCGAGGAGGCGTGCATAGGGAAAATCCGGAGAGACTAAGACATCTGATTATAGTCAGTGTTGTCTTGGAGTCCGTTTTCCGCCGCGGGTTCCTTCTCTTATTGAGCGCGGTGTTTGCGCTTGCGCAAACTGATCTTGCGACCGTCGTAACGGTACTCGTCGATCAGGGTGGGATTATCCAGGCTGGGGGTTTCCATGATCAGGGTTTGGCCCTGGTGGCGTACTCGAATTTGTGCGCTGCAAGACCCAAACGCTGGCGAGACGGTATAGCCCTTGGATGACACTGTGACCCAGTGATAATAAATCGAGCAACCCCCCAGGCCGTTGTCCACCGAAATCAACGCTGTCTGGTTGTTGGATTGTCTGAAGGCGTAGGGAATATTGATCAAGCCCTTGAGTTCGGGCGCGATGATTTGCGAGTCCAGTTGCAGTTGTGCTTCATAGACATAATCGCTTTGGCTCACTTGCAAGGTGCCGTAGGGGCTGTCCAGACTTAATTGAGAAGGAGGCTGGGGCCAGGTCTGGCTTGCCGCACTATGGGCGACAAACGGTTGCAGGGCCAAGCCGAGCCCAATCACAACATAACGAATAAAGACCTTAGTGGCGGGCATGATCAATCAAGTAAGAGGATGATCAAGGCTCAGTGAAAAACACAAAGCGCCATAGATCATCTGTATTTGTAAGTTTCATAACATTTTATGTATTTTCTTGTTGCGTAGAATACCGGATCGCAGAACTTTTCGCTATAAGGATAGGCACATAAGGTGAATGTTTCATGTCTGTGTCATAGGGGGACTGGCGAAATTAGTCCTGAAAAGCATCTTGCCTCAGGCTTAAAGAAATGGAGTGAATTGGGCTATCATTGCTAGGTTGCCCCGGATGGGGCCAAGCCGCATTTCTTCGTTGCAGCAGAGACTCATTATGCAATCCATCCCGGATGCCGCACTGGCATCAGAATCGGACTCCCCGCTGGCTGCCCAGCAGGCCAAACCCGGCGCTTTATTGGACTACGTCAGCTCCAGCCGTTTGCCTACCCCCTGGGCCGTATTCCAAATCCATGTATTTGTAGAGCGCAGCAATCAAAAAGAACACGTCTTGTTGACCCTGGGGGATGTGGCCGACGGCGAGCCTGTCCTGGCCCGTGTCCACTCCGAGTGTCTGACGGGCGATGCCTTGTTCAGCCTGCGCTGCGATTGCGGCCCTCAACTGCAATTGGCGCTGGAACGTATTGCTACGGCAGGCCGTGGTGCCTTGATGTATTTGCGCCAGGAAGGGCGGGGTATTGGTCTGGTGAACAAGATCCGTGCCTACAACCTGCAAGATCAGGGTGCGGATACGGTGGAAGCCAACGAGAAGCTGGGGTTTCCTGCGGATATGCGTCGCTATGATATTTGCAAGGATATGCTCGAGCACGTCGGTATCCAGAAGCTGCGTCTGATGACCAATAATCCGCGCAAGGTAAAAACCCTGCAGGAAATTGGCATTGATGTGGTGGAGCGTGTGCCGCATCAAATTGAAGGTAATCCCTTTAACGAGGCTTACCTGAACACGAAGCGTCTGCGCTTGGGCCACTGGCTGGAAACAGACGAATAAAAAAGGGCGCGCGGGCAGAAATTGATTCTGCTCCGATTTCGTTCCTGCTTATCGCGGTATCAACACAAAGGGCCATCAATTGGCCCTTTGTGTTTTTCTCTGGTGGAGATTCAGCGCGATCAGGATGTGCTACCTGCTGGCAGGCAATGCAAAAGAGAAAGCCGGATCCGATGTCCACGCAGGGATTGGAATCCGGCTTTATCTTTGCTTGCTCAGGCTTGAGCGCTGAAGGGGCGGGTGGCTGCTTGTGCAGAACTAAACAGCCAAGGCCTGGTCGAACCAGGCCTTCCCGGTCTTAGGCAGGGCTCTTTTCCAGCAAGGCGCTGACACTGGCCTTGGCGTTCTCTACAATCTGATCACGCAGCTCTGGGGTTTTGCCCAGACCTTCGGCGTACACAATACGCAGGTCCGTTACACCCATGAAGCCGAACATCACACGCAGGTAGCTTTCCTGATGTTCCATGGCCTGGCCTTGCTCCGATTCGGAGTAGATGCCACCACGGCTCAGAACCAGGTAAACCGTTTTGTCGCCAGCCAGACCTTCCGGGCCATTGCTGGTGTAGCGGAAAGTGCGGCCAGCTTGAGCCAGACGGTCCATCCAGGCTTTCAGTTGGCTAGGAATGGTGAAGTTGTAGAAGGGGGCGCCAATCACCACCACATCGGAAGCCAGGAACTGGCTCAGGTATTGTTCGGTGATGGCGTTCTCGGCACGCTGGCGCTCGCTCAGGGTGGCTGGGTCCAGACCCAGACGCATGCCCAGGGAGTCAGCCGAAAAGTGAGGTGGCGGGTTCAGGGCCAGATCTACATGCTCCACTTGGACTTGCTCATTTTGCTGGCGCAGTTGATCAACCACAAATTGCGAAAGTTCGCGGGAAACGGAGTTGGCGCCGGTGATACTGGAGTCTACGTGTAGCAGTTTCATGATGTTTGGTGTCCAAAGCGATGAAGGAATGGTGTCATTATGTTTGATGCCCATACCTTTGATAAGCCGGTTTTTCTGAGAAAGATTATTCTACTTTTGTCTGTAATCCTGGAAAACTTCCCTGTATGTATGACTTAAATGACATGGTGCTGTTTACCGAAGTGGTACAGCGTGGCGGCTTTAGTGCTGCTGCCCGACACTTGGGCATGCCGCCATCGCGAGTGTCGCGACGTCTTAGCCGTCTTGAGGCTGAAGTCGGTGTGCGCCTGCTGCAACGCACCACGCGCAGCCTGTCTCTGACCCCTGCTGGAGAGGTGTTCCTGCGCCATTGCCAGGCCATGCGTGACGAGGCCGAAGCTGCGTATTCTGCGGTGGCTCAAGTGCAGCAAGAACCGCGTGGTCTCTTGCGTATCAGTTGCCCGGTCACCTTGGCCCATACGGTCTTGTCGACCGTGTTTGCACAGTTTCTGATTCGCTACCCTCAGGTCGAGCTGGAGGTGGAGGTCAGCAACCGGGTGGTTGATCCGGTGGCGGACGGGATTGATGTGGCTTTGCGAGTGCGCAGCACCTTAAGTGATAGTGCGAGCTATATCGTCAAGCGCCTGGGTGAAACAGGGGCGATTCTGGTTGCTCAGCCTGAACTGCTGGCGCGTTTTGATCCGGTGCGCGGCCCGGCTGATTTGGTGAAATTGCCCACGGTGGCCATGTCGGCCCGACAAGGTCAAAACGAATGGGAGCTGTATGGTCCCGAGGGCGCCAGCCTGACGGTAACGCACAGGCCGCGCTATATGGCCTCGGATTTGCTGACGTTGCGTGAAGGGGTGGAGCAGGGCATAGGCGTGGGTATCTTGCCCGACTATATGTGTTGCGAGGCCTTGAAAGCCGGACGCCTGGTGCAGGTATTGCCACAGTGGGCACCCTTGCCGGGGATTATTCACGCTGTGTTTGCTTCCCGCCGAGGCATGGCCCCGGCGGTACGACATTTTCTGGATTATCTGGGTGAGCAACTGCCGGTGCATCACCCCAAAATTTAAGTGATTCAGCGGGCGGTGGCTGCAAAGGGGCAGCTGCTTTGTGCCGGCAGAATGGCCCAGTTCAGATCAATCATGGGACTGCGCTTGGAAGACCAGCGCTGCTCGGCCTGCCCCTTGATAGGGGCTTGCTCGTACAGCTGGAGCAAGGATGCGGGAGGTTTCCCACGGGTCTGAATGCTGTACACAATCAGAGCGCCGCATTCCATATCCTGCGGGAGTGTCAGCCAAGGTGAAGCAGCCGGGTCAGCATCAATAAAGACCATCACATCCTGGCCGGCATGAACGGCAATATTGCCGCCTAGCCAGGTATCGGCTACTACGACTTTAAGTGGGATGCCGGGCATGTGTTCGTTCCAGATGGCTTGCATTTGGGCAGACACTTCCGGGCCGGGGAAGGTGGAGCGAGAGTCCCGACCTTTATGCCAGGCCAATGGGCCACGAGCCAAGGCGTAGCCCGATGCCAGCAATATCTGCAACACGATCACAATAATAGCCACGCGCCGCAGCTGGATCTTGTCCTTGCCGTGCATGACCCAAAGAGCAAAAAAGCCATACAAAACAAAGAAGGTGGTGGCCCAGGAAGCGACCAGACGGGTGCCCATCATGGCTGAAATCAAGACGGTGCTGACGATCGGAGTCAGGCCCACCCACAGCAGGAATTGCTTGTCGCTGCGGGAAATATCATCGGCATAGCGCTGCTTGTTTTGCAAGGCCGCGTCAGATGGGGCCAGCTTTTTCCTGTCACGACGATTCCAGATACCCAGCGCAATCATGGCCACAACCATGGGGCTTAGTCGCCCCAGCTGGTCCAGGCTAAACGCCAGCAGTTCCTTGTAGGCCTCCCAGCGGGTATGTGTTTCCAGCGAGCCGTCCATATAGCGGAAGGGGGCGAAGTCGTGCTTCACCAGCCAGTACAGATGGGGCGACAAGACCAGCACATAGGCAAGCAGGGCCAAGCCCAGCCCTATCCAGGTCTGCCGCTGACGCCACATACCGCTGCGCAGGAAATACAAAAAGAAGGCGGTGAACAGAATCACGGCACTGTATTTGGTGACCGTAGACAGCGCAGCGACGGCGCCCAGCCATAACCAGTCTGCCGGTTTCTGGTCGCGGCTGGCGCGATAGAAAAACCAGGTCGCGGCGGTTACGGACCACAGTTGTGCCGTGTTGTGATTAAAAATGGTGCCGCGCAAGGAAAAGTAAATACTGACAGAACTGATCAGCAAGACCATGAAGGCGCGTTCGGGATTCAGAAATTCGCAGGCCAGTTTCCAGATAAACCATAGCCCCAGCACCGAAGCTGTCATGCCCGCGGCAAAGGTCAGCCATGCCGGGCGTCCGACTACGCTGGTCAAGGCGGCCATCACCCACGCTGGGAAGGGCGGATGCTTCAAATAGCCCAGCTCGAAACTGGCTGACCAGACCAGTTCTTCCATGCCGTCCAGATCGGGGGCTTTATGGCTAATTGCCATCAAAACGGTCCACAGCAAAATCATGAATAACAGATACAGCAGCACATAGCGCTGGTAGGTGTTGGGCTGAGCCGATGCTGGGTTTTGGGCAGTCATGCGTCTGGTGAAAGCGTGAAAATAAGCAAGTGTACTTCTTGTGCGTTGAAAAGCCCCGATTGGACAGGCGTCTTAATCTGGGCTACGATGCGCTTCGTCATTAGGGAGTAGCCGCTTCGGTTTACCGAAGATCAGCGTCAACATACTTGACCTACACAGGGTCATGGCGCTGATAGCAACTTAGCCTGGCAAGACTTTTGACCATGGACCTTCGCGTTTGGCCGGGAGGGTTTGTGGTCATTTGTCTCTTATCCGGCCAGGAGTTGTTATGGAAGCGTTGTTTATCTCCACGGGTGTGGTTGCCTTGGCAGAAATTGGGGACAAAACCCAATTGTTGGCTTTTATTCTTGCAGCCCGCTACAAACGCCCTTGGCCCATCATTCTCGCTATTTTCATAGCAACCTTAGTTAATCACGGTCTGGCTGGCGCCATTGGTGCTTGGGTTCCCGCTTTGCTGGATCCTGAAGTGCTGCGTTGGGTGCTGGGTATTTCCTTTCTGGCCATGGCCATCTGGATTCTGATTCCTGACAAGATCGATGATGCCGAAGCCACCCGTACGCGTTTTGGTGTTTTTGGCACCACGCTGGTGACATTCTTCCTGGCCGAGATGGGCGACAAGACACAGATTGCGACGGTCGCTTTGGCTGCTAAATATCAAGAGTTCGGTTTGGTGGTGCTGGGCACGACCTTGGGCATGATGTTGGCCAATGCACCTGCCGTTTTGTTTGGCGAGCGCATTGCCCGCCGTTTGCCGACTCAGTTGGTACACCGGATTGCTGCCTGTATCTTTGCTGTGCTGGGCGTGCTGGCCTTGTTGGGAGGGGCTGAAAGCCTGGGCTTTTAGCGAACTCAGGTACTGGATGCCAATTGTCGTAGTCGGCCTGGGTGGGCTGGTTTGCGACGAGCGGCGTCCATTTTCACAACCGGGGCCAGGATCAAGGGGGCAGCAGAGCGAGTAGGTGGGTGAGTATGCGCACTTTCTCCGTGATTCAGGACGCTGATAGCCTCTTGCAGTTCGGCCCCATTCTGGTTCAGTTCCTGCGCTGTTTCACTCAAGTCATGGACCAGAGCGGCATTGTCGCTGGTGATTTGGTCCACCTGTTTCAAGGCCTGGGTCAACTGGCCCAAACCGATGCTTTGCTCGCTGGTGGCAGCAGAAATCTCACCCATCAAACCCGCAACCTCAGACACGGATGTCAGGATTTCCTGCATGGTCTGCCCCGCATGGGCGGCGTGGGTGGCGCCTTCAGCACTGAGGGTTTGGGTTTCGGTGACCAGTTGCTTGATTTCATCGGCCGCTTGAGCCGCTTGCTGAGCCAGCGAACGCACGGCAGAGGCAACCACCGCAAAGCCTTTACCGGCCTCTCCGGCGCGGGCCGATTCAATTGAGGCGTTGATCGACAGGATATTGGTCTGAAAGGCGATGTTATTGATCATCGACACGATATTGCCGATATGCTGCGAGCTTTCCAGAATCTGCTGCATGGATGAGCTGACTTTCTGAACCGCCTCGTTCCCGCGACCCGCGATATCCGCGCTGCGGCTAGCCAGTTCGTGGCTGGCCTTGGCGTTTTCTGCGGTCTGTAGAACGGCTTGCCCAAAGGAGCTCATACTGGCAGTGGTCTGCTGCATGGAAGCCGCTTGCTCTTGAGTGCGTGCTTCCAGCAGGGCGCTGTTATCCGAGAGCTTGCGTGACACCATTTGATTGTTGCTGCAGCTATGGTCCACGTCGGTACTAATGCTCATCAGGCTCTTACGCATCAGATCCAGATTCTGGCCCAGCGTTTCCAGCTTCTTCACAGCGGGCCCGCGTGTGTTGACTGTCAGGTTGCCTGCGGCAATTTGTTGGGCGATGTGCGTGGCCGTTTTAAACGATCCCAAAACACGTCGCATCAGCACGGCCTGATAGCCCAAAATCATCAGTGTCCCCACCCCCAGAGAGCTGGCCAGGAGGATCATGCTTTGCTGTGGCATTTCCGTATTCAGGATCATGGCAATAATCCCGCCGGTAATACCCAGATTCAACAGGCCTTTTCGTAAAAAGGCGGCCAGCAAACTGGGACCAGCCAGGAAACGAAGGCCGGCAAAAGGGCGACGCCAGCTGCGAGCCGTAATTTGGCCAGCGCGTATCGTTCGGGAACGATTTCGACCTTCGCGCAATTCCTGATAAAACTGTTCAGCTGCTTGAATATCCTGAGGTTTTGCGCGCACACGAACCGACGCAAAGCCGGTTAATTCCCCTTGTTCAATAATGGGACTGGCATGGGCCAGAACCCAATAAAAACCGCCGTCTTTACGGCGATTCTTTACCACCCCCACCCACGAACGGCCCTGTTTTAAGGTATGCCACAAATCTGCAAAAACTTCGGATGGCATATCGGGGTGACGCACGATATTGTGCGGCTCGCCAATCAATTCTTCCCGACTAAACCCGCTCACCTCGACAAAGGCCGGGTTCGCATAAATGATGCGGCCGGCCAGGTCAGTTTTGGAAATGAGATATTGCTCGTCCAGCAGCTCGGTTTCGATGCCGGTAATTGGTAGGTTCTTGCGCATAGCCTTTCCCTTTGTATTTTTGTATCAGCAAAAGACTCGAGATAAACGGATCAATTTCTTGTTGTGAATTTTCGTGAATAGTATCATTTGATTCGTTTTTTATGTCTAAAAATAAAAAAATGATAATCAAATGAAAATTTTTGTCACAAAAAGATCGAAATTGAAAAAATTGATCCTGGCTGATAAAGGGAAGAGGACGTGCTCAGGAGGGCAGGTATTGGGCGTGGAAGGCTTCGCTGAGCAGCTGCAGGAGCAGGGCAATGGGAATGGGCTTGGCCAGGGCTGTTGCTTTGCCGGGCAGACCGCCACGCGCGTGAATATCGGCGGCGCTCAATGCAGAAATCACATAAATCTGGGTATGTTCGGTTTCAGGGGCATCGGCCAGCGCCTTGAGCATGGCAAAACCATCCAGTTTGGGCAGGTTCAGGTCCACGATCAGCACATCGGGGTAGAAATTGCCGGCAGCAATCAGACCTTTCAGGCCATCTTGTTCGCAGCGCAATTCGACCGGGAAGGGCAGATGTTCCATGGCCATGCGGTAAATCGCCAGCAAATCCAGGTCGTCTTCAACGACCAGTACGCGCAGGCAGGGTTCACCGCTGCAAACAGGTAGGCTGGGAGTGATCGGAGCATCAGGCGTCGGGGGGCTGGTTTGCCCACGGCGCTCTTGCAAGATGGCTTGTACGGAATCGCGGTCGATGCGTCGGTGCCCGCCTTGGGTTTTCCAGGCTTTCAGGGTCCCGGCTTCTACCCAAAGTTGTACGGTGCGTACAGACACACCTAGTAAATCAGCAGCCTGCCGAGTGGAGTAAACGGCGTCGTTCATGGAGTCAACAAAATGAAAGCAGGCCAGACCGGGGAAAGAAAGGCTATGGGCCCCGATGTAGCAGTGCAGAGTGTAGAGACGGTATTAGTAAGTACAGAAATACTACTAATGGCAATGGGAAGTGGCCTGTTCACGCCAAGTGATAGGCAGAGTATTGGACACACATGCTTCTAATATCTCCGATTTTCAGATGTTCATGCTTCATCAGGGACTCACTTCAATCGGGCGGGCCTGTGAACCTGGACTCGCCTTGCTGATTTTACGCGTATCCCTTGCGCTGTCGTGTTACCGGACGGGCCCAGTGTGGGGAGCTGAACACACTTATAAGTGTTGATGTTACGGGCGGGTCCGGGCGGTGCTCGGCTTGTCGGGCCAAGAAAAAGGGTGTTAGCACCCTAGCACTTGTTTTTATCGTTAGTCTTGATCCTGGTCAGTCTTTATGAAATAAATAGGAATCCATTTTGTACAAGTTCCCTTGTTTCCTCAAAGAAAATTTATGCGCCTTATGATACGGCTGTTTCTGCCGTTAAGCAGTATGGGCGGTGGTTTTGGAGTAAAACTTTTAAAAAGTACTAATCCCTTTCTTATTGTTCCGCCTGATTGTTATGAGATTTATTTATTAGGCGATTAACCGTTTTTTCACCCAGGCTGATGCAAAGGCATTGGCAGATCAGTAATCCCATCTAGAAAAATGCTTGGTTTATCCGCTGGACTGGCTTTTTGTCGCATGGAGATTGAAACCACACTGAGGCAGGCCTGGTGCTTGTTTTGGGACGAAAATAGGGGATTGGCTTGTTGCTCACACTATTTACCAGTTTTTTGATCGGGCAACGTTTGTTTGACCGAGCGAGCGTGCCTAAATGGCCGGGACAGGCTTATGAAAAAGCACATCGCTTTGAGCAAATGCTGGATGCCTTGCCCGATGCCATTGTCATGTTCGATTCCTGTGGGCGAATTGAGGGTTGTAATCGGGCCATGCGGCGTTTGCTGGATACGCCGGAATTGGCCAATGACAACGATGATTTAATCGATTTTTTCCAGAATCTGGAAAAAGGAATACGGGCAGATTTAGCGTATTTGCTCCCTGGGATTAGTCAGGTTATTAACCGCGAAAAAAATCCTTTTTACTACATGCACCGGGATGGGGAAGGGGAACAGGCCCGTGCCCTGGAGTTTCATGCCTATGCGGCCTCCGATTCAGACAGCGCAACTTTGTTGATGATTCGCGATGTCAGCACAAAAATGCAACAGGAGCGCGATCGTGCCGACTGTTTTGCCATGGCTGCCCATGAAATACGCTCCCCGCTGGCCGCCATCAGCGGCTATATCCAATTGCTGCAACTGGAGACAACCCCGTCAGCCTGGGCCAGCAAGATCTACTCTCAATTACATGAAAAGGTTCGTGGCGTTGATGTGCTGCTTGATGATTTGACGCGCTTGAATCGCATGGAGTACGAGGGGACGAGCATGCAGGAATGGCGCGAGTCCGATTTGCGTGCCGTGCTGCGCCTGAGTCTGCGCCCTTTTCACGAACAGCGCCACCGCATTTACCTGGATGTGCCCGAGTATGGCTTATGGGCCAAGGTGGATATCGTTCCTTTATTGGTAGCTCTGCGCAATGCGCTGGAAAATGCCCTGAAGTACTCCGCGCCAGACACCATGGTGACCCTGCGCTTGCAGCCGGGCGAAACCGGTTGGGCTCGGATAGAGGTCCTGGATCAAGGGCCGGGAATTGATCCGCTCTATAAAGAGAAGGTCTTTGACAAGTTCTATCGCCTGCCCGGCCAACAGGTGCAAGGAAGCGGTCTGGGCTTGTCCATTTTGCGCTCGATTGTTCACCACCACGGGGGCAGAGTCTATTTCAAGGACCGTCCGGGTCCAGGGGCGCATTTGGTCATGGAATTGGTTCTGCTGCCTTCCGCGTCGTATATACCTTAATCTTCCCTAAAATAGGGTTATTTTCATATATTTAAGTTTGATATAAGGTACAATTTGCGCTCTTTTCGATGAAGCGAGGTGATCGCCATTCCAGGTGCACCTCGCTTTGAAGTTTTTACGTTGCGGTCGTCTCGTTGGTAGGGAGCGCAAAATCTGTTAAAGGAGCACACGATTATGCAAGGCTTGCACTTGACCGCAGACCTTTACCAATGTGCATGCAGCCCGGAGCTGCTGATCGATGCCCAGAAACTGGCTGATTTTTGCCGTCAGCAGACTATTGATGCAGGGCTGACGATTGTTGGTGAAGAGTGGCAGGCATTTCCCGAATTTGAAGGGCAGCCTGGTGGTGTTACCGGGGTACTGTTATTGGCCGAGTCTCACTTGGCCATCCATACCTGGCCAGAGCGTGGTGGCGTGACGCTGGACGTCTATGTCTGCAATTTCATGCAGGACAATTCGGGCAAGGCGACCCGCCTGATTGACGGTATTGAGCAGGCTTTCAAGCCCGGCCAAGCCCAGCGTAATCGCTTGTGGCGTGGCGAGGCTGATGGCCCGGCCCATGCTGGTGAACTGCTGACGGAAAACCTGAATCAGGATGCGCTGTACGGCTTTCGCTTCACCGAGCGCTTGCTGGAGCGCCAGACTGCTTTTCAGCGTCTGGAGTTGCTGCGTTCCGAATCCTTGGGTAAGACCTTGCGCCTGGACGGTTGCATGATGACTTCCGAGGCCGAAGAGTTCTTCTACCACGAAGGTCTGATTCACCCGGCCGCGATGTCTCACCCGAATCCACGCCGTGCCCTGATTGTGGGCGGCGGGGATGGTGGAGCCCTGGAAGAACTGCTGAAGTACCCCAGCCTGGAGCGAGTCTCTCTGGTTGAGCTGGATGGGGAAGTGATCGAGGTGGCCCGCGAGCACTTGCAGTCCATTCACAAGGGGGCGTTTGATAACCCGCGTGTACAAATTCAGATCGAAGACGGCGCGAAGTTCCTGGCCCATACACAGGAACGCTTTGACTTGATCTATCTGGACCTGACCGACCCCGAAACTCCGGCCGGTCCCTTGTACACGACTGCCTTTTTTGAGTCCTGCAAACGTGCGCTGGCAAGTGGTGGTGCTTTGGTATTGCACCTGGGTTCGCCTTTCCACGAAAGTCAGCAGGTCAAGAACCTGAGCGAATCCCTGGCCAGTGTGTTTGCACAAGTGCATGGCTACGGTCTGCATATCCCGCTGTACGGCTCTTACTGGGGGCTGGCAATTGCCTCCGACGAGCTGAACCCGCGTGCTTTCTCCGCCGAGCAAATCCAGGAACGACTGGAGCAGCGTATGAGCAACGAGAACCAGGATTCCCTGCAGTTCTACAACGCTGATATTCATGGCGCCTTGTTTGCTCTGCCTACTTTCTACCGCCGCCTGATGCCTGTGAATGAGGTCAATCTGGAAGAGGTCTGTTGAGCAGGTTCTGGACAGTTTGAGTCTGCCTTCGGGCAGATTTCATGATGAAAAAGCCCCTGATCTTGTTAAGGTCAGGGGCTTTTTCTGTTCAGGGGGAAGCTGGATAGAGCCTTATTCCTTATCCGCCCCACGATAGCGCTGGTAAGGCAGGACGTTCCAGGTGCGTGTGGTCAACTGCTTGGCAGAAATCACGGTCGGAATATCATCCAGCAAGCTGCGGGCCGAATGCAGCTCGCGCACGACTTCCTGCTTGTCCTGATACATGAACTCGTCCGAGGCTTCTTCCGGTGCTTGCTGCTGCTTTTCTTCCAGATCGCTGATCAGACGTTCCTGCTGGAAGCGTAGAGCAGCACGCGCATCCTCAATCCAAGCGGCTTGCATGCTGCGGTTGTGATCCACCACGGCGCTGTACTCGGTGTACACCCCGTTGTAGATATCTCCCGCATGGTGCCGCACGTCGTGGCTGGCGATTTCCAGATCGCGCACCGTCAGCTGAGATGGATCCAGCGGTTCACTACGCTTGGCCCCGCCCAGACGGGTGTACTGGGTGTAGTAGGGGAACATGCTCTGGATCACCTTGCTGACAGGCTGGATTGCTTCGCCTTCCTCGCACAGTCCTTTGGGCTGCACGCCTTGCATGGCCGGCAGAATGGATTCAGGGCGGCAAATCTCCTTGGGCGGCATGATGCCGTGACGCAGCATCTCGCGAATGCCGGTGCCGGAGATGGTCAGCCTGAAGCGATCATCGTGCGGGCAGGTCTCGGAAGTGGCATGGCAGGCACAACGCGTGCAGTAAAACACTTCGTGGAACAGGCGCACATCAATGCCCATTTCCTTGGGGCTGAATTGATCGAAAATACTGTGGCTGGCGTACTTGTCGTAGTAGCTGCCAATCCCGGCGTGATCCCGACCAATCAAGGCGTGGGTGCACCCATAGTTCTTCATGATCAGGGCATGCAAAATGGTTTCGCGCGGACCCGCAAAAATATAGGTGACCCGCAGCGGCGAGAGGATGGCACGGTCCTTGGGGTAGTAGGTATCCAGTACGTTTCGGTAGGCCATCATGCGGAACTCGTGGCGCACGTATTCACGCTTGGCCATCTCTACCAGTGGCTGCAGGAACAGGCCATCAATCCCTTCCAGCGCATTGCGGTGAATGTACTCGTGGCCACGGTGCAGCGGATTCGCACCGGTGATAAAGCCTGCCACGGAATTGAATTTCTTTTCTTCATAGAACAGGCGCCAGGTGTCTTTGGGTTCGCGGCGTAGCTTCTCGAACGGGCCCCAGTCCACACGCTGCAGCAGGTGCAAGGTGCCACCCAAAGACACATCGCCCATGCGGCGGTAAATGGAGTCCACGCCGGGGTGATTTCTGTCCGTGGTGCCAAACAGTTGCTGAGCGCGCTGCTCCTTGTCGTAGGAGAAGATGTCCTCGATGCTCAGGATGGCTACCGGCTCGTTGTCGCTATTGGTCAGCGCCACTTCAGAGCCGACCGAAAGTCCTTTAATAATGTCGCGGTTGCGATCGCCAATCGGGGCGAAGCTCAGCGGCACAGGCCACACCACACCATTACTCAAACGACCCTCTTTGAGCACGGAGTTGTAGTCGGCCTCGTTCATGAAGCCTTTGTTGGGGGAGAGCACGCCCGTAGCAATCATCTCGATGGTGATGACGGCTTCCAGATCCACGCGGATGCTGGGCAGGGTGCGCGCACGTTCGATCTCGTCCTTGACGCGATCCTCCGGGACAACCTGGTTGACCAGTGTTCCACCGTGCGGTTGCTGTGGATAGCGATCAAAGTTCAATGTTGAGTGGTTCATATTGCCTCCTTTAATTTGCCCCGCATGACGATGAAAGATAGTTTTTTTGTCGGGGCGTTTTTCGTTTGCGAGTGATAGATGAGTTCTGGACTGGAGCAGTGACTCCCCGGTTTCAAACGCTCTATTTCTTCTTGTGATGCCAGACGAAAGCTCTTCGTCCAAACAGGTGATGCAGCGCTGGCTTGAATACCGCCTGCGCATTGTTTTGCTGCGCTTGTTAAATGCGACATGAGGACAGGAATGCAGGCATCGTTCCGGGTTTGTCGGTGCGTGAGGTGATCCTCGTCGTGGCTCATGATGCTGCGGGTGCTGCCTGCCCAAGAGATCTGTCCTGAAAATCAAATTGGGTATAGGTGATAAGCCCTAGTTTTCCGAGCTCAGATCCTGCTGGAACTGTCTTAGTATTACTCACAATCGCGAGAAAAATCATCGCGTTATACCAAAGTAGGAGACAGTGCAGATGACGCCAGCTTGGGTGGTGTTGGCCTCGTTGATTTACGCCGCAATTTTGTTCGCCATTGCCTGGTTCGGGGACAGGAATCCTTTGTATACTCAGCGCCCCTGGTTGCGACCTACGGTCTACAGCCTGGCCCTGGCTGTGTACTGTTCGTCGTGGACGTTTTACGGCGCGGTCGGGTCGGCCGTGCGCTATGGCATTGGTTTTCTGCCTATTTATCTTGGCCCCATGCTGATGCTGCTGTTTGGCTGGCGGATTATCGAACGTCTGGCGCTGGTGGCTCAATCCCAGAACACGGTTTCCATTGCGGACTTCATGGCCAGTCGTTATGGGCGCTCGCAGCGCTTGGCGGCCATGGTGGCGGGGATTGCCGTGGTAGCGGCCGTGCCGTATCTGGCCCTGCAATACAAGGCGGTGGCCTTGAGTTTGAGTGTTCTGGCCGGGACGGAGTTTCACGCCGGGCTGTTTGGCGATCCGGCCTTGTATGTCGCGATTTTGATGGCCTTGTTTTCCATTCTGTTTGGAACACGACAGGTGGACGCGACCGAGCATAGACCGGGTTTGATGCTGGCCGTGGCCTTTGAGTCCGTGGTGAAACTGGTGGCCTTGGTGGCGGTTGGCCTGTTCGCCTTTCGCTGGTTTGGCAAGACTGAACTGAATATGGTGGGGGCCGTCAGCACACTGTTCGAGAACAGTCCGCCGGTGGGTTTTGTCGGTCAAACCTTGCTGGCCTTTGCCGCGATTATTTGTTTGCCCCGTCAGTTCCATGTGGCCATTGTGGAATGTGGGGACGTGGTGGATATACGGCGGGCGCGCTGGTTGTTTGGGGCGTATCTGCTGGTGGTCAGCGTCATGGTCTTGCCGATTGCTGCGGCAGGTGTCAGCCTGTTTGGCGTTGGGGGCGAGGGCGTGGCGCCGGACAGTTTTGTGCTGGCCTTGCCCCTGTCGCAAAACCAGGTTGGCTTGGCCTTGATGGTTTACATAGGCGGTTTTTCGGCCGCAACTGGCATGGTCATTGTGACCAGCGTGGCGCTCTCAACCATGGTCAGTAATGACTTGGTGATGCCTTTGTTGCTGCGTCGTGGCTGGGCACAGTATCAGCAAAGTACGGTGGCTTCCACAGTGCTATGGATACGCCGTGTCGCCATCATGGCGCTGGCGGGTGTGGCTTACGGCTATTACATGCTCAGCGGCAGCGATACGACCCTGGCCGCGTATGGGCTGATGGCTTTTGTGGCGGTTGCGCAGTTTGGGCCGGGCTTGATTGGTGGTTTGTATTGGCGCGGTGCCAGTCGACAGGGCGTAGAGGCCGGACTGCTATTGGGCTTTGCCATCTGGGTCTATACCTTGCTCTTGCCGACGCTGACCGAGGTGGGCTGGCTGGCGGATGATTGGTTGTATCACGGGCCATTTGGCCTGTCCTGGCTGCGCCCTTATCAACTTTTTGGCGTAGAGGGCTGGGACCCGCTGACACATGGCACTTTCTGGTCCCTGCTGTGCAATATCAGCGCCTTTTTGTGGGTGTCCTGGCGCCGGCGTCCGGGCTTGGGAGAGCGCTTGCGGGCCGAACCGTTTCTTAATCCTTATGCGGAGCGGCAGACCTTGGCGGCCCGTCATTCTTATGGGGATTTGTCGGTCCAGGATTTGCTGCTTTTGGCAGAGCGTATCGTTGGTAAAAAAATGGCGAAGCGGGCTTTTGAAACGCAGGCCAGACAGGCCAAGCAATCGCTGGAGCCTGGTTTGCGGGCGGATAGTTCCTGGGTGCATTTCACGGAGCTATTGCTGGCAGCTGCGGTGGGGGCCGCGTCCGCGCGCCTGGTGCTGACCAGCGCCTTGCGTGGTTCGGGCATGGAGGTGGCTGCCATCATGGCCGTGCTGGATGAGGCGGGGCAGGAACTGCGTTTCAATCGGGATATTTTGCTGGCCACCTTGGAGAACATTGATCAGGGTGTCAGTGTGGTGGATGCGGACATGCGGCTGGTCGCCTGGAACCAGCGCTATCAGCAGTTATTCGATTACCCGCCCAGCATGTTGTACGTGGGAAGATCCGTGGCGGACCTGATTCGCTTTAATGCTGAGCGGGGCAAGGTCGATGGCGTGGAAAGCATAGGGGTGGAACAAGCCATAGAACGTCGTATTCAGTTCATGCGCGAAGGCTCTTCCTATGTGACTCAGCGTATGTTGAATGACAAGCAGGTGATCGAGCTGCGGGGGCGGCCTTTGCCGGGCGGCGGTTATGTCACCAGCTATAGCGATATCACGCACTACAAGCGCGTGGAGCGCGAGCTGCGGGAGATGAACGACAGTCTGGAGCAGCGTGTCGCGGTGCGTACGCAGGAGGCGGAAAAAGCTCAGGAGTCTCGTACTCGATTCCTGACGGCCGTCAGCCACGATGTGCTGCAACCGATTAACGCGGCACGTCTGTTTGCGTCGGCCTTGCGCGATACGCATGACCTGGCGGAGATGCCCAATCTGGCCGAACGAGTCGATACCTCTTTGCGTACGGCGGAGGAATTGCTGGAAGGCCTGCTGGATATTTCCCGTCTGGATGCCGGAGCCTTGAAGCCGGATCTGGGCGTGATCAATGTGCAGCATCTACTGCAGCATTTGGCAGACCAATACGCTCCTATGGCTGCACGACGTGGTATCCAGTTGCGGATTCATGCTCGACCTTTGCAGGTGTATAGCGACCATCGTCTGCTGCGGCGCGTGCTGCAGAATTTCCTGGCCAATGCCTTGCGCTACACCCAGGAAGGAGGAGTGGTGTTTGGCGTGCGGGTCCGGGGCGAGGAGCTGGAGTTTCAGGTCTGGGACTCAGGCCAAGGTATCCCGCCACATCATATTCAGCAGATTTATGCGGAGTTTCATCGCTATGAACAAGCCTTCGATTGGGATGGCCGTGGCCTGGGCTTGGGCCTGTCCATTTGCCAACGTATTGCGGTCTTGTTGGGGCACACGCTGGATGTGCGATCCGAAGTGGGGCGTGGCAGCATGTTCTCCATTCGCGTTCCTTTGAGTGACGCTACGCAGGCCAGCAGTCAGCAAAATAACGAGTCCAGCAAGCCAGCCGATGGCTTGCCTTTAACAGGCTTGCGTGTGCTGTGTCTGGATAACGATCTGGATATTATTGCGGGTATGGAAGTGCTGCTGGGGCGTTGGGGAGCACAAATTATCACCGCCAATACGGTAGATAGCGCTTTGGAGAAAATTGCCTTGAGTCCCGATGTCTTGCTGGTGGATTATCACTTGCATGATAGGCTGGACGGCTTGCAGGCACTGCAACTATTGCGTTTGCATCTGCCTCATGCGCAAGGCGCTTTGTTGACGGCGGATGGTAGCGACGAGCTGAAAGCGGCGGCTCGACAATATGGCTATCTGGTGCTGACCAAGCCGGTAAAGCCCGCTTCGCTGCGAGCTTTTCTGACCGCGCAAATTAAAACGTATTAGCGTCCTGGGATTCGTCCTGGTTCAGGCCAAGATGACTGGCCATCAAGACGGCCTGAGTACGATTGGAAGCACCCAGCTTGCGCAGGATGGCCGTCATGTGTGCCTTGATGGTGGCTTCCGAGACATTCAGTTCGTAGGCAATTTGCTTGTTCAGTTGCCCGGTGCTGAGCATTTGCAGAACGCGAAATTGTTGCGGTGTCAGCTCGCGCAATTTCGCCGCGACCTCCCGTTCGTCCAGACTGATGCCCGGAGAGGAAGAGCCGATTTCCGGCAACCAGGTGCCGCCATCCAGAACCACCTGCAGGGCTACGCCCAGCGTCTGTGCATCAATGGATTTTGGGATGAAGCCCATGGCTCCGTGATCCATGGCGCGGCGCATAAAGCGTGCCTCTTCATGGGCGGTGACCAGAATGATGGGCAGGCAGGGGTAGGTCGCGCGTAAATGGACTAGAGCGCTGAAACCGATTGCCCCTGGAATATCCAGATCCAGCAAGAGCAAATCGGCGTCAGGATGGTCGTCGACCAGGGGATACAAATTGGAGATACGATCCGCTTCGTAGATGGCCGTGCCGGGAAACAGGTTGGCGACGACGCCTCGTAACGCCTCACGAAATAGTGGGTGATCGTCAGCAATGAGCAGTTCATTCATGTGGGGATTATGCCATGATCAAGTATCTGTAATGGTGCCTGCCAGGATGAGCTGCACATCAGTAAAAACAGGGCACCGAAATGCCCTGTTTTTTGTCCCTGCGTGCTGATTAAGTCAGCGTTGAAAAGGTTTAGTGAGCGCTGGCGCTGGCAGCACCAATGCCGGTTTGACTGCGTACGGTCAGAGCCTCGAAGGCTTCGCGTTCCTGGGTAGCGCGGGCGCTGTTATCCAGGGTCGAGAACAGCCAGATCGAGAAGAAAGCCAACGGAATGGACAGGATGCCAGGGTTAGGGAAGGGGGTGATGGGCTCGGCAAAACCGAAGACATCCACCCACACCGTGCTGCTCAGGACCACCCACACCGTGGCGGTGACCAGGCCCAGAAAACCGCCAATGGTGGCACCACGCGTGGTGCAGCCACGCCAGGCAATCGACAGCACCAGGACCGGGAAGTTGGCACTGGCTGCAATGGCAAAGGCAAGGCCCACCATGAAGGCGACGTTCTGGTTTTCAAAGATAATGCCCAGCAAAATCGCCAGCACACCCAACACCACTGTGGAGATACGCGAAATGCGCATCTGGTCTTTTTCGGTGGCGCGGCCTTTGGCAATGACGTTGGCGTACAGGTCATGCGAAATGGCGGCGGCACCGGCCAAGGCCAAGCCTGCAACCACGGCCACAATCGTGGCGAAGGTAACTGCTGCCAGGAAGCCCAGCAACAGGTTGCCGCCTACTGCATTGGCCAGGTGCACCGCCACCATATTGGTGCCGCCAATCAGGTTGGTCAGCATATTGAAGGAGCCGTCCGGACCCGTCTGGAAGTACTCGGGATGCTTGACCAGCAAGGCAATCGCACCGAAACCGATGATGAAGGTCAGCAGGTAGAAGTAACCAATAAAGCTGCTGGCATAGATCACGGATTTACGGGCTTCCTTGGCGTCCGCTACAGTGAAGAAGCGCATCAGGATATGGGGCAGACCTGCGGTACCGAAGGCCAGCGCAATACCCAGGGACAGCACGTTCAGCGGGTTGCTGCTGACGGCAGCGCCGGGCTCAAGAATGGCGTGTCCGGTAGGGTGCGTTTCCACGGCAGCGGCCAGCATGCTGTCCACATCCCAGTAGAATGCTGCCAGAACCAGAATTGTCATCAGCGTGGCACCGAACAACATCAGTACGGCCTTGATGATTTGCACCCAGGTGGTGGCCGTCATGCCGCCAAAGGTGACGTAAATCATCATCAGCGAACCTACAATCACCACGGCCACGTTGTAGTCCAGACCAAACAGCAGCACGATCAGCTTGCCAGCGCCGACCATTTGCGCGATCAGGTACAGGGCGATGATCAATAGGGAGGCACTGGCCGCCAGAATCCGCATGGGGTTTTGCGACAGGCGAAACGAGGTGACGTCGGCAAAGTTGTAGCGGCCCAGATTGCGCAGGCGCTCTGCAATCAGGAACATCACAACCGGCCAGCCGAACATGAAGCCGATGGCGTAAATCATGCCGTCGAAACCGCTGACGTACACCATGCCCGCAATCCCCAGGAAAGAAGCGGCGGACAGATAGTCCCCGGCAATTGCCAGGCCGTTTTGAAAGCCGGTCAAACCGCCACCGGCGGTGTAAAAGTCGGACGTGGTGCGTGTACGGCGGGCCGCCCACCAGGTAATGACCATGGTCCCGGCAATAAAGATCAGGAACATCACAATGGCAGAGGTATTGGCCTGGCCGGAAGAGGCTGCCATGGCATTGCCACTGGCCATGCCAAACAGGCCCAGGCTCAGAAGTAGTTTCTTCATGTCACGTCCTTCATGATTTGAGCCAGCAAGGGGTCATACACCTTGTTGGAAATGTAGACGAAGGTGGACACCAGGACGACGGCACTAATGAGCACAATGGCGGCGCTAAGTACGCCAATGGTCATGGTCATGGAACCGACAGAACGGCTGAAAAGTTCGGGGTCAAAGGCCAGGGTCAAGATAAAACCGGCGTACACAATCACGGTCAAGCCGAAAAAAATCAGGCTCATGCGGTTGCGTCTTCTAAGCAGTTCTTGATAGGCAGGGTGCTGAGTTACTGCCGTCACGACAGTATTGGCTGAGCTCATTCTTATGTCTCCTTATGGGGTTTGATGATTCTTGGCATCGAGGCTCTCTAAACACGGCGTGTACAGAGAGTTGGCGCTTGAGGGCGCTCTGTGTACAGCATGTATAGAACGAATCAACTTTTCCCAACAGGCGACTTTGGTCGTAGATGAGGGAGGAGAAGGCTCTGATTTTGGAGCCTTGGTTTAGCTGGGCGGGGCAAATGATGCAGGAGACGCACAGGCACAAGAGCTGGTCTCTTCTGCTCTGAGTAGCTTGCAGAGCTTGAAAAGGGAGTTTTTTGTTAGTTCAAAACAGCGCGTCAGCGGTGGCCAGTTCTTGTTCTGATTCATCACGGCGATCAGCGCCACGTACTTTCAGTATTTCGGACAGCAGCAGATGAGACAGGCTGGCAACGGCCACCGAATTATCAGGCAGCGCTTCAGGCCCAGGCTGGCAGGGAAGGGACCAGCGGGTCTTGGGCCGCTCTTTGTAATCCTGGTCGGTGATCAGCACGATGTCCGTACAGCGTGTTTCCAGGCGTCCGATCAGCTCCGGCATGTGGCTGGGGCGTGGATGCAAATCAAAAACAATCACGACATCCTGGTGCTGAATGTCGGCCAGGTAGTCTGAGACGGTTTGCCCCGCTCCGGGGATAAGCCGTACGCCCGGCATGAGTTTGGACAAATGCCAGTAAAAATGCCCGGCCAGAAAGTAGTTTGCCTGCAAACCCACCAGCCAAACCTGCCGCGCACGGCTGATGGCCTGACTGGCTTCCTGCAGAACAGAATGGGACAGATGCCGATAGGTATTGCCCAGCTTGCTATAGCTTTCCTGCAAGTGTGAGTGCAAGGCGGCCTCGCCCGGAGATAGCGGCTGGTGGACCGAGGTGAAGGAGTCATCCGTTCTTTCCGTGCGAATCTGCTTGCGTGCCGCTTCGTAGTTGGCGTATTCCAGACGACGGATCAGACGTGTGACAGTGGCATTGGAAACTTGGGCCAGACTGGCGAGTTCCGAGGCGTTGTAGCTGGATAAATCACCCGAGAAATCCAGTGTGAATTGGGCCAGACGTCGCTCGGAGGCGGGGAGATCACTAAGAATGGCGCGTACACGATCAAGAAAAGAGATGTTGCTGGTGTCTGGCATGGTGCTGGGCATAGCCCTGTTTTTTTGATTCAGGAAAAGCGGGTGCGGCGGGGAACCAATTGTGGTTCCTGTGTACGGGCAGGGAATTTCAAGTTCACATCATACCTGAGTACAAGATGCGTTTAATTTTCCTGAAAACCGTTTAATTTTGACTCTGTTTGACTGCTTGTTATTGATTAATCAGCAGTATTTTTTCCGAAAATGAATTAGCCAATAGCTTTGAAATAATCCTGTGCGGCGATCAGGGCATCTGTAAAGGAACCGTGTACAAACTCCGTGCTGATCGCCACCATCAAGTTCGAGGGCAGGCCAAAGTCTTCGATCAGCGCACCATTGCGATCACGCCAGATCTGACTGGCCGGGTCCAGCACAACTGGGCTGTAGTGCTCGCGTACGGTGTCCAGAACGGTATCGGCGGTAGAGCGGTAGGTAAAAACAGGCAGGCCCTGGGCTACGGCGTAACCGATTTCAAAAGCGGTGCCGGTATCAATCTCTGCGCCTCGAAAGGGCGTGATGTTGGCCAGAACCGCATCGGCTTGGTCCAGCAGACGAATATTATGGTGGTAGATAGCCGAGGCCTCGATCTCTTCCTGATCAACGGGATGCAAGGGCTTGAAGCCAAAGTCTCGTACCAATTGCTTGTGCAGCTTGGCACGCTCGGTGGCATCGCTGAAAAACACATCAGGACCCGCTAAATAGATACGCTTCATCTTGGCTCCTTGTTGATTCGGGGTGAAGGGAAATCGTGCCGGTTCAGGCTGGGCTGCTGGCCGCTGGGGCAAACCGGAATTTGTGAGACATGGCTGTTCTTAACCCATAGCAGGCTATTCGTGGTGGCCATCTGAATGATGATATACGATCCCATCAGCCTGAACATGGCGCTGGGTGAAAGGACCTGGCACGGGTTTGCGGTTTGTCGTTTGGCCTGTTGCTCTAGCGTCACGGATGGTGAGGTGCAGTCTTGTGGTAGGCAAGACTGGCTTGCAGCACATAAGAAAAAGGGACCGATTCAGGTCCCTTGTTTTCCTTGGAGGTTGCGATCTTCAGTTGGCATTACCGCGTCGATACAGACTTAACGCAATACCCAGACCTGCCAGCATGCCAGCACAAGCCCGGTTCAACCAACGCATAGCCTTGCCGGAAAGAAGCCGCATGGCGTGATGGCCCCCCACGGCGTAGACAGTCATTAAAGCCATATCAATCAGGGCTGTGACCAAGGCCAGTGTGATGTACTGAACGGCAACTGCTTCTTCCGGACGAATGAATTGCGGCAAAAATGCAGAGAAGAACAGCAGCGCTTTAGGGTTGGACAGGGCAACCAGCAAAGATCGCAGGAAAGCCGCGCGACACGTCCGAACTTTTTCCGTGGGAGTGTCTGTCTGGATAGAGCTGACCGGAGCGTGCCAGAGACCATAGGCCAGATAGAGCAGATACGCCGCACCTATCCACTTCACCACTGTGAAAAGCTGCTCGGAGGCAAGCAGCAGCGCGCCCAGTCCACAGCCGACAGCAGCAATCAGAATCAGGTCCGAGAGCGCCGCACCCGCAATACCACATGCTGCGATCCGTTTGCCGCCATGTGCACCATTGTTCAAGGCAAGCAGCATGGTGGGACCCGGCATGATAGTGACGGCCGACACTGCAACGATATACAGAGAAAGGCTGGCTAAATCCACGAAGATTCCTTGGTAAGAGTCTGATTGCAGAAGCATTGAGTGCCTGCGCACTCAAGCATGGCGGCGGGTGCTTGGGCTGAGGCAATCAGGCGTTGCTTGATCGGCCTACAAAAAAGGCCAGCCTGAATGGCTGGCCCCTTGTGCGTCAAGATATCAAATCAGGCACGGCCTGGTTCGAGTGTTGCCGCAGCGGTAAACAGCACGTCGGTCGAGGAGTTCAAGGCCGTTTCTACCGAGTCTTGCACCACCCCAATCACGAAACCTACACCAACGACTTGCATGGCGACATCGTTGGAAATTCCGAACATATTGCATGCTAGTGGAATCAGCAGCAAAGAGCCACCGGCCACGCCAGACGCACCGCAAGCCGCAATGGTAGCCACCAGGCTCAGCAACAGGGCGGTAGGCAGGTCAGCCGGGATTTCCAGTGTGTGCACCGCAGCCAGCGTCAAGACGGTAATCGTGACGGCAGCACCGGCCATATTGATGGTGGCACCCAGTGGAATTGACACCGAGTAGGTATCTTTATGCAGGCCCAGGCGTTCGCACAAAGCCATGTTCACAGGGATGTTGGCCGCAGAACTGCGGGTGAAAAAGGCTGTGATACCGCTTTCACGCAGGCAGGTGAATACCAGCGGGTAGGGGTTGCGACGAAGCTTGGCAAACACGATCAAGGGGTTGATGACCAGAGCCACCACCAACATGCAGCCTACCAGCACGAGCAGCAGCAAACCGTATTGGCGCAGCGCATCAAAGCCCGATTCAGCAATAGTGACTGCTACCAGACCAAAAATACCCAGCGGTGCAAAGCGAATGACCAGGCGCACCAAGGACGACACGGCATTGGCCATATCGGTCAGCAGGTCGCGAGAGCCTTGCGAGCCGTGTTTCAGTGCCAGGCCCAGAGCAATAGCCCAGGCCAAAATGCCCATGTAGTTGGCGTTGAGCAAGGCATCAACCGGGTTCACCACAATGCTGGTCAGCAGATCCAGCAATACCTCAACGATATTGCCAGGAGGGTTCAAGGTGGCATCGGCCAGATCCAGCTTGAGCTTGACGGGGAAGGCGAAGCTGGCGATTACGGCAATCAGTGCAGCCAGGAAGGTGCCCAGCACGTACAAGAGCAAAATAGGACCCATGCGGGTGGAGGACTGGGCTTTTTGGTTGGCAATGGAAGACATCACCAGAACAAACACCAGAATCGGCGCAACCGACTTCAAGGCAGAGACAAATAATTGGCCCAGCAGGGCGATCGAGTGCGCGGCATCGGGAGCAAAGCGTCCCAGCAAAATACCGGCGACCAAACCGATCACAATTTGAGTAACAAGACTGCCGTGCAGGATAAAGCCTAATGGGCCTCTGGCTTGATTGGCGGGATGGGCCATGAAAAGCGACTCCAAACAAATGGGTAGGCGTGAAGTACGTGAAAAACGCTCTGGCGAGGACTCAGCCAGAGCGCGGAAGAGGGTTATTCTAGCATCAGGTGCTATACATTTTGTAGCCGATGTGATATGGTTGTTAATCCACATGGGGTCGACATGGCTTCGACGTGGGTCAAGAAGCAGATCAGGGCGTGTCGAGCACCAGTACGCTCGTAAATCCACTGGAAAACTACAAACGCCAACGACGAGCGTTTCGCTCTAGCCGCTTAAGGCTGGGCCACTGCACTAATTTGTCTTTGGGTTAGGTAGGGCAACCTACAGCAGTGTTATTTACAAAGAATCGAATCGGCCTGCGCCACGAAGTCCGGTTCTAAAACTTAGTGGATCGCCAAGGAAAGGCCTGTCAATTGGCACAGTCCAAGGTTAAAACTTAAAATTAATTGACTACACATGTAGAACTGTCTGTGGACGGCTTGCGGACGGGGGTTCAATTCCCCCCGACTCCACCAAGATATCCCAAGAAACCCAACAGCTTAACGGCTGTTGGGTTTTTTGTTTTCTGCTTGCCCAACAAGGCTTCAGCGTCATAATGATCCTTTCGTTTTATGGACAAAAGGAGATCGACATGTCTCGTTGGGTGTTCTATTCCGCGCCAGGGACCTGCGCGCTTGCAACTCATATTGCACTGCATGAAGCAGGGGCTGACTTTGATGTGGTCAAGCTGGATTTTGGTGCGAATCAACAGCAAAGCCCGGAGTTTCTGCGGGTCAATCCCAAGGGGCGTGTGCCGGCACTGGTGACAGAGCAGGGGGCTTTGACGGAAACTCCGGCTTTGCTGGCTTTTGTGGCGCAGAGCTTTCCGGATGCCAAGCTGGCGCCTGTGAATGATCCTTTTGGATTCGCCCGTATGCAGGAGCTGCATAGCTATCTGGCGTCCACGGTGCATGTGGCCCACGCACATAAGCGCCGTGGCTCTCGTTGGGCAGATGATCCAGCGGCGGAAGAAGCCATGCGCGCCAAGGTGCCGCAGAACATGACGGTTTGTGCGGCTTATCTGGAGTCCTTGATTGTGGGTCCCTGGGTGTTGGGCGATCAGTTCAGCGTAGCTGATGCTTATCTGTATACAGTAGGTGGTTGGCTGGAGGGGGATGCAGTCGATATGAGCCAATTTCCCAAACTAAGTGCTTATCTGGAGCGGGTAGGTGCGCGTGAAGCCGTGCGCAAAGCGGTAGCCGAGGCCGCTGCCTGAACGGCATTCTTTATATGCGTTGCGCTGTGTTCGGCATGGCGTAACGCCTTTCTTCCTATTCCCGAATCAAAATTGTAACAAACATAGTTTCATGAGTTGACCTGTTTTTCTCTAATACGTAACATGAAAAGATACGTTAAAGAGAAGGTGAATTTATGGACTTCGACATCATCATCGTCGGTGGCAGTTTTGCGGGTCAGGCTGCGGCGATTCAATTGGGCCGGGCGCGGCGGCGCGTACTTTTATTGGACGCGGGACAGCCCCGGAATCGCTTTGCCCAGGCCTCTCATGGTTTTCTGGGGCAAGACGGGCAGGCTCCGGCGGCCATCATGGCGACGACAAAACTTCAGCTTGCGAAGTACGAGACGGTCGAGCAGCGAGCCGGGCGTGCTGTGGAGGTTCATGCCATTGAGGGTGGGTTTCAGCTATTGACCGAGGACGCCCAGACAGTCCGTGCGAGTCGCCTGATTCTGGCCACTGGCGTCAAGGACAGCTTGCCTGATATTCCCGGTGTGCAGGAGCGTTGGGGCAGCAGCGTGCTGCATTGTCCTTATTGCCATGGCTTTGAGCTGAACCAGCAGCCGTTGGGTGTGTTGGCCAGCAGCGAGCTGGCTATACATCAAGCCATGCTGGTGCCAGATTGGGGGCCGACCACTTTGTTTACTCAAGCTGCATTTACACCGAGTGCAGAGCAGGAAGTCCAACTGATAGCGCGTGGCGTGCAGATCGAAAAGACACCGATTGCAGAGCTGTTGGGAAGCAAGCCTGGGCTGGAGGCAGTGCGTTTGCAGGATGGCAGAATCGTGGCTATTTCCGGCCTGTTTGTAGCGCCCAAAACAGAGCTGGCCAGTGACCTGGCCATACAGCTGGGTTGCAAGCTGACAGCGGGTCCTACGGGGTCTTTTATTGCTGTGGACCCCATGCAGCACACGTCCGTGCCGGGTGTGTTTGCGGCGGGTGATACTGCCAGTCCCATGGCTAATGCCACCCTCGCAGCCGCCGCGGGGGTAATGGCGGCGGGTGGGGCACATCATTCCCTGATTTATGGCTTGGCGGACCAGGCTGGAGCCAGCTCGGAAAAGGCTGCATGAGGCCAGAGCAATGTCCAGCGCCAAACTCCACGCAGACCGAGTAATGGCATAGGGTGTACCCATGCCATTGCTTACCACCCGCTCAGGATTTCAATGAAAACACCCACTTCCGTCCAGCCCTTTAGCGATCCTGCCTTGGTCGCCCGGTATGCCGATACAACACCACAGCGCATTCCTGGCTTCCATGATCTTCATCGCATGGCCTTGATCCTGCTTTCCGAACGGGTAACGAGCAATGCCAGGATTCTGGTCCTGGCAGCAGGTGGTGGGCTGGAGTTGAAGTCCTTTGTGCAAGCCCGCCCGGATTGGTCTTTCGTGGGAGTCGATCCTTCGCAAGCCATGCTGGATCTGGCGGCCCAGGTGTTAGGGCCTTTGGGGTCGCAAGTGGATTTGATACCAGGCTATGTGGACGATGCACCGCTGAAGCTGTTTGATGGTGCTACTTGTCTGCTGACTCTGCATTTCTTGTCAAAAGCAGAGCGCTTGTCGCTGTTGAAGTCCTTGCGCGCACGCTTGAAGCCGGGGGCGGCGCTTATCGTGGCTCATCATTGTCGGTCAGAGGAGGGGGCAACTGAGGACTGGCTAGCCCGATCCATCGCCTTTGCTACAGGGGCGGAAACTACGGCGGAAGCGATAAGTTCTGCATCAAATATGGCCCGGCATTTGACGCTGTTAAGCCCGCAGGAGGAAGAGGGTTTGTTGCGGGAGGCCGGGTTCTCGTCACCAGCCTTGTTCTATGCTGGGCTCTCGTTCCGGGGTTGGGTAGCCTATGCGGATGATCAGGCCTAATTGCTCAACCTTTGCTCTTGTATTGATCCTGCCCTGAACCAAGCAGAGCCTGCGGATTATTGCTCCGCTATTTTCCTGTCCAGCTCTGCCATTTCTGCCTTATAGAGCTGCTCAAACTCGGCCAATAGCTCTGCCAGGGGGATGGCTTCCAGCCTTTGCATGACCAGGGCTTCCGCTTCCTTGAGCACATCGCCCAAGGCGGCGTTAACCACTTTGGCGACACCGCAGCTTGGGTTCTCGTTCTCGTGGCCGATAAAGAAGATACGCGGTCCCCCAACCGCCTTGTGTATGTCCAGCAGCGTGACTTCTTGCAGATCACAGCTTAGCGTCCAGCCGCCCCCGTGCCCTTTCTCGGAGCGCACGTAGCCCGCCTTGCGCAAGCCGGCCATGGTGCGTCGGACGACCACGGGATTGGTGCTGAGCATGGTGGCGATTTGCTCGGAGGTAAATGGCTGATCGTGCCTGGCCATGTGCAGCAAAACATGCAGCATGCGGGAGAGTCGACTATCACTTCTCATATTCTTGACCTTGTAATGCACCGGGGAAGGAAGGGGGGAGGGTGTCCCGGTGCACGATGTCACATTATAAGTAGCACGAATCGGATAGTCCGAGCGGGGTGGTTTGTACTTTGCAGTTGGCCGTCCCCTTGCTTATTTCGTGGCCTCTTGTGCCCGTTTGTCTGCTGCCACCGCCTGCATCGCACTGCCAATGAAATGATCTCCCTGGCTGATTAATGCTGCTGATGCGGCCTCCACATCCCGAGCCTCTTTATTCTGACTGAGCTTGGTCTTGCCGATTAGTCGAGTGATCTCGATTTCAATCCCGACAATGGCTTTCAGCATGGCGTCGATATAGTCCTTGGGGCCATCCGTCATCTTCCAGGGCACGGGCTGGCTGGCTTCGTGGATGCGGGTCAAACGTGCCACGGCACCGCGAACATAGCGTTCTTCATCGCGTATTCTTACTCGCCCATAGGCGTGTACCACGATGTAGTTCCAGGACGGGACTTGCTTGTGTGTTTCCAGTTTGCTTGGAAACCACTGTGGGGAGATGTAGGCGTCTCCTGCACGGAATATCACCATCACTTCGTCGCCGTTTTCCAGGTCTTGCCAGACGGGATTGTTTCTGGCGACGTGGCAGTGCAGTACTCCTTGTGCACCTTCCTGGGGATGCAGCATGAAGGGCAGGTGATTCGCGCTTAATCCGCTTTTGCCATGGGCGACCAGAATGCCCAGGGGATGCTGGGCGATCAGCTCGTGCAGTGGTTCAGGCCGGGATTCATTGAAGTGAGCGGGGATATACATCGTTGTCTTTCTTGGCTTGGGATTCAGGATCAATGTGTCTATTATTGGTCTATTCTGGATCATTGATCTGTACCAGTTTGGCGCTATTTTTATGGACCACAATTCATGTCTCGTACTGCTCATAATCCAAAGATTCCTTCTCTTGGCGAACTGGACCGAAGTACAGGGGGCCTGGGCCGTCAGTTGGCGCAGAAGTTGCGCGAAGCAGTAAAAAACGGTGCGCTCAAGCCGGGTGAATCCTTGCCCTCCACACGAGCCTTGGCAGCGTCTTTGGGTGTCGCCCGTGGCACGGTCGTAGAGGCTTTCGAGCAACTGATTGCCGAAGGTTTTCTGGAGTCCTCGCCGGGCGTAGGTACTTACATCGCTCACTCGCTGGCCAGTCCCGAAACAAGGCCGAAGAAGCGCAGGGCGGCATCGCTGCCTGCCCAGCCTGCACCACTTGCCGCCCAGCCATTCAATACGGTTGCGGCTCAATTTCAGCCTTTGCCCTCTGCCCCGTTTGCCGTGTCGATCCCCTTGGGTGCCGCCGCGCCAGGCCCCATCTGGCGACGCTTGGGGAATCGCTTGCGGGCCCATGGTCAGGGCGCGCCGGGTGGTTATGGGGACCCTCAAGGCGCCTTGCCATTACGAGAGGCTATTGCAGAGTACGTGCGCCGGTCACGCTCGGTGCGCTGCGAGGCGGAGCAGGTCATTGTGACGACGGGTACACAGCAGGGCCTGTTTCTGGCTTGTTTGGTGTTGATGGGCAGGCAGGATTTTGCCTGGGTAGAGAACCCCGCCTATCCCGGTATTACCGCGATCTTGAATACGATAGGTTCGCCGGAACGTATGGTTCGTGTACCTGTGGATGAAGAGGGGCTGGATGTGGCTGCGGGCATACGTTTGCAAGCAGATGCGCGGCTTGCCTTTGTCACTCCCTCGCATCAATATCCTTTGGGCATGCCCATGAGCATGGCGCGGCGCAATACCTTGTTGGCCTGGGCACGCGATAGGTCCGCCTGGATTGTCGAAGATGATTACGACAGCGAGTTCCGCTACAGTGGTCATCCCTTTCCTTCCTTGCAGGGCCTGGACCCGGAGCGAGTGGTCTATCTGGGGACCTTCAGCAAGGTGTTGTTTCCCTCGCTGCGCCTGGGCTATGCGATTGTGCCGCCGCAGTTGGTCCAGGCTTTTTGCGGAGCGCGCGTTCTGCTGGATCGGCATCCGCCCAGTGCAGACCAGCATGTCTTGGCCAGCTTTATTTCAGAGGGGCATCTGGAGCGCCATATTCGGCGTATGCGCGGGATCTACACCCAATGTCGTAACCACCTTTTTGAGATTGTGCGCGAGGTTTTGCCCAGTGACTTGGCCAGCTTGCAGCCAAGCGATCAAGGCATGCATTCCGTCTTGTGGCTGGCCTCGCCGGTTGATGATGTGGCGGTGGCGCAGCGGGCCATGAAGGTAGGCGTGGCAGTGCGTCCGGTCTCACCCATGTATCACGCTGGGCAGGGACCTTCGGGACTGATTCTGGGTTTGAGCGCATTCAGTCCCGAGCAAATGAAGGAAGCGGCGCAGAAGCTGGCGCGCATTATTTCTGAGCTTGCCCGACCTTCCAGAACCAGACGAAAGTCCTGAGTGCTGTTCTCGACAAGTCTGTGGCAAGAGCCGGCATGAGTCAGACTTCTGCCATCTTCCTGAAGTGGAAAACTCCACCCATTGTTTTCCCGTACGGACCTCAAAGAGCTGTTCAAGAAGGCACCGGCAGCAATGTGGTGTTGGTCGCTTCTTGAAGGGCTCTACCCATATTGCGCAAGGTGTCGGAGCGGATAGCCGCATGTTGCCAATACAAAGGCACATCCAGCCACAGGCCGGGGGCGACTAAAGCCAGCTCTTCGGCGGCCAAGGCATCGCTGACCATGGAGTCGGGGGCCAGACACCACCCCAGGCCCAAAGCCGCTGCTTTCACAAAGCCGGTGGAGGTGGGCAGGTAGTGGATGGGAGGGGCTACGGATTCATTCGTGATTTGGCGTATAAAGCGCCACTGTAATTCGTCCTTGCGGTTAAAGACGATCATGGGGGCTTGAGCCAGGGATGCTGCGTCTATTCCCAATCCAAAATGGCGGGCCACAAACTCGGGAGAAGCAATGGCCTGATAGCGCATGATGCCCAAGGCCTGCACCTCGCAGCCTTGAAGGGGAGCAGGTTCGGCAGTGACCGCGCCCAGCACGGAGCCATTGCGTATCAATTCCAGTGTGTGGTCCTGATCATCCACGCGCACATCAAACAGGTAGCCATATTCCTGACTTAGCCGGGACAAGGCTTCCAGAAACCAGGTGTCCAGCGAGTCACTATTGACCGCAATGGCGATAGGCCGTCGTGGGCCATTTTGCTCTGGCAGGAAGTCTGCGACGGCCTCGGCTTCCAGAACCTGCATGGGCCGTACACGACGCAGCAGCAACTCTCCCGCCGGTGTTGGACGACAAGGCGGCTGGCGCAGGACCAGCACTTGCCCCAGTCTGTCCTCCAGCGCTTTGATACGCTGCGAGATGGCTGAGGTGGTGATGTACAGCTTGCGCCCGGCTGCTTCAAAACTGCCTTCTTCCAGGACGGCCGTAAATGCTCGTAGTTGTGGGTGCAGCAGATCCATAATTGGCTTGTTTGATTAATTATTCTTAATTAAGTGAAGAATAATTAGCTTTTCTTAAACTGTAAATGACAGCACCATAACGCAGTTTTTCAATTCTGTGGATGGCTGGCATGTTCTTCTCTGTTGTTGCAACTGGCTTTCTGACGGGGGCGGGCCTGATCATGGCTATCGGCACTCAAAATGCCTTTGTGTTGCGACAGGGCTTGGAGCGTAGTCATGTGGGGCTGGTGGTGGCAATCTGCGCGCTGGCCGACATTGTCCTGATTCTGGGGGGCGTGGCTGGCATTGGTACGTTGGTACGGGAATGGCCTGGTTTGCTGCAAGTTCTGCGCTTTGGTGGTGCGGCTTTTCTGGCCTGGTATGGGCTGCTGGCCGCGCAGCGGGCCTGGACGGGTAAAGGAAGCCTGATGGCCGGGCAGGGGAGCGAGCGCAATCGTCGTCGTATCTTGTTGACCTGTCTGGCGTTCACCTTTTTGAACCCCCACGTCTATCTGGATACGATGGTGCTGTTGGGCAGTCTGTCCACGCCTTATCCCGGTAATTTGCAGTGGGCATTTGCTTTGGGGGCCTGTGCGGCCAGTGCCAGCTGGTTTCTGGCCTTGGGCTATGGGGCGCGGTTGCTGCAACCTGTGTTTCGTCAGCCGTTGGCCTGGCGTGTACTGGATGGCAGCATTGCTGTTTTCATGCTGGCTTTGTGTGCTTTATTGCTGTTGAGGCCTTTGAGTTAAGCCTTGGACCGATCAGAGGCTTTCTGTGAATGAGCTTACTGCTTGATAACAGCCTGCTACACAGGCTACAGAAAGTCAGTTTTTTTGAATCAAAAGATAACTGTCTGAACTTTAGAGCGGCTTTCTGAAATTAAATAGGCTTTAGGGAAGAGCTCGTACCTAATGAAGTCTTGGTTTTTGAACCTTCAATCAGGAGAAAACTATGAATGTCGTGAAGATGCTTGCCTCTGCTGCCTTGATCAGTAGCCTGGCTGCGCCGGCGTTGGCGCAGGATGTGAAGCGCCATCCTATTCCCAATTCGGATTTCCCGATTCTGACGGCAGTGGAAGTGCCTGCCGGTAAAACCACGGTGTACTTGAGCGGTACCGTTCCCGCTGTGCGTGACAAGTCGGCTGATGCAGCCAGCACGGCAGCCTATGGCAATATGCAGCAGCAAACCGAGTCCATCATGGAGCAGATCAAGGCTCAACTGGAAGGGATGGGCATGTCGGTAGGGGACATTATCAAGATGCAGGCCTTCCTGGTTGCTCCGGAGGGTGGCAAGTTGGATTTTGACGGCTTCATGGCAGGCTATTCCAAGTACTTTGGAACCAAGGAGCAGCCAAATCTGCCTGTGCGATCAGCCATGGCGGTCCAAGCTCTGGTGAACCCAGGCTGGCTGGTCGAGCTGGAGGTGACGGCCGTGCGGCCTTGATCGCCGCCAGATTTTTCTTGAAAAGGATGTGTTGTGATCTCTATTCGTCCGGTTCAGGCGCAGGAATGGCGCCTGTATCAAGCATTGCGTCTTGGCGCCTTGCGTGATTGTCCCGATGCATTTGGGAGTACCTATGCCGTGGAGTCCACACATCCTGAGCATTTCTGGCAGGAGCGGATTCAAGCTGCTTGTGCGTCCGAGACGGACCGCGTCTTGTTCGCTGAAAAGGAGGGGCAGGCTTGCGGCCTGGTCTGGTGCAAGTTGTCTGCCTCAGAGCCCGTTCTGGCCGATATTTATCAGATGTGGGTGGCGCCGTCGGCGCGAGGTTTGCGAGCGGGTTTTGCTCTGCTGGATACCGCAGTGCAATGGGCAAAAAGCAGGCAAGCAGCCTGTGTTCGCTTAGGCGTGACCCTGACGAATGAAGCAGCCGTCCGGCTGTATGAGAGTTACGGCTTTGTGCCCAGCGGAGAGCCCGAGCCTTTGCGTGAGGGTTCGTCCTTGATGTCGCAGACCTTGGTGCTGGATTTAGCAGACTGAAGCCCAGCTGATACAGACAGCCCCTTGTTGAATCTGACAACAAGGGGCTGTTTTTATGCCTTGCCGGATCTGTTGAGCAGACAAGGCATAAGGTCTGGATTACTCCAGGTTCAAGGCTTGGCGCAGCTTGTGGATTTCCGCTTGCCAGACCTCTTGCAAGCCAGGCTTTTGATGCTTGGGCTTGCGTGCCAGATCAGCCTCCAGTTTGCTTTCCAGTTCAATCAGTTGCTCCAGCAATGTGTCGTCGCTGGAGGGGGCTGATTGAGCCCTTGTTGTGCTCCCTGTGCCCGGACTGAAGACTGATGAGGATTCCTCTGGCTGATCTGTCTGGACCAGAGCAGCATACAACTGCGTCAAGTCCTGCATTTCCGTCAAGAAACCTTCGCCCACCAGCCAGAAGCGATTGCAGCTTTTCTCCAGCAGTTCCCGGTCATGGGTGACCAGGATAAAACCGCCTTTGAATTCGCACAGTTCCTCTGCCAGTTCTTCCTTGCCTTCCAGATCCAGGTGGTTGGTTGGCTCGTCCAGAAAGAGCAGATGATAGTTGGCCAGCGACAGGGCAATAAACATCAGCCGAGCACGCTCGCCACCACTCAAGCTATCCACCTTCTGTGCATGCCGCAGATAAGGAAAACCGGCACTGATCAGCGCCATTTTCTTGACATCGTCCGGCAAGGGCGAAAAGTCCTGCAAGGCATGCAGCAAGGTCTTGGAACCATCCAGTTGCTGTTGGTCCTGGTCGTAATAACCAATGCGGCATTGCGGGTGAAACTTCAGCCCGTCCATGTCCGCCTCGTCCTGCCTGTATCGCCATAGCTGACGCAATAAAGAGGATTTACCGCAACCATTGCGACCGACCAATCCGATGCGATCCCCGCTGCGCACTTGCAGGCCATGGGCTTGAAAGAGAGCAGGCAGGTTCTGTGCCGGGCTGACGACCATATCTGCAATATCCAGTAGGCGATCTGCCTTCATGTCCAGGCCATGCAGCTGCAAGGTCCAGGGTGTGCCATCCGTCAGATCGGTCTGGTTTTCACGCAGTTTGGACAGGCGCTTTTCCATGCTTTGGGCTTTGCGGGAAAAGGTCTCGTTGTCGTAGACCTGTCCCCAGATAGCCAAGCGTTTTGCGCTTTGTTCGATGCGATCAATTTCCTTTTGCTCGCCTTGATAACGACGCAAATCCGCCTCATCTCGATTGCGCAACGCTTCACGCGCAGCCGAGCAGGGTAGAGAGAAAAAAGACAGCGTACGATCGCGCAAAATAATGGTGCTGTTGCACACGCGATCCAGCAAGCGCTGGTCGTGAGAGACCAGCACAAATGTGCCGCGCCAACTGCTTAGAAAGCCTTCCAGCCAAAGCAGGGAAGGCAAGTCCAGATGGTTGCTGGGTTCGTCCAGCAAGAGCAGATCAGGCTGGGTAATCAAGGCCCGTGCCAGCAGCAGGCGAGTGTATTGCCCACCACTTAAGGCATTGACCTGGGTATGCCAGTCCAGTTCCTGAAAGCCCATCTCGCCAAGCAAGCTTTCTGCGCGCCAGGCATCCGTATCGTGCTGCTCTGCGGGCAGGGCAGCCAGTACGGCGTTCAGCAAACTCAAGGCGTGCAGATCCGCTGGCAGGTATTGCTCAACACGCGCCAGAATGCAGTGGTTTGCTAGTGAAATACTGCCTTGCCTGGGCGTCAGTTCGCCGCAAAGCAGGCTGATTAAGGTGCTTTTGCCACAACCGTTGTGGCCTATAAGTCCAACTCGATCTCCGGCCTTGATAGTGAAGGCAATTTCTTTGAATAAAGGACCGGAAAGGGTTTCGTAAGAGAGTGAGTGGACTGACAGTAAAGTACTCATGACATGCTCAAGTTTTTTGGGTGCGCGGGTACAGCGCATCCTCGTCAATAGAAGCTGACGATAATTCTTGAGGCCTGAGTGAAGTCCTTCAGTAAGTTAATGCTTCGCTCAAGTCTAGATTATCGCGCTGCGAAATCGAAAACTTGAGCCGTTCTCTATACCAAAGAAGAGTGCATAAATGAATGTGCACATAGGTGTAGGATCTCCTCTTAATCAATGGGTTAGCCATGCTTGAAGCGGGTATAAAAGACTTGTTGAATCAACAAGCTTGTGGCCTCAGGGCAGGGTAAGGACTGGTTGTGCCTGGGAAGGAAAGACGGGTATGAAACACCGTTCGTTCCGACAAAACCGCAAGAGTGTGATTGTAATCAGGATGCAGAACGATAGAAAACTCAGGCGTTGGTTTTTGGAGGGGTGTGTAGCATTCAAGATGCATTGTCCCTGTAGTAGCAGGGGTGTGGCCTGAGGGGTGTGGCACTGGCTACTGTGCCTTCATCTGGCCGCAAGGAACTGGTTTTTAGACTGTTTTTCGGTGTTCAGGCACCTGCTTGCAAGCTTCTGGATGGTTTGTTCCGCAGTAAAAAAAACAGAATTATTACCATTTTAAAAATAGAGTATGACCATAATCTATCCTTGCTTTCCCAGGAAAGCTGTGCAAGGATAGCTGCCATCCATAATCTATTTACGCGGGCAGCGACGCGCACTCACACACTTTCTGGAGAGTATTCGGATGAGCCTTACAGCACCTGTCTATCTTGAGGATCTGGCCCTGGGAATGGAGTTTCGCAGCGCAGAACATGCTCTGGATGAAGCGCAAATTATCAGCTTTGCCCGCCAGTTCGATCCGCAGCCTTTCCATCTGGATGCAGAGGCGGCCAAGGGCACGTTCTTTCAGGGGCTGGCCGCCAGTGGATGGCATACCGCCGCCATTACCATGAAGCTTTTGGTGGACAGCCTGGTATTCAATCAGGGGATTATTGGTGCAGGCGGGCAAATCGATTGGCCACGGCCTACGCGCCCTGGCGATGTCTTGCATGTGCTCAGTAAAATCATCGACATTCAGCCCTCCCGCTCCAAAGCGGACAGAGGCATGGTGGTGGTGGAGTCTCACACCCTGAATCAGAACAATGAGGTGTGCCAGCGCCTGATTGCCAAGCTGATTGCCTTTCGTCGTCCGGAGGTTTGAATGGGGCGTGTCTCGCGTGAGCAGGCCGAACGCAACCGCGAGCGTGTGCTGGAGACGGCTTGCCGACTGTTTCGCAAACATGGAGTGGAAGGGGTCTCGATCGGGGACATCATGAAAGAGGCGGGCTTGACGGCAGGCGCTTTCTACAAGCAGTTTGTCTCCAAGGAGGCTTTGATTGACGAGGCCTCCCGATTTGCTTTTACCCAGTCTTCCGAATCCTGGGAGCGTATTAACCAGCGCTATGAACAGGACGCCGTGCAAGGGTTTCAAGCCTTGATGCGGCGATATTTCAAGCACCGTCCTCAAACCCAAAGCTGCCCGATCCTGGCCTTTTCTTCCCTGGCCAGCGGCCTGCCTGCGGATGCGCAGACCACGGCAATTTACAGTGAAGGCGTAGAGAGCTTGTTTGAGCAGTTTCGTGGCGTTGCCCTGCAAGCGTGTGCCGAGCAGACCGAAGAGCAAGTCATGCTCTTGTTTGCCGCCATGTTGGGGACAGGGATGATCAGTCGGGCCATGGGCGATACCGCGTTTACGCAAAGTATGCAGGCTGCGGTATTGGCCGCATTGCCTGGCAGTGAGTCCGATTAGCACGATTAGCCTATCGATAAAGGCGACAAGCGCTTGCGTATCAGGCTTGTTCGGGCAGTTGTGCCACCACCTTGATTTCAAACTGAAAACCCGACAGCCAAGGCACCCCTACGCCTGTCAGTGCCGGGTAAGGCGCATCCCCCCAGTAGTCCGGCAGAACCTTCCACAGGGTTTCCAGATTGGCTTCCGGGTTCACCAAAAACAGCGTCACATCCAGCACATGAGCAAAGCTGCAACCTGCTGCGGCCAGCACGGTATTGAGGTTCTCAAAGGCCAGGCGTATTTGCTGTTCCAGGTCCGGCTCGGGTGAGCCGTCTTCGCGGCTGCCGACCTGGCCAGAAATAAACAAAAAGCCATTGGAACGAATCGCCGGTGAGTAGTGACCGCGCTCATACAAGGCTTGGCGTTCGGTGGGGAAGACGGCTTGGCGTAAGGTAGTCATCATGCTTTCCAGTGCCTGCTGGGCAGGTGAAGTTCATTGAGCTATGCACTGTAGGTCTTGTGCGTGGACAGATAAACGCTGGATGGCAGACAACACTGTTTCTATAATCCAAACAATCACTGCAACAGATTGGAGACAATACGTGGACCGTTTCGAAGCGATGCGTACCTTTGCCAAGGTGGTGGAAACGGGCAGCTTTACCAAGGCGGCCCAAGCTTTGCATCTGAGCCGAACCCGGGCCACGCATCTGGTGCAGCAATTGGAGGCACGCTTGCAGGTGAGCTTGCTGCATCGCACGACGCGCAAGGTCAGTGTGACCAGCGCTGGGGCACTTTATTTTGAGCGTGTGGTGCAATTGCTGGCCGATCTGGAAGACAGTGAGCGGGATCTGGCCCAAGCCTTGGCTTCGCCCAGTGGCCGCTTGCGGGTAGATGTGCCCAGCCCTTTAGCCAGCCGTGTGCTGGTGCCTGCCTTGCCGTCGTTCTACGCACGCTACCCGGATATTCAGCTGGATATGGGCGTAGGCGACAAGACGGTAGATCTGCTCGATGAAAGCATGGACTGTGTGGTTCGAGGTGGTCAGATTCAAGACCAGTCCTTGATCGCCAAGCGGGTGGGGGCGCTGCATCTGTCCATCTATGCTGCACCCTTGTATCTGGAGCGGTTTGGTACCGTTGTGCATCCTGAAGAGCTGGACGGGTCTGCACATCGAATGGTGGGGTACCTGTGGGAACATCAGAACAAACCGTTTCCTTATGCCTTGCGTCGCGATAAAGAACGGGTTTCTTTGCCAGGCCGTTATGGCTTGGCCGTGAATGATGGCAACGCCTATCTGGCAGCGGGTGAAGCGGGTTTGGGGTTGGTTTGCCTGCCGGCGTATTTGGCCAAGGAAGCGGTGCAAGCAGGGCGCCTGATCGCGTTATTCCCGGATTGGACGATGGACCCTATGCCCTTGTATGTGGCTTTTCATCGCAGCAAACATACGAATGTTCGGCTGCGTGTTTTTATTGATTGGGTTGCGGAGCAATTGACTCAAGTATCTTGAGTGCCAGAAAAAAAGCCAAGGAGAATGAATCCTTGGCTTTTTTCATTGAATCCGATTTTTATTCAGCTTCGGCGCTGTCTACGACTGGAATGGTCGCCTGGGCAAACTCAGGCCGTTCTGTACCGTGCTTGATACGGTAGTCTTTCAGGAACTTGGCGATGCGGTTGATGGCCTCGCGCAGGTCCGGCTCGTGGGGCAGAAACACCATGCGGAAGTGATCCGGATGAGGCCAGTTAAAGCCCGTGCCTTGCACCAGCATCACGCGGGTGGCTTCCAGCAGTTGCAGGAAGAATTGGCGGTCGTCCTTGATGGGATAAACCTCGGGATCCAGGCGCGGGAACATGTACAGGGCAGCGTGGGGCATGACGCAGCTAACCCCTGGAATGGCGGTGATCAGCTCGTAAGCCAGATCGCGCTGACGGCGCAGGCGTCCGCCTTCGCATACCAGATCGTTAATGCTTTGATAGCCACCCAAGGCGGTCTGAATGGCCCATTGGCCGGGCACGTTCGCGCACAGCTTCATATTGGCCAGCATGCTCAGGCCTTCGATGTAGTCGGCACCGGCTTTCTTGTCGCCCGAAATCACCAGCCAGCCTGCGCGGTAACCACATGCGCGGTAGCTCTTGGACAGGGAGTTGAAGGTCAGGGTCAGTACGTCGTTGGACAGGCTGGCCATGGCGGTGTGCTTCATGTCGTCGAACAGGACCTTGTCGTAGACCTCGTCGGCCAGCAGCACCAGATTGAATTCGCGAGCAATATCGACCAGAGCTTGCAGCACCGAGTCGGGGTAGAGCACGCCGGTGGGGTTGTTCGGGTTGATGACAACCAGGCCCTTGGTGCGTGGGGTGATCTTGGAGCGGATATCGTCCAGGTCCGGAATCCAGCCTTTGGATTCGTCACACAAGTAGTGCACGGGTGTACCGCCGGACAAGCTGGTTACAGCCGTCCACAGCGGATAGTCGGGCATGGGCAGGAGCAGTTCGTCACCGTCGTCCAGCAGGGCGTTGGTGGCCATGGCAATCAGCTCAGAGGCGCCATTGCCCAGGTAAATATCTTCCAGCGTCACGCCCTTGATCCCTTGTTCCTGGGTGTAGTGCATGACGGCTTTGCGCGCGGCAAAAATACCTTTGCTATCCGAGTAGCCCGAAGAGTTGGGCAGGTTGCGGATCATGTCGAGCTGGATTTCTTCCGGGGCGTCAAAACCGAATACCGCCAAGTTGCCGATATTGAGCTTGATCAGTTGCTGGCCCTCGTCTTCCATTTGTTTGGCCCGGTCCATGATGGGGCCGCGAATATCGTACAAAACATTCGCCAATTTGCTCGATTTCTTGATGCTATTCATGATGCTGGTAATCGGATTCCATGTGTGCTGCTAATGAACGGTGGCAGGGCTGATGCCTGACCAGCCTTATACCTTACCGCATGCGTGAGCCTGTCTTGTAAGCATCAAGCTTAAAATGTGGCATTGTCGAATTTTGGCGACACTCTTTTGTCGATAGGCTCCTTACTACCTGGACATATTCCGCTTTATGGATTGGATTGGCATGATGTGAAATCAGCCCTCCTTTATTCTTCTTGTTTTTGAAGCGCTCTGAGATTAAGATTCGATATCAAATTATTTGATATCGAACTATGAAACTGGAAGCGAAATATCGGGCCTTGCTCTCGCACGCAGAGCAGCAAAAGGGCGTCAACGTTCAGGGCATGTCCCTGTGTTTTCAGCTCCTGTCCTTGTCTGCCCGTATTGATCGGGACTGCGCCGCCTTGTTGGCGCCCCATGGCTTGAGTGAAGCCCGTTTTGTGCTTTTGTTCCTGCTGGAAGAAGCACCCGACGGCATGCCTTCCCACATCCTGGCTGAACGGGCAGGCGTGACGCGGGCGACTGTCACAACTCTGGTGGATGGGCTGCTGAAAGCGGGCTTGGTGCAGCGCTTTGCGGCTCAGACCGATCGGCGTTCTGTCATGGTGAAACTCAGCCCTCAGGGGGCGGAGTTGGCCAGGACGCTGGTAGGAACTCACGCCCAGTGGATAGGCGAATTGTTCCGGCATTTGTCCGAGGCGGAGTGCACCCAGCTTAGCGCCTTGTTGAACAAAGCCGCTGGCGGAGAAGACGCGTCATGAGTATCGAGAACCGCAAGGCTTATGCCAAGGTTGCGGATATACCGGCTGATATTTTGCTGGCTCTGTCCAAGGGGGAAATCCAGGGTCTTACTCTGACCGAGTCCTTGGCCATCGATCAGCGCGTGCTGGTGGCGACCGTATTTCCGGAATTGGATGAGCAGGGCGCAGAGCACATCGACACCCTGGCCCAATTGGGCATTCTCAAGCGCATGAAAGCCATTGGGGAATACTTGCTGGACACGTATGGCGAGATGGCCTGGACGCGCTGTTTGGATCACCCGGCTGATGTGGTGCGGGGCTGGGCCTGCTTTATGGTGGGAGCCCGTGCATCCTTAAGTGTGCCTCAGCGCCTGGAGGTACTGTGCCCTTTGGCTGATGATGCGCATTTTGGTGTGCGTGAATGGTCCTGGATGGCGGTACGTCCTCATTTGGTGGCCGAGCTGGATGCGTCGATTCAGAGCTTGCAGCAGTGGGCGCGCTCAGACTCGGAATATCTGCGTCGTTTTGCGTGTGAGGCTTTGCGCCCTCGGGGAGTGTGGTGCGCACATATTGCCATCCTGAAAAAAGAACCGGAACGCATGTTGCCGATTCTTGAGCTCTTGTATCGGGATGGCAGTGTGTATGTGCAGGACTCGGTAGCCAATTTCTTGAATGATGCGGCCAAGGATCAGCCGCAGTGGGTGCGTGATCTATGTGCTCAATGGCAGATGCAAGCGCCAGATAATGCTGCTGTGCAGCGCCTGTGTCGACGGGCGCTGCGCAGCGTGTCTTGATGCTCCGGTTCCAGTCCTGGAATCAGGAGGCGCGCAAGGTAATCAAGGTGATTTCTGAGGCGCGCCCCAGTCGCAGCGGGAAGCCCGCCCACAGTCCGGCACCGTAGCTGACGTACAGCTGCATATCCCCCACTTGATACAGTCCACCCACATAGCCATCATTGGCCATCTGCACGATCTTGTGCATGCCCACAATATGGCCGCCATGGGTATGGCCCGACAACTGCAAGGCCGCCCCGGCCGCAGCGCTTTCCTTGGCGGTGTCAGGGCGGTGGGCCAACATGATGATGGGCATGCCAGCAGGGATCCCGGCGACTGCTGCAGCCACATCGGGCATGGGTTGCCCATGCACGGCTGCCGACTTGTCGGTAATGCCAGCCAAAGCAAAAGCAGCATCGTCTTGTTCAATAATGCTGTGCTCGTTCAGAAGCATACGTAGCCCAAGGCTGTTGAAGTGCTCGATCCAGGGTTGGTACTGGGTGTAGTACTCGTGGTTGCCTGCAATTACCCACACCCCTTGCGGGGCAGACAGGGCTCGCAAGGGGGCGACATCATCGCGGCGCGCTGTCACCGTGCCATCGACCAGATCACCTGTAATGACGATCAGATCCGGTTTCAAAGCCTGTGTTTTATCAACAATGGCTTGTATCCAGGGGCCTTGAAGCAGACGACTGGCGTGCAGATCAGTCAGTTGCGCCAGTTTGAAACCATCCAGCTTGGGGGACAGACCCTTGACCTTTACTTCGATGGACTTGAGCTCGGGGACTTGCACTGCCTGCCAGACACCCAGTGCGGACAGGCTGACCGCTGCGATGCCCAGCATGCCCCGCAAGGTAGAGGAGCGCAACAGAAGCAGCCCGGCTGGCTTGTACAGAACGCGCATCAGTAAACCTGCCAGGTCGGTGATCAAGGTAAAGCAGGCGGCCAGCAGGACTGCCCCAAAAGCCCAGCCCAGGACCATGATGACTTGTGCGGGAATTTCCGGTGAGGCCCGTGAGCCCCAGAACAGCGCTACGGTGTAGTGGTGGAGGGTGGCGGCGACGGCCAAGATGCTGAGCAGCCATTTGATCCAGGGTTTGATCTTCAGCGGTTTGATCAGTCGCCAGGCGACATACAGGGCGAAAACGAGAGCAGCGACTTGAAACACAAAATCATTCCAAAAAGAAACGGGGGCTCGTGCTTGAGCGGGCGATAAAGCGTGCTCAGTATAGAGCGAGGAAGTGGGCATGATGTCAGAGCTCACCAGACAGTTACGGCTCTGTCACGAAAAAAGCTGGACATGCTTGTTTACGATTTGAGAGATTGCTTCGCACATCAAGTCATTAAAACTTCTAGGCTTTTTCCCAAGGGCACCCCAGTGGAACGGGGTTTTCGTTTGATTTGATTGGAGGACATATGGTGACGAAAAAATCCGCAGCCAAAACCAATCAGGATGCCGTGGGGCAAGGTGGGGAGTTACATCAGTTTGGCCATGCTGAGTTGACGACCAATCATGGCGTACCGATATCGGACAATCAGAATTCCTTGCGTTTCGGGGCGCGTGGCCCGACCTTGTTGGAAGATTTTGTCCTGCGCGAGAAAATATTCCATTTCGACCATGAACGTATACCGGAGCGCATTGTTCATGCTCGCGGCACAGGAGCACATGGTTATTTTGAATGCACGCAAGCAATCCCGGAGTTGACCCAGGCCTGTGTATTTCAAAAGGAAGGACATCGGGTGCCGGTGTTCTGTCGTTTCTCAACGGTAGCCGGCTCTAAAGGCTCCAAAGACACACCACGCGACGTGCGTGGTTTCGCGGTCAAGTTCTATACCGAGCAAGGCAACTGGGATCTGGTGGGCAATAATATGCCCGTTTTTTTTATCCAGGACGCCATCAAATTCCCGGATCTGATCCATGCCGTCAAACCCGAGGCGGACCGGGGCTTTCCCCAGGCAGCGTCAGCCCATGACACATTCTGGGATTTTGTCTCCCTGATGCCCGAGTCTTTGCATACCGTGATGTGGCTGATGTCTGATCGAGCCTTGCCACGGTCCTTTCGCATGATGCAGGGCTTTGGTGTGCACACATTCCGTTTTGTGAATGCCAAGGGCAAGTCGCACTTTGTGAAGTTTCATTGGAAGCCCAAGCAGGGCTTGCAGTCCACCCTGTGGGATGAGGCGGTCAAGATTTCCGGGGCGGACTCGGATTATCTACGACGCGATTTGTACGAGGCGATTCAAAGCGAAGCCTTCCCGGAGTGGGAACTGGGTGTGCAGGTCTTCGATCAGGAGTGGGCGGACAAGCAGGACTACGATGTGCTGGATGCGACCAAACTCATTCCCGAGGAAAGTCTGCCCGTCAAAATCGTGGGTCGTATGGTACTGGATCGTTATCCCGACAACTTCTTTGCAGAGACCGAGCAAGTTGCTTTCTTGCCGTCCAACATCATTCCGGGGATCGACTTTACGGATGATCCCTTGTTGCAAGGCCGCTTGTTCTCCTACCTGGATACGCAAAAATCTCGACTGGGAACGGTCAACTTTCATCAGATTCCTATCAATGCACCCCGCTGTCCATTCAGTAATATGCAGCGCGACGGCATGATGCAGACGCAGGTTCCCAAGGGCCGTGCGACCTACGAGCCCAATAGCCTGGAGGAGGCGGGTGAATCGGGCGGACCGCGCGCGCAGCCGCATGGCTTTCGCACCTTCCCCAGTACCGTAGACGATGGCGCAAAACTGCGTGTACGGGCTGAGTCGTTCTCGGATCATTACAGCCAGGCCCGATTGTTTTATCGCTCTCAGACTGAAGTTGAGCAGGAACATCTGATTGCCGGGCTGGTATTTGAACTGTCCAAGGTCCAGCTCAATCATGTTCGTGTGCGTGTGCTCTCGCACATGCGTGTCATTGATGAGGATCTGGCCAAACGAGCGGCTCAGGGATTGGGGCTGGATTTGCCGCCTCCTGCCAAGCCCGCCCGCAAGCCGATCGACATGGCACCTTCCAAAGCCTTGTCCATACTGGCCCAGAAGTCGCCGATTGCCGGTCGGATGCTGGGTATTCTGGTAACGGACGGAGCTGACAAGGGCTTGCTGGAAATGCTGCTGACAGGGGCTCAGGAGGCCGGGGTGGCCGTCAAGCTTATCGCTCCGCAAGTAGGGGGAGTGACGCTGTCAGACGGCACACAATTGGCTGCCGACGAAAAGATTGCGGGTGCGCCTTCGGTTCTGTTTGATGCAGTGGCCTTGCTGCTTACCCAGGAAGAAGCTTCAAAACTGTGCACTAACAAGGCGGCGGTGGATTTTGTAGCCGACGCCTATGGACACTTGAAAGCAATTGGTCATAACGGCGCAGCCCAACCCTTGCTGGACCGGGCAGGCGTTTCAGTGGACAAGGGGGTGTTCGTCATCAAAACCGGTGATGATCTGCTTGAAAAAGTGTCTTCACGGTTCTGGGAGCGACGCCATCAGGTAGATGGTATGGCCTGATGTCTTGTGAAAAGGGGGCGGTGCCGCCCCCTTTCACGTGCCGTCAGTAGCGCCAGCTCAGCCCCAGCACGGGGCCCGACATGCGAGTGTCAAAGACATGGCCGGAGCGACGATAGTCCACATCCAGCATCTTGTATCCGGCAGCGATGGAGAAGTTTTCTGACAGGTCGTAGTTCAAGGTCAAGGTAGCTTGATAGCTCAGGCGCGAGCCCACGCCAAAGCCACCCAAGTGGATCTGGGCTTGAGTGGAAAACTCCGGGGTGAAACGATAGAACGCCCGCAGTCCTATCATGGGGTCTACCCAATTGAAGCTCTCCTGATGATGTCGGGTTCGGCCAGCCGTACTCAGATGGGCACGGGTGCGTATATCCCAAAAAGAAAAACCGGCCAGTGCGTCCAGGCTGGCTTGTTCAGTGTCGTAGATGCGGTAACCACCTTGCAACGTGGCCATGAACAGACGTGTGTCCACGGTCCCTTCTGCAGCACCGACCAAAGGCAAACCACCTACCACTTCACTTTCGCGTGTGTTCACGTAGAGCAGGTCACTGTTGAACACATAGCGGTCGCGACGCACCCAGGCGTTCAGAAAGGCCGCGGCACGCAGATCGTGCAGGACATCTGAAAAGGACTTTTCTATATCCAGGGAGGGCGCGCGTTTGAAGGGGGAGGACTCACCCGACAAGCCGGTAATCCAGGCATAGGGTGTAATCTGCACGGCATAGTGTGGCGAAGTCGTGCTGTCGGAAATGGCGTCTGGACGTTGAGCACTCACTTGGGCATGAGCCAGACTGGCCAGTGGCAAGACTCCCAATAATAGCCAGCGGGAATGAGTGAGTTTACGCTTCATTGTCATGGCCCCCCTTTTTAATTCTGTAAATGACGGCGCACTAGCGCCAGTCTTGTGTCTTTCGGTATGCTGGACTAGCCGATCACCAACCCGTGGAGAACGTGTCATGCATGTGTTTTACCTTAGCAAGCAAGATATTGATAATTTGTTGCCCTTAGTGCAAGCGGCGTTACACGCTGATCGCACCGGACAAGTTGGTTTTACGGACGAAGAACTGGCCTTGCGCGCTGCCCTGGAGGCGATGCAGGACCCCAAGCTGTCCGAGCTGCTGGCCGGTGCCCTTGTCGAACCGGGCCGCATAGCCGTTGGCTTGGCTGAAGAAGATTACCGGGAAAACCTGCTGGCTCTGGAAACCCGTGACAGTGCTTATGTCATTGACCAGCTTATGGATAGCTATGCAGGATTGCCGGAGTTTTTTGATTGCCTGGAGTTTTGAATGGCCGAGTTGAACTGATGTGTAAAAACGGCCCATGTAGGGCCGTTTTTTGATTTAGCATGAAGCGGTGTTTTTAGAAACCGACAGTGAGCTGAGCCCAGTAGCGGCGGCCATCATACACAGCATCAAAGGTTTCATCCGTGACGCGCTTGTCAAAGATGTTGTAGACACCAAAGCCAACCGTAGTAGTTTTGTTGAACTTGTAGTTCAAGCCGGCATCCAGGAAGGTGAAGGATGGTGTCCCTTGCGCCATGCTGGTACGACTCAGATAGTCCGAAGTCTTGCCGCGGTAGTTCACACGTGTCCACAAGCCCAGCCGCTCGTTGGCATCCCAGTCCAGCGTGGCATTAAACATATGTTTGGGCATCTTGTTCAAAGGCTGACCGGAGAAGTCTCCGCTCTTTTGCTTGGAGTAAGTGTAGGTATAGTTGGCGGCCAGACGCAGATCATCGGTAATCGACCAGGTTGTGGATGCTTCCACACCGCGCATGATGGCCTTGTCTACGTTGACACGGTCACTGATGAATTTGTAGCCTTGATCGCCTGGGAAAACGTGGCAGTTAGGCAGGCCATCCGGATCTGTGCAACGGCGTGTCTCAGAGATCTTGTCTTTGAAGTTGGTATTAAAGAAGGTCAGGCTGTTGACCATACCGTTCTGGTTATCCCAAACAACGCCCAGTTCCTGGCTCAGGCTCTTTTCAGGCTTCAGGTTCGGGTTACCAACAATCACGGCAGGTACGCCACCGCCACCACCCGTGATCTGCCCCCAGTCCGCCACGGCTGAGCGTAGGGAAGGGGCCTTGAAGCCGGAGGACACTCCGCCTTTCAGGGTCAACTGCTCGGTCGCATGCCATACGCCGTACAGGCGTGGGGTCCAGTGATTGCCGTAGTTCTCATCGTGAGTCATGCGCACGCCGCCGGTCAAAGCAAAGTTGTCGGTCATGCTCCATTCATCTTCAGCAAAGACGGACCATTGCTCGCGGCTCAGGCGGCTGACATCAGGTTTGTATTGATTGTTCGTGTCACGCAGTTGCTCGTGTAGATATTGAAATCCCGAGGTCAGCATATGGTTGCCCAAAGGCAGGCTCCATTGCGTATTGAACTCGGTATTTTTCAGGAACATGCTGCGGCCGGGGTTATCAATCTCTTCACGTTGCACGTAGGTGTTGGAGACAGCTTGTCCCCAGCGACCGTTATGGCCTACGGAGAACACATTGCGAGAGTACTTGCTGGTAGAGATCTCGTTGGGCGTGCATTTGCCGTTCTTGCCGCAGGTCTCAGCTGCCATGCTTTTGCCGGGCGTAGACGTACGCTCTTGCAAGGTACGGGAGAACTCGGCAGTAAAGTCGTGGTTGGCCGAAGGGGTCAAGGTCAGCTTGACGGTACCCGAGGACGTGTTCTGCTTGTTGAAACCGTTAAGAATTTCGTCTTCGTTGCGACGGGATTCCTGACCATAAATTTGCAGGCCCAACATGTCTTGCTTGATGGGGCCTGCCAGGTAGAAATTGCCTTGATAAATATTGCCGGACTTGGAGTCCTCCTGGACGGTGCCTTCTGTACGCAGCGAGCCGGTCCATTCCTGGTGGACTTTGCGGGTAATGATATTTATCACACCACCCATGGCTTCCGAGCCATACAAGGACGACATGGGGCCGCGGATGACTTCAATACGTTCGATTGCCTGCATGGGTGGCAACCAGCCTTGCTCGATACCGGCACCGTCGCTATTGGGACGTGTCTCACGCGAGTTTTGTCGTTTGCCGTCAACCAGAATCAGGGTGTAGGCCGATGCCATGCCGCGGATACTGATATCGCTGCCGCTGGCTCCCCCGGTGATGACAACGCCGGGCACATCGCGCAGTGCGTCAGTCACATCGCGATAGGCCTTCTTTTCCAGTTCGGCACGTGGCACTACGCTGATGGACGCAGGGGCATCTTGAACCGCTTGCTCAAAGCCGGAAGCCGTAACCACGATATTGTCGAGCTGGTTAACGCTTTGTTGAGCCAAGGCACAGGAGAGGGGGGCAAGGGAGCCGGTCAGGAGGATTACGGCGCGGGCAGCAGGGGAAAGAGGAAACAAGGGGGACATGAAAATCAGGTAAGGAACAATAATGAGAACAGTTATTATTATTTAAACGCTGTGTTTCTCAAATCAAGAGAGCTCTTTTTCATGTATCTGTAGGTCTTCTGCCACAACTTGTCACTTGGCTTGACGCGCTGCCCTAATCCTGTTTTTGTTACACCCGTGTCCAATGTATCGGCTGTGAAAGCAGTCGGTTTTTTTGTTTCATTGATTGGGCGGCTAGCCGTCTCTGGAGAGAAAGATGTTGCTAAAAAAATGTCGTCGTACTTTGCTGGCATGTGCAGTTGGGCTGGCTTTGGTGCCTGCGGCCTCTCAGGCGTGTACCCGAGCTGTTTTTCTGGGTGATAACGGACAGGTGATTACCGGTCGCTCCATGGACTGGAAGCTGGATGTCGGCACCAACCTCTGGATTTTTCCTCGCGGTGAAAAACGCACTGGCGAAGCTGGCCCCTCGTCCATTGAGTGGACTTCGAAATACGGCAGCGTGATTGCGTCGGGTTATGACCTGGCCTCCACGGACGGTGCAAATGAAAAGGGACTGAACGTCAACTTGCTATGGTTGGTGGAGTCGCAATACCCCACACCTCAAAAGGGCGACAAAACCTTGAGTATGTCCTTGTGGGGGCAGTATGTTCTGGATAACTTCGCCACGGTGGCTGAAGCGGTGGCTGCCTTGGAAAAGAATCCCTTCGTGGTCATCAGCGACAAAGTCCCCAACGAAGAGCGTTTGGCAACCTTGCACCTGTCCATGTCGGACTCGTCTGGTGACAGCGCCATTATTGAGTACATCGACGGCAAGCAGCATATTCACCATAGCCGCAAGTATCAGGTGCTGACGAACTCACCGACTTTCGATCAGCAACTGGCAATCCGGGATTATTGGCAATCTGTGGGAGGCATGAACATGTTGCCGGGCACCAGCCGTGCCGCTGATCGTTTTGCCCGTGCTTCTTTCTATATCGATGCCGTGCCTCGCAACCTTAGCGATGACAAGGCCGTAGCCAGCGTACTGAGCGTGATGCGCAATGCCTCCACACCTTACGGCATGACCGTACCTGACCAGCCCAACAACTCTTCGACTCGCTGGCGTACAGTGTTCGATCACCAGCGCAGCCTGTATTACTTTGACTCGGTACTGTCGCCCGGTGCGTTCTGGGTCGATATGAGAAAGGTCGATTTCTCGGCCGAGACCGGCAAGGTCATGAAGCTGGATCTGGGTCCCGAGCAAAGCACGGTGTATATGGGTGAAGCGCTGGAGCACTTCAAACCTGCCAAGCCCTTCCAGTTCTTGCCTGCGAAAGCACCTGCCATCTAAGTTGCCTGGTGGTTCAGGCCGCTTCAGGGTAGCTTGAGCCCAGGTTGAATACCCGGGGCATAGCCGACAGCGATCACATGATGTTCATGTTCAGCTGTTATGCTATGCCCCGTCTTTATTTGTTGAAGTAGCTGTTTCATGACCTATGTAGTGACGGAAGCCTGTATCCAGTGCAAGTACACCGATTGTGTGACGGTGTGCCCCATGGATTGTTTTTTTGAAGGCCCGAATTTCCTGGTCATTCATCCTGACGAGTGCATTGATTGCTCCATCTGCGTGGCCGAGTGTCCGGTGGGGGCGATTGTCAGTGATCAGGATGTGACGCCCGAGCAGCAGGTCTATGTGGAACTGAACCGGACCTTGAGCGAGGACCCGGCCTGGAAGCGTATCAGTCAACAAAAAGCGCCCTTGCCGGATCATGAGTACTGGGCGACTCAGACCGACAAGTTGGCGCTGTTGAAGAAAGATTAATGGGCTTTCTGATGGCTGTTGTTACGTTGGAAGTACCAGACCGCCAAGGCCGCCATCACCAGCAAAGCCGTACAACTGGCCAGTACGGCGACATAGCCTTTATCAAAAGAGTCGCGGGCCAGTTCACTTAAGGTCAGAGCCAGATTCTGTGGCATGGTTTCTGTCATCAATAAGGCCTGATCCAGGCTGTCGTAGGCCAGGGCGCGGTCACTTAATTCCTGTGGCAGGATCAGGCTGGCGCTGTATACGAAGGACAGCAGGCTACCCATAATGGTCACACCCAGCGCACCACCCAGTTCATAAGACATTTCCTCGACCGAGGCCACCATGCCAGCGCGCGAAGGTGGCACGCTTTGCATGATAGTGCTGGAAGCCGCCGTCATGGCTGCACCGACACCCAGGCCCAGCATGATCAGGCTGATCACTTGTAGAGGCTGTGCACTGTTATGCCACAGCAGATAAGCGGCCATGCCTGCTCCCGCCAGGCTCAGGGCACCAATCAGCAGTCGCTTGCTGCCGATGACGACCAGCAGGCGCCCGGCCAAGGGACCGGCTATAAAGGCTGCCAGTGGCAAAGGAATAATGGCCAGGCCCGCTTCCAATGGTGAGAAACCCAGTACCAATTGCAGGCGTTGGCTGAAAACCAGTTCCATGCCGATCAAGGCCGCTGAGGCCGTCAAGGCAGAGAGTACGGCGGTGCTTAGCGTGGCGTCCTTGAACAGGGCAAAGTCCAGCAAAGGGAAAGGGCTGCGGTTTTGTTGACGGACAAACCAGCTCAGAAACAAGATGCCGATCAGCAGGGCGGCAGCGGTCAAACCCCAATCCGTATGCAGCTTGCCCATTTCCTTGATAGCCAGGGTGCTGGCTACCAGGCCCACCATGATCAGCAAGGAGCCTTTGATATCCCAGGGGCGCGATGCATCTGGCGTGGAGCGGGGCACCAGAATCCAGCCCATAGGCAGCGCGATCAGCACGATGGGCACGTTGATCAGAAAGACGGATCCCCACCAGAAATGTTCCAGCAGGAATCCGCCCAGAACCGGACCAAAGGCGGCACCACCGGAGGCGATAGAAGACCAGACACCGAAGGCCACCGCACGTTCGCGCTCATCATGAAAGGTGATGCGTATCAGCGATAAAGTGGCGGGCATCATCATGGCCGCTGCCACACCTAAAAAGGCGCGTGCGGCGATCAAGGCTGTTGGGTTCGGAGAGTAGGCGGCTGCGACTGAAGCCAGACCAAACATGGCCAGACCCGACAGGAACAGGCGCTTGTGACCCAGGCGGTCACCCAGGGTGCCCATGCCCAGCAGCAGTCCGGAGACGACCAGAGCGTAGCTGTTGATGATCCACAGCTTGTCCGCGGCCGAGGCCTGCAGATCATGGGTCAGGCGTGGCAGGGCGGTGTAGAGCACCGTCATGTCCACCACAATCAGTAGAAGAGCTGCCGACACAATTGCCAGGATCAACCAGCGACGGCTTGGGGAGAGGGGAGCAGTGTGGGCTTGATGGGTAATCGAGCTGTGCAGCATAAAAGACCAGAGGGGTAGGAAAGCAAGTATGATCTATCAATATTATCAACAGTCAAAGTTGATTAGCATCTATAAAATAGATAAATGGATTGGACACTAGAACGTATTCGACATTTTGTCGCTGTGGCAGAAACTGGCTCCATGACTCAGGCCGCGAAAGAGTTGGGCAAGGTGCAGTCAGCCGTCAGCACCTCGATTTCCCTGCTGGAAGCGGATCTGAATCTGGAGCTGTTTGATCGTTCACGACGAACGTTAAGCCTGACGGTGCCGGGCGAAATCATGCTGCTGGAAGCCAAGGCTCTGTTGCGTCAGGTAGACGTATTGAATCGTCGGGCACTGGATTTCTCGCAAGGACAACCGACCAGACTGGAAATTGCTCTGGATGAAGCCTTGCCTCAAGAGCCCTTGCGGCTGCTGCTCAAAGAGCTGGCTGAACGCTGGCCTGCGCTGGAGTTGACGGTCTGGAACGGAACCGCTTCCGAGGTAATGGACTATGTGCAGGAAGGCCGCTCGGATATGGCTTTTCAGTTTGATCGCGGAGCTGATGCCACGTCATTTGCGCAAAGCTATATTGGCGCTGTGCCCCAAGCGATTTGTGTGGCGCGTACGCACCAGCTTGCCAGTCAGCATCAGGTCAGCCGTAAAGAGCTGACGGCACATCGACAATTGCTGATTCATATCGAAGGGACAGAGCAGACGGTTGTCAGCCCCAGTGTGTGGCGCTCAGACAGCTTTTATGTCATTGCCGATATGGTGGCCGATAGTCTGGGCTGGGCGATTTTGCCGCTGAACATTGCGGAGTATGAAAACTTGCGCAACAAGTTGGCGCAGTTGCATTGCCGGGAGATGGTTTTGCCACCCTTGCCAGTGCGGATGCTGTGGCGACAGGGGCAAACTTTGCCCCCTGCGGCAGTGTGGATGCAGCAGCGCCTGTCGGAGCTGCTGCCTTAAGCCTGTTTAGCAGGCCAGCGGGGAAGGGCGGGATAGCTGACCGTTGGCCCAGCGTTGTACGCCTTCCCAGATATCAGAGGCGTGATGCACGGTCATATCGGCTTGCCAAGTGCTCAGGCTGTCGTCCTGCGCGCAGTAGCCGTAGGCGGCAATCATGGTAGCCATGCCCGCCGCCTGACCTGCCTGGATGTCGCGCAGATCATCACCTACGTACAGGCAGTCTTTGGGATCAAAGCCCGTTTTCTCGGCGGCATATAGCAAGGGGGCGGGATGAGGCTTGGTGTGCTGGGTGGTATCGCCGCCGACGGTGACTGCGCAACCCGCTTCCAGTCCTAAATGACGGATCAGGGGCAGGGCCAGGTATTCCAGCTTGTTGGTGACGATGCCCCAGGTGTAGCCGGCCTTCTCTAGCTGTTTCAGCATGGGGGCTACGCCCTCAAACAGATAGGTCAGCTCCGTCATGTGATCGTTGTAGTCCTGCAGGAACTGCGCTCGCAATTGTGCGTAGTTGGGGTGATCGGTATTGATATCCAGCGCTACCTTGAGCAGTCCGCGTGCACCGTGCGAGGCATAGGGCCGCAGCGCTTCGTAGGGCAAATCAGGCAGGCCATGTTCCTTGCGCATGCGATTGGCCGTAGCAGCCAGATCTGGAGCAGAGTCGGCCAAGGTGCCGTCAAAATCGAATAGAACCAGTTTATTCATGAGGGCTTAGCTTTGGCGGCGGCTGGCCAGCAGGTAGTTGACGGAGGTGTCGCCAGACAGGCGATAGTGCTCGGTAATCGGGTTGTATTCCAGACCTTTCAATGCCAGGGCATCCAGACCACTGCGGCGGGCCGAGGAAATCAGCTCGCTGGGTTTGATGAAGCCCTCATAGCTGTGCGTGCCCTTGGGAATCAGGCGCAAGAGGTACTCGGCACCCACAATGGCAAATAAGAAAGATTTGGGATTGCGATTCAGGGTCGAGAAAAAGACCCAGCCACCGGGTTTGACCAGTTTGGCGCAGGCCGCAATGATGGAGCCCGGATCGGGGACATGTTCCAGCATTTCCATGCAGGTGACAACGTCAAAACGACCAGGGTGCTGATCGGCCATATCTTCGGCGCTGATCATCTCGTATTTGACGGGTACGCCCGATTCCAGACTGTGCAAACGGGCAATCTTCAAGGAGCGCTCGGCCAGATCAATGCCGGTGACGTCGGCGCCGGACTGAGCCAGGCTTTCCGACAAGATTCCGCCACCACAACCGACGTCTAATACCTGCTTGCCCGCCAGGGAGCCGGTGTAGGACAGAATCCAGTCCAGACGCAAAGGGTTGATGGCGTGCAGCGGTTTGAACTCGCTGTCAGGGTCCCACCAGCGGGATGCCAGTGCACTGAATTTATCGATCTCTGCGGGATCGACATTGACGTTAGTGACGGTGGAAGCGGTCATGGCTCATCCAAAAAAATTAAGGCCCCGCAAAAGCGGAGCCTTAATTGTAGCCTTAGCTACAGAAATACGTGATGCAGCAAGAATTACTTGCGGTTGCCCACGATTTCGATTTCTACGCGACGGTTTTGAGCACGGCCTTCGCGGGTCTTGTTGGACGCCACTGGCTGAGCTTCGCCCTTGCCTTCGGTGTAGATACGGTCTGCAGGTACGCCCTTGTTGACCAAGTATGCTTTAACAGCATTGGCGCGACGCTCGGACAGCTTCTGGTTGTAAGCTTCAGCGCCGATCGAGTCAGTGTGACCGGTAGCGATCAGAGTTTCCAGATCGATGGACTGAACGGTGTCAGCCACTTGATCCAGAACCTGGCGGCCTTCTGGCTTGATGGTGGATTTGTCGAAGTCGAAGAACGTGTCAGCGTTCAGAGTCACTTTGGTGACAGTAGGAGCGACGACAGGAGCTTCGGGGGCTTGGGCAACGGGCACACCGTCACAACCTGGAATACCTGTAGCAGGTGTCCAGAAGTTGTTGCGCCAGCACAGTTCGTTGGTGCCGTTTTTCCAAACGTCGCCGAACGGATTGCGCCAGTTGTTAACTTCGCCGGACTCTTGTGCGGAAACTGCACTAGTGGCCGATGCGGCGGCAATGGCGAGTACAAGTGCGATTTTGGAGGGTTTGTTCATATTTCTCCTCGTTGAGCTGATGCTGTTAAGTGACCGCAGCGAACCCCTGCCGCTGATTAACGGAACCAGTATAGCAATCCTTTGAACGGAACAAAGACTTGCTTGCGCTGGGTTTCATGCGTGTTAGGTCGAATCTTAAGACATTTCGGCCACATGCGTGAGGGGGACGGGGAACGATTCGTGAAGATGCGTGGAATTAGCCTTGTTCTTTCCTTTTATTGTTGGTTTTAGGCAACAGGGAAAGGGTGGGGCCGCTTCTTCAATCCATCATCGATACGATTAGTGGACGATGGATTTTTGACGAATCGACCGTTTCAATCACATATCGCCCGCCTTCTCGCCTCGCTACGCTGCGTCCCTCTATGTGAAAGTGCTAGAATTTCCTCTTGTCCGTTTACGGCTGGCTTACTGCTTAACCCATATCTATAAAGAATTGACCTATGGATTCCTTTGCCAAGGAGACGCTTCCCGTTTCGCTTGAAGAGGAGATGCGCCGCAGCTACCTCGATTACGCCATGAGCGTGATTGTGGGCCGTGCTCTTCCCGACGTGCGAGATGGTTTGAAGCCCGTGCATCGCCGTGTTCTGTTCGCCATGCATGAACTCAATAACGACTGGAATCGTGCCTATAAGAAGTCGGCTCGTATCGTCGGTGATGTGATCGGTAAGTACCACCCTCATGGTGACTCTGCCGTCTATGACACTATCGTGCGTCTGGCGCAGGACTTTTCCATGCGCTACACCCTGGTCGACGGACAAGGTAACTTTGGTTCCATCGACGGGGATAACGCCGCGGCCATGCGTTACACCGAAATCCGTCTGGCCAAGATCGCCCACGAACTGCTGGCCGATATCGACCAGGAAACCGTGGATTTCGTGCCTAACTATGATGGCAGCGAAAAAGAACCGGCCCTGTTGCCTTCGCGTCTGCCCAACCTGCTGGTCAACGGCAGCTCGGGTATTGCCGTGGGTATGGCTACCAACATTCCGCCGCATAACCTGGCTGAAGTGGTCAACGGCTGTCTGTACTGCCTGAGCCACCCCGAGTGCACGGTTGATGAGCTGATCGAATACATCCCGGCCCCCGACTTCCCGACCGGCGCCATTATTTATGGCATGTCCGGTGTGCGCGAAGGCTATCGCACGGGCCGTGGCCGCGTCATCATGCGTGCCAGTACACACTTTGAAGACATGGAAAAGGGCAACCGTCAGGCCATCGTGGTCGACGCCATTCCTTACCAGGTCAACAAGAAGTCGCTGCAGGAACGCATTGCCGAGCTGGTCAACGAAAAACGCATCGAGGGTATCTCCGATATCCGCGACGAGTCCGACAAGGACGGTATGCGTTTGGTCATTGAACTGAAGCGCGGCGAAGTGCCGGAAGTTGTGCTGAACAACCTCTACAAGAATACGCAGTTGCAAGAAACCTTCGGGATGAACATGGTGGCACTGGTCGATGGCCAGCCCCGTCTGCTCAACCTGAAACAGTTGGTGGATTACTTCCTGAGCCACCGCCGCGAAGTGGTTACTCGCCGTACCGTATTCCAGTTGCGCAAAGCGCGCGAGCGCGGTCATGTGCTGGAAGGTCTGGCTGTGGCCCTGGCCAATATTGATGAGTTCATCGAAATCATCAAAGCGGCTCCAACGCCACCGGTTGCCCGTGTCGAGCTGATGGCTCGGTCCTGGGATTCCGGTTTGGTGCGCGAGATGCTGGCCCGTGCCGACACCAGCGCCATTGTGGGCGGCCGTCAGGCTTACCGTCCGGATGATTTGGGTGCTGAATTTGGCATGAACACAGACGGTCTGTACCGTCTGAGCGAAGTGCAGGCCCAGGAAATTCTGAACATGCGCTTGCAGCGCCTGACTGGCCTGGAGCAGGACAAGATTGTTCAGGAGTACCGTGAGGTCATGGACAAGATTGCTGATTTGCTGGACATCCTGTCCAACCCGGCCCGTGTGTCCGCCATTATTGGTGACGAGCTGATCGCCGTGCGCGACGAGTTCTCGGCCACTGGCAAGGACGTTCGTCGCTCGCAAATCGAGCACAACGCCACCGAGCTGGATACCGAGGACCTGATCACCCCTATGGATATGGTGGTGACGCTCTCGCATACCGGCTACATCAAGAGCCAGCCGCTGTCCGAATATCGGGCCCAGCGTCGTGGTGGCCGTGGCAAGCAAGCCACCGCCATGAAAGAGGACGACTGGATCGACAAGTTGTTCATCGCCAATACCCACGATTACCTGCTGTGCTTCTCCAACCGTGGCCGTGTGTACTGGCTCAAGGTCTGGGAAGTGCCACAAGGTTCACGCAACTCGCGTGGCCGTCCTATCGTCAATATGTTCCCTCTGGAAGATGGCGAGAAGATCAATGTGGTGCTGTCCGTCAAGGAATTCAGCGAAGATCAGTTCGTGTTCATGGCGACCTCGCGCGGTACGGTCAAGAAGACCCCGCTGTCCGACTTCTCCAACCCCCGTAAGGCCGGCATTATTGCTGTGGGCCTGGACGAGGGCGACTACCTGATCGGTGCTCAGCTGACCGACGGTGTGCACGACGTCATGTTGTTCTCGGATGCCGGCAAGGCTGTGCGCTTTGACGAGGGCGATGTGCGCCCAATGGGCCGTGCAGCCCGTGGTGTGCGCGGCATGACGCTGGAAGAAGGTCAGTCCGTGATTGCCTTGCTGGTGGCCGAAGACGAAACCCAATCCGTGCTGACCGCCACCGAGAACGGTTTCGGCAAGCGTACCCCGATTGGCGAATACACGCGTCACGGTCGTGGCACCAAGGGCATGATTGCCATCCAGACCTCGGCCCGTAACGGCAAGGTCGTGGGTGCGGTGCTGGTTCGTGAAACCGACGAGATCATGCTGATCACCAACGCCGGTGTGCTGGTACGCACTCGCGTGGCTGAAATCCGCGAAATGGGTCGTGCGACTCAAGGTGTGACCTTGATCAGCGTGGACGATGACAGCGAGCTGTCTGGTGTGTACCGCGTGGTAGAGACCGATGACGAGGTCGACGCCGAGCTGGCCGAAGAGGGTCAGGCGCCAGAAGGTCAGGAGCAGGATAATCAACTTGATTCCGCCCAAGACCAGGCGGACCCTTCCGGCGAGGAAAACGAGTAATGCGTGTATGGAATTTTTCGGCAGGCCCGTCAATGCTGCCGTTGGAAGTGCTGGAGCAAGCCGCTGCTGAAATGACAGATTGGCATGGCACCGGCATGTCCATCATGGAAATGAGCCACCGTAGCAAGGACTATATGGGTGTGCGTGACGAGGCAGAAGCCGATTTGCGCAGCTTGTTGTCCGTGCCCGATGATTTCGCGGTGCTGTTTGTTCAGGGTGGGGCACAAGGCCAGAATGGCCTTTTGCCCTTGAACCTGATTCAGCGCAATGGCAGTGGCAAGGCCGACTACGTGCTTTCGGGCAGTTGGTCGGTCAAGTCCTGCGAAGAGGCTCAGCGTTACGGTGATATTCACGTTGCCGGTACCAGTGGTCAGGCATGGCAGGATCAGGGCAAGGAGTGGGCGCCCTGGACCTGGTTCCCCGAGCCTTCCCAATGGGATGTGCGCCCGGATGCGGCTTACTTGCACGTTTGCACCAATGAAACCATTGGTGGCGTGGAGTTCAATGATATTCCCAAGCTGGATGTCCCCGTCGTTGCTGACGTGTCGTCCAACATTCTGTCCTGCCCGATCGATTTCTCGCGCGTGTCGGTTGCTTACGCCGGTGCCCAGAAAAATGCCGGCATGTCCGGTATTGCCTTGATGATGATACGCAAGGACTTGCTGGGCCATGCCATGGATCTGTGCCCGTCGGCGTTCAACTACGCCAACATTGAAAAGCAGCAGTCCATGTTCAACACGCCGCCTACGTACTCGATCTACATGGCCGGGCTGATGTTCAAGTGGCTGGAGCGCCAGGGTGGTGTGGCTGCCATGCAGGCACGCAATGCGGCCAAGTCCGAGGCCTTGTACGGCTTTCTGGATGCGTCCGAGTTCTACAACAACACCGTGCATCCGGCGTATCGCTCGCGTATGAACGTTCCGTTCCTGTTGCGTGATCAGTCCCTGGATTCCCTGTTCCTGGAACAGGCTACGGCTGCAGGCCTGACTTCCCTGAAAGGACACAAGAGCGTGGGCGGTATGCGCGCTTCAATCTATAACGCCATGCCGCTGGAGGGTGTGCAGGCACTTATCGATTTCATGACTGAATTTGAACGACGGAATGGCTAATACCTTAACTGAGCGCCTGCTCCCTTGGCGCAATCGTATTGATGAGCTGGATCGCCAGATCCTGGAGTTGCTCAACGAGCGTGCTCGTGCGGCTTTGGAAGTAGGCAAGATCAAGCAGGACTTCAATACAGAGGAAGTCATCCTCAAGCCCGAACGCGAGGCACGTATTGTGCGTCGCTTGCAGTCTGAAAATGATGGCCCGTTCACACCGGCAGCAGTCGAAGCGGTGTGGGGGCAGATTATTTCTGCCTGTCGCGGTCTGGAAAGCGTATTGCGCGTGGCTTATCTGGGCCCGCAGGGCTCTTTTTCCGAGCAGGCCGCCTACGAGCATTTCGGCCATGCTTTGGATGGCCTGCAATGTGACTCCTTCGACGAGGTTTTCCGCAGCGTCGAAGTGGGTCAGGCTGAAGTAGGCATGGTGCCCGTCGAGAACTCGACCGAAGGTGCTGTGAACCGCACGCTGGATTTGCTGCTGAACTCGCCCTTGCGTGTCTTGGGCGAGCGCTCGATTCGTGTACATCACAATTTGCTGACCCAAACTGGCACGATGGAAGGCGTCACCCGTGTGATGGCCCATCCTCAGGCTTTGGCGCAGTGCCAGAACTGGCTGCAAAAGCATTACCCACAGCTTTTGCGTGAGGCCGCCTCCAGCAACGCTGAAGCAGCACGCATTGCGTCGTCCGATCCTACGGTTGCAGCGATTGCGGGCAATACAGCTGTTACCGCCTGGAATCTGGGTGTGGTCGAGGCCGGTATTCAGGACGATCCGCACAACCGCACCCGTTTCCTGGCCATTGGCAATATCGAGTCCCTGCCTAGCGGCAATGACAAGACCAGCATCATTCTGGCGGTGCCCAACCGGGCTGGCGCTGTTTATGACATGCTGTCTCCTTTGGCTGTGCATGGCGTGTCCATGACTCGCCTGGAGTCGCGTCCTGCACGGACAGGGCAGTGGGAATATTATTTCTACGTAGACCTGATCGGCCATCGTGACGAGCCAGCCATGGCTGCTGCTTTGGCAGAACTGAAGAAACAAGTCGCCTTTTTCAAGATTCTGGGTTCTTACCCCGTAAACGACTTTTAAGCATCAGCAACAAGAAAGGCCTGGGGGGCTTCCCCCTCAAGGCCTTATTGTCTGTGTGGGACATGCCTGTTCAGGACGTGCCTGTTCAGGACAAGCCTTGTCAGAACGAGTGGCTCGCATAGGGTCTGCTTGTTTCGGTCTGTCTTGCGCAGTTGCTTGGTGCGCTGTGTCATCAAGAGCTGGCTAGACAAAATAGAGGCTTTGCGTGTTGCTTGAATCCTTTGATGGGGTTTACACAGCAGTCTGGCAAAGTCTGCATCAATATCCCGGTTTTGCTCGTGCTATTTCACGCAATACGCGCAGCATGGACGGCCTGAGAGGGAACGGAATTAATCATGATAGCGTCATCAGAAACTATGGCGCCGCCGCCCTTGGTTCCGGTGCTGGCGATCGTTGGAGTCGGTTTGATTGGCGGCTCTTTGGCTCTGGCGCTCAAGCGCTCCGGGGCGGTAGGAAAAGTGCTGGGCGTAGGTCGGCAGCTGAAAAGCTTGCGACGTGCCCAAGAACTGGGCCTGATTGACGATGTCGCCACGCTTGAGCAAGCCGCGCAGCAAGCGGACCTGATTGTGCTGGCTACGCCTATCGGGGCCATGGCCTCGGTATTGAAAACCTTGCGTCCCCATCTGCGTGACGACACCTTGATCAGCGACGCAGGTAGCACCAAGGTCGATGTGGTCAGTGTGGCGCGTGATGCGCTGGGTGATCGTATCAGCCAGTTTGTTCCCGGCCACCCCATCGCCGGTGCAGAGACCGTAGGTCCCGAAGCGGCGCGTGCTGATCTGTACGACGGTCGCAACGTCATCTTGACCCCCCTGGAAGAAAACAGTGCCAGCGCACGCGAGCGTTTGATTGCCGTGTGGGAGGCTTGCGGGGCGCGGGTCATGTTGATGGACCCGGCCACGCATGACGAAGTGCTGGCATCGGTCAGTCATGTGCCGCACTTTTTATCCTCGGTTTTTATGTGGCAGGTGGCCTCCAGTGCCAACTCGGATCAGCGCTTTGCCTTGGCAGGAACTGGCTTTCGGGACTTCACCCGCATTGCAGCCGGATCAGCCGAAGTGTGGCGCGATATTTTCCTGAGCAACCGCGAGGCTGTCTTGGGTCAATTGCAGGAAGTACGTCAGGCCCTGGATCAGGCCGAACAGGCTTTGCAGGACCAGGATGGTCAGGCTTTATACGAATTTTTAGAGCGTGCTGCCTTGGCGCGCCGTTTTTGGGCAAGTAGGAGTGGTTTGCAATGAGCCAAAGCGACAGTCTTGTTTTGAACCCCGTCAGCCGCGCTAGCGGACAACTGCAATTGCCAGGGTCCAAGAGCATTTCCAATCGAGCCCTGTTGTTGGCCGCCTTGGCTCAAGGGCAAACACGCCTGGAAGGCTTGCTGCATTCGGACGATACCCGCGTCATGATGGCCGCTCTGCAGCAAATGGGCGTGGCTGTGCAGGACCTGGGGCAGGGCACGGTAGTGATCGACGGTGGGGCTCCTTTTGCGCATCGCGATGCCGATCTGTTTTTGGGTAATGCCGGTACGGCTTTCCGCTCCTTGACCGCTGCTTTGGGCTTGATGGGTGGTCGCTTCAATCTTAGCGGTATTGCTCGCATGCACGAGCGCCCCATTGGGGATCTGGTGGATGCGCTACGCAGCCTAGGGGCTGAGGTGCAATATCTGGGGGCAGAGGGCTATCCTCCCTTGGCGATTGGTGAGTTGGCACAGGCTGATCAGCGTCGTGTGTCGGTGAAAGGCTCGGTATCCAGCCAGTTCCTGACAGCCTTGTTAATGGCCGCTCCCTTGTTGACTGCTCGTACGGGCCAGCCTTTGCGTATCGAGGTGGAAGGGGAGTTGATCTCTCAGCCTTATATTGAAATCACGCTGGCCATGATGGCGCGTTTCGGTGTGCAGGTGGAGCGCGACGGCTGGAGCAGCTTTACTGTCCCCGCCGATGCGGCTTATGTCAGCCCCGGCTTGTACGTGGTGGAGGGCGATGCCTCGTCCGCTTCGTATTTCATTGCTTTGGGAGCTATTGGCGGTGGCCCGCTACGTATTCAGGGCGTGGGTACAGAAAGTCTGCAAGGCGATATTCAGTTTGCGGATGTGGCCCAAGCCATGGGTGCTCGTATCGAGCGTCATGCCAATGAGCTGATCGTTTCTGGTCAGTGCGTAGCCAAGGGCGACAAGCTCAAGGCCTTTGATCTGGATTTCAACCATATTCCTGACGCCGCCATGACGGCAGCTGCCATGGCCATGTTTGCTGATGGTCCTTGCACCTTGCGCAATATCGCCAGTTGGCGCGTGAAGGAGACAGACCGTATTGATGCCATGCAGGCCGAATTGCGCAAGCTGGGGGCAACAGTAGAATCCGGGCCGGACTGGCTGACTGTGCATCCTATTGCCGCCGATCAATGGCGTTCGGCCAGCATCGAAACGTATGATGACCACCGCATTGCCATGTGTTTTTCACTGGCCAGCTTTGGCCCGGTGCCGGTCACCATTCTGGATCCCGGCTGTGTCAGCAAGACGTTCCCCGAGTATTTTTCTGTTTTTGAACAATTGGTGCAGGCATGACAGAGCTGAGCATTCCCGTCATAACCATTGATGGCCCTACCGCTTCCGGTAAAGGGACGATTGCTTCCCTGGTCGCGCAGCGGCTGGGCTGGCATACGCTGGACAGCGGTGCCTTGTATCGCCTGACCGCCTTGTCCTGCCTGCGTCGCGGCGTGGATGTCCAGGACGAGGCCCAGGTCCAGCATGCGGCCCAGAGCCTGAACGTGCAGTTTGACTACCCCCATATCTACATGGATGGCGATGACGTCAGCGACGCTATTCGTCAGGAAGAGGTAGGAAATCTGGCCTCTCAGGTGGCGGCCTTGCCTCTGGTGCGTGAGGCACTTTTGCAACGGCAGCGGGATTTTCGCGTTGCCCCCGGTTTGGTGGGCGATGGGCGCGATATGGGCACAGTTGTGTTCCCGGACGCACCTTTAAAGATATTTTTGCTGGCAGATGCGGAGGTGCGGGCCCAAAGACGCTGTAAACAGTTGAGCGAAAAGGGTATTTCTGCTAATCTTACGAGTCTTTTGGCGGACTTGCGTGCGCGCGACGAACGTGATCGTTCTCGAACTCATGCTCCGCTTGTGCCTGCGCCGGGTGCCCACATTGTGGATTCTTCCCAGCTCAGCATCCAGGAAGTTGTAAATAAGGTGCTCGACCTTTGGTCGGGCATTGCGGTCCCGACAGCCTAATCCCGTGCTGATCGGGCTTTGTTCACTCCACCGGGTTCTGCCTGGTGTGTTTTTTATGGCCATTTTGGCTAACGGATTGATTTAATGTCCACTAACCTTCACACAGACGCAACGGGCGGCGAAAGCTTTGCCGATTTGTTTGCAGAAAGCATTAAAAACCAAGACCTGAAAAGCGGCGAAGTTATCTCCGCCGAGGTTCTGCGTATTGACCACAACTACGTTCTGGTCAATGCTGGCCTGAAGTCCGAAGCACTGATCCCTCTGGAAGAGTTCCTGAACGATCAGGGCGAACTGGAAGTTCAAGCTGGTGACTTTGTTTCCGTGGCAATCGACGCCTTCGAAAACGGCTACGGTGACACCATTCTGTCCCGCGACCGCGCCAAGCGTCTGTCGGCCTGGTTGTCCCTCGAGCAAGCGCTTGAGTCCGGCGAACTGGTCAACGGTACCATCACTGGTAAGGTCAAGGGCGGTCTGACCGTCATGACCAACGGCATCCGCGCCTTCTTGCCCGGTTCGCTGGTTGATCTGCGTCCTGTCAAGGACACCACGCCATACGAAGGCAAGACCCTGGAATTCAAGGTCATCAAGCTCGATCGCAAGCGTAACAACGTCGTGTTGTCGCGTCGCGCTGTGCTGGAAGCCTCCATGGGCGAAGAGCGTCAGAAACTGCTGGAAACCCTGTCCGAAGGCGCTATCGTCAAAGGTATCGTCAAGAACATCACCGATTACGGTGCGTTCGTGGATCTGGGCGGCATCGACGGTCTGCTGCACATCACCGATATGGCATGGCGCCGTGTTCGTCACCCATCCGAAGTTCTGCAGGTGGGTCAGGAAATCGAAGCCAAGGTCCTCAAGTTCGATCAGGAAAAGAGCCGCGTCTCCCTGGGCGTCAAGCAGCTGGGCGAAGATCCATGGATCGGTCTGGCACGTCGCTACCCACAAAACACCCGTCTGTTCGGCAAGGTTACCAACCTGACCGACTACGGTGCATTTGTTGAAGTGGAAGACGGTATCGAAGGTCTGGTTCACGTATCCGAAATGGATTGGACCAACAAGAACGTTGACCCACGCAAGGTTGTGACCTTGGGTGAGGAAGTCGAAGTCATGGTTCTGGAAATCGACGAAGATCGTCGTCGTATCTCCTTGGGCATGAAGCAGTGCCGTGCCAACCCATGGGAAGATTTCGCCATCAACTTCAAGCGCGGCGACAAGGTTCGCGGTGGCATCAAGTCCATCACCGACTTCGGCGTGTTTGTTGGTCTGCCTGGCGGCATCGACGGTCTGGTTCACCTGTCCGACCTGTCCTGGTCCGAGACTGGCGAAGAAGCCGTTCGCAACTTCAAGAAGGGCGACGAAGTTGACGCCGTGGTTCTGGGCATCGACACCGACAAAGAGCGCATTTCCCTGGGTATCAAACAGCTGGAAGGCGATCCGTTCAACAACTTCGTAGCAACCTACGACAAGGGTGCTGTGGTTAGCGGCGTCGTCAAGTCCGTGGAAGCCAAGGGTGCTGTTGTAACTCTGTCGCTGGACGTTGAAGGCTACCTGCGCGCCTCCGAGATTTCCTCGGGCCGTGTTGAAGATGCCACGACGGCTCTGAAAGAAGGTCAGGAAATCGAAACCATGATCTTGAGCGTGGATCGCAAGACCCGTTCGATTCAGTTGTCCATCAAGGCTCGTGATACCGCCGAAACCGCTCAATCCATGGCCCGCCTGACCGAAGCCAGCGCTTCGTCCGGTACGACCAATCTGGGTGCTCTGCTGCGTGCCAAGCTGGACCAGCAGCAACGTGACGACGGTTAATCAGCGTGACAAAGTCTGAGCTGATCGCGTTGTTGGCCAGCCGCTATCCGCAGCTGGCTCTGCGCGATATGGATTTCGCCGTGAAAACGGTTTTGGATTCTATGACCCAGGCCCTGGCCAGCGGTCAACGGATCGAAATCCGAGGGTTTGGCAGCTTTTCGCTCTCTACCCGCTCGCCGCGGGTAGGGCGCAATCCCAAATCGGGTGAAAAAGTGATGGTGCCTGGTAAACAGGTGCCGCACTTCAAGGCCGGCAAGGAATTGCGCGAGCGAGTCGATTCTGTCTTTCTCGAGCAAGAGCAAATCGAAGCAGACGACCAGTCGTCTGCCTTCGAGCAGCTCAATGCGAGAGTCCGTCACGGTTAAGACCTACTTGCATACTGATTACACAGGCCCTTTTCAGGGCCTGTTTTGCGTGTGCGCTAAATTCCGCTTGCACGTACAATCAGACATTATAAAAACACTGTTGGAGCCCTAAAAATGCGCTATCTAGTCTGGGTACTGCGTCTGCTCGTTTTTGTGATCGTGCTGCTGTTCGCACTGAAAAACACGGAACCGGTGCAAGTCAGCTTTTTCGCCGAGCATATTATTCAAGACGTTCCGCTGATCGTCGTAATGCTGGCCGCGTTTATTTTAGGTTTGGTGTTGGGGCTGCTTTTGATGGTGGGCGCGGTGATGCGCCGCCGTCGCGAGGTCAACCGCTTGCGCCGCGAAATGGACCGTCTGCAAGACAGACTGGAGCAAGCGCAGCAATCGCCCGTGAATACGGCTGCTGTGGCGCCCGAGACCGTCGCCCCGCTGGCGCCTTTGTAAGTCCTTGGAGTAAACAGTGGATTTTGAAACCTGGTGGTTGGTTTTTGTACCAATTCTATTTGCCTTGGGCTGGGTCGCCGCGCGGGTGGATTTTCGACAGATGATGTCCGAAACTCGCACCTTGCCGGACTCCTATTTCAAGGGTTTGAACTTCCTGCTCAATGAAGAGCCGGATCGTGCCATTGACGCCTTTGTGGAAGTGGCCAAGCTGGACCCCGAAACCACCGAGCTGCACTTTGCACTGGGTAGCCTGTTTCGCCGTCGTGGTGAAATGGAGCGCGCCATCCGAGTGCATCAAAGTCTGCTGTCGCGCGCTGATCTGCCGGTCGCAGATCGTGAAAATGCCCAGTTTCAGATTGCCCAGGATTTCCTGAAAGCTGGCATGCTGGACCGGGCCGAGGCCGCTTTTGAAGCGGTGCGTGAAACGCGCTTTGCTATTCCGGCCATGCGCGCCTTGATCCGTATTTATGAGTCCGAGCACGATTGGCCGCGTGCCATTGAAGCGGTGCGTCGTTTGCGTGCCTTGGTCGATGAGCCTGTGCCGCAACTGGTGCATTACCAGTGTGAGCAGGCTGAAGGGGCTTTGCAAGGCAAGCAGCCTGATTTTGAACGTGCCGCCAAAGCCTTGGACGAGGCGGATAATGCCATTCGCAAGCTGGGCACGGGCCAAGGCATGTATGCTTCTCAGGCGCGGGTTGCCGGTTTGCGTGCTCGTGTGGCGCGTATGCAAGGCCAGAGCGAGCAGGAGCGGGCTTACCTGGTTTCCATTTTGAGCAGTGCGCCTGAATATGTGGGCCTGTACGCGACCGAGCTGCTGGACAGTTACCGCAAGCTGGGTCGGGGCGAAGAGGGCGTTGCCATGTTGCGCAGTCATTATCAGCAGCATCCCAGCCTGGATATTTTCAATGTGCTGTTCCGTGTTCTGCGCGAACAGGAAGGCCATTTGCAGGCTTGGGCGTTTGCGCGTGATGCTTTGCGTGCCCATCCTTCTTTATTGGGTCTGGACAAGATGCTGGAAGTTGAACTCCAGGATCAAGGGCAGGGCAAGGAAAGTACCGAAGGCGCGGAGGCTGTCGGTGTCGATCAGATTATTGCAGGTGCGGATTTAAGCCTGCTGCGTTCCTTGATACATCGTCACACCCAGCGTCTGGATCGTTATTCCTGCAGTTCTTGCGGTTTTGAGGCTCGCCATTTCTATTGGCAATGTCCCGGCTGCAACTCCTGGGAAACCTATGCACCTCGCCGCCTTGAGGAGCTGAAATGATGACCTTCCCTGGTGAGGCTGTTGCTGCCAGCCGTGTGCTGGTCGTGGGTGACGTCATGCTGGACCGTTACTGGTTTGGCGATGTGGATCGTATCTCCCCCGAAGCACCCGTTCCTGTGGTCAAGATGGGGCGGGTAGAGGACCGTCTGGGTGGTGCCGCCAACGTGGCACGCAATATTGCCGCTTTGGGTGCCCAGGCCAGCCTCTTGGGCGTGATTGGGCAGGACGAAGCGGGCAAGACCGTGCGTGAGCTGGCTGAAGCGGACCATGTTCAGGCTCACTGGGTACAAGACCCGATCATGCCTACGTCATTGAAGCTGCGCGTGCTGGGTCGCCAGCAACAATTGCTGCGCGTGGATTTTGAAGAAAGCCCGGCCAGCAGTGCTTTGGATCAGTTGCAGCAAAGCATGAGCGACTTGCTGGATCAGCATCAGGTGCTGGTCTTGTCGGACTATGCGAAAGGCGCTTTGGCTCAGGTAGAAAGTTTGATTGCGTTGGCGCGTTCGAAGAACATTCCAGTTCTGGTCGACCCCAAAGGCAAAACCTACGAGCGCTATCAAGGTGCCACCATCCTGACGCCGAATCGCTCGGAAATGCAGGAAGCCGTGGGCGCCTGGAAAGATGAAGATGATTTGATGCGACGCGCTCAAGATTTGCGTCGCAAGCTGAATTTGGAATGCTTGCTGATTACCCGTTCCGAACAAGGGATGACCTTGTTCACCGAGCAGGGGCGTGAGCATGTGGATGCGCAGGCACAAGAGGTGTTCGATGTCTCGGGTGCCGGGGACACGGTATTGGCAACGCTGGCGGTGATGCGAGCGGCGGGTCTGGACTGGTTGCAGGCCATGCGCTGGGCGAACCGCGCGGGTGGTATCGTGGTCGGAAAATTGGGTACGTCCATTGTGACGGCAAAGGAATTGGCATGATCGTAGTGACCGGTGGCGCTGGCTTTATTGGCAGCAATTTGGTGAAAGGCCTGAACCAGCAGGGTGTGACTGACATTCTGGTGGTGGACGACCTGAGCGATGGTGACAAGTTCGTCAATCTGGTGCATGGCCAAATTGCCGACTATATGGACAAGGACGATTTCCGTGCCCGGTTGGCGCGCGACGAGTTCTCCAATATTGAAGCTGTGTTGCACCAGGGCGCATGTTCGGATACGACCGAGCGCAATGGTCAGTTCATGATGGACAACAACTACCGCGTGACGCTGGAAATCTTCGAGTACTGCCAGGCCAAGCGTATTCCTCTCTTGTATGCTTCGTCCGCCGCTGTTTACGGTGCGGGTCCCTTGTATGCTGAGGACCTCAGCAACGAAGCGCCGTTGAACGTCTACGGCTATTCCAAGTTTCTGTTCGACCAAGTGCTGCGTCGTCATCTGGATAGTCTGCGTGCACCAGTGGTCGGCCTGCGTTACTTCAATGTCTATGGTCCACAAGAGCAGCACAAAGGTCGTATGGCCTCGGTGGCTTATCACAATATGCTGCAATACCGTCGCGACGGTCATGTGCTCTTGTTTGGTGGCTGGGATGGTTATGTGGATGGTGGTCAGCAACGTGACTTCGTCTTTATTGATGATGTCGTGTCGGTGAATCTGCATTTCCTGGGTCAGGACAAGCAGTCGGGCGTGTTCAACTGCGGTTCGGGACGTGCCCAGCCGTTCAATGATGTAGCCCAGACCGTCGTCAACACCTTGCGTGAGCATGATGGCTTGCCTGCCCTGACATTGGAAGAGTTGGTGACGCAGCAGTTTCTGCAATACATCCCGTTTCCCGATGATCTGAAAGGCCGTTATCAAAGCCACACCCAGGCAGACCTGACACAGCTGCGTGCGGCTGGTTACGACAAGCCTTTCCACGATGTACAGACGGGTGTCGCTGAGTACGTACGCCGTCTGCTGCAGTCGGGGGCTCTGCGCTAAGCAGTAGGGCTTTAACGTCCATGCGGGCTGCCACGCATGGCTAAATGCGGTCTCCGGCCCGCTTTTGCATTCACCCAGGCAGCACCATAAAGGCTTCTTTCCAAGGAGCCTTTATCATGTCTACCTCCCTGATTTTGTCCCCCGTTTCCCATCGCTGGTTGCACTCAATGCAAGGTTGGCGTGCGTCCGTTCTTCGCTTTCTGCTTGCCCTATGCTTATTGGGGCCCTGGAACTTGGCTGCCGCGGTGGATTTGAATACGGCTGATGCTCAACAATTGCAGCAAATTAAAGGTATAGGCCCCCGCACGGCCGAGTTGATTTTGGAGGAGCGTCAGCGGGGTGGCCCTTTCGACTCTTTGCAGGATTTGGCGGACCGGGTCAAAGGGATAGGCGTGAAAAAGATCGTTACGATGGAGCAGTCGGGCCTGAAAGTGGAGCCTGCCAAAGCCGCCAGCAAGGCGGTTTCCAATACGGTCGATGCGGATATAAGAAGAAAGCCGTAGCCCTGGGCGTAGACTCGCTTTAAGCTAGTAGTTTGTTTAGTCTGCATGGGCAGTCAGTGCGAGCTGGCTGCCTTCTTGCTCAAGGTAAGAGATTGATCGATGAAAAACTATCCCACCATTGAAGATACCGTTGGCCAAACCCCCTTGGTTCGCTTGCAGCGTATTCCAGGCGAGTTTGGGCAGGCACGCGGTAATGTCGTGTTGGCCAAGCTGGAAGGCAATAACCCTGCCGGTTCGGTGAAAGACCGTGCTGCCAGTTCCATGATTCAAGAGGCCGAGCGCCGCGGTGATATCAAGCCGGGAGACACCTTGATCGAGGCCACCAGTGGCAATACTGGTATTGCCTTAGCCATGATTGCGGCCGTGCGTGGCTACAAAATGATTTTGATCATGCCCGATAACCTGTCGCTGGAACGCCGTGCTTCCATGACAGCCTATGGCGCGAAGTTGATTCTGACGCCTGCGGATCAAGGCGGTATGGAATATGCCCGTGATCTGGCGTTGAAGATGCAGGCTGAAGGGCAGGGCAAGGTGCTGGATCAGTTTGCCAACAAGGATAATCCAGCGGCGCACGTGCATAGCACCGGCCCGGAAATCTGGCAGCAAACCGATGGTCAGGTCACTCACTTTGTCAGCGCCATGGGCACGACGGGCACCATCATGGGTGTGGGTAATTACTTGCGCAGCCAGAACAGCGGCATAGTGGTGGTGGGGGCTCAGCCTGCACCAGGGGCGCAAATTGCCGGCATTCGTAAATGGCCAGAAGAGTATCTGCCCAAAATTTACGACCCCTCCAAAGTGGATATGTTCGAGGAAATTGGCCAGCAAGAGGCCGAGATCATGACGCGCCGTATGGCCGCTGAAGAGGGGATCTGTGCCGGTATTTCGTCCGGCGGTGCCTTGGTGGCTGCCATGCGCGTTGCTCAGCGCGTAGAAAACGCCACGATCGTGTTCATTGTGTGCGACCGTGGCGACCGTTACCTGTCTACCGGCATCTTTAATTAATTAGGGTTGCCATAGCCCATTTGTTTGGCCAGTTCGGAAGCCAGATCGGCGACCGAGCTGGCATAAAAGTAACTGCGGTTGTAATGGGTAATGGCAAAGAAGTTGGGCGTGCCCAGGCGATACTCGGTGGTATTGCGTGGCTCGTCCACCAGGTTCACTACACCTAATTGAGCCTGCTGCCAGGGGCCTGCGTTCTGGCTCTGACCTTTCACCGTCGCACCGGCATTATTCAATTGTGCCCAACTAAGTTTGGGATAAATGCCGCCGTCCACCATCGCTTTACTTGCGTTACTCAATTCGACCGGAGCGAAAACCGGCAGGCCGGGTTCCCAGCCGTGTGCACGCAAGAAGTTGGCAATCGACGCCATGGCATCGGCTGGGTTATTGCGCAGATCAATACGGCCATCTCCATCGCCATCGACGGCATAGCGTATCAAGCTGCCGGGCATGAACTGGGACATACCCATAGCGCCTGCGAATGAGCCCTGAACAATCCGTGCGTCCAGCTCGCCTTGATAATGCAATTCGATCAGGTCCGCTAATTGATCACGGAACAACTGACCACGCTCGGGACGGCTGTCATCCGGATAGGCAAAGCCCAGCGTAAACAAGGCATCCAGCACTTTGAAGTCGCCCATGATTTTGCCGTAGACGGTTTCCACGCCCAGGATGGCCACAATAATAGAGGGCGGTACACCATAGTCTTTGGAAATCTGGTCCAAGGCCAGGCGATGTTTTTGCCAGAACTGGACGCCACCTTGAATGCGGGCCGGGTCTACATTGCGTTTTTTATACGTTACCCAACTGCGCTTGATGCGCCCTTTGGTGGGGCGCATTAATTTGGCGGCGGTCTCGTTATATTGAGCTTGCTGCAACATATCGGTGACGACATCCAGTGGGATCTTGCGTACTGTCGCCACTTCCTGGGCGTAGCTCGCAATGTCATCGTTTAATTCACCGTTTAATTTAAAAAATTGTGTCCGACCAGAGCGAGATTCACCGGCCTGAATGGACGCAGGTTCGGCCAAAGCCTTGATTGCGACGGTGCCGGTTTTTTTTGCCGAGGTCTGGAAAGCCGCGCCGCTGCTGGGTTTGGTGTCCGTGGACGGAGCTTGGGAAGTGGTTGTGGCGCAGCCGGCAGTGCTCAGCGCGATCAGTACTGCTTGCAAAATTCGAGTGGGTCTGAACATAATCCATCCTCATGGAGACACTATATTTTATCCATCCATCATGCCATTTGCATGAGATGGGCCGATGGCATCCGGAAAGTCCGCAGCGACTGGATGCCATAAACGATCAACTGCTATCAAGCGGTCTGGCATCCTATCTGGCTCAGCGACAGGCAAGGCTGGCGACGGATGAGGATATCTTGCGGGTACACGATGCCGCTTATGTGCAAAAGCTCAAAGAGCAATTGCCGCAGCAGGGGTATTTCAATATCGATCCGGACACCTTGATGAATCCGCACACTCTGGAAGCAGCCTATGCCGCTGCCGGAGCGGGCCTGGATGCGGTCGATGGCGTCATGAACGAAGGGGCGACGGGCGCATTTTGTGCGGTACGACCTCCCGGTCATCATGCCGAGCGGGCGCGGGCGATGGGGTTTTGTTTTTTTAACAATATCGCTGTGGCCGTGGCCTATGCGATGGAAAAATATGGCCTCAAGCGTGTGCTGATCGTGGATTTTGATGTGCACCACGGCAATGGAACCGAGCAGATTTTTGCCGGCGACAAGCGGGTTCTGATGTGCAGTTTCTTTCAGTCTCCGTTTTTTCCTGATTCCTTTCAGGACCCGGCGGCGCAAAACATGGTAAATATACCGGTTGAGGCCTACACCAAGTCTGCTCAGATTATCGATCTGTTCAAACAGGTTTGTTTGCCCCGCATAGAGGCGTTTGCCCCTGAAATTGTCTTTTTCTCGGCCGGCTTTGATGCCCACCGTGAAGATGAAATGGGACAGCTCAGCTTGGTTGAGGCCGATTATGCGGAATTGACCGCTATGGTGGTCCAGGCCAGTGCGCCTAGTGCCGGACAACGTCTGGTCAGTATGCTGGAAGGGGGGTACGATCCCTCGTCCCTGGGGCGCAGCGTGGTGGCTCACATCAAGGCCTTCGCCGGGCTTTAGGCGAGTGGCTTCGGGCTTTGGAATTCTTCTAAAGCCTTATTTCAACAGAATAATTTTTATTTAAGACTGCACTGGAGAACATTACATGAAGGTGTTAGTACCCGTGAAACGCGTAGTTGACTATAACGTCAAGGTGCGCGTGAAATCTGACCAAACCGGGGTGGACATTGCCAATGTGAAAATGTCCATGAACCCCTTTGACGAAATCGCTGTCGAAGAGGCCACTCGCCTCAAAGAAAGCGGTGCAGCCACTGAAGTGATCGCTCTTTCTTGCGGCGTTGCACAAAGCCAGGAAACGCTGCGCACGGCCTTGGCCATTGGTGCGGATCGGGCCACCCTGGTGCAAACCGACGCTGAATTGCAGCCCTTGGCCGTGGCCAAGCTGATCAAGGCCGTGGTGGACAAAGAGCAGCCTCAGCTCGTGATCCTGGGTAAACAGGCGATCGACGACGACGCTAACCAGACTGGTCAGATGCTGGCTGCCTTGCTGGACTGGCCACAAGCCACTTTTGCCAGCAAAGTTGAAGTTTCGGGCGACAGTGTGTCGGTCACTCGTGAAGTGGACGGCGGTCTGGAAACACTGAAACTGAGCTTGCCCGCTGTGATCACCACCGACCTGCGCCTGAACGAGCCTCGTTACGTGACACTGCCCAACATCATGAAGGCCAAGAAAAAGCCTTTGGAAACCCTGACTCCCGAAGAGCTGGGCATTGATGTGGCTCCTCGTATCAAAACTCTGAAAGTGACTGAGCCTCCAGCTCGTGCTGCCGGCATTATGGTGCCCGATGTTGCCACACTGGTCGAGAAACTGAAGAACGAAGCGAAGGTGATTTAAATGGCTATCCTTGTTATTGCCGAGCACGACAATCAGCAGCTGAAGGCTGCAACACTCAACGCCCTGGCTGCCGCTCAGAAGATCGGCGGTGATGTGCATGTTCTGGTCGCAGGTAACCAGGCTGCTGGCGTGGCCCAGGCGGCTGCCAAGGCTCAGGGTGTCAGCAAAGTTCTGTTGGCCGATGGCCCTGCATTGGCTGAAGGCCTGGCCGAGAACGTGGCTGCCCAAGTGCTGGCCATCGCCTCCAATTACAGCCACATCCTGTTCCCGGCAACCGCTTCGGGCAAGAACATTGCCCCTCGCGTTGCGGCCAAGCTGGATGTTGCCCAAGTGTCGGACATTTTGTCCGTGGAGTCGGCGGATACCTTCACCCGTCCTATTTATGCCGGTAATGCTGTGGCGACTGTTCAGTCCAGCGATGCCGTTAAAGTGATCACCGTGCGTACCACCGCCTTTGACGCTGTGGCCGCTGAAGGTGGTAGCGCCGCTGTTGAAGAGCTGAGCGCCGTGGCTGATTCGGGCCGTTCTACGTTCGTCAGCCGTGAAGTGGCCAAGAGCGACCGTCCTGAGCTGGCGGGTGCCGGTGTGGTCGTGTCCGGTGGTCGCGGTATGGGCAGCGCCGAAAACTTCAAATTGCTGGACGGTCTGGCTGACAAGTTGGGTGCCGCACTGGGTGCTTCGCGCGCTGCAGTGGACGCCGGCTATGCTCCGAACGACTGGCAGGTGGGTCAGACAGGCAAGATCGTGGCTCCTCAGCTGTACGTGGCCGTGGGTATTTCCGGTGCCATCCAGCACTTGGCTGGTATGAAAGACTCCAAGGTTATCGTGGCGATCAACAAAGATCCCGAAGCGCCTATTTTTGGCGTGGCCGACTACGGTTTGGTCGCGGATCTGTTTGAAGCTGTGCCTGAGTTAGAAAAAGCGCTCTAAGCGCCCATCGGCCTGCTGGGGACTTCTCCAGCAGGCTTTTTTTCAGTGCGTATATCCTAGGGGCCTGATTGTGGCTTCGGTCCTTTTTGTTTCTGTGTAGGAGTGTTCATGACGTATCGTGTACCCACCCAAGACATCCGCTTTGCACTTACAGAGCTGGCTGATCTACCTGGTGTGCTGGAATTGCCTGGCTTTGAGGATTTCTCGGCCGAGTTGATCGATGCCATTATTGATGAGAACGCCCGCTTCGTTGAGCAGGAAGTAGCACCTTTGAACCGTGCCGGTGATCAGAATGGCGCCAAGTGGAATGATGGTGTGGTCACCACCACACCCGGCTTCAAGAAAGCCTTTGAAGAATTTGCAAAAGCTGGCTGGCAGGGTTTGCAGCACGAAGCCGAACTGGGTGGCCAAGGCTTGCCCAAGCTGATCGGCGCCGTGGCATGTGAAAACATCAATGCTGCCAACCTGGCTTTTTCCCTGTGTCCTTTGCTGACCGACGGCGTGATCGAAGCTGTGTCCATGGTTGGCTCGGAAGAACAGAAACAACGTTTCTTGCCTCCTTTGCTGGAAGGCCGCTGGACCGGCACCATGAACTTGACCGAGCCTCAGGCCGGTTCGGATCTGGCCCAGGTTGCCAGCCGTGCTGTTCCTCAGGATGACGGCAGCTACCGCATCAGCGGTCAAAAGATTTTCATCACCTACGGTGAGCACGATATGGCCGAGAACATCGTCCATCTGGTGCTGGCTCGTACGCCTGATGCGCCTGCCGGTGTGAAAGGGATCTCGCTTTTCATCGTGCCCAAGTTCATGGTGAACGACGATGGCTCCCTGGGTGCCCGTAACGACGTCTGGTGTGCTTCGCTGGAGCACAAACTGGGCATCCACGGTAGCCCAACCGCTGTGCTGCTGTACGGCTCGGGCAAGGGTGATGTGGGCGAGGGTGCCGTCGGCTACCTGGTCGGTAAGGAAAACGAAGGCCTGAAGTACATGTTCATCATGATGAACGCGGCCCGTTATGCGGTGGGCGTGCAAGGTATCGCCGTGGCCGAACGTGCATTCCAGCAGGCTCTTGAATACGCCAACGAGCGTGTACAGGGTGCGCCTCTGACTGGCGGCAAGGCCGTGTCGATTGCCCATCACCCCGACGTGCAGCGCATGCTGGTGCAAATGCGTGCTCTGACGGAAGGCTCCCGTGCCTTGGCTTACTTTGCTGCCGGTGTGAACGACAAGGCGCGTCACAGTGCCGACGAAAATGCCCGCAAGCGCTACCAGGCCCTGTACGAGTTCCTGGTGCCTGTGGTCAAGGGTTTCAGCACTGAAATGTCCCTGGAAGTGACTTCCCTGGGTGTGCAGGTGCACGGTGGTATGGGCTTTATCGAGGAAACTGGTGCGGCCCAGCATTACCGCGACTCGCGCATTCTGCCTATCTACGAAGGGACAACCGCGATTCAGGCCAATGACTTCATCGGTCGCAAGGTTCTGCGTGATGCCGGTGCTGTGATCCAGGGTCTGGCTCCCGAGTTGGGCGCAACTGTTGCCAAGTTGCGTGAACGTGCGGCTCAAGGCGGTGATCACAAAGCGGCCTTGACCCTGATCGCCGATCGTCTGGAAGCCGGTGTGAAGAGCGTGGAACGCGCTGCCATGTTCACCTTGATGAACGCTCAGAAAGACCTGCCTGCCGTGTTCCTGGGCAGCGTGCCATTCTTGATGCTGTCCGGCTATGTGCTGACTGGCTGGCAAATGGCCCGTGCCGCTTTGGCTGCGGAGAAAGCATTGAGCGAAGGCAGTCAGGATCCATTCCTGCGCCGCAAGCTCTCGACCAGCGTGTTCTTTGCCAGCCACTTGCTGCCACGTGCCGGTGCCTTGGCACAGTCCGTAGCGGATGGTTTGGAGCTGACTCCTTACCTGTCGACTGAGCTGCTGTAACTCGATCAGCCCCAAGGCATGAAGGCCCGCGCAGCTTCTTTGGCTGCCGGGCCTTTTTTGGGTATATTGATATAACGTTTAATTATTTGAAACGTACTCTTTATACTGACAAAATCATCTGACTAGTCCTGATTATTTAAGTCGGTGATCTCCTGATCGCGGCTGCATTTCGAAAAGAGGAACGTAATGGCTACACTTCGTCTGGGTGACCTGGCCCCTGATTTTGAACAAAAATCCTCCGCTGGCACCATCAAGTTTCACGAGTTCTTGGGTAATAGCTGGGGCGTTCTGTTCTCCCACCCAGCCGACTTTACGCCTGTGTGCACCACCGAACTGGGTTACACCGCCAAGCTGGCGGATGAGTTCGCCAAGCGCGGCGTGAAAGTGATTGCCGTTTCCGTTGACGACGTTGATTCCCACGGCAAGTGGATTGATGACATCAACGAAACTCAGAAAACCACCGTTAACTTCCCCATCCTGGCTGATGCTGACCGCAAGGTGTCGGATCTGTACGATATGATCCACCCCAACGCCAGCACCACCGTGACAGTGCGTTCGGTGTTCATCATCGACCCGGCCAAGAAAGTGCGTCTGATCATCACTTACCCAGCCAGCACGGGCCGCAACTTCAACGAGATCCTGCGCGTGATCGATTCCCTGCAACTGACCGACAGCCACAGCGTGGCCACGCCAGTGAACTGGGAAGACGGCGACGACGTGATCATCGTTCCCAGCCTGAAAGATCCGGAAGTTCTGAAGCAGAAATTCCCCAAAGGCTACACCGAGATCCGTCCTTACCTGCGTGTGACGCCTCAGCCTAACAAGTAATCGCCACTTGGCCTTTAGGCTCAGACAAAAAGCCCTCCTGCTTATGGCACGAGGGCTTTTTTGTGGGTACAGCCTTTTCAGGTAGACGGCTCTCGCTTGGGCTCAGCGCATCAGTGGACAAGGCGCAACATCAGCGCAGGTACTAATTGCACTCGATGCTGGTTTTAAGTACAGTACTGTATAAGAAAACAGTAAACGGAGTTAGCCATGTCCAGTCCAAGCCGTCATTACCGTCCTCAAGCCACTCCACGTTTCCGTGGACCAGTCCGTTCCGCAGCCTCGTCCAGTCCGTTCACCAAGCCTCTGTCTTTCAAGGCCAAGGTCATGGATGTGTGTTTGGTTGCCGTGTGGGGTGCCAGTATTCCTGGCTTGTTGTGGTTGGGCAGCATGGGCGGGTTTTAAGGCCACGCCCTTGTGCTGTTCCAAGGGGCGATCAGGGCACCAGTTGTGTCCAGTCGTTTGACAGGAAACGGTCGCGTGCCAGTTTTTCGGCCTGCTCCAGTGTGGGTGTTTCCAGTGTGCGGGGTTGAAGTGCCGTCTTTTTGCGGAACACGTCCAGCATGGCTTCAATCACAGCCTCGCGGCTCATGCCGGTTTGACTGCGGATAGGGTCCACGCGTTTCTTGGCGCTGGTGGTGCCTTTGTCCGAGAGTTTTTCCTTACCGATGCGCAGGACTTCCAGCATCTTGTCAGCATCAATATCGTAGGCCATGGTCACATGGTGCAAGACAGCATTGCCACGGCGTGCTTGTGCGGCGCCGCCAATTTTTCCACCAGCACTGGTAATGTCGTTCAGCGGTTGGTACCAGGCATCAATACCAATTTCGCGCAGGGCTTCGATCACCCAGGAATCCAGAAACTCGTAGGACTCCTGAAACGTCATGCCGGCTACAAACTGCTTGGGTATGCTAAGCGAATACGTTATGGTGTTGCCTGGCTCGATGAACATGGCACCACCGCCACTGATACGGCGCACGACGCGTATACCGTGACGGGCAGCTGCCTCGGCTTCAATTTCATTGCGCAAGGACTGGAAACGCCCAATCACCACTGCCGCTTCCTGCCACTCCCAGATGCGCAGGGTGGGGGCGCGGGTGCCTTCACTGACTTCCTGGGTGATGATTTCATCCAGGGCCATATGCAGGGCAGCGGGTTGCGGCTCCATATGGACCAGTTCCCAGGGCAACTCGTTCCAGCTCATCATGCCAAGGCCCTCCGCACGACCACGCCAATGGCTTGCGGGTCCAGACCGAACATTTCAATGTCCTTGGGCAGGGCGCGGCTAACGTGAGCCGCAATTTCTTCGGCACTGCTGTTGACGGACAGACCCTGCAGGGCCTGGTTGATCAGGCTCAGTGCTTCGGGGGGTTCCAGAAAAAAGTCGCCGCTCAATCGTGCTTGTTCGATCATATGGTCTTTGACATCCAGATCGATCACGACCAGCTTGCCGCCAGGGACTTTGTATTCAGCATGCATAGACTGTGTCCTTTGATAAGGTCGGCCCCTTTTTGCCAAGGGGAGGGCGAAGCGAGTAAATTTCCGCCTTTGCTGCGTTTAATACGGGGGCACCGTGCCCAAAGTGTCGTATTTTAGCGTAGTTAAACGCCGGGAAACGACGCTGCGATCAGTCAAAAAGATTGGTAATTCAGGCTTTTTGCTGATAGAATCATGGGCTAATCATTTTTTCATCCTCTGTCAGCGCGATTTTTATAATGTGTGTGGCTGATACGATGGTTTTGGAGTCAATCGTGGATTTGATCGCTATTCTTGAGCAAGAAGAAATCCAGCGCCTGACCGGTGGCAAGCTGCCTCCCGAGTTCGGTCCTGGTGACACTGTTGTTGTGAACGTAAACGTGGTTGAAGGTACGCGTAAGCGTGTCCAGGCTTACGAAGGCGTGGTTATCGGCCGTCGCAATCGTGGTCTGAACTCTTCTTTCATCGTTCGCAAGATTTCTTCGGGCGAAGCTGTTGAGCGTACATTCCAGCTGTATTCCCCTCAGATCGCCAGCATCGAAGTCAAGCGTCGTGGCGCTGTGCGTCGTGCTAAACTGTACTATCTGCGCGATCGCTCGGGTAAAGCCGCTCGCATCAAAGAAAAACTCGTTCGTCGTTCGGGTAACTAATTCCCAAGCGAACAGCGATGCAAAGGCACCCAGGCGGGTGCCTTTGTTTTTATGTGGGATCACATACCAGTTCTTATGGATAAGCCTCGTATCAGGCCCGTTATCGTTCCTGGATTCGACCCTCGCAGCCAGCCTCTGGTTGCATTAGATTCTTTGCCTGAATTGCCTGCTCAGGCCCAGCAACTGGATTTTCTGCGTAGCGCTTTTGCCCAGCCCATACAGTGGCAGGTCGAGCCTTTGTTTCGCAGCTCCTTTTATCCAGAGTTTTTGCCCGGTTCCATGAATGTGCGCTCCGCCGTCTGTATTGGCGTGATGCAGCGCCCCGAAGGGCCCACCGTCATTTTTACGCGTCGGGCCATGCACCTGCACAATCATGCGGGGCAGATCAGTTTTCCCGGTGGTCGTATTGAAGCCTCGGATCTGGGGCCGGTCGAAGCCGCCTTGCGTGAAACCCAGGAAGAGATCGGCATCGAGCCGCGCTTTGTGCGTTATCTGGGTCAGCATCCTATTTTTGTAACCAGTACCCAGTTTGCGATGCGCCCCATTATTGGCGAGCTGCAAGAGGGTTTTCAGGTGTTGCCCGATAGCTCTGAAGTGGCCGAGGTCTTTGAAGTGCCCTTGTCGGTCCTGCTGGACCCGCAGCGTCATCAATTGCATCACGCCGATTTGCCGGACGGGGCAGGGCGTTACTACTTCTCCATCCCTTGGGGGCCGTACTTTATCTGGGGTGCTACGGCGGTCTTGATCCGTAATCTTTACCACCACTTGTCGGCTGCCTGGGTGCAGTTGTCTGCCGGTGGGGATACTCACGCCAAAGGCCTGTAATCAGGCCTGACAGGCGGGCGCTTTGCAGCGTATCCCACCTTCACAAAAAAGGGGCGTTTTGCTTTGCCCCTTGTTCCCTTAATAGCGTGGCTTGTTTTCGTGCTCGGCCAGCAAACGCTGGTATAGCGCGTGCCGTTCAGGGTGAATGCTGCCTGCTTCGATGGCCGCCAGCACGCCACAGCCCGGTTCATGCCTGTGGGTGCAGTTATAAAAGCGGCAGGACTCCACCGCTTTTCGGAAATCGGGGAAGCCGTGCGCAATATCTTCCTGTGTCATATGCGACAGGCCAAAGGCTTGAAAGCCGGGGCTGTCGATCAGGTCGCCGCTATTGGGCAGGTGATACAGGCGGGTGCTGGTGGTTGTGTGTCGGCCCGCCCCCAAGGCTTGCGAGTATTCCTGGGTCAGCGCGCCGGCATCGGGGACCAGGGCATTGAGCAGGGTGGATTTACCCATGCCACTTTGCCCCAGCAGCAATGTGCGCTTGTTCGCCAGCCAGGGAGCCAGGGCTTCCCGTGTCTGTTCTGGCTCCAGCGCCACCATTTCCAGAATAGGGACGCCCAGGGCGGCGATAGGGGCCAGCTTGGTGCGTGCCCGTTCCAGGTGGGTGCTTAGATCGGCCTTGTTCAGAATAATCACCGGCTCAATATCCACACTCCAGGCCGCGACCAGGGCACGCCCCAGCAGGTCTTCGGAGTACACGGGTTCCGGTGCCACCACAATCAGAAGCTGATCAATATTGGCGGCAAACTGCTTGGTGCGGAAGTCGTCAGAGCGATACAGCAGATTGCGCCGTTCCTGCACCGCCTCAATAGAGCCTTCCCCTTTGGCTTGCATCAACACATCGACTTGATCGCCCACTGCAATCCCGGCTTTTTTTCCACGAGGGAAGCACTTGATCGTTTCGCCATCAGGCAGTTCGACAAAGTAGTGACGACCGTGGGCGGCGGTCACCAGACCGCTAATGTATTTAGATGTCATGCCAGGCTTTTCAGGTGTCGAATGCGATCAATCGCGTTGGGGTGGCTATCGTAAAAGGCAGAGTGCATAGGGTCGGGCGTCAAGGTTGCGGCATTGTCGTTATAGAGCTTGAGCAAGGCGCTGATCAAGTCCTGGGCCTGGCTGTGCAGGGCGGCAAAGCTGTCGGCCTGATATTCGTCCCGGCGCGAGAGCAGGGCGCTCAAGGGGCCCATCCAGAAGGTGAAGGTAGGCACCACCATAAAGAACAGGATCAGGGCCAGGGCGTCGTTGGGGCGACCTAACTGGGGAATCACGCCCAGCCCGGTATAAAAACCCACCTTGCCCCAGGCCCAGCCGGCCAGCAGAAAAAAGATCAGGGATGTGAATACGCTGATCAGCAGACGGCGCTGGATATGGCGATGCTTGAAGTGGCCCAGCTCATGCGCCAGCACGGCTTCCACTTCTTCGGGCTGCAGCTTGTTCAGCAAGGTATCAAAAAACACGATGCGCTTTTGGCGACCCAGACCGGTGAAGTATGCATTGCCATGGGCAGAGCGGCGCGAGCCATCCATCACATACAAGCCGTTGGTCTGAAAGCCGCAACGCTGTGCCAGGGCATTGATGCGTTCACGCAGGCTGGCATCTTCCAGTGGTTTGAAGGTATTGAAAATGGGGGCGATAACGCGCGGGTACAGCCACAGCACCAGCAGATTGAAAACCAGCCACAGACCCCAGCCGTACCAGGGCCATGAAGGGCCTGCCCAATCCATCAGGCTGAGCAGGGCGGCACACAAGGGTGTACCCAGAATCAGGACGATGATCAGAGTTTTGGCGGTATCGGCAAAGAACAGGGCAGGCTTCATGCGGTTAAAACCAAAGCGCGCTTCCAGTACAAACTTGCGATACCAGGCAAAAGGCAGGCCCACGACACCCATAATCGCCAGGACAGCGCCAATCAGGGTTAGCTGACGCAGCAGTTCATGACTGATCCAGTTGCCCAGCGTGACATCCAGCCATTGCAGACCGCCCAGCAGCGTAAAGCCCAGCAAGACCAGGGCCTCTACCAGACGCTCGCTTAAACCCAGCCGGGTGCGTGCGATGGTGTAGCGTGCCGCACGTTGATGGCTATGCAGGCCAATGCGTTCGGAAAACTCGGCCGGCACCTCGTTCTGATGACGATAAACGTGCCGGATCTGCCGCAGGCCTAAATAAAAGCGCAGCAAAACGTCTGCAAGCAGAAAGATAATGAACAACAAAGTCAGCATGTAGGCGGCTATATGTAAAATGGGCGTTTTGAGGAATGATTATATGGCGGTTCATACACAGCGTCTGGTCTGGCTCGATATGGAGATGACAGGACTGGATCCGGATAAAGAGCGCATCATCGAAGTTGCGGTCGTGGTAACAGAAGCAGACTTGACTCTGGTGGCGGAAGGCCCGGTTCTGGTGGTTCACCAAAGCAATGCATTGCTCGATGGCATGGACGCCTGGAACAAGGGTACGCATGGCCGTAGCGGCCTGATCGACAAGGTCAAAGCTTCTACCCTGACCGAAGCGCAAGCCGAGGATCAGTTGCTGGAATTCCTGAAAGAGCACGTACCGGCTGGCAAGTCGCCCCTGTGTGGCAACACCATCAGCCAGGACCGTCGTTTCATGTACCGCTACATGCCTCGTCTGGAGGCTTTCTTCCACTATCGCAATCTGGATGTCAGCACTCTGAAAGAACTGGCTTTGCGTTGGAAGCCTGAAGTGGTTAAAAGTTTCGTCAAGCAAAGCCGCCACGAGGCCTTGGCCGATATTTACGAGTCCATTGACGAGCTGAAACACTACCGCGAGCACTTCATCCGTCTGTAAACGGGAAGGGCAGGCAGGGCGGAAGGGATGCGGGTCCCGGCAAGGTTCGTGAGCGTGCTGCAGCTGTAGGCGGGGACACATTGGCAGGATCAAAACCGAGGATAGCGATTTGTCGCACCTCGGTTTTTTTACGTCTAAGTATTTACCCTTAAAGTATCTGCTTCAAGGCCATATGATACGGTTTTACGATTGACATCACATTTTTCGTATTAAATAATGAAGTGTATATGGTTTGCGTCGAAACAAATTTGTTTGGGCGCTTTCTGCACTCTTACCGGGGATGGTCATGTATGCACAACTTGTAGAGACAGGCGTCAAGCAGGTCCAGGATATCGAGCAGATGTCCGACGAAGAGCGTCGGTTCCAAGAGCGCATCGATGAGGGTGTCCGCATCGAAGCCAGGGACTGGATGCCCGAAGCCTATCGCAAAACCTTGGTTCGCCAGATTTCTCAGCACGCACACTCCGAGGTTGTCGGGATGCTGCCCGAAGGTAACTGGATTACCCGCGCCCCTTCGCTCAAGCGCAAAGCCATCTTGATGGCCAAGGTGCAGGACGAGGCCGGTCACGGTCTGTACCTGTACAGCGCGGCCGAAACGCTGGGCGTAAGCCGTGACAAGCTGGTCGACGATCTGCTGTCGGGCAAAGCCAAGTACTCCAGTATTTTTAACTACCCAACATTGAACTGGGCTGATATCGGCATGATCGGCTGGCTGGTCGATGGCTCGGCCATCATCAACCAGATTCCGCTGTGCCGCTGCTCCTACGGTCCTTATGCCCGTGCCATGGTGCGCGTGTGCAAGGAAGAGTCCTTCCACCAGCGCCAGGGTTACGACTTGCTGATTCAGATGTGCCTGCACGGTACGCCGGAGCAAAAGGCCATGGTTCAGGATTCCATCAACCGCTGGTGGTGGCCTGCCCTGATGATGTTCGGTCCTTCGGATGCGGACTCCACCAACAGCGCCCAGTCCATGCAGTGGAAGATCAAGCTGTTCTCCAACGACGAACTGCGCCAGAAGATGGTGGACCAGACCGTGCCTCAGGCCGAGTACCTGGGTCTGACCATTCCTGACCCTGATCTGCGCTGGAACGAAGAGCGCGGTCACTATGACTTTGGCGAGATCGACTGGGAAGAATTCTGGGCGGTGATCAAGGGTAATGGTCCCTGTAATCGTGAGCGACTCGAAGCCCGAGTCCAGGCCCACGAGAACGGCGCCTGGTTCCGTGATGCACTGGATGCACATGCCCAAAAGCAGGAAGCCGTCCGCAAGGTGGCCTGATCAAGAAGGCTAGGAAACCAGCACGGTTTCTGATTCGATCCGATTCGCAGCAGGCGCTTTGACAGCGCCGCTGCACAGCAAGGAATTTTCAGTTATGAGCAAGAACGATTGGCCCCTGTGGGAAGTTTTCATTCGCAGCCAGCATGGCTTGGCCCACAAGCACGTAGGCAGCCTGCATGCTCCGGACGCCGAAATGGCCATCAACAATGCCCGTGATGTTTACACCCGCCGTAACGAAGGCGTGAGCATCTGGGTCGTACGTGCAGCTGATATCGCTGCTTCCAGCCCTGGTGACAAAGGCCCGCTGTTCGAGCCATCCAACACCAAGGTCTACCGTCACCCTACGTTTTTCCCCATGCCTGACGGCATCAATATGTAGGAACTGGTATGGACAAAGCTTTGTTTTCCTACGCCCTGCGCATGGGTGATTCCACCCTGGTGCTGGCTCAGCGCCTGGGTGAGTGGACTGGCCACGGCCCGGCTCTGGAAGAAGAACTGGCCTGTGCCAATACGGCACTGGACTTGCTGGGTCAGGCCCGTATGTGGCTGACACTGGCAGGTGAGACCGAAGGTCAGGGCCGGGACGAAGATCGTCTGGCCTATCACCGAGACGTCCACGAGTACACCAACTACTTGTTGGTGGAGCGTGAGAATGGTCACTACGGCGACACGCTGGCACGTCAGTTCCTGTTTGATGCCTGGCATTGCTTCCTGCTGGAGCAGTTGATCGAATCCAGCGACGAGCAGATTCGCGAGATTGCCCAGAAGGCACATAAAGAAGTGCTGTATCACCTGCGCCGCTCGACCGACTTGATCGTGCGCCTGGGTGATGGCACCCCTGAAAGCCACAAGCGCATGCAAAAAGCCATTGATGATGCCTGGTTCTACCTGGGTGAGCTGTTCCTGGATGACGAGGTCACTGAGGAACTGGCTCAGCGTCAGGCTGTGCCTTTGATGGCCAGCCTGTGGCAGCCTTGCCTGGAGTACATCCAGAATGCGCTGGAGCGCGCCACCTTGCGTTGCCCGGCCGAGCAGGATGCTCAGCACAAGGCCTACCGTGGTGGTCCGCAAGGCCGTCACACGGAAGCGTTAGGGTTTCTGTTGGCAGAAATGCAGCACCTGCCACGTATGTATCCTGACGCCACTTGGTGATCGCCATGACACAGACCTGGAGCACCGAGCAGGTCATGCAAGTGCTGGCCACGGTTCCAGATCCGGAGATCCCCGTGATCTCCCTGCTGGACCTGGGCATTGTGCGTGACGTGAGTTGGGAACAGGACGTGTGTGTGGTCACCATCACACCGACCTACTCCGGTTGTCCGGCGATGTACGAAATGAGCCACTCGATTGAACAGGCCTTGCAACAGGCCGGTATCGAGCAGGTTCGGGTGGATACCAAGTTGTCACCGGCCTGGACGACCGATTGGATGAGCGAGCAGGGCAAGCTGGCCTTGCGCGACTACGGTATCGCTCCTCCGGCCCAAAGTGCGGTTGATATTTCTGGTTTGCTGCGTCAGCCCGAGGCGCCCGTGGTGGCCTGTCCTCAATGCGGCTCCACGCATACACGGGTGATCAGCCAGTTTGGCTCCACACCCTGTAAAGCGCTGTATCGCTGCATCAGCTGCGGTGAACCATTCGATTACTTTAAGGCGCATTAGTCCTATGAGTCAGTTTTATTCTCTTCCTGTGGCTTCGGTCTCCCGCAGCACCCGCGACGCCGTGGTGGTGGCCTTTACCGTGCCCGAGGATTTGCAGGATGTGTTTCAGTTTCGTCCCGGTCAGTACCTGACCTTGCGCACTCACCTGGATGGCCAGGAATTGCGCCGCTCCTACTCGATCTGTGCGGCTCCGCACGATCGGTTGCTGCGCGTGGCGATCAAGCGTGTGAATGATGGCGCTTTCTCCACCTGGGCCAATAGTCATCTGGAAGCGGGCGCCACCCTGGAAGTGATGCCGCCTGATGGCAACTTCACCGTGGACTTTGATCCCAGCCAGGCTCACCGTTACGCCGCCTTTGCGGTCGGTAGCGGCATTACGCCGATTCTGTCGCTGGTAAAAACCGCGCTGGATACCGAGCCCAAGTCCACTTTCACGCTGTTTTTCGGTAACCGTGCTTCCTCGGCCATCATGTTCCGCGAAGAGATCGAGGACCTGAAAAACACCTATATGGAACGTTTCTCCATCGTGTATATCATGAGCCGGGAAACGCAGGATATCGACCTGTTCAACGGCCGTCTGGATGGCGAAAAAGTGCGCCAGCTGATGCAGCAATGGTTTGACCCGGCCAGTGTGGACGTGGCCTTTGTGTGTGGTCCCCAGGACATGAGCGAGCAGGTGGTTGCTGCCTTGCAGGAAAACGGCCTGGAAAAATCCCAGATCAAGTTCGAGCTGTTCGGCGCTCCCAAAGGCCCACGTGCACTGCGTACGGGCGAAGAGTCGCGCAAGGCTCCGGGCAAGGAAGAGTGCGAGCTGACCGTGATTCAGGACGGCATTACCCGCAACCTGACTATCAGCAAAAGCAACAGCAGCATTCTGGACGCGGCACTGGAGCAAGGGCTGGAATTGCCTTACTCCTGTAAAGGTGGGGTTTGTTCTACCTGCCGTTGCAAAGTGGTAGAGGGCGAAGTGGACATGGACGCCAACTTTGCATTGGAAGATTACGAAGTAGCCCGCGGTTTCGTGCTCAGTTGCCAAAGCTTTCCGGTTACCGACCGGGTGGTGATTGACTTCGATCAGGAAACCTAAGACCGCAGCAACATAGCGGTTTTTCAAGAATCTGGACGCCAGCTTCCCAGCTTGGCGTCCTACTAGTTTCAGGAGCACATTGTATGGCAGCAGATTTTTTCAAGACGCATCAGGCAACGCTGGATCAGGCTTTGAGCAGTATTCTGGAGCGCAACTTCTGGAGCGCTTATCCTGAAAATCCCAGCCCGCGCGCCTACGGTGAAACCGCGGCTCAGGATGGTCAGGCTGCTTTTGAAGCCTACCGTGGCAAAGCCTTTCCCTTGACGCTGGAAGGCGCACAAGGTGAAGTCGGCAACGAGCAATCGCCTTTTGGTTTTGATCTGGGCATTAGCTACCCCAAAGTGCCGGTGGACCAATTGCTGGCTCAGTCGCAACTGGCGCTGGACAGCTGGCGCGATGCTGGCCCGCAAGCCTGGGTTGGCATTTGCCTGGAAATCCTGCATCGCTTGAATCAGCGCAGCTTCGAGATCGCTCACGCTGTGCAGCACACCACGGGTCAGGGCTTCATGATGGCCTTCCAGGCCGGTGGCCCTCACGCCCAGGAGCGTGCGCTGGAAGCCGTGGCCTACGCCTGGCAGGAAATGTCCCGTATCCCCGGTCTGGTTGACTGGATCAAGCCCCAGGGCAAGCACGATCCCATCCAGATGAAGAAACAGTTCAAAGTCGTGCCCCGTGGCATTGGTCTGGTGATTGGTTGCTCCACCTTCCCGACCTGGAACGGTTACCCCGGTCTGTTTGCCTCGCTGGCAACCGGTAACACCGTAATTGTGAAGCCGCACCCTGGCGCGATTCTGCCTCTGGCCATTACCGTTGCTGTCGCCCGCGAAGTGCTGGCCGAAGCCGGTTTCAATCCTAATGTGGTCTTGCTGGCCGCTCACGAGCCATCGGAAGACACCGCCCAGCAATTGGCACTGAACAAGGCCGTCAAGCTGATCGACTTTACCGGCAGCAGCCAGAACGGCAACTGGTTGGAAGAAAATGCTCGCCACGCCTTGGTCTACACCGAAAAAGCTGGTGTGAATCAGGTGATTATTGATTCGGTTGAGGATTTCAAGGCGGTTGCCCGCAACCTGGCGTTCTCCTTTGCGCTGTACTCCGGCCAGATGTGTACCGCCCCTCAAAACATTTACGTGCCTCGTGACGGTATCCGTACTGCCGATGGCGTGATGAGCTTTGACGAAGTGGCTCAAGGTCTGGCCCAGGCAGTGCAAAAGCTGGTGTCCGATCCGGCCCGTGCCGTTGAAATTACGGGTGCCGTGCAAAACGAAGCCTGCGCACAGCGTATTGATCAGGCTCGCCAATTGGGCATGCCTATCCTGGCTGATAGCCAGACGCTGGAACACCCCGCATTCCCCGGTGCCCGCGTACGTACACCGCTGGTCTTGCAGGCCCGTGTGGATCAGCCCGAGATTCAACAAGAATGGTTCGGCCCCATCGTTTTTGTGGTGCAAACCGATTCGACCGAGCAAAGCATTGAAGTAGCAGGTCGCAACGTGATCGAGCACGGCGCACTGACCTTGTCGGCTTACAGCACCGATGATGCCGTGACCGCCAAGATTCAGCGCATGGCCGAGCGTTCCGGCGTATCCCTGTCCCTGAACCTGACCGGCGCTGTGTTCATTAACCAGACCGCAGCCTATAGCGACTTCCACGGCACTGGCGCCAACCCGGCAGCCAACGCATCCCTGTCGGATTCGGCCTATGTTGCTAACCGCTTCCGTGTCGTTCAGACTCGCTGGCATTTCTAAAGGAGGGTGGCCAGGTGACTGACCAAAGTATTCAATTTCAGCTGGAAAATGGCGTAGCACGCATTACCTTGAATCGTCCCGACAAGCTCAACAGCTTCACGGCCGATATGCACGGCGAGCTGGCTCAGGCTCTGGATAAAGTGGAACAGTGCGCGGATCTGCGTGTGCTGATTCTGACCGGTAATGGCCGTGGCTTTTGCGCCGGCCAGGACCTGTCCGAGCGTCAGATGAGCGCGGGCGATGCCCCCGTGGATCTGGGTGCCACCATTGAAAAATTCTACGCACCGCTGGTGCGCCGTCTGCGTGCGCTGGCGGCCCCTGTGGTGGTGGGTGTCAATGGTGTGGCCGCCGGTGCTGGCGCGAACCTGGCTCTGGCCGGCGACATCGTGATCGCCACTCGTTCGGCCAGCTTCATCCAGCCATTCTGCCGCCTGGGCTTGCTGCCTGACACTGGCGGTACCTTCTTCCTGCCTCGTCTGGTGGGCACGGCACGCGCGATGGGCCTGTCTTTGCTGGGTGACAAGCTCTCGGCCGAGCAGGCAGCGCAGTGGGGCCTGATCTGGGAATGCGTGGACGATGACGCTTTCCAGGCTCGCCTGAACGAACTGGCTGCCCATTTTGCGCAGGCACCGACCAAAGGTCTGGCTTACGCCAAGAAAGCGATTTATGCCAGTGATGCCCATTCGCTTGATCAACAGTTGGATCTGGAGCGCGACTTGATGCGTGAACTGGGTGCATCCGAGGATTACCGCGAGGGTGTTAATGCATTCCTGGGCAAGCGTGCCCCCCAATTTAAAGGAAAGTAATGCAAAGCAACGCAATGGCTGTTGAAGACCCACAAGCACTGGCCGAGCAGGTCAGTGACCATATGTATGGCAATGACCAGGCATCTCAGGCGTTGGGCCTGAGCCTGGATAGCGTGGCACCGGGCAAGGCCGACATGAGCATGACGGTGCGCGCCGACATGCTCAACGGGCACAAGACCTGTCACGGTGGTTTCATTTTTGCGTTGGCTGACAGCACCTTTGCGTTTGCCTGCAATTCTCGCAATGCACCGACTGTTGCGTCCGGCTGCACTATCGATTACCTGGCTCCTGCCTTTGAAGGGGACGTCCTGACCGCTCGTGCGGTCGAGGCCTCCCTGGCCGGTCGCACCGGGGTGTATGACATCGAGGTGGTCAACCAGAACAACAAGCGCGTTGCCTTGTTCCGTGGGCGCTCGTACCGGCTGAATGGCACGGTACTGGGCGGGATTGAAAAAAAATAATTTTTTGACGATACATACCCTGTAGACCCGGGGGGGTCGGAAGTACCACACCAGCGGCAGGGCAGGAGTACACCATGACAGCAATTAAAGAACAGGTTGGCCGCGATGCCATTGAGCATGCAAGTGTTGACGAAATCCGCAACTTGCAACTGGAGCGTCTGAAATGGACGCTAAAGCATGCTTACGAGAATGTGCCGCACTATCGGCAGAAATTTGACGAAGCGGGCGTGCACCCCGACGACTTGAAGCAGTTGTCGGACATTTCCAAGTTCCCTTTCACGACCAAGCAGGACCTGCGTGACAACTACCCCTTCAAGATGTTTGCGGTTCCCCGTGAACAGGTAGCACGCGTGCATGCTTCCAGTGGCACCACGGGCAAGCCAACCGTGGTGGGCTATACCGCCAATGACATCTCCACCTGGGCCGATCTGTTTGCCCGTTCCATGTGGGCGGCCGGTGCCCGCCCCGGTGATATTGCCCACGTGGCTTACGGCTACGGCCTGTTCACTGGCGGTCTGGGTGCGCACTACGGTGCCGAGCGCCTGGGTTGTACTGTGGTTCCCATGTCCGGTGGTCAGACTGAAAAACAAGTTCAGTTGATTCAGGATTTCCGTCCCGACGTGATTCTGGTTACCCCCTCGTACTTCTGCAATATCGTCGAAGAGATCGAGCGCCAGGGCATGGACCCCCGCGATACCTCCTTGCGTATCGGTATTTTTGGTGCCGAGCCCTGGACCGGCCAGATGCGTCTGGATATTGAGCAGCGCGCTGGCATTGACGCCGTGGACATCTACGGTCTGTCCGAAGTGATGGGCCCGGGCGTTGCCATGGAGTGTGTGGAAAGCAAGGACGGCCCAGTGGTATGGGAAGACCATTTCTACCCCGAAATCATCAACCCTGAAACCGGCGAGCCTGTGGCTGAGGGTGAAAGTGGTGAACTGGTCTTTACCTCGCTGAGCAAGGAAGCCATGCCCGTCATTCGCTACCGCACTCGCGACCTGACACAACTGTTGCCGCCCACTTCGCGCAGCATGCGCCGTATTGGCAAGATTACGGGCCGCAGCGACGATATGGTCATTGTGCGTGGCGTGAACCTGTTCCCGACCCAGGTCGAAGAACTGGTTCTGAAGATGCCCGAGCTGGCCGCCCAGTATCAGTTGGTATTGAGCCGTAACGGCAATATGGACGAACTGGAAATTCTGGTTGAAGTGCGTCCCGAGTTCAATCACCTGAACGACGCCGAGCGTGAGCAAATGGCCCGTCGTCTGAGCCACTCCATCAAGACCTTTATCGGTGTCAGCGCACGAATTCGTGTGCAGTCTTCCGGCATGGTCGAGCGTACCGTGACGGGCAAAGCCAAACGTGTGATCGACAAGCGCGCGTTCTAAGTCTGGCGTGTTGACGTCAAAAAAACGGCTCTGCTCTGGCAGGGCCGTTTTTGTATTCTGCGCTCTCACGGTATCATTGCAAGCTGGTAGGCGGCCCAGGCCGCTTTTGCAGTATCTTTTCTGATGACATCATGCCCCCAATACCGTCCGGTTTGATTGCCGGCATCGGCACCGACCTGATCCGTATCGAGCGGATCGAGCGCGCCTTGGCTCGTCATGGTGATCGCTTTGTAAAGCGCATTCTGGGCGAGCAGGAGCGAGAGGTCTATGCCCGCCGTCAGGCACGCGACCCGGTGCGCGGCCTGCGCTATCTGGCCACCCGCTTCGCAGCCAAGGAGGCTTTTTCCAAAGCGGTGGGGCTGGGCATGCGCATGCCTATGGCCTGGTCACGCATGCAAACCTTGAACGCGCCTGGTGGCCGCCCGGTAGTGCGCCTGTCTGCTGATTTGCAAGACTGGTTTGACGCCCGCTTCGGGGCCGTTCATATTTCCCTGACAGATGAATCCGATATGGCCATGGCCTTTGTGGTGCTGGAAGCCAAAGCGCCTGCCATTCCTTCCTTATCCTTAGCTGAGTCTGATACTAAATGAGTTCTTCCTCGCAAGCAGTGCTGCCTCCGGGCCCGGTCATGGTGGACGTGCAGGGCATGGTCCTGACGGATCAGGAGCGTGAGCGCCTGCGTCACCCTCTGGTCGGTGGCGTAATCCTGTTCAGCCGCAACTTTGAAAATCGTGCTCAGCTGACCGCCCTGTGCCAGTCCATTCACGAAGCGCGGGATGAGCCTTTGCTGATCGCCGTGGACCACGAGGGGGGGCGGGTACAGCGTTTCCGCGAGGATGGCTTTACCACGCTGCCCGCCATGAGCCAGTTGGGGCAACTGTGGACGCGCGATGCGGTCAAGGCCGCTGCTGTTGCCGCCGATACGGGCTATGTGCTGGCGGCCGAGCTGCGCGCTTGCGGCGTGGATATGAGCTTTACGCCGGTACTGGATCTGGACTGGGGTGTCAGCAAGGTGATTGGTGATCGCTCTTTCCACCGTAATCCCCGTGCCGTCTCCATGTTGGCGGCTGGCTTGATACGTGGTCTGAACAAGGCCGGTATGGCTGCCTGCGGCAAGCACTTTCCTGGCCATGGCGGCGTAGAGGCAGATTCGCATCACGAGATTCCCGTTGACGACCGTACGCTGGAAGAGATTCTGGACGAGGATGCCGCTCCTTATGGCTGGCTGGGCACCTTGCAGCTACCTTCGGTGATGCCGGCACACGTGATTTATTCCAAAGTGGACCCGCTGCCAGCCGGCTTTTCGTCATACTGGATTCAGCGTGTGCTGCGCAAGGCCCTGGCTTATGACGGCGTGATTTTTTCCGACGACCTGACCATGGAAGGCGCCACTGTCGTGGGCGATATCCTGGCACGTGCTCAGGCTGCCCTGGGTGCCGGTTGTGACATGGTGCTGGTATGCAATCGTCCCGATCTGGCCGACGATCTGCTCTCGCGCCTGGATTTCACGATTTCCGAGGAATCACAAAATCGCATCCGTCGTCTGATGCCGACGACGCCAGCCTTGGATTGGGACGCTTTGCAAGCGGATGAACACTATCAATATGCCCGCGGACTTCAATCTAAAATCCTTTCTGTCTGATTTGCCGAATCTGCCGGGCGTGTACCGGCATATCGACGAACAGGGCGAGGTACTGTATGTGGGCAAGGCGCGTGATCTCAAGCGCCGTGTCAGCTCGTACTTCCAGAAAACGCTGAGCAGCCCCCGTATTGCCCATATGGTGGCGCGCGTCGCGCGCATCGAGGTAACCGTTACCCGCAGCGAGGCCGAGGCCTTGCTGCTGGAAAATAACCTTATCAAGCGCCTGCGGCCGCGCTACAACATTCTTTTCCGGGACGACAAGTCCTACCCCTACCTGATGATCAGCGCCCACCAGGCGCCGCGTATTGCCTATTACCGGGGCAGTACCAGCGGGAAAGGGCATTTTTTCGGCCCTTATCCCAACTCCTGGGCGGTGCGTGAAACCATTCAGATTCTGCAACGGGTGTTTCGTTTGCGGACCTGTGAAGACAGCGTTTACGCCAACCGCAGCCGTCCCTGTTTGCTGCATCAGATCGGGCGCTGTTCGGCCCCCTGTGTGAACTTGATCGCGCCCGAGCAGTATCAGCTGGATGTGCAGCGCGCCATCAGCTTTCTGGACGGGAATACCTCTGAAATTCTGGGCGAGCTGCAAGAGCGCATGATGCAGGCTTCGGACTCGCTGGATTTCGAGCAGGCAGCGATTTTGCGCGACCAGATGAAAGCCCTGTCCGCCGTACTGCAGCAGCAAAGCATGGAGCAGGTGGGCAAGGAAGACGTAGACATTATTGTGGTGCTGAACGCCGGTGGTAAGTTCTGTGTGAACCTGGCCATGGTGCGTGGCGGCCGTCACCTGGGGGACCGTGCTTTCTTCCCCACCCAAATCAACGATGACACCCCTAGTGATGTGCTGGCCGCGTTTATCGCCCAGCACTATCTGGAGCGCCGCATGCCGCCGGTTCTGGTCTGTTCGCACGCTTTGCCTGATGCAGACCTGATGCCATTGCTGGCTGAGCAAACCGGTGTGAAGGCGCGTGTGGTGGTGCGCCCCCAAGGGGTACGCAAGATCTGGCTGGAGCAGGCCACCAAGAATGCCGGCCTGGCCTTGGCCCGTGTGCTGAGCGAATCCACCGCTCGTGCTGACCGTACCCGAGCCCTGGCCGAAGCCCTGCAACTGGATTTGGATGAGGCCCAGCTTGATACCCTGCACATTGAATGTTTCGATATCAGCCATACAGCAGGGGAGGCCACCCAAGCCTCCTGTGTGGTTTATAAACACCACGAGATGCAGAACTCGCTTTATCGCCGCTACAACATTGCAGGCATCACGCCCGGCGATGATTATGCGGCCATGCGCCAGGTGCTGAACCGACGTTTCTCGCGGGTTGCCGAAGGTTTGGCACCTTTGCCCGACATTGTGTTGATCGACGGTGGCAAGGGTCAGGTGGAAATTGCCCGCCAGGTTTTTGTGGAACTGGGCCTGGATATTCACGTCCTGGTCGGCGTTGCCAAGGGTGAAAAGCGTAAAGTAGGTCTGGAAACCCTGGTATTTGCCGATGATCGCCCGCCTGTGGCTTTGGGTGTGGAGTCGGCGGCACTGATGCTGGTCGCTCAGGTGCGTGACGAAGCGCACCGTTTTGCCATTACGGGCATGCGTGCCCAACGTGCCAAAACGCGCAATGTGTCACGCCTGGAAGATATTGACGGGATTGGCGCCAAACGGCGTCAGCGTCTGCTGGCTCGCTTTGGTGGTTTTAGTGGCGTTGCGGACGCAAGTATTGATGAGCTTAGTGCGGTTGATGGAATATCCACTGAACTGGCCGAACGCATTTATCATGCTTTACGATAGGCGAGAGCCTTTGTTTTAAATTAGGTTGGTATCCAAGCTATGCCTTTTAATCTGCCCATAGCCCTGACGTGGCTTCGCATCGTTCTGATCCCCTTGATCGTCGCCCTGTTTTATCTGCCAGCGGATTGGCTGAGCATGGAAACCCGCGATCTGTGGGCCGCTTCGGTGTTTATCGTGGCCGCCGCAACGGATTGGTTTGACGGCTGGCTGGCTCGCCGCTGGAACCAGACGTCCTCATTCGGGGCCTTCCTGGACCCGGTTGCGGACAAGCTCATGGTCAGTGCCGCTTTGCTGGTCTTGCTGGATCTGGGCCGTGTGGATGCTTTTATCGCCCTGATTATTATTGGCCGTGAAATCACCATTTCGGCATTGCGGGAATGGATGGCCAAGATTGGTGCCAGTGGTAGTGTGGCAGTTCATCGCTTGGGTAAATTCAAAACCGCCGCGCAAATGGTTGCCATTCCTTGTTTGTTGTACTGGTCGCCTGTCATGGGCCTGCCGACACGGATTATTGGGCAAGCCCTGATTATTGTGGCCGCGGTTCTCACGGTCTGGTCCATGTGCTATTACTTGCAGAAGGCCTGGCCGGAAATCAAGAAAAAGCAGCTCTAAGATAAATGGCTAATTCATCAACAACGACGCTGGATGGGGCGGGGCCTGACGGTTCACAGGACTGGCGGGTTATTGGCGTTATCGGTATCGCACACGCCAGTTCGCACTTCTTTCAGCTGATTCTGCCCACACTGTATATTTCCCTTGGCCAAGAGTTCGGTTACGACTTCCTGACCTTGGGTGGTCTGGTGACCACCTTTTATCTGGTGTCCTGTTTTGGGCAGGCCTCTTCCGGTTTTCTGGTTGACCGTATCGGAGCCTTGCCGGTCCTGAAAGTGGGTCTGTCCTGTTTTGTGGTGGCGGCCTTGCTGATCGGGACGGCCAATGGCTATGGAATGCTGTTGGCAGCTGCCTTGATCGGTGGCGTGGGCAATGCCGTGTTCCACCCGGTGGATTACTCCATCCTGAATCATCGTGTCAGCCCGGCTCGTTTGGGCCACGCTTTTAGCGCACATGGTTTGACGGGGAATCTGGGCTGGGCCTTGACGCCGGTCTTTATTACCACGCTGACCATCTATTTCAACTGGCGCGTTGCTGTACTGTCGGCGGCAGCCCTGATTGCGGCCATTCTGGTGCTGGTTCTGATGAACCGGGATGCCTTGGCGGGACGTACAGCCTCGGGAACAGCGCCTGCACGTCCACAGAGCAAGGAATCGGTTTGGACGACGCTATCTACCTTGCTGTCGCGTCCTTCCCTGTGGGGTGCCTTCCTGTTCTTTGCCTTTGCTACAGCAGCGATGGCCGTGGTGCAGAATTACACCATCCCTATGCTGCATAACACCTATGGCATTGATAAGGTAACGGCGGGTACGGCCTTGTCCGGCTTCATGCTGGCTTCGGCAGCGGGCATGTTTGTGGGTGGTTTTATTGCTTCCACGACACCACGTTCTGAATTGATTGTGTTTGTGTCCCTGTGCGTATCGGGCGCTTTGTTGCTGGTACTGGGGGCAGGTTGGGTCATGCCTTCGCTGGCTTTGTTTGTGGTGGGGGCGGCTGGTTTCTGCTCGGGCATTGCCTCGCCATCGCGGGACATGCTGATACGCCGTGTTACCCCCAAAGGGTCTACCGGCGCAGTGTATGGCCTGGTGTACTCGGGCATGGACGTAGGTTCTTCCCTGGCACCAGTGGGCTTTGGTTTGCTGCTGGACGTGGGTTTGACCCAGGCTCCCTGGTATGGTGCCGCCATCGGGTATTGGACCGCGGCCGGTTTGGCTGTGTATGTGGCCTCTACAGTAAGCCGCGCGACCAAGTCCTGATCTGCTTGCTGCTATGCAAGGCCTCTTCGCAAGGCCATAAAAGAAAACCCCAAAAACCTATCAAGGTTTTGGGGTTTTTTCTTGCCTTGCCTTAAAGCTGGTCTCTTGTAGTCGCGAACCTGGAAAAGCATATTGGCTTTTCCGGTTCACGCTTTTCTATATAGCTATATAGAGACTACTGACGCGCCAGACGTGGTTCTTCCACACTATCAGCATGGCTGCTGCGCCAGGGGTTGATATCCAGGCCACCACGGCGGGTGTAGCGCGCATACACCAGCAAACGCTCGGGCTTGCAGCCTTGCTGGATATCGCTGTAGAGGCGTTCTACACAATGTTCGTGGAACTCGGTATGCCGACGCAGTGAGACGATATAGCGCAACAAGGAAGCCGGATCAATCTGTGGGCCGGTATAGCGTACTTGCACACTGCCCCAGTCGGGCTGGCCGGTAACGGGGCAATTGGACTTGAGCAAATCAGAAACCAGGGATTCGGTCACGATGGGGGCATCTGGCAGGCATTGCAGCAAGCCGCTTTGTGGCGTGTAGTCCTGAATGCTGATGTCCAGCTCATCAATGCAATGGCCTTCGAGCTGACGGATAGGCTGGCCGTTCAAGGCCTTGAGCGGAATCAGCGTCACATTGACAGCGGCACCGGCAACCGCGCTCAAGTCTTGCTCCATACGCTGCACAAGGCTGGCCATATCTTCCACCACTTCATCATTGAACGAGTTCAGATAAAGCTTGAAGGATTTGGACTCGATGATGCGTGGGCTATTCCAGGGAATAACAAAGCGCGCCAGTGCGACGACAGGCTTGCCTTTGGGATTGAGCCAGGAGATCTCGTAACCGTTCCAGATATCGGCGCCATGCCACTGCTCGGGAAGCTGAAGCGCCTGGCGGTTCAGGGAGCGCTCAATACCAAACAGGACACTGGGGTCGTACTGTGTGGGATAAACCACATCGTGCCCAAGAGGCGAGTCTTTAAGAGGGGAGTTGTTGCTCATTGACGGGTGCTGCAGAAATAAAACGGGAAACCGGTGCAGCGAGCAGGCGCTCACCGGGCGGTATAAAGGCGATTATCCCACATTGTGAAATCCTTGTCTCAGTATGCAAAAAACGGCTTGCGCGCCGCACAGTTTTTTATTTCACAAACAGGTAAGTCATTTCATATCTCGAAATTAATTATATATCTATATGATTTTTAACAGAAAAATATTTACTCTTATATAAGATAGAAAACATAGATGCGGTGCAGCATTTGGGTAGACTGTAGTCATCTTGTTCACTGTTAAATCCATCTTAGGAGTTCACCATGAATGCTCGAGAAACTGAGATCCGCAATTTGCAAAAACGCTGGGCAGAAGACCCACGCTGGCAAGGTATCAAGCGTGGTTACACCGCTGAGGAAGTGATTCGTTTGCGTGGTTCTCTGGTTGAGGAGCACACCCTGGCTCGCCGTGGTGCTGAGCGTCTGTGGCAATCCATCAATCAGGAACCCTTTGTGAACGCACTGGGCGCCCTGACGGGTAACCAGGCCATGCAACAGGTCAAGGCTGGTTTGAAAGCGATTTACCTGTCGGGTTGGCAAGTGGCTGGCGACGCTAACAGCGCTGGCGAAATGTACCCTGACCAGTCGCTGTACCCCGTCAACTCGGTGCCATCCGTGGTGCGTCGCATCAACAACTCCCTGGCCCGCTGTGATCAGATCCAGTGGATGGAAGGGGTGAACCCGGGTGACGAAGGCTACGTGGATTACTTCGCTCCTATCGTGGCCGACGCGGAAGCCGGTTTCGGTGGTGTGCTGAACGCATTTGAACTGATGAAGGCCATGATTGTGGCTGGCGCTGCTGGCGTTCACTTCGAGGACCAGCTGGCTTCGGCCAAGAAGTGTGGTCACTTGGGTGGCAAAGTGCTGGTGCCAACTCGTGAGGCTATCTCCAAGCTGGTGGCTGCTCGTCTGGCTGCTGACGTTCTGGACGTTCCCACCATTCTGGTTGCCCGCACGGATGCGGATGCAGCGGACCTGATCACCAGCGATGTGGACGAGTACGATCGCCCCTTCATTCTGGATGAGCGTACGGTGGAAGGCTTCTACCGCACCCGTGCCGGTCTGGATCAAGCCATTGCCCGTGGTCTGGCCTACGCTCCTTACGCCGACCTGGTCTGGTGCGAAACCTCCACACCGGATCTGGAGTACGCCCGCCGCTTCGCGGAAGCCATCCACCGTCAGTTCCCTGGCAAGCTGCTGTCCTACAACTGCTCGCCATCGTTCAACTGGAAGAAGAACCTGGACGACGCCACGATTGCCAAGTTCCAGCGCGAGCTGGGTGCCATGGGCTACAAGTTCCAGTTCATCACTCTGGCTGGTTTCCACGCACTGAACTACGGCATGTTCGAGCTGGCCCACGGCTACGCCCGCAACCAGATGAGCGCCTTCGTTCAACTGCAGGAAAAAGAGTTCGCCGCTGCACCCCTGGGCTTTACCGCTGTGAAACACCAGCGCGAAGTGGGTACAGGCTACTTTGATGCTGTCACTCAGACAGTTGAAGCCGGTAAGTCCTCGACGACCGCACTGGCCGGCTCCACAGAAGCCGAGCAGTTTGCGCCCTCCGAGGCATAAGCAGGACAGGGAAGGGTAGATAGCCCCTTCTCTGGTTGCAGGCAGCCCACCGTACGCTCCAGTCGGTGGGCTGCTTTTTTATTGGCACACTTTTTTGCTTAAAAACTACATATTTCAAATATCAAATTTGAAGGCTTGATATTTGGTGGCAGCTGTTTTGAACAGACTTTGAAGGTATGGAAAGAGGGAGCGGAAACAAGCCCGAAAAGGCTTGCAAAGCGGGTGGTCAGACCTGCCTGTTCTTCAATTCAAGGTGCACGTTTGCGTGGATTGATTTGCATTCACAGCGCTACATTATTTCGTCATGAAAAGTCTTGATAATCAAGGCATTCTCATAGGGAAAAGGCGTGGTAGACTTTGGCCGCGCAAGGGACGCATAAGCAGTGTGAAATCCTTGCACTGTGTTGCGGATGGAATAAAAAAAAGGCTGCCAATAAGCAGCCTTGAAAGCATTGAACAGTTAGCGCCGCGTTGGGGGGGTAACGGCCTGAACAAGATGCATAAGGACAACGATATAGGATCGAAGCAAAGTCGTATTGATTTAAATCAAGAATGAAGAAATATCAGTGGCTTATAGTCCTTCCATGCGCGCATATTCGATTTTTTCTCTTCCAAAGCCCCTCACCGATGAGCAGCGGTCACGTCGGCGACACACATTAGCCCGTTTGGGCCTGTCCTGGCTGGCTGCCATGCAGGTGATGATGTTTGCTTTCCCCGGCTATATGCGCTCTTTCAGCACTCGCGCTGAAGACATTGAATCTCTCTCGCAAGTCATTGTGCTCATGAATTGGGCGGGCCTGTGCTTGACCATGCCTGTCGTGCTGTACTGTGCCTGGCCCATCCTGAAAGGGGCTGTCAAAAGCTTGTCCGAAGGTCGTGTAGGCATGGATGTGCCGGTGGCCTTGGGTATTGTGGGTGCCTTCCTGCCTAGTGTGTACAACACCTGGATCCAGCAGGGCGAGGTGTACTACGACTCGGTCACGATGTTCGTGGCCTTTTTGCTGACTGCCCGTTATCTGGAGCTTTGCGCCCGCCAGTCGGTGACGCAGTCCGCATCCCATGACCTGATCGAACGCTTTCGTCAGTCCGTGACAGGTCATGCCAATACTCTGGCATTCTGGTTTGTCAGCATTCAGCTGGTATTGGCCGCCGCCTTTGGTCTGGTCTGGTACTGGATGGACCCTTCGCATGTCGTTCCTGTTGTGGTTGCCATGCTGGTCATGAGCTGTCCCTGTGCCATGTCCATGTCGGTTCCCTCCGCCGTCGCTTCGGCGCATGCCGGCTTGCTGGCCCGACCTGCCAGGAATGAATTTGAAGTTGTACAACTGACCCAGCAAACTGGCCGCATCGCCCGTCAAAACCTGTACGGTTCGATTGTCTGGCACTTGCTCATGACTCCTTTGGCGGCCTTGGGCATTGTGGCTCCCTGGCTGGCCGCCGTCAGCATGTTGGTGTCCTCTTTGGCCGTGGCGGCCAACTCCTGGCGCATCTATCGCAGCCGCACCCGCGAGGTGCCGGCTCAGTGGACCGGTCCAGCAGCAAGGCAGGGCTGATATGTTTGGCTCTTTGCTGGTCCTGATCCCCATCTCCATTTTTCTGGTCATTGTTATCGGTGTCTCTTTCTGGTGGGCCATTTTTGCTGGCCAGTTTGAAGATACGGGCAATGCGGCTGATTCCATCTTGCTGGACGACGACTCCACAGCGGGTTTGTCGGGAGCAGAGCGTCCACCCGATTCCTGATACCTTCCAATTTTTTTGTTTTTTAGCCCTGCAAATGGTCGGCGACACACAGTCTGCGGGGCGGAAACACGCGCGAGCGCGTGCTTTCCGAAGTTTTTTGATAAGCATCAAGTAGCAGATTACCGACTTGCTGGATGATGTAGCTTGTTGTCGCTTGTATTAACAATGTTTGTTTAGGGGAAGCAAATGGGCACTTCCGATGCAGTCGGAAATAACGCCGAAGTCTTCAATTACGGGATTGTGAGGCAGTTCGCCATCATGACCGTATTTTGGGGCGTCATCGGCATGGCAATAGGCCTTTTTATTGCCTTGCAGTTGATTTGGCCAGAACTCAATTTCGACACACCGTGGCTTAGTTTTGGACGTCTGCGTCCACTGCATACGAACGCTGTGATTTTTGCCTTTGGTGGCACCGGCTTGTTCGCGACATCCTACTATGTCGTGCAGCGTACCTGTCAGGCCCGTTTGTTCTGCGACAAGCTGGCAGCCTTTACCTTCTGGGGCTGGCAAGCCGTGCTGGTGGCCGCGGTCATTACCCTGCCTATGGGTTACACCAGCTCCAAAGAGTACGCCGAACTGGAATGGCCGATTGACATCCTGATCACGCTGGTCTGGGTGGCTTACGCCATTGTGTTCTTTGGCACGATCGTCAAGCGCCGGGTGCGTCACATTTATGTGGCCAACTGGTTCTTTGGCTCCTACATCGTTACCATCGCTGTACTGCACATTTTCAATAACCTGGAACTGCCAGTCAGCTTCATGAAGTCCTACTCGGCCTACGCCGGTGTGCAGGACGCCATGGTGCAGTGGTGGTACGGCCATAACGCCGTGGGCTTTTTCCTGACCACGTCCTTCCTGGGCATGATGTACTACTTCATCCCCAAACAGGCCAACCGCCCCATCTACTCCTACCGTTTGTCCATCGTTCACTTCTGGGCTCTGGGCTTTACGTACATGTGGGCAGGTCCTCACCACTTGCTGTACACCTCCTTGCCAGACTGGACTCAGTCCTTGGGCATGACTTTCTCCCTGATTCTGCTGGCTCCCTCCTGGGGCGGCATGATCAACGGCATCATGACCTTGTCGGGTGCCTGGCACAAGCTGCGTACTGACGCGATCCTGAAGTTCATGGTTGTGGCTCTGTCCTTCTACGGTATGTCTACCTTTGAAGGTTCCATGATGGCTATCCGTACGGTGAACGCGCTGTCGCACTACACCGACTGGACCATTGGTCACGTGCACTCCGGTGCGCTGGGCTGGGTTGCCATGATTACCTTCGGTTCCCTGTACTACCTGATCCCACGTCTGTACGGCCGTACTGAAATGGCTCGTCCTCGTCTGATCGATCTGCACTTCTGGCTGGCTACCCTGGGCGTGGTGCTGTATATCGCTGCGATGTGGATTGCCGGTGTGATGCAAGGTCTGATGTGGCGTGCTACCGGTGTTGATGGCACCTTGACGTACAGCTTTGTGGAAGTCGTGAAAGCTACTTACCCCTTCTACGCAATCCGTGCTCTGGGCGGCGCCTTCTTTGTAGCCGGTATCTTGCTGATGTCCTGGAACGTGTTCCTGACCATCCGTGCCGGCGAGAAAGGCATCAACCCGGTTGTGCCCCTCAAGAACCCAGACGCCCGCGATCCAGCCCTGGTGGGTCCAACCCCTGTGCTGGCCTAAGGAGTAAATCATGGCTAATGACACTAAAAAGCGCTTTTCACACGCCACGATCGAGAAAAACACCGGGTTGTTGATCATCCTGAGTATCTTGGTGATCTCTTTCGCAGGTCTGGTTCAGATTGTGCCCTTGTTCTTTCAACACTCGACGACTCAGCCAACTGAAGGCATCGAGCCGTACGAGCCCTTGCGACTGATGGGGCGTGACATCTACATCCGTGAAGGTTGTGTGGGCTGTCACTCGCAGCAGATTCGTATGTTGCAGTCCGAAGTGCAGCGTTATGGTCCTTACTCGCTGGCTGGGGAGTCTGTTTATGACTACCCTTTCCTGTGGGGTTCCAAGCGTACTGGTCCTGACCTGGCCCGTGTTGGGCAGCGCTACAGCGACGAATGGCACCGCATTCACCTGCGCAACCCACGTAACGTGGTGAAAGAGTCCAATATGCCCGCCTACCCATGGCTGCAGAAAAACTCGGTCGAAGGTGAAAACATTCAGGATCGCATGAAGGTATTGCGTACGCTGGGTGTGCCTTACACGCAGGAACAAATTGATGCTGCTCCTCAGGAGCTGGTAGGCAAGACCGAAGAAGATGCGGTGGTTGCTTACTTGCAGGGCCTGGGCGTGGCCAGTCGCGACGCAGCTGCTAGGGCTGTGGAGCAGGGGAGCCACTAAATGCTAGCCATCATCAACGGTGTTATGACTGCTTTGGCGATGGCGACCTTCATTGGCATTTGCTGGTGGGCGTTCTCTCGGGGACGCCGCCAGGCCAACGAAGAAGCAGCGCTTCTGCCTTTCGCCTTGCCCGACGAGGGATGCAACGATAAAAACCCTGGGGGTTCCGAATGAGTGACTTTTTTAATAATGGCTGGAGCCTCTGGATTTCCGGCATCGCCTTGCTAGGCATCATATTTTGTTTGTGGCTGTTGTTTACCCAGCGTGCATTTCTGGGCAAGACAGTCGATGTGGAAGAAACCGGCCACGTCTGGGATGGTGACCTGACCGAGCTGAACACTCCTGTACCTCGCTGGTGGACCGTGATGTACATCGGTTTGTGTGTGTTTGCCCTGGGTTACCTGGTGCTATATCCCGGCCTGGGCAGTTTCAAGGGCACATTGGGTTTTAGTTCCGGCCAGCAGGTCAAGCAGCAACAGGCCGAGATCAATGCTCGCCTGGAGCCTGTGTACGCCCGTTACCGCGAAATGCCTATTGAAGAGATCGCTCGCGATCCGGAAGCTCGCGAAATTGGTCAGCGCCTGTTTCTGAACAACTGCGCCCAGTGTCACGGCTCCGATGCACAAGGTGCTCCCAGCTTCCCTAACCTGGCCAACAAAGCCTGGTTGTGGGGCGGCGAGCCCGAGCAGATTCTGCACACCATTACCGAAGGCCGTACCGGGATGATGCCGCCACAAGCGCAATTCACCCCCGCTCAAGCCTCCGACGTGGCTCAGTATGTGCGTTCCTTGTCCGGTCTGGCTGCAGATCCTCTGCGTCTGGTGGCTGGTAAACGTGTCTATGACAGCGCATGTTTTGCCTGTCACGGTGCGGATGCCAAGGGCAACACGCTGTTGGGCGCTCCTGATCTGACGGACGATTACTGGTTGTATGGCAGCTCCGAAGCCACCATCGTTCAGACCGTCCTGCAGGGTCGTACCAACCAGATGCCGGCTCAGAAAGCCACTTTGACTCCTGAGCAGATTCGTTTGCTGGCGGGTTGGGTCTGGGGCTTGTCGAACAATGCCGAGCCTGCCCAGGCTAACTAATGTGTTTTAAATTGATCTGACGCCTTCAGGACTTGCAATGAGTAGTGATTCTTCCCAACCCAGCGCTGATAACGCGCAGGGAACTGTGCCCAAGTGGCAACCTCCACGTAACACCAAGGGAGCGGGTGGAACCTCTCCGCAAGTCGAGAAGGCGCTGGTCGATGTACGCAGCAAAATCTATCCACGATCCGTCAAGGGCGTATTCGCCCGCTGGCGGATCTGGATGGTGTATTTCACGCAGATCATTTTCTATGGTCTGCCCTGGTTGGAATGGCATGGCCGTCAGGCAGTGCTGTTCGACCTGCTGGAACGCAAGTTCTACATTTTTGGCATGATTTTGTGGCCCCAGGACGTTATTTACCTGACGGTGCTGCTCCTGATATCTGCCTTCTCCTTATTCCTTTTCACCGCCATGGCCGGACGCTTGTTCTGTGGCTATGCCTGTCCGCAGACGGTCTACACCGAGATCTTCATGTGGGTCGAGCGCAAGGTGGAAGGGGACCGTCTGGCGCGTATCCGCTTGGATGAGCAAGCCTGGAACGCCCGCAAATTACGTCTCAAAGCAACCAAGCACTTCCTGTGGATCGTGATTGCTTTGTGGACCGGCTTTACCTTTATCGGCTACTTCGCTCCTATCCGCGAACTGGGTGGCGAGCTGATCGCCCTGTCCCTAGGCCCTTGGCAGTGGTTCTGGCTCTTGTTCTACGCCTTTGCCACCTGGGGTAACGCAGGTTTCATGCGCGAAGCCGTCTGTAAGTACATGTGCCCCTACGCACGTTTCCAAAGTGCCATGGTGGACAGCGATACCTTTGTGGTGACCTACGACTTTGTGCGTGGTGAAACCCGCGGTGGTCGATCTCGCAAGATTGACCATAAAGAAGCCGGTATGGGCGACTGTGTGGATTGCAGCCTCTGTGTTCAGGTCTGTCCGACCGGTATTGATATTCGTGATGGCCTGCAGTACATGTGTATTGGCTGTGGCGCCTGTGTGGACGTCTGTGACCAGGTCATGGACAAGATGGGCTATGAAAAGGGCCTGATCCGTTACACCTCGGAGCGTGCCATTAAAGAGCGCATGACGCAATCGCAGGTGCGACGTCGCATGCTGCGCCCGCGCGTGCTGTCTTATATCCTGATTCTGGCCGTCATTTGCGGTGCCTTCGTCTACACCTTGGCAACACGTACCCCGATGCGTGTGGACGTGATTCGTGACCGTGGTGCTCTGGGCCGTGAAGTGCCCGGCGGCATGATCGAAAACGTGTTCCGTTTGCAAGTCATCAATACCTCGGAAGAGGCGATGGAGTTGCAGTTGTCCGTAACAGGTCTGGAAGGCGCACGCATTCACTTGACCGAGAACGGCCAGGATCACATTCATGTGGCCCCTGCAGGCAATAGATTGTTGCCTGTCGTGGTGCAAGTCCCAATTAGTAGTGCCAAGCCAGGCCTGTATGATATTTCCATCCAGGCAGTCGGCGAGCATGAAGGGGGCCGCAAAACCTACGTGAATGAACGCAGTAGTTTCTATATTCCTCAGTAACTTTATAAAGAGCAAAACATGGACGAATCAAAGGACAGTGGACCCTGGTGGCGTGAACCGTGGCCCTGGTTGTTGATGGCCGGCCCGGCTCTGGCTATCGTGGGCTGCGTCATTACCATTGTGCTGGCGTTCCAGAACTTCAGTAATCAGGGAGTGACGGACGGCGGCGTCAAGCAAGGTCTGGTCGTCACCAAAGGCGAGCCTGCCCGCGAGCAGCGCTAAAAGTAGTTGATACACCGTTACGCTAGGGTTGAGAGAAGTATGTTTCCGTTCAAGAAGGGGGTACGAATGACCATCCGATCGTTGATGTGGATACTGTGGCCTTCATTCCTGGTCGCTGGGGTACTGAGTGCAATCGTGTTTGCTTTGGTAGACCCGTTGGACATCGTTGTGCTTGGACATATGCAAGTAGATCGACTGACCTTTTATACGGTGGCGTTTTTTCTGTTCTGGGTGGCCGCTGCGGTGGCTTGTACGCTTAGCCTGTATATGTCCTCTGGTTCGCCAGCGGTACTGGCTGAACCGGCAGATAGTCTGGACTGATTTCGACAAGCGCCAAAAGACAAAAAAGCACATGCAAACTGCATGTGCTTTTTTTTGTGCGCGCTTGGTGCTGGGGAGTGATGCAGCAGGCCCTAGAGACGTTCAGAGCCTTGCGTAAGCCCTAGGCAATACCAGGTAAAGCAAGTAGCCAGCCAGTGGCTTTAATCGCACTCCGTGCCTGCCAGAGTGCGCAGGGCGGCCAGATCCAGCAAGTGGACTTCACGCTGGGAGATTTTCAGCAGACCTTCGCGCGCAAAACGCGAGAACAGGCGGCTGACCGTTTCCAGTGTCAGGCCCAGGAAGTTGCCGATTTCTTCGCGGCTCATGCGCAGAATGAATTCGTAAGGGGAGTAGCCAAGCAGCGACAGGCGCTGGGACAGGTTCAGCAAGAAGGCGGCCAGGCGCTGCTCGGAACGCAGTCCGGCCAAGGTCATCATCAGTTGATGGGCGCGGTTGATTTCCTTGCTCATCAAGCGACGGAATTGTTGTTGCAAGATAGGCAGTTGGGCCGACAGGCGGTCTAGATCATCAAGGCGGATCACACAGACCTCGCTGTCTTCCAGGGCGATGGCATGGGAGACATGGCGGTTTTCAACCAGGCTATCCATGCCAAGGATTTCTCCTGGTAATAAAAAGCCCGTAATCTGGATGTGGCCGGTGGAATCTTCCAGCTGCATCTTGATAGAACCAGAGCGCAGACCATAGATTCCCTCGACTGAGTCGGCCAGTCGAAACAGCACGCCGCCCTTGGGGATGCGGATGCGCTCCTTGACTAATTCGTCCAACCGCTCCATTTCATGCTTAGGCATCCCAAGAGGTAGACATACCTCATTGAGCATACAGCTGGAGCAGCGTATGGAGTCAGCGGTAACCGAGATACGTTTTTGCATAAGGAATAATGTCAGATGGCGAAACGCTAAATCTTTGAGTCAAATCAAGTGTAATTGTAGCTTTTTATTGGTTGGTATTCCCGCTAATCCTTAATATGTTTAGTTCTTAAGGGCCGCGCCATGCGGGAAGCGGCTGCCCATGCCGGGTACAGCGCGGTCAGACTGCTTTTGCCAGGTTGTTGTTTAAAAGCGATCCAAACACTTGAATACTTGGTTTTTGTCCTTATCTTCAATTCATCCTGTTATTTGTTGCGAGATCTGGGCGAGCAGTATTTAGTAACTGTTTGCTTTAGCTTATCGCATATTTTCTCAAGTGAAAATTCTATGCGAATCGATAAATTGACAACGAAGTTTCAACAGGCTCTAGCCGATGCGCAGAGCCTGGCTGTTCGCGAAGACAACCCCTATCTGGAACCCGCCCACGTACTGGTCGCCTTGCTGGCCGATGCCGATTCCGGCACTGGCAGCTTGCTGGCTCGTGCGGGCGTCGCCATTCCCCGTCTGGAAAATGAGCTTAACCGCCTGATCTCCAATCTGCCCAAGGTACAAGGGGCGGAAGGTCAGCAGCAGCTCAGCTCGGCTCTGCAAGCCGCTTTGGCGAAAACCGACAAGGAAGCCGCCCAGCGCGGTGATACCTATATCGCCAGCGAGTTGTTCCTGCTGGCCCTGGCTGACGACAAAGGCGAAACCGGTCGTGCCTTGCGCGATGCCGGCTTGCAGCGCCGTGCCTTGGAAGCGGCCATTGAGGCCGTACGCGGTGGTGCCAATGTGAATGATGCCGAAGGTGATAGCAACCGTGAGGCGCTGGACAAGTACACCACTGACCTGACCGAGCGTGCCCGTCTGGGCAAGTTGGACCCGGTGATTGGCCGTGACGACGAAATTCGTCGCACTATCCAGATTCTGCAGCGTCGCACCAAGAACAACCCCGTGTTGATTGGTGAGCCTGGTGTGGGTAAGACCGCCATTGTGGAAGGCTTGGCGCAGCGTATCGTGAACAACGAAGTGCCCGAAACCCTGAAGGGCAAGCGTGTTCTGGTGCTGGACCTGGCTGCCTTGCTGGCGGGTGCCAAGTACCGTGGCGAATTTGAAGAACGTCTGAAAGCCGTCTTGAAAGAGCTGTCCAAGGACGATGGCAAAACCATTGTCTTTATTGACGAGTTGCACACCATGGTGGGCGCCGGTAAGGCCGAAGGTGCCATGGATGCCGGCAATATGCTCAAACCCGCCTTGTCGCGCGGCGAGCTGCACTGTATCGGTGCCACCACGCTGAACGAGTATCGCCAGTACATCGAGAAAGACGCGGCTCTGGAGCGTCGTTTCCAGAAAGTGCTGGTTAACGAACCGGACATGGAGTCCACCATTGCGATTCTGCGTGGTTTGCAGGAGCGCTACGAGCTGCACCACGGTGTGGCGATTACTGACCCGGCCATTGTGGCTGCGGCCGAGCTGTCGCAGCGCTACATTACGGACCGTTTCCTGCCCGATAAGGCCATTGACCTGATCGACGAGGCCGCGGCCCGTATCCGTATGGAGATCGACTCCAAGCCCGAGGTCATGGACAAGCTGGATCGCCGCATCATTCAGCTGAAGATCGAGCGTGAAGCGGTCATCAAGGACACGGACGAAGCCTCTCAGCGCCGTTTGCAGGCCATCAATGACGAGATGGAGAAGCTGCAGCGTGAGTACAACGACTATGAAGAGATCTGGAAAGCCGAAAAAGCGGCAGTTCAGGGCTCGCAAGTTGTTAAAGAGGAAATCGAGAAGGTTCGCGCCGAAATGGCCGAGCTGCAACGCAAGGGCCAGTTCGACAAGTTGGCCGAGCTGCAATACGGCAAGCTGCCCGAGCTGGAAGAGCGCCTGAAAGCGGCTGAAGCCAATATGGACAAGGCTGATCAGGACAAGCCTCGCTTGTTGCGTACACAGGTTGGTGCCGAGGAAATCGCGGAAGTGGTTTCGCGTGCAACCGGTATTCCTGTGTCCAAGATGATGCAGGGCGAGCGTGAAAAGCTCTTGCAGATGGAAGACTACTTGCACAAGCGTGTGGTCGGCCAAGGTGAAGCCGTACGTTTGGTGTCGGATGCCATCCGTCGCTCGCGCGCCGGTCTGTCTGATCCGTCCCGCCCTTATGGTTCCTTCCTGTTCCTGGGGCCAACCGGTGTGGGTAAGACCGAACTGACCAAGGCATTGGCCAACTTCCTCTTTGATTCCGAGGATCACATGATTCGTATCGACATGAGCGAATTCATGGAGAAACACTCGGTGGCTCGTTTGATCGGGGCGCCTCCCGGCTACGTGGGCTATGAAGAGGGCGGTTACCTGACCGAGGCCGTGCGTCGCAAACCTTATTCGGTGATTTTGCTGGATGAGGTCGAGAAAGCACACCCCGACGTCTTTAACGTGCTCTTGCAGGTGCTGGACGATGGTCGTTTGACCGATGGTCAGGGCCGTACGGTGGACTTCCGCAATACGGTGATCATCATGACCTCCAACCTGGGTTCGCAGCATATCCAGCGTTTGTCGGGCGAACCTTACGATGTGATCAAGGAAGTGGTGTGGGAAGAAGTGAAGCAGCATTTCCGCCCCGAGTTCCTGAACCGTATCGACGAAGTGGTGGTATTCCACGGTCTGGAAGCAGAACACATCGAGTCCATTGCTCGTATCCAGCTTGAACGTCTGGATCAGCGTCTGGCTCAACGTGACATGCATCTGGAAGTCAGCGAGGCTGCTTTGGCTCAGTTGGCCAAGGCCGGGTTTGACCCTGTGTTTGGCGCACGTCCTTTGAAACGTGCCATTCAGCAGCACATTGAGAACCCGGTGGCACGCTTGATTCTGGAAGGCCGCTTTGGTCCTAAGGATGTGGTGCCTGTGGACTGGAAGGACGGCGAGTTTACGTTCACCCGCAGTATCCAGTAATGAGCAGGCTCTGATTACTGCTGTGCTGGTGAGCGTTGAGCAGTAGAGCGGACCAGCGCATGCAGTAAGCCTTAGTTGAAACGGCAGTAAAAAAAGCGCCTTGGGCAACCAAGGCGCTTTTTCTTTGGCTCGACGGATTGTTTCAAGCTTGGGTTGCTTTACCTGTGATCTGTGCCACCCACTTGGGTTTTAGCAAAGACGAAGCTATTCAGAATCTTGGTGTGGCTCAGCCATGCAGTGTTTGTATAAAGGGTAGCTTTCAAGCAGAGACTGTCTTAGTCACGTGTACTGAGACCGTAAGGACGACCGTTCAGGCCTCGCTTAGGCGTTCTCGTGCGCCGGTGCTGGGGGCGGAGTCAGGTCCAGTTCATCCTTGCCGTAGAACTTCACACCGATCTCGACACGAGGGCGGCCTTGCGAGCGGCGGTGGCGGTTGGTGTCGCGCAGCGAGTACACGCAGCCGCAATATTCCTGCTGATAGAAGTTCTCGCGCTTGCTGATCTCCAGCATGCGTTGCGAGCCGCCACCTTTGCGCCAGTTGTAGGTCCAGTATTTCATCTCCGGATAACGGGCTGCGGCGCGCTCGCCGCAGTCGTTGATCTGGTTCATGTCTTTCCAGCGCGAGATACCCAGGACGCTGGAGATGATGTCATAGCCATTTTCATGGGCGTAGAGGGCTGTGCGCTCAAAGCGCATGTCAAAGCAGACCGTGCAGCGCTCGCCACGCTCGGGAGCGTGTTCCAGGCCGCGTACGCGTTCAAACCAGTTATCCACGTCGTAGTCGGCATCAATAAATTCGATACCGTGCTGTTCGGCAAAGCGGATGTTTTCCTGCTTGCGCAGTTCATATTCGCGCACCGGATGGATATTGGGGTTGTAGAAGAAAACGGTGTATTCAATCCCCGAGGCGTGCAAGGCCTCCATCACCTCGCCCGAACAGGGGGCGCAGCAGGAGTGCAGCAGCAATTTCTCGCGCTTTTCCGGCATGGTTAAAACTGGACGATTGAGCTGAGTGGACATGAATCTGAATCCGAGAAAAAGGGCGTCCCGAGTCGGTCGCACAATAAATCAATGCGACTATTGTAGATTCTTGGCAAAGTTTAGTGAAATCAATCTGTTGCCTTAGTACCCCAGGACCTCGTCCCATAGTCGCGTCACGGCCTGCCGTTCCTGAGTCAACTCGGTCTGCGGCACACGGGCTTTTTCCGCCCCTTCCAGACGTAATGCGTGCTGACGACGGCGCAGGGCACGGTAGGCATCGGCAACTTCCTGAGCATGGTCAACCGCAATCAGGCCCGCTTGCGCGGCAATGCCCAGCAAGGCGATATTGCCCAGGTTTTCCAGCAGTTTGGGATGCTCGCGGCTATGGCACAGCACCAGATATTGGGTGATGAACTCCACATCCACCATGCCGCCACGGTCGTGCTTCAAATCAAACAGCTCGCTGCGGTTGGGGTGCCCGGCACTGATCTTGTCACGCATGTCCAGAATGTCGGCGCGCAGTTTGCGACGGTCACGTTCCATCAACAAGATGGAGCGGCGGATTTCATCGAAGCGTTCCTTGATCTGGGCATCCCCGGTCACAAAACGGGCACGGGTAATGGCTTGATGCTCCCAGGACCAGGCGCTACGGGTTTGATACTGCTCGAAGGCATCCACACTGACGGCCAGCAAACCGGCATCGCCATCCGGGCGCAAACGCAGGTCAATATCGTAGAGACGACCGGAGGAGGTCATGGCCGACAACCAGCTGGTCATGCGGCGAGCCAGTTTGATGTAGCGCTCCACATTATCCTGGCTGGGGTCGTCATAGAGAAACACCAGATCCAGGTCCGAGGCGTAGCCAATTTCCTTGCCGCCCAGCTTGCCGTAGGCGATGACGGCAAAGCGGGGCGGGGTGTCGTGTTCAGGGCCCAGGCTGCGGGGGCGCGTCAGAGGCCAGGTACGCTCCAGCGTCTCGGCCAGCATCATATCGGCCAGGGCCGAGAGCTGGTCGGCCAGTGCCTCTACCGTCAGCACGCCCTCCAGATCCTGAGCCAGCAACTGGAAGGTGATCTGGTGTTGCCAGTCGCGCATCATGTTCATTTGCTGTTCGACATCAGCCTGGCCATCGGGCAGGCGGCAGGCGTCCAGATCGCGGCACATTTGCTCGGACAGGGCTGCAAAGTCCGGAATTTCCATTAGCGAATGCCATTCGATCAGGCTGTCCAGCAGGAGCGGGTATTGAGCCAGATACTGGGCGGCCCAAGGGCTGGCCGAGACAATACGGGCGACGCGGGCCAACGTATCGGGGTATTCAGCCAGCAAAGCCAGATAAGCACTGCGTTGGGCGATCAGCTCGATCAGGTTGAAGAGCCGTGTCGCTGTCATTTCCGGGTTTTCGGAGCGGTAGGCGTAGTCCTCAGCCAAGGGGATCAAGCGTTGTACGCGATCCAGGCTGGCATTGGGCAGGCTGCGCAGGCGATGGCTGTTCAAAAGGGCCTGACGTAATTGTTCGATGCGTTCCTGCAAAGCCTGATCTTGCTCGGCGCTGTTGACTTCGAGGGTGGGGGCTGCCGCTACAGGAGGCTCGGCACTGGCTTCTTCCCCCATACCCGCTAGACGGAAGGCATTGCGGAAGGTATGCGACACAAACTTTCTGTGCTGGCCTAACTGTTCATCGAAGTCGGGCAGGCTCAGGCCCAAGGTGGCGGCCAGCTCGGTGCGCAGTTCCTCGTCCTGGGGCAGCAAATGGGTTTGTTCGTCTTCGCGGTACTGCAAGCGGTGTTCGACACGTCGCAAGAAAGTATAGGCGGCCAGCAGCTTGTCGCAGACCTCCTGGTCCAGCAGACCGGCCGCGCATTGACCGCGCAGAGCCTTGTGCAGGCTGGTGGTTTGCAGGGAAGGTTGCCGTCCACCGCGTATCAGTTGATTGAGCTGGACCACAAACTCAATTTCTCGAATCCCGCCATCCCCCAGCTTGATGTTGTGCCAGGTCTCCACGCCATTGCGGTTCAGGGCGCGGCGTGTCCAGTCCTGACGGATGCGCTCGCGCAGGCCGCGCAGGGCGGACAGGGCATCAAAGTCAAAATACTTGCGATACACAAAAGGGGTACGCAGCGCTTCGAAGTGATGTATATCGCCGGCGCTACGGCTGCCTTCAAAGGCCTGGGCCTTGATGGGGCGCGCCTTGATCCAGGCATAGCGTTCCCACTCCCGGCCTTGATTGACCAGATAGTTTTCCAGGGCCTGCATGCTCCAGGCCAGCGGTCCCGAATCACCGTCCGGGCGCAGGCGCAAGTCGGTGCGAAACACCTGGCCGAAGGCGTCAGTATCAGACAGCACGGGCATCATGCGCTGGGTCACTTTGCCGTAAAACTCGTGATAGCTCAGGGGGCGGCGACCCTCGGTTTCGCCGTCCTCGTCGTAGAGCATGATCAGGTCAATGTCCGAGGAAACGTTTAATTCCCCCCCGCCCAGCTTGCCCATACCCAAAATAATCATCTCTTGGGGCAGGCCGGTTTCCGAGTTTCTAGGAATACCGTGTACGTCAGCCAGTTGCCGGGTCACGGTCTCATAGGCTTGCGCCACGGCCAGATCAGCCAGGCTGCTCATGGCCTGCATGACTTCTTCCAGTGGCGCCAAGCCATTGATATCGCGGATCATCAGCACCAGAAAGACCCGTTCGCGCAGTTGGCGCAAGGCCTGGCGCACTTGTGCCAGACGATCATTATCGGGCTCGGGCAGCAAAGTCCTATACCATTGCGTAATCAATGCGGGGGTGACAGGGTGTTGGGCTTGCTCTTCCAGCCACGCTCCAAATTGCGGCTGAGCGTTTACTTTTCGACGCAAGGGGCCGGACCATTGCATCACGGGCTTCAATATAATGGACTGGCTCATACGATAAGAGGCTTTTCGGATAAGGGGAACGACAAGTGAAATGACTTGTCTGACTAGGCCGGAAATGACCGCATCTAACTATACTCGGGAATTGATTGCATGGTAGTTCGAGGGCTTGTGCGACTGGCGCTAGTGCTCTATTTTGCGCTGATGCTAGGCCTTGTCGGGCTACGTTACTTGCTCGTGCCGCAACTGGACAATCTGCGTCCCTATCTGGTGCAGAAAATCAGTGAGCAAACCGGCCTGCAAGTCCAGATCCAAGAATTAAAAGGCGACTGGCAGGGCTGGAATCCCCATCTTTCCGTGACAAACCTGTCGCTGGCAGAACCTGGGCAGGAGCCCATGTTGCAGCTGCCCAAACTGCAAGCCGATATCAGCTGGAAGTCCTTGTTCAGCGGCTCGCTGCAATTGCGCCAGCTGGATGTGCAAGGTTTGACGATCCCGGTGCGGCGCGACCCCCAGGGTCAGATTCTGGTGATGGGTCAGGTGCTGGATCTGAATGATGAGAGTGCCCCGTCCGAACCCGAAGCCTGGCAAGGACCGGTTCGCTGGTTGCTGGAGCAGCGCGGCATTCGCATTCAAGGTACGTCCTTGCAATGGCAGGATGATCTGCGTGGCGCGCCTGTCTTGAGTCTGCCTTCGATTGAATTGCAGATCGGCTACAGGCAGGGCTGGCACGAGGTCAGTCTGGCTACCGCCTTGCCCGCCAATTTGGGCGAGTCCCTGGCTTTGGCCTTGCGTGTGCAGGGCAAGCGTCGTCTGCCCGAGAATGTGGATGTGATGGACCTGCCCTGGGAACTGACGGTTCAGGCTAAAGGGGTGGATGCTCCTGCGCTGCGCCCGTGGCTGGATGTGCCTGTGGCCCTGGACAAGGGCTGGGTCGATGTGCGCGCTCAAGCCACTCAGCCTAAAGCGGCCCAGACCGTACAGATGCAGATGGCCGCCCAGTTGCGTGATGTGGCGGTGCTCACCGATAGCGATGATCGCCTGCAACTGCAGCAAGCCAATCTGGAACTGGCGGGGGGGCTGAATGATATGCAGGCGCTGGCCCAAGGCAAGCAAAGTGGCGATGTGCAGTGGGCCTTGTCGATGAACAGTTTTGGTCTGCGTGTGCCGGATTTGTTTGCTCAGTATTTGGCTGTGGATCAGCTCAATGCTCAAGGCACCGTCCACCGGGATGAGCAGGCCAGACTGAGCGTCAGCAAAATGAATCTGGCTTTGCGTAATCCTGATCTGGATGCACAGTTGACAGGTAGCTGGCGCGAGGATGCCACGTTCGAGGCCGGTGTGGCTGACTGGCAGGGGCAGTTCAAACACCTGAATCTGGCGGCTTTGGTGAATTACCTGCCATTGACGGTCAATCCTCTGGCGCGTGAATGGATGCAAGCCGGACTGGTGCAGGGGGCGGTACGAGACGGGACAATCCGTCTGCAAGGCGGCCTGGATACCTTCCCGTATGGCTTGAGTCCGGAGGATGGCAGCTTTGAAGTGGCGGGGGCTTTGGATCAGGGAATTGTGGATTATCAGCCCGCCCGTCCCAAGCGGTTGGCCTGGCCGCGTCTGGAAGGCGTGCAGGGCAGCATACGCATGCATAACGACAATCTGGATATTGTGGCTCAGCAGGCGCGCATGCCGATTGCCAAGCAGCAGGATATCGTGCTGCGCGATATTCAGACCCACATTACCTCCTTGGAGCAAAACAGCTTTCTGAAGCTGGAAGGTCTGTCCCAGGCACCGGCGACCAGTTATCTGGCCCTGGTGCATCAATCCCCTTTGAATGCCTTGCTGGATGGCTTGCTGGCCGACAGCCGTGTCAAAGGGGATTGGACCGTACCGATCAAGTTGCAGATTCCTTTGGATAATGCTGATGATGCCCAGGTACAGGGCCAAATCCAGATGAACAATGGCGAGTTTCAGTACATGCCTGAAGCCCCTTCGTTTACAGCGTTGAAGGGCGAGCTGGCCTTTAGTGAAAAAGGCGTCAGTGCCCAAACCTTGACGGGCAAGATGCTGGGGGGTGATACCCAGATCAGTGGTGTGCTGGAGCCCGGCAAACCCGGTTTACGCCTGAATGGTGTGCTGACGGCCAAAGGCCTGGAGCAATACCTGGAGTTGAAGGGCTTGCAGCGTTTGCAGGGGCAGACACCTTATAGCGTGTTGATGAAGCTGGACGCCAAGGGCGCTTTTTCTTTTGGGGCCGAGTCGAACCTGACAGGTTTGGCACTGAATTTGCCTGAACCTTTCCACAAGCCTGCCGAGCGTGCGGCCAAACTGAAGGCGGATTGGAGTAGCGATTCCGTCGCCAAGATGGGCCGTCTGCAAATCAGCCTGGAGGACAGACAGAGCTTTTTGCTGAACCTGCTGCATGCTCAAGGTTCCCGTGATGGCAGCTACTTTCAAAGTGGCAGCATGGGAACACCGGGATTGGTGAATTGGCCCCAACGCGGTTTTGAATTACATAGTCGCTATGACCGTATGGACCTGGATGCCTGGGAAAGGGTGGTGGGGGAGTTTGGCCAGAATCTGGATGGCAGTCCCTTACCTCCTTCGGCCCGCCCCTTGCTGCCTTTGCTGGAGCGGGTGCGTCTGAAAGCGGATCAGGCGTTTTTCCGAGGGCAACTGCTGGATCAGCTGGAAATGGAAAGCACGGAAGATGCCGCTGGCAGACTGTTTCTAAGCATGAAGGCCAAGCAGGCCGAAGGGCGTTTGCAGGCGCAGCATCAAGGTGGCCGCTACACCGGCATGTTCAATGCCAACTTCTCCCATCTGTACATTGACAGTGGCAGGCCTGATTGGGCTTGGCCCGACGCCGACTTGCCCATGAATGACGACCTGCGTTTGCCCGCGATCTCGTTCAAGGTGGATGATTTGCAGATTCAGGGTGTTCGCTTTGGCAAGCTGGAAGCCAAGGGCAAGCCCGCTGGAAAGGGACAAAAATGGACGTTGGAAAACATTTCTCTGAATGCCCAGGGTATGCAGCTGAATGGTTACGGCTCTTTGGCATTGAGTGGGCCGCAGCGTGGCCTGGAGTTGGTGGCAAACAGCCAGGTAAGCAATTTGGGACAGTTTGTGGATGTCAGTGGCTTGCTGACCGAGTCCATCAAGGATGGTGACGGCACGGTACAGGCGGCCTTGTTCTGGAGCGACTTCCCCTGGTCTTTTGACAAGCGCAACATCCGTGGCCAGTTCAATGTGGATTTGCGCAAAGGGCGCTTTATCAGCCTGAAGTCGCGTTCGGCCAAATTGCTGGAACTGCTTAGCTTGCAGTCCATCTCGCGCTTGAGCCGTCTGGATCTGGATTTGTTTGGGGCGGTGAAACAAGGCTTTGCGTTCGATAGCCTGACCGGGCGCATGAATCTGTCGCAGGGCAAGCTGGAGCTGGATAATTATCAGATCAAGGGGCCGGCAGGGGCGATCAGCCTGAAAGGCTGGATTGATATCCGGGATGAGACGCTGGATTTGATTGCGGTGGTAGACCCGAATCTGGATATGAGCGGTGCGGCGATTGCAGCGTACTTTACTGTCAACCCGATGGTGGGAGTTGGGGCCTTGCTGACACAGTGGCTGATGCAGATTCCGATGAGCAGTCACCTGTCTGTCACGTATGCGGTAACAGGCAAGATGGATGATCCCCAGCTCAAAGAGTTGGAAGTCCCTGCGGTTGGTAGCGCGAAACAAGAGAAACAGCGTCGGATCGAGCCTTGATGGCAAGCGCCTCACCCAAACGATTCGCGTCGCTTGTCGTCAGGGTTGCAGCCAGGCTTTTCCGTGTTTTACCCCTTATGCAAAGGATGGGCCGATGAGCGCACAGAGACTGAAACAACTGGCAGCGACCTTGCTCGTGGCGAGCCTGCCGTTCCATGCGCTTGGAGCGCAAACGCATCCTGTGGCTCAGGCCGCACAAGCGGTCGAACAATCCTTGCAGGCCCGTGTCGGACTGGCTGTACTGGATACGACAGATGGGCAGTTGTGGCAATACCGTGCCGATGAACGCTTCCCTATGGCCAGTACCAGCAAGGCCTTGATCTGCGCGGCGTTGTTGGCCCGAGGGCCGGGTGCCATGAAGACCGCCTGGCTGGTCAAGGAAGAGGCTATTCAATCTTACGCCCCGACGACAGAAAACCTGATAGGACAATATGTGGCAGCGTCGCAATTGTGTGCGATCACGATGCGCAACAGCGACAATACTGCGGCCAATGGGGTTCTGGAGATGCTGGGCGGGCCTGAAGCGATCACGTCCTTTCTACGCAGCGTGGGTGACACGGTGACGCGTCTGGATCGCAACGAGCCCAGCTTGAATGAAGCTACGCCTGGTGATCCACGGGATACAACAACCCCGCAAGCCATGGTGCATACCTTGCAGAGTCTGGTTTTGGGCGATGCGCTTAAAGCCCCAGATCGTGATCGCTTGATTGACTGGCTGCGCCATAACGAAGTGGGTGGGCCTTTGCTGCGGGCTGGCGTCCCGGAAAGCTGGACGGTGGCAGACCGAACCGGGGCAGCGGCTTACGGCACACGCGGTGTCGTGGCGGTGATGTGGCCCCCTGGACGTGCGCCGCTGGTGGTTGCCGTCTACATCACGGAAACCAAGGCTTCCATGGAAGAGCGCAATGCGGCCATCGCCACGATTGGCAAGGCCATTGCAACGGCTGTGGATCAGAAAGCACAGCCCTGATCACCGGGCAGACACCGGCAGCGGCACGATCCCTAGCCGGTCTGACGCTCCAGCATTTCATCCAGTGTCGCGTAATAGCTCATGGACGCATGGCGCAGATTCGTGCGTACATGCTCGCGTGCCTGTTCTGGGTCCTTGTCCAGAAAAGATTGCAGGATGGCTCGGGTGGCCTGCATGGAAAGCTCCCGATAGCGCGTGTCGCGCAAGGTAGCCAGACGCACCGCTTCCACGTGGTCACTCAGACGAAAAATCATGGTGCTCAAGTGCGGGTTGGGGCATAGCGAAATCCAGCTTTCCCGAAACGCATCGTTGGCAATCATGTACTGCATGGGGTCGGCGGCGGCATGGGCTTTTTCTGAGGCATTGGCAGCCTTGTTCATCAAGGCCAACCCTTCCAGATTGGCCTGCAAGCAGGCGGCGGCGGCTGCTTCGGGTTCCAGCAACATGCGTATTTCAAAAATCTGCGCAATATCGGCCGGAGTAAAGCGCCGCAGCATGAAGCCGCGCGAGGTGCCCTCCAGCAATCCTTCGTTGGTCAGTTGCAGCAAGGCTTCGCGCACAGGCATGCGCGAGACTTGCAGTTCAGCAGCAATTTCATGGTCGACCAGACGGTCGTCATAGCTGATGTCGCCACTGCGCATGCGGCTGCGCAGGTGTTTGTAGACCTGCTGGCGTATGTTCAGTTTGGGGGCGGCAGGCTGGTTTTTATTCATTGGTTTTGGGCAAGACGGTGAACAGGCAGTCGGCATGAAATCCCTGTGCGCAGCAGTGTGTTTCCTGCACCTGGACGTGCTGATCGTAGATCAGTTGGCCGACGGCTGTAAGCATACCAACGATAGGGCGGCACAGGGGCCGATCATGGGGGCCAAACCCCCATGCAAAGGGACTGTTTTTCACGCGGACCTGCAAGGATCCCGTGGCCTCTGTTTGAATATCCCAGCTCCCCCAGCCCAGTTGTGCCGAGATGTCGGCAATGCTGTGCAGCAAGGCCTGCGGGTCGTGATTGATGGCTTCCCAATACGCCTTGGCTGACAAACCACCTTGTTCCATTACGGCCTGCCCCAATGCATCTAGCGCCTGTGTTCGGGCGGGTTCATCTAGCCGGCGAAACAGCCCCATCAACACGTCGACACGCATCATCAAGTAGCGCCGATCGTCGTCCAAAATCTGGCCCTGTGCCGTATCCCAGCTTAATCTGTCTCTGAATTCTGTCATTTTAAAGTAAAAGTATATTATTTTGTTTTTAGATAATAGATTGATATTAAAGCAAATAAATTATAGGGAAAACCATTATCTATTTAATTTAAGAATAAACTATATACTTTTTCGCAAGGCGGACTAACGCTGGAATGAAGTGCATAACAAAAGGGGACAAATGGTGAAAGCGTTGCGAAAAAGCGTAATGGGGCTGGCCTTGGGGGCAGCCTTGATGATGGGCTGGGGGACGGTCAGCCAGGCAGCCGGGAGCGAGTTGAAAATTGCTTTCCCGGTCGATATCCCGTCCTGGGATCCGACCTCGGTTACCTTTCCGGCGGGCCAGTCGATTTACAAGGCCGTGTTTGATTCACCCCTGTTTGTGGGTGACGATTTGAAGGTGGCACCGCGTCTGATCGAGTCCTGGGAATGGGCGGACGAGCAAGGTCAGGCCCTGAAGGTGAAGCTGCGCGACAAGGTGAAATTCCATGACGGCAGCGACATGACGGCTGAAGACTTGAAGTTCACCTTTGATCGTGCGATCAACAAGAAAACCCTGGCCCTGAACGGTATGCTGCCCACCCTGAAGTCGGTGGAAGTCACCGGCCCGCTGGAAGCCATTATCCATTTCAGCTCGCCCACGCCAACGGCCCCCAAAGGCCTGGCCTTCTTGTCGGCCTATATCCTGCCCAAAGCCTATTTCGAGAAGGTGGGGGAAGAGGAGTTCCTGAAGCGTCCAATTGGCGCAGGCCCCTACAAGCTGAGCGATTATCAGCGTGGTTCCCGTATCACCCTGGAAGCCTTTGAGGACTACTGGCAAGGTGCGCCAGACCTGAAGCAGGTCGTGTTTGAAATCGTGCCGGATTCCTCGGCGCGTGTTGCTGCGGTTGAGTCCGGTCGGGCAGATGTCTCGGTACAGATTCCGGTGCGCGAAATTACCCGCCTGGAAAAGAATCCCAAGCTGGAAGCCAAGGTCTACCCCTATAGCGAGATCTACATTCTGCAAATGCCCAGCTATGTAGACAGCTTCAAGGATGTGCATGTGCGTCGCGCCATGAATATGGCGATCGACAAAGCAGGCTTGTCCCGTGCCTTCTACAAAAATGTCGCCCAGCCCTTGTCGGTTCTGGCCACCAAAGGCTCGCCTGGTGATGTACCGGATCTGAATATTCCCTTCGACAAGAAAGCAGCGGTAGAGGAACTGGCCAAAGCGGGTTACAGCACGGAAAAACCGCTGACCATTACCTTGTACTCCACCAATAACACCTTCCCTTCGGACTATGACGTGGCCCGTGCGGTGGCGCAGATGTGGAGCCAGATCGGTGTGCAGACCACGGTTGAAGAAATTACTGTGGCCAAGTATCTGGAGCTGAGTCATTCGTCCAAATTGACGGGTGTGATGCTGTACAGCTGGGCTAATGCAACTGGCGATCCGGAGATTTTCACGGGCCGCATTCTGGACCCGCGCCTGCGTTTTTCCACCTGGAAAGAAGAGCGTCTGGCGGGCACGCTGGATGAGCTGAACCGTCAGATGGACGAGGACAAGCGAGTAGCTGGCTATCAGGCGCTGAATCGTGAAGCGGCGGAACAGGCCTGGAGCCTGCCGGTGCTGCAGTCCATCTCCACCATTGCCTATAAAAAGGGCTTGAAGCTCAACACCTATCAGACGGGCTACATCCTGCCGCAGGAATATTCCTGGCAGTAAGCCTTTCATGTGCCCCGCAGCCTCGCGCTGCGGGGTGATCTACCGGGTTTGACCCGGCATATTTTCTCCTGCGGTTCTCTTCATGAAAAACGTTTGCTTCCTGATGGCGCGCAAGCTCGTCTTCGTGCTGGTGACGGCGTTCCTGCTGTCCATGATCGTGTTCTTCATGCTGCGCGTCATTCCCGCTGACTCTCTGGGCATGATGCTGCCTCCTTCGGCCACGGAAGCCGATGCACAGGCACTGCGTGTTGAGCTGGGCATGGATGGTTCGGCCTTGCATCAGTACCAGGTTTGGTTGAGCGGTGTGTTTCGCGGCAATCTGGGCAACTCCATCTTCTTTCATCAGCCAGTGACAGGTTTGCTGGCGCAAGCTTTGCCACCCACGCTGGAGTTGGCCTGTATCAGCTTGCTGATGGCTTTGCTGATCTCCATTCCCGGCGGCCTTGTTCTGTACTTGCTGGACAAGAAAAAGATCGAATTTGTGGCCGACTTTGTGCTGGTGCTGCTTCTGTCGGTGCCGTCCTTTTTGTGGGGCATTATTTTGATCGTGGTGTTCGGTGTGCTGTTTCCGGTCTTGCCCTTTATGGGGCGGATGGAAGGGACACCCGTTGTGGATGGCGGCACGGGCTTTTTGCTGTTTGATCTGCTGGTACGTGGCCAATGGCAAGCCTGGTGGGATGCCTTCTCGCATCTGCTTCTGCCTGCTCTGGCCTTGGCGCTGGCATTCAGCCCCATCGTGATTCGCGTCCTGCGTTCCAGCCTGATCGAAACGGCGACCAGCCAATACGTGAACGTCGCCCGTCTGCGCGGTGTGCCTGAGTGGCGAGTGCTCTTGGTGCACATGCTCAAGAATGCCGCTTTGCCTACCTTGACCTTGATCGGCGTGCAATTTGGCTTTTTGTTTGGTGGCACCTTGCTGATTGAAGTCATTTTCTCCTTTCCCGGTATCGGCAATTTGATGGTGCAAGCGATCAAGAACCACGACCTTCCCCTGATTCAGGGCGTGGCTCTGGTGTTCTGTTTGATGGTGCTGGCCGTCAACTTCTGTGTCGATGGCTTGTACAGCGTTATGAATCCACGTTTGAGGTCCGCATGAGCGCGCATCCACATTCTTTCTGGCAAGCGCGGCTGCGGCCTGTGCTGGCCCATCCCAAAGTGCTGCTTGGCGGCACTCTGGTCTTGATCTTTGCCCTGGTGGCCTTGTTTGCTCCCTTGCTGGCGCCCAATGATCCCAATGCACAGGATTTGCTGGCAACACTTTTGCCACCCGCCTGGCAGGACGGCGGTCTGGCGCAGTATCCCTTGGGAACCGATGGCCTGGGGCGATGTATTTTGTCGCGTCTGATTTATGGCAGCCGTGTGGCCTTTCAGGTGGCGGTGACCGCTGCCGCCGGCACCATGGTGCTGGGTACGGTGCTGGCGATCTTGGCGGGCTATATCGGTGGCTGGTTCGACCGTGGAGTTAGCTCCCTGGTGGTGTTGTGGATGGCATTCCCGCCCGTGGTGTTTTCCATGATGTTGATGGTGGGCTTGGGCACGGGCCTGTTCAACGTGATTCTGGCTGTGGTGCTGGTGGACTGGACTCGTTTTTATCGCGTGGTTCGGGCGGAAGTGTTGGTGGCGCGTCAGCGTGATTATGTGTATGCCGCGCATTTGTTGGGCTTTTCTCATCTGCGCATCATGTTGCGTGAAGTATTGCCTAGCGTGGCGCCACTGATCGTCACCTTGTTCAGCCTGCAAATGGGCGTGGCCATTGTGGTTGAAGCCATCCTCAGTTTCGTGGGCCTTTCTGTTCCGTCGGATGTGGTGGCCTGGGGCGTGATGCTGGCCGATGGCCGTGACCAGATTTACCAGGCGGGCTGGGGCCTGATGGCGCCGGTAATTGGCATTGTGTTTGCAGTGCTGGGTTTCAATTTGCTGAGTGATGGTTTGCGCACCACGCTGGATCCTCGGCTCAAGCAACGAGGAGCGCACTGATGAGCGTGCCGGTTATTGAATTCAAGCAAGTCAGTGTCTCGGTGCCGGTACAAGGGCAATCGGTCGAGCTGCTGCGCAAGGTCTCGTTTGCAGTGCAAGCAGGTCGTACCTTGGGGCTGGTCGGGGAGTCTGGCGCGGGCAAGAGCATGATAGGGCGGGTAATCTCGGGCATGTTGCCCAGTAATCTGCGTCTGTCCTCGGGGCAGGTCTGCTTTCAGGGTTCGGTGGTGACGGGTGCGCAAATGCGCCGCCTGTTGGGTCGCAAAGTGGCTTTTGTGCCGCAGGAGCCTTTGTCCTCGCTAAATCCGGTGCTGACCATACGCCAGCAGATGTTCGAGCATTTGGCTCGACTGGGCATTCCCCGCGCATCGCGCGAGCAATATTGCCTGGAGCGTCTGCATGAGGTGGGGCTGCCCGATCCGCCGTCCATGTTGGGGCGCTATGCCCATGAGCTTTCGGGTGGGCAGTGTCAGCGCATTTTGATTGCCATGGCTTTTTCCGGTGATCCGGAATTGATTGTGGCCGACGAGCCCACCACAGCGCTGGACGTGATTACCCAAGCGCAAATCATCCGGATTCTGCGCGATGTACAGCAGCGGCATCAAACCGCCGTGATTCTGATCACCCACGATCTGCGCATGGCTGCCCATGTCTGTGACGAGGTGGCCGTGCTGTATGCCGGGGATGTGGTTGAACAAGGTCCCGCTGCAGATGTTTTGGATACACCTTTGCATCCTTACTCCTGGGCCTTGAAGAATGCGACGCCAGCACTGAATGGCCCTTTGTATGCCTTGCCGTCGCTGGCCGACATCATGCCGGGCTTGAAAGGCATGCGGGATCTGCCGGGCTGTCGTTTTGCCCGTCGTTGTCCTACGCGTAATGCGGTCTGTGAACAGCGCGCGCCAGAGTTGGAAGCGGTGAAACCCGGTCATTGGGTAAGTTGTGCCGGTCCCTGTATGACGCGCGATACGGCTGCTCAAACCCAGCTGCATGTCTTGCCGCAAGGGCCGTCTGACGAGTCCGCGCCGCTGGTGGAGTTCCAGAATGTGGAGCGCAGCTACCGAGTCACACGCAACGGCCGCCGCAGCCTGATGTATGCCTTGCGGCCCCTGTCCTTGAGCGTGCGTCCCGGCGAGATGGTTGGCGTGGTGGGGGAAAGCGGTAGTGGCAAAAGCACTGTCGCCCGTTTGATGGTGGGCTTGTTGCAACCTAGTGGTGGGCAAGTGCTGGTGCAAGGTCAGTCCCGCGAGCAGTTTGCCAAAGGGCAAGGCGAGTCCTTGTCTCAAACGATTCAGATGGTGTTTCAGGACCCTGACTCGGCCTTGAACCCACGTCGTAGCGTGCAGCAGCTGGTGACGCAGGTGCTGGAGTTGCAGCCGGGTATGACGCCCGAGCAGCGTCGTCAGAAAGCCGATGAATTGATGGCGCAGGTGGGCATTGCCCAGGATGCCGGTTTGCGCTTTCCCTCGGAGCTGTCCGGCGGGCAAAAGCAACGCGTGAACATTGCCCGCGCCTTATGTGTGCAGCCGCGTCTGCTGGTGGCGGACGAGATTGTGTCCGGTCTGGATGTGTCGGTGCAGGCGCTGATTTTGAATCTCTTGCTGCGACTGAATAAGGAGTTGGGGGTTGCGGTGGTGTTCATCTCGCACGACTTGTCCGTGATTCGCTATTTGTGCACACGAGTGCTGGTGATGAAAAACGGTGAAGTCGTGGAGCAAGGAAATACCGCCGAGGTGTTTGCCGACCCGCAGCATCCCTATACCCGTCTTTTGCTGGGCAGTGTGCCGCCGGATGATTCCAGCCAGATCTGGCCTGCGCCTTTGGACTGTCCATCCCAAATCGTGAGTGAGGCTGCACCCGCCTTAGTACCCGCTATGGCGGTCTGAATCCCGTTTTACTCGTATTTACAGGAAGCACTATGAGTTATGCCAATAACGAGGCCGCCTTGTCGGGCCTGACCCAGGACCATCAGGTCCATCGGGATGCCTATCTGGACGAGGATGTCTTTCAACTGGAAATGGAACGGCTGTTCAGCCGTGCCTGGCTCTATGTGGGCCATGAAAGTCAGGTGCCCAAAACGGGCGATTATGTCTCGGTGACCTTGGCACAAAGCCCCGTCATCATGCTGCGCCATAGCGATGGCTCGGTGCGGGTGGTGATGAACCGTTGCGCTCACAAGGGGGCCAGACTGGTCAGCGAACCCAGCGGCAATGTGGGCAAGATGCTGCGTTGTCCGTACCACGCCTGGACCTACAAGCTGGATGGCTCGCTGCTGGCGGTGCCGCTGAAAAATGCCTATGAAAACACGGAATTTTCGCAATGTCCGGCTGCGGGCGGCCTGTCCACACCGGGGGCGGTAGAAAGCTATCGGGGCTTTGTGTTTGCCCGCCTCAGCAAGGAAGGCTTCAGCCTGCAAGAGTATTTCGGGGATGTGCTGCAGGCCCTGGACAATATGGCGGATCGCTCTCCGGAAGGGGAGTTGCAGGTGGCAGGCGGTTCGATTCGTACCGTCATCAACTGCAACTGGAAGATGTACATGGAGAACATCAACGACACCGTGCATCCCATCTCCACGCATGAGTCGGCCTCCAGCTCGGCAGCCAAAGTGGGTGAAGTGTTCAAGGAAGAAGACCCTACCGCACTGGAGCAATTGCTGCCCTTCGGTTCGGGCTACGACTTCTATTCACGTATGGGTGTGGAAACGTACCCGAACGGGCACAGCATTCTGGGCACCAAGTTCAGCATTCATACCGACTACTCCGGGATTCCGGGCTACGAAGCCATGATGAATGAAGCCTGGGGCGAGGAAAAAGCGGCTCGGGTGCTGGGTTTCAATCCACAAAATGTGGTGTTTTACCCCAGCATGGCAGCCAAGGGTTCGCCGCAGATTATTCGTGTATTGCGACCTTTAGCGGTTGATCGCACTTTGCTGGAAGTATGGGTGTTTCAGCCCAAAGGAGCGCCGCGTGAAATGCTGGATCGCGGCCTGACGTACAGCCGTCTGGTGTATTCCCCCATGAGCGTCGTCGCCCATGATGATGTGCACTTGTTCGAGAGCCAGCAAGCCAGCCTGAAAGCCCAAGGCAATCCGTGGGTGAATCTGCTGCGTCAATACGATGCGCAAGAAGGCGAGCAGGGCAAGGGCAGCTTTGACGACGCGAATAATGAATGGGTCATACGCAACCAATACCGTGCCTGGAAGCAAGGCATGAAGCAGCAGGAGCAGGAATGATGGGGATGGGGCAAGAGCAGGGCCAGCGTAGCGGTCGAGGAGAGCATGCATGGCAAGATGGTCAGCAACAGCAATATCAACATAAGGCGCAGCAGCCATTGAATCCGCAGCAAAACCAGCGTCTGGGCCAAATGGAGAGTCTGAAACAAAGCCTGCAAGACTTTGTATGGCAAGAGAACGCCCTGCTGGACGAGGGGCGTTTTGACGAATGGTACGAGCTGTTCGCACAGGATGGGCTGTACTGGATTCCTGGTGAGTCCGGCCAGGAAAGCCCGGAAGGGCGCATGTGTATTGCCTTGGAAAACCGTATGTTGATGCGCTTGCGTATCGACCGCCTGTCGCACCATCGTGCCTTTTCCTTGCAACCCGGTGTACGTGGTCTGCGTGTGATTCAACATCCACGTGTTCAGTCCGAACATCCTGATGAAGATGGCTGCTATACCGTGCGCATCAATCTGATTTATTCGGAGTATCAGAAGCAAAAAACCGAGGTTCTGCCCGCTACTGCCTCTTACCGTTTGCGCGCCGTCGATCAGGCTTGGGAGATCGTGGAAAAGCGGGTGGACTTGCTGAGCGTGGATGGCTATTTGCCCACTATTCAGCTCTTCATTTAGGCCCTATATGCACTTGAATGACCCATCACCAGGCTATCGCAGCCTGCCGTGTGAAGGCATGGACGACAGCATGGCTTATCGCCTGCTGACGTCCCTGATCGTACCGCGCCCCATTGCCTGGGTATGTACCTTGGAGGAGTCGGGCAGTGTGAATCTGGCACCGTTCAGCTCCTTTAACTATGTGGCGCATAGCCCGCCGATGCTGGCGATCAATATCAACCGCAATGAGGATGGCAGCTTGAAGGATACGGCCCGTAATTTGCAGGCCAATAAAGAGTGTGTGGTGCAGTTATGTCGTCAGTCTGATCTGGCTGCGGTACATGCCAGTGCTGCTGCTTTGCCGCCCGGCCAGAGTGAGGTACAGGAGTTGGGCATGCACCTCGTGCCCAGTCAGCATGTGCGTGTACCTCGTCTGGATGGCGCTGCCGTGCAGATGGAGTGCAGGCTGGATCAGGTGGTGGATTTGGGACGGGGAGTTAACCAGCTGCATATTCTGGAAGTGCTGGCCTTCCATGTGGATTCATCCTTGATGGACGAAAAAGGGAGAGTGGATCTGGAGGCGTATCGGCCTTTGGCTCGGTGGGCTGGACCGTATTATGCACAGCGGGGAGATATTCTTCTTCCTTGATGTCATTGCCTGTTGATTGGTTTTCGTCCTGGCTGTGTTTGTAGATCAGTGAGTTTTGGCTAAGGGCCTGCTTTTTTGCTCTACACAGATGACTGAAACATAGACAGCTTTCAAGGGCAGATAACATCAAGCCTGCAATAGACACTTTCGGTTGGGCCAGAAACAAAAAAAACCGCCTTGTGGGCGGTTTTTTTGACTACTGAGCAAGGCGCAAAACTTAATAAACGCCTTGATGACGCATGGCATTGGCGACTTTGACAAAGCCGGCAATATTGGCGCCGTTAACGTAGTTGATGAAGTTGCTTTCTTGACCATAGTTCACACAATTTTCGTGGATGTCACGCATGATGGAGTGCAGCTTTGCGTCAACTTGTTCGCGTGTCCAGCTCAAGCGCTGGGCGTTTTGGCTCATTTCCAGACCGGATACGGCAACACCGCCCGCATTGCTGGCTTTGCCTGGGGCATACAGGATCTTGGCGTGGATAAAGGCATCGACTGCATCCAGCGTGCTGGGCATATTGGCACCTTCGGCGACGCAACGTACACCGTTCTTGATCAGGATTTCAGCATCCTTGCCGTCCAGTTCGTTCTGGGTGGCGCAAGGCAGGGCGACATCCACGGGGATATGCCAAGGACGTTTGCCTTGTTCGTACAGCAGGTGATGTTGCTGGGCGTAATCGACCAGACTGCCACGCTGTACATTTTTAACGTGCATCAGGGAAGCCAGTTTTTCACGCGTAAAGCCATCCATGTCCACCACGCAACCTTGCGAGTCGGAAACGGTAACGACTTTGGCACCCAGATCCAGGCATTTTTCAATGGCGTACTGAGCCACATTGCCCGAGCCGGAAACGGACACTGTCATGCCGTCCAAGGACAGCCCTTTACGTGCCAACATTTCCTGTACGAAATATACGGTGCCATAACCGGTGGCCTCAGGACGAATCAAACTGCCGCCAAAGCACAAATCCTTGCCGGTGAACACACTGGCTGCGCTGTTGGAGAGTTTTTTCATCATGCCGGCCATAAAGCCCACTTCACGCGCGCCCACGCCGATATCACCAGCAGGAACGTCGGTATCTGGGCCCAGGTGACGGTACAGCTCAACGATCAGGGCCTGGCAAAAGCGCATCACTTCGCCATCCGACTTGCCTTTGGGATCAAAGTCCGAGCCGCCTTTGCCGCCGCCCATGGGCAGAGTGGTCAAGGCATTCTTGAAGGTCTGTTCAAACGCCAGAAACTTCAAAATGGACAGATTCACCGAGGGGTGAAAGCGCATGCCGCCCTTGAAAGGACCGATGGCATTGCTGTGCTGAATACGGAAGCCGCGATTGACCTGAACCTGGCCGCGATCATCTACCCAGGAAATACGAAACTGGATAGCACGTTCGGGTTCGACCAGACGCTCGAGCAGACCATGATCGGCGTACTGGGGGTTTTTCTCGATGAAGGGCCACAAGCTGGTCATGACTTCCCGAACGGCCTGCATGAATTCAGGCTGGTTGGGGTCGCGGGACTGCACTCTGGCTAGGAACTGTTCTAGAGAGATAGATTTCATTGCAAGCGAACTCTGTTTGCAATACTGAGAACTCGAGTCGAACTCAGCAGATTGAAAGAATGGATGCACGGGAATGCACCCGATCATACGCCCATCGCAAGCAAGCCTCTCGTATAGAGAGGCTTGCGCAGGATGTTCGATTTACTTCTTCATCATGTCGAAGAATTCGGAGTTGGTCTTTGTGGCCCGGATTTTGTCCAGGATAAACTCCATGGCTTCAATTTCATCCATCCCATGGATGAACTTGCGCAGAACCCAGACCTTTTGTAGAAGGTCGGGCTTGATCAGCAACTCTTCACGACGTGTGCCTGATTTGTTCAGGTTGATGGCTGGGTAAATACGTTTCTCGGCCAGACGGCGCTCCAGATGGATTTCGGAGTTGCCGGTACCTTTAAATTCTTCATAGATGACTTCGTCCATGCGGCTGCCGGTTTCGATCAGGGCAGTACCGATGATGGTCAAGGAGCCACCTTCTTCCAGATTACGGGCAGCGCCAAAAAAGCGTTTGGGGCGCTGCAGGGCGTTGGCGTCCACACCACCGGTCAAAACCTTGCCCGAAGCAGGGACCACAGTGTTGTAGGCGCGAGCCAGACGGGTAATGGAATCCAGCAGGATCACCACGTCTTTTTTCAATTCAACCAGGCGTTTGGCCTTTTCAATGACCATCTCGGCCACTTGCACGTGACGTGTGGCGGGTTCGTCAAAGGTGGAGGCCACTACTTCGCCGCGCACCGTGCGCTGCATCTCGGTTACTTCCTCGGGGCGCTCGTCCACCAGCAGGACGATCATGATGGCCTCGGGGTAATTGGTCGTGATGGCGTGAGCCATGTGCTGCATCATCACGGTTTTACCGGATTTGGGGCTGGCCACGATCAGGGCGCGCTGGCCTTTACCGATAGGCGAGAAGATATCCAGGATACGGCCTGTGATGTTCTCTTCGCTTTTGATGTCGCGCTCCAGGCGCATGGGCTGGTCCGGGTGCAGCGGCGTCAGGTTCTCAAACATGATGCGATGTTTGATGGCCTCAGGCTGCATGCCGTTAACCTTGTCAACTTTTACCAGGGCAAAGTAGCGCTCGCCGTCTTTAGGGGTGCGCACTTCACCTTCAATGGAGTCACCCGTGTGCAGATTGAAACGACGTATCTGCGAAGGGGAGATGTAGATATCGTCTGTGCTGGCCAGGTAAGAGGTTTCTGGCGAACGCAGAAAGCCAAAACCATCAGGCAGGACTTCAAGCACCCCGTCGCCGAAAATCTGCTCGCCCTTTTTGGCGTGCTTTTTCATGATGGCGAACATCAGCTCTTGCTTGCGCAAGCGGTTCGCGTTGTCGATTTCCAGAGTGGCAGCCATTTCTAGCAGCTGCGAGACGTGCAGAGCTTTTAATTCGTTCAGGTGCATGGGAGTGGGGAAGGGCTTTCAGCAGCAGACCGCAGGCCAGCGAAGGGCCTGCGTGCGGTTAATCAGAGATTACAGGGAGCTGTCGAGAAACGCGCTAAGTTGGGACTTGGAAAGTGCACCGACTTTAGTTTCGGCCACTTTGCCGTCTTTAAACAGCATGAGCGTTGGAATACCGCGAACACCATATTGAGCTGGGGTGTCGGGATTTTCATCGACGTTGAGCTTAGCGATGATAACACGACCTTGGTACAGTTCGGCTGCCTCATCAAGCAAAGGGGCAATCATTTTACAAGGACCGCACCAGGCAGCCCAGTAATCGACCAGAACGGGGAGGTCGGCGTTAAGGACGTCAGACTCAAAGGAGGCGTCCGTGATGTGTTTAATGGAGTCGCTCATGGCTAGATACAAAAAAAGTGAGAATAACGAAAAACTATACGTGTGGCGTGACCTGAGCACAATGTATTCTACGGCCAATTGCGACGGTCTTGTTGCCAATTTTTGACAGGATACCATTGCGTCTGGTTGATAATGTGCATTCGCTGCGCAACGCGCGCCAATAAAGCGTTTCCCCACTGGCGCCTAACCACTCGTAAAATAGCGTTTTTCTGTACGATCTACCGGGAATCAAGTTGTCTACTACACGTTACGACGAATCTTCTATACGGGTGCTCAAAGGGCTGGAACCGGTCCGTCAGCGCCCGGCCATGTATACCCGCACGGATAATCCCCTGCATATTGTGCAGGAGGTCATCGATAACGCGGCCGACGAAGCCCTGGCTGGTTTTGCCCGCACACTGACTGTCACCTTGCTGGAGGACGGCGGCATACAGGTTGAGGATGACGGGCGCGGTATTCCTGTTGGCTTGCACCCTGAAGAAAATGCGCCGGTGGTTGAACTGGTGTTCACGCGACTGCATGCCGGGGGCAAGTTTGACAAGCTCAATGGTGGTGCCTACGCCTTTTCTGGTGGTTTGCACGGGGTGGGTGTGTCGGTGACCAACGCCTTGTCGCGCCGTCTGGAAGTGCTGGTCTGGCGCGATGGCCAGGCCAACGAGATTGTGTTTGCCGACGGCGAGCTGGAGCAGCCCCTGACCCAAACGGGCACGGTGGCCAAGCGCAAGACGGGTACCCGTGTGCGGGTCTGGCCCGATGCCAAATATTTTGACTCCGCCCAGATTCCCCTGGCCCAACTGACTCATATCCTGCATAGCAAGGCCGTCCTGCTGGAAGGCGTGACGGTGGAACTGGTGCAGCAAAAAACCGGTCAGCGCCAGCAGTGGCGCTATGAGGACGGTTTGCGCGGCTACCTGCAAGAGGAAATGGAAGGGGTGGAGCTGCTGGTTCCCCTGTTTGAGGGCCGCCAGTACGCCCCGCAAGATGACGATAATTTCTCCGCCGGCGAAGGTGCGCATTGGGTGGTGGCCTGGGCGCTGGACTCCAATATTGTGCGTGAGTCCTATGTCAATCTGATCCCAACCCCAGCGGGGGGAACACACGAATCGGGCTTGCGCGATGGCTTGTATCAAGCCGTGCGCAGTTTTGCCGAACTGCATAGCCTGATTCCCAAAGGCGTCAAGCTGCAGGCCGAGGACGTCTTTGCCCGTGCCAGCTTTGTGCTCTCGGCCAAAGTGCTGGACCCGCAGTTTCAAGGGCAGATCAAGGAAAAGCTCAATAGCCGTGACGCCGTGCGTCTGGTCAGTGGCTATGTGCGCAATGCGCTGGAACTGCATCTGCATGCCAATGTGGATCAGGGTCGCAAATTGGCTGAAGTGGCGGTGCGTCAGGCTCAGGCCCGTACCCGTTCGGCGCAGAAAGTGGAGAAACGCAAGAGCTCGGGCGTGGCCGTGTTGCCCGGCAAGCTGACGGATTGCGAGTCGCACGATCTGGAAAGTTCGGAACTGTTTCTGGTCGAGGGTGACTCGGCTGGCGGTTCGGCCAAGATGGGCCGTGACAAGGAATTTCAGGCTATCTTGCCCCTGCGCGGCAAGGTTCTGAATGCTTGGGAGGTCGATAAGGACCGCTTGTTCGCTAACCAGGAAATTCACGATATTTCCGTGGCGATCGGCGTGGACCCGCACGACGCCCAGTCCGAGCCGGATCTGTCCGGTTTGCGTTATGGCCGTATCTGTATCCTGTCTGATGCGGACGTGGACGGCTCGCACATTCAGGTGCTGTTGTTGACGCTGTTCTTCCGTCACTTCCCCAAACTGATCGAGGCGGGCCACGTGTATGTGGCGCGTCCCCCCTTGTTCCGCGTAGACGTGCCTGCCGCCGGCAAACGCCCAGCCCGCAAGATCTACTGTCTGGATCAGGGCGAGCTGGACGCGATACTGGAAAAGCTGCGCAACGAAGGTATACGTAACGAGTCCTGGAGCATCAGCCGCTTTAAAGGTCTGGGTGAAATGAGTGCGGAGCAGTTGTGGGATACCACCATGAATCCGGACACCCGCCGTTTGCTGCCTGTGCATTGGGGCGAGGATGGCCTGAGCGATACACAAGCCATGTTCACCATGCTGATGGGCAAGGGTGAGGCTTCTGCCCGCCGAGCCTGGTTGGAAGAAAAAGGCAATTTGGCCGATCTGGACGTCTGAGCCCGACTTAAGAGTTATTTATGGATAGCAATCAATTGGATTTTGAACCGGCGGGATCGGACGATAGCATCACGCTGGCGACTTACGCGGAACAGGCTTATCTGGATTACGCCGTTTCAGTGGTACGTGGACGTGCCTTGCCCGATCTGACCGATGGCCAGAAACCGGTGCAGCGCCGCATTTTGTACGCGATGGATGCCATGGGTCTGGGCCCGACGGCCAAGCCCGTGAAGTCGGCCCGAGTGGTGGGGGATGTGCTGGGTAAATATCACCCGCACGGTGACCAGGCCGCCTATGATGCCATGGTGCGTATGGCGCAGGATTTTGTGCTGCGTTATCCGCTGGTAGACGGGCAGGGCAACTTTGGCTCGCGCGACGGCGACAATGCCGCCGCCATGCGTTACACGGAAGCACGTTTGACACCGTTCTCGCGTCTGCTGCTGGACGAGCTGGACGAAGGCACGGTGGACTTCATCCCCAACTACGATGGCAGCCAGAAAGAGCCAGTGGCCCTGCCTGCACGCTTGCCCATCATGCTGCTTAACGGCGCCTCGGGGATTGCCGTCGGGATGGCGACCGAGATTCCTTCCCACAACCTGCGTGAAGTTGCCCAAGCCTGCGTCAGCCTGTTGCGCAACCCGAATTTGAGCGATCAGGACATACACGAGATCGTTCCCGGCCCGGATTTTGCGGGTGGTGGTCAGATTATTTCCGCCGCAGACGATATTGCGGCGGTGTACGCCCAAGGCCGTGGTTCCATCAAGGCTCGTGCCCGTTGGGTATTCGAGGAAATGGCCCGTGGCCAATGGCAATTGGTCGTCACAGAATTGCCGCCCGGCAGCTCCTCCCAGCAGATTCTGGAAGAGATTGAAGAGCGTACCAACCCCAAGGTCAAGGCTGGCAAGAAATCGCTGAGCACCGAGCAACAGCAAACCAAGGCCTTGATGCTGAACATGCTCGATGCCGTGCGTGATGAGTCTGGCAAGCAGGCGGCGGTGCGTCTGGTGTTTGAACCCAAGTCTCGCGCTATTGATCGGGACGAGTTCGTGACCACCTTGCTGGCGCAAACCAGCCTGGAGCGCAACGTCTCCATCAATCTAGTGTGTATTGATACGGATGGCCGTCCCGGTCAGCGTTCCTTGCGCCAGGTTTTACTAAATTGGCTGGAGTTTCGTCGCCATACGATGGAGCGTCGTACTCGCTACCGTCTGGACAAGGTCACCGACCGTATCCATGTGCTGCAAGGGCGCATGGTGGTGTACCTGAATGTGGACGAGGTTATTCAGACTATTCGTGAATCCGACGAGCCGCGTGCCGCCCTGATGGAGCGCTTTGATCTGAGCGAGCGTCAGGCCGACGATATTCTGGAAATGCGCTTGCGTCAGTTGGCGCGTCTGGAAGGCTTCAAGATCGAGAAAGAGCTGAAAGAGCGTCTGGACGAGCAGGAGTCTTTGCAAAAGCTGCTGGACGATCCCAAAGCCTTGAAGCGTCTGATGATTCGTGAGATTGAAGCAGACGTTAAAACCTATGGTGATGACCGTCGTACCCTGATTGAAGCGGCCGAGCGCGCTGTGCTGGAAACCAAGGTGGTTGACGAGCCGGTTACCGTGATTGTGTCGCGCAAAGGCTGGCTGCGTTCACGCCAGGGCCATGGCCATGACGCCTCGCAATTCAGCTTCAAGACCGGCGATGGCTTGCGCGATGCGCTGGAGTGTCGCAGTACCACGGATCTGGTGGCGATCGGCACTGATGGCCGGGTCTATACTGTTCCGGTCTCCAGCTTGCCTTCAGCGCGTGGCGACGGACAGCCCATTACCTCCATGATTGAAGTCAGCCCCAGTGCGCCTATTGAGCACATTCTGGGGGCGCCTTTGGACCAGAACTACTTGCTGGCTGCCTGCGACGGTTACGGTTTTGTGGCTTCTCAGGGCGACATGAATACACGGCAGAAAGCGGGCAAGCAGTTTGTCACCGTCGAGGATGGCAAAAAGCTGCTCAAGCCCTTGGCCTTGCGCCCGGATGATCAGTACGTGGGTCTGCTCAGCGAGCAGGGACGTTTCCTGGTGGTGGACATCAAGGAGCTGAAAGTGCTGTCCAAAGGGGGGCGTGGCACGGTGCTGATCAAACTGAACGAGGGCGATACGCTCAGTCAATGGGTTGCCTTTGGTGAGGCGGGTCTGGCCGTCAGCGGAGTGAACCGCAAGCGTCCGTCCACCATCGTGATGGATCTGGACATGCTGGCCAATTATCTGGGCAAGCGGGCAGGCAAGGGCAAGGCCCTGTCGCTTAAATTGAACGACCCTGTGCTGCATCGGCCTGAAGAGTCCTGAATTTGTATAGCCGCCGGAGGCTGGCCCTCCGCCTGATAGATTTCTTTTTTGAGTGTTGGATATGAGTTTCAAAGTCACGGTTCAGCCCAGCGGGCACAGTTTTGACGTACAGCCCGGACAGTCTGTGCTGGATGGCGCGCTCAATGCCGGTATTGTCTTGCCCTACAGCTGCCGCAATGGCACCTGTTCGTCTTGCCGTGGCAAGGTCATTGAAGGCGAATACGATGCAGGCCGTGCGCCCGAGCAATTGCTGAGCGAAGAGGATCGCGCTGCAGGTTACACCCTGTTCTGTCAGGCCAAGCCCAGCAGCGACATGCTGATCGAATCGCACGAAATTCGCATGGCTACTGATATCCAGATTCGTAAAATGCCGTCGCGCGTGGTGGGTCTGGAAAAAGTACGTGATGATGTGATGGTGGTGCGTTTGCAAATGCCATCGTCCGAGCCATTCCGTTACTACCCGGGTCAGTACCTGGAATTCATCCTGAAAGACGGCAGCCGTCGTAGTTATTCCATGGCGACACCGCCACGGGAAGACAATCAGGTGGAATTGCATATCCGTCACATGCCCGGTGGCGTGTTTACCGACCACGTCTTTGGTGCCGGTGCTACCGCCATGAAAGAGCGCGAGATTCTGCGCGTGGAAGCACCTTTGGGTTCTTTCTTCCTGCGTGAAGATAGCGCGGCTCCTATGGTTTTCCTGGCTAGCGGCACAGGTTTTGCTCCGATCAAGGCCTTGATCGAGCGCCTGATTCAAACCGGCAGCCAGCGCGAAGTGGCTTTGTATTGGGGCGGGCGTCGACCCAAGGATCTGTACCAGTCCGAACTGGCCGAGAAATGGGCCAGCGAACTGCCTAACTTGCGTTTCATTCCGGTGATTTCCGACGCTCAGCCTGAAGATGGCTGGACAGGTCGTACCGGCTTTGTGCATCAGGCCGTATTGGCTGATTTGCCTGATCTGTCGGCCTGGCAGGTGTACGCCTGTGGCGCGCCGGGCATGGTTGAAGCGGCCCGCAAGGATTTTGTGGAGCAAGCTCAACTGAATCCGGACAATTATTTTGCAGATGCCTTTACGTCGCTGGCAGACGTCAAGTAAGCGTCTTGATCAATAGCTCAACAAGCGGACAGTACACATGAAAGTAGCAGTTCTGGGCAGCGGCATTATCGGGGTATCAACTGCCTGGTGGCTCAGCCAGCAAGGTTGTGAGGTGGTGGTCGTGGATCGGGGAACCGGTCCCGCGCAGGAAACCTCGCGTGCCAATGGCGGGCAAATCTCGGTCTCGTATGCCGAGCCCTGGGCCAACCCGAAAATGCCGCTCAAACTGCTGAAATGGTTGTTGCAGGACGATGCTCCCTTGTTGTTCCGTCCGCGTCTGGACCTGCGCCAGTGGCGCTGGTGCCTGTCTTTCTTGCGAGAGTGCCTGCCGGGGCGGGTTACGCCCAATGTGCGCGCGCTGGTGGCCATGGCGGAATACAGCCGCAGCACGCTCAAGCAATTGCGTCCCAGCCTGGATTTTGATTATCGCCATCAGGAAAAAGGCATCATTACGTTTTACCGGGATGCCCAAAGCCTGGACGACTCCCAGCAAATGGCCGACGTCATGCGAGATATGGGAGTGGACCGCCGCATCATGAGCGTGGACGAACTGGTGCAGCTGGAACCCGCCCTGGCATCGGCGCGCGGCCAGATCGTGGGTGGCGACTACACCAAAGATGATGAGTCGGGCGATGCCAATCAATTCACCTGCGGTTTGGCGGCCATGGCCAGGCGAGCCGGAGTGGAATTTCGCTTTTCTACCCAAATCACCCGTTTGCTGACGGCCAAGGGCCGAGTGGTGGGGGTCGAGGTCATAGGCGCGGATGGTGCGTACGACTCCATACAGGCAGACGCCTTCGTGGTGGCCATGGGTAGTTTCAGCCCTACCGTCCTGCAGCCGCTGGGAATTTCCTGCCCCGTTTATCCGGCCAAAGGCTATTCGGCCACCTTCCCGGTGCTGGTCCCCGAGGGCGCGCCTACTGTCAGCCTGACAGATAAAGATCACAAACTGGTTTTTTCCCGCCTGGGCGATAGCCTGCGGGTTGCTGGAACGGCCGAATTGTCGGGCTATACGCGTAGCTTGAACCCCGCCCGCTGTCAGGCTTTGTTAACGCATGTGGCTGATCTGTTCCCAAGCGCATTGGATTTTGATAATGTTCATTTCTGGTCAGGACTGCGTCCTGCCACAGCATCAAATGTCCCACTGATAGGCCGATCCTCCATTCCCAACCTGTACCTGAATACCGGGCATGGCACCTTGGGGTGGACCATGGGCATAGGTTCTGGCCGAGCCTTGGCGGACCTGGTCATGGGGCACAAACCCGAACCTGAATTTCCTTTTTTATCTTGAAGGATGTATGAAAAATCTACGCGGATTACTGTTGAAACGTGGTGTTATGGCTTTGGCGATGGCAGCGGGTGGCTCAGCCGCTTTGCTGTTCGGGTCGACCGCCCTGGCAGCCGTTGATATTCAGGTCTGGACCGCTTTGAACTCGCACAATCAGGACGAGTTCGAACGCTTGGTTCGGGATTTCAATCGTAGCCAGAGCGACGTCAAGGTGTCGGTCAAGGCGCATGACACAGAAGCCTCTTTGGAGCAGGTCATGCAAGCGGGCAAGGATTTGCCCAATCTGGTGCAGTTAGGCGAGATGTCCGGCCTGGACGAGGTCGCCGACCGCTCCTACATCATGCCCATGCACACCTTGCTGGCTCGGGAAAAAATGGACAATGTGTCCTGGTTCCTGGCCTCGAATTCCTTTGTGCGCAATGGCCGTGGCCAATTGCAAGGCTTCCCCTACATGGCCGAAATTCCGGTCATGTACTACAACCTGGAAGCGTTTGATAAAGCCAAGATCGAGCCTCCCGTGCCCAGCCGTGTCTGGCTGGACTTGCAAGCTCAACTGGTTGATCTGGCCAATAAAGGCTCGCGCCGTTGTCCTTTGACCTCCGACCAGTCTGTCTCCATCAACCTGGAGAACCTGGCAGCGGTTAATAACCAGATTTACGGTCTGGCACCCGGACCCAAGGTTAAAGGCAAAGTGGGCTTTGATTTTGACGTGATGTATATCCGTCACTTGTCCATGATGATCAGCTGGGTGAAATCCGAGCTGATGGTCAAACCCGGCACCTTGCCCGAGTCGCCCCAGCGTTTTGCCAAGGGTGAATGTGCAGTCATGTTCTCCAACTCCGGCCATATCGGTGAGTACAGCGACACGCGCGGCCTGAAGTACGCTGTGACTGGTCTGCCTTACTACCCTGAAGTCACCCAAACCCCCGGCAAGCCTTTTGTGACTGGCTCCGCTCTGTGGGCGGTGAAAGGCCATAACGCTGAACAGAACCAGGCTTCGGCCCGCTTCATCAGCTGGTTGGCTCAGCCAGAGAACGCCGCTCGCTGGTATCAGAAAACAGGCTTTTTGCCCGTCAGCCGCGAAGCCTTTAATGCCACGGGTAGCGACTACTACAAGGACAAGGGTGACTGGATGCACCTGGTGGGCGCCTACAGCAGCGGTACATCGGGTACAGCCAAGGGCAACTTCCGTAACTACCGCCAGATTCGCGCCGTGTTCAACCAGAGCCTGGAAAGCGCGCTGGACGGTCAGCAACCTGCCATGACGGCCTTGCGTACCGCCGCCACGGAAGCCAACCGACTGGTGGCTCAGAAAGGACGCTGATTTATCTGTGCGTACAAGCCGATCTAGCGGCTTGAGCGAGCATCCTTGAAGATAAACCCCATGCCCTTGACGGGACATGGGGTTTTTTCTTTGGGTGCTCGCAATGCGTTTTCTTGTCCGTTTCTGCGTCTTGCTGATGTGTGGCCTGGGGTTGTCTGCCTGTCAGACCAGTCAGGGGCCTGATGGCCTGTTGGCTGATCCGGGAACACGCGTCTTTAACTTCGATTGGCGCTTGTCTGGCGACCCTCAAGTCGGCCCTATGCAAGTGTTTGATAACGGCAGGCGTATCTGGCTGCATTTTGCACCGGAGCAGATGCTGCCAGCGGTGTTGGGGCGCAGGAATGGACAGGAAACGCTGCTGTCTTTGAAGCCCTTGGGGCAGTTTCAAGTGATTGAAGGCCTGTGGACGGAGTTGATATTTCGGGCCGGACGAGCACAGGCGCAGGCTAGTTTAGGGCGCAAGAGTGCCCATGCTGAGGGTGCTGCAACACTTGGCGTAGAGGCATCGGATGCCTTGTCACAGGATCGCAGCCAACAGAAGGATCACCAACTGACCCAAGCTAGTTTTTCCCAGCGTGGTGATTCTCTACCAAGCCATTTCCCATTAAGTCGTTCCGATATCCGCTCTTCCGAGCAAAGTAGTCTGTTTTCTGGAAAGCCCGCGCCAGATTGGATGGCGGCTCAAGTGAAGGAGGGCGAGCCTGCCCCTGGGAATGTGTTGCAGATACAAGCCTTTCAAGCCCGTTCAGAGTTGCTGCCAGTCTCAGCTCCTGGTGTGGATGCACAGTCCATTGCAGAGTCTGTTTTTGAACTGCGAATCAAGGATAGAACCCTGAGGCAGGCATTAGTCCGATGGGCTAAGCAAGCGCAATGGGTTTTTGCACCTGAGCATTGGACTTTGGAGGTCGATTTCCCTATCAAGGCGGCGGCTCGCTTTGAGGGGGGCTTTGAGACTGCTGTGGCTCAGTTGTTGACGGCTGCCCAACTGAATGCTCATCCTTTGCAGGCCTGTTTTTACTCAAATCAGGTGCTCAGGATTCTAGCTTGGCCGCAAGCCTGTGATCCCAGCGCTTCGCCCGAGGGACAGTCATGAATTATCTCTGTCTCTTGTTTTTGCCGCTGATAGCGGCTTGCAGCTTGCAAACAGCAGGGCAGCATGTTGATCAGGCATGGCTGGATGATGCCGTGGTGTTGGATGGCAACAGTCCATCCTCCGTGGCCCATGCTCAGTCTGTCGACAAGCCCTGGTTGCTGGGGGCGGCGGTGCCTTTACGAAAACCGGCTGCCTTGCCAGCGGCATTGCGCTCCAGACAAACCTTCAGTTTTTCTTTGGAAGCGCCTTTGCCCGATCTGGATGAGCTGGCGCGTCGTTTGTCTTTATTGTCTGATCTGAGCGTTTTCATTAGCCCGCAGGCTCGTTTGCCTTTAACGCACTTCCCGTCACGCACCGTTGGGCAGGAGGGGCCGGAATCGACTCGGCAGGGAGGTCTGATTTTTGAACAACTACGTTTGTCAGCCTTGTTGGATCAGATTGCAGCGGTATATGGCCTGAAGTGGCGTTATCAGGCAGGCCGTATTGAGTTGTATCGCGATGAGAGTTCTCTGGCTTTGGGGCAGCAGTCTGGATTGCGACAAGTAGACGGGTCAGGGACAGGGGACTTAATTGGTCGAGGTGTGAAATGAGTTCTGTCTTGCCTGAGCGGGAGTACTGGTTTGGGTTGCAGTGGGTGGATGCCAGGGACGGTATGCGGCGGACTCAAAATCGTCGAATGAAGAGATCGTATTGGACTTGCTTGATGGGAGTGAAAGGGGGGCTGAGAGAACAGGCACGTAAGCAAACGGAAAGGCAAATAGAAGAACTACAACAAGCACAGGAAAAGACTGATGAGGATGTAGCAGGACAAAGAGCAGGGCAAACAGCAGGGCAAACAGCAGGACAAAGAGCAGGGCAAACAGCAGGGCAAACAGCAGGACGAACAGCAGGGCAGGCAATGGCTTGGGTTCCAAGTTGTTGGCTGAACAGCCGGAGGACCCAATCTGTCTTGCGCTTGGCCCAGAATGGGCCTTCAAGAGCCAGACTAACGCGAGTTCAGGCTTATTCTGCGGCTGCCTGTATGGCTGCCCACCACCCTCAGGACGCAGTTTTTCTTTTATGGACGGTGGCTCCTGGCCGTTTGTGGTTTCTGGTGCTTGAACATGGTCAGGTGATGGAAGGTAGCGATTGCCTCCTGGCTCAGATCGGGCAAGTGCAGACCTTACGGCGGGCCATGCAGGTGCGTTATCCCTCTATACGTGAACTGCCGCAACCTGCTGATTTATGGGTCTGTCTGGAACAGGGCAGAAGACCGCAGGGCCGTATGCTGCGCCAGCCTGTCAGGCGTGTTGGTGGGTGTGAAAAGATCCCGCTTCGTCTGGCGGTTCTTTCTTTGCTGGTGTTGGCTACGCTTGGAAGCGTGTTCTCCCTTGATCTTCGGGCTCGCTTGGCTGCCATGGCGTCTGATTGGGAGCAAAGTCCATCACAGGAAGAGCATGGTTTGACGAGTATTCAATCTGTGTTGAGCTTGATTGAGGAGCTTCCTGCTCAGGGGGCAGACTGGCAATTGCAGCAGGTGGATTGTCGTCGTCAGGCCGGCCTGTGGGAGTGCAGGGCACATTACGGGTTTGAGGATGTGCAAAGTTTTAGTGCGGCCATGAATAGCCAGATTCGTGAGCCGAATGTGCTGGAGTTCACCGGCTTGGGGCAGGGGGCTTTGAGTATCCGGCGCGGGTATCAGACATGGATTCCTCAGTTCTTGGAAACGAAAGATCAGACGCGAATGCCAACTGCGGCATCTCCAGGTTTGCATGCCAAGCTGGCGGCCGTGCAGCCTGCGTTTATGCGCTTGTCATTGAGCCCTGCTCAGTGGGTTGAATCCTCCGCCGAAAATGAGCAAACAAGGGCAGGCGTGTGGCGCCGCTCCTGGCTCAGTCAATCACCCCTGCGTTCGGTGTATTTACTGGCGGCCCAGCTTCCTGAACTGCACTGGGAGCGTATGAGCTTGTCATTGAACTCGCGGTCTTACCCCTCGCTGCTGGGCAGCGCTTTTATCGTGGAGCTGGAAGGCTATGTTTATGAATCTGCGCAGCGGGATCTGGCTGATCAGGATCTGGCCGATTACATGCAGACCCCTTTTGAGCATTCTGTTTGGTCTGACGCTGATGTTTAGTGCACCTGCTTGGGCGATGGAAACCATGGCGACGATAGTAAGGGAGATGCTGTTGCTGGAAGCCGAACAGGCGCGGCAGAACATGTCGTCCTGCTTGAGGACACCACAGGAGCAAGAGGGGGCAAGTCAGCCTGATGTGGCCAAGATCAAATCCAGTAAGCCCACCCCTGCATTGAAGCTGAAAGCGATCTATGGAAAAGACACCCAGTTGCTAGCCGAAGTGCAGCATGAGCAGCGTCTGCTCCTGTTTCAGCAAGGACAGCTTTGGCCGATAGGGCGTGAGCGAGATAGGTCCATGCGCCTCTTGTCTTTGAGTAGTCGCTGTATTGAGCTTGAAATAGGGCAAACCCAGGCTCAAGCTGCGCAACCGCAACCGCAACCGCAACCGCAACCGCAACCGCAACCGCAACCGCAACCGCAACCGCAACCGCAACCGCAACCGCAACCGCAACTGGAATTGCAATCCATCAAACTATGTTTGCCTTCCGGGCAGGGCCAAGTGTGACAGGACTTCTGCGATCCGCAGAAGCCCAGGCTTACTGCTTTGCAGGTTTCACGCCTGACTGTTCTTGAATCAGCAAGGCCGTGGGTTCGTGCCGCAGCAGACCAGACAGGCGGCGTCATAGACCCGAAGCAAGAAAAAACCCCGACATGATTTTCATCATATCGGGGTTGGAAGTTACTACGGAGCTTGTCGCTCGTCAGGCTTGAGCCTTGTTCTGCATTAGTCGCGGGTACCGCTCCAAGCGGCAATGGCGGCACGCTCTTCGTCGGTCATTTGCGTCATGTTACCCAAGGGCATGTACTTGGAGTGCACCACGGTCTTGACCTGTTCGGCGTGCAGTACCGTGTTGTCGATGGTATCGAGCAACATGCCGGCAGGGGCAGCCGTAAAGCCGAAGTCGGCATTGGGCTTGACCGCGTGACACTGAACACATCGTGCGTCCATGATTTCCTGGACACGGGCAACACTGATTGTTTCCGCACCGTTGGCAGCTTCAGGTGCACTGGCAACTTCACCCTTCAAGCTGGCAGGAGCCGCCAGGTAACCCACGATCAGCAGCAGCACAACACCGGCAGCCGGGTAGGCAGGCTTTTTGATGCCAGCGTGCATCAGCACGAAGTATTGACGGATCAGGGCGCCGGCAAAGATGAACAGCACCATGATGATCCACGCATTGGGGTTGTTATACGTGAACGAGTAGTGGTTGCTCAGCATCAGCAGCAGGACAGGCAGCGTGAAGTAGGTATTGTGTACCGAACGCTGTTTGCCGCGCTTGCCATCCAGAGGGTTGGGCGCCTGACCGGCTTTCAGTGCCTTGACCATGCGGCGCTGGCCGGGAATGATCCAGAAGAACACGTTGGCCGACATGCTGGTGGCCATGACAGCACCCGTCAGCAAGAACGCAGCACGACCCGAGAAGATGTGGGCGCTCAGGTAAGCCACGACCACCATCATGATCGCCACCGCCACGCTTAGCAGGCCGTCGCGGTTCATGTTGGGGCTGATCAGACGGCACAGGCCGTTATAGACCACCCAGCCCAGTACCAGGAAGGCAATGGCCATGACGTTGGCTTGCGTGCCTGTCATTTGAGCCGCCCATTCCCAGGGACTGTTGGGGTTGACCAGATAGAACTCGGGCTTGGTCAGGTAGAGCAGGGCGAACAGGAAGAAACCGGACAACCAGGTGGTGTAGGACTTCCAGAAAGACCAGTGCAGGTCATCAGGCAGTTCGGCCGGATTAGTCAGGTATTTCTGGTTGTGATAGAAGCCGCCGCCGTGGACAGCCCACATCTCGCCAAATACACCGCGTTTCTTGCTTTCTTCGCCTTTAGGCGGTTTCAGGCCATTGTCCAGCATCACAAAGTAGATGGACTCGCCGATCCAGGCGACAGCCGCAATCACGTGCAACCAGCGCAACAGCAGGTTGCCGTACTCAAGTAGGTAAGCGTACATAAAGATCTCGTATCAGAGTGGTTTCGTATAGAAGCGAAAAGTCGACTTGGATACGCGATCAGCTGCCGCGATAGGTAGACCAGGACCAGGGGGTCACGACCAGAGGTACGTGGTAATTGGCATTGGCATCAGCGATACCAAAGCGAATGCCGACCTGATCCACAAAGCGTGGCTCGGGCAGAGCCACACCGCTGGCGGCAAAGTAGTCACCTGCATGGAACACCAGTTCAAAAACGCCCGTGTGCATGGCCTGGCCTTGCAGCAGGGGCTCATCACAGCGACCGTCGCTGTTGGTGTGAGTGGTTTTGATCAGAGTGCGTTGATCGTTTTCGATGGAATAAAGATCGACGCGCACGCCGCTGGCTGGGCGCCCTTGAGTCGTGTCAAGGACATGGGTTGATAGCTTTCCCATAAATGTCTCCGGTTTATGGTGATCAAAAAAGGTCCAGCGAGCCCAGTTTTGAGAACCGGCCGGGGGCCAACGGTGCAAGGATCAGTGCGCTGGGTTGAGGCCCCGAAACTGTCGCTCTGTTTGAGGAATCAGATTGTCGACAATTTATGTTGACGATTTTGTCGGGATACCGAATAATTGTCAATAGTCAATAACGAGAAATTCTATGCTTCAGATACGGCGGCAAGAGGGGATGAGCAGTGAATCCCAAGCGCCCAGCGCCTCCTCGCTGCTAGAGGGAGGCATGGCAGATACTGAGGTCGGGCGTGTTTATAGCCAGATCTTTGATGCGGTCGTTGACCGTCGTCTTTTGCCTGGAACCAAACTGACGGAAGCCACGCTGTGCACGATTTTCGAGTGCTCGCGGGCGACCGTTCGTGCGGCGCTGGCTGCCCTCGAACACGACAAGATTGTGGTTATCGAGCCCAATCGTGGCGCTTTTATCTGGAAGCCGACGGCCAAGCAGACACGGGATGTGTTTGAACTGCGACGAGACCTGGAAGCGCTGATTCTGAAAAAACTGATCAGCTACCCGGATCTGCCGGAGCGTTTGGCTGGCCTGTATGAAATGGTGGAACGTGAACAGCACGCTTTTGAACACGGCGACCGCATCAGCTGGTTGCGCCTGTCAAACGCGTTTCACGTGATGCTGGCGCGCTGCGCTGGCAATGATGAGCTGACCGAGTTGATGCACACCTTGTGCGCCCGCACCACGCTCATCATTGCCTATCACGACACACCGGGCGAACAGGCTTGCTCGTTTTACGAGCACAAAGAGATTTTGGACAAGCTTAGTCAGGGCGACGCCGATGGTGCGCATCTGGCTATGCATCATCACTTAAGTGATTGTGAACATCGCATGAGCGAAGCGGGTGATGGCAGTGCTGCTGATCCTTGGCTGGCCCTCAGCGTAAAACGCTAAACGGAGACGGTATGTCCTTGAGTAAGTACCCTCGTGACCTGGTTGGTTACGGTAAAAACGTGCCCCATGCACAATGGCCTGATCGGGCGCGCATTGCGGTGCAGTTTGTCTTGAACTATGAAGAAGGCGGCGAGAACTGCGTTCTGCACGGTGATCCGGGCTCTGAACAGTTTCTGTCCGAAATCATTGGTGCCGCGGCTTACCCGGACCGTCACCTGTCCATGGAATCCATTTACGAATACGGCGCGCGTGCCGGTGTCTGGCGGATTCTGAAAGAGTTTGAGAAACGCGACTTGCCCATGACCATTTTCGGTGTGGGTATGGCGTTGGAGCGTCACCCCGAGCTGGCACAGGAATTCGTGCGCCTGGGTCACGAAATTGCTTGCCATGGCTACCGCTGGATTCACTACCAGAACGTGTCCGAAGAGGTGGAGCGCGAGCATATGCGCCAGTGCGTGAAAGTGCTGACGGACCTGCTGGGCCATCACCCTGAAGGCTGGTACACCGGCCGTGACAGCCCCAACACCTTGCGTCTGGTGGCAGAAGAAGGCCAGTTCCTGTACAGCTCCGATTACTACGGTGATGATCTGCCGTTCTGGACCGAGGTTCAACTCAGCGACAATACGGTCAAGCCGCAATTGATCGTGCCTTACACCCTGGATAGCAATGACATGCGCTTTGCGGCTCCTCAGGGCTTTAACACCGGCGATCATTTCTTCTCCTACCTGAAAGACGCGTTTGACGTGCTCTACGAAGAAGGTGAAGAAGCCCCCAAGATGTTGTCCATCGGTTTGCATTGCCGTCTGATTGGCCGTCCTGGCCGCTTCCGTGCCTTGCAGCGCTTCCTGGATTACGTGCAATCGCACGAGCGTGTCTGGGTTTGCCGTCGTGTGGATATTGCCCGTCATTGGGCCGAGCATCATCCCTATCAGCCCAAGGCCTGATCGAGGCAGGGCCAGGGTTCATGCCTCCTGGCCCATCAGGACGACATCCTGAATATGAGCAGGGTGCCTTCACATTCCGACTCGCCAGGGTCGGAATTGTTGTTTCTGCCCGCTGAAAACAGTACTATTTGACGCTTACGCAGCCGCTCGTACAGGGAGTGTGGCGTCCTGGCTTCTCACTGCTTTGCCGGGGCGGCAGGTGTTGTGCCAGCGCAGCGCGCGCATGGGCTGCAAGGCTGATCGTCTTATAATAGGCAGTTAAATTTTCCATCGCGTTGCATGTAATGAAAACCTCAGAAATTCGTCAGAAGTTTCTTTCTTTTTTTGAATCCAAGGGACATCACATCGTCTCCTCGGCTTCGCTGGTACCAGGCAATGACCCGACCTTGCTGTTCACTAACGCAGGGATGGTGCAGTTCAAAGATGTGTTCACGGGCAAGGAAACCCGACCCTACAACCGTGCAACCAGCTCTCAGCGCTGTGTTCGTGCCGGTGGCAAGCACAATGACCTGGAAAATGTGGGCTACACCGCCCGCCACCACACCTTTTTTGAAATGCTGGGCAACTTCAGCTTTGGCGACTACTTCAAGCAAGACGCCATTCGCTATGCCTGGGAGCTGCTGACGACGGTTTACAAGCTGCCTGCAGAGAAACTCTGGGTCACCGTCTATCAAGAAGACGATGAGGCCTACGATATCTGGGCTTCGGAAATTGGTGTGCCCAAAGAGCGCATCATCCGCATCGGCGATAAGGGTGGCGTACGCTACAACTCGGATAACTTCTGGCAGATGGCCGATACCGGCCCCTGTGGTCCTTGTTCGGAAATCTTCTACGATCACGGCGCTGACGTTTGGGGTGGCCCTCCCGGATCGCCTGAAGAAGACGGTGACCGCTATATCGAAGTATGGAATCTGGTGTTCATGCAGTTCGAGCGTTCCGCCGACGGCACCATGACGCCGCTGCCCAAGCCTTGTGTGGACACTGGCATGGGCCTGGAGCGTATTTCGGCTGTGCTGCAGCACGTGCATTCCAACTACGAAATCGACCTGTTCCAGTCTCTGATTCAGGCCGCCGCACGCGAAACCAAGACCAGCGACTTGAGCAATAACTCGCTCAAGGTGATTGCTGACCACATCCGTGCTTGCAGTTTTCTGATTATTGACGGGGTCATCCCCAGCAATGAAGGCCGTGGTTATGTGCTACGCCGTATTATTCGCCGTGCCTTGCGTCACGGTCACAAACTGGGTCAGAAGGGCTTGTTCTTTTACCGTTTGGTGCAGGACCTGGGCCTGACCATGGGCGAAGCCTACCCCGAGCTGATTAGCCAGCGCGAGCGTATCGAACAAGTGCTGCGCCAGGAAGAAGAGCGTTTCAGCGAAACGCTGGAAAATGGCATGCGCATTCTGGAAGGCGCTTTGGCCAACCTGCCGGAGAATGCCAAGCTGGATGGCCAGACGCTGTTCACCTTGTATGACACCTACGGTTTCCCCGTGGACTTGACCGCCGACATCTGCCGCGAGCGTGGCATTGAGGTCGATCTGGACGGTTTTGAAGTTGCCATGGAGAACCAGCGTCAGATGGCACGCGCTTCGGGCAAGTTCAAAACAGCCGAAGGCCTGAGCTACTCCGGCGTGCAAACCCGCTTTGATGGTTACACCACCCTGGAAGGCAGCGGCACGGTTACCGCCTTGTATGTGGATGGCACCTCTGTGCAGTCCGTGGCCCAGGGCCAGCAAGCGGTGGTGGTTCTGGATGCCACCCCTTTCTACGCCGAATCCGGTGGTCAGGTGGGGGATGCCGGTATCTTGAGCGATGCCAAGGGCCTGTCCTTTGAAGTGCAAGATACTCAAAAGATTTCCAATCAGGTTTTCGGCCACCAAGGGGTGCTGAACGCAGGCACGCTGACAGTGGGCCAGACCGTTCAAGCCCAGGTGGATACCGAGCGTCGTGAGCGCGTGATCCGTAATCACTCGGCCACGCACTTGATGCACAAGGCCTTGCGCCAGGTGCTGGGCGGTCACGTGCAGCAACGTGGTTCCCTGGTGGACGCCGAAAAGACCCGTTTTGACTTTGCTCACGATGCCGCCATGACGGCCGAGCAAATCGCTCAGGTCGAAGCCATTGTGAATGAGCAGGTTCTGGCTAACCAGGCTGTGCAAGCCCAGCTGATGTCCTTTGATGACGCTGTTAGCGGTGGTGCCATGGCTTTGTTTGGCGAAAAGTACGGTGATGAAGTGCGCGTACTGGATATCGGCTTCTCGCGCGAGCTGTGCGGCGGTACTCACGTTCAACGTACGGGCGATATTGGCCTGTTCAAGATTGTCTCGGAAGGCGGTGTAGCCGCTGGCGTGCGCCGTGTCGAGGCCATCACCGGCACCAACAGCCTGCATTGGGTACAAGCGCAGGAACGCTTGTTGAACGACGCTTCTGCCAGTCTGCGTACGCAGCCAGAGGGTCTGGTTGCCCGTATCAGCGCCTTGCAAGGTCAGATCAAGGATCTGGAGCGCGAGCGCGAACAAATGCAATCCAAGCTGGCTGCTTCGGCAGGCCAGGATCTGCTGGCTCAGGCTGTCCCGTTGAATGACAGCAGCCGCTTGCTGGTTGCCACGTTGCAAGGCGTGGAAGCCAAAGCCTTGCGCGAAATGGCGGATCAGTTGAAGAACAAGCTGCAGTCTGCCGTGATCCTGCTGTCTATCGTGGCAGACGGCAAAGTCAGCCTGGTGGCTGGTGTGACGCCTGATCTGACCTCCAAGGTCAAGGCGGGTGATCTGGTGGGCTTTGTGGCCTCGCAAATGGGCGGGAAGGGCGGTGGTCGTCCTGACATGGCCATGGGCGGCGGTACCGATGCCAGCGTTCTGCCGCAGGCCAATGCTTCGGTGCAGGCCTGGGTTCAAAGTAAATTGGGTGCGTAATGACGATGTCCGAGACCGGCGCATTGCCCAACAGCGATCTGCAGGTTGATGCAAGTGGGCTGAAATGCCCCTTGCCTATCTTGCGTGCCAAGAAAGCCTTGGCACAGCTGGAATCCGGGCAAGTGTTGCAGGTCATCACGACCGATCAGCACGCCATTCAAGATTTTCAGGCTTTTTGTCGCCAAACTGGCAACGAACTGTTGGCTCAAGACCAGCAAGCCGAAAAAACTCTGCATTTTTTACGCCGTCGTTGAGCCGACGGCGGTAGAATACTGCTTTGTCTGTTGCGTATCTAGCACTGAATCTGCTATCTTAGCGTGTTACTTTTGGCATGCTTGCCAGAATAGTGCTAGAATTTTTTGTTTACCTTACACAATAAAGGGATTATCAATGGTGGTAATTCGCTTGGCCCGTGGTGGCTCCAAAAAGCGTCCTTTTTACAACGTAGTAGCCGCCGAGGCGAGCCAACGCCGTGATGGTCGCTTCATCGAACGTCTGGGTTTCTACAACCCCGTTGCTGGCGAAGGTCATGAAAACCTGCGTCTGCAAATGGACCGCGTTAAGCACTTCACCGACAACGGTGCTCAGGTTTCGCCTGCTGTGGCTCGCCTGTTGAAAGAATACTCGGCTAAGGTTGCTTCGGCTGCCTAAGTTGATTCACCTGTTTTTTTAGTAGCGTTTAGTGTGAAGCAATCTGCGATTCCTGCTGACCTTGTTGAGCTCGGTCGTATTGTTTCCGCTTATGGTGTGCGTGGTTGGGTCAAGATCCAGCCGCATTCCATGCAAACCAAGGCGCTGCTGAATGCAAAGACATGGTGGTTAAAAACGCCCCGGCCTGAATCTCAGGCGGGCGTTTTTGCGTCTGTGTCACCCAGACAGATACAAACCGCAAAGCAGCATGGTGCAACCATCGTGGCGCAGTTTGAGGGTCTGGATAATCGAGAGCTGGCTCAAGCTCTCAAGGGGCATACCGTTTGGGTATCCCGTGCTGCTTTCCCCAAAGCGGACGAAGACGAATTTTATTGGGTCGATCTGATCGGCTGCCGCTTCTTTGGCGAGCAGGACGGCCAGGCTGAAAGCCTGGGCGAAGTGGTGGAAGTGCTGGATAACGGCGCGCATGCCATTTTGGTCGTGCACCGCGGCTCCTGGGATGCCGAAGGTGTTTTTACACCTGTAAAGGACGAACAGGGCAGGCCGCTTGAAGAGCTGGTTCCCTTTGTGCAAGCCATTGTGCATACGGTGGATATGTCCGCCCGCGAGCTGCACAGCCACTGGGCGATTTGATTGTTTCAATCCTGCGCACTTGCATGGCTCTGGCCTGACTGGTCGAGCCTTGTAAAGCGTATCCGCTTTTTTCTCTTGCCGAGTCCTCATGCGATTTGATGCCCTGACCCTGTTCCCGGACATGTTTGATGTGGTCAGCGAGGCTGGGGTTACCGGCCGTGCGCACAAACAGGGCATCTGGCAGATGCGGACCTGGAACCCGCGCGACTACACCACTGACGTGCACCGTACCGTAGACGATCGTCCTTACGGCGGTGGCCCAGGCATGGTCATGCTGGCTGACCCCTTGAATGATGCCCTGGATCAGGCTTTGGCTGATCGTGGCGATAGCCCGGCAGTGATTTTGCTAAGTCCCACAGGGCGACGCTTTGACCAGGCTGTGGCTCAGGAACTGGCTCAAGGCCCCGGTGCGGTTCTGGTTTGCGGTCGCTATGAAGGTATCGATCAACGCTTTATTGATGCGCGCGTCACCCAGGAACTGTCTTTGGGGGACTTTGTGCTGTCTGGCGGCGAAATTGCCTCGCTGGCGATTATTGATAGCGTGATTCGGCTTTTGCCCGGCGTGTTGAATGACGCTGACTCGGCTCGTCAGGACTCTTTCCATGCCGACAATAGCGGCTTGCTGGATAGCCCGCATTACACGCGTCCCGAGGTATACCGCGATCAGGCGGTGCCCGACGTGTTGATGTCTGGTCATCATGGTCGTATCCAGGCATGGCGGCGTGAGCAATCCCTGCGTTTGACAGCCTTGCGGCGGCCCGAGTTGATTGAGCAGGCCCGTCAGCGTGGCGAACTTAGCAAGGCAGACGAGCGCTTTTTGGCATCTTTGGCTTCCTTGAGCGAATAGCTTTGTTTAAAGCGTTCGCCAAGCCTTAACGGCCCGTTTTTATGCGGGCCGTTTTGTATCTGGGTGACTTTGTTAGTCGTACTGGCCAAGCTGCAGTTGCGAATTTTCCGCAGGGGTGTTGTCCTTGGTATTCAGTGTCTGCCGTCCCCAGCTCATCAGGGCCATCCCGCTAATCGCCAGTAAACCTCCGCCGATCAAGGATGGGTTCAGGGTCTCCTTAAGCCACAGGCTGGACAGTAAAACGCCAAACAGCGGTACCAGGGCCAGATAGGCGCCTGCGGATGTGGCACCCAGGCTTTTCACGCCGTGCATATACCAGGCGAAGGCCAGAGCCGTTGAACCCAGGCCCAAGGCCAACACGCTGTACCAGGCTTGGCTTGGCGCATGGATCAGGCTGCCCCAGGCCGAAAGACCCTCCACCCCCAAGCTGCTGATGGACAGCAGCACTGCGCCAATTAATGTGGTCATGCTGGTAGCGGTCAGAGAATCTACGGTGGTCAGTACGGTGCGGCCAATCAAGGTGTAGCTGACCCAGCACAGAGCACAGCCCAGTAATAGCCATTCGCCTATTCCGCTCTGGCCTGGCATGAGGCTGCTGATAGAGCCGGCACTCAGGGCATAGAGAGCCCCTGATACGGCCAGGATTACTCCCAGGCTCATCTTTTTGTTGACTGGCTCGCGAAACAACAAAGAGGCCAGTATCAGGATCAGGACCGGGTTCAGGGCAACGACCATGCTGGCCTTGCCTGCTGGCACCAGTTTCAGGGCCAGAAGAAAAAAAATTGAATAGCCAAATACCCCAAAAGCCGAGGCGTTAAGCAGACCTAGCCATTCTCGGGAGTCAAGTGTGCATAGGGCTTTCAGTCGGCCGCTCCAGCTCATCCAAAGCAGCAGTGCGACACTGGCAATCAGGAAGCGCAGACTGGCTGCCGCCAAAGGCGGCATGGCTTGCGCCACGACTCGGCCCCAAGGCCAGGAGGCCCCCCACAGAGCGGCCATGCCAATCAGACTTAGGTGTACGGAGTAGTTGGGAAATTTCATTAAAGCCACTATGGAGAAGATTTCAGCAGGGGTACTATTTACTTTTATTGCCTCATAGTCGAATGAGTAAACGCTCATGACCTTCACTCAACTAGAAATCTTTTCCGTGCTGGCCAGGATAGGCAGCTTTTCTCGAGCAGCCAGCGCCTTGGGGATTACGCAAAGTGCGGTCAGTCATGCGCTCAAGCAGCTGGAGGCCGATTTGGGTGTCTGCCTGTTTTCTCGTGGCCCGACCTCAGTGGAGCTGACAGAAGTGGGGGCTAAGTTGCTGCAACGTGCCAACGATATCCTGCAGCAGAAGGAGGCCTTGCATCAGGAGGCCTGCTACGAGCAGGGAATTGCCCGTGGCACCTTGCGTATTGCTTCTTTTGGGGCTTCCTCGTCCTTGCATTTGCTGCCGCATTTATTGGCGTGCTACAGGCAGACGCATCCCGAAGTGGAGGTGCAGATTGATGAGGGTATTGATAGTGAAGTGGCGCAATGGCTGTTGGAGCGGCGTGTGGAGCTGGGCTTTGTGATCTTGCCGGATGACCGCTTTGACTGCTTGCCCTTGGCCCAGGATGAGCTGGTGGCCGTGCTGCCGGCAGAGCATCATTTGGCCGTTTGCGCCCGTGTTTCTGCCAGTGACTTCCATGACTTGCCGTTTATTCGGACTGCGGCAGGCTCTGGCCCGCATGTAGATCGGTTTCTGGCGGCAGCAGGGGCGGTCCCCAGGACCTTGTTCCGTTTCGAGCAGTTGTCCTCCATGTTGGGCTTTGTCGCGCAAGGAGTGGCTGTGACCATCGCGGGCAGGCTGGCCTTGCCGGAGCCACCAGAAGGGGTGATTTATCGCAGCCTGGAGCCGTGTAGGCCTCGTGAAATTGCTTTGGCGGCTCTGAATTTCGAGCGGCTTTCTCCAGCTGCTCAGGCGTTTTTGCGGATAGCCCGGAAAATACATCACAAGAGGTGATGCGCTCAGGATGGCTTCGCTTTTTCTTGTTGTGTCAGTGCGGGATGGCTTTTGTGTGCGACCGGTCTGCGCTGGTGTGATGCTCCTGTGTTCTTCTGTTTCGTATGAACAGGGAGGGTGTGTTACGAGTAATCGGAATAGTGCCGCTGGATTGAAGGACCATAGATGCAAAAAGGCCCTGCACTCGTGCAGGGCCTTTTCTCGTCACCGAGACCTGATTCAGGCGATTAGCCCAGACGATCAAACTGCTGTTTCACCTTGGCCAGTGTCTCACCGAATTGAGCCACGCGCAGGCGCTCCTGTTCAACTACGGCGGCAGGTGCACGTTCTACAAAGCTGGCGTTGCCCAGTTTGGCTTCGGCCTTGTTGATCTCGCCTTGCAGACGTTCGATTTCCTTGGACAGGCGGATGCGCTCCGCTTCCACGTCAATCTCTACGTGCAGCATCAGCTGAGTGGTGTCGACCACTTGTACTGGGGCGCCGGCGTCGGAGGGCAGTTGATCCACGATGTCTACGCTTTCCAGTTTGCACAAGCTGGCCAGATAGGGGCTGTTGGCACTCAGGATTGCAGCGTCACCTTGGGCAACCAGTGGCACGCGCTGAGCGGGCGAGAGGTTCATCTCGCCGCGCAAGGCGCGAATCGCGTCCACTTGGGCTTTCAGTTCTGCAACCTGTGCCATGGCCTGTTCATCAATGGCGGCCGGATTGGCGATAGGGTAGGGCTGGACCGAAATACTGGTGGTTTCATTGGCAGCACGTTTGCCAGCTACCACCGAGACTTTTTGCCACAGCTCTTCCGTAATGAACGGGATGATGGGGTGTGCCACGCGCAACACCACTTCCAGGACACGGATCAGGGTGCGGCGGGTGCCCAGTTGCTGCTCGGGCGTGCCGTTCTGGATCTGGGTCTTGGCCAGTTCCAGGTACCAGTCGCAGTACTCGTCCCAGACAAAGTGGTAGATGGCGTTGGCGACGTTGTCGAAACGGTAGTCGGCAAAGCCGCGCTCGGCGTCCTGTTCCAGGCCTTGCAGCAGGCTGATGATCCAGCGGTCTGCAAAGCTCAGTTCGGCAGCAGCGTCGGTGTGCAGTTCATGGCCTTCGGTGTTCATCAGCACAAAGCGGGTGGCGTTCCACAGCTTGTTGCAGAAGTTGCGATAGCCTTCACAGCGCTTCATGTCGAAGTTGATGTTGCGACCCAGGGTGGCGTAAGCGGCCATGGTAAAGCGCAGCGCGTCCGTACCGAAGGCGGGGATGCCATCGGGATAGTCCTTCTTGGTGCGCTTGCTAATGCTTTGAGCCTGCTTGGGATTCATCAAGCCAAAGGTGCGCTTGTGTATCAGGCTTTCCAAGTCGATGCCGTCGATCAAATCCACCGGGTCAATCGTGTTGCCCTTGGATTTGCTCATCTTCTTGCCTTCCATATCGCACACCAGTCCGTGAACATAGACGGTGTTGAACGGAACGCGGCCGGTCAGGTGCATGCTCATCATGACCATGCGGGCCACCCAGAAGAAAATAATGTCGAAGCCAGTTACCAGCACGCTAGAGGGCAGGTAACGAGCCAGATCCGGGGTTTCTTCAGGCCAGCCCAGATCGGTGAAGGGCACCAGGGCAGAGGAGAACCAGGTGTCCAGTACGTCCTCGTCGCGGCGCAGTGGGCCGGTCACGCCAGCGGCACGGGCTTGTTCCAGAGCGTCTTCTTCGGAGCGGGCGACAAACAGGCTGCCGTCTTCGGCGTACCAGGCGGGAATCTGGTGACCCCACCACAGCTGACGGGAAATACACCAGTCCTGAATATTGTTCAGCCACTGGTTGTAGGTGTTGGACCAGTTGTCGGGGTAGAAGCGCACACGGCCATCGGCCACCACATCCAGGGCAACCTGGGTGATGCTCTTGCCAGGGTGCAGGGAGTCTTCTGGCGCAGGCTTGCTCATGGCGACAAACCACTGGTCGGTCAGCATGGGTTCGATAACCGTATTGGTACGGTCGCCGCGTGGCACCATCAGCTTGTGTGGTTTGACGGCCTTGAGCAGGCCCTGAGCTTCCAGGTCGGTCACGATTTGCTTGCGTGCAGCAAAGCGCTCCAGGCCTTGGTAGGCTTCGGGGGCGGTGTCGGCAATATGGGCATCCAGCGTCAGGATGCTGATCATTTCCAGGCCGTGGCGCTGGCCAACGGCGTAGTCATTGAAGTCGTGGGCAGGAGTAACCTTCACCACGCCGGTACCAAAGGCCGGGTCTACGTAGTCGTCTGCAATGATCGGGATGGAACGGCCAACCAGGGGCAGGGTAACGGTTTGACCGATCAGGCCGATATAGCGCTCGTCTTCAGGGTGCACCATCAGGGCGACGTCGCCCAGCATGGTTTCGGGGCGGGTGGTGGCCACCGTCAGGTGGGTCAGGCCGCCTTGGGGGGTAGTCAGCGGGTAGCTGATTTCCCACAGGTAGCCGTCTTCTTCCTCGCTGACCACTTCCAGATCAGATACGGCGGTGCCCAGCACGGGGTCCCAGTTCACCAGGCGCTTGCCGCGGTAAATCAGGCCTTGCTCGTACAGACGGACAAAGGTTTCCAGCACGCCACGGGACAGATTGTCGTCCATGGTGAAGTATTCGCGGCTCCAGTCACAGGACGCGCCCAGGCGGCGGAACTGGCCGGTAATGGTATTGCCCGACTTCTCTTTCCACTCCCAGACTTTTTCCAGGAATTTCTCGCGGCCCAGGTCGTGGCGGCTGATGTTCTGGGCATCAAGCTGGCGTTCCACGATGATTTGGGTCGCAATCCCGGCGTGGTCGGTACCGGGAATGTAGACCGTATCGTCGCCTTTCATGCGGTGGTAGCGCGTCAGGCCATCCATGATGGTCTGGTTAAAGGCGTGGCCCATGTGCAAAGTCCCGGTGACGTTTGGTGGTGGGGACTGGATCACAAAGGGTTCGGACTGATGATCACCCAAGGGCTGGACATGTTGGCCACCCTTGAAAAGGTCGGCTTGCTCCCAGCGCGCGTACCAGCGCGTTTCGATTTCCTGGGGTTCAAAGCTCTTGGATAATTGCTCGTCGGAGGTCGTAGCGGATGAGTTGGTCATGGTGATGCGGTCTGCCTGCCCCTTATTGCACGTTCAGTGCCAGATAGGGCGGGACTAATCCTGGGTAAAAAACGAATTTAAGATGCACTATTTTAAGATGTGGCCGTGCGTCTTTGGCGTGGTAAAATGCCGGGTTGCCGTAAATCTGATGAAAGTGCTTGTTTTCATTAAAAAATTTAGCGCGAACCGTCGGATCTGCATTTTGCTTTACGCAGCAAAGACTACACTATATTGTTCTTATTTGGATTTTCACATGGCTATTGAACGCACTCTGTCCATTATCAAGCCCGACGCTGTTGCTAAAAACGTGATCGGTCAGATTATTTCCCGCTTTGAAGGCGCTGGCCTGAAAGTGATCGCTGGTCGCCTGGTTCACCTGTCCCGTGGCGAAGCCGAGCGCTTCTACGGCGTGCACGCCGAGCGTCCTTTCTTCAAGGATCTGGTCGACTTCATGGTTTCCGGTCCTGTGTTCGTTCAAGTTCTGGAAGGCGAAGGCGCCATTGCCAAGAACCGCGAACTGATGGGCGCTACCGACCCCAAGAAAGCTGACGCCGGCACCATCCGTGCTGACTTCGCTGAAAGCATCGACGCTAACGCCGTTCACGGTTCCGACGCTCCTGAAACCGCTGCTGTCGAAATCGCTTTCTTCTTCCCAGAGTGCAACGTTTACAGCCGTTAATTCGTTAAACCGCGCAGTACTGGCGGCACTCTGAGCAAGACTTGCCCGGCACACCGGAATGGGTGTGCCGGGCAAATCCGCAAAAAGAGGCTTTTTTGCCCTCCTGCAAGAAAGTAATAGCCAGACCGCGTGAAGGTATTATTTTTTTATGTCATCGCTCGAACCTACTAACCTTCTGGGCCTGGGCCCGGAGCAACTTGTTGAACTGGTCGCCCAATGGGGTGGCAAGCCTTTCCGCGCGCGCCAATTGCAGCGCTGGATACACCAGCGTCAACAAGACGATTTTGGGCAGATGACGGATCTGGCGCGTGAGTTCCGCGAGCAGCTGACCGCTAATTGCGTTGTCACCGCGCCCAGCATGTCGCACGAACATATTTCTACCGACGGCACTCGTAAATGGCTGTTTGATGTAGGCAGCAATAACGCCGTCGAAGCGGTTTTCATTCCCGAGGACGACCGGGGCACCCTGTGTATTTCCAGCCAGGCTGGCTGCACGGTGGCCTGTCCATTCTGTTCCACGGGCTATCAAGGCTTCAACCGCAACCTGACGACCTCAGAAATCATTGGTCAGCTGTGGTTTGCTCGCCGTGCTTTGCTGAATGCGCCGGAAGCCGCCCGTATTGGCGATGCCGAGCAAACCAGCACGCGTGTCATCAGCAATGTGGTCATGATGGGCATGGGCGAACCCCTGCTCAATTACGATCAGGTGCTCGGTGCCTTGCGCCTGATGCTCGATGACAATGCCTACGGTCTGTCGCGCCGCCGCGTGACGGTCTCCACCTCCGGGGTGGTGCCCATGATGGATCGTCTGGCCAAAGATTGCCCGGTCGCACTGGCCGTATCGCTGCACGCGCCCAATGATGCGTTGCGTGATCGCCTGGTGCCCCTGAACAAGAAGTACCCGCTGGCCGAGCTTCTGGATGCCTGTAATCGCTATCTGGAGCACGCGCCGCGTGACTTCATCACGTTTGAATACATCATGCTGGACGGCATCAACGATACTGACCAGCATGCGCAGGAACTGTTGGACATCGCACGCATTGTGCGCTGTAAATTTAATTTGATTCCTTTCAATCCTTTTCCGCAGTCCGGTCTGAAACGCTCTTCAGCTGCACGGGTCAAACAGTTTGCCCAACGGCTGATGGATGGTGGGGTGGTAACCACAGTGCGCAAGACGCGCGGCGATGATATTGCTGCCGCTTGTGGACAGTTGGCGGGCGATATTCGTGATCGCACCCGTATCGAACAACGTTTGCCTGATCGTGCTGTCATTCAAATCAAACAGGAACGTGCATGAGCGAGACTCTGGTCCCCTCCAACCAATCGGCTCCGGAAGCGGGCTCAGGTGTAGGCCCGACATTGCGTGAGTTGCGCCTGGCGCGATCCTGTACGCTGAACGAAGCCTCCACCCGCCTGAAGTTTTCGGTTCGCCAGCTAGAGGCCCTGGAAGCTCAGGAGTGGGACCAGTTGCCCGGTGGGCAGCCTTTGCGGGGCATGGTGCGTAATTACGCGCGCTTTCTGGAGGCTGACGTATCAGCCGTGCTGGTCATGCTGGAAGCTCAGGTCAGCGATACCGCTGCGCCCAAGCCCGTGCCGCGCAATCATTCGGGTGCGGGCTTGTCCAGTGCGGACTTGAGCCTTTATTCGGACTCGCGCGGCGGGTTTGGCTGGATCTGGATTCTTATCATTATTGTTTTGCTGCTGGTAGCCGGTTTTTACGCCATTGATCGGGGCTGGGTTCCCGAAGAGTGGCTGGTGTTCGATTGGCTCAAGGACTTGAAGAAATGACGCAGGGTCCCGAAACTTCCTCTGCTCGCCAACCTCTGCCGGTGGGCGCCCAACCCAAACGGGTAACCCGCGCAGTTGATGTGCGCTGGGGCGATCATGTTGTGAAATTAGGTGGCTCGGCCCCGGTCGTGGTGCAGTCCATGACTAATACGGATACCGTCGATGCTATTGCAACGGCTATCCAGGTCAAGGAACTGGCGCGTGCCGGTTCTGAAATGGTGCGTATTACGGTCAATACCCCCGAAGCGGCCCGTGAAGTGCCTGCCATTCGCGAGCAGCTGGACCGCATGGGCGTAAATGTCCCTTTGGTGGGGGACTTCCATTACAACGGCCATAAATTGCTGGCAGATTACCCCGAGTGTGCTCAGGCCCTGTCCAAGTACCGGATCAATCCGGGCAATATGGGCGGTGGCAAGCGCCGGGACGATAATTTCGCCAAGATGATTGAAATCGCGTGCCGTTACGACAAGGCCGTGCGAATTGGCGTGAACTGGGGCAGCCTGGATCACGAGCTGATGGCTCGCATGATGGATGAAAATAACGAGCGTGCTCATCCCTGGACGGCTCAGGCGGTGATGCGCGATGCTCTGGTTATCTCTGCCATCAGCAACGCCCAGCGTGCCGAGGAACTGGGGCTGTCGGGCAATCGTATCGTTCTGTCCTGCAAGGTCAGCCACGTGCAGGACCTGATCACCGTCTACCAGGATTTGTCGGCACGTTGTGACTACGCCTTGCACCTGGGTCTGACCGAAGCGGGGATGGGCAGCAAGGGGGTTGTGGCTTCCACCGCCGCCTTGGCTGTCTTGTTGCAGCAAGGCATTGGTGACACCATTCGTATTTCCCTGACTCCTGAACCCGGTGGCGATCGTGCTCGTGAAGTGGTGGTGGCTCAGGAAATCTTGCAGACCATGGGTTTGCGTGCTTTCACCCCTATGGTGGTGGCGTGTCCGGGTTGTGGTCGCACCAGCAGTACGGTGTTCCAGGAGCTGGCCAACGATATTCAAAGCTATTTGCGTGACCAGATGCCCGTCTGGAAGGATCTGTATCCCGGCGTGGAAACCATGAACGTCGCGGTGATGGGCTGTGTGGTCAATGGTCCGGGGGAAAGCCGCCACGCCGATATTGGCATCAGCTTGCCGGGAACCGGGGAAGTTCCCTCGGCACCCGTCTATGTGGATGGCGAGCGGGTGGTGACCCTGAAGGGTGATACTATCGCTCAGGAATTTCAGACCATTGTCCAGAATTACGTTGAGCGCCGCTACGGCAAAACATCAACGGTTTGATCAACACGCTTGTCAGTCTATGGCGAGCAAACCATTAGAATTATGACGCAGCAGTTTCAAAAGCTCCGCGCCCTGACGGGCATGAAAGACACCTTACCGGGTGAAAGCGCACAGTGGGAAGCCCTGGAGGCTCTGGTGCGGGAATGGTTGGCCAGCTATGGCTATCGCAATATGCGTACCCCCGTGCTGGAACATACCCAGCTGTTTGCTCGTGGTATTGGCGAAGTCACCGACATTGTCGAAAAGGAAATGTATTCCTTTACCGATTCGCTCAACGGCGACAAGCTCACCATGCGTCCCGAATTTACGGCGGGCATGGTGCGCGCCACTATCGAACATAATCTCTTGTACGATCGCCCTCATCGGGTTTATGCGATGGGACCGGTGTTTCGCCATGAGCGCCCGCAGCGTGGCCGCTACCGTCAGTTCCACCAGATCGACGTGGAAGCGTTGGGTCTGCCAGGGCCAGACGTTGATGCCGAGCTGATCGTCATGCTGGCCCGTTTGTGGAAGAAGCTGGGTCTGACGGACATCCGTCTGGAACTGAACTCCCTGGGTCAGGCTGAAGAGCGTGCCGCCCACCGTGCGGCCTTGATCGAGCACCTGGAAGCGCACAAGGATGTGCTGGACGAAGAAGCCCAGCGTCGCATGTATACCAACCCCTTGCGCGTGCTGGATACCAAAAATCCGGCCATGCAGGAAATGGCCAATGCGGCCCCACGTTTGTTCGACTTTCTGGGTGAAGAGTCTCGTGCTCACTTCCAGGGCGTCTGCGATCGTCTGGATGATGCCGGTATTGTCTACACATTGAACCCGCGCTTGGTGCGTGGTCTGGATTATTACAATCTGACCGTGTTCGAGTGGGTAACGGATCGCCTGGGTGCTCAAGGGACGGTGTGCGGCGGTGGCCGTTACGACGGCCTGATCGAATTGATGGGTGGCAAGCCTTCGCCGGCCGTGGGTTTTGCTATTGGTATGGAGCGCTTGCTGGACCTGTGCTCGCAAGATGGCGAGCAGCCAGCCATCCCCGAATGTCAGGTGTATATGGTTCACCAGGGTGAGGCAGCGCAGCGCAAGGCGTCGCTGTTGGCCGAGCAATTGCGTGATGCCGGTTTGCAGGTGATAGTCCATGCAGGCTCCAGCGGCTTCAAGTCCCAGTTCAAACGGGCTGATGCCAGTGGTGCGCAGGCCGCCGTTATTTTGGGTGACGACGAACTCCAAAAAGAACAGGCCAGTGTGAAATGGTTGCGTGCTGCGGATGGCGCCGAGCAGCAACAGTCTGTTGAATTTTCTGAACTCGCCAGTGTTTTGTCAGCAAGGATTTGAGCATGGCCTACGATCTTGAAGAACAGGAAAAACTAGATGCCATGCGAGCATGGTGGGACCGCTGGGGCACCTTGTGCATCGTGCTGGCTTTTGCTGCCTTGGCGGCGGTGGCCGGTTGGCGCGGTTGGCAGTGGTACCAGGGGCATCAGGCCGGTCAGGCCATGGGTTACTTTGAGGCGCTGGAAAGTGCGGCTGCCCAGACCGGCGAAGAGGCCGATGCCCGCGTGCTGGCTGCCAGCACAACCTTGCGTAACGATTTCCCCAAGTCCGGCTACACCTCCCGCGGTGTCTTGCTGGCTGCCCAGGCTTTGCAGCAACGCGGCAATCTGACGCCTGCTCGTGAGCAACTGGAGTGGATGGTCAAAACCAATCACGACCCGGCGCTGACTCCGCTGGCGCGTTTGCGTCTGGCTGGTATCTTGCTGGAACAGAAGAATTACGATGATGCCCTGGCTCAGCTGACAAATCCTCCTGCCAGCTTTGCCGGTCTGTTTGCGGATCGCAAAGGCGATATTCTGGCCGCCCAAGGGCAGAACGATGCAGCACGCGAAGCCTGGACGCAGGCCGTGGAGTTGCTCAAGCAAGACCCTATTTCGCAGTTGGTACAGATCAAACTTGATGCCCTGGCAGGAGCTTAATTCATGTCTCTTCCTACTATTCGCAAATCGCCATCCTCTGCCATGCGTGTCCTGCGCTTGAGCGCTCTGGCCCTGAGCCTGACCGCTTTGGCCGGTTGCTCCATGTTCTCCAGCAAGGATCCTCGTTTCGAGCCTACGCCCCTGACGGAATACACCCCTGGTGTGGCCGCCAAGATCAGCTGGAGCACCTCGATTGGTAGCGGCGCAGACTCCGGTTTTGCACCACAAGTCAGTGGCTCCTCGGTCTACGCCGCGACGGTCTCGGGTCAGGTCAGCAAGGTGGATCTGGATACGGGTCGCGTGCAGTGGTCGGCCAATGCCGGCAAGAAGTTGACCGCCGGTGCAGGTTCGGACGGTGTGGTGACCGCGGTCGCTTCGGTGGACGGCAACGTCATTGCGTTTGACGACTCGGGCAAGGAGTTGTGGCGCAGTCGTAGCAGCAGCGCTGTGAATGTGCCGCCTGCTGTGGGTGCCGGTGTGGTTGTGGTGCGTACCAGCGACTACCGCTTGCAGGCATTTGATGCCAGCACAGGCGATCTGCGCTGGAGCCTGCAGCGTCCTGGCCCCGCCTTGTCGCTGAAAACCAGCATGCAAATGCGCATTATTGATGGTTTGTTGTTGGCAGGAATGCCCAACGGCCGTTTGATGGCCATTGACGCGGCTCAAGGTCATCTGGTGTGGGAAGGCAGTATTTCTGTCTCCCGTGGCGCGACGGACCTGGAGCGCATTAATGACGTCGTGGGTGCTCCCCAGGTCGTCGATCCCCTGCTGTGCGGTGCAACCTACCAAGGTCGTGTTGCCTGCTTTGACGTCTCCCAAGGTGGACGACTGGTGTGGGATAGGGAATTTTCGGCCGGTACCGGTATCGCAGCGGACAACCATATGTTGTATGCCGCCAATAGCCGCGACCAGATTGAAGCGTTTGCCATGACAGACGGGCAAACCATCTGGACGCAGAATGCTTTGCGTAACCGTGGTCTGGCTCCTTTGGCCGTCATGCCCCAGGCGCTCGCCGCCGGTGACATGGAAGGCTATGTTCACTTTCTATCGCGACTGGACGGCACCTTGTTGGGTCGGGTCAGTGTCGGCGGTGGTGCCATTGTGTCGCCTTTGATCGGAACCCCGCGTGGGGTCCTGGTTCAGACCGGCAATGGTAATTTGGTCTTGGTTGGAATCAATTGAAAAGCGTTTCTTTTAAGCCCGTAGTGGCTTTGGTCGGTCGGGCCAACGTCGGCAAGTCCACTTTGTTCAACCGCCTGACGCGCTCGCGCGCGGCGCTGGTGGCGAACTTCCCTGGTCTGACCCGCGACCGTCATTACGGCGAAGGCCGGGTTGGCAGCCGCCCCTATATCGTGGTCGATACGGGTGGTTTCGAGCCTGTGGCCAAAACCGGCATGTTGCTGGAGATGGCTCGTCAGACCCAGCAGGCGATTGCCGAAGCTGACGTGGTCGTCTTTCTGGTCGATGCCCGCGAGGGCGTCAATGCACTGGATCTGGAAATTGCGCAGTTGCTGCGCAAGCTGGGTCAGAAAGTGCTGCTGGCCGTCAACAAGGCCGAAGGCATGCGTTACGAGGCCGGTGGCGTGGAATTCCACGAGCTGGGCCTGGGTCAGCCTTACCTGATCTCCGCTTCCCACGGCGATGGCGTGGAAGAGCTGATCAACCTGGCACTGGAGCAAGTGCCCAATCCTGAGCCTGAAGAGGATGGCCAGGATGACGATGAATTTCAGCACCGTATCAAGCTGGCGATTGTGGGCCGCCCCAATGTGGGTAAATCCACCTTGATCAATACCCTGGTGGGTGAAGATCGCGTGATTGCGTTTGACCAGCCCGGTACGACGCGTGATGCCATTGAGATCGAGTTCGAGCGCAACGGGGTGGAATACACCCTGATCGACACGGCCGGTTTGCGCAAGCGCGGCAAGGTATTTGAAGCGGTTGAAAAGTTCTCCGTTATCAAGACCTTGCAGGCGATTGAAGCGTGTAACGTGGTCTTGTTGATGATTGACGCTCACACCGAAATTTCCGACCAGGACGCCAGCATTGCGGGCTTCGTGGTGGAAACCGGTCGTGCACTGGTGGTGGGCATCAACAAGTGGGATGGCCTGGACGAGTACCAGCGCGAGTGGATCAAGCGCGAGTTCGATCGCAAATTGCGCTTCCTGAACTTTGCCAAGATGCACACCTTGTCGGCGCTGAAAGGGCAGGGGATCAATCCCTTGCTCAAGTCGGTCAATGCCGCTCATGCGGCTGCCTTCTCCAAGCTGTCCACGCCCAAGCTCACTCGCGTCATGCAAGAAGCGGTGGAACAGCAACAGCCACCGCGCAAGGGCATTTTCCGTCCCAAGTTGCGGTATGCTCACCAAGGTGGCATGAACCCGCCGATCGTGGTGATTCACGGCAACGCCCTGGATGCCATTTCGGACAGTTACCGCCGTTATCTGGAGACGCGTTTTCGCGAGGCCTTCAAGCTGGAAGGCACGCCTTTGCGCATCGAATTCAAATCATCTAAAAACCCTTATCTGAAGGACGCGTAATGAGCCGTTTGTGGAGTGATCATGTAGCGGGGCTTTCACCCTATGTACCGGGTGAGCAGGTCAAGCTGGATAACCTCTTGAAGCTGAACACAAACGAACATCCTTTCGGTCCGTCGCCTAAAGCGCTGGAAGCGATCCGCCAGGCGGCGACCGATGATTTGCGTCTTTACCCTTCCTACAGCGCGCAGGAGCTGCGTGACGCTGTGGCGCACAACCACGGCGTGAAAGCCAATAATGTCTTTTTGGGCAATGGCTCGGACGAAGTGCTGGCCCATGTGTTCAGCGCCTTGTTCCTGCGTGGTGTGCGTCCGGTTCTGCTGCCTGACATCACGTACAGCTTCTACACCACTTACTGTTCGTACTTCGGTGTGCCTGCTGATATCGTGCCGCTGCGCGAGGACTTCACGTTGAATGTGCAGGACTATGTGCGCAAGCGCAGTCTGCCACCTGCCGGCATCATTTTTGCCAACCCCAATGCGCCTACCGGTATTCCGCTGTCTTTGAAAGATATCGAAACCATTCTGGCTGCCAATCCGGACACCACGGTTGTTGTGGACGAGGCTTACGTGGATTTCGGCGGCACGTCCTCGGTCAGCCTGCTGGAAAAGCATGACAACCTGGTTGTCATCCAAACCATGTCCAAGTCGCGTGCCCTGGCAGGCCTGCGTGTGGGTTATGCCCTGGCCAGCGCCGATATCATCCAGGCCCTGGAGCGTGTGAAAGACAGTTTCAACTCCTACCCCATGGACACGATCGCCCAGGTGGGGGCCGTGGCTTCCTTGAAGGATACGGAGTATTTTGCCCGCCAATGCCAGGCTGTGATTGATGCACGCGAGCAGTTGCGCGCTGATCTGGAGCAGCTGGGTTTCGAGATTTTGCCCTCGAAAGCGAACTTTTTGATGGCAACTCACCCTAAGCATTCGGCAGCTGGTATTCAGCAGGCCTTGCGTGAACAGGGGATTTTGGTTCGCCATTTCCGTCAGCCACGCATTGAGCAGTATTTACGTATTACGGTAGGATCGCCCGAGCAATGTGCCCGACTGTGCAACAGTTTGCGGCAGATTTTAGGGCAAGGCGCCTGATATACACCTATTAGATAAAAATCTCCAGTTTGGAACGTGCGAATTCAGGGAAAACCCGGTAAAGTAGTGGGATTCGCTTCCATTTCTGGAAAAACAACATAACCGGAGCCTCACCAATGAGCAATAAAGGGCAAATTCTACAAGACCCGTTTTTGAACGCGCTGCGCAAGGAGCATATCCCTGTGTCGATCTACCTGGTCAACGGCATCAAGCTGCAAGGTCAGATTGAGTCCTTCGATCAGTATGTCGTACTGCTGCGCAATACAGTCACTCAAATGGTGTATAAGCACGCGATCTCTACCGTCGTTCCTGCACGCCCCGTTACTTTGGCTGCGGATGAGCAGGCTGAATAAATCCTCACCCAGTTCTTTGTACTCTGAAAGACCCGTCTCGCGGTGCCCGCGGGCGGGTCTTTGTTTCTGGAGCAAGCGTTGAAGGCACTGGTAATTAGTGTGGATATGGGCGAGCTGGACTACAAGGCCCATGCTGAAGAATTCGTCATGCTGGCTGAAGGGGCGGGCGCCCAGATTATGGAACTGATGGTCGTGCGTCGGTCCCGTCCAGATTCTGCCTACTACATCGGTACGGGCAAGCTGGAAGAGGCCGTCGCCCTGGCCAAGGCAACTGGCGCCGAAGTCGTGCTGTTTGATCATGCCTTGAGCCCGGCCCAGCAGCGTAATCTGGAGCGCAAGCTGGAGCTGCGTGTGGTTGACCGGGTTGCCCTGATTCTGGATATTTTTGCCCTGCGTGCGCAAAGTCACGAAGGTAAATTGCAGGTGGAACTGGCCCAGCTGCAGCACCTGACTTCCCGATTGACCCGGATGTGGACGCACTTGGAACGCCAAAAGGGTGGTATCGGCATGCGTGGTCCAGGTGAATCGCAGCTGGAAATGGACCGCCGGATGATTGGCGACAAAGTCCGTACCTTGCGTGAGCGTCTGGCCAAGGTGCAACGCCAGCGCAGCACCCAACGCCGTGCTCGTTCTCGTAGCGGCACCTTGTCGGTGTCTCTGGTGGGCTACACCAACACGGGAAAATCCACGCTATTTAACGCCTTGACCCGTGCGGACGCCTACGCAGCTGACCAGTTATTTGCTACCTTGGATACCACCACGCGTCGTATCTGGATTGAAGGGGCAGGGCAGGTCGTAATTTCGGATACGGTGGGCTTCATTCGTGAATTGCCACCGACCTTGATTGCCGCTTTCCGGGCCACTTTGGAAGAGACCGTCCATGCAGACGTATTGCTGCATGTGGTCGATGCGGCCAACCCTCAACGCGATGAACAAATCGCTGAAGTTCATAAGGTTCTGGAGGACATCGGGGCCCATGAAATACCTCGCATTCTGGTCTATAACAAAATTGACCAAGCCGGCTATGAGCCACGGGTAGAGCGGGATGAACATGGTACTATTGCCCGAGTCTTTGTTAGCGCTTTAGAGCGCATCGGATTGGATGGCTTGCGTACAGCAATCGTCGAATCAGGTCATTTCGCGGAAAACAATGCGTCTGAACAATAAAATATTCAATCTCAATGATCCCGGTTGGGGACGAGACAGTGGCAAAAACGGTTCCGAGCCACCTCGCCGCCCCGAGAAACAAGATGGCCCGCCTGACCTCGACGAGGTATGGCGTGACTTCAACAGTCGCTTGGGATCTTTATTCGGCAAAAAGGGACGTCGCTCCCCTCCCGGTGGCATGCCTCCGGGTAGCGGTAATGGCCCATCCATCCCCAAAGGCTCGCCCAAGCTGCTGATCATCGGCGGTGTGGTCGCGGTCGGCCTGTGGATGGCCAGTGGCTTTACCATCGTGCAGGAAGGTCAGGTTGCCGTGGTTACCCGTTTTGGCGAGTACACGAAAACTCTGAATCCCGGTTTGCAGTGGCGTTGGCCCGCTCCCATCGAAGATCACCAGACTGTGAATATTTCGCAGTTGCGTACCTTTGAAGTGGGCTACCGCGGCAGTGCACGCAATAAAGTCCTGCCTGAATCGTTGATGCTGACAACCGACGAGAATATCGTCGACATGCAGTATGTGGTTCAGTACCGTTTGCTGCCTACAGGCGCACCGGACTACCTGTTCAACACCAATAATCCGGACGAGTCGGTACGTCAGGCGGCTGAAACCGCCATGCGTGAAGTCGTGGGCAAGCAGCCCATGGACTCCGTGCTGTACTCCGGCCGTACCCAGATTGCATCGGACGTGCAGCAGCTGGCCCAGTCCATTCTGGACCGCTACCGTACCGGCATTCAGATCAGCACCGTAGCTATCCAGAACGTGCAGCCGCCCGAGCAGGTTCAGGCCGCCTTTGACGATGCCGTCAAGGCCGGTCAGGACCGCGAGCGTCAGATCAATGAAGGTCAGGCCTACGCCAACAAGGTGTTGCCCGAAGCCGCTGGTCAAGTGGCTCGCATGATGCAGGAGTCTGAGGGTTACAAGGCTCGTGTGATCGGTGATGCCAAGGGTGATACCGCCCGTTTTGGTAGCGTCGAGGCCGAGTACGTGAAGGCTCCGGGTGTAACGCGGGATCGTCTGTACCTGTCCACAATTCAGGAAATCCTGGAGAGCACCAGCAAGGTACTGGTTGATACCCGTAGTGATAACAACATGATCTATCTGCCTTTGGACAAGATCGTGCGTCAGGTGGGTAGCCGTACAGATATGGAGCCGTCCGCTCCTGTCGCTTCGGCCGCTTCGCAAGGACAGGTCAGCCGTCCAGTTCCCGCTGCGGCACCCAAAGCGCCTGCGCCAGCCAATCCAGCCGGTCTGGATACCTCGCTGGGCTCTTTGGTCAGTCCTTATTCCCCATACGCACGCTAGGAGAGCTTGATGCAACGTTTATTTCCTGCTCTGGTGGCCCTGGCGGTAATTGTCGGTCTGCTGCTGTCTTCCGTTTTCATCGTGCGTGAGCGCGATGCGGCTCTGGTTTTTGCGCTGGGTGAAGTGCGCGGTACCATCACGACCCCCGGTCTGTATTTCAAGCTGCCACCGCCATTTGAAAACGTGGTGTTCCTGGACAAGCGTCTGCAGACGATTGAAACCAAGGACCCCGAGCGTATTCAGACGGCTGAAAAGAAGAACCTGCTAATCGACTCCTACGTCAAATGGCGCATTTCCGATCCACGCCTGTTTTACGTGACCTTTGGCGCAACGGATCGTGGTGCTGTCGAGCGTTTGCAAGCCCAGATTCGTGACGCCCTGAACGCTTCGGTGAACGTGCGCACGGTGAAAGAAGTGGTTTCCACCGAGCGTGATGCGATCATGCGTGAAGTGCTGACGGCCGTTGAGGCCCGTGCCCGTCCTTTGGGTGTGGAAGTGATTGACGTGCGTTTGCGTCGTATTGACTTCGCTCCCGAGATTTCGGAATCGGTATACCGTCGTATGGAAGCCGAGCGTACACAAGAAGCCAACCGTTTGCGTGCAACCGGTGCGGCTGAAAGTGAGCGTATCCGTGCCGAGGCCGAACGTCAGCGTGAAGAGTTGCTGGCCGACGCGTATGCCCAAGCTCAGGCCATCCGTGGTCAGGGTGATGGTGAAGCCGCTGCCATTTACTCCGATAGTTATGGCAAGAACCCCGAGTTCTATCGTTTCTACCGCAGCCTGGAAGCCTACCGCAGTGCTTTCAGCAAACAGACCGACACACTGGTCATCAGCCCTGACTCTGATTTCTTCAAGTATTGGGGCAAGCAAGGATCACCCGCAGCACCTGCGAACTGATCCCCGCTAGAGAACTTAGGGCCGCTGGGTGTTCCACCCGCGGCCCTGATCGTTTATACTAGCGTGTAAGTTACTAACACCACTTCGCATGCGACTTGGGCGGCTTACAGGCCCCAAGTCGCTTTTTGTTTGGCTGGAACTTTCGTTTATAAGTAGTCCGAGGCACGAGTATGTCCAATTGGTTGTTGCCAGAGAGCCTGGCTGATATCTTGCCTGCAGAGGCGCGCCGCATCGAAGAACTGCGCCGCGATTTGCTAGACTTGTATCGTACTTACGGGTTCGAACTGGTAGCTCCACCTCTGGTGGAGTATCTGGAATCCCTGCAAGCGGTTTCTGGCACAGATCTGAATCTGCGTACCAGCAAAGTCGTCGATCAAATCTCGGGTCGCACCATGGGCGTACGCGCCGACATGACCCCCCAGGTGGCACGTATCGACGCTCACTTGCTTAACCGCGAAGGCGTCACTCGGCTTTGCTACTGTGGTTCGGTCTTGCATGCCCGTCCGGCTGGTTTGTTGTCGGATCGTGAATTGCTGCAGATTGGCGCGGAAATTTTCGGCCATGCCGGTATTGAGTCCGATCTGGAAGTGGTGCAACTGGCGCTGGAAAGCGTGGGTCGGGCAGGGGTGCATCATCCTCGCCTGGACTTGAACTACCCCGATCTGGGACGCTTCCTGATCGAGCGCGATCCTATTTTGAAAACCCGCGTGGCAGAAGTGTGTGAGCTTCTGAACGCCAAAGATGTGTCGGGCCTGCGCGCCCTGGGTCGTGAGTCGGGCTGTCTGCCTGAAACCACCCGCTATCTGCTGGCTTTGACCTCGCTGTATGGCGATGGCAGCGTACTGGAGCGTGCCCGCAGTGTTCTGCCGGACGAACCGGAAGTGCGCGAAGCTCTGGGTAGCCTGCGCAGCTTCATTGATGCTTTGCCTGGCCACGAAATTACGGTGGACCTGGCCGACATCGGCAGCGGTTATGCCTACCATTCGGGCCTGATCTTTTCGGTTTACGCTGAAGGCTGGCACGATGCCTTGGTCAAGGGCGGACGCTTTGACGGTATTGGCCGCATGTATGGTCGTGCTCGTCCTGCAACCGGCTTCAGCCTGGATTTGCGCAAGCTCTCGGCTGGCTTGGCACCGGCTCAGGCAGCCCGTGCAGTACGCGCTCCCTGGGGGAGTGATGCGGCCCTGACTGCAGCGGTCAAGCAGCTGCGTCAAAACGGTGAAATTGTGATTCAGATGCTGCCCGGTCAGGAGCTGAATCTGGATGAATTCGTGATCGATCGCGAGCTGGTCTCGCTGGACGGTCAGTGGCAAGTTAGGGCGCTGTAAGCCAGGCGGCTTGTAGCGTTGGTGATTGTTATTGGTCCGGCACCGTGCCGGCCTCCTTTATTCTGATACTAGACATGAGCAAAAACCTTGTGGTGATTGGCACCCAGTGGGGTGACGAAGGCAAAGGCAAGATCGTCGACTGGCTGGCCGAGTCCGCGCATGGCGTGGTTCGTTTCCAGGGTGGGCATAACGCTGGCCATACATTGTGGATTAATGGCAAGAAGACCATTCTGCGCTTGATTCCGTCGGGCATCATGCACGAGCACGTCACTTGCTACATTGGCAATGGCGTGGTGCTGTCGCCTGAGGCCCTCTTGACTGAAATCGCCGAGCTGGAAGCTGCCGGTCTGGACGTGCGTTCGCGCCTGCAGATCTCGCCCGCTTGCCCGCTGATTTTGCCCTACCACATCGCCGTGGACCAGGCTCGTGAAAAGCGTAAAGGCGACGGCAAGATCGGTACTACCGGTCGCGGTATCGGCCCTGCCTACGAAGACAAGGTGGCACGCCGTGCCCTGCGTGTTCAGGACCTGTACGATCCCGAAATCTTTGACGAAAAATTGTCCGAAGCGCTGGATTACCACAACTTCGTGCTGACCCAGTACCTGGGCGCTGAAGCTGTTTCCGCTGAACAGGTTCGCGACCTGGCCATGAAGCACGCTGAACAGCTGGCTCCTATGGTTGCTGACGTATCCAACAACCTGTACCAGGCCAAGAAAGCAGGGCAGAAACTCCTGTTTGAAGGTGCCCAGGGTGCATTGTTGGATATTGACCACGGTACATACCCCTTCGTGACCAGCAGCAACTGCTTGTCCGGTGCCGCTTCCGCAGGTTCGGGTGTGGGTCCTCAGGAATTGAGCTACGTGCTCGGTATCGCCAAGTCCTACACCACTCGCGTGGGTTCGGGTCCATTCCCGACCGAGTTGCTGGATGACACCGGCATGCGTCTGGCTACGGTTGGCAAGGAATTCGGTTCCGTTACCGGTCGTCCACGTCGTTGCGGCTGGTTTGATGCGGCGGCCATGAAGCGTTCGGTCATGATTAACGGTATTTCCGGTCTGTGCATTACCAAGCTGGACGTGCTGGACGGCGTTGAGCAAATCAAGATTGGTGTGGGTTACCGCTACAAGGGCGAATTCCTGGACGTCCTGCCCTACGGCGCACACGCGGTTGCCGAAGCCGAGCCCGTTCTGGAAGAAATGCCCGGCTGGACCGAGTCCACCGTGGGCGTGACTGACTACGACAAGTTGCCTATCAACGCTCGTCGTTATCTGGAGCGTATTGCTGAACTGTGCGATGTACCTATCGACATGGTTTCCACGGGGCCAGATCGCAACGAAACCATCGTATTGCGCGATCCGTTTACCAAATAAGCGATTTATCGCGGTATAATGCCTTGCACCGTTGTGCGGTGCGTACAGAGCGGCCTGAAGGGCCGCTTTGTCGTTCTGGACGCTGCGTTGGCCTACCAGACTCTTGTTTTGCAGGTACCAAAGCGCAGCTAGTGCATTTATATCTGGAATACATATGAGTCTGCCCCCAAATAGCGATACTGATGAATGGGTTTCCTGGGAACAATACAATCGCCTGATTGAACAATTGGCCCTGAGCATTCACGAATCAGGCTGGAAATTCGACAAAATTGTTTGCCTGGCCCGAGGCGGCATGAGAGTGGGAGACGTTATTTCGCGCATCTATGATGTACCCTTGGGTATTTTGGCCACCAGCAGCTATCGCGAAGCCGCCGGTACCGAACAGGGTGATCTGGATATTGCGCAATACATCACCATTACCCGTGGCACCCTGGATGGCAATGTGCTGCTGGTCGATGATATGGTCGATACGGGCAAGACTTTTATGCGTGTACGTGATCACCTGCGTGCACAGTTTCCCGCGATCACCGAGCTGAAAACCGCCGTTTTGTGGTGGAAAGGCCACGCCCAGGTCGACCCAGACTACTACGTGTCCAAGTTGCCCACAAATCCCTGGATTCATCAGCCTTTTGAGGACTACGATAGCATTCGCCCTCATCAGCTGGACGCTTGGATCCGTAAGGGTACCGGCCAGGCTTGATCGCTGGCATTCAGATAATTGGTGGATAGCCTAATTGCGCCTTGCTTGGTGTATGCCAGCAATCGTGCTACCATATTGGGCTATCTGTTACGCTAACTCTTTTTACAAAGGTCAGGGATTACATGTCCATTGTTCGCCTGAAAGAAAACGAACCCTTTGAAGTTGCTCTGCGCCGCTTCAAACGCACTATTGAAAAAACCGGTCTGTTGACCGAGCTGCGTTCGCGCGAATTCTACGAAAAGCCAACGGCTGAGCGCAAGCGCAAGCACGCTGCCGCCGTGAAGCGTCACTACAAACGCATCCGCAGCCAGCAACTGCCTCCACGCTTGTATTGATCCCTGAATCTTTTGTTCAGGAACTGCTCGCCCGTGTCGATGTCGTAGATGTCGTCGGGCGGTACGTGCAGTTGCGTAAAGGCGGGGCCAACTTGCTTGGCCTGTGCCCTTTTCACAACGAAAAATCCCCTTCATTTACAGTCAGTCCCACCAAGCAGTTTTACCATTGCTTCGGTTGTGGCGCTCACGGATCGGCTATCTCGTTCCTGATGGAACACACAGGGGCTTCATTCCCCGAGGCGGTACGCAGCTTAGCTGGTTCCGTCGGAATGACTGTGCCCGAAGCAGATCGCACCCCACGCCAACGTGCTGCCGATGCGCGTCGTAAAGACGAGTTGTCGCGTCAGCATCATATTCTTGAAACGGCACAGGGGCACTACCTACGTCAGCTAAAACAGTCACCCATTGCTATCGACTACCTAAAACGTCGTGGCCTGGATGGGGAGACGGCTGCCCGTTTCGGTTTGGGCTGGACAGGTACGGAGCGACGCGGCTTATCGGCTGTGTTTCCGCAGTACGAAGACAAGCAGCTGGTTGAGTCCGGTCTGGTGATCGAGTCCGAAGATGGTCGTCGCTACGACCGTTTCCGTTCACGCATCATGTTTCCGATCCGCAGTACCAAGGGCCATATCATTGGCTTTGGTGGCCGTCTGATCGAAAAAGGTGAACCCAAGTACCTGAATTCGCCGGAAACCACGCTGTTTTCCAAAGGACACGAGCTGTACGGCTTGTGGGAAGGACGTCAGGGCATACGCAAAGAAGGCTTTGTCCTGATTGTTGAAGGTTATATGGACGTGGTGGCGCTGTCGCAACATGGCTTGCACAATGCCGTAGCGACCTTGGGCACCGCGACAACCGAATACCACATCACCAAATTGATGCGCGCCAGCGACAGGCTGGTGTTTTGCTTTGATGGTGACGGGGCAGGGCGCAAGGCCGCCTGGCGTGCTTTGAATACCTGCTTGCCACTGGTACGTGACGATGTGTCCATCCGCTTCATGTTCCTGGCGGATAACCACGACCCCGATTCTTTTGTTCGTGAGCACGGTGCTGCCGCGTTTCGCGAGCAGGCCCAGGAAGCAGCAGCTTTGTCGCGCTTCTTCCTGGACGAGCTGGCAGCCCGCCATCGCATGGACGAGGCCGAAGGCCGCGCGGCTTGCGTGCACGAGGCTTTGCCTTTGTTGCTGGAACTGGCTGACAGTACCTTGAAGGTGCAGATTCAGCACGAATTTGCCCGCATGGTGCTGCTGACGCCAGACGAGCTGGCGCAGCGCCTGAGTACCGTAGAGCCGGTTCGCCGGCCTGCCGTGGATACGCCGCCGGCTCAGGATGGTCTGGTAGCCAGACCACCGGTTCCGGCACAGCCAGCACCATCTTCAGATGGCATGGAGCCGTTTGAAGACGGTTTTGACGGTTCCTTTGCTGACAGCCTGCCTATGGATGGCTGGCAGGACGAGCCCGATTGGCAGCCTCAGGAGCAATATCAGGAGCGGCCAGCATCAGGTCGCGGCAAGGGTGGCAAGAATAATCGTCAACGGCAAGAGCGCGCTGTCCTGGGTGGCAGCCGCGCCGTGACTCCGATGGCCAAGCGATTGCTGCGCTTGCTCATTGGGCATCCAACCCTGGTGGGAGGGTTGGGCGATCAACAACTTGAAATTTTGGCGCAAAGTCCCCATTTACGTTTAGTGCAAGAGCTGATTGCCTTAAGCAATATCAGCTCGGCGCGTCATGCAGGTGCGTTGCTGGAGGCCGTGGACCCCGAGTCCGACCTGGCCCCCGTGCTCGAAGCGCTGGCCACGGAGCTCTTGGGCGAAGAAGAATTGCCCGATCCGCAGGGTGAATGGCGTGATGCGCTGCATCGCATCGAACTGGATGCGATCAAGGCAGAGCAGTCGGCATTGGTGGCCACGGGCTTGCAAGAGCCCGAACAGCGTCAGCGTTATCAAGAATTGACACGCCGTATTGCTTTGTTGAATGCTGCTTATACTCGGCAAGTGAAGTAAAATATTGGGTTATGTGTTGTGTTTGTGGCCGGCCAGGGGGTTAAAACTGGTACGCGAGCAAATGCGGCGGGTTAGCGGATTGTGAACCACCTTATGCCTTGAGCCCATGAGCCAGGGATTAAATGACTTAGGGTTCGCTCGCGCAACACGCCCAGGAGCAAGCCGGTTGTGAACACGCTCATTATCAGGCTTTTGCCTGTACGACTCGGTGGCTACATATTTAGTGCCACAGGGGTAAATGGCGTCTATGGAAGAAAATATGACTCAAACGACTGGTAAAACCTCGACGACGGTCTCTCGGTCTGCTAAGAAAACCTTGGCCGCGACAGCAAAATCAGGGGCATCAAGCTCGGTAGAGCTCGATGAGCTTCACGAAAGTGGAGAGCCAGGCGCAGCGCCTGCCAAAAAGGCAGCTAAAAAGGCGGCTGCTAAAAAAACGGTAGCCAAAAAAGCGGCTGCCAAGAAAACAGCGGCTAAAGCCGCTACCGGCGGTCGCCGTGGACGTCCTGCAAAGAATGCCAATAACGACGGTATCGACTTTGTCGATGACGACGAAATGGGCGAAGAAGAGGTCATTCCTGATCTCAAGCCGGTGGCCAAGCGGGGTGCCAAGCGCGCCAAAGCCGAAAAAGATGTATTCGGTGTCCGTGGCCAACTGAGCCCTGAAGAACAGGAAGCCCGCCGCAATCGTCTCAAAGCCCTGATCAAGCTGGGTAAGGACCGCGGTTACCTGACCTACAGTGAAATCAACGATCACCTGCCTGATGATCTGGTGGATGTCGAAGCCATTGATGGCATTATCGGCACCTTCAGTGACATGGGTATTTCGGTTTACGACCAGGCTCCCGATGCTGACACCTTGCTCATGAGCGATAACGCGCCCATGGCATCCAGCGACGACGACGTCGAGGACGAAGCTGAAGCTGCTTTGACGACCGTGGATTCCGACTTCGGTCGCACGACTGACCCTGTACGTATGTACATGCGTGAAATGGGTTCGGTGGAACTGCTGACCCGCGAAGGCGAAATTGAAATCGCCAAGCGTATCGAAGATGGCTTGAAGCACATGGTGATGGCTATCGCCGCGTGCCCAACCACGGTTAACGAGATCCTGGCCTACGTTCAGCGTGTACGCGAAGGCGTCATGCAGATTGACGAAGTGGTTGACGGTCTGGTGGACGATGATGGCGAAGAATACGCCGGTTCCGGTGTCACCGCTGACGACGAGGACGAAGGTCCAGCCGGCGGCATGAGCAGCAAGCAGATTGAATACCTGCGCAACAAGTCGCTCAAGAAATTCGACATCATTGGTGAATGGTTTGACAAGATGCGTGTGTCCTTTGAGTCCGAAGGTTACAAGAGCGCAGGCTATGTGCAAGCCCAGGAAACCATCCTGAATGAATTCATGGGCATTCGCTTTACCGCCAAGATGGTGGAGAAGCTGGCTGATACCATGCGTGAGCAGGTTGCCATCGTGCGTCAGCACGAGCGTGAAATCCTGAACATCTGTGTGGATCGTGCTGATATGCCACGTGCACACTTCATCAAGGCTTTCCCCGGCAACGAAACCAATCTGGATTGGGTGGTGCAGGAGGTGGCGGCAGGCCATCCTTACAGCTCCATTCTGGAGCGCCACATCCCTGCCATTCAGGAAGTTCAGCAAAAGCTGATCGACCTGCAAACCAGCGTTGTGCTGCCTTTGAAGGACTTGAAAGAAGTCAACAAACGCATGACCACGGGCGAAGCCAAGGCACGTAAAGCCAAGCGCGAAATGACCGAAGCCAACTTGCGTCTGGTGATCTCCATTGCCAAGAAGTACACCAACCGTGGCTTGCAGTTCCTGGATCTGATTCAGGAAGGCAATATCGGTTTGATGAAGGCAGTGGACAAGTTCGAATACCGTCGCGGCTACAAATTCTCCACGTACGCCACGTGGTGGATTCGTCAGGCCATTACGCGTTCGATCGCTGACCAGGCCCGCACGATTCGTATTCCGGTTCACATGATCGAGACGATCAACAAGATGAACCGTATCAATCGTCAGATCCTGCAGGAAACCGGCGTTGAGCCCGATCCCGCAACCCTGGCCCAGAAGATGGACATGCCCGAAGACAAGGTTCGCAAGATCTTGAAGATCGCCAAAGAGCCTATCTCCATGGAAACGCCTATCGGTGACGATGACGATTCCCACCTGGGCGATTTCATCGAGGACAACAACACCGTTTCGCCATCGGATTCCGCTTTGCACGGCTCCATGCGCGATGTGGTGAAAGATGTCCTGGATTCCTTGACGCCACGCGAAGCCAAAGTGCTGCGCATGCGTTTCGGTATCGAGATGAGCACTGACCAGACTCTGGAAGAAGTGGGCAAGCAGTTTGACGTTACGCGTGAGCGTATTCGTCAAATAGAAGCTAAAGCTTTGCGCAAGCTGCGTCATCCTAGCCGTGCCGACAAACTGAAGAGCTTCCTGGAAAGCCAGTAAGTCTTTAGCAAGTCTGCTTGAGCAAGATAAAAAACCCGGTCTGAATAAGACCGGGTTTTTTTGTGCTCATTGCCCAGCCTTTTAAAATCTCTTTTCAGGGGTTAGGCGCTGCAGTTGAGAAAAGCTTACTAGGTCTTTGGTCTTGCCTGTCGCAATGAGTTTTTGGTGCTCTTGGCGACACCGTTCGTGCAGATAAGTTTGCCGTTTCAGGATATCAGGACGGATCCAGATCCAGCTTGAATACACAGCCTTTGCCATTCGGCCCGCTTTGTACACTTAAACTCCAGCCTTGCGCCAACGCCAGTTGGCGTGCCAATGCCAGGCCTATGCCTCTGTGGCCTTCTTCGCGCAGTCCTGTCGTCAGTTGTTTGCCCTGGCTGAAGTGGCGCTCAAAGATCAGGATTTGATCTTGCTTGGCAATGCCGGGGCCGTCGTCTTGCAAAGCCAGGACTGAGGGGGCAATCCAGCTCAGTTGCAGCTTGCAGGGAGCGGCGTGGTCGATGGCATTGCGCATCAGGATGCGCAGCAACATGGACAGGGCATAGGGGTCCAAGGTGTAGAGCAAGTGGTCAGGCACCAAATTGCTCCAACGTACTTGCTGGCTATCCGCATCCAGCAGGGCGACGGCCTGCCAGGTCTGTTGAGCCAGCTCGTGGACCTCGACTTCGCGCACATGGCGCTCTGCGGTGTAAGCCAGGCTTTCTGCGGCATCCAGGCTGGCGGTGACGGCATCGGCGTGGACCATCATGCGTTGCAGGCGCTGTTGTTGCGGGCCTTCGGGCAGTTGCAGCAGCAAAAGCTCGCAATCGCTGCGTATGGCAGTCAGCCCTGTACGCAGCTCGTGGCCCAGATTGGCGGCGAACTCGCGTTCATGCGTCAGTAGTTCCTCAACTTGCTCCTGCATGCGATTAAAGGCTCGGATCAGCCGGCCAGCTTCATCATCCTGGTGTTCGGGCAGGCCGGAGCGGCCGGGTGCCCAGTTTTCCAGATGGCGGGACAGGGTCAGCATGGGAGCCACAGCGTGGCGGGCTACTCGACGCCCGAGTAAAAACACCAGCAAAATCGTGGCCGAACCAATCAGGAGCAGAATCAGGCCAAACTCGCGTACTCGGTCTTCGTGAGGGGTGGCGCGATACACCAGATACAGCTGGCCTTGCTCTTTGTCCTGGCGCAGCACGTGCCAGGTGTCACTACCCAGATGAAATTCGTAAATGCCCGGTTCGGGAACACGGGCAAATTCGGGCAAGTTGTCCAGAGTCTGGCCCGGCAAAAACCAATAGCTGTCCAGCTCTGCGCCCAGGGCTTCACTGCGGTCGTAGGCGCTGTCGGGTAAAAGAGTGGGGTTGCGAGCGTAAGAGACCAGCATGGCGTTGACCATCTCGTCTTCCATGCGCGCAAAGGCGACATAGGCCAGTCCCCCCATAATGATGACCAGCAAGGCGGCAATCAGGGTCAGGGCCCAGGATACACGCTGGGTAAGGGTGCTCATGAAGCGGCTGCGGCGCGGAGCTTTGGCCATCCCTTAGCTCTCTTGTTGCAAACGCCAGCCCATGCCGGGCAAGGTTTCAATGGTGCCTGCGCCAGCCTCGGACAAGGCGCGGCGCAAGATATGGATTTGACTGCGTAAGGCTTCTGGCGACGGAGCGCCTTGGGGCCACAGGGTTTTTTCCAGGGAGCGGCGTGTCAGAATGGCTTGCGGGTCGCGTAACAGGGCTTCCAGTAACTGGCGGGCTTTGAAGCTCAGGTGCAGTTCCTGACCGCTGACGCTGACCAGTGCCGTATCCAGGTTGTATTCCAGACGGCCCCAATGCAGTGAGCCGTGCTGCACTTGTGGTGGGCCACGACGCATCAGAGCGCGTAGCCGGGCTTCGACTTCAGCCAGGGCAAAAGGTTTGATCAGATAGTCGTCCGCCCCCAGGTCAAAGGCCGTGAGCTTGCTTTCCAGCTGGCTGCGGGCTGTCAGTACCAAGGTCGGGATGGGGGTTTGACTGGACTGGCGCAGGGCCTGGAGTACACCAAAACCATCCAGACCGGGCAAGCCCAGATCCAGTACCAATGCATCGAAATCCTGTTCTTGCAGCAGTGTCAGTGCACCATTGCCGTCGTAGGCGGCGTCCACAGCAAAGCCTTTCAGTTCCAGATAGGTATAAAGATTTTCGGCAATAGTCGTATCGTTTTCAACAATCAGGACACGCATGACAGCTTGTTCCACAGGGTTGGGACAGTTCTTGTGCAGCTTACTGCACTTGGGGGCGATCAGGGTAGACGCAGAAGTACGGGTACCCAGCCATTGATTTGCAACCACTGTGCCAAGGCAAAGACGGGCCAGATCAGGAAGTAAGGCAAGGCATCGCGTAAGGTGCGGGCCAATCCTGTCAGGGACACTTGCAGTTCGTTCGGGCTGTTCCAGAGGCTCAGGCGTGGGATCAGGCGGGGCACGCGCTGGCAGTAGTCCTGATAATCCTGACCAAAGACTTTGTGCAGCAGAACCTGTTCTTCGTCGATCACATTGTTGAAGACGGCGTAGACAAACAAGGCGAGTATGGGGCCAAGCAGCAGGCTGCCGGACAGTGCACCCATGCCGGTGACGGCACACAGGGAAAACAGATACAGCGGGTTGCGGCTGATGGAGTAGGGGCCTTGGCTGATCAGGCTGGAGCCTTTATGACCGCCCAGGTACAACATGCACCAGCAGCGGCCCAGGACGGCAATCAGGACCAGCCCCAGACCGGCCATGCGGGTGAATTGAAAGACCAGCGAGTCGACCGCCCAGGTGGAGGCGAAGAAAGGCAGAATCACGACCATCAGGCCACCAAACACCCCCAGGCTGCGGCGACGTTGTACCTGAATGCTGGCCAGATGTTCCCAGGCCTCTGCAACCGTGGCGCGTTCGCTATGGGAGGCTGACCAGCGTTCGGGATTCACGATCAAGGGGTAGAAGGCGATGCTGCCCAGCAGCCAGACAAGCGCCAGTGAGGCAAACACTTGAGTCAAATTGATACGCTCTTGATCCGCGTCCAGCAAGCCCAACAAAAAGGCGCAGATCAAACCGGCCAGCAGGCCCCCCCAGCGCAGTCGGGCCTGGTTCAAGGCCCAACCGGCAAAGTACAGGTGTAGCAAGCCAGCGCCCACGGCGACGATGGCACCCACTTCCAGCAAGGGTTTGATCTCGGGTATCTGGTGATACAGCGATTCCAGGCTTGGGGAGGCAGCGGAGTATTGCAGAAGCAGCATCAGCAAAGGCACGGCCAGGAACAGGCTGGTGCCCAGCAACAGGATGCGTTTGCCTGGCAAGGCCTCTTGTCCGCGCAGCTGGCGCAGCTTCCAGGCAGCCAGGAACAAACCAGCGGCGGCAATCAGGCCGGTCAGCAGACCTTGAGCCTCTTTCATTTCATGGGCCATATGGCCAGGTTGCTGGCTGGATGCCAGCAAGGGATTGAGCGGGGACCAGTCCTGGGTCAGGCTGGCCAGCCAGAGAAACAAAAAGGTCACTCCCACAACCTGCGTCAGCAGGTAGAACAGGGAGTTGCGTTGCACCAGTGTTGATGTGCCGGACATAATCAAATCTCGCCAAGAAGAGGGGGGAGCCGGGGCTGGCTCCCTACTGACGGGATCAATGTATCGTTGGCACCGTAAAATCCGCGTTAAATCGAAAAACGCGTGCAGATATTTTTTGGGTAGACGGAAAAGAGTCCCTGGCGGCGGTTGTAATGATTGGAGTTGCCCGCCAGGACCCGGCTTCAGTTGTGTTTAGTGATCGCGCTGATGCACGCAGCGGCCTGCGCTGTAGCTGGCTTGAATGCAGCGATCGTCACCCAGCAGGGCCAGCATGAACAATTGCTCTTCCAGCGAGTTCAGCATGGTGCTGCGGCGGGCCATCAAGGGAGTGGCCTTGGGGTCCATCACAATAAAGTCCGCCTCGGCACCAGGAGCCAGCGTGCCGATTTGACCCTGCATGTCCAGTGCCCGCGCGGCCCCTTCGGTGGCCATGTAGAACATGGATGCGGCGGTCAGATGGTAGTTGTTCAGACGGGCCACTTTGTGGGCTTCGTTCATGGTGCGCAGCATGGAGAACGACGTCCCGCCGCCCACATCGGTGGCCAGGGTGTGCAGCACCTTGCTTTGGCGAATGGACTGGAAATCGAACAAACCAGAGGCCAGGAACAGGTTGGAGGTGGGGCAGTGCGCCGCAATACTGCCGGTATCGTGCATGCGGGCGCGATCCTGCTCGTCCAGCCAGATACTGTGGCCGTAGATGGCGCGGGGGCGCAGCAGACCAAAGCTGTCGTACACGTCCAGATAGCTGCGGTTCTTGGGGAACAGCTCGCTTACCCATTTGATTTCGTCCTTGTTTTCTGCCACATGGGTTTGCAGAAACACATCGGGGTAGGCGCGGGCCAGTTCACCACAGGCGGCCAATTGCTCCGGGGTGGAGGTGGGCGCAAAACGGGGTGTCAGAGCGTACAGTTGGCGGCCCTTGCCGTGCCAGCGCTTGATGAGGTCTTCCGAATCGCGTGCGCCTGACTCGGCGGTATCTTGCAGATAGTCCGGGCAGTTGCGATCCATCATCACCTTGCCTGCAATCATGCGCAGATTGCGCTCGTGGCTTTCTTCAAAGAAGGCATCCACGGATTGGCGGTGCACACTGCCATAGACCAGGGCGGTGGTCGTGCCGTTGCGCAGCAGTTCGTCCAGAAACACGCCAGCCACTTCGCGGGCATGTTCACTATCGCCAAAACGGCCTTCAGTTGGGAAGGTATAGGTTTCCAGCCAGGGCAGCAGGCCGCTGGAGGGAGAGGCAATAATGTCGGTTTGCGGAAAGTGCAGGTGGGTGTCGATCATGCCTGGCATGATGATTTTCCCGCTCAAATCCACGGTCTTTGTATCGGCAGGCAGGCTGCGCGACAGTTCGGCCCAGTCGCCACAGGCCTGAATCTGGCCCTGTTCGTTGACCAGCAGCAGGCCGTCACTGTGATAGCGCACGGCTTCGGAAGGATCTTCCAATGTGGCAGGGTCCGCGACAAAGTACAGCAGTTGGGCACGGTAGGCGCAGGCGGAGTGTAAAGAGGTAGTCATAGTGTCCTTGAAGTCGAGGTCGCATCAGCGACTGAGCTGGCCCATTTCATAGGCGTGGGTCAGCAATTCGGCGGCGACAGCCACGGCAATAATCGAGGGGGCCTTGCCCTTGATACCTGGCACGCCAATGGGGCAGACCAGTTCCTGAATACGGGATTCGGGCATGCCGCGTTGTTGCAAGCGGCGCTCGAATTGACGACGTTTGGTCATGGAGCCGATCAGGCCCACATAGGCCGTATCGGGGCGGCGCAAGATCTTTTGGCACAGAGCCAGATCGAGGCCGTGATTATGCGTCATCACCAGAAAATAGCTATTGGTCGGGGCTTGTTCGATCAGCGCATCGGGGATGTCGGTAATTTCCAGGCTGACATTGCTGGGTACCTGAGCGGGAAACAGTTCAGGGCGTTCGTCAATCCACAGAACCCGGCATGGCAGGGTGCCCAGAATCTGCACCAGTGCCTCGCCCACATGACCGGCCCCAAACAGCAAAATAGTCAGGGGCGGGGGCGGCAGGTCCTCCATCCAGACGCCTTGCGAGCCGTCGTACTCCAGTCGGGACTCGTCCACAATTGAAGGGCTTTGGATATCAACCTGCTTATTGCCGTCTGAGAGCAATTGTGAACGGCGGCTGGTCGCCTGACCGGCCCGCACGGCGCTATCCAGCTCTTCCAGCCAGCCCAGATCCTCGGCACCCAGGGTTTCGTACAGCAAGGTAACGACCCCGCCGCAACATTGGCCCAGACTGGGGCCCAGCGGCAGGCGGCTCATGCTCCAGCCGGGTCCGGAGGACTGACTGAGCATGACACGTGCCTGTTCTGCCGCTACCCATTCCAGGTGCCCGCCACCAATGGTTAACCACTGCTCAGTTTGGCTGAACAGCATGGCCGTGCCCGTGGTGCGCGGGGTGGAGCCTTTGGCCAGCGCCACCGAGCACAAAACCAGCCGCTCGCCCGCTTTCACACGGGCGAGGGCAAGAGAGGGCCAGCTACTCATTTCGCTTTGCGAATAGCCGCAACAGCCCGCATGACGGCTTCCGCAGTCGCAGGGGCGTTCAGCACGGGCTCAATCTGGTAGTTGCCTACACTGGCAACCGCATCACGGATCGCGTTAAAGACGCAGAACGGTAGCAGCAAAGGCGGTTCGCCCACGGCTTTGGAGCGGTGAATCGAATCCATGGCGTTGCGGCCATCGAACAGATTGACGCGGAAGTCCATGGGGCAGTCGCTGATGGCCGGGATCTTGTAGGTCGACGGTGCATGCGTGGTGAGCTTGCCTTGAGCGTTCCAAACCAGCTCTTCTGTTGTCAGCCAGCCCATACCTTGAATAAAGGCGCCTTCAACCTGGCCAATATCCAGGGCCGGATTGATGGATTTGCCCACATCGTGCAGCACGTCAGCACGCAGAAGACGAGATTCCCCGGTCAGCGTGTCGATCAGCACTTCAGCGACGGCAGCCCCATAAGAGAAGTAGTAGAAGGGGTTGCCCTTCATGACTTTGGAGTCCCAGTGCAGGCCGGGGGTGGCGTAAAAGCCGTCGGACCACAGCTGGACGCGGGCCTGGTAGGCGTGCTCAACCAGTTGAAAGAAGGGCATGGTCTGGCCGCCGATCTGGACCTGACCCCGCTCGAATTTCACGCTGGACTCTTCCTCCGAGAAGAGCTGGGCAGCTACCGTCGTCAGACGCTGGCGAATCTGGTAGGCCGCATCCTGGGCGGCTTTACCGTTCAAGTCCGTACCTGTGGATGCCGCCGTGGCCGAGGTATTGGCCACTTTGGTGGTATCGGTGGCCGTGACCCGGATGTGCTCCAGATTCAGGCCCAGCTCGTGGGCAACGACCTGGGCGACCTTGGTGTTCAAACCCTGGCCCATTTCCGTGCCACCGTGGTTCACCAAAACTGTGCCGTCACGGTAGACGTGGACCAGAGCCCCAGCCTGGTTGAAGGCGGGTACGTTAAAGGAAATACCGAATTTCACCGGGGTCAGTGCCAGACCCTTTTTCAGTACCGGGCTGCTGGCATTGAATTCACGGATGTGTTCACGGCGCTGACGGTATTCGCTGGTTTCCTCCAGCTCGGCCACCAGCTCGTGAATGACGTTATCGACCACGGTCTGGTCGTAAGGCGTCACATTACGGTCTTCTTTGCCGTAGAAGTTGATGCGGCGCACATCCAGCGGATCTTTGCCCAGACGGCGAGCAATCGTGTCCAGCGCCACTTCCATGACCAAGGCCCCTTGCGGGCCACCAAAGCCTCGAAAGGCCGTATTGGATTGGGTATTGGTGCGACCACACAAGGCGCTCATGTCTACATCGGACAGGTAGTAGGCATTGTCAAAGTGACAGATGGCGCGGGTTGCCACGGGGCCGGACAAGTCGGCGGAAAACCCCGAGTTGGCCGTCATGTCCAGACGGGCACCCAGCAGGCGGCCTTCGTCGTCGTAGCCAATATCGTATTCATAGTAGAAACCGTGACGCTTGCCGGTAATCATGAAGTCGTCGTCGCGGTCCAGGCGCAGTTTGATCGGGCGTTGCAGCTTGACGGCGGCCACACTGGCCACGCAGGCGTACAGGGCCGATTGAGATTCCTTGCCTCCGAAACCACCGCCCATGCGACGGCATTCCACGTGTACCTTGTGTGCACCAACGCCCAGACAGTGAGCAACCAGCTGCTGCATCTCCGAAGGGTGCTGGGTGGAGCACCAGATATGCACGGCGCCGTATTCCTTGGGCACGGCGTAGGAAATCTGGCCTTCCAGATAAAACTGTTCCTGACCATTGCACTGGAAGGTGCCTTGCAGGCGGTGTGGAGCCGATTCCAGTGCTTTTTTGGCGTCGCCTTGTTTCAGGCTCATCAGGGGCAGAACACCGGCATTCGCGGCCTTGGCTTCTTGCGGAGTCAAGATGGCAGGCAGCTCTTCATAGGTGATCTTGCCCAGACGCGCTGCACGGCGTGCCTGGTCGTGGGATTTCGCAATAACCGCAAAAATGGGCTGGCCAAAGTAATGCACCACGCCATCGGCCAGAATGGGGTCGTCATGCAGAATAGGGCCACAATTATTTGCGGCGGGAATGTCGGCAACCGTCAGGACGGCAATGACACCGGGCGCTTGACGCACAGCTTCCAGATCCACGTCCAGCAAACGGGCATGGGCTTTTTCCGACAGGCCCAGCGCAATATGGGCCGTGCCCTGCAATTCAGGCAAATCATCGGTATATGTGGCCGTGCCGCTCACGTGCAGGTCTGCCGACTCGTGCAGAAAGGACACACCGACTCGTTGAGCCGTGGCGGTGTTCAGGTGGTCGATATTGTCAATTTTCATCACAAAGTCTCCAGGCTGGCTTGAGCTCGGTGAAAGACATTCAGCTGGGCGGGACTCAAAGCGTGTTCAGGGTGGGTTTCCAGGAAGAAGCGGTACAGCAGATTGGCCGCACTTTGATTGCGGTATTCGCTGCTAGCACGCATATCGCTCAGGGCCTGGTAGTCCTGTTGCAGCGCTTGCATGGCAGCTTGTACGTTTTCCTCGTTCCATTCCTGACCTTGCAGCACTTGCTCGGCGTGGCTGGCGCGTTTAGGGGTGGCAGCCATACCACCAAAGGCGATGCGAGCCTGTTTGACGATCTTGCCGTCCAGTTCCACCGCAAAGGCGGCGCACACGGCAGAAATGTCCTGGTCGAAACGCTTGGACAGCTTGTAGGTACGGAATTGCCATTGTCCCTTGTTGCGTGGGACCAGCAGGCCTTGCACGAACTCGCCCGGTTCCATGGCGGTTTTCTGGTAGGCCAGATACAGATCTTCCAAAGGCAGCACGCGCTCGACTGCGCCTTTGCGCAGCACCACACGGGTACGCATGGCAATCAGGGCGGGCATGGAGTCGCCAATAGGCGAGCCGTTGGCCACGTTGCCGCCCAGGGTACCGGCGTTGCGGATAGGGAAGGAGGCAAAGCGTTGGCGCAGTTCTGTCAGTTCGGGGTGGTCTTTGATCAGGGCGTCGAAAGCATCGTTCAGCAGCACGCCTGCACCTATATACAGATCGTCCCCGGTGGTTTTCAGTTCGCGCAGCTCGGCCACCTGACCGATATAGATCAGATGCGGCAAATCGCGGAATTGCTTGGTCACCCATAGGCCGATATCGGTGCTGCCAGCCAGAATGCGGGCTTGCGGATATTGCTCACGCAGCTGGGCCAACTGGTCCAGCGTGCGGGGGGCGTGGAAGGTCTGGCCCTGGTATTCATAGGCCAGCATGCCGTCCTGACGAATGGCACGCAGCTTGTCCTCAATGGATTGGCGATCCATGCTGACAGCCGGATAGCTGTGCATGGCCTTGGCCGCATCAATAATGGGGCGGTAGCCGGTACAGCGGCACAGATTGCCCGAGAGCACATCGTCGATCTGTTCCCGGGAAACCGGGCCGTCTTCGGGCGAGTGCGTCATGTACAGGCCCCACAGCGACATGATGAAGCCGGGCGTACAAAAGCCGCACTGGGCACCGTGCCAGTCCACCATGGCCTGTTGCACGGGGTGCAGGGTGCCATCGTCCTGGCGCAGATCCTCAATGGTGTAGAGCACCTTGCCGTCCAGCGTAGGTAGCAGCTGGATACAGGCGTTTACGGCACGCAATTGCAGTTGATTGTTCTGGTCCAGTTCGCCAATCATGACCGTGCAGGCGCCGCAGTCACCCTCGGCACAGCCTTCTTTGGTGCCGGTGCAGTGCAGATCCTCACGGATATACTGTAAAACGGTTCGCGTGGTTGGGGCCTGAGCCACTTCCTGTACTTCGCCGCGATAAATAAAACGAATTGGTCTTGTCTCCATGATCTCACTCGACTGGTTTTTTACGGATCGAAGATAGCATTTGCTTAGGATGCGAACATTTGCTTGGAATGATGTTCACTATATAGGCGTATGAGTGTCTACACCGATCAACGAGGCGGGCCAGCGCTTGTATTATTTAAACCATGCCAAAATTACGAGAACAACTAGATCTACATTTGCTGCGGGTATTGCAGTCGCTGCTCAAGGAGCATAGCGTCTCGCGTACGGCTATCCGCTTGGGCATGTCCCAGCCAGCCGTTAGCAATGCCTTGCGGCGCTTGCGCGAAATCACGGGCGATCCGATTTTGCTGCGCGGTAAAAAGGGAATGGTGCCTACCGAGCGCGGTCCTTTTTTGCTGGCACATGCCACGGAAGCCTTGCAAGCTATCGAGCGAATTTCTGCCGCGGCAGAGCCCATGGATCCCAGTCAGTCTACCCGCGTTTTCAATCTGGGCGCACCGGACTATCTGGATGGTGCTTTTATCCCGGATATTGCGGAGCGGGTGCGTCGTCAGGCGCCGCAGGCCCGACTGGTGGTCCATACCATCAATCCGGACCTGGATTACGTACAGGCCCTGGAAGAGGGCGAACTGGACGTGGTGATCGGCAACTGGCTGGAGCCTCCGGAAAAGCTGCACCTGGCGCGTCTGTTTGATGACGAGGTGGTCTGTATGCTGGGCCGCCATCATCCCTTGGCGCAGCGTGGCCTGTCCTTGCAGCACTATCTGGACATGCCGCATCTGGCCCCTTCGGCCCACGTGACGGACAAGCGCGGCTTTATTGACGGTTGCCTGGCCGAGCAGGGCATCAGCCGTCACGTACAGATGGTCGTGCCGTATTTCGGCCTGGTTCCGGGGATTTTGAGTCGCACGGACATGGTGTTCACCACGAACCGCCAGTTTGCCGAGTACTATGCCCGCATTCTGCCGATTACGGTTTTGCCTTGTCCGGTTCATTTTCCACTGATGCGCTTTTATCAGCTGTGGCACCCGCGCACGCATAATGCGGCAGAACTGCTGTGGTTCAGGCGTTGCATTGCCCAGGCCGCAGGCAGGTTGGATGGATTATCAGAGGGAACTCCATGAGCTTGAGTATTGATTTGAATTGCGACATGGGCGAGAGCTTTGGCCCCTGGGTCATGGGCCATGACGAGCAGGTTATTCCGTGGGTGACGTCGGTAAATATCGCCTGTGGCTTTCATGCCGGAGATCCGGGCACCATGCGTCAGACGGTGGCCCTGGCCCTAAAGCATGGCGTGAAGCTGGGCGCACATCCCGGCCTGCCGGATCTGGCCGGCTTTGGCCGCCGGGTGATGGCGGTCACCCCCGAGCAGGTCTATGACATGGTAGTGGTTCAGGTGGGGGCCTTGGCGGCCGTTGCCCGCACCCAGGGCGCCGCCCTGCATCACGTCAAGGCACATGGCGCTCTTTACAATATGGCCGCCCGCGATGCGGCACTGGCAAAAGCCATTTCCCAAGCGGTGGCCGATATTGATCGCAGCCTGATTCTGTATGCGCTGGCAGGCAGTGTGCAGGTGCAGGCCGGGCGTGATGCGGGCCTGACGGTAGCACAAGAGGTGTTTGCCGACCGTAGCTATCAGGACGATGGCAGTCTGACACCCCGTCAGCAAGCCGGCGCCATGATTACCGACGCCGATCAGTCCGTGCAGCAAGTGATGCAGATGATAGAGCAAGGCACCGTTACCAGCCTGTCAGGTAAAACGGTGCCTTTGTCAGCCGATACCCTGTGTCTGCATGGGGATCAGGCGGGGGCGGCCGAATTTGCGCAGCGTTTGCATCAAGCCTTCGAGCAAAGCGGCGTGCGCGTTCAGGCTGTCTGATTACTCCTTGTGTTCAGGCAGGTTGCGGCGCGCGGTATCGGTGCTGGCCAGTTCTTCCAGCTCCTTGGTACTCATGGTGTTGTACATTTCCAGCGATGCCCCTTTCAGACTGGCTACCGGAGTTTCCCCGCGTTTGGCGGACAAGGCTGCACCGGCAGCTTTTTGTTGGGCTTGAGATAAAGCAGGCATGAAGCACCTCCGTTAAAGAAAAGTGGTCATGCCTTTAGTGTGCCAAATGAAAAAGACGGCAAAGCAAGCAAATGTGAGGCTTGTTTGCCGTCTTGAACAGACGCCGGGGGGATGGCCGGATCAGGACACTTTTCGTTTCTGAATCAAGTACATAGCCATACCAAAAACCAGACCCCAGAAGGCACTGCCGATATTGAGCAGGCTCATGCCTGACGCGGTGGTCAGAAAGGTGACCAGGGCGGCGTCACGGGTGTCTGGGGCTTCCAGCGCCATGTGGATGCTATTGCCTATGGTACCCAGCAAGGCCAGACCGGCAATGGCCGCAATCAGTTCGGTTGGGAAGGCGGCAAACAGGCTGACCACGGTGGCACCAAAGATACCGGCGGCAAAATAGAAAATCCCGGCCCAGACACTGGCGCGATAACGCTGACGCGGGTCCGCATCCACTTCGGGAGTCATGCACAGGGCGGCGCTAATGGCGGCCAGATTGTAGGCGTAGCCACCGAAGGGGCCAAAGATCAGGCCCACAATCCCGGTCCAGCTAATGACAGTGGAGTTGGGCGCATCGTAGTTATGCGCCTTCAATACAGCCACGCCCGGAATGTTCTGCGAGCTCATGGTGACGATGAAAAAGGGAATGCCCACACCAATGAGCGCCGTCCAGGAAAACTCGGGCCAGACCAGCACCGGCGTGGCGGGTGTCCAGCTCAGAATTTCCATTTTCAGCAAACCTTGCATGGCAGCAATCGTGACACCGGCCACCAGTGCCAGCGGCACGGCGTAGCGGGGCGACCATTGGCGCACCACCAGAAACACAATGAACATGCTCAGGCACAGCAGCCATTGGGTCTGCATGGCACCGAACAGATCCAGGCCAAAGCGCAGCAAGATGCCGCCCAGCATGGCGCCGGCAATGCTGCGCGGCATGTACTGCATCAACTTCTGAAAGCTGCCGCTAAGACCGCAAATGGTGGTCAGCAGGGACGAAAACAGGAAAATGCCCACGGCCTGGGACATGGGCAGGCCCACCAGACCCGTGGCCAGCAGCGCAGCGCCGGGGGTGGACCAGGCAGTCAGAATTGGAATCTTGTAGCGCAGCGACAGACCTGCCGACAGCAGGCCCAGACCAATACCCAAAGACCACATCCAGGAGCCCAGCTCGGCGGTGTTGGCACCGGCCGCTTGAGCGGCCTGAAAAACAATGGCAGCAGAACTTGTGTAGCCCACCAGCACGGCAATCAGCCCCGCCGACATGTGAGAAATCTGGAACCAACTCAATAAGCGCTGCAGATATCCGGGGCGGGACAGGTGTGTGGAAGACATGGATGCGTGTGGTGAGGGTAGTAGGGACTTAAGAAGAATGGGTTTGGCTCAAGTAACGGCTGGGGGTTTCGCCCAAAATAGATTTGAAAACGGTAATAAAGGCACTGATAGAGGTGTAACCCAATTCCCTGGCCGTGCTCTTTACGGACATTCCCGAACCCAGTTTTTGCAGGGCCAGCATAATCATGAATTGTTGCCGCCAGCGCCCGAAGCTCATCCCTGTGTGTTTTAGCATATGTCGGGCCAGGGTGCGCTCACTCATGGCCAGTTCTTTTGCCCAGTCGGCCATCGTAGGGCGCGAGTCGGGCTGTTGCAGCATATGTTGCGCAATCGTCTGCAAAACTTTGTCCTCGGGCACCGGTACATGCAGCTGCCGGGTAGGCATTTGATTCAAGGTTTCCAGCAGCACCAGTGCCAGACGGTGCGTCTGGCTGCCCGGCTCGTAATGGGGATTCAGATCACTTAAATGAATGATCATCTCGCGCACCATGGGGCTCAGGTCCAGGGTGCTGCAGTGATCGGGCAGTTCATCCAGACCGGGCTGTATGTACAGGAAATGAATCAGGGCCTGATCGTCGGCGCGGGCACGGTGACGGATACCCACCGGCACCCAGACGGCGCACAGCGGCGGCACCATCCAGTAGCCCTGGTCGGTTTGCAGGGTGACGGAGCCATATTGCGTCATGATCAGCTGTCCATTGGGATGGGTATGCAATGGATTTTCAGTATTGCTGCCCATCGCCATCTTGATGCTGAAAATAGGCCCGCCTTGCGGATTGGAGCTAAAACTCATGCTTTGTCTGGTTTGAGGTATAAGTTGTCATAATATCCTGTTTGCGTCGGCATCGAAACAGGATAGAGTAGGGTTTTCACCTACTGGCTACATTTCATGTCCCTCTCTCGACTCTCCTGGCTCTCCCACCCCTTGCTGGTGTTGATTGGCGTCTTGCTGATTGCCGGCAATCTGCGAGCCCCGATCACGGGTATCGCCCCCTTGCTGGAGCTGATCCAGGCAGACCTCTCCCTGTCGTCCACGCAGGCCGGTCTGCTGACCGCCATGCCCTTGTTCATCTTTGCGGTGGTCTCCTTGCTGGCCGCCTCCATGGCGCGGGTGGTGGGCTTGTCCCGTTCCTTGTTTATTGCTTCCGTACTGATTGCGGTAGGTGTGGTGGTACGTATCCTGGGCGGCACGATAGAGTTGTTTGCCGGTATCGGTTTGCTGGCTATCGGGATTGCCTTGGGTAATGTGCTGTTGCCTTCTCTGGTGAAACGTCATTTCCCCATGCGCATCAGTTTTGTGACGTCGCTGTACGTTTTGTTCATGGGTCTGGTCGCGGCGTTCAACTCCGCGATGGCGGTCCCTATGGCGGAGTGGACAGGCCAAAGCTGGCGCTGGTCGTCCCTGATGGTGGTCGGTGTGATGGCATTGGCTAGCGTAGTTGTCTGGGCTACCCAGTTGGGCGCGGATCGACGTGCGGCACAAAATACGCCCGCTGGCGCGGCAACCAGTTCTTCGGTGTGGCGTTTGCCCCTGGCCTGGCATATCACCCTGTACATGGGTTTGAACTCGGTGGCTTACTACATGATTGCCAGCTGGTTGCCTGTGATGCTGGTGAACTATGGCTTTGAGCCGGATCATGCGGGCCAGATTCATGGCTTGATGCAGTTGGCTACCGCCGTACCGGCCTTGCTGCTGATGCCCGTGTTGAGCCGTGTGCACGACCAGCGTGGGGTGGCCTTGGCGGGTGCCTTGCTGCAGACCCTGACCTTTGTGGGCTTTCTGGTCTTGCCGTCCTGGTCCTTGCTGTGGGCGGTGCTGTTTGGCTTTGGTAGTGGCAGCGTATTCCTGATTGCCTTGGCCTTGATTGGGGTACGTTCTACGTCTACTTCGCAGGCGGCGTCCCTGTCGGGTATGGCGCAGTGCATGGGTTATTTGCTGGCCGCGTTTGGGCCTCCCGCCATGGGCGGTTTGCATGACCTGTTCAATAGCTGGGGCTGGGCCTTGGGCTTGTGCATTCTGGTCAGCTTTGGAATGGGCTACGCCGGTTGGTTGGCGGCTCGCCCCGCAGCTGCAAGCAAAGCCTGAGCTGAATTGCTGAAAGCCAGGTAGTCGGACCCCCGAGAGAGGGCCAAACAAAAGCGGCCTGTAATTGAAATACCCTTAGGGGCATCCAATTACAGGCCGTTTTGTTTTTGGGTTACTGGCAGAGTTCAGTTTTGCAAAGGCTATTCCTGTGTTCAGCTTCTGTCGCCTACGACAAAATTGCCTGCTCCGAGTCACCCGCTCTGAGGTCTGACTATTCTTTAATGCGCAGCGAAATGGTGTGCAAGGCCAGGCCACCCAAGGCCAGCAAGGCACCTACCCAGGCGGTCGAAGTCCAGCCCCAGCCAGCGGCAATCGTCAAACCACCCAACCATGCACCTAGCGCATTGGCCATATTGAAAGCCGAGTGATTCAGCGCAGCCGCCAGTGTTTGGGCATCACCTGCCACGTCCATCAGGCGAATCTGCAAAGCGGGGCCCAAGGCCACCAGGGTGCCAATCAGCATGATGTTCAAGGGGCCAAGGATTGGATGGTGGGCCGTGATCATGAACAGCAAGAGCACGCCGGTAGCCCAGATCAGAACCAGGCGAATGCTGCGATCCAGGTAGCGGTCCGCATAGCGGGCGCCCAGTAAATTGCCCAGCACCATGCCAACGCCAAACAAGGCCAGCACGACAGGGATGGCGCTGACCGACAGGCCCGCCAGTTCCATCAAGGTGGATTTTACGTAGCTGAACACCGAGAACATGCCACCAAAACCAATTGCGCCTATGCCCAGCGTCAACCAGACTTGCTTGCGCTTCAGGGCCCCCAGTTCGCGCAAAGGGCTGGCCAGGGTGTTGGCGGGAATGAAAGGCACAAAGCGCAGTACCAGCCCCATGGTCAGCAAGGCGATCAGGCTGACGAAGGTAAAGGCCGCCTGCCAGCTCAGCCATTGTCCCAAGGTGGTGGCAATGGGCACACCCAATAAGGTAGCGACTGTCAGACCCAGCATGACGTAGGCCACGGCCTGTGCGCGGCGATGCGGCGGCACCAGGCGAGCGGCTACCAGGGCGGCAACACCAAAGTAGGTGCCATGCGGAAAGCCGGCCAGAAAGCGGGTGATCAACACGGTTTCATAGCTGGGGGCGATCACGGTCAGGAAATTGCCCACGGCATAAGCGCCCATCAAGGCTATTAACAGACGGCGCCAGGGCCAGCGTGCGCCCAGTACGGCCAGTACCGGAGCGCCGATCACCACGCCTAAAGCGTAAGCGCTGATCAAGTGGCCCGCGGTGGGAATATCGATACCCAGATCCTGGGCCACATCGGGTAGCAAACCCATGATGACAAATTCGCCGGTGCCGATGGAAAAACCACCCACAGCCAAGGCCAGAATGGCCAGTAAAACCTGGCGGGGGGATAAGGAAGAGTGCGAAGAAGACAAGATAAACGCCTGAGAATCAAGAAGGGTAGTGTGTCCCACCCGTAAGAGGCCTTATTGTCGCGCAGTCATGGGGCAAGGCTCAAGATTTCTAAGGACGGAATAGGGTCATGTAACTGTAGGGAATTGAAGATCTTTTTAAGTTTTTAATTCTTATTACGTCCTAGCACAAATTAATTTATCAAGCTATAGCGTCAGCCCTAAACAACGTATGCAGATTTTTTTTAGTTTTTTATATAGAATCACGGTATTGGGTGTTTTGTATCCAATCATTTTCCTGTGGTAGCTTTCCCCTGATTTTGCAAGAAATCGGGGGTTTTTTTTATTCTGATTATTTTGGATTTCAATCATTAGTGCATTGAAAGTCCAATGCCAAAGCGGCTGGTCAGCTTGACAGGCGGGCATGTCGGACGAAGTGGCGTCGCAAGGATAATTCATGAATGGGCCAGTGCTGGTTTGCACTTGGCCCATTATTTTTAGCTCGATTTTATCCGGATTTGATTCATTTTATTTAATCGCGTTTTATCGATTCTAATTATGTCCGGTCATATTTGGGTTGGAGATTTGCCCTCGAAAATTCTGGATGGGTGCAGAGATGCTTGCCAGAGTTAAGAACGTCTTTTTGTGCCGTCTATGAGATTTTGTCCGGCTTAATAAAAGAATCAATTTTGCCGATTTGCATAATGTTTATGGTATCGCAAATATAAGAGTTTTTTATATCTCATTATCATATATCTGCTGATTAAAGCCGAGCTTGAGAACTGAGCTCAATAGAGTTTCACGCTTATGAAGATAAATGGAATTGAACTGTACGGACGAAATAGAGCGTTCAAATTGATCGTGTTGTTGTTTGGGTTTGTCGCTATGCGCACGGCACTTTGTTTCAGAGCCTGATCGCTTAATTGACCTGCTAGCTGAGTAGAAATATTCTTTGATATGACTAGAATGTTTAGTGTGGTTAAACGCGCTCAGGGTATTGACCCGATTAAAATTTATTTTTAATTGCAGTTTGTGTCCGAATTTTTACATGATGGGAAGTGGAGAAATATGACGCTGATCTGTTGGGGCTGAACGACGGGGATGGTTTGACATTTGACCATTTGGTGTTCAGTTTTTCTCCCTTGTTCGCTGGCTGGTCTGGGCGGGCGGCTGCGTTAGAATCACTTAGGCAGCACCGCAAAGGAGGTGGTCATGAAAGTTGCATTGGGCCAGATGGCCGTATCCAAAGATTCGCAGGAAAACCTGAGCGCTTGCCTGGGTTTGATCGAACAAGCCTTGCGCTCCGGCGCGCAGTTACTGGTTCTGCCTGAAGGTGTGCTGGCCAGAAATGTGGCCGACCCTGAAGTGGTCCTGAAATCCGCACAAGCCCTGGATGGGGAGTTTGTCAGCCGACTGAGCGCTGCCACCCGTGATACTGATTTAACCGTGGTGTTCTGCATTCATACCCCGGCCGGAGAAGGCAAGGTTTGGAACACCTTGGTGGTGCTGCGCGATGGCCAGGTTCTGGCGCATTACAACAAGCTTCATTTGTACGATGCCTTCTCGGTACAAGAATCACGCTATGTACAGCCAGGTACAGAAATCCCCGCCTTGATTGATGTGGCCGGTTTCAAAGTAGGTTTGATGACTTGCTACGACCTGCGCTTTCCTGAGCTGGCCCGACGCTTGTGCGTGGACGGGGCGCAAGTCTTGCTGGCGCCGTCGGCCTGGCTGAAAGGTCCCTTGAAGGAACACCACTGGCGTGTGCTGACGACGGCTCGCGCTTTGGAAAATACGGCCTATATGGTGGCCGTCGGTGAGTGTGGTGAACGCAATATTGGCCAAAGTCTGGTGGTGGATCCCTTGGGTGTGATCGTGGCCCAGGCGGCAGAAACTCCCACATTGCTTTTGGTTGATCTGGATCGGGAGCGTTTGGCTTATGCCCGTCGCATTTTGCCCGTACTGGAAAACCGTCGCTTTGCTCCGCCCGAACTGGGCTGAACTAGCGGGGTTCAGCCTGCTTTTCTGAATGTCAGATTGACCCGGCCTGTGCCCCATACCGGATGGGCCGGGCCCTCCAGTCTGCGTACCCCATGGAAATTCAATCTGGACGGCCCCCACCAGACCAGCACATCACCATCGCGCAGTCGCAGGGTACGCACCGGGTCGCTGCGTTTTGCGCCGCCCCATAAAAACAAGGCCTCACGTCCCAGGGAGACCGAGACAATCGGGTGCTGCAAGTTGCGCTCGTTTCTATCCTGATGCAAGGACATATGCGCCTGCTCGTCGTAGTAATTGATCAGACAGGTATCGGGTTGAAAAGGGCCCTGGCCCGACTCCTGGGCAATGCGCGTTAATAGTTCCTTGAATATGGCAGGCATGGCGGGCCAGGCCAAACCGCTTTGCGGGTCCGTGGGGCTGTAACGGTAGCCGTGTTCGTCCGATATCCATCCCAGGTCGCCACAACTGCTTTGTGCGGCCGACATACGATGCCCTGAGGGAACCTGCATATGCCGCCAAGGAGCACTGTGCACCAGTTCTTGAACCGCCTGTGCCAAGCTGGCGGCATAGGGCAGGGCCAGCCCCGGAAGGGCGATCAGGCCGGTATCCAGAGTCAGGACGTTGCCGGGAACGGGATCAAACAGGGAGAGCGTGGACATGCGCGATAGGGCGAATAAAGCAGTGACCAGAGTATAGTAATCGGGATTGTATTTTTGCGACTTCCCAGTAGAGGTGTCTATGGTCGAGCTGCTGATTCCACAACGTCAACACAGCATTGGTGCATTTGAAGTGGGGCGCGTTCTGCCCTTTCGCCAACGGCGTATGGTGGGGCCTTTTATCTTCTTTGATCGTATGGGGCCACAAGAGCTGACGGCACCTGTAGGGACAGAAAACGATGTGCTGCCACACCCGCATATTGGCCTGTCTACCGTCACCTATTTATTTGAAGGTGCCATGACACACCGCGACAGCCTGGGCGTGGAACAAGAGATTACGCCCGGCGCCTTGAACTGGATGACCGCTGGTTCAGGCATCAGCCATTCCGAGCGCTTTGAGCCCATGCGTACCCAAGGTGGCCGTATGGATGGCATTCAGGCCTGGGTGGCTTTGCCGGAACATAAAGAAGAGCAAAACCCCGATTTTGTGCATTACGAGGCCGAACAACTGCCTTTGATTCAGGACACGGGCCTGGAAGGTCGCCTGATAGCCGGATCGGCGCTGGGTCTGTGCAGCCCTGCCAGTGTGGCCTCACCCTTGTTCTATATGGAACTACGCGTACAAGCGGGCCAGTCTGTCCCCTTGCCAACCGGCCATGAAGAGCGCGCCATTTATATCTGTACGGGCGCGCTGGAGGTAGGCGCTCAACGCTATCGAGCTGGTCAGATGCTGGTCTTTGCCAAAGGCGACAGCCCTCGCATCCTGGCCGAGCAAAACAGCCATTTGATGCTGCTGGGCGGCGAGCCCCTGGGACCACGCCATATCTGGTGGAACTTTGTGTCCTCGCGCAAGGACCGTATCGAGCAGGCCAAGGACGATTGGCTCAATGGTCGCATCAGTCTGCCACCACTGGACGATGAGCAGTTCATCCCTTTACCTGCGGTGTAATGCTCTTTACGTCGATGGTGGAGGTGTTTGACCTTGTACGTGGACCGTGACCTCATGGTGAATCGGAGTGTTGATGGAGCGGGCAATAAAGCAGTATTCACCTACGCGATCGTGAAGCGATTTGGACAAGGCAAGGTCACTGTCCGGTGTGATCGTGACGAAGGGGCGCAATGTAACACTCTTGAATTGCCCAGCCCCGTTAGCCTCTTCAATCATGATGCCGGTAGGGTGGTCTTCATAGGCCGTGACCACAATGCCGGCTTCTGCCGCTATTCCCAGGTACCAAAGCATATGACACTGAGCAATCGATGCCAGGAAAAGCTGCTCTGGGTTCCAGCGGGCTGGGTCGCCTCGAAAGGCAGGGTCTGAGGAGGCAGCAATGGTCTCCAGGCCAACTGCCATCACGTCGTGGTTACGTGAGTAGGAGCGAAGGGTGCGGGTGCCGCTCCCGGTGTTGCCGGTCCAACTGATCAACAGTTCATAGTGGTGCGTTTTCATAGCTCTGCTCAGGCAAAGTGACAAGGAGCAAAAAGAGTAGCAGCGGGGGGCTATCGTACATACAAAAAAAAGCCCTGGAAAGAATCCAGGGCTTTGAAGGCTTGCTCATCAGGCTGGTGGATTTGCCTGTATCCGCTCTATGAGCAGACTGGTTTTTTGATTGACGAGCAAGCCGGGCAAACGGAATAGTACCGCTTGCGCAGCTTGTTTAGGAGGCCAATTGTACGGACTGGCGTCAAGCGAAACAAAAAAGACCAGTTTGATAGCAGGGCTATTGCAAATTGGCTTATAAGCATTGATTGGCGCTGCTTATCCATCAATCACGGGCAGGAATGTTCAAGCCGCGTTGTACTGCCGGGCGGGCCTGAAACTGGGCCAGAACACGGGCCACATTCTTGAACTGCTCGTACTCCACAAGCTCGCCTGCGCCGTAAAAACCGATCAGGTTGGCAATCCAGGGGAACAGGGCAATATCGGCGATGGAGTAGCTGTTGCCCACCATCCAGTCCTTGCCATCCAGATGCTTGTCGATCACACCCAGCAAGCGCTTGGATTCGTTGACATAGCGGTCGCGGGGGCGCTTGTCTTCAAAGTCCTTGCCAGCAAATTTGTGGAAGAAACCCAACTGACCAAACATGGGGCCTACGCCACCCATCTGGAACATCAGCCATTGCAGGGTTTCATAGCGTTGGGCCGGGTCTGCAGAGAGCAACTGGCCGGTTTTTTCTGCCAGGTAGATCAGGATGGCACCGGACTCGAACAAGGCCAGCGGTTTATTGCCGGGGCCATTGGGGTCCAGAATTGCCGGGATCTTGTTGTTGCTGCTGAGCGAAATAAATTCCGGGCTGAGCTGATCGTTGCGCTCAAAGCTGACCAGATGCGGCTCGTAAGGCAGGCCAATTTCTTCCAGCATGATGGATACCTTGACCCCATTTGGAGTGGGCAAGGAATACAGTTGCAGGCGTTCGGGGTGCTGAGCCGGCCATTTGCCGGTGATGGGGAATGCGGAGAGATCGATTGTCATGACGTCCTTCACAATGGGGTGTAGAGGAAGTCTTGATAGTAGCAAGCTGTACGGTGACATACCGTCGCAGCCCGCTCCCCAGTAAGGTATTTGTTCCGCTTAGCGGCTGCGCGGGCGCAAGGGGTCCAGCAAGGATTTCAGGCCATTGTGATCCAGCTCGTGCATCAGGGCCAGTAGCTGCCCTAGCCGCCCGGAAGGAAAGCCTTCACGGGCAAACCAGTTCAGATAATGTCCCGGCAGGTCGGCCAGCAAGCGACCTTTGTATTTGCCGTAAGGCATGGTGGTATTTAACAGGGCAAGCAGGTCGTCGCTGGATTCAAGCATGGGGGCTTAACGTAGATGGTCGGCAAAGAAAGCTAGTGTACGTTCCTGAGCCAGTTTGTAGGACGCTTCGTGAAAATCGGGGCGATGATCGCAGCCAAAACCATGCCCGGCAGGTTCGTACACGTAAATGGCCACATCCTTTTGCGCGTCTTTAATGGTCTGAATGGCGCTGGCAGGGATGGAGTGATCCTGGGCACCAAAATGCATTTGAACTGGAATCCTGGGCTGTTCCTGGGCGTTCTGGGCAATTTGCGAACCATACCAGCAACTGGCGGCTTTCAGGCCTTGCAAGCGGCAGGCGGCCAGCCAGCTCAAGGAGCCACCCCAGCAATAGCCGACAATACCAATCTTGCGCGAACCCAAGGCGTCCACGCAGGCCTGAATATCCAGCAGGGTCTTATCAAGCGCAATGCCGTTGCGCAGTGCCAGACCTGCTTGCACGTCCTCGGCGGTATAGCCCAGCTCTACATTTTTCTCTTGCCGGTCGAACAGGGCGGGAGACAGGACACGGTAGCCTTGCTCGGCAAAGCGTTCGCAGGTGTTGCGTATGTGTTGATTGACACCAAAAATTTCCTGCAACACGATCAAGCCGCGTTCGGCCTGTTCATCGCCTGCGACATAGGCTTTGAAACGGTGCTGGTCTGCGCTGGTCAAGCTAAGCGTACTCATGGCGTGTCCTTTAGCTGTAAAACAATAATTCTCTCTTATAACAGTCGCCCATACTGGGAGGCCAGCCTCAGGACGTTTACAATCCACCCAGAACGGCAGGGGTGTCTGGCTCTCGCCCAAGCCCCTCCTACTTCAATGGAATAATGATGCGTGACGTGCTAATGGACAGTCTGTTCTGGACGATTGTGATGCCCTGGTTCTTGTTTTTAGGGCTATTTCTTGTTCCCAAGAAACCTTCCTGGTTGCGAAACTACGCCTTTCCCGGCGTGTTTATTGCAGTAGGTTTGGGTCTGGTGGCTGGGGTGGCAGTCGGTGTGGGCATTTTCAGCATCGTGCTGGGCCTGATCGCCTTTGCCGTGTGCTACGAAAAGCCGAAAGCCAGCGCCTGAGTCAGGAGCAAACGGTTTGATGAAAAACCATCGCGGCGTGCTGCCTGCGATGGTTTTTTTTGTCGCCGGGCCGCCCCAAGGCGTAGCGTGGAGGGGGGCTTCAGCCGTCGACTGGCTCGGCAGGCGTATCCAGCGTCAGCAAGTAGAAGGCGACATCCAGCCAGCGGCCAAATTTGAACCCCACTTCCTTGAAGGTGCCCGCATGGGTGAAGCCCAGGCTTTGATGCAGATGGATACTGCCCGCATTGCTGGCATCAATACAGCCTACCAGGGTATGCACATTGGCCAGACGGGCACGCGTGATCAGCTCTTGCATCAGAATCTTGCCCAGCCCTTTGCCGCGGTGCTCCGGGTGCACATAGACACTGTGTTCCATGGTGTATTTGTAGGCGGGAAAGGCGCGGAAGGTGCCCCAGCTGGCAAAGCCCATCAACGTTCCTGCATCGTCAATGACGCCGACCACGGGAAAGCCGTTGGCGCGTTTGGTGGCAAACCAGCTCACCATGGCTTCGGGCGGGCGTGGCACATAGTCGTATAGCGCGGTGGAGTTCACGATGGCGTCGTTCAGAATCGCCAAAATAGCGGCTGCATGCTGCTCTTCATTGCAGTCTATAAAACGCAAGCCGCTTTCGCTGTCTTTCATTGATCCTTTCCTGTCAGGGGGAAGACCAGGGCTTCGTCGCCAATCGCGACGAGGTACTTGGCGGTCCGGGTGTATGGATGGCTACAGCTCAAGAGCGCTCGCTCTGGCCTATCGTGTGGCGTATTTTATTCCACTCTATTGGGTTTCTCATGGGAAATTCCCATTAAGAAAATGTCGTGATTCCCCCTGGTTTGAGGCCATGGATTCTGGCATCCAGACCTACGCCTCAGGAAAAGAAAAACGCGCAGCCCAGGCTGCGCGTTTTTTGCACTCTTGCTGCCTAGGTCAAGGCTGATCTGCTTGCCTACGCACCCATGTCCAGCAATCAATCGTAGCGAGCGGCGATATTGCGTTCACCAATGGCCAGACCCGTGGTCATCCCCAAGCCCGTGTGCATAACCGTCACTTGCGTACTGCCATCGGCCTGCAAGACAGAAAATGGAGCCGGGCCCTTTGCACCGTATACCCCTTGCCAGCGTTGCAGCACCTGCACCGGGCAACCCAGCACGGTTTCTGCCAGAGCCAGCAAGTACTGGTCTGTTTCTTCCTGGTTGAAGGGGCTGGCTTGCTGGCCGTAGTCGTGCGAGTCACCAATAATCAGATCCCCGTCCGGGGTGGGGCTAATCAGCAAATGAATGCCTTGATCCAGCAGGACGCCATGACGTTGCTGTACTTGCTCGCGCAGTGTGTCTGCCAACGGCAGATCGCTAAAGGCACCATAGTGCAGGCAGGACAAACCTGTCAGCAAAGGTCGGTCCAATGCCCAGCCTGCGTCCTGTGCACGCACTTTCAGCATTTGCAGACGTGTCACCGACGGCTTGACGGTATCGAGCAGTTCGCGATGCAGGCTGCTGTAGTCGTGACCAGGGCACACAAAAATGCTGTTGGCGGTGAAGTTGCCCACGCTGCTGTGTACCTGCCCCTCTTGAGCATAGTGCACATGCGCTTGGGTATACACATCCACGCCCATGGCTTGCAGGCTGCTGGTAATGGCGGGCAGGGCGTCGCGCGAGTAGATCTGCAAATCATCCAGACCTTGCAGCGCGCCGTGGTGATGCCCCAGACGGCCTTCAAAGAGTGTCGCCAGTTCCTTGCCGCTGAGCATCTGGCAGGCCACGCCTTCGTCCTTGGCACGGCCTTGGGCAAAGTCTTCCAGCAGTTCCAGTTCCAGGTGATTGCGTGCCAGGACCAGCGAGCCATTGCTGCGCACATGAAAGCCCGCTTGTGCCGCCAGATCCAGCCACAGACCTCGGCTTTGGCGTGCCAGTTCCATCATGATGCCCGGCGCCTGACCGGTCACCAGTACCTGACCAAAATTACGTATGGTGGCGCCTTGGGCCTGGTGGCTGCGCTCGAGCACAGCCACGCTAAGCTTGCGGCTGGCAGCCGCCCAGGCATGTGCCATGCCCAGGATGCCGCCCCCCACCACGATGACATCGTAGTGTTGTGTGCTCATTACTTCTTGGCTTCCGATTTACCGTCGTAACGTTTGGTCCACTCTTCGATGATGCGCTCGCGGTTTTCAGCGGCCCAGACGAAGTTGTTGTCAATCAGACGCTGGTTCAGGTCTGCTGGCAGGTGCGGGTTGGCCGTGGCGATAGAAGGGATGGCCAGCACGGCAAAGTTGGTCTTGTACAAGTGGTTGGCTTCTTCGCTGGCGGAGAAGTCAGCCAGTTTCTGCGCGGCTTCCAGGTTCTTGGTGCCTTTCATGATGGCAGCGGCTTCAATTTCCCAGCCCAGGCCTTCTTTGGGGAACACCAGTTCCAGCGGAGCGCCTTCTTCTTTCAGGCGAGCGCCACGGTAGTCAAAGGACACGCCAATCGTGTATTCGCCAGCGGCAGCCATATTGCAAGGCTTGGAGCCGGAGTGGGTGTAGGCACCAATGTTCTTGTGCAGACCGTCCATGAAGGTCCAGCCTTTTTCTTCACCAAACAGTTGCAGCCAGGCGCTTACGTCCAGAAAGCCGGTGCCCGAAGAAGCGGGATTCGGCATGACGATCTTGCCAGCGTACTCGGGCTTGGTCAGATCTTCCCAGGATGTGGGCATGGGCAGCTTGTTCTTTTCCAGCTCAACGGTGTTCACGCACAGGGCGGCGGCAAAACCGTCCATGCCAACCCAGCTGGGTGGGTTGTTTTGATCGCGCATTTTGGCGTCGATCTTGTCCAGACCCTGCGGGGCGTAAGGCTGCAGCATGTTCTGGCTGGCCATCAAGCCCAGCGAGGAGCCGGCCAGACCCCAGACAGCGTCAGCCTTGGGGTTGTTCTTTTCAGCCAGCAGTTTGGCGGTAATGATGCCCGTGGAGTCACGTACCCACTGGATCTTGATATCGGGGTTCTTTTTCTCGAAAGCAGCCTGGTAAGCCTTGAGCTGATCGGCTTCCAGCGCGGTGTAGACGGTCAGGGTCGTAGCGGCTTGAGCCAGGGAAGCGGCGCCCATCAAAGCGGCAGCCAAGGAGCTCAGAACAATGGTTTTCATGGAGAAGTGTCCTTGTGACAGCAAAAGGGGGGTGGGGTTAGAGAGAGTCGCCAGGGCATTCGCCCTGGGCCATCCGCTCGGTGATTTGTTCAACCACGGCAGGCAGTTGGGCAACGGTGTCGATCAGGTAATGCGGTTGGGCGTCGGCGAAGGTGGCTGCGGCGCGATCACGCAGGGTTTGGCGGCTTTCTTCGTCCAGAGCCAGAAATTCCAGTTCGGTCAGTCCGGCGGCATTGCCTGACAGCAGCAAACCTACCGTCCACATACCGGCATTGCGGCCTTCTTCAATGCCGACCGGGGTGTCGTCAATCTTCACGCAGGCACCGACATTCCTGATTTCCAGACGAATGACGTTTTCCAGGGCCATGGCAGGCCAGGGGCGTGCTTGCGGGACTTCGTCAAAGGCGACGTGGTAGTCCACCAGTACTTGTTGGCGGTGAGCGTGTTGCAGCAGGTTGTCCAGAACCAGACGCGGGTAGCCGGAGCAGGAGCCGATTTTCAGGCCTTGGCGGCGCGCCCAGGACAAGGTTTCGCGGGCACCGGGAATGGCGGCGGAGAACTCGCCCACGCGTTCGTTCTGCATGGGCAGGAAGGTGTTGTAGATACGGTCTACATCGCTGTCATCGGGTTCGCGCTCATGCAGGGCCACAAACTGGGCGTGCACTTCAGGCAACTCCAGCATGGCCTTGATGTGATCCCATTTACCGATGCCCATCGCGCTGCGGGCCTGGTCCAGGTTCAGATTCAGATCAAAGCACTTGAAGGCTTCAACCAGAATCTGGGTGGGAGCAAAGGATCCAAAATCCACCAGTGTGCCGGCCCAGTCAAAAATCAGGGCTTCAAGGCGTGGAGTCTGGTGATTTGGCATATCAAGCGATGTATTCGCGCAAGTTGGGGATGACATTGCGGTCCTGTCAGGTTGGAGAAAGAGAAGAAGGGGAGCGCCAGGCCTGGCTGCGGCGCAAGGAAGCGCGGCTCAGAGCATGAACCAGGACGCAGACAAAGCCGGAGCTGAGCATGATGACCGTGCACATGGCGGCGGCCGGGCCGATAAAGCCGGCGTCGTCCATATTCATGACCGCTACCGAGGCCAGCACGGTTTGCGGGCTGTACAGAAACACGACGGCAGACACGGTGGTCATGGCCGAGACGAACAGGTAGCGCGCCACCGACAGCAAGGCAGGCAGGCACAGCGGCACGGTGACACCCATCAAGGTGGACAGACGCGGAGCCTTCAGGGAGGCGGCAGCGGCTTCCAGCTCGCCAGGAATGGCTTTCAGGGCCGTCACAAAGTTCAGATGGGCACTGGTGTACAGGTGAATTACCGTACACAGGACCAGCAAGCTCATGGAGCCGTACAGGCCGGACAAGGGATTGTTGGGGTGGTTGAAAAAGAAGATGTAGCCCAGACCCAGCACCAGACCAGGAATGGCCATGGGGGCCAGCGCCAGCATTTGCAGCACGCCGTACAAGCCTTTTTCGGACTGACCACGGGCAGGCAGTTTCTCCAGCACCCAGGCGCCCAGAAAGATCAGGGCCGAACCCAGAATGGCGGTAAACAAGGCCATGGTCAGGCTGTTGCGCCAGGCCAGCCAGCCGCCACCGTCCATATTGTTGAAGTCGTAGGACTTCAGGGACAGGCTCAGGTTGTAAGGCCAGAACTTGATCAGGGACGCCCAGACCGCCATGCCCACAATGCTCAGAATGGCCAGGGATACCAGTACCAGAACGAGAGTGAAGTAACGGTCGCGCTGACGGTGTGGCAGAGGCGAGTAGGCACTGAGCGAGCCTTGAGCCTGACCGCTGGCACGAGCACGCAGATGACGGTCCAGAAAGAAGGTCAGCACAGCGGGAATCAGCAGCAGCACGCCAATGGCCGCGCCTTTGGAAAACTGCAACTGACCGACAACGGCTTTATAGGCTTCCATGGCCAGCACGTTGTAGGAACCGCCCACCACTTTGGGCACACCAAAGTCGGTGACGGTCAGAGTAAAGACCAGGCATGCGGCGGAAAAAACGGCATAGCGGCTGGCGGGCAGGGTTACCGTCAGGAAGCGACGCCAGGAGTTGGCACCCATGGCGCGGGCAGCGTCATACAGACGAGCATCGGCCAGGGCAAGACCGGTACTGAGAATCATCAGGGCGTGGGGGAAGGTGTAGAAGGCTTCGCCCAGCACAATGCCCCAGAAACCATAAATCGTTTCACCGCCCAACCAGTGACGCAGCAAACCTTGGTTGCCAAACAGGTAGATCAGGGACAGGCCTGGCATCAGCGATGGGGCCAGCAAGGGCAAAAGGCCCAGCGCACGAAATAGTCCGGCACCGCGTATGCAGCAGCGTTGCAGGGCAAAGGCGAACGCGTAGGCAACGGGGATCACGATCAGCAAGGTGGTCACGCCCACCAGAATGCTGCGGCCCACCATGGGCATGAAGCCCGGGGCGCTGATCACCGACCAGAACTGACCCAAACCCACCAGTTGCCCGTCGCCGTCCTGAATGGCGCGCAGCAAGATGAACAGCATGGGCAGGGCCAGGAACAGGACCAGCAGGGCAAACAGGGCAATCAATAAGGCGCGTCGTGCCGCCGAGCCTATCCAGACAGGCAAAACGGGACGGGTCAGGGGATGGTTCTTCACGCTAGTTTCAGCAACGGGCAGGCCATACAGGCTGGTGGAGCGCAGGGACGCCGCGCCAGGCTGTGGTGTGGAATCAATGGTGGGCATGCAGCGCCTCGCTGGGAAGCTGAATGCGGCAGCGACGTGCGGCCAAGGGGTCAAGCAAGCGATCCCCTTGTTCGGGGTTGACGATGGCCTGGACAGTGAGCCCGTCCATGCCTTCGGGGCGCAGAATCAGCTTGTAGTGACGGCCCAAAAACACGCCGTCCACGATGTCGGCCAAAAAGGTATTGGTCGTGGTGGCCGGGCTGCTGTTATCCAGTACCCGAATGTTTTCAGGGCGGATGAAAAGACGTCCTGCTGCAGTAGGCGCTTCCTGACCCAAGTCCAGACGAACGCGCTCGACCAGCACCGAGCAATCGTGCAAGGGCGTAAAGGGCAGCCAGTTGGCTTCACCGATAAAGCCCGCCACAAAGGGATCAGAGGGGGCTCGGTACAAAGCCTGGGGGCGATCAAATTGCACCAGTCGGCCTTTTTCCATCACGGCGATACGGTCCGCCATGACCATGGCTTCTTCCTGATCGTGCGTCACCATCAAGGTGGTGATGGACAGTTGCTTTTGCAGCGCACGCAGCTCGATACGCAGCCGCTCGCGCACCTGGGCATCCAGCGCCGACATGGGTTCGTCCAGCAAGAGCAAGGAGGGTGAGGGGGCCAGTGCACGAGCCAGGGCCACACGCTGCTGCTGACCGCCCGACAGTTGTGCCGGGTACTTGTTTTCCGAACCGGACAGGCCGACCAGATCCAGCATCTCGGAGACGCGTTGACGCACTTGGGTGGCCAGGTTCTTGCGGGGCGACAGGCCGTAGGCAATATTCTGGGCCACGGTCAGGTTGGGGAACAGGGCGTAGGACTGAAACAGGATGCCGTAATCACGCTGTTGAGGGGGCAGGTGAGTAATGTCACGGCCCGCCATCACTATGATGCCTTGATCGGCTTGTTGCAGCCCGGCAATGCATCGCAGCAAGGTGGTTTTGCCACAGCCCGAGGGGCCCAGCAAACACACCAGTTCACCGGCTTGTATATCCAGGCTGACCTGGTCCAGGGCGGTAAAGGAGCCGAACTGCTTGTGCAGTCCTTGTATGGTTAAAAATGCGGGCTTGGCGCTCATCCTGGGTTCCGACTTGTCATGAATGTCATGAACGTCAGTATGGGAGTCGGATATGGCGGCACTATGACAGTACAACTAATTTCTGTAATACGAGCATCGGATAATTTGGGCTTTGATTCTTCCCCGAGGAGAGCGGCAGCATGCTGGCTCTGGAACTGAAGTCCTTTCACGCCACGGCTCATTGTGGCTCCATTACCAAGGCTGCCCAGCAATTGGGGATCAGCCAGCCCACCGTGACCTCGCATCTGCGACAGCTGGAAACCCGCTATGGCGTGGAGCTGTTCTATAGGCAAGGCAAGGGGGTGTACTTAAGCCAGCAAGGGGAACGCCTCTTGCCCCAAGTCGAGCAACTGATGCAGCAAGCTGCCCAGATCGATTTCAGTTTGCGTGATCTGCGCGATCTGAAAAGTGGCATGTTGCGAGTGGGCGCGACCGGGCCGTATTACATCATGGCTGTATTACGGAATTTCCATCAGGCTTATCCCGGCGTGAAGATGCGTTTGAGCATTGATAATTCGCAACGGGTCTTGAGTGCCTTGCATGACTATCAACTTGATGTGATTGCGTCCTCGGCGCTGGTTGATGATCCGCGTCTGGTGCGTCTGCTGCTGGCTTCTGATCCCTTGGTGGCCGTGCTGCGAGTGGATCATCCTTTGGCTAACCGGCAGCGTGTGCGTATTGTGGACCTGTGCCGCCATCCCATTCTGATGCGTGAGCCCGGGTCCATGACACGGGAGCTATGCTATCAAGTGTTCCGGCAGGCGGGGCAGGAGCCGACGCAGTTGCTGGAGATAGGGAGCCGGGAGGCGATAGGGTGGGGAGTGGTGTGCGGCATGGGGGCCAGTTTGCTGCCCTTGCGTGAAGTGCCTGCGCATCCGGACATTATCAGTGTGCCACTCAGTGATGTCTCGGCTCATTTGAGCGAGTTTGTGTATTGCTTGAAAGAACGCGCGCAGGGCCATGCCATACGCGCGTTTCTGGAGCAGGTGCAGGCCGAGCTGCCTGCACCGGCATAAGGCCAGGATCAAGCCAGTTCGGCCAGACCTTTCTCAAAAGCCTGACGGGCCTTCTGGACAGCGTCGCGCTGTTCCTGAACGGCTTTGCGCTGGCTGGCAATCAGGTCTTCCTGCTGGGCCAGTTGCTCGCTGAAACGCTGACCCAAGGTGCTTTGTGCACTGACGGCAGCCAGGTTGGCGCGGATGCGCTCCTGTTCAGCCACGGTTTCGTTCAGGGTCTCAACGGCCTGATTCTGCGCTTGCTGGGCCTGACTCAGCTGACGACGCAGCTCGATCAGCTTGTCCATCCTGGCTTGTTGCGCGCTGTCCTGGCCGTTTCCACGCCACTGCAGCAGCATGTTCTCGTCGATTTCTTCCAGGCGCAATTCCATATGGTCTTGCAGGCTCAGCTGGGCCGTGACGGTGACCGTCTTGCCCTTGGCAACTTTCACTTTCAGGCGGTGCTCCTGGGCGGTATCGCTGTCATGGGCGTCGGACTTGAAGGACCAGCCATCCTGACGAGGCAACTGGATCAGCACCGTGCGATCTTCATCGGCCGGAGCCTTGATCTCGTAGCGGAAGTTCTGCAAGCGCGTCCATTCCGAACGGGCAACGCCATCAGTCACACGGGTTTTGCTCAGGCGGTATTCATCCGTTTGCTCTTCGCGGATTTGAACTTTGCTGTCTTGGGCAAAGTAGATCAAACGCTGCTCGCCAGCAGGCAGACCGGCCAGCTCTGCATCACCCACGTGACCGTCCTGTTCATTAAAGACGGTAATAATGCCGGGCGGCAGGCTATTGGCCTGTTCGTTCTTCACCCAAATGGCGGCTGTGGGATAGTCGCCAGCTTGGCCGCTGCGGTAAACCGAGAGGGACTCGGCCTGCAGCGATGTGTCGATAAAGGGCACCGAAACCGTCTGGCCGGTGGGTACGCTTAGCGTTTGTGGCAGGCTAAAGCGCACTTGAGTCTGACCTTCCTGTGCCTGGGTGCTGGCGCCAGCGCCGCCCGAAGCCCACTGTTTGGCCATGTTGCCATCGGCCGCATAGGCGGCGCTTTCCATCATGATGGGAGCGGGTGCGGCTGGAGCCATGCGAGCACGCATGGCCTCACCTGCTGCTTTGCGGGCGTGATTTGCGCTGACAGTAGCCTGGGTGTCAGCTTGCGGCGCGATGGAGCTGCCTACCGCCACCGGCAGTTCAGGGCGCTCGTTCCAGTAACGCTCCAGCAGACGCTGGCGCAGCATCACAGGCGAGCCCGAGCTTAGCGTGACCTTCACATCTTTCCAGTCCTCACCGCTGGTGTTCTCAAAAATGGCCCAGGCCTGCAGGCGGGCTTTGCCGTCCTGCATCATCAGGCGATAGGAGCTTTTCCATACCGGTGCAGGAATCAGGTAGGACAGGCGGGCTGTCTTGGTGTCGGTCTTGTTCAAGACCAGTTGAATATCACGCGACTGCTGATTGCTTTGACCGGCCAGCACTTCGGTGGCCTGCTGCAATTGCTGTTGCAAGGTCTTGTCCAGTACTTCCAGGCTGGTGTCCGGGCCCAATTCCAGGGTCTGGATCTGGCCCTGTTCTGTCAGCACGCTCAAGATGGCCTGGGCGGGATGTTCCTTGGTGGCCGCAGTAGCTTGCACCCCCAGGACGGCACCCCGTACCAGGCGGCCTTGCGAGCTGGCGCTGACTTGCTGGCCGCGCAACGCTTGTGCCAGGGTGGCGGGCGAGCGCAGGTCTTTGGCCGAGAAGGGCAGGCTGTCAAAGCTTTCTTTCAGTGGGGCCAGACCCGACAAGGTCAGGGAGTCGATGCGGTTCTTGCCATCGACGGCCATCAGGGTTTTCAGAATGTCATCGACCTGGGTCAGGGGCACACGCAACTGAGCGGTACCGGTGTCAGAGACGGGGATTTGTCGCTCGATCTCGGCCATACCGGCACTGGATAAGGTAATGGACTCGATCTGCTGGGCCCAGGCGGTGCTGGCTGCCGAGCCCATCCAGACCAGGAGCAAGGCGCCGGTCAAAAAGCGCAGGCGAGGCGTACGCGCAGCGTGGGGCACAAAGTGGTTCATAGCGCTTCCTTATTCATCCGTAAGCGAAACAAAGGGTTGAAGCGCATTATGCCTAGCCTTGTGGGGCTCTGTCTGTCATTCGGGTAACAAAAAAATGCCACCGTCCGGCTTTCTCTACCTGGAGCAAAAAATACTTACGTCATCAAAAGCATGCAAGGCTCTGCTAGGATTTGGGCAGCGTGGCTTGTGCCAGCGCGCGTTTATCAATCTGGTGAAGGATCAATATGATGTGGACGTCGTGGGGCAATGCCTGGGCGGGGATGGGAGTTGCTCTGATCTTGGCGGTCTGTTTTTTCTGGCCAGCCCGACACCTGTCCTGGAGCCTGCCTGTAGAGCTGGAGCCTGAGTTGGACGGGCGTTCGCCGCGTGCTCATCGTCAATGGGGATGGGTATGCCAGAGTCTGGCCCTGGTCCTGATGTTATGGGCCGGTTGGCGCTGGCAGTTGACGCCTGCAGCAGTGGCGGCCTGTGTGTTTATCGCCGGTACTGCTCTCTTGGCCTGGATTGACGCGGAAACCGGCTATCTACCTGATCGTCTCACCTTGCCCTTGCTGTGGCTGGGCTTGCTGGTCAATCTGGATCACACCTTTAGCAGCTTGCCCTTGGCGGTGATTGGCGCGGCATTGGGCTACAGCTTGCTGTGGCTGTTAAACCATGTGTTCTTGTTGCTGACCGGGCGTGCAGGCATGGGCTATGGCGACTTCAAATTGCTGGCCGCGTTGGGAGCGTGGCTGGGGGCCACCGCCTTGCCGGGAATTCTTCTGGCGGCATCGGTATTGGGCTTGCTGGCGGCTCTGGTCTTGCGCCTTGGTGGGCGTTTGCAAGCCGGGCAGGCCATTCACTTTGGTCCGTATCTGGTCCTGGGAGGCTGGGTCATGCTGTTTTCCTTGCCGCGCATTTTGTAAAACATGATTCGTTTTTTCCACAATTAAACAGGCTGTGCAGGCCTTGTCCGCGCTGCCACAGCAAAAGTTTGGACTCGTATGGGAGTCGTGGTAAAACGTCCGGGGCCAGTCGGGCTGGCGGGAGTTCCGCCCGAGCTGTATGTGGAAGTACAACGCGGTTCCATGGACATTGTCCCGCTGACAAAGCAGACGGGAACCTGAGGATGAAGGCATGATTATTGTTGTTGGCGCCGGTGTGGCGGGCTTAGCGGCGGCGCGTCGCCTGAGTATGCAAGGTCAGGAAGTAACGCTGGTGGCTCCTCAGGAGCCCCAGCCCTCGTTTGGTGAGACCTTGTCCGAACGCGGGGCCGTGGTCTTGACCAGCCTGGGCTGGGCAGGCTGTCTGGATGAGACGGTGGCCTTGCGTTCACAAGGGCGTTTTTCGGTATGGGGTAGCGCAGGATTGCGCACCGTGCAGGATGAAGACGGGCAGGGCTACCTGCTGGACAAGGCCCGTCTGGAGCAGGCGTTGTTTGAGCGCGTGCAAAAAGAAGCGAAGGTCAGTATTCGCCAGACACGAGTTCTGGGCCTGGAGCACCAGCCTGAAGGTGTGGTTGCCAGGCTGGCAGACGGTACCAGCCTGGAAGCTGCTGCTTTAATCGACTGTACTGGTCGTGCAGCCTTGTCCGCCGGAGCGGCCGCCCAGCGTCATCGTCTGGATAGACTGGTCGCTGCCTGGCACGTCTTTGACCTGCCTGAAGGGGCAGAACCCTTGGCTGCTTCCCTGGTAGAAGCCGTCGAGTTGGGGTGGTGGTACTTGTCCCCCATGCCGGGTCATCGCTTGATGGTGGCCTTGTTTTCGGACTCGGATCTTTTGCCCGATGGTTTGAGTCGAGATGGTTCGGTCTGGGCCGGTTTGCTGGGCTGTGCCGATGCGGCACGAGTGCGTATGGAAAGCCTGGGCTTGGATAGTCAGATGGCTTCTCACACTCCTAAAGTCAGCGCTGCTGCCAGCTGCACGGTGTCTTACTTCCTTGAAGGTCGTATCTTGCGTGCTGGAGATGCAGGCGCGGCCATGGACCCCCTGGCCGCCAATGGCCTGGCAACGGCCTTGTGGAGCGGATCACAATCGGCACAGGCTGCTGTAGCTCTGACAAAAGGCAATCCCGAGCCGGCGCGTGCTTACGAAAAGGACTATTTGTTGGGTTTGGTGCGTCACCTGAATTCGCAACATGCTCTGTATGGCATGGAGCAACGCTACGCGGCGCAGCCTTTCTGGCAGCGTCGTCATCGCGCCTTGGAGTGATGGTAAAGAGGGCGGGACAACGAAATAGCTTGCTGTAAGACCGCCAGAATCAAAAAAGCCGAAACAGTGCTCATGCTGTTTCGGCTTTTTTTATGGCTGATTGTTCTTCGGTAAGTCAGGGAGGTGTTTTGAATACGTCTGCCTTCAGTCCAAAAGGAGTTTGATTTTTCGGAAGGTCGTACCGCTGGAAGAGAGCCCCGGTCATATCAACACTGATTGGATCTACGTATCTGACTTCCTCGTCTTCAAACAGGGGTTCAAGCTGCTTGCTTTCAGACGGAAAAAACAAAAAGCCGATCATCTTGTGATGATCGGCTTTTTGAGGAATTTGTGGTGCCCAGGAGAGGACTCGAACCTCCACACCCGAAGGCACATGGACCTGAACCATGCGCGTCTACCAATTCCGCCACCTGGGCTTTTGATCAAGGCTGCTGCCCGTCTCAAGCATTCAATTATAGAGTGAGTTTCCTTGGGAAAGCAAGCATTTTTCACTCAATAAATTTAATTTCAATTTCTAGTTGATTGGCATTCTCATTATCATTATAGTGTGTCATGTGATATAGCATAAGAGTATGGACATGAAATTCAACACGATGGATGTCGAGCGGATGCTGCTGGATATGGGCCAAGGCCGAAAATACTCTGCTCGGGCCATGCAGCTCATGCTGATGGCCCTGCTCAAAGAGGGCAGTACTCACGGTTATCAGTTGATACGCCGTTTCGCGCAGCTTAGCCAGAACAGCTATGTACCCAGCGCTGGTGCGGTCTATCCCGCCCTGGCGTATTGCGCCACGCAAGGCTGGGTGCTGATTGAAGAAGAAGGCCGTCGCAAGATGTACAGCCTGACCAAGGAAGGGCACACGTATCTGGAAGAGCAAAAAGAAAAGTGCGATTACCTGATGCAGTCCCTGACCTATCGCGGGCGCAAGCTGGTGTGGATACGGCAGATGCTGGCCGAACACAATAGCGACGAGGATTTGAAGGCCGCGCAGGAACAAACAGGTTGGTTGCCGGAGTTTGTCCAGGTACGCCACAGCCTGAAGCAGGCCATGTTTGAACAATCGACAGCCAGTCTGGAACGACAGGCAGAGGTGGTGGCCATTTTGGAAAAAGCCATTGCTGACATACGGAACTTGCCCAAGGAGTCTTAAGAATGCAGTCTGAACAATTAACGCAGAAAGTTGCTCATACCTTGAAGTTGCGTTTGCTGACCGTAAAAAAGCGGCGCGAACTGGGGCCTGATATGGTGCGCATCACCCTGGAAGGCTCGGATCTGGAAGGTTTTTATACCCCTGGTTTTGATGACCACGTCAAACTGATTTTCCCGGACCCTGTCACTAAAGAATTGCGACTGCCTCAAATGGGCGAGCGTGGCATGGTCTTTGCCGCCGGTCAGGAAAAGCCACCTATCCGCGACTACACTCCTCGCGAGTTCCGCGAGCAGGAAAAGGAGATGGATATTGATTTTGTGGTCCACGGTGAAGGCCCTGCATGCCAATGGGCCATGCAAGCTAAAGAGGGCGACAAGCTGGGTGTGGCCGGCCCGCGTGGCTCCTTCCTGGTCAGCAAGGACCTGGATTGGCAAGTTCTGATTGGCGACGAAACCGCTGTGCCTGCCATGGCGCGACGAGTGAAAGAACTGCCTTCCAATGTGAAGGTGCAGGTTTACGTATTGGCACGTAATCTGCTGACAGTCGGTGCGATGGAGGCACCGGACCATGTCACGGTGAACTGGATTCCTTCGCTGGCCGGTTTGAATGGCATTCTGGACGCATTGCGTGCCGCACCCGAGTTGAGCGGCACCGGCTATGTGTGGGTCGCCGCAGAATATTCCATCGCTCAAAGCCTGCGTGAGTACTGGGTGCAAGAACGCGGCCTGGATAAAGGCGCGATTCGGGCCAGCAGCTACTGGCGTCAAGGCGATCAGGGCGACGACGCCCCACGCTTGGACTAAGCGGCTTTTTGCTGAGGGTAGGGCTGGGCGCGCAAGCGTCCGCCCACGTTCAACACGGGCTGTAAATCTGTATCCAGCACCGTATTGGGATGAGCCAGACGGTGTTCGTCAATCAGGCGGGCAATGGCATCCATGTTCAGCAACAAGGTGCTGTCAATATCGTGCTGGAAGCGGGCCCAATAGCCACCGCGACAACTGGAACCCAGCCAGCGTGGCTCGTAATCTCCGACCTTGTCAGCATGCACTTCGCACACGACGGCCAGCCGGGAACAACCGGGGTGCAGGACAATGCGGTAGTGGTGCTGCTCTAAAGTCAGGTGATAGCAAAACGGTGCAGACATGAAACACTCCTGTTTAGCTCTTGGAAGGGACTTCCGGGTGAGCAAGTTGGATTAAAGGACCCTTTGCCTGGAAACAACCAAGCATAAAAAAACCCGCTGGCAGCGGGTTCGTGTCTTGATGATCCCATTGATTGCCAGATGGCCATATCTTGAATCCACCTTGTGCGGGTACACAGGTTGGCATGGGTTGCCCCAACTCTTGATATAGCAATAAGCATAAAAGCGATTCTTATGAAGTGCAAGGGCTGCGCTTATTTCTGTCAGGCATGAAAAAAAGCAGAAATAGTTTGCACTCTTTCAAAATCATGTTATAGTTCTCTTCTGTCTTGCAGAGACGAGTTGAAAAACAAATCCAGCAGTCAGAGCCCAGGTGGCGGAATTGGTAGACGCGCATGGTTCAGGTCCATGTGCCTTCGGGTGTGGAGGTTCGAGTCCTCTCCTGGGCACCACAAATTCCTCAAAAAGCCGATCATCGCAAGATGATCGGCTTTTTGTTTTGTGTGTCCAAAAAACTGGGGGGAGCCGCCTTTTTGAGGATGAGAAAGGTCGGGTATACCGATCTGACGGGGGCTGTATACGCTGTTGCGATCCGTCTCAGTACGATGTGCCTTCAATCACCCGATCGAAGAAATCCGCTGGCCCCATTTGCCCACCTTTAAGCACCAGCTCCAGCCCATCAATCTCATCGTCCCCATGGCAGATGCAGGCGGCTACGCCTGGGCTGACTAAGTCCAGATAACTCAGGCCCCAAATACCCAATGCCTGGGTGCTCAAGCTGGACGTGTCGCCGCCCGCGATACAGAGGCGTGACAAACGGTGCTCTAACCGCAACTGTTTGACCAGATGACGTAAAAACTGCGCGCTGTCTTCTGCCACGAGTTGTGTAGGCAGGGTGGGGCGGCTTGGGCCCTGGTTTGCAGGCTTTGTTTGCAGCAAGGTATGACGTCCTTTGCGCACATTGTTAATGACCGTTGCGTGCAGCTTGGTGACATAGCTTGGGCTGTGATGCAGTTCGTACGGGTCAAGCTCAAAGATGTCTGCTTGCTGGCAACGGGCGACCTGCTGTGCAGTGATGGGCGACTGACTTCCCACCAGAATCAGCACCGGCTGTGTACTGGCGTGTAGTCCCGTAACGGGTTGGGCGAAAGTATCAGGCCGTTGGCTTAAATAAGCTTGTGCCACGCTGCTGGAGCCGGCAGTTAACACGGTTCCGTTTTGGCTGAGCACTTTAAGCAGCGCACCAGCCTGTGCAATATCGGCCTCACAAGCAATGTCCAGCAGAGGATGCTGATGCCCGTGTTCTGCAGCTTGCTCTTGCCATTGTTTGCTTTGCTTGTTCACTTCGTAGTCCGTCTTCTGATATTCGGTCCACGGCAGAGAGAACACGTTTTTTAACCCCTGTGCTTGCAGATGAAGCAGTAAATCTGCTTCGTGCATGGGCGTGACAGGGTGTGATCCCATCGTAGGGTGTCGATCAATCCGGTAGACCTGTCCGTCTTGTCCAGCCTGCGCGAACAGGGTGGCAAAAACGCAGTAGCGTCCCAGATTGATTTGTCCCCCCAGTACAGGGCTGACAGCGACCTGAGCCAGCGGGCGCAAGCACTCCAAAGCGATCGCAATATTGCCGATTTCAGGGCTGCTATCGAAGGTTGAGCAAATCTTGTAATGCAATAGCTTGGGCTGCATGGAGGCCAGAAAAGGGGTGACGCCCTTCAAGCTGTTGCGGATTTGCTCGCAATCCAGCGAGCGGGTCGCCCCCGCCAGCCCTATGGCTTCCAGTCCTTGCAGCCTTTTCAGGTGATGGGGGCTGGGGGCTTGCAAGAGCAGGATGGCACGTACTCCGCTCTGGCTTAAGGTCGCCAAGGTATCGCTGGCTCCGGTGAAGTCGTCGCCATACCAGACATATTCGGGGCGTAATACAGTCATGAGGTATTTCCGGTCAGGCCATTTTCGGGCCAAAAAACTCCAGCGCCTGGGCCAGCTCATTGCAGGTTCTGGCCTGTTCTTGCACGCTGATTCCCTGATCTGCTGCTTGCCAGGCCTGTTGCAGACTCAGCACTCCTGCATGCGCTCCGGCCGGGTGAGCCAGAATGCCGCCACCTGCCATGAACAGCACATCAGTACTGTTTGCGGCCTGCCAAGTTGCTTCCACGGTTCCCGCCCATTGTCCGGAAGACACCACGGGAAGGACGCGATCATCGTGCTGGTCGTCCAGACGATGCAGACACTGCCCAATGGCTTCACGCACTTCCTGATCGGCTTGTGCAAATTTCCCCTGCAGTCCGTGTACGTGAATATGGTCTGCTCCGGCCAGACGCCACAGGGTTTGATAGGCACTGACAGAAATTCCCAGCAAAGGGTGACGCGACAAGGCTCCGTAGCCATTGCGATGTGCATGCAAGGCCAGGCCGGTATGACGGCGCAGAGTTTGCAGCGCGGAATAGCCTACCCAGTTCTGGCTGACCATGACGCAACTGCCGCCTTCGCGCTCGACCAGATCGGCGTGGCGTTTCATGGCATCGGTTTCGTCGGTAATGTTGAAAGCAAACATTACATGCTTGCCGCTGCGCTCTTCATGAGCGCGGATCACTTCCATGACAGCGGGAATGCGCTCATGCAAAGGCGAGTGGGTCGGGTCAGCGCAGACTTCATCGTCCTTGATGAAATCTACTCCGGCATTGCACAAGGTTCGCACCAGCTGTACCACGTCGTCAGTACGCAAGCCCACGCTGGGTTTGATGATGGTGCCAACCATGGCGTTGCGGACAACGCCGGTACGGGAGCGGGTGCCGTCGATACCAACAGCAGGCATCTCGAACTGGCGGCGATAGGAAGCGGGCAACTCCAGCGCTTCCAACCGCAGGCCCGTTACCTCGCCCAGATCAAACAGGTTGCCTGTAACGCATGCAGCCAGTGTGGGTAGATTGGCGCCGATGTTGGCGATAGGAAACCGTATATCGACCAAGGCTCGCTGATAGGGTCCAGAGATGCCCCTTCGTTCCAGCAAGGCATTGGATAAGCTGGGCTGCGCGACGCTCTCCAGCCGTTGCACGCGTTCGACTGTCGCTCGTGCACGCTTGCGCAGCTCTTCGGTTTCCCCTGCAACACGGGTAAATGTGCCGCAGGACTGTTCGCCAGCGATTACCTCGGCAACCTGCTCGGACGGCAGGGGAGTTTCGATCAGGTAACGGGCCAGAAAAGTGTCAGTGCTCATGCTGTGTACGACCTATAGCGTGCTCAGATCAGGGAAGGGACGTACGGGGTCCTGGCCGTCCCAGTGCTCGGAGGCGGCACGGATCATGGAGAACATCTTGCCTTTGGGGCCCGCCACCTCGGATAGCTCAATGACGGCACCGGGATGAAACTGGGTATCGAAATAGCAAAAACGGCCGCGCTCGCCAACCTCGCCGCTCATGACAACGTTCAAGCCATGGTCCAGCGCGCGTTGCAGGTCCGCATCGTAGTTTTCTGTCCAGTAGGCGACGTGTTGCAAACCCAGCTGGCCGGCTTGCAGAAAGTCCCGGTACATCGAAGGAACATCGTTGCGGCATTGAATCAGTTCTACTTGCACAAAACCGGAATTGGCCAGGGCGACCGAGTTATGCGGCTCGTAGGATTCGCCTCGGTACTGGTAATTCTTGATGCCGACTTTGGGGTTGTAGTACCAGGGGCCTACACCCAGTTGGCGACTCCAGTAGTCCATGGCGGCTTCGATATCCCGCACCACATAGCCAAGCTGGCGGATTTCACCAAATAAGGTACTCATACATAATTCCTGAAGGGGTAAATCAGCTGAGCGAAGGCGCAGCCAGTCCCGCGGCAGACTTGGAGCGCTGCCGTCGGAGGGTTATCAATAGGGAGAGAGGCCGGGCTTGTGGCCCGGCTAAGAATTACTGGCCAGCGCCCTGGACGATTTCGTCGGGGATAGGCACACCGGCATATTTCAGATGGATTTCATTGAGCTTACCGTTCTGCAGATTGGTCTTGATCCATTCGTCCACCCAGCCTTTCAGTTCAGGCTCGTTCTGGCGCATGGCAATGCCCAGCTTGTAGGACTCGATCACGAACTTGACCTCGAAGGGGCGCGAGGGATTGCGGTCGGCAATGGCTTTGATAATGGGTGGCGTGATCGCCACAATGTCGGTCTGACCGCTGGCAGCGGCGGTAATCGAGGCAGCCTCATCATCAAAGCGCACCAGATTGGCTTGTGGTGCCCGCTCACTGATGAGCTTGTCCTGAGGGCCGCCACGGGTTACGGCGACACGCTTGCCTACCAGATCTTCCATGCCCTTGATGTCCACATCTTTGGGAGCGCCAACGGCTGCTTGAATAGCACCGTAGGGAATGGAAAAGTCCACGGCCTTGGCACGTTCAGGCGTAATCGACAGTGAAGAGATAATCAAATCGGCCTTGTTGGACAGCAGATTGGGAATGCGGGCGGAGTTGGTGGTCTGCACGATTTCCAGTTCTACGCCCAGATCCTGGGCCAGCAAGCGGGCGGCTTCCACATCCGAGCCTACAGCCTGCATTTTGTCGTCGATATAGCCATAAAAGGGTGCGCCCAGGTCGATACCGACGCGGATCTTTTTGGCGGCCTTGATGTCGTCCAGCGCATTGGCGCTGGCAGCGGCGGACAAGCCAGTCAGGCCCAGGGCCAGGATGGTGGCACGCAGGAGGGTCGAGAGTGTCATGGTGCAGTCTCCGTCAGGATATTGTTATGGTGCTAGGGAAGAATCTTTACAGACCGTGAGCCAGAAAGGCTTGCAGCTCCGGGGTTTGGGGATTGCGCAGCATGTCGCCGGGGCCGGTTTCCCAGACACGCCCCTGGTGCATGAAAATCACCACATCGGCTACGCGGGCAGCAAACTCCATTTCGTGTGTGACCAGGACCATGGTCATGCCATCGGCCGCCAGGCTTTCAATGACACGCAAAACTTCGCCGGTCAGTTGCGGGTCCAGCGCAGAGGTCACCTCGTCAAACAGCATGACTTTGGGTTCCATGGCCAGGGAGCGGGCGATGGCAACGCGCTGTTGCTGACCACCTGATAACTGTTCCGGATAGGCCTGGGCCTTGTCGGACAGCCCCACTTGCTCCAGGGTGCGTCGGCAAATGGCGCGAGCCTCTTCACGGCTGCGGCCACGAACGACTTGCGGAGCCAGCATGATGTTGCGTTCTACTGTTAAATGCGGGAACAGGTTGTAGCTCTGGAAGACGATGCCAACATCGGTCCGCAGCGAGCGCAGGCAGACATCCGGGTCGTGGACTTGATGGCCGCACACTTCGATCTGGCCGCGATCAATGATCTCCAGCCGGTCTATGCAGCGCAGGGCGGTACTTTTGCCTGACCCGCTGCGTCCGATAATGGCGGTTACCTGACCTTTGGGAATGGCAAAGGACACGCCATTCAGGACGGCATTGCTGCCAAAACTTTTGTAGACGTCTTTGAGTTCAACAACGATAGACATAAAAACTCCTTGGCGATCCGAACTTATTTCTGCACCGGACGATGGGCAAAATGCAGGCGCATCTCCAGGCGGCGGCTCCAGGCCGACAAGGGATAGCACAGGGCGAAATACAGGGCTGCAATCAGCACGTAGATCAGGAAGGGCTGGAAGATCGAGTTATTGATCAACTGGCCGGCTCGCACCAGTTCCACAAATCCCACAATGGACGCCAGCGAGGTGTTCTTGATAATTTGCACCATGAACCCCACGGTGGGCGGTGTGGCAATGCGCACAGCCTGGGGCAGAATCACCAGATACAGTCGTTGCCAGCGGGATAGGGCCAGACATTCAGCGGCTTCCCATTGGGTTCGGGCCACGGACTGGATGCTCCCGCGCCAGATTTCACCCAGGTAGGCACTGACGTAAATCGTCATGGACAGCCCAGCTGCTACCAGTGGCGGCAGGGTCAGTCCCATGATGCTGAGTCCGAAATAAGACAGGAACAGAATCACCAGCAAGGGAGTGCCTTGAATGATCTGAATGTAAGCAATGGCCAGATAGCGCAGGGGGCGCCATGTGCTGATACGGGCCAGGGCTACCAGGGCACCGCCTAACCCACCTCCAATAAAGGAAATCAGCGACAGTAAGACCGTCCACAAAGCGCCTTCCAACAGGAAGTTCAGGTGATTGGCATTGAATCCGCTTGTGAACATGGCTTAACTCCGGCCGCGCAGCGCACGCTGACGAGAAAAAACCAGCTGTCCGCTTAGCCACAGGACCAGTCGCATCAGCAAGGACAGGGCCAGGTACAGGACGGCAACCAGAATGTAGGCCTCGAAAGGGCGGAAGGTCTCGGCCTGAATATGGTTGGCCATGGCCGTCAGCTCCTCCACTGAAATCTGCGAGGTCACCGAGGATGCCAGCATCAGCAACACATACTGGCTGCACAAGGACGGGTACACACGCTCCAGCGCAGGCAGCAAAATGACATGCCAATAGGTTTGGGCACGAGTCAGACCCAGGCATTCGGCGGCTTCCAGCTGTCCTTTGTGAATGGAGTCCATGCCGGCGCGCATGATCTCGCAGGTATATGCCGCCACATTGATGACCAAAGCGGCCAGAGCTGCGCCAAAGGCACTGACTTTCCAGCCCAGGGTGGCCAAACCGAAAAAGACCAGGAAGATCTGTACCAGCAGCGGCGTATTGCGAATGATCTCCACGTAGAAACCGCAAAGGCGGGCAATCAGGCGGGATGAACTGCGACGACCAATGGCCAGAAGAGTGCCGGCGATAAAACCGAGCACGGTAGCCGGAACGGACAATTTGATTGTCATCCAGGCCCCTTGCAGCAGTTGCGGCCACTGAAGCAGCACGCTGGAAAAGTCAAAGGTATAAGTCATGGCTGGACGGGTGGAACCTACGTCATCAAACAGAATCAGAGCGTGCTGACTCCCGAATGGTGCAGGCCTTGTCTCCCTATGGTTTACATGTTTTTATGATGTTTTTTGCTGTGCTGTTGCACTAGCCTTTTTGTATGGTATAGAAGCCACTTAAAGCCTGTCCAGCCAATCCAATGATGGTTTTTGATTGACTAATAAAATCCCTAAAATCAGCGATATTGCCCGTTTGGCGGGCGTCTCTACCGCGACGGTGGACCGGGTCTTGAACCGGCGTCCCGGCGTGCGTCCCGGCACGGTCCAGCATGTGCTTAAAGCGGCCCGCAAACTGAACTACATCAGCGATGCCGAGTTCAGCGCAGACCGTTGCCTCAAGCCCATGCGCATCACGTTTTTATTGCCTGCCGGCAGCAATCGCGTGATCCATATGTTTGGGGATGCCATCGACTACTCACAGACGCAGTTGCAGCCTTTCAATGTGGATTGCCATACCGAAGTCTTTAACGGCTTTGATCACGAGTCCCTGGCCCAGGCGCTGCTGGGCTTGCGCGGCCGCACCGATGGCGTGGTATTTATGGCGCTGGAGCATCCGGTGGTGCGCGAAGCGGTCGATACCTTGGTTCACGATGGTATTCCGGTAGTGACTTTGATTTCCGATTTGTCGGCCTCGACGCGCTTTGGCTACGTAGGCTTGGACAATGTGGCAACCGGCCGTCTGGCAGCCTATCTACTTAGCCGTCTTGGGGGCGGGCAGTCGGGCAGCTTCGCCTTGATTGCAGGCAGTCTGTGCTACCGCGCCCACTGTGATCGTGAGTCCGGTTTCTTGCAGCTAATGCAGGAAAAAGGCTGGGCAGATCGGGTGATTGGCTTGCGCGAAGGGCATGACGATGCAGAAAGCAATTACCGGCAGACGCGGCTGTTGCTCGAGCAGCATGCGGATTTGCTGGGTATCTACAATATTGGCGGCGCCCCTGAAGGAGTGGCGCGGGCGTTGAAAGAGGCACGACGAGACAAGAAAATTATCTTTGTCGGCCATGGGCTGACCTCTGATGTGCGTGCCTTGCTGATCGATGGCACCTTGGATGCCATCATCATGCAGGACCCGCAGCAGTCGATCCTGAACTGTGTGCGCATGTTGAGGGCAGCCCGGCACATGGCGGAGGGGGGAGAGTCGGGCTTGAAGCTCAAGCCCATGAACAGCATTGTGGTGTTCAGGGAGAATTTGCCTTGATTTCAAGCGGCCTTCAGATCCTGAATCAAGGCCTTTAAAAAGTCACTGACGCTTTGTGGCAAGACCCGCTTGGCCATGCTTAAAATCTGCAGGTCTCTATCCAGGCGGGAATCGAGTACGGGAACAATTTTCAACCCATGGTCCAGGCTGCTGCGATGGCTGATCGATGCGCCCAAGGCAATGGCATTGGTGCGTCTGACGAACTCGTGTAACACCCCCGAGTAATTGCAGGTAAAGACTTCGTTAAAGACCAGCTTTTCCATCTGGCAAACGTGGTTAAAGAGTTGCTTTTGGGTAAGCTCCTCGCCGGGCATCACGATGGGATAGGGTTGTAGTTCGTTCAAGGACAGCTTGCTTGCCGTGGCTAAAGGGTGTTGTGCTTGCATGACGGCAAAAATGGGTGAGCGGCAGGAGTAGTTCACTTCCACATCGGGTACCGGGGCGGTGCTGAAAATAGCCCCTATATCAACCTCTCCGTTTCGAACCATATCCACACAATCATTGGGCGAGCTCACTTTCAATACAAACCGTGCCAATGGCGTTCGGTTGGAAAACTCTGCCATGACCATGGGTAAAAAGTAGCGGGCTAACCCCTCGGTGGCTGCCACCCGAATTAAATGGGCCTGGGCATAGTCGTTTTGACGCAGACTTTGCACGATGGCTTCTTCTTCCAGCCGCACGCGCAAGGCGTGTTCGGCCAGGGCCTGACCTGCTGCAGTCAGTACCATTCCTCGTCGCCTGCGCTCAAACAACGCCACCCCAATGGATTCCTCCAGCAAGCTGATTTGGCGGCTGATTGCACTAGGGGCAATATGCAGCCTTGCGCTGGCTGCCGCCAGTGAGCCTGTTTTCATCACGGCCAGAAAGTATTTGTAATCCATGGCTTTGCTTGTTTGTCTCGGGTCTGGGCTTTGTGTTTTGAGTTCTAAAAATTAGTTCATTCTATTCTAAAGATAGAAATATACAGAAGGTAAGACGGATTCTATAGTCCTCTTTCCTATCAATAAGACAACGAGACAAAAATGGGAAAAAGTAAAGCCTTGTCCAGGGTGCGCGCCTATTTTGAGGAGGGCGGTTTCGAGCAGGACTTGCGCCGTCGTGTGGCGATTCAAAGTGACAGCCAGACTGCGGAGAAAGCGGATCAATTGCAGCTCTACCTGGATCAGGAGCTGGGCCCTTCCTTGGTGAAACTGGGGTTTGAGGTCCGTATCCTGGCCAATCCCAAAGGGGCAGGCCCCATCCTTCTGGCTCACCGACATGAATCCGATGAACTACCCACGATTCTGACCTATGGGCATGGCGACGTGGTGCCCGGACATGACCATCAATGGCGTGAAGGCCTGGCGCCTTGGGAATTGAAGATCGAAGGGGAACGTTGGTACGGCCGGGGGACGGCGGACAATAAAGGCCAACACAGCATTAATCTGGCCGCGCTGGAACAGGTCATTCAAGCTCGCGATGGGCGTTTGGGTTTCAACCTCAAAGCCATCTTTGAGACGGGTGAAGAGCGAGGCTCGATCGGTTTGCGCGAGTTTTGCGAGCAACATGCACAGAGCTTGTCGGCTGATCTGTTTCTGGCCTCGGACGGCCCGCGCTTGAACGCCAATCAGCCGACCTTGTTCTTGGGCTCGCGTGGCACTGTGCTGTTCTCGCTGGAGGTGATTTCGCGTGAAGGGGGGCTGCACTCGGGCAATTGGGGCGGGGTGATGGAAAACCCCGCGGTGGTGCTGGCCAATGCTCTGGCCTGTCTGGTGGGGCCTCAAGGACAACTGCTGTGTCGCGAACTGACGCCAGGCCCCATACCGGAGGACGTGCTGACTGCCATTGCAGATTTGGAGATTGGTCAGCATACCTTGGGGCTGGCCTTAAATGAGCATTGGGGCGAACCGGGCCTTAGCTACGGCGAACGTCTGTTCGGCTGGAACACTTTGGAAGTGCTGGCACTGGATGCCGGGAATCCGCAAAAACCAATCAATGCTATCCCGCCTCGTGCTCAGGCTTTTTGCAATTTGCGTTTTGTGCTGGGAACGCAGACAGAGGACTTGGAAAGCACCTTGCGCCAGCACCTTGATGCGCATGGCTTCGAGCAGGTGCGTATTCATATGGGCCAGATCATGCCTGCCACCAGGCTGGATCTGGGCAATAAGTGGATCGCCTTGATCAAGGATGCGAGCAGCAAAGTGACGGATCAGAAAATTGCCGTGATCCCGAATTTGGCAGGAACTGTACCCAACGATATTTTTGCCGATGTACTGGGTCTGCCCACGATCTGGGTGCCACACTCCTACCCCGGCTGCTCTCAGCACGCTCCCAATGAGCACATGCTGACTCCCATTATCCAAGAGGGACTGGACATCATGACCAGCGTTTTCTGGGAACTGGGCGAATTGAACAAGAACACTTAAAAAAAACAGACGCCGTTCAGAAGTAACGGCGCATTGCCTTCGGAAACACCGGGGGCAGGAGGAGATAAAAGATGGAGCAGACCAAAAAAGCGGTGGGGCCTTTACCGCGTTCGTTTTGGAAGCCGGTCGCCGCGTCCGTGGTGGGGAATACCTTGGAGTGGTTTGATCTTGCTGTATATGCCTACTTTGCACTGACCATTGGTCGTGTTTTTTTTCCGAGCTCAGACCCTACCGTCTCTTTGGTTCTGGCTTTTGCCACATTCGGGATTTCATTTCTGATTCGGCCCATTGGAGCCGCTGTTATTGGCTCCTATGCGGACAGACACGGACGCAAGAAAGCCTTGTCCCTGTCCATCCTCTTGATGTTATTGGGCACGTTCATGATTGCGGTCATGCCTGGTTATGAAACGCTCGGGCTTATTGCGCCTATCGGTATTTTGATTGCGCGTTTTATTCAGGGCTTTTCGGCGGGGGGCGAATTTGGCAGTTCTACTGCTTTCATGATGGAGCATGCTCCAGAACGCTCTCGCGCATTTGTGGCCAGTCTGCAGTTTGCCAGTCAGGGCTTTGGTGTCGTGCTGGCTTCTTTGTTCGGTTATGTGTTGACTTCTACCTTAAGCGAACAGCAGATGCTGGATTGGGGGTGGCGTGTTCCCTTTTTCTTCGGCTTGTTGCTGGGGCCGGTAGGATACTGGATCCGCAAAACGGTGGATGAGTCTCCGGATTTCAAAGAAAGTGAGCCGGGCGGTCAGCCAGTGCGAGAGGTGCTGAGTTCACAAAAGGCTTTGCTGTTGATTGCTTTGGGCACCTTGATTTTGTCTACCGCCTCCAACTACCTGATTACTTATATGCCATCGTATGCAGCGACGACCCTGCGTGTTCCGCAATCGGCCGGATTTTTGGCAACACTCACCGCAGGCTTGATTCTGACTATTGCTACGCCGTTGGTAGGTTATGTCGCGGGTAAAGTTGGTCGGATCAAGATCATGCTCACCGCTGCCGTGCTGTATGCGATTGCGATCTTCCCGTCCTTCATGTGGTTGAACCGCGAGGCGACCCAAACGGCGCTGATTCTGGTTGTAGGTTTGATGGCTTTGCTCAAAGCCGTGTACTTCGCCCCCTTGGCCGGATTGATGGCTGATGTCTTTCCAGTGCGTACCCGTGTTACAGGCATGTCCTTGAGCTACAACATCGGCGTCACTGTCTTTGGTGGTTTTGCACCTGTGATTGCCACGGGTCTGATTTCACTGACCGGCTCTCCGGTGGCGCCCAGTTACTACCTGATTCTGGCCGCGGCGTTGAGTATCGTGGCCTTGCTGGCAGCCAGTCGCAAGCTGGGTATGAGGTAAGTCAGGGTCGTTCAAGGGAGGGCGGGCACTGCTAACAAGCAAAGGAGCGTGTTCAGAAAACAGTTTTCAGACCGGTTTGCCTGTGGTCAGCGGGCAAGCCGGTTTTTTTGTGTCTGCCTCCAGGCTGGCGCATCGTTCTTGTCCTGGCACCTTGCCGTATCTATAAGATGTATTTAATATATATCTTTATGGGCGGTGGCGATTTCATCAACTGCCTCACCTCATGTTAAAGGGATAAAAAATGCAAGTTGGAATGCTGAAACTGGCGGGTTTGCGACACCCTGAATGCGCCGATAAAGTGGCTATTGCCTTGGCGGCTATTGAAGGCGTACAAGCGGCAGATGCCTCGTTCGAAAACGCAAAGGCGTCGGTTCGTTTTGATGAAAACCAGGTCTCGCTGGAAGATCTGCATGCTGCGGTCGAGCGGGCCGGCTATCAAATCGCCAAACCTGCGCATGGTGAAGATGGTGCATGTTGCGGTGGCTGCGGCGGTTAAACCTACTGCATCCTGAGACTGAAAACCGACTGTAGAAACACAGTCGGTTTTTTTATGGTTGTACAAAGCAGGGCAGGCGGTGTTTTGCTTTGAGTGTGTTGCCTTGGCTCCCCAGGTGCTTGCTTCAAGGGGTATTCACAGGCCTGTAAAGAAAGCAGCCGATCATGCGGTAGTGATTCTTTATGTGGAAATGGCTGTGTTTAAAAAAGAAGGGGGTCGTATTGCTGCTCGTTTTCTGCCACAGTCAGACGTTATCGGATTGATGCTGAAGGATAATAAATTTATGGAGCAACAAAATAAAAAAGGCCGACCATTGAGAAATGATCGGCCTTTCGGAATTTTGGTGCCCAGAAGAGGACTCGAACCTCCACACCCGAAGGCACATGGACCTGAACCATGCGCGTCTACCAATTCCGCCACCTGGGCATATCGTTGTATGCTTATGGCTGTGCCAAAAGCCTTTAACGACTTTACTGCGTGAGCAGCAAAGAAAAAGGATTATAGGCATACTTTATTAATAATGGAAGTGTCCTTTTGAATAAAAAACATCAAGACAGTACTGAGGACCGTATTCAATCAACGGGCCGTTATGAGTTGCCGCCTGACTTCGACCCGGATACCCCGACGCGGGAAGTGATCCTGGCGGGGCTGCGCGAAGATGCAGACGGCCTGACCATGCAGGCTCTGGCGAAAAAGCTGGGCCTGGGCAAAGAAATTACGGTGGGTTTCGAGCGGCGTGTGCGCGCAATGGAGCGCGATGGTCAGCTGCTGATCTCCCCCGAAGGCAAAATTCGCAAAAATAACCAAACTGGTTTTATCGCCGGCAAAGTGTTGGGCCATCGCGACGGCTTTGGTTTCTTGCAGCGCGACGATGGGCAGCCCGATCTGTTCTTGTCGCCTCGAGAAATGGCCAAAGTGTTGCACGGCGACCACGTTATGGTGCGTATCGTCGGTGAATACCGCGGCAAGCCAGATGCCTCGATCGTCGAAGTTACTGCGCGCCACACCAGCAAGCTGGTGGGCCGTTTCCTGCGGGAACGTGGCACGTTCATCGTGGTGCCCGAAGATCAACGTATCAAGCACGACATCCTGATTCCCAACGGAGACCAGGGCGAGGCCGAGCCCGGTCAGGTTGTGACGGTAGAGATTACTCAGCAGCCCGAGCGCCATCGTCAGCCTTTGGGGCGTGTGATTGAAGTGCTGGGGGAAATTGACGATCCCGGCATGGAAATCGAGATTGCCGTGCGCAAGTTTGAAGTGCCGGTCGATTTTTCCGAGAAGGCGCTCAAGCAGGCTGCGCGCATTCCCGCCAAGGTCAAACCATCGGAATACAAAGGCCGCGTAGATTTGCGCGATGTGCCTTTCATCACGATTGACGGTGAAGACGCACGAGACTTTGATGACGCGGTGTACTGCGAACGCGTTGATATTGGCACGGGCAAGCGCTCGCGCTGGGCATGGCGTTTGCTGGTTGCGATTGCCGACGTCAGCCATTACGTGCGCTCTGGCGATGCCCTGGATGAAGACGCTCTGGAGCGTGGCACCAGTGTGTATTTCCCGCGCCGCGTGATCCCCATGCTGCCAGAAAGCCTGTCCAACGGGATTTGTTCTCTGAACCCGTCGGTAGACCGTCTGGTCATGGTGTGCGATATGGTCGTGTTGGCCGATGGTGCCAAATCCGGCACTGTGTCGGCCTACCAGTTTTATGAAGCGGTCATTCATTCACATGCGCGCACGACGTATTCCGATATCTGGAGCGCCTTGCAGCAGCCCACTGGCCCGGCGGCCACCCAGATTCAGCATGTGCTGGAGCCTGTGCAGAACCTGTACTCTCTGTACCGCCTGCTGGCCGAGCGCCGTACCGCCCGTGGTGCGATTGATTTCGATACGGTTGAAACCAAGATTGTCTGCAACCCCTTGGGTCGTATCGAACGTATTGAGCCCTTGGTCCGTAACGACGCGCACAAGCTGATTGAAGAGTGCATGTTGGCAGCCAATACCTGTGCTGCCGACTTTATTGCCCGCAGCCGTCGCAACGGTTTGTACCGTGTACACGAAGGCCCAACGCCGCCCAAGCTGGAAGCCTTGCGTGAGTATTTGCGCAGTTTAGGTTTGACGCTGGAAGGAGGCGACGAGCCTACTTCTGCGGATTACGCCAAAGTCGTGGCTGCGGCTCGTGGCCGTTCTGACTTTGCCGTCATTCAGACCATGTGTTTGCGGTCCATGCAGCAGGCTATTTATAGCCCGGAAAAAACGGGGCACTTCGGTCTGGCCTATTCGCAATACGCGCACTTCACCTCGCCGATTAGACGTTACCCGGATTTGCTGGTGCACCGTGTCATCAAGGGTATTTTGAAGGGCGAGCGCTACATTCCGGCTATCGACGAGGATCCGGGCGATGCCGCCTTGCCAGCCAGCAAGCGTGACTTTGCACGTTGGGAAAAATTGGGTGCCTTGTTGTCAGCGCGCGAGCGTCGTGCTGATGAGGCTTCCAAAGATGTGGAAGCCTGGCTCAAGTGCTGGTTTGTTAAAGAGCACGTGGGCGAGGAGTACTCCGGCAAGATCAGCGGCGTGACCAGCTTCGGTCTGTTTGTGACGCTGGATACCTTGTATGTGGAAGGTCTGGTCCATGTCTCCGAGCTGGGTGCGGATTACTTCCAGTACAACGAAACTTCGAACGAGCTGCGTGGTGAGCGCACCGGTCTGCGTTATCGCCTGACCGACGCGGTGCAAGTCCAGGTTGCTCGTGTTGATCTGGAAGCGCGCCGTATTGAGTTCCGTCTGGTTAAAGGCGTGGGCTACAAGGCGGTGAAGGCGGCGGCTGAAGGGGTTGATCCATCCGAGCGTCCCATCAAGAAAGCGGCTCCAACCAAACCGCTGGCCTTGAAGGGCACCACGGCATCCCAACGACGTGCTTCGCAAAAACAGGCTGAGCGGGATGAAAAGCGCAGTGCGGAGAAGGCAGCCAAGTCTGCGAAATCCACGCGTAGCCCTAGAGGACGCCGTCGATAGGCGTACAATGCCAAGCCGGGCTTTTTGCCCGGCTTTCTTTATTTGCTCTTATTTCCCCCAAGGATTGTTATGCCTCAGCAGGTTTTGGCCGGTTTCCATGCCGTTATTGCCCGAGTTCGTTTTAGCGCCGCTTCGGTGCGCGAGGTCTATGTGGATCAGACCCGGCGCGATAAACGGATGCTGGCTTTTATCGAACAGGTAGAACAGGCTGGCTTGAAAGTCATGGCTGTGCCGGTCGAACGTCTGGATGGTCTGGCCAAAGGCACGCGCCATCAGGGCGTGGTGGCATTGGCTCTGGAGCAAGAACTGGCTGTCGATGTCAATGAATTGCTGGACGATCTGGAAGAGGCCGGTCAGGTTCCTTTTCTGTTGATTCTGGATGGAGTGACAGACCCCCACAATCTGGGGGCCTGCTTGCGTAGCGCCAATGCGGCAGGTGCCCACGCCGTAATTGCGCCTCGTGACCGCGCTGTGGGTCTGAATGCCACCGTATCACGCGTGGCTTGCGGCGGTGCAGAGTCTACGCCTTACATTACGGTAACGAACCTGGCCCGTACCATGCGTATGCTGCGCGAGCGTGATGTCTGGTTGGTTGGCACCAGCGACCAGGCCACGCATACCTTCCACCAGGTCGATGCCCGCCGCCCCATGGCCTGGGTAATGGGTGCCGAGGGCGAGGGCATGCGCCGTCTGACTCGTGAAACCTGCGACGAGCTGGTTTCCATCCCCATGATGGGCGCAGTAGAAAGCCTGAATGTTAGCGTCGCCAGTGCGGTTTGCTTGTACGAAACCTTGCGCCAACGTAGCCAGTCTTAATTTCTTTTAAGTCTTGTTACTTGCTTAATTACTTATTTGTATAAAAAACGGCGGGTTTCATCCGCCGCTTCACCAGATAATAGGTAATTGGCCGTCAGCCGGGCAAAACCCAATCGGCGCTGACGGTGTGTACACGCATTATGGGCTTGGAAACGATCATGGAAGAAAACGGCTTTATTACCTCTACCTTGCACTCTGACCGTCGCTTGGGCACGCAACATGGCGCTATCCATCAGCCATTGCACCCATCGACCGAGTTCGGTTTTCAGGATGCGCGTGAGCTGGCTGCGGTCTTTCAGGGCAAGTCCGGCTTTACCTATTCCCGTCAAGGCACGCCCACCACGGCGGCGTTGGAAGCCAAGATTACACGCATGGAAAAAGGCATAGGCAGCGTCAGTTTTGCCACAGGTATGGCGGCGCTGACAGCAACCTTGTTTACCTTGCTGCGCCAGGGCGATCATCTGATTGCCAGCAAATTCCTGTTCGGTAATACCAATAGCTTGCTGGGGACTTTGCGCGACCTGGGTGTACAAACCACGCTGGTGGATGCAACCGATCTGGCCCAAGTGCAAGCCGCACGGCAGCCCAATACCCGCATGGTCTTTGTTGAGACCATTGCCAATCCCGGTACACAGGTAGCTGATCTGCAAGGGGTGGGGCAATGGTGTCAGGACGAGGGGCTGTTGTATGTGGTCGATGCCACCTTGTCCTCGCCTTACCTGTCGCCCGGCCGTGAGTTCAAGGCCTCTCTGGTGGTCAATTCCCTGTCCAAACACATTGGTGGTCACGGTAATGCCTTGGGTGGCATGGTGACGGATACCGGCCTGTTTGACTGGACGACCTACCCCAATATTGCCGAGGTCTACCGCACGGGCAATACGCAGAATTGGGGTTTGGTACAGATTCGGAAAAAGGGCTTGCGCGATATGGGCGGCACCTTGTCGTCTGACGTGGCTCACCGCCTGGCTGTCGGTTCGGAAACCTTGCCTTTGCGTATGGAGCGTATCTGTTCCAACGCCCTGGCCTTGGCGCGCCATTTGAAGGCGCATCCCAAGGTCAAGCACGTGCAGTATCCCGGCCTGGAAGATCACCCGCAGCACGAGCGTACGGCTCAATTGTTCGGCAATCGCTTCGGTGGCCTGATGAGCGTAGTGCTGGAAGAGGGCATTGAAATCTTCGACTTCCTGAATCGCCTGAAAGTCTTTGTACTGGCTACGCACTTGGGTGACAACCGCAGTCTGGTGCTGCCCGTGGCCCACACCATCTACTACGAGATGGGCGCTGAGCAGCGCGCTCTGATGGGCATTGCCGACAATCAGTTGCGTATCTCCGTAGGTATTGAAGAGATTATCGATCTGACCTCGGACTTTGATCAGGCGCTGGCCCAGTCCTAAGCTCTTCGCACATCTAGCCATGGTTCAGCCTGGGCTGTATCAGGGCTAGATGCTGCATTGCTTGCTGCAATTCCCTGCATTCCAGATTCGCATAGCCAAACAGCAGATGGCGTGGATTCGTGCTGTCTGTTTCCTGGCTGGCGGCCTGTGCCAAAGGGTAGAGCCGTATGCCATGGCGCAGTGCCGCAGCGGCAACGTGGTGGGCATTTGGGCTTTGTTGTGGCAGGCGAAAAGCCAGATGCATGCCAGCATTGTGTCCGCTGACCACGCCCGTATTTCCCCACACTTTTTTCAGTCCCTGCAGCAGCGTATTGCGTTGCTCCAGATAACGGCGGCGCAAGTATTGCAGGTGCCGTGGATAGTCATACTCATCAAAAAAACGTGCCAACACGGCTTGTGTTAGCCAGGGTGACCCGTTGTTGAGCAAGGCCTTGCGAGCAATAAAATCCTGGCTCAGGTGGGGAGGACAGACCATATAGCCCAAGCGCAAACCAGGGCCCAAGGTTTTGGAAAACGAACCAAGGTAAATCACCTGTCCGGGGCTCATGGCCTTGAGTGGCGCGGGCAAGGCCGGGCCATAACAGAAGTCCCCGTCGTAATCGTCCTCAATAATCAAAGCGCCACTGGTACTGGCCCAAGCCAGTAGCTCCTGTCTGCGACTTACCGTCAAGGTGTGCCCCAAAGGGTACTGATGGGAGGGCGTGACGAAAGCCAACTGAACAGCCTTGTCGGGCAGTTTGTCTGTGCGCAAGCCGTGCTGGTCCACAGGCACGGGAATACTTTGTGCACGGTGTCGCGCCAGCAAATGTCTGAAGCCGTTGTAGCCGGGCGACTCATGCACCGCACAGCTTTTTTCGTCCAGGAAATGAGCTGCGATCAGACTCAAGGACTCCTGTGTTCCTGCAGTGATGATGATGTGCTCCGGGTCAGCCAATATGCCCTTGCTGGCCGCCAGATAATCCGCAATTTGCAGCCGCAAGCCCCATAGACCTTCAGGCGGTGGATAGTCTGCCATGGCAGAGCCTGCGTAACGCAGCAACTGGTTGGACAAATAAATGAACTGTCGCAGCGGAAAAGCATGGACCGAGGGGCGTCCAATCTTGAAATCAAAACGAACGGGCACGCTGGCAGCAGGCACATGCACACCGCTGGCCTGTGCCGTGCTGGTACGTGGGCTGCGTGAACAGTGGGCCGTCTCCAGCACAAAATCCGGTGCCAGGCGACTGCGACCATTGCGGGTAGGTGTAGCCACAAAGAATCCCCGGCTAGGTTCGCTATGAATCAGATTGGAGTCGATCAGCAAATCATAGGCACCCATGATCGTATTTTTGGAAACCTGCAGCAGAGACGCCATTCGGTTGATTGAAGGCAGGCGATTGCCTTCTTGCAAACGTCCCGAACAGATCAGGGTTTCGATTTGACGTGCAATCTGTCGTTTATACGGTGGGCTATGAGTATGGGAAAGCGTAATCGGTAAAGAAAACATGGCGGGACCGGAAAAATAATCAAAACCATCAAGGGCGAGCCAGGCCGGGCCACTATAGGCAGCAGCCTCTAGTTTTAACTTGAGTTAGGTCAAAATGAATATTCGTTCGTGATAAATTTATCCGGCTTCTTGATCTGCCAACTGGCTCCTTGTCATGGATGTTTTTATCTAGGTAAGAGTATTTAATATCTCGTAATTACGATATAAAAAAACCATCCCCATTATTTAATCCGTATCCATACCTTCTCAGTAAAAAATAACAATCGTTATAGTTTGTTTGGTCTTGCCCTTTAGCAAGGCAATTGTTGGAGGTAATGGAATGTATAGAAAAATGATGACCCTGGCCTTCCTGTCTACCACCGTCAGCGCGGCTTTGGCGGCCCCGACGGAAGAGCAAGTTCGGGTAGACAACTTGTTTCAGCAAAACTGTGCGGTGTGTCACGCAGCCGACCGGGGAGGGTATATCGCTCCGGGCCTGCACAGTGATCGCCTGGTTCAAAGTGAGATTGCCTTGCGCGGCACCATCATGACCGGGATTCCGGATACCTTGATGCCACCTTTTGTCGGACGCTTGCCCGACGAGGACATTCGCGCGTTGGCCAAGATGATCAAGAACGAGCCCGTGGTGGAACGCACTTGGGATATGGATCAGATACGTGCCAGCGTGAAAGTGCTGGTAGACGAATCCACCTTGCCCGGCAAACCCAATTACGAGATCGATTCCGTCTACGACTTGATGGTCATCATGGCCCGCGGGCGTTATGGGCGGGGCGATGGTTCCAATCAGGCTCGTGCTGTTTTCATCAATGGCAAGAACAACCAGAAGGTGGGTGAAATTGCCACGGTTGGCGCGCCACACATCATGGAATTCAGCCCCAGCCACGAGCGCTGGGGATACCTGAAAAGTGATGATGGCCACGTCTACAAAATCGACTTGTACACCTTGCAGATTGTTCGTCAGGCCAAGGTGGGGCTGACTGGTACGGGTATTGCCTTATCCAAAGATGGCAAGTGGCTGGCACTGAGTTCCTTCGTACCCAACAGCATGGTTATCCTGAAGGCCGACACCCTGGAACCAGTGAAATATATCGCTCTGGAGGGCGAGGACCCGGACGGCAATTTCATCAAATCCGCCGGTGGGCCGATTATTGGTAGTCGTATCAATAACAAGTTTGCATTGACACTGCGCCAAGCCGGGCAGATCTGGATTATTGATCCAGACAAGCCGGATATGCCGGTCACCAAACTGGCCAAGGTCGGCCGCATGTTGCACGACACCTTCCTGACGCCGGATGGTCGCTATTCCATGGTGGCTTCTTACGACGACAACAAGTACGTGGCCATCGACCTGAAGGACGACAAGGTGGTACGTGACATTCCGGCTGGCTGTCAGCCCCACGCAGGCTCGGGTGCTGTCACGGAAGTGAACGGCCGCATGCTGGCCTTCGGCACCAATATGGGCACCTGCAAGTTAGGCTCCGTGGTTACTGCCTGGGATGTCAAAGATTTCTCTGTGGTGAAGCAGATTCCCGTTGCCGGAGCCACTGAATCCCCCGCCGCCCATCCTAATGCCCCGTATGTGGCGGTGGACATTATCGACAAGGACAAGCGCGCTTCCTGGATTCAGCTGATCGATAAAAACACCTTGTCCGTGGTGAAGACTTTGGACGTGGGTGGTCATGCCTTCTTCCCTAACTACAACCGCACGGGCGATTACCTCTACGTCAGTTCGGGTTACTGGGGGGATCGCTTGAAGATTTACGACAGCCGCAGTCTGGAGCTGGTAGCTGAACACAAGATGGAAAGCCCATCGGGCATTTTCTCGCGTGCCCGTACTCGTTGGCTCACCATTGGTCAGCCTGAAACCCAAAAATTCTAAGCAAAGGAACGTCATGAAAAAGCTTTTTATGGGTATGGCTCTTGTGGGCCTCTTGGGTTCCAGTGTCGCTTTGGCAGCGGACAAACCAGTGGGTTTACAAGGCTCGCATGGGCAGTCGCAACTATCGGCCCAGGCATCGTCCATGCTGCCTTTGTGCGCGTCCTGCCATGGGCTGGAAGGTGTCAGCACGGAAGGTATGTATCCCAACCTGGCAGGGCAGAAGGTGGAGTATCTGGTCAAGCAGCTACAGCAGTTCAAATCGCGAGAGCGCAACGATCCCATCATGAGCCCCATGGCCGAGCCTCTCAGCCCGGAAATGGTGAATGAACTGGCTGCCTACTTTTCCAGCCTGAAGTAAGTGTGAACCGGGCGCCAGTGTCTGCTGGCGCCTTAAGGATGTCGTGCAATGAATGTGTTTCCCTTGTTCTTCAATCTGACCGGTAAGGCGGTTGTCGTCGTAGGTGGCGGGACGGTTGCGGAGCGTAAAGTTCGGCTCTTGCTGCGTGCTGGCGCGCGAGTCACCGTCGTCGCACCGGAGCAAACCTCCTGGTTGAGGGCCAGTGCTCAGGCGGGTGCTTTAAGCAGCTTGTTTACCTCCTTTGTTGCCGAGCATATCCACGAGGCCTGGCTGGTTGTTGCAGCAACTGGACGGCGCGAGATAAATCGCATCGTGGCTCAGGCAGCCGACGCCTTGCGTCTGCCCTGTAATGTGGTCGACGATGGGCATTTGTCTACCGTACAAGTCCCTGCCATGGTCGACCGTTCGCCCTTGATGATTGCGGTCTCCTCTGCAGGTTCAGCTCCTGTACTGGCGCGGCGTGTTCGGGAGTGGATAGAAAGCGAGCTGCCTGAGTCAGTAGGGGACTTGGCCGGTTTGCTGGCTCGCCGCCGAGCCGATATCAAACAGGCTTTCCCAGAGGTACATACCCGTCGTCATTTCTTTGATTACGTACTAGATAGTCCTATCCCCGACCTCCTGGCGCAAGGCAAGGCTACGGAAGCGCTGGCAGCCTTTGATGCTGCCTTGAGGACAGAAACCCCTCAGCAGCATATTCAGGTCACCATTTTGCCTATCGCCGACTTGGAGGCAGTGGACTTGCTGACGCTGCGCGCCTTGCGCAAATTGAACCAGGCAGATTGGGTCTTGTACCTGCCACTGATTTTGCCTGCGATTTTGGATAAGGCACGTCGTGATACCCGTTTGATGGCCTTGGATCAGGCGGGGGTGGTCTTGCAAGACACCTTGTTGAATCGTGATTTCTGGGCACCCCTGTGCCAGTCCTGGGTGCCAGGCGAGCGCATCGTGATTGCCTGGAAGTCATCGTGGGATGTACAGCCTTTGGTTGAGCTGTTGCAGCAGCAAGGCTTGATCTGTGAGCTGGCCTAGGTGCGCTATCAGCTTGCTTAGGTGAACTGTGTGATGAAGAACTAAGTGAAGTGTTGTTGTTGTTGTTGTTGTTGTTGTTGTTGTTGTTGTTGTTGTTGTTGTTGTTGTTGTTGTTGTTGAGTGAGGCAAGATCGCTTGCCTCACTTTTTTTGGCCTTTCGATTCAGGTCTGTTTAGTCTGGTGCTTGCCGCCTGTGGTGTCTTGATTCTGTACGTGTTTCCCCACAGCAGTTCACCTGATTCTATTGGGGCGCTGAGTGTTGTGTTGAGGCTTTAGAAGGCAGGGGGGGGGAGCCGTAGTTCCAGAACTGTGGCTGAGTAAAAAAGCTCTAGCTAATCGTTTGGAAAGTCTTCAGACAGTGATTTCCTGATCGTTGAGATAGCATCCCGGATCTTCTGCCCACACATTGCCTGTGCTTTTTTCTGCCCGAGTGCGCGTATTGCCATTGCAGATATCCAGGTAGGCACAGCTAGCACAGCGTCCCTGTACAGGCCTGGGTCGTTGCCGCAGCCCTGTCAGCAAGGGATCTTGATGGTTGGACCAAATCTCCGAGAAAGGCCGTTGCAACACGTTTCCAAGGCTGTAATGCCACCACATGGTGTCGGGATGAACATTGCCACGGTTATCGATGTTCGCAATTCCTTGGCCGGAGGAATTGCCTCCCCATTGGCGTAACATAGTCAGAATTTTGGGAGCTTGCTCGGGGTAATGCCGTCGCACCCAGTGCAGAAAGAAAACACCGTCAGCATCGTTGTTGCCCGAGGTGAACTCTTTGGGTTTGCCGGCTTTTTGATAGGTCATGCAGGTTGTGAAAAGCTGCTCCATAGCCTGCCGGGTGACGGCGTGGTGACTGGACAGGGCGCGGTTGCCCAAACCCCGACCTGCATAGTTCAAATGAGAGAGATAAAAGCGGTCGATTTGTTCCTGCTCCATCACAGCCAGCAGGCCATTTAGATCAACTGCATTTTCTTGAGTCAGGGTAAAGCGCAGGCCTACTTTCAACTGTTTTTCACGGCATAGTCTCAAGCCGTGCAAGGAGGCCGCGTAGGCTCCGTCCTCTCCACGAATTCGGTCATGGCGGGCCTGCAAACCGTCCAGGGAGATGCCTACGTAGTCAAAGCCGCAGTCGACAATCTGATCAATATTTTGCTCAGTTATCAAGGTGCCGTTGGACGATAGTCCTACGTACATGCCCAGTGTTTTCGCACGTCGGCCCAAGTCGTAAATATCTGGGCGCAGCAAGGGTTCGCCGCCGGACAGGATCAGGGCGCGTACACCGAATTGATGCAGGTCATCCATGACAGTGCAGACTTGTTCGTAGCTCAGCTCGCCAGGGAAGTCCTTGTTGGTAGAGGCAGAGTAGCAGTGGCTGCAATGCAGATTGCAACGACGTATCAGATTCCAGATCACCACAGGGGCCTTGCTGACGCGTGTCGGCGCAACAGGAGAGTGCAGGGCAGCAACAAAACGGGATATCCGGAACATGCTCAAGGCCTCCGTAGACGCAGGCCGGTCTTTTTAAGAATGGCCGTGGAAAACAAAATATCGTGATCGTGCAGGACGCCAGGAAAGCGCTGCGATATTTGCAGGCTGATGCTCTGTGCCTGGGCACGTACCGTGTCATGGTCCTTGCCATGCAGCATGGCGAACAGGTTGTACGGCCACTGGGGTAGACAACGCGGACGACGATAGCAGTGGCTGACTCCGGCTTGCGAGCCTAGCCATGTACCGACTAGGTCCAGCTTGTCGTCCGTGATATTCCAGACGCACATGCCATTGGCTACGTAGCCCAGAGCATAGTGATTGGGGATGGCTGCAATGCGCCGTATCAAGCCTTGGTCCAGCATGGTTTGAAACTGCTTCATGACATAAGCTTCGGATACGCCCAACTCTTGCGCCAGTTTTAGGTAGGGCTGTGGCTCTATCGCCAAACCCCGCTGCGAGGCATGGATCAGTGCGGTATAGGCGGGATTCAAATGCACCATATCAAAGCTCCAGTTTCAGGCTTAGGGCGTATTCCTGCTCTTTGGGAAAAGCAAAGACGGGTAGGCCGGTTTCAGCTTCGATTGTCTTCAGGCAGGATTCGATGTCTTGCGGTGTCGCCGTAGCCAGTACAAACCACATATTCAAGGCATGGGCGCGCCGGTAGTTGTGAGCGACTTCAGGATGGCGGTTGACGGCTATGACGGTACTGTCCCAGCGTTTTTCCGGTACGGCCATAGCGACCAGGCAATAAGCACCGCCTAAAGCCTCGATCTGAAAGAGGGGCCCAAAGCGGGTCAATATCCCGGATTGGCGCAAGTGCTGGACACGAGCAATCAAGGCAGACTCGCTCAAGGCAAAATCAGGTGCCAACTGTGCAAAGGGGCGGGAGCAGATGGGGAAACCATCTTGCAGGCGATTCAGAATGTGGCGATCGGTGTTGTCCAGTTCAACCGGCGCATGCAATGGTGGGGTGTGATGATCAGTCATGATGAGACGGGCTAAGTAGTGCGCCTCGTTGTTTGAAGCAGCGAGTGGAGAACAACACTTCCTGCGGGAGCTGACCCAAGTCAAAACGATTATTCAACTCCGCATGGTGTGTCAGTACGTCCTGACGGTTTTTGCCATGAATCATGCAAAACAGATTGTGATTCCAATGTGGCGGGCAGGGCTGCCGCTGATAGCACAGCGTGATGCCGTCTTGCCTGGCCAGCTCCTCGCCTAGGGCATCAATGCGATGCTTGTCTACCGTCCAGACACACATGGCATTGGCTTGGTAGCCCAGTTTTCGATGGCGCAGGACCACGCCAAATCGCCGGAATATGCCTTGTTCCAGAAAGCCGCGTAGCTGTTGCAGCACTTGTTTCTCGCTGATCTGTACTTGCTCTGCCCAAGGCTTGAAGGGGTCGGCTTGAATCTTCAAACCTTGCAAAGAACACTCCAGCAGTTTGCGTTCAGTACTGCCTAATGCGGGCAGCCCCTTGCTGGGCGACAAGGGGCTGGTGCTCTTGGTATGTGGGACAAGGCTAAACCCGAGGTCAATGTGATAGGCCCGGATCATGGGCAAGGACAAGGGCAACAAGCCAGTATGTTCAGCGATGTGCTCCAAGGCCGCCTGCCGTTCTTGTTCATTCGCACAGGTCAGCACAAACCAGAGATTAATGGTGTGTTCGCGCTCGTAGTTGTGGTTCGCGGCGGGCAGGGCACTGATCCAGTCTGCAACCGTGTTCAGATCCTTGGTGGGCACATGCATGCCCACCAAAGTGCTGCTCATACAGGCAGGGTTCAGTACTGGCCCGATACGGCTGATGATGCCTTGGTCTTGCCAGCGTTGCAGGTAGTCCATCACGGCTTGTTCGCTAAGCCCCAAAAGCAGTCCCAGCTTGCGGAACGGTCGGGGTTCCAAGGGGAAGCCATGTTGCCAGGCGTTCAATAGTTGAAAGGCAGAAGGGGAAAGATCAGAAACCAATGCGACCACTCCGATGCGTAAAAAACACTCCACTCGGGTGCTGAATATCCAGGCTGTCCAGACGCTTGAAATTGTGGGTGTCGTACACACTGACCTTGTTGTCGTCTCGCGCTGAAATCCAGACAGCTTCACCCCTAGGGGTGAATTCCATGTGGAGAACGGCTTTGCCTACGTCCAAGGTTTGAACCACTTCCAGGGTGGCGACATCAATTACCTGTACCTTGTCGTTGTCTGGAAAAGCGAAGTTCACCCAGACCTGACGGCCATCGGGCTGAGCCATGACAAAAACGGGTTGTCCATGAACCGGAATGCGAGTTTTCTCTTGCCAGTTCACGGTGCTGGCGACCAGAACCTCATGGCGTCCAATGGCCGGTAAAAACAAGTCCTGGCCAGCCAAGGACCAGCCCCGTAGATGCGGCATTTTGTAGACGGGCAGGGCGGTCTCTCCCCGGCCATAGCCTTGCAAGATTTTTTGGACTCCATTTTCAGGATTCCACAAATCCAGCATGGCCAGGGCATCCTCGCCAAACAGTCCGGCAATGTAGTACCTCCCATCCGGGGTGACCATGGCATCGTAGGGCTGACGACCCGCTGCAAAACGCCGTGTTGTGGGGCGTGAGGGGTCGGATAAATCGGTCAGCCAGATTTCACCTGCCTCGAACAAGGAGTAGGCGAATTGCTGATTGGGTAAGTCAGCCAGACCAACCACTTTGGCGCGTTTGTTGGGGGCGTAGTAAGACGGAACTTCACTTATCAGGGCCAGGGTGTCCGCATCAAAAACCTTAATGCCACCCGGTTCGTAGTTTTGCACCACAATCAGCTTGCCATCCTGGGAGATGGCGCCACCTATGGCATTGCCGGACTGAATGATGCGATGGACTAGAACTTGTTGAAGCAGGTCCACTTTGCTCAGGCCACCGTCCCGCCCAAAGACATAGCCATAACGCCCGTCACGTGAGTAGGTGATATGGGCGTGGGACAGATCACCCAAACCTTCAATTCGCGCCAAGCGGCTACGATGACTGGTTTCAACGACAGCCACACTGCCTGTCGCACGCTCTACAACCAGCCCCAGGTCATTCGTGCCGCGTAGTGGGTTGGCACAGCCGCTTAAAGCGACAAGCAGGCCTAAAGTTATCAGTGCTTTCATGGTGCTGCATCCGATTCATGGAGAAGAAAATGAGCCAGCCAGAGACTTTCCGCTGGCTGCAAGAAGCGGTTCCAGGCAGGCATGGCTGTTCCGGGACGCCCCTGCATGATCGTCAGGGCGATCTGCTGTGCGCTTTGGTCTCGCAAGGCGTTAGCTGTTAAAGCAGGCCCCAGGCCTCCTTTCAGGAGCAAGCCATGACATGAGCCGCATTCTTGATGAAGCAGCGTTCGTAAAGAGGCTTGCCGCTCCGGTGTCAAAGCGGTTTCATCAGCAGCGGCTTGTTGTGGCCAAAGAAGGGAGAGCAGCACGGCTAGCCACATGTTGGCCAGAAACTGCCTGCCGCTGGGCTTCAAAGGGAAGTGCAAACCTTTCACATCACGGCCCAGGAGGGTTCGCAGGCCAGGGCATTTTGCGTGTTTGAGGCGGGTTGCGGGTAGTCCGGATGCAACTGCACCACCTGGCCGATAATCAACAAGGCTGGGGGACTGAAGGTTTGCGCAAGCTGTGGAAGTGTTTGCAAAGTACCCAAGCCCCAGCGCTGGCTTTTAAGCGTGGCATCTTGTGCCAAGGCGATAGGCGTATGCGGGCTGCGCCCATGTTGAATCAAAGCCTGGGCAATATGGCTGCAATTGGCCATGGCCATGTAGAACACCAGCGTACAGGTGGGATCAGACAAGGAGGCCCAGTTCAATTCCAGTCCTTGGTTGTCGCGCAGGTGCCCGGTGATAAAGCGCACACTGCTGGCCAGCCCGCGATGGGTCAAGGGAATGCCTAGAGAAGCTGCACAGCCTGTAGCCGCTGTAATCCCGGGCACGACTTCAACCTGGACTCCATGTTGTTGCAGATACAGCTGCTCTTCGCCCCCACGGCCAAAAATAAAGGGATCACCGCCTTTCAAGCGGACAACGTGTTGATGGGTTCGGCTCAGCGACAAGAGCGTGTCGTTGATATCGTCCTGCATGCTGGGCTTGCAGGCGGCCACTTTACCGACGTCATGCAAGGTGGCCTCCGGGTTGATACAGCTCATGATGGCGCGGCTGACCAGGCGGTCATAGACCACCGCATCTGCATGTTGCAGCAGGTATAAAGCCCGTAGTGTGAGAAGTTCAGGGTCGCCAGGTCCCGCCCCAACCAAATAAACCTTGCCGTGCATCGCTGCGCTCCTTGACGGTAGCAAGTACCGAAAGACAGTCAAACAATGCAGAAAATTGTAGGAGGGCAGGCCGCTTCGATATGGGCATGGTTGGTGTTCAGGAGAGGGGTGCAGAAAGGAAGCTTCTGGCTCTCAGACAAGAAGGTAGGGTGGGGCTAAGTGCGAGGCATATAAGGAAATTTATGCGAGCGACGGCCCGCAGAGTTGCTGATGGACGAGCGCAAGTGCTTGAAAAAATGTTCAAAAACGCAGTATCAGCCAGCTAATTTTTTGGGGTTTCAAAGCCCAAATAACATATTTGAGGCAGCCTGTTAAGTTTCTCGATGCAAAATAGGGAAAGTCCTGCAACTTGTATCAACAGTGAGCAATGATGCGGGTTACAGGGGTTTTTTTGCTTGACACGGGTATTAAACGAAGGCTTAATACGCGGTAGCCAACCGGGGCACTTGTGCGCCCGGTAGCGATGACAGACGGTAGTGCTTGCTTGCCCTGTCGTTTGTCACTATTAAGTCTGACCGCCACAAACTGGTTCCCGCTGGGGGCCCGTAAAATAATTTTCAGGGGTATTTTCTCAATGAATAAAACCGAGCTTATCGAATTCATTTCCACCAAAGCCGATCTGTCCAAAGCTGACGCTGGTCGTGCACTGGATGCGTTTATCGATGCCGTGACCACCACGCTGAAAGAAAAAGATACGGTTACTCTGGTTGGTTTTGGCACCTTCGCTGTGTCGGAACGCGCTGCCCGTTCGGGTCGTAACCCACGTACCGGTGAAACCATCGAGATCGAAGGCGCAAACGTGCCCAAGTTCCGTCCCGGTAAGGCTCTGAAAGACGCTGTGAATTAATTTTTAAATTAATTTACGCAAAAGACTTGCAAAAAGAATTCTTTGATCCTATAATTCTTTTTCTTCACAAGAAGAACGGCATCACAGAAATGGGTGCTTAGCTCAGCTGGTAGAGCGGCGCCCTTACAAGGCGTAGGTCGGGGGTTCGAACCCCTCAGCACCCACCATTTCTTTTGCTAGTCGAATCAAGCACTTAGGTAAAACTAAGTGCTTTTTTTGTGTCTGTTTGGTTTGTGTTTCAGGTCAATCCATACTAACGCTGCTCTATCAGGTTCGGGCCCTTGTGCTGCGATATAAGCATACTGAAACCATGTAAACATTGGTAAGTCGCTTGTCGGAACGGCGTAGCCACGTAATCCCTGCTCGTAAGGCGCTGCAAGCGTTCATCAGATAAGGCAGGCGAACCAGCGTGGAACTTGGCGTGTTGACCTTAAGGTGCAGAGGCGGTTGCTGCATGAATGTCAGTGAGCAGCAGCTTAGTTTGTAACGGTGCTATCTATATATGCGGATAGCGTCCATAGTGTGTCCAGGGACATTTTTCCCCTGATTAATTAGGACATACATTGAAAACAGAAATTGGTATTGTGAAGTGGTTCAATAACGAAAAAGGCTTCGGCTTCATCATGCCGGAGAGTGGCGGTAAAGACCTCTTCGCGCACCACAGTGAAATTCAGGGTTCTGGGTTTAAATCTCTGGAGGAGAACCAACGCGTTTCCTTCGTTGCTGGCGTTGGTCAAAAAGGCCCTTGCGCTACCCAGATCCAAATCGTTTGACCCCCTGCTTGCCTGTCTAGGCAAGTGTAGCGTCGGTCGATAAAGCCGAACCCTTTGAAATATTGGGTTCGGCTTTTTCATTTATGTATCCCCTCCAGGTGGACATATTGTGCTTCTGTCCACTGCTCGCATGTATGGTATGAAGGTGCCCTAGGGAAATACCTAGCTGCATAGGAAATTGCATGTAATAACATATGAATGCCTAAGTAGTTTAGGCTTCAATAATAAGGAGAGGGGAAATGAGAATGCTGATAAAGACGTTGTGCGTCGGTCTTTTGCTGGGGGCCGCGTCGGTAAGTCAGGCTGGCAGTATGAAGGTGACTCTATTGGGAACGGGTACACCTGCGCCCTATGCAGATCGAGCAGGCCCGGCAACGTTGGTGCAGGCGGGCGAAGAAACCCTATTGTTTGATACGGGTCGCGGGGTGGCGACGCGGCTGTTTCAGAAAGGCGTTGCGCCCAATTCCATTACTGCACATTTCTTCACGCACTTGCACTCGGATCACACCGTAGGTTTGCCGGACTTATGGCTGACGGGCTGGTTTGGCCGACCCTGGCCAGGCCGGACATTGCCTTTGTAGATCTATGGCCCCAAGGGAAGCAAGACCATGACGGATTACCTGCCCAAAGCCTATGACGAGGATATTCGTATCCGTGTGCAGGATCAGGGTCTGCCGGTGGAGGGTGTGACCTTTGTGACCCAAGAGTTTGAAAAGGGCGGGGTGGTCTACAGCAAGAATGGGGTGACCGTGACGGCGGTGGAGGTTGATCACGGTGGTGAGCTAATTCCCGCTTTCGGCTTTATTGTGGAGTACGACGACAAGAAGGTAGCGATCTCCGGGGATGCGATGTATGACAAGCGCTTGATTGCTGCTGCCGCCAATGCAGATGTGTTTGTGCATTCCGTGGCTTTGATTGATCCAGCCTTTTTGAAAGTCCGTCCCATCTTGAATGAAACGCTCAAGCATTTTGCGACGCCGGAGCAGGTTGGGCAGGTCTTTTCAGAGAGCAAGCCAAGGCTGGGAGTCTATACGCACATCGTGTTTTATTCGCCTGAGGGTGGCGCCAATATTCCCGAGCAAGTCTTGCTGGAGCGTACACGCACTACCTATCAAGGTCCGGTTGTGGCTGGTCGTGACTTGATGGAGTTTACGGTTGAAGATAAGGCGGTCCTTGTCTATGACGAGGCGGGCAAGGAACTGATGCAGGTGCCACGCCGATGATCTTGATTCGAGCGTTCCGCGTGAGAAGCTGAAATACGGGGAGTGGCGACACAGGCTTATTCCTGCAATTTGTCATGCCTCTCCCGTTTGAACTGCTGCCAGGCAAAGGCAAAGCACAGGCAAGGCAGCGATAATAGCAACAGCGGCCCGGTCTTGAGCGTAGCGGCTATTCAGGTAACACTACACCTTGTCGATATGCGGTCCTCGGGTCTTCATGAGCAAACTACTCTCTTGCCTGTCTCCTCTTGCCACCTTGATTCTGGCATGGCTGGCCTTTATGTTTCTTTTGTTTTTCCCGCCGCTATGGATCTTGTGGCCTGTGCTGGTCGTGTGCCTGGGCTGGATCAATTACAGAGGGATACGTTACGCATTGGGCAATAGTGACAAGTCCAAGCCTTGGCACCTTTGGTTCAATGTAGGCGAGTGCCTGTTGGCGGCGATTGTCCTGACTTTACTGGTCCGTGACCTTGACGTCCCAGCGACCTGATTTTTCCCCTTGTTGTACGAGAAACGTGTTTATGTATTCGGACCCTTGGCTTGATCGCTGGTTACCCTTGATCGCTCAACGTGAAATTTCTTCGCCGGTACTAGAGATAGGCTGTGGTTTTGGTGACGATACGTTGACCTTGACCCAGGCAGGATTGAAGGTGATGGCTTTTGACCTCTCACCCGAATGTGTGGCAATCGCGCAGCAGCGCGCTCCCGAGGCTTTGATTGAGTGCAGGGATACGCGAGGTCCCTGGCCGGAGGCGGCGAATAATCTTGAGCTGGTCCTGGCCAGCTTGTCCCTGCATTATTTTCCATGGGATGAAACCCAGGTCATTGTGCGCAGAATCTGGAATAGCTTGCGGCCTGGTGCTTTGTTTTTATGTCGTCTGAACTCCACTGAGGATGTGAATTTCGGTGCCGGGCAGGGCGAGCTGATTGAAGCCAACTTCTATCGCGACCAAGGCAATTGCAAGCGTTTCTTTGATCAGGCCAGCGTAGAGCAGTTATTTGGGGCCGAATGGCGCCGGATTTCTGTCCAGCACATGACATCGCACAAATATATAAAGCAAAAAGCGATGTGGGAGCTGGTGTTGGAAAAAGGGCAGTTGCCAGGCTGATTCCCGTACTCTGAGCATCCTGGATCTGGCAGCCGTTTCGGTCCCCTCCATCTCCCCGCTATATCTAACCAAAGAATCGGTATTTAGCCGGGTGTAACACCCTTGCTAGACTCGTTCTCATTGCTTGGAAATGGTTTCTAGGGGATGGGAAATGAAGCGGATTCAACAGAAGTGGAAGGGCGTTCGGGCAGGGGCTTTGCTGGCGTTGGTGCTGGCGGCGGCAACGGCTGTTGCAGCCGAGGTCAGCATTCTGAATGTTTCGTATGACCCAACGCGTGAACTGTACGCTGAATTCAACAAGGCTTTCCAGGCGCATTACAAAGAGCAAACGGGTGACAGTGTAGTCATCCGTAGTTCCCACGGTGGTTCCAGCAAGCAGGCCCGTACCGTGATTGATGGCGTGCCCGCTGATGTGGTGACGCTGGGTATTTCTTCCGATATTGATCAGATCGCTCAGTCCGGTTTGCTGGACAAGGGCTGGCAGGCTCGCCTGCCGGACAACAGTACGCCTTACACCTCCACGATTGTCTTGCTGGTGCGCAAGGGTAATCCCAAGGGGATTCACGACTGGAACGACTTGATTCGCTCTGATGTAAAGGTGGTTACGCCCAATCCTAAAACTTCGGCGGGGGCACGTTGGAACTATCTGGCGGCCTGGTTGTACGCCTTGAAGCAAGGCAATGGGGATGAAGCGCAGGCCCGTGACTTTGTGGCCAAGCTGTATCGCAACGTCAGCGTGCTGGATTCCGGTGCGCGTGGATCGACCACAACCTTTGTGGAGCGGGGCATTGGCGATGTATTGATTGCCTGGGAGAACGAAGCGCTCTTGTCCGTCAAGGATCTGGGGCCCGATCGCTTCGATATTGTGGTGCCTTCCAGCAGCATTCTGGCCGAGCCGCCCGTGGCGCTGGTAGATGCCAATGCCGCCAAGCATGGCACGGAAAAAGTGGCTCAGGCCTATCTGGAATATCTGTATAGCCCGGAAGGCCAGGAAATCGCCGCCCGTCATTTTTACCGTCCTCGCCTGGAGTCGGTGGCCGCCAAGTACCGCGATCAGTTCCCGGCGTTGAAACTGTACAAGGTTGACGATGAGCTGGGCGGTTGGACTCAGGTTCAGGCCAAGCACTTTGCGGATGGTGGCGTGTTCGACAGCATCTACTTGAGCAAGTAACCCCACTATCACCGAGGACCGTTCGATGTCACAGGCTCGTCTTTGGGGATTTCTGCCCGCTGCTCGCAAGCAGCGGGCTTTGCCAGGCTTTGGCTTGACCATGGGTTTGTCCATCAGCTATTTGAGCCTGATTGTTCTGATCCCCTTGTCTGCTGTTTTGCTCAAGACCACCTCCATGGGTTGGTCGGCCTTTTGGGAAACCGTCAGTGCTGTGCGCGTCTTGGCTTCCTTGAAACTGACCTTTGGGATGGCCGCTTTGGCGGCGTTGATCAATGGTGTATTTGGCTTGATTCTGGCCTGGGTTTTGGTGCGTTACCGCTTTCCCGGTCGTCGCATTGTGGATGCCTTGATTGATCTGCCCTTTGCCTTGCCAACGTCGGTGGCCGGCATTTCCTTGGCGGCGATTTATGCGCCCACGGGCTGGATCGGTTCCTGGGCTGAACCTTATGTTGGGCAGATTGCCTTTACCCCTTGGGGTGTGCTGATCGCCCTGGTTTTTATTGGACTGCCCTTTGTTGTGCGTACCGTGCAGCCGGTTCTGGAAGAGCTGGAACAGGAGCAGGAGGAGGTCAGTGCTTGCCTGGGGGCCGATCGCTTCCAGACGGTCACCAAGGTGATTCTCCCCGCTATCTTGCCCGCCTGCTTGACGGGCGTAGCGCTGGCTTTTGCCCGTGCGGTGGGTGAGTACGGTTCCGTGATTTTCATTGCCGGTAATGTCCCTATGGTTTCGGAAATTACACCCTTGCTGATCGTGATCAAGCTGGAGCAGTTTGACTATGCCGGAGCCTCGGCGCTGGCCGTTTTGATGATGGTGCTGTCCTTCATTATCTTGCTGGCGATCAATCGCTTGCAGTGGTACTTGCAGTCGCGTCATTCGGGCCAGGCTAGTGGCAAGGCAGCCAAGGTGGCAGCGCCTTTGACTTTGGAGGGCGCACGATGAGCAGCCTGACGATGGATTCCTCTGTGCAGGCGGTGCCGGTACATACGGCGCGCTTGCGGGCGGCGCAGGAAGAAGGTCCGGCCGTCAAAGCCTTATTGATTGGCATTGCCTTGCTGTTCTTTGTGCTGTTCTTGCTCCTGCCTTTGATCCTGGTCTTCATGACGGCTTTTAGCCGGGGCATCATGCCGTATCTGTCCGCCTTGAGCGAGAGCGATACCTTGCATGCCGCCAGCCTGACAGTTCTGGTTGCCGTGATTGCCGTGCCTTTGAATATCGCGTTTGGTCTGGCCGCCTCCTGGGCGATTGCGCGTTTTGAGTTCCGTGGCAAAAGCATTCTGACGACGCTGATCGACCTGCCGTTCTCGGTATCACCTGTCATTGCCGGTTTGATGTTTTTACTGATTTTTGGTCGCCAAGGCCCATTTTGGGATTGGCTGGACGCTAATAACATTCGTATCGTATTTGCCTTGCCCGGTTTGGTTTTGGCGACTTTGTTTGTCACTTTCCCCTTTGTGGCGCGTGAGTTGATTCCGCTGATGCAAATGCAGGGCAGCGAGGAAGAGCAGGCTGCGCGAGTGCTGGGGGCCAATGGCAGGCAGATGTTCTGGCGGGTGACTCTGCCCAAGATCAAGTGGGGCCTGCTGTATGGCGTGATTCTGTGCAATGCCCGTGCCATGGGCGAGTTTGGGGCGGTGTCGGTGCTCTCGGGCCATATACGGGGCCAGACCAACACGCTGCCCTTGCATGTAGAGATTGAGTACAACGACTATCACACGGTGGGCGCTTTTGCGGCGGCTTCGGTGCTGGCGGTCTTGGCTTTACTGACGTTGGCGCTTAAATTGTGGGCCGAGCGCAAAATGGTTCAAGACGGTCATCGTGGATGATCGCATTCGGAGTTCATTATGAGTATCGAAGTTCGTCATCTATCTAAACAGTTTGGTGCGTTTACGGCACTGGGTGATGTGACATTGGATTTCCCAGCGGGCGAGCTGGTGGCTTTGCTGGGGCCGTCGGGCTGCGGCAAGACGACCTTGCTGCGTATCGTGGCTGGCCTGGAACATGCGGATGCGGGTCAGGTGCTGATCAACGGCAAGGATGTGGCTGCTGTGGGCACGCGTGATCGCCAGGTGGGTTTTGTGTTCCAGCACTATGCCTTGTTCCGCCACATGACGGTGTTTGAAAACGTCGCCTTTGGTCTGCGCATCAAGCCACGCAAGCAGCGCTTGCCCGAAGCCCAGATTCGTCAGCGTGTGCACGAGCTGTTGGAGCTGGTGCAGCTGGATTGGCTGGCCGATCGCTACCCGGCGGCCTTGTCGGGTGGCCAGCGGCAGCGTATTGCTCTGGCACGTGCCTTGGCGGTGGAACCGGGTGTCTTGCTGTTGGACGAGCCGTTTGGTGCGCTGGATGCCAAGGTGCGCAAGGAACTGCGTTCCTGGCTGCGTCGTCTGCATGATGACCTCCATATCAGTACCTTGTTTGTGACGCACGACCAGGAAGAGGCCATTGAAGTGGCTGATCGTATTGTGGTGCTCAATAAAGGCCGGGTTGAGCAGGAAGGCGCCCCGCAGGATGTCTATAACCACCCTGCCAGTCCTTTTGTGTATGAGTTCCTGGGGGCGGCGAATCGCTTGCCGGGTCAGTTCCAGCACGGACGCTTTGTGGCTGATCCTCAGTTGGGACAATTCGAGTCCAATCAGGCCTTGAATGCTCAGGATGCGGGTCAGGGGCAAGCAGTAGGCTATGTGCGCCCGCATGACCTGGATTTACAGCGCCAATTGGATGGCCAGGGCATCGTCGTGGCCGTGCAGCGCATTATTCCTTTGGGGGCGACAGTACGGGTTGAACTGGCCTTGAACGAGGGCGAGCGTGCCTGGGAAGCCGAGTTCGATCATCAGCGTTGGTCGCAGCTGGGCTTGCGGCCGGGTGAGCGGGCTTTGGCCTTGCCACGCAAGTTCAGCGCTTTCCCTATCGAGTCTCAAACCGAAGCGCGATTGTCCTGATTTTTTGCAAATTATTCGCAACAGGCTGACCCTAGGTCAGCCTGTCTGCGTTAGTATCTGGAGGTTTTTTGCAGGGCGGATTGGAGCAGGAAATATTACAGGAATTTAGTATTGAGAATCATTCCTGTTTCTGTTAAGATTCGATACTTCACTGGGCATCCTGTCCGGTCCCGTCATGGTCCATGCGGGTTGCAGAATGTGTAGAACGGATTATGACCGGAATTGCTTCTCAAAAGAATAATCGCTCGATGCTGGCCTTGAAGGCAACTGGTTTGGCATTGGCACTGGGATTGCACGTGGGTGTCGTGGCTACCATCTTGTGGACGGAAACCCCCAAGATTGTGGGTGAACCCGCCCCCATGGATGTTGTTGGGGTGACTTTGGTGGAAGTGTCGGAGTCCCCGGTTCAGCAAGAGCAGGTCAGTGCCCCTCCTGAAGAGGTGGTGGCCGAGCCGGAACCTGAGCCCGAACCCGAGGTGGAACCGGACCCCGAGCCCGAGCCAGAACCGGTTGTTGAGCCGGAACCCGAGCCAGAGCCTATCGTGGAAAAACCTCCGATTCCCGAGCCGCCCAAGCCCAAACCAAAACCCAAGCCGAAACCTAAGCCCAAGCCACAGCCCAAGCCCGAGGTTCCACCGGCAGAAACACCGCAGCCTGCTCAACCAGCCGCTCCTGCCGCTCAAGCAGGTCCAGCTACGGACAATACGTCCTCCCAAACTGCCGCCCGTTCTACGGATGGTGATCGGCCCAAGCTGATTGGTCGTGTGGATTATTTGGGACGTCGTCCTGTGCCGGTGTACCCCCGGGCTTCCGAGCGCCGTCGTGAGCAGGGCCGCGTGGTGGTTCGTGTAGTGATTTCAACCCAAGGAACCGTGCTGGAAGCCAAAGTGCAAAGCTCCTCAGGCTATGAACGTCTGGATGAGTCGGCACTGAAAGCAGTACGCACAGCGCGTTTTAAACCGTATACGGAAAATGGTGTGGCCTATCGTGCCATGGCCGATATTCCTTTCGACTTTGTTTACTAGGATATATCAATGATGCAGGAACTATTTCAAAGCGTATGGGTAAGCCTGGCACAAGTTGCAGGGCCTGTTGCAGATCAGGCTGCCGCCAGTGTTGCTGCCGCTGAGGAAGCGACCGGGGTGCTGCACTTTATCCAGCAAAGTGATGTGGTCGGCAAGACCTTGTTCGTCATTCTGGCCTTGATGTCGGTTGCCAGCTGGTACCTGATCATCGTCAAGGGCGTGCTGTCCTTCCGCCTGAAGCGCCGCTCGCAAGGTTTCATGCGTGAATTCTGGTCCGCCAGTTCTCTGGAGCAAGTTGAAAACGAAATCGCCACCCACGGTGCCCGCGATCCCTTCAGTCACTTGGCCAGCCACGCTATCCACGCTCAAAAACACCATGTGAAATACGGCGCCATGCGTCTGGAAGAGAAAGGCTCTACCGATGCCTTTGTCTCGCGCATCATGCGTAAAGTCATGGACGAAGAAACGGCCAAGCTGGAAAACGGCCTGACGCTGCTGGCTTCGGTGGGTTCTACCGCTCCGTTTGTGGGGCTGTTCGGTACGGTTTGGGGTGTGTACCACGCCCTGATCAATATCGGTCTGTCCGATGGCGTGACCCTGAACAAGATCGCCGGTCCTGTGGGTGAAGCCCTGGTGATGACCGGTCTGGGTCTGGCCGTGGCTATTCCTGCCGTGTTGGCTTACAACGCGTTTGTGCGCACCAACCGCGTTTACCTGTCCCAGCTGGACGCGTTTGCTCACGACCTGTTTACTTTCCTGACCACAGGCCAGCCTGTGCAAGATAACCAACCTGTTCTGCGTCGTGTCCCTAGCTCGGGCGGTGGTGCAGCATCGAGCTCGGCAGCGGCTGCCAAGCGGGAGCACTAATCATGGCTTTTGGCAGCTTTGATAATCGCAACTCGGGCTCCGCGCTGTCCGAAATCAATATGGTGCCGCTGATCGACGTCATGCTGGTGTTGCTGGTGATCTTTCTGATCACTGCTCCGCTGCTGTCGCACTCCATCAAGATTCAGCTGCCCCAGGCGACGTCTGAACCAGTCCAGCAAGATCCCAAGACGATTGATCTGGCGATTGACGCAGAAGGGCAGATCTTCGTGAACGAGCAGCCGGTGGCGCTGGAAGACCTGACCGCCACGCTGGCCCCTTATTCCAAGGATCAGCCTCAGCCTGAATTGCGTATCCGTGCCGATACCGATACTCGCTACGAAACCCTGGCCCAGGTCATGAGCCGCTCCAAGGCTTCCGGCCTGACCCGTCTGGGGTTCATCACCCGCCCAGGTCCAACGACCAAGGCAGCGGGTGACGAGGGCGAAGCCAAGGAAGGCGCCGTCGCCGACCAGAAGGCCGTCGAGCCTAAACCTGCTCTGTAATTCCAGGTTCTTCTTCGTGTTGTTTTTTCTGGCCCCTCGCTTTGCATCTGCAACGCGAGGGGCCAGTTTCGTAATAAAATCCCCCGAATGCGTGTACTAGTTATCGAAGACGACGCCATACTGGGCGCCGCACTGCAGGAATTTCTCAACGATCAGGGCTACGCTGTTGACTGGCTCCAGGAAGGCGAAAGTGCCTTGAAGGAGTTGGCCGCCCAGGTCTACGATCTTCTGCTCCTGGACTTGAACTTGCCCGGCATCAGTGGCCTGGATGTGCTGCGCCAATTGCGCCAGCAGGGCAACGCCATTCCCGTTCTGATTCTGACTGCGCGTGATGGTGTGGATGATCGCGTCGGCGGCCTGGATGCCGGTGCTGACGACTACCTGATCAAACCTTTTGACCTGTCCGAGCTGGCCGCCCGCGTGCGTGTTTTTGGCCGCCGCCGCAGTGGTCAGGTACAGCCCATTATTGATGTGGGCCCCTTGAGCTTTGATACCATTGGCCGCGAGCTGCGCTGTGCCGGTCAACGTGTGACCTTGTCGGTGCGCGAGCTGTCCGTACTGGAAATGCTGATGATGCGCGCGGGCCGTGTGGTCACCAAGCAGCAAATTATCAACTCCTTGTCTGCCTGGGATGCCGATTTCAGCGACAATGCGGTCGAAGTCTACGTGTATCGTTTGCGCAAGCGCCTGGAAGGCACCGGGGCTGTCATACAGACTGTGCGCGGCTTTGGCTATTTGCTCGATGTGGAGAGCGTGGCCGGAGCATAACGGCAGCCCGTGCCCGCTGCCTGAAACCTTAGGTCAACCATGCCCGATCAGCATCTTTCTCCAGCGGTAAAAACCTCCTTGTTGCGAGGCTGGCTGGAGCGCTTTCTTGCTCCCGGTTCTTTGGCCCGCAAACTGATGGGCCGTCTGTTTCCCCCGATTTCCATTCTGGTGGTGCTCGACTTGAGCGTTACCTGGATACTGACGCGCCGCATGAGCCTGGAAGACTGGCTGCTGCGCGATATTTTCTGGACCATGGCGCTCAGTCAGGTCTTGCTGGTCAGTCTGATTGCCTGGGTGCTGCTGTCGGGGATTCGCTCGCAGCTGGCGTCCATTGATGATTTGTCACAACAAATCCGCAACCGCTCCGATGACGACTTCGAGCGCCTGGATGCCAGCGCCTTGCCTGCTGAAATAGTGCCGCTGGTGGAGCACTTTAACGAATTGCTGGAACGTCAGCGTGATACGCTGCAGGCGCAAAAGCGTTTTATTGGTCACGCTGCGCATCAGTTGCGCACACCCTTGACGGGCTTGCAGTTGGAGTCCGAGCTGATGCTGGCAAGGCCTTTGCCAGAAGATATCCGCCAACGGGCCGAGCGCATCAAAAGTGTCTCGGACCGCATGATTCGTCTGGGCCAGCAGTTGTTGGTGCTGGCACGTACTGATGCGGACACCAATATTAAAGACAGCTTTGTGCGTCTGGACTTGTGTGAATGGGCGCGCGAGGAGGGCGGTGACTGGTTCTTGCAGGCGCGTCAGCATGGTGTGGAAATCCATTTGCTGGCACCTGAAAAGCCGGTCTGGATTGATGCTGCCCCCGTGCTCCTACGGGAGTTATTGTCCAATCTGATGGATAACGCCTTGCGCTACGGGCAAGGAACAGATCGCATCGTCTTGCGGGTGGCCAGTAATCCACCCTCCTTATCGGTGGAAGATCACGGGCCGGGCATTGAATCCAGCGAGCAGCAGCGGGTATTTGAAGCGTTTTATCGCTCCCCCGGCACACAAGCAGGAGGCTCCGGCTTGGGTTTGGCCATTGTGCAGGAAATTGCCCGTGCGCATGGCGCCTGGTGGAGCTTGATGAGCCGTCCTGATTTTCCAGGCACTCGCATCACCATTGTTTTTCCCGGTCCGCGTATTGGTGCGCGTCTGACCCGGCACGACACTTTGATTGGAAACTAAGCCTTGAACACAGCAACAGAAAACCCCAAAAAAGCGGCTCAGGCCGCCTTGCTAATGGGCGCTTTAGGCGTGGTGTATGGCGATATTGGAACCAGCCCGCTCTACACCATGAAAGTGGCCTTGAGCGCCTACGGACAGCCTGGTGCTGAACAGGTCTATGGTGTGCTGTCCTTGCTGTTCTGGCTGCTGACTCTGGTGGTCTCCATCAAGTACGTCACAGTGGTGTTGCGTCTGGACAATAAAGGTGAGGGAGGCACGCTGGCCCTGATGGAATTGGCGGCACGCGGCATTCAGGGACCACGTCGGCAGATTATTGTGGTGCTGGGGCTGATTGGTGCTGCCTTGTTTTATGGGGACAGCATCATTACCCCGGCCATCTCCGTGATGTCGGCGTTGGAAGGCATAGGGATGGTGTCTCACGTGCTGGACCCTTGGGTCGTACCTTTGGCCCTGGGCGTCTTGCTGGCCTTGTTTCTGATCCAGTCCCATGGCACGGGTACCATGGGTAAGTTGTTCGGCCCCATTATGTTGACCTGGTTTCTGGTGCTGGGTGGCTTGGGTCTATGGCGTGTTATTGAGCATCCCCAAGTTTTGATGGCGCTGGACCCACGGTGGGCCGTGGCTTTTATTGCTGACGCTCCCTGGCAAACCTTTTTGCTTTTGGGGGCCTTGGTCCTGGCCTTGACGGGGGCCGAGGCCTTGTACGCCGATATGGGCCATTTTGGCCGTCCTTTAATTCGCAAAGCCTGGTTCATGATTGTCATGCCCTGCCTGGTCCTGTGTTATTTCGGCCAAGGGGCATTGTTGATTTCCGATCCGGCCGCCATTCGTAATCCGTTCTTCTTCCTGGCTCCCAACTGGGCCTTGGTGCCCATGGTGATGTTGGCAACGGTTGCAACGGTGATTGCCTCCCAGTCCGTGATATCCGGGGCGTTTTCTGTAACTCGCCAGGCGGTGCAGCTTGGCTTCTGGCCGCGTATGGTGATCCAACATACTTCGGCTAAAGAAGAAGGACAGATCTACTTGCCGCGTGTGAACTTGCTGCTATGCGTGGCGGTGATGATTCTGGTCCTGAGCTTTGGCTCCTCGGATCGCCTGGCCCATGCTTATGGCTTTGCAGTCACGGGTACCATGTTGATGACCAGTTTGCTGGCTCTGGTACTGCTGCCGCGCCGCGCTAGCGGAATCAAGCGCTGGGCCTGGCTGGGGCTCCTGGGTGTTTTCCTGATTCTGGACATATTGTTGTTCTCGGCCAATGCGCTCAAGATTCTGGAAGGCGGCTGGCTGCCATTGCTGGTGGGGGCTGTGCTGTTGGGCTTGATGCTGACCTGGCGCCAGGGACGAGCCGCTTTGCACGAACGTCTGCTGGAAAACAAGCAGCCGCTAAAAGAGTTTTTGCTGAGCCTGGAAGAGTACGCTCCCACCCGTGTACCAGGGACGGCGGTGTTCATGAGCACCATTCCCGACTCGGTCCCTCCGGCCTTATTGCATAACCTGAAACACAATAAAGTCCTGCATGAACAGGTCCTGTTCTTGACCGTAACCAGTGCCGGTGTGCCTTACGTTCCTTTTGGGGAGCGCTATAGCCTGCAACGTCTGAGCCGAGGCAGCTGGCAGGCGGTGGCTTCCTGGGGCTTCAAGCAAGAGCCCAATGTGCCGCAATTGCTGGAGCAGATCGCGCTGGAGCACCCGGAGCTGAATCTGGAGCCTATGCAGACATCCTACTTCCTATCGCGCCAGACGGTGATGATTCAATCCCGTCAGCCCTGGTACTTGGGCTGGCGTCGCCGCTTGTTTGCATTCATGGCGCGTAATGCCAGCCGTAGCACGCGCTTTTTCAAGATCCCGCCTAATCGCGTGGTGGAGATGGGGATACAGGTGGAGCTGTAGGTGGAGACATTTGCAGCTGCAGCTAGCTATTGCAGCCAGTAGAAACAAAGAATGGGCCTTTTCAAGGCCCATTCTTTTTATCTGGCTACCTATTAGGAATAGCCGTGTTTTCTGCGTTTACTGAGCAGGCACCACAGTCGTGGTTTCGCGAAGGATACCGCCGCCTTCCACGCTACCGCGTACCGTTGTGTCCTGGCCGGTCATGGATTTCAGGCAGTCTTGCTGGCGATCAGCGGGTAAGCGATGGCAGCGCGCTTGCCGGTTGGCATCCAGATTGTGATCGCGTTTGTCCAGCTTGTGATGGCGCTCGGCTTGCAGCGCGGCACCGGCTTCGCGACGGCAAGTGGTGCGCTGGTCTCCTTTGAATTGCTCACAGCGCTGGATGTCGTGTCGGTAGTCTTGGGACGGGGTTTGAGCCCAGGCAGCAGAGGACAGCAAACCCAGGCTGAGCAGGCCGGCACTCAGAATTCGGGATGGGCGTGTAAGTAGACTCATCGATCTCACTCCTTTACTTGCTAAGGGAATCACCGGCTTGGCGAGCACTGTTACGAGCAGGTATGAGTAGCAGGCCGCAAAGCCCCAAAAGCGACTGCGTATGGGGCAATTCCCGATACGCAGTAAACACTTACTAGTATAAGTGGAGCAGTTGCAAGTGAGGGTAATAAAACTTGTCTAAACCCTCACGGCTTGACTTAGGTCTTGTCGCCGGCTGGTGGTTGAGCCAAATCTTTGGGCAGAGGCGCTTTATGTGGCATGTCCAGATAGCCTGGCTCGTCTGGGCCATATTCGGCCAGACGTTGGCGATGCTCGCGTTTGATGGCAGCGCGCATCAGAAAGATGGCGGTGACCGGCGAGGTAATGATCAAGAGCACACTCAGGATGAGCGGATGCAGAATGGGACGGCTCATCAAGTGGCTGGCGCTGATGGCGACGGCCAGCACCATGAAAAACGTACCCAGCGTGTTCCCCATGGTGGGGGCATGGATGCGTGAATAAAAGTGTTTGAAGCGCAGCAAGCCAGCCGAACCCACCAGGGCCACGATGCCGCTAAGAACAAGCAAAAGGGCAACCGGGACAGCCAGCCACCAAGGTAGTAAAGGCGTATTCATGGCTCGATCACCTCGGCACGCAGCAGGAATTTCGCCATGGCTGCCGAGCCTACAAAACCAAACAGGGCAATCAGCAAGGCGATATCAAAGTACAGGGTAGAGTCAAAACGGATGCCCAGGGCCAGCAAGGCCAGCATACCGTTGATGTACATGGTGTCCAGCGCCAGCACGCGGTCGGCGGCAGAGGGGCCTTTAAGCAGGCGGATGACGGCGCAGCCCATGCCCAGGACAAAGCAGCCCAGGGCAAACTGACAGGCCCAGTAAACAATGTCTATCATTGGAAAATCTCCAGTAGCGGTCCTTGGTAGCGCTTCTGAATAGTGTCTAACCAGACCTGTTCGTCTTGCAGATCCAGAATGTGCAAAGTCAGGACGCGGGTCTCGTAATCGAAGCCGGACCAGACAGTACCTGGGGTGTAGGTAATGATGCACGCCAAGGCTGCCAGACCATGTGGGTCAGTCAGTTGCAACGGAATGGCCAGAAAGCCCGGACGAGGTGCTTTGCTGCCTTTCAGAACCAGATGGCCAACGGCAATATTGGACAGCACAATGTCCCAGGCCACTTGGCAAATCAGTTTCAAGGCCAGAAAGGGGTGGCGGATGCTGGCCTTAACCGGACGAAATGGAATGGCTGCCAAGCTCAGGGCGATAGCCAGGAACAGGCCCAGCACCACGTAACCGGCCGAGAGCGAGTCGTTCAGCAGCAGCCACAGGCCAAGCAGCAGCAAGGGCAGAAAAAGATGTTTGGTATAGCGTCGCATCAGAATCACTCCGCTTGAACAGAACGTAGCGGGTTCTGCCGCAGGACGGACCCAATATAAATACGGGGTTCGTCCAGTTGCTGGGCTGTTTGTTCCAGGTAGGTGGTGATCGGGCCGGCATACCAGCTCAAGATCCCGCAAGCCACAATAATGCTGGCAATGGGAGCAGCTTCGATCAGCTTCAGGCGGGGAATCGTCAGGGAGCTATTGCTCCAGAACAGACGAATGCCCACACGTACCATGGCGATCAAACCGGCTACGCCGGAAATCAGCACGGCAGCGGTCAGAATCCAGGCGTTTAGAGGTTCTGGCGATTGGCCCGAGGCTTTCAGCGCGGCTGTCAGCAAGGACAGCTTGGCCACAAAACCGGACAGCGGTGGCAGGCCCACAATCAGCAAGGCGCAGGCAATAAAGGACATGCCCAGGAACACCATCACGCCAGGGATAGCCACACCTACCACGTCATCGCTATTGTCTTCGGACTCCGGGTCGTCCAGATCAAAGACCTCCTGACTGACGGCCAGCAGGTCGGCACCAAAAGGTTTGGTACGGCTAACCAGTTCCAGCAGCAGGAAGAAAGCACCCAAGGCCAGAACGCTGCTGAGCATGTAGTACAGGGCAGGGCCGGTCAGGATGACGCCGGGCATGCCCAAGGCGGCCAGCAAGGTGCCGGAAGACACGATGATGCAATAACTGGCCAGTCGTTCGGGTTGCTGTGCGGCCATGACACCAATAGCGCCGAAGGCCAGCGTGGCGATCCCGGCGGGGAACATCCAGGCCACGCCAAAGGCGGCAGGTGCCCCCGTAGGCAGTAGCAAGGAGCCGATACGCAGCAGTGCGTAAATACCCACTTTGGTCATGATCGCAAACATGGCAGCGACCGGTGCACTGGCATTGCCATAGGCATTGGGTAGCCACAAGTTCAAGGGCCAGGCGGCGGCCTTGATCAGAAAGGCAATCCCCAGAATGGCCATGGCCGATTCAAATACCAGACGATCCGAATCCGGCATGGAGCCAGCACGCAGAGCCAGATCAGCCATGTTCAGGGTGCCGGTGACACCGTAGACCAAGGCGATGGCAATCAGCAGCAAGAAGGAAGAGATCAGGTTGACGGCAATGTAATGCAGGCCGGCACTGACGCGGGCCGCGCCCGAACCGTGCAGCATCAGACCATAGGACGCGGCCAGCAGAACCTCGAAGAACACAAACAGGTTGAACAGGTCACCGGTCAGGAAGGCGCCGTTCAGGCCCATCAAGAGCAGCTGGAACAAGGAGTGGAAATGCACCCCCACGCGATCCCAGCGTGCTAGCGAATAGAACCAGCAGCAAAAGGCCAGCACATTGGTCAGCACCAGCAAGAAGGCGGCCAGCCGGTCCACGACCAGCACAATCCCGAAGGGAGCGGGCCAGTCACCGAGCAGGTACACACCGACGGACTGCGGCCAGATCGGATCCAGTGTGCCATCGGCCAGCAACAGCAGGTAGACCGCGCAGAACAGTTGAGCCAATAAGGAGCTGAAAGCGATCAGCAGCTTGTAGTGACGGCGCTTGTCGCGCAGCATCACCATCAGGGCCGCGGCCATCATGGGGATGGCAACGGGCAATACGGGCAAGTGTTGGTTGAGTAGACTCACAGATCGTCTTCCTCGCGGCCATCAACGTGGTCGGTGCCGCTCAGGCCGCGGTTGGCCAGAATGACGACCAGAAACAAGGCGGTAGTGGCAAAACCAATCACAATTGCGGTCAGTACCAGTGCTTGTGGCAAAGGATCGGCGTAGCTGGCGCCCAGCTCGCTGCTATTGATCACGGGTGCAGCACTGATTTTGAGTCGCCCCATACTAAAGATGAACAGGTTCACGGCATAGGAGACCAGGGCCAGTCCCATGATGACCTGAAAGGTACGCGGGCGCAGCAGGAGCCAGACGCCCGAGCCCGCCAGCACACCAATCGCAATTGAAAGCACGATTTCCATTATTTATTCTCCATCCCGGATGCAGCGTTCGAGGCGGATTGCAGCGACGGCAGTTTGCGATAAAAACGTAGGGACTGGTGGGCCAGCGCGACCAGAATCAGGATGGTGGAACCAATCACCAGCATGAATACACCAATGTCAAAGATCAGTGCGCTGGAAGTATGCACGTCGCCCACCAGGGGCAGGTGCAGATCCCAGCTTTGGGCAGACAGGAAGGGCTTGTTGAAGGCCCAGACCAGCATGGCAGCCACTCCGGCTGTCAGCAGACCCAAGCCAATCCAGGTTTGAGGCTGAATCAGAGGGCGGGACTCCATCCACACCACGCCGCTAACCATGTATTGCAGGATAATGCCGGTTGCCATGATCAGGCCGCCCACAAAACCGCCACCGGGCAGGTTGTGCCCACGCAGCAAGAAGTACAGGGCGATCAGCGTGGAGATAGGCAGCAACAGCCGCAGCAAGACAGCTGGAATTTGCATGATGCCTTCTGGCAACGGTGTCTTGGGGTCCGGCTCCACAAAGACGGCTTCGCGGCTGTCCTTGACGTTCTGGCGACGGGCCAGAGGCTGGGCGATGGCTTCGATGGGTGGACGGAAGCGTCGCAGCAGCGCAAAGACCGTCAGGGCCACAATGCCCAACACCACGATTTCACCAAAGGTATCGAAGCCGCGGAAGTCCACCAGAATCACGTTCACCACGTTCGCGCCACCGCCCAGGGGCAGGGCCTTTTCGACAAAGAAGGGCGAGATGCCGCTGGGGTGAGGGCGTGTCATCATGGCGTAGGCCAGAGCGGCAATACCGCAACCGGCCAGAATGGCAATAATCAAGTCGCGGCTACGGCGGAAAAGGGCGCGACCACTATTGTCCTGGCCGCCAGGCATATCACTGACGCGTTGCGGCAACCAGCGCAGGCCCAGCAAAATCAGCACAACGGTGACCACTTCCACCGCCAACTGGGTCAGCGCCAGGTCAGGGGCGGAAAGCCAGGCAAAGGTCAGGCTGGTAACCAGTCCAGCGCCACCAGATAGCAGCAAGGAGGCCGGGCGGTGGAACTTGGCTTGACGAGCCGCACCAATCGCGCAGGCAATTCCGACGGCCCACATCAGGGCAAAGAAGGGGTCGATGGGGGTGGAAATAGTGGACTTGAACCAGTTGCCGCGAACCAGAGGCAGGGCAGCAACACAGATTGTGGCCACAATAATCAGCAAGGTCTGACGCTGCAGGCGTGGCGAGTAAAGCTTGCCCACGGCCCAGTTGGCTGCGACTTCCAGATACTCCATGGCCAGCTCAAAGAAGCGTCGGCCATCAGCACGGGTCAGCAAAGGCGTACGGCCTTGGCGGTTCCTGTAGAAGCGGTTGATGATCAGAACGAAGATCACACCCATGCCCGTGGCGACCAGACTCATGATCAGGGGCAGGTTGAAACCATGCCAGACGGCCAGGTCGTACTGGGGCATTTCTGCACCCAAGATGGCGCTAGCTGCAGTATGCAAGAAGGGGCCAAAAGTCAGGCTGGGAATAATGCCGACCAAGAGACAGGTCAGTACCAGAATCGCGCTGGGGATCAACATGCGGCGAGGCGGCTCGTGTGGCTCGCGGGGCAAGTCCTTGGCGACAGGGCCAAAAAACACCTGTGCAATAAAGCGCAAGGAGTAGGCCACGCTGAAGGAGCCCGCAATTACGGCCACCACGGGCAGAGCATATTCCCAGGTGTTGCCATTGCTGGCCAGAATGGTCTCGGCAAAGAACATTTCTTTGGAGATGAAGCCATTCAATAGGGGCACACCGGCCATGGCAGCCGCCGCAACGGTAGCCAAGGTGGCAGTCAAGGGCATGGCGTGGCGCAAACCGGAAAGCCGGTTCAGGTTACGGGTACCGGTCTCGTGGTCCACGATACCGGCAGCCATGAACAGGGAGGCCTTGAACGTCGCGTGATTCATCATGTGAAACAGCGCCGCGACCAGAGCCAGTGGGCTGTTCAGGCCCAACAGCAAGGTAATCAGACCCAGGTGGCTGATGGTGGAATAGGCCAGTACGCCCTTCATGTCGCGCTGGAACATGGCCACATAAGCCCCCAGCGTCAGGGAACACAGACCAGCGCCGCCAATAATGACAGCCCATTCCGTGGTGCCCGACAGGGCAGGCCACAGGCGCGCCAGCAGGAATACCCCGGCCTTGACCATGGTGGCCGAGTGTAAATAGGCGGACACAGGTGTGGGGGCAGCCATGGCGTGAGGCAGCCAGATATGGAAGGGAAACTGCGCGCTTTTAGTGAGTGCACCCAAGGCAATCAGGATCAGCATCCCGGTATACCAGGGGTGATTGCGAATCTGCTCGCCCGACTCCAGTACCACACTCAGGTCGTAACTGCCGGCAGCCTGACCCAGCATGAGTACACCCGCCAGCAAGCAGAAACCGCCGGTTCCCGTAATGATCAGCGACATACGCGCACCCCGTCGCGCATCCATGCGGTGATACCAGTAGGCAATCAGCATGAAGGAGGACAGACTGGTCAGCTCCCAGAACACGACCAGCTGGATCAGATTGCCCGACAGCACCACCCCCAGCATCGAGCCCATAAAGGCTTGCAGAAAGGAGAAAAAACGTCGGACCGGATCCTGAGCGGACAGGTAATAGTGCGCATAAAGGGCGATCAAGGCCCCCATGGCGGTAATGATGATACTGAAAAGCCAGGCATAGCCGTCCATGCGCAGCTTGAAGGTCAAGCCATGGGCGGGTATCCAGGAGCGTGACGACTCCAGCACCTCTCCGCGAGCAATGTCCGGATAGGCGTAGAGAGTGAGTAAGGCGCACGTAACGGCGACAGCGCCTGCAAGAGATGCCTGGAGTTTGCGAGAGTTCGCGGGCATCAGGGAAGATAGCAAGCTACCGATAAACGGCAGAGCTAGGATCACGAGCAAATACATCTGACTCCAACAGGCGGTAATTTAGGCGGCTAGCGCTTAATAATACGATATATGAAGCTAAATTCAGCCCAACAGCGATAAAAAAAGCGTTTTTTTAGTTATTGCGGCCTTGATGCAGGTCAAGCGCATGCTTGAGGTTTTCTCTCACAATGAATGCTTGACTAGAAGAAACAGGTCTCGTGCAGGAGGACCCTTTATGCCGCAAACACTGGAAGCATCGGATGCCAGCGCTCCCACCGCGCCGGATATCGAAATCTCTGAAGCCCTGATCCGGCGTTTTGATCGTTCCGGGCCTCGCTATACCTCCTATCCCACTGCAGATCGTTTTTTTCAGGACTTTCCTGCTCAGCCTTATATTCACGAATTATCGCGGCGCGCCTTGAGCAGCAGTAATCCGCCTCTGTCGGTTTACCTGCATATTCCGTTTTGTCAGTCGCTTTGCTACTTCTGTGCCTGCAACAAGATCATCACTCAGGATCGTAGCAAGAGCGAGCAGTACCTGGATTACCTGCTGCGCGAAATTGATATGGTCACCCAATATATGGGTGAAGACCGGCGCACCGAACAACTGCATTTGGGCGGCGGCTCGCCCACTTTCCTGGACAATGAACAGTTGGCCCGCTTGATGGCCAAGCTCAAGGAGCAGTTCGCGTTCACGGACGATGCCGAACTGGGCATCGAGATCGACCCGCGTACCTTGGCGGAAGGCACGCTCCAGAACTTGGCGGCTCTGGGTTTTAACCGTACCAGCTTCGGGGTGCAGGATTTTGACCCCAATGTGCAAAAAGCGATCAACCGTATTCAGCCCTTCGAAATGGTCAAACGCGCCATTGAAGAAAGCCGGGCTGCCGGTTTCCAGTCCATTAACACGGACCTGATCTACGGTCTGCCTTTGCAGACCCTGGAAAGCTTTGCCATCACCATTGACTCCTTGGTGCAACTGCGACCAGATCGCATCGCTCTGTATAACTACGCGCACTTGCCAACACGCTTCAAGGCTCAGCGTTTAATCAATGAAGAAGAGCTGCCCGATGCCGATCAGCGTCTGCAACTGTTCTTGATGTCTTCGCAGCGTCTGCTGGATGCAGGCTATGTCTATATCGGTCTGGACCATTTTGCCTTGCCGACCGACGAGCTGAATCTGGCCCGTCTGGACGGCAGTCTGCACCGCAACTTCCAGGGCTACACCACCCGCGCAGCCTGTGATCTGGTCTCTTTTGGCGTGTCGTCCATTGGTCAGGTGGGCACCATGCATGTGCAAAATGCCCGCAGCCTGCGCAATTACTACGCCGATATAGACCGGGGGCGTTTGCCTATCGAGCGGGGTATTGTGATGCAGCAGGATGATCGCCTGCGGGCGGAAGTCATCATGCATTTGATGTGCAGCATGCCAGTGCCTATCTTGCGTCTGGAAGCGCGTTACGGCATTGATTTTGCCAGCTACTTCTCTGCCGAGCTGCAAGAGCTCAACAGCTATGCCGACGCTGGCTTGCTGACAGTCGATGCCCAATCCATCCAGGTTCTGCCCAAAGGTCGTTTGTTTGTGCGCGCCTACAGCATGGTGTTCGACAAGTACTTGAGCCAGGAAAGCGGTGCGCGCTATTCCCGTCTGATTTAACACAGTGGCCGTCCTTGCAGACGGCCACGATTCTATTGCCCTGTTTCTGGTCCCGACGTGGCCGGCAGGTTCTTGCATCAACCTAAGGTATCAACATCGTGCTAAAGACGGATTTACGTCTCATGTCCCTGAAGGGAAAACTGCTTTTGCCTATTGTTCAAGGCGGCATGGGAGTCGGTATTTCGGCGTCCCGGCTGGCCGGTACTGTGGCCGCATTGGGCGGGCTGGGGACGATCTCCAGCGTGGATTTACGGCGTCATCACGAAGACCTGATGGACAGCACCCAGGGTGATGTCGAAAAAGGCGTGGTCGATGCAGCCAATTTGCAGGCCCTGGACCGCGAGATCAATCGTGCCCGAGAGCGTTCTGGTGGCAACGGTGGCATCGCCGTCAATATCATGAAGGCTGTCTCGCAGTATCCCGAGTATGTGCGTCAATCTTGCGAAAGCGGGGCAGATGCCGTGGTGGTGGGCGCTGGCCTGCCGCTGGATTTGCCTGAGCTGGTTCAGGATCATCCGAAAGTTGCCTTGATTCCAATCTTGTCGGATGTGCGCGGCGTCACTTTACTGGTGAAGAAATGGCTGCGCCGCAAGCGTTTGCCGGATGCAGTCGTTCTGGAAAATCCCCGTTTTGCCGCAGGCCACCTGGGGGCCGCCGACGACCAATCCTTGAACAAACCTGAATATGCTTTCCAACGCGTTCTGGAAGGCTGCCGTGCCTTGTTTCGCGAGTTGGGCCTGGAGGCCGAGCGTATTCCCTTGATCGCTGCAGGCGGGATTCACCGTCCTGAACAACTGCGTCAATTAATGGATTGGGGTGCAGATGGTGTGCAAATGGGCACTGCCTTTGCCGTCACTGAAGAAGGTGATGCGCATGAGAACTTCAAGCGCGTGTTGCTGGATGCCGAGCCCAAGGACATCGTGACCTTTATGAGCGTGGCCGGACTGCCTGCCCGTGCCGTGCGTACGCCCTGGCTGGATGCTTACCTGCATAAAGAGCAAAAGCTGCAATCGGTGGCACGCGAGCGTGCTTGCACGGAAGGTTTTGACTGCCTGGCGCATTGCGGCTTGCGCGATGGCGTGCAACGCCATGGTCAGTTTTGCATTGACCGTCAGCTGGCCTATGCCCTGAAAGGTGATGTACAGCGCGGTCTGTTCTTCCGTAGTTCCGAAGCCTTGCCTTTTGGCAAAGCCATGAAATCGGTGCGCGAGCTGATGGACTATATGTTGAATGGCCGCAGCAAAACGCCGGGCGTGGTTCCTGCGGCCTAAACGGGATCAAGGGCTTAGCCCTTGATTTCGCGTATCAAGCCTTCCTCACCGCCATCAATGGTGTGGACGGCTTCCTTCCTTTGTGTCTCCAGTGCCAGGCGACGGGCAATTTCATAGCATTCTTCAATATGCTGGTTGCCGACTTTGCGCAGCACTACAAAGCTGATGGAAGCGGAAATGGCGCTGCCTATCAAAGGCACATATTTGGCGCCGTATTTCCCGGCCAGTTTCTTTGCTCCCAGACGCACCAGAATATTGACCACGCGATCTGTAGTCAGCACGCGTCCCACCATGCCCAGGCCCATACTGGTTCCCCCCACGACCACCAGCTTTTTCAGCTCCGGGCTCAGGGCGTCCACATCGTTGGCTGTCAAGCCGAAGCGCGCATTGATGATGGGGATGACTTTCATCAGAATCGCCACATCCGTACCCACATCCACACCAGGGATGGGCACCACGGCTGCCGCTGCTGACAGCAGAGCGCGCCGACTGATTAGTTTGCGACATTCCTCGCGGGTTTTATCCAGTTCCTGCAGTGTCATCGTGCTCATGTGTCTGTCCTGAAATCTAAGCGGATTGATCGTGCAAGCCTTAACGCATATGGGGCGAGTACCGTGCTTTTCCAGTGACTGCCTGGGCAATTATGTTTCTTATCGTAGTGGATGCCGCCAGTTTGGGGAAAAAAGCAGGGTATTGGTCGCATTTGAAATTTTTTCTTTCAAATGCCATGAATGCTTCTACAAACGGGTGTCGTGAACAATTAAAGCCCGGTGTCTTTTTCTGTTGCACTTGGTGGCATTCTTTATGCGCTTTCGGGGCTATTCAGACACGCTCAGAGGGTCTGATTTCTATTAAACTGGCGCCGAAAATAGCACATTCCATAGGGGAAGAACGATGCATCGCCAGTCTTTGCTGGGTTTGATGTTCTTGCTGGGTGTCAGTAGCGCCCAAGCCATTACGATAAGCAGTTTCTCGCCCCAAGGGGCGACATCGGATTTGCGGGATGTCAAAGTCACCTTTGCCACACCCGCAGTTCATTTTGGGGATTCGCAATTGCCTGCACCCGTTCAGGTGCAGTGTGATGATCCTTTGGTAGTCGGTCAGGGCCGTTGGCTTGATTCGCGCCGCTGGATTTATGAATTCGACGAGCGTCCAGGACCAGGCTTGAGTTGTACGGCCGTCGTGTCCAAAAGTTTTCGCAGCATCAATAATGAAGCGATTAGCGGACCGGCTCAATATCGTTTTAATTCAGGCGGCGCCATTCTGGAAAGCAACCGCCCGTATTACAACATTATTGATGAAGACCAGGTCTTTCTATTCAGCTTCAATGCGCCGGTTGATAGCGCCTCTTTAGTCAAGAACGGCTATTGCCGGGTAGAGGGTATTGGCGAGCGTATTGGCTTGAAAGCCATTGAGGGTGCCGAGCGCGACGCCATGGTTCGCACCGAGTTCTATGTGGACGAGGTAGACGACCGATACCAGGCCGTCCAGTGTGCGCGTCCCCTGCCAGCGGATGCCAGCGTGTCGGTGGTGCTGGAGCCGGGCATCATGACGCAGATTGAAAATCGCAAGGGCGTCCCTAATACGGACCGCTATACCTACGATTACAACGTGCGCCCCGAGTTTACCGCCTCGCTCACTTGCATGCGTGAGCGCGCAGAAGCGCCTTGCACGCCGGTTGGCAGCTTCGGTGTTCAGTTCTCTGCGCCCGTCGCTTACGAGTACTTGAGCCAGATTCGTTTGGAAGCCGGCAAGCAGGTTTGGGAACCCAAGTCTGATAGTGACGAGGCCTGGCAAGATCGTGGGCCTGGCCAGTACGTGCGTTTCGAGGGTCCTTTCCCTGAAAACGCCAAGCTGACAGTCAAGATTCCGGACAGCCTGACGGACGACGCAGGTCGCCGCCTGAAGAACCCGCAAGTGCTGAGCAACGGCATGAGCACCACGACCTATCCGCCGCTGGTGAAGTTTGCGGTGGAGCCTTTCGGGATTGTGGAGCGTTTCGGCCATGCGGATCGTGACGGATCGGACGATTCCGATCCGCCAGCCATTGGCTTGAGCCTGCGTAATGTCGAAGCCAATCTGACAACTCAGCAAATGCTGGTGTCCGCCGGTCAGGTGGGGGCTCTTGCCGTGAAGGACGACAAGGAAGTTCTGACCTGGTTCTCCCGTCTGCGTCAGCTGAACTATTCCTGGTCGGTCACCCCCGACTATCTGAAGACCATGATGGGCAGTGACTTCCATGTCACCGCTCCTTTGAATGAGAACGGCTACCTGGATCTGCGTGCCCAGCCCCTGTTGCAAGGCAAGGATCTGAAGAAGCTGGACTTGCCCGGCATGGATCAAAAAGGCGAGCGTCCTTTTGAATTGATTGGCGTGCCGCTGAAAGAGCCTGGTTTCCATGTTCTGGAAGTCGCTTCTCCACGTCTGGGAGCTTCCTTGCTGGAGGCGGCCGGTACCATGTACGTGCGTAGCTCTGTGCTGGTGACCAACCTGGGTGTGCATATCAAGAAAGGTGGTGACGATTTGCTGGTCTGGGTCACGACACTGGATGATGCCAAAGTCGTGCCCGGCGCGAAAATTCGCGTGATGAACTGCCGTGGTGAAGAGCTGCTGCAAGGTGAAACAGACGAGAATGGGATGTTCCATCACCCGCAGGCGGTGTCCAGCCCGGATTACTGCCAGGAAACCAGCTTGTCCGGTTTGTTCGTGACGGCGCGAATCGACAAGAACAACCCCATGGCTCGTGGTAAAGATGATTTCAGCTTTGCCTTGAGCGAGTGGAATTCGGGTATCGAGCCTTGGCGCTTCAATGTGCCTTACAACTGGGGCGGTCGCGATGAGGCCATTGCTCACACTGTGATGGATCGCAATCTGTTCCGTGCGGGTGAAGTGGCCCATATGAAACACTATGTACGCGAACGCGTACGTGACGGTTTCAAGGCTCCAGCTCGCTATCCCGACACCATGATTGTCGAGCACGATGGCAGCGGCAAGCGAATTGAGCTGCCCTTGAAGTGGCAAAAGACAGCGGCAGGCAGCGTATTTGCTCTGACCGACTGGAAAATCCCCAAGGACGCCGAGCTGGGTGTGTATCGCTTGCGAACCGAAGGCGAGGATCAGTACTTCAACTTTGGCGAGTTCCGCGTAGAGCAGTTCAAGCTGCCTGTGTTGGGCGGCAGTATCAAGCTGGGTGACGGTCAGGATCGTCCTTATCTGGTCAAACCCAAAGAACTGCAGGCCGACCTGCAGTTGCAGTATCTGTCTGGTGGCCCGGCTGATTACTTGCCGGTTCAGTTGTCGGCGGTTGTCCGCTCGGCAGGAACGTCCTTCAGTGCCTATGACGATTTCAGCTTTGTCCCTCCCGAGAAGGTTGAACAGTCTGATGTCTCGGACTCCCGTGTTTTCCTGAACAAGAAGCGCTTTCAGCTGGATGCACAGGGTGGTTTGCGTGCCACGCTGGATGAGTTGCCTGCGGTGGATCGTCCTTCCGAATTTCTGGTAGAAGCCACTTTTGCCGATCCGAACGGTGAAATTCAAACCTTGACCCAAACCGTATCCGTATGGCCGGCCGATGTAGTGGTGGGTCTGCGTGCAGGTAGCTGGTTGGCAGCCGGTTCGTCCACCAAGCTCTCGGCTATCGCGGTGAGCCCGGACGGCAAGCCACTGAAAAACGTGCCTGTGCGTATTGAGGCGGCCAATGTGCAGCGTTTCTCGATCCGCAAGCGTATGGTGGGTGGCTTCTACAGCTACGACAATCAGGAGCAGCGCGAAGACCTGGGCACGATCTGCGAAGGTCGCAGCGACGATCAGGGTCTGGTGCAGTGTGATGTGAAACTGGAGAAGGGCGGTCAGGTCGAGCTGAGTGCCATTGCACGTGATGGCGAAGGCCGCGAGTCCGTTGCTGCCAGCACCGTCTGGGTCAGTGGCTCCGGTTACCTGTGGTTCGGTGGTCAGAACGATGACCGTATCGACGTGATTCCTGCGAAGAAAGTTTGGGCTCCTGGCGAGACAGCCGAGTTCCAGGTGCGCATGCCGTTCCGCGAGGCCACGGCCCTGGTGTCGGTGGAGCGTGAAGGTGTCTTGCAGGCTCAAGTGGTTCAGCTGGAAGGCGACAGCCCTAACGTCAGCGTGGAGATCAAGCCCGAATGGGGGCCGAACGTTTACGTGTCCGTGCTGGTTCTGCGTGGCCGTCTGCGTGAAGTGCCTTGGTACTCTTTCTTTAGCTGGGGCTGGAGTCAGCCTCTGACTTGGTACAAAGCCTACTCGGAAGGCGGTGGTGAATTTGTTGCCCCGACAACTACCGTGGACTTGTCCAAGCCTAGCTATCGTTTTGGTCTGGCCAGCATTGAAGTCAGCAGCCAGCAAGATGCGCTGGATGTGAAGGTAACGACGGATCGCAGCCAGTACGCGATTCGTGAGCAGGCCAAGGTTGATATTCAGGTCCTCAAGTCCGATGGCACACCGGCAGCCGGTGCGTCCGTGGCCTTGGCGGCTGTGGATCAGGCCTTGCTGGAACTGAGCCCGAACAATAGCTGGAACCTGCTCAACGCCATGCGTGCCTTGCGCGGCTACAACGTGCAGACCGCCACGGCGCAGTCTGAAATCGTGGGTCGTCGTCACTATGGTCGCAAGGCTGTCGCAGCGGGTGGTGGCGGTGGCAAGAGCCCCACTCGTGAATTGCTGGATACTTTGCTGCTGTGGAAAGGCAATGTGGAGCTGGACGCACAAGGTCGCGCAACGGTGACCGTGCCGCTGAAAGACTCCCTGACCCAATACCGGATTGTGGCCGTCGCCGATCTGGCGGGCGACCGCTTTGGTAGTGGTTCGGCTCAGATCGTCACAACGCAAGACCTGCAAATCATTTCCGGTTTGCCAGCCATTGCTCGTGAGGGTGATGATTACCAGGCCCAAGTGACGCTGCGTAACAGCAGCCCACGTGCCATGACCGTGAAGGTGCAGGCGCAGTACCGTGGTAAAGGCTTGCCCTCGGCGGCCTTGCCAGAGCAAACCGTTGAGCTGGCTTCGGGCTCGGCTAAAGTGGTTTCCTGGCCCATGTCGGTTCCACTGTCCAGTGGTTCGGCCGATTCGCACCAGATGGAGTGGACGATGGATGCACAGGAAGTTCAGCAGTCCGGCGCCACGGGCAAGGCTGCCAAAGACAGCCTTGCAATCAAGCAGGAAGTCTTTACCGCGACCCCGGTTACGGTTCAGCAGGGAACACTGGTTGCCGTGGGTATGGATGAGCCATTGAACATGTCGGTGCAGGCACCGGCCGGTGCCTTGAAGAACGAACAAGGCGTGGTTCAAGGTGGTTTGCAAATGTTGTTCCGTTCCTCCTTGGGTGGCGGTATGGAAGGAGTGCGTGCCTGGTTTGAACGCTATCCTTACAGTTGCTTTGAACAGCAAGCCTCACGTTACATGGGCCTGCGTTCCGAAGAGGCGTGGGCTGGCCTGATGCAGCGCATGCCGTCTTATATGGACGAGAATGGTTTGTTGCGTTACTTCCCCAGTAGCTATGGGTGGGGTAGCCGCGTGTTGACCAGCTACATCCTGGATATCAGCTACATTGCGGAATCCATGGGCTTGAACTATCCCATCCCGGACGGCTTCCGCAACGAGATGCTGCAAGCGCTGGAAAACGTGGTGAATGGTCGTATCCCGAGCATGCAAACGGTCTCTCGCCAAGAGCGGGATCTCGAAGTGATTCGTGCGACGGCCGTGCTGGCCAAGTACGGCCGTGCTCGCGTCAACATGCTGGATTCGGTGGAACTGAACCTGCAAAGCTGGCCTACTGAAATCCTGCTGGCCTGGGTGGATCTGACTCAGCGTTTGCCGGGCATCAAGAAAGCCGAGCAGACACGTAAAGAAGCCATGAATCTGATTCAGGCACGTCTGGTCAGTCGTGGTACCCGTCTGGTCTTTGGTGAGGACGCGCTTAACGGCAGCCCATGGGCCATGACCAGCCGCGTGACCAACCAGGCTCGCCTGATGCTGCTGGCCAATGAAATGTCGGACTGGACCGAGGACATGCCTCGTCTGGCCCAAGGTCTGTTGGCGGAGCAGCAACGTGGTGCATGGCGCATGACCACTGAAAACCTCTTGGGTAGTTTGGCTATTGAACAGTTCAGCCGTCATCACGAACAGAACCCTAGCGGTCAGTCCATGGTGATTCTGGGCTCGGAAAGTGCCCAGGTGGTGGATTGGGACATGCTCAAGCCTGACGGTCAGGGTGTGCGCTCTTCCAAGATTGATGTGCCGTGGCGCGGCGATCAGGCCGATAACCTGAGCGTTGAGCAAATGGGTGAGGGTAAGGCCTGGATCGAAGTTCGCTCCCTGGCTGCGGTGCCCGTGACCAAGCCTATTGCGGCTGGTTTGAGCATGGAGCGTCACATCGAAGCCGTGGAGCAGGCCAAACCCGGTGTATGGAGTCGTGGCGACATCATGCGCGTGAAGATCAAGGTCAAGGCTCAAGGTCAGGCAAGCTGGGTGGTGGTGTCGGATCCGATTCCTGCCGGTGCCACTATCCTGGGCAGCGGCCTGGGTCGCGACTCTGCCATGGCAACGGCCGGTGAAGAACAGTCCGGTCATTGGCCCAGCTTTGTCGAACGCCGCTTTGATGGCTACCGTGCTTACTACGAGCGCTTTGAAGAAGGCACGACCGAAGTCAGCTATACGGTGCGTCTGAATACAGTGGGTCAGTTCGTGCTGCCAGCCAGCCGTGCTGAAGCCCTGTACGAGCCCGACGTGTTTGCTGTCTGGCCTAACGAGCAAGTTCTGGAAGTTGTGGATGCACCAGCCAATTAAAGCAGGACTGCTGGTGTTGGGACTGGCCCTGTGGGCCAGTCCCGGGCAGGCCATGCCCAGCTACAAGGAAGTTCGGCAAGCTTACCGATCGTCCGATGTGCAGGTCCTGGATCGTCAGGGCCAGCTTGTCCAGCGAGTCCGTCTGGACTTTCGTCAACGGCGCGGCGATTGGGTCGCGCTGGAGCAAGTTTCTCCGGCTTTGCAAATGGCGGTCTTGGTGTCTGAAGACCGCCGTTTTGAATCCCACGGTGGGGTGGACTGGTTATCAGTCGGCTCCGCCGCCTGGGATGGCTTGTTTGCCGGACGTAGTCGCGGTGCTTCCACCATTACCATGCAGCTGGCCGGCCTGATGGATCAGGATCTGATCGGTGGTCGAGGTGGGCGCTCAGTCTGGCAAAAGTTGGATCAGGTGGTGGCCGCCCAGTCGCTGGAAGACACCTGGACCAAGCCGGAAATTCTGGAAGCGTATCTGAATCAGGTGGCTTTTCGGGGTGAGCTGGTTGGGGTGGACGCGATGGCGCGTACCTTGTTTCAAAAGCAGGCCGCTGCGCTGGATGCACGCGAATCTGCCATTGCCGCAGTTTTGCTGCGCGGCCCCAATGCCTCGGCCTTGATGGTCGAGCGCCGGGCGTGTACGACCCTGCAAGAGATGGGACGCGCCGAACTATGTCGAGAATTAAGTAATCTGGTGCCGGTGGCTTTGCGCCGGGCCGGACAGGCCCCCTTGGGGCAAGCCCAACTGGCCCCTCATTTTGCCCGTTGGGTTCTGGATCAGAATCCTGAAATCAAGGCCGGTGACAGTATTCGTACGACCTTGGATACGCGCCTGCAAGCTCAAGTGCAAGCCAGTATGCGGCGCCACTTGCTGGATCTGCGCACCGCACGTGTTCAGGATTCTGCGGTGGTGGTGCTGGATAACCATAGCGGACAGGTCCTCGCCTATGTGGGTTCCAGTGGCGATCTGTCCGAGGCGGCCGAGGTAGACCATGCCCGTTCCTTGCGGCAAGCCGGTTCCACGCTCAAGCCCTTTTTGTATGAGATGGCGATTGAAAAGCGCCTGTTGACCGCCGCATCCTTGCTGGAGGATTCGCCGCTGAATCTGTCCACCGGCAATGGCCTGTATATCCCGCAAAACTACGATAAGCAGTTTGTGGGCTGGGTCAGTGCGCGCAATGCTCTGGCTTCTTCTTTGAACATTCCTGCTGTGCGTGTGCTGACCATGCTGGGGCCTGCCAACTTGGTGGATCGCCTGCGTGCACTGGGCCTGAATCTGCGCCAGGACGGCGATTTCTATGGTTATAGCCTGGCTTTGGGCAGCGCCGATGTCACCTTGCTGGAACTGACCAATGCTTACCGTGCACTGGCCAATTTGGGCCAGACGCAAGCCGTGCAAACACGTATGGATCAGCAATCCGCTCCCTTTCATTCTGTGATGGATGAGGGGGCCAGCTGGATTGTGGGTGATATGTTGTCGGACCGTCAGGCTCGGGTGCTGACCTTTGGATTGGACAGTGCCTTGAGTACACCATTTTGGAGTGCGGTTAAAACCGGGACTAGTAAAGACATGCGTGACAACTGGGCCCTGGGTTGGACAGAGCACTATACCGTTGGCGTTTGGGTGGGAAATAGTGCTGGCCAAAGTATGCAAGATGTATCAGGTGTCAGCGGGGCAGCCCCGATCTGGCACGAGGTGGTTTCGCTCTTGAACCAGCGTCGCCCCGGTCGTCAAACGGCCATGCCTGCCCAGGTGCAGGTGCGCCAGATTGAGTTTGTACCCGCCATGGAGCCTGGCCGGGAAGAGTTTTTTGTTGAAGGCACGCAGACCGATCGTGTGGAATTAAGTGATGTGAATCTGGCCTATGCCGGCCCGGCCCGTATCCGCGAGCCGGTCAATGGCACCATTTTTGCGTTGGACCCGGATATTCCACCGCAAAACCAGCAATTGCGTTTGTTGGCCCAAGGGCAGATTACCGAGCCCTTGGTATGGTGGGTGCAGGGAGTAGAAGCAGGGAAGGGGGCGCAGCTGCGAATTCCATTGGTACCCGGAACGCTGCGCATTGAATTGAAAACCGAACAAGGTCGCCTAATGGATCAAGTCAGCGTACAAATTAGGGGTGCGCAAATGACAAGCTTTAACAAAGATTAACCGCTTGCGCTTTTACATGACTGATACACTGCTATCCTTATTGATTCTTCGTAAAGAGAGGGGGGAACTTCACTATGATGACTTTACGCACACTCGCTCGAATTTTGGCTCCTGTTGGCCTGGTCGCATTGGCCGCTTGTCAAACCGTTCAAGAAAAGCCGAGCGACAAAGCTGGCACCTCCAGCGCCGCAACGCAAACCACTCCCTCCACGCCTGCGACGGGTGCTCAGCAGCCTCAGGCTCAAGCTGGTGCCGAGCAGCAAGCTGCGCCTGTACAGATCTTCCTGGCTGATACTCAGGAACAAGCGGGTTGGGCACGTGTCGACGTGCAACCTAATGGTGTCTTGTTTGTGAATCCGCGTGCCGTGGTGGTGCGTGAGGATCTGGTTGGCGTGCAAGCCGGCACCAACGACAGCAAAGAAGGTTTGCTGGCTTTGGATCTGACTCCAGAGGCTGCTCAGCGTCTGCTGCAAGTTACCACTCAGTTCCCCAAAAAGCGTCTGGCTTTGGTCGTGGGTGACACCATGCTGGCTGCCCCTGCTTACGGTTCGCCCGTTAAAGATGGCCGTCTGATTTTCATGGTCGGTACGGAAGCTAACGCTTTGGCTGCTGCCCGCGCGATTGCCGGTCCACAGGCTACCCAGACCAACGGTAAGAAGTAAGCACTGCTTGTTCGTCTGAATGCTGTCCTGGTCCTGGGTTCACCCATGCCCGGCTTTTTGAAAAACGCGGTGGGTGCGAACCCGCCGCTCTTGTTACTAACAGGAAAGTCGGTATGGTGACCCCGCCAGGCAGTCTCGCTTTTTATATTCTTTCTTTTCGGGTTCTGGTCGGCCTGCATGGGGCCGCGCTGCTGTTCGTCATGTTGATGGGCACCGGAGCAATTGGATCCGTTTTCGTCCCCGCTTTTTTGCGCCTGCCCTTGTTCGTTTTTCTGATGGGGCTGGTTTCGGCGTTTCTGGCCTTGTGCTGGAGTCACTGGACCTTGGCGTGGCACAGCTCTAAAGTAGGGCGACGCTGGGCCTGGATACCCGGTTTCTGTTCGGCCTTCTTTCTGGCCTTGAGTCTGGCTCTTTTTGTAATTGGCGTATGGGGTACCTTGGGCCTGGCCGATTTTGCCTACCAGCATAGCGAGTGGCTTACCTCCGGCCAGCAAGACTATGACGGTTTTGTCGTTCCCAATAATGACGAAGCCCAGCCCTACACCACGCCTTATCGGCAGCATCCTTAGCTTGCCTTCTACTTGAACGCTACGTTCAGACAGCAGCGATTCCAGCCTGCTGCGTAGAGTGTCGTTGTATTTTCTGCAATAGTCTCAATTCTTGCTCGCTTTTTTATCAGCCGCAGTCTTAAAATGTGCGCATTGCGTATATTTCATAAGCGAGAGCTGATATGGCCGTCTCCCAACAAGTTTTTTTGCGTGATGCAATGCGTCGCCTGAACCTGACTCGTGACGTTTTTGCGGCACGTATTGGGGTGAAGCGTCGTGCACTGGATACCTGGCTGCTGCCTGAAGGCTCTTTGGAGTCGCGGGCCATGCCCGAAGTGGTGCAGCGTTTTGTCACGGAAATCGTGGAAAATGAAGCCTTGCTGAGCAAGTATGCGCAAAGCGCACAGTCCGGTCCTTTGCGTGACCGTATCGCTACCGGCGGCAAGCATCAGCTCTTGTCCGTAGACCAGTTCACCCGCGAAACCGTGGAAGAACTGTGCAGTCTGGCCGATATCATGCAGCCCATCGCTCGCCGTCAAAAAGTGTCGCGCGTGCTGGAAGGGGCGGTGCTGGGTAACCTGTTTTTCGAAGCCTCCACCCGTACTCGCGTCAGCTTCGGCTCGGCCTTCTGCCGCCTGGGTGGTTCGGTGTGCGATACCACTGGCTTTACCTTTTCCTCCATGGCCAAAGGCGAATCCATTTACGACACCAGCCGCGTCATGAGCGGCTATGTGGATGCCATGGTGATTCGTCACCCTGAGCAAGGTTCGGTCGCGGAATTTGCGCGTGCCACCAACATTCCTGTGGTGAACGGTGGTGATGGTGCGGGTGAACACCCCAGCCAGGCGCTGCTGGATTTGTACACCATCAGCACTGAATTTTCCCGTCTGGGCAAATTGCTGGATGGTGCACATATCGCTCTGGTGGGTGACTTGAAGTATGGCCGTACCGTGCACTCCCTGATCAAGTTGCTGGGCATGTACCGTGGCCTGAAATTCACCCTGATTTCGCCCCCCGGCCTGGAAATGCCCGAGCACATTGTGGAGCAGGTGGCCAAGCAAGGTAAGCACGTCATTGAGCAAACGACTTCCCTGGAAAAAGGTTTGCCCGGTGTGGACGTGATTTACGCCACGCGTGTGCAGAAAGAGCGTTTCGAAGAAGGGCAGGACGGCAGCTTCACGGCGGACTTCCAGGTCAATAAAGCCATTATCGACCGCTGCTGCGGCCCCGATGTAATCGTGATGCATCCACTGCCACGCGATAGCCGTGAAGGTGCCCACGATTTGAGCGTGGATCTGAACCACGACCCTCGACTGGCCATCTTCCGTCAGGCTGACAATGGTATTCCCGTGCGTATGGCGATTTTTGCTGTGCTGCTGGGTGTGGAAACGCTGGTGCAGCATTCCATGCGCGATGTGACCTGGAATCCTCCTTCGCACATCGGTCCTGATGATGCGGTTTTCCACGGCATGTACTAAGTTGAGCAGGTGTCAGCGCTAAGTACACGCAAGCATTAAAAAAAACCGGGGCTCTGAATTAGAGCCCCGGTTTTTTTGTTCTTGAAACGTGTTTTATAAGCCTGCTGGGTGAGCAGACTTATAACGATATACCAAGCTGAGCCGTTTTTTGAAAGTGACGATTCAGCCCGGCAAATCTACTTTTACTTGGACGTAGGCATGGCGAATTCCGCACCCTTGGAGATGCTTTCAGGCCAGCGCTGCATGATGGATTTCTGGCGGGTGTAAAAGCGAACGCCTTCTTCACCGTAAGCGTGCATATCGCCAAACAGGCTCTTCTTCCAGCCACCAAAACCGTGCCAGGCCATTGGCACTGGAATTGGCACGTTGATGCCAACCATACCCACGTGGATGCGGCGGCCAAATTCACGGGCCACGTTACCGTCGCTGGTAAAGCAAGCTACGCCGTTGCCGAACTGGTGCTTGTTGATCAGTTCAATGGCGCTGGCCAGATCCGGTACGCGTACGCAGCACAGCACAGGGCCGAAAATTTCTTCCTGATACACGCTCATGTCGGGGGTGACGTGATCGAACAGGGTGCCACCCATCCAGAAGCCGTTCTCGCAACCTTCACCGGCTTTGGCGCCGTCAAATTCGCGACCGTCGACCAACAGTTTGGCGCCTTCCTGTACACCTTTGTCGATGCAGCTGCTGATGCGCTCGCGCGCTTGCTGTGTCACGATGGGGCCCATTTCGGCGGCGGCATTGGTGCCATTCAGAATTTTCAGGCTGCGAGTGCGTTCTTCCAGCTTGGGCAGGATGCGCTCGGCAGAGTCACCCACCAGCACGGCTACCGAAATGGCCATGCAACGCTCGCCAGCCGAGCCGTAGGCGGCACCGATCAGGGCGTCCACGGTCAGGTCGATGTCGGCATCCGGCATGACGACCAGATGGTTCTTGGCACCGCCCAGGGCTTGCACGCGTTTGCCGCCGATGGCGCCCATTTCATAAATGCGGTTGGCAATCGGGGTGGAGCCCACGAAGGAGACGGCTTGCACGTCCTGGTGATTGACCAGCGCCTCAACCGCGTCTTTATCACCTTGCACCACGTTGAACACGCCATCGGGCAGACCGGCTTTTTTCAGCAGTTCGGCAATGAACAGGCTGGGGCTGGGGTCGATAGGGCTGGGTTTCAGCACAAAGGTGTTACCCGCGGCGATGGCAACGGGGAACATCCACATGGGCACCATGACAGGAAAGTTGAACGGGGTGATACCGGCCACCACACCCAAGGGCTGGCGCATGGTCCAGTTGTCGATATTGGTGCTGACCTGTTCGGTGAAATCGCCTTTGAGCAGTTGAGGAATGCCGCAAGCAAATTCCACAATTTCAATACCGCGGGTGACTTCGCCCATTGCATCGGACAGAACCTTGCCATGCTCGGCCGTAATCATGGCTGCCAGCTTTTCCTTGTTCTCGTTGAGCAAGGACAAAAAGTTGAACAGCACACGGGCGCGGCGTAGCGGTGGGGTGTCGGCCCAGGCGGGGAAAGCGGCCTGGGCGCTGGCCACAGCGGCGTCAATATCTTGCTGGCTACCCAGTTTGACTTTGGCGCTGACCTGGCCGGTGGCCGGGTTGTACACCGGTTGAGTACGTGTACCGGCGCCAGCCTGCTGGCCACCTCCGATGTAGTGAGCAATTTCGGGGGTGTTTAACTCTGTCATGGTGATGCTCCTGCTGGGATGAATTAAAACAAGGGGCGGTAACCCGGTCGGGCTGGGCTACCGCCAGAGTACCAAGTATCTAGTGAGAGACAGCGGCAATACCGACTGCAGTTTCAGCGCGGACTTGTTGGGCGTCAAAGCCATCCCGGTCTTCGCTGGCGCGGCGGCTGCTGTCCAGTTTCGATACAAAGTAAATCATGAAGAATGCCAAAGGCATGGAAATCAGGGTGGGGAAGTCGTAAGGGAATACGGCTTCGGAAAAGCCCAGAATGCGGACCCAGACGGCTGGCGACAGAATCACCAGGCCCAGGGCCACAAGCAGGCCGCTCAAACCGCCATAAATGGCACCACGAGTGGTCATGCCGCGCCAGTACATGGACATCAGCAAGACCGGGAAGTTGGCCGAGGCGGCAATACTGAAGGCCAGGGCAACCAGGAACGCCACGTTCTGGTCACGGAACAGCAGGCCCAGGAAAATGGCGACAATGCCAATGCCGATCGAAGCCAGACGGTTGACGCGCATGGCTTGCGAGGGTGTGACATCGTCGCGGCGGATGACTTTGGCGTACAGATCATGTGCAACTGCCGAGGCACCGGCCAGGGTCAAACCACTGACCACGGCCAGAATCGTGGCAAAGGATACGGCGGCCAGCAAACCAAACAGCAGGTTGCCACCCAAAGCCGTTGCCAGGTGCATGATGGGCATGTTCGAGCCGCCCAGCACCATGCCGCCTACCTTGCCGTCCACATAGAACTCGGGGTAGTTGGGCAGGATGGCCATGGCAGCCAGACCCAGGAAGCAGATCACCACAAAGAAGACGCCCATCAAACCCGTTGCCACGAAGACCGACTTACGGGCCGCGCGTGCATCAGGCACCGTGAAGAAACGCATCATGATGTGAGGCAGACCGGCAATACCAAACACCAGCGACACTGCCAGAGACAGGCCCGAGAATGGATCAGCCATCAGCTTCCAGGGACCCTTCATGGCCGCGCCAGCCTGGTGATGTTCGGCCGCCGCACTGACCAGGGCGGAAAAGTCGAAGTTGAAGTAGTACAGGGCCAGGCCAGCCATCAAGAAGCCATTACCCATCATCAAGATAGCCTTGATGATTTGTACCCAGGTGGTTGCCACCATGCCACCCACCACGACGTACACCATCATGAGCAAGCCCACGGCCACCACGGCATAGGTGTAGTCGATGCCAAACAGCAGTTGCACCAGTTGTCCTGCGCCGACCATTTGCACGATCAGGTAGAACAGCACCACGGTCAGCGAGCTGATCGCGGTAAAGATGCGAGTGCTGCGTTCATCCAGGCGGTACGAGACGATGTCGCTCAGGGTGTAGCGACCCAGATTGCGCAAGCGCTCGGCAATCAGAAACATGATGACCGGCCAGCCCATGAAGGCGCAGACCGCATACAACAGTGAGTCAAAGCCGTTGGTAAAGGCCAGGGACGAAATACCCAGCAAGGTGGCGGCGGACATGTAGTCACCTACAATGGCCAGGCCGTTTTGCGTGCCGGTAATACCGCCCCCGGCGGTGTAAAAGTCCGAGCTGGACCGAGTGCGTGACGAGGCCCAGTAGGTAATGCCCAGGGTCACGACCACAAAGGCGGCAAAAATCAGAATCGCTTGTGTATTCATGGGCGCACCTTTGCCAGTACACGTTCGCAAAGCGGATCAAAGCGCGTGTTGGCGACGTGGATATACACGCCTGTTAATAACCAGGACACAAAAATCAGTCCTACCCCGTACACCATGCCACTGTTGACAGCTCCTCCACTGCCCAGGTCATGGGTTAGAACGCCGGGCCAAAAAATGGCCGTCACGATAAACAGGCCGGTCAGCCCCAGGCAGATGCCGGCGCAGGCAAATGCCAGACGCCGACGCTGCGACTTGAGTTGCTCATATTCCTGTAGCCCGGCTAGTTGCCGGCTTAACTCTTGATGCGACAGCATGGTTTTGTCTCCGTATTGTTGTGATTACTGCCCATGTCCGCCTGGCCGATATTATTTGGTCGGCTTCACTTTATGAGCTTTCTTATTAACAAACTCCCCCAAGCGTTCCTGCACGTCCCGCCCGGTTTGAACTACGGCTGCCATCAAGCCCTCGGCAAAGAGGCCATCGGTGGCAGACATATCGGCAATGCGGCTGATCGAGCTGACAATGGCGTAGTTCGACAAGATGGCATTGCCTGCAATGCGCTGGGCCAGTTCCAGGCTCAGCTCATAGGCTGTTTTGGGGTTGGCTTCGTTGTTGCACACGTAGTGCGCCAGCCCCAGTCGCTCTCCTTCCACGGCATCGAGCACGCGGCCTGTCAGCATCAGTTCGATCATGCGGTTGGGAGAAATGATTTTTGCGGTGCGAACGGTTGCGCCACCGCCGGTGAAGATGCCGCGTGTGCCTTCAGGCAGGGCAAAGAAGGTGCTGCTGTCGGCCACGCGAATGTGCGCTGCGCTGGCCAGTTCCAGGCCCCCACCCACGACCGCGCCTTGCAGGCAGGCAATGACGGGGATGCCGCCGTGTTCGATCTTGTCAAAAGCACGGTGCCAGCTTTGGCAGACGCGCAGAAAATCCACGGCGCCGCGTTCCTTGTCATGGTGTTCTTTCAGATCCAGGCCCGCGCAGAAATGGTCGCCTTCTGCCTTCATCAGAATGACCCGGATGTGCTCGGGAATATTGGAGAAGTACGCATCAATTTCAGCAATGGCATCTTCATCCAGGGCGTTGCGCTTGTGCGCCTTGTTCAGCGTGACAATTCCGATGTTGTCCAACTCGGTGGTGAGCAGGAAAGGGGCGGCCATAAAAAACTCCTTGTGTTACGTAAATGCGAGGGCAGTGGTGCAAATCAGCTGGGGTCGGTTTGATCCGCCAGCATTTTGCGCAGTGCCATTTTTTGAATCTTTCCAGTTGCCGTCATCGGCATCTGGTCGATGAAAATTACTTTGTCGGGTACGGACCAGCGGGTGACGCGATCCTGATAGCGCTCCAGCATGTGGGCCTCATCCAGCTCAGCGCCTTCGCGTGGCACTACGAACAGCACGGGGCGTTCGCCCCATTTGTCGTCGGCCTGGGCGATGCAGGCAGCCAGCTCAACCAAAGGCTCTTCCATGGCGATGTTCTCGATCTCGATCGAGGAGATCCATTCGCCACCGGACTTGATCACATCCTTGCTGCGGTCAGTAATGTAGACGTAGCCATCGGCGTCGATGGAGCCCACGTCGCCTGTGCGGAACCAGCCGTTTTCACTGGCCAGATCGGGTTTGCCGTAATAGCGGTCCATGATCCAGTTGCCCTGGATCAGCAGGTGGCCGCTGCTCTTGCCGTCGCGTGGCAAGGTGTTGCCTTCGTCGTCAACAGTTTTCAGGCGTGCGCCGAACAGGGCACGGCCTTGCGAGGCCAGCACGTGCTGCTTCTGGGCTTCGGGCAGATCGCTGTGTTTGGGCAGCAATTGGCACACCGTGCCCAGCGGCGAGGTTTCAGTCATGCCCCAGGCGTGGCGCACGGTAATGCCGTAGCCCGCCCAGGCGGCAATCATATTGGGTGGGCAAGCGGAACCGCCGATCAGGATGCGGCTCAGGGTGGTGAACTGCTTGCCATTGGCTTTGGCATAGTCCAGCACGGTTTTCCAGATGGTGGGTACACCGGCGGACAAGGTGACGCCAGCGCGTTCGCATAGGGAGTAAATGCGCTCTCCCTGCAAATTTGCACCGGGCAGAACAATTTTGGCTCCGGACATCAGGCCGGAGTAAGGCAGGCCCCAGGCATTGACGTGAAACATGGGGACCAAAGGCATGACGGCGTCAGCGCTGGCAATGCACAGTGCGTTCGGGTGGGCCGAGGCGTAGGCATGCAAGAGGGTGGAGCGATGGGTGTACAGGGCACCTTTGGGATCGCCCGTGGTGCCGGAGGTGTAGCACAGGCCGCTGGCGGTATTTTCATCAAACACAGGCCACTCAAAGCCCGTGCTGTCATTGCCCAGCCAGCTTTCGTATTCATCGGCCAAGGGGCCCTGAGCCTGGCTGCCCATGCGTACCCACTGCTTGACGGTGGGGCATTGGCCGCGCAGATAGCTGACCATTTCTTCAAAATGTTCGTCGTAGAACATCACCGTGTCTTGAGCATCATTGATGATGAAGGCAATTTGCTCGCGCGTCAGACGCGGGTTCACGGTGTGACAGATCAGACCGATGCCCGAGGTGGCGTAGTAAATTTCCAGATGGCGGTAGGTGTTCCATGCCAAAGTTGCCACGCGTTCGCCGGGCTGCAGGCCTTCTCGGCGCAGTCCCAAGGCCAGATCCTGAACCCGGTGGGCAAATTCAAGATAGCTGTAGCGATGAAGCTCGCCGTTATCCAAAGCGGTAACAATCTCCTGCTCAGGGTTAATCTCTACGGCGTGGGTGAGAATTGAACTGATGAGCAAGGGCATATGCATCATATTTCCAGTGCCTAACATGGTGATGTCTCCTTGTATTATGTGTGTCAGCATAGGATGGTTTAGCACCTTACCCAATAGCGAATACTGACGTCGAATATGCAAAAAGTGACAATCTTTGAGAGGTCATAGGAAATGAATGCTTTGCCCGGCACGCTCCCGGTGCCCGTTGATGCAGCCCATACCGCCACCGTGGCGCTGGATCTGGTTCAGGACTGGTTTCACAGCCTGCGCACCAGCTACTCCGAAGAGGTGCTGGATCACTGCCTGAAGCAGTCGGGCATCGTGAAAGACTTTATTGATCGGCCCGGCGCTCGTTTGACGCGAGATCAACTGGTGCGCCTGTATCAGGAAAGCGCCAGGAAAACGGGCGATGAGATGATGGGTTTCTGGACTCGGCCCATTCGGGCCGGGGCCTTGAAATACATTGTGCGCACCGTGCGGGATGCGCCATCCATCAATGTGGCCTTGTACCGTTTCACCCAGTTCTGGAATCTGCTGCTGGATGATTTCAGCCTGAATCTGATACGCACGGATAAAGAGTTGGGCATTGAGCTGGTGCCGCGCTATCCCACCGCCTATGTGCATCGTTTCGGCCATGCACTGATGCTGAAGCTGACGCACGGAATTGTGTCCTGGCTGATGGGGCGCGAGGTGCCGGTGCAGCAAGTGGCCTTTGCATTTCCCAGACCGGCTTTTGCGGCGGACTATTCGGTGCTGTTTCCCGCTTCAGTCAGTTTTGATGCGCCGTGCTCGCATATCTTGTTCGGCGTGGAGTTGGGGCAGGTACGGCCACAACGCACTCAGGTTGAGGCCAGAGCCTTTCTGGAGCGTGCGCCGCGTGACTGGATTTTTACCTCCTATCACGAGCATGCCTTGCGCCTGAAAGTACGGGAAATCTTGCATACCGATCTGGGCTACACCTTGCAGGATGTGTCCGGCAAATTGCATATGTCGGCGCGCACGCTGATACGCAGGCTGCAAGAAGAAGGCCTGTCGTTTCAGGGGATCAAGGATGAGCTGCGCCGAGATTTGGCGATTTTCAAATTGCTGCGCAAAGATATGTCGCTGGCTGAAATTGCTTACGCCTTGAAGTTCAGTTCGCCAGCGACATTTCACCGGGCTTTCCGCCATTGGACGGGCATGACGCCCGGTGTGTATCGCGCCGCCCAGCAGGAACTGGCCTGAAGGGCGGTTCAGCCAAGCAGGCTGTGTGGTCCGGGCTTACTTGCGTTCGCCGCCCAGGACTTCGACCAGATCGCTGATCATCTTGGCCAGCTCGGAGGTCATCAAGGTCATGTCAGCGTCAAAGATTTCGTCATCGTTGACGGCCGTCACATCTTGTTTTTCAGTCAGGATGTCCAGCGGGGCCACGCGTTTGACGTCCAGCGCATCGGTCAGCACAAAGCTGATGCGATCTGCCCAGGTCATGGCCAAACGGGTGCATTGCTTGCCGGCTTCAACGTGCTTGCGCACTTCGTCAATGTCGGCGCTTTGCTTCACGTAGCGTACGGCAGCACCGCTATCGCCGGTGGAGCGCAGTTCCGTGTCCTGGTCCACAGTAAAGTTGGCCAGTTGCTCTTCGTCCACCAGCCAGGAGGTCATGGCGGCACCGGGTGATTGCTCGGTATACAGAGGCTGCACGGGGAAAGGTTCCACGCTCTTGGCCAGCAGGCCCAGAACTTCGTCGCTCTTGGCGGTAGCCGCGGCATCAATAGCCAGCCAGTGGTTGCGGGTATCCAGCCAGACGCGGGTGTCGCGCGAGACGGCGAAGGCACGAGGCATCAAGTCCACAATGACTTGTTCCTTGATTTCCTTCATTTGCTTGCGGCCAGGTTTGTAGCCTTGCTGCTCTTCGATATCACGAGCCTTTTCACGAGCGACTTGGTTGATCACTGTGGTGGGTAGCAGCTTCTTTTCGGCGCGCAGAGCGATCAGGTACTGACCGTTAACTTCGTGCACCAGAGCACTGTTCTCGCGTGGGCTGACCCAGCCCAGGCTTAGCGGTTCCTGGCTGGAACCAGGGGTGAAGCTGTGTTTGGAAAGAGCTTCTTCCAGCTCTTCGGCGGAACATACCCAGTCGGGGGAGAGGCGATAGATGCGTAGATTCTTAAACCACATGGATACGAAGATAAATAAACAGAAGAAAAAGGGCGGGCGTAAAGCCCGAGGCAATGTTCGATTGTACGCGCAGATCTTCCTGTGTCGCCCCGCCATTTACGGACCCTTGCATTTGCTTGACAGAGCGCGGGAAATGGCCGGTGCAACGCGTTTTTTGCGTGGACTGGCTAACGATTGATGTCGTTATGGCGGGTTTCCCGCACAAAGGGTGCACCAATCGCAACCGTCACCAGACAGATCAGAATCGGGTACCACAAACCATCGTAAATATTGCCAGTGACGGCAATCATGGCAAAGGACAGGGTGGGCAAAAAGCCCCCGAACCAGCCATTGCCAATGTGATAGGGCAGGCTCATGGAGGTGTAGCGGATGCGGATCGGGAACATCTCCACCAGCATGGCCGCAATGGGGCCGTAGACCGCGGTTACCAGCCCCACCAGATAGGTCAGCAGGACCACCAGCATCACTTTATTGATCTGCTCCGGGTCTGCGCCGTCCGGGTAGCCGTACTGGCGCATGGTCTGAGTCAGCTCATTGCGCAGCTCTTGCGAGTGACGAGCAAAATCGGCGCGGCTCAGATGTCCGCCTTCAAAACCATCGATCACATGATCGCCAATGCGTACCTGGGCCACCTGACCGGGCGAACCCTTGACGTTGTTGTAGCTGACCGCGTGGCTGGCCATGTAGGACTTCACGATATCGCAAGAGCTGGTGAAGGTGTGGCTGCCCACCGGATTGAACTGGAAGGAACAACTGGCCGGGTCGGTAATGACAGTGACGGGCGCGTTGCGCTGCGCCTGGACCAAAGCAGGGTTGGCAAAATAGGCCAGGCCCTGGAAGACCGGGTAGTAGGTCAGGGCGGCCAGCAAACAGCCCGTCAGGATGATGGGCTTGCGCCCGATTTGATCCGACAGCCAGCCAAAAAAGATAAATAGCGGGGTGGCCAGTAGCAGTGAAATTACCATCAAGGTTTGCGCCAAGGTGGCATGCAAACCCAGCATTTGGGTAATGAAGAACAAGGCGTAAAACTGTCCCGTGTACCAGACCACGCCTTGGCCGGCCGTCAGGCCGAACAGCGCCAGCAAGGCGATGCGCAGATTCGCCCAGCGCCCGAAGGATTCGGTAATGGGCGAGGTCGACAGCGTGCCTTCTTCCTTGATGTGCTGGAAGGCAGGTGACTCTTTCAGGTTCATCCGTATCCAGACGGAAATCGCCAGCAGCAGCACGGAAATCAGAAAGGGAATGCGCCAGCCCCAAACCACAAATGCTTCTTCCCCGACCAGACTGCGTATGCCCATGATGACCAGCAGGGACAGCAGCAAACCTACGGATGCCGTGGTCTGAATCCAGCTGGTGTAAAAACCGCGACGGTGCTGGGGTGCGTACTCAGCCACATAGGTGGCGGCACCGCCGTATTCGCCACCCATGGCCAGGCCTTGCAGCAGACGCAGGACGATCAGCATGATGGGGGCGGCAATCCCGATGGCTTCGTAGCTGGGTAGTACGCCGACCAAAAAGGTGGACAGGCCCATCAGCAGGATGGTGATCAGGAAGGTGTACTTGCGGCCCACGCGGTCGCCAATACGACCAAAGAGCAAGGCTCCAAAGGGGCGTACGGCAAAACCGGCGGCAAAGGCCAACAAGGCAAAGATAAAGCCGGCTGTCGGGTTAACGGCGGAAAAGAAGTGTTGCGCCAGAATGGCGGCCATGGAGCCGTACAAGTAGAAGTCGTACCACTCGAACATGGTGCCCAGGGCGGAGGCAAAAATAACTTTGCGGCCTTGGGTGTCCAGCTTGTTCTTGGCTTTCGGGAAGGTTGCACTGGTGATTGTCTGGGGCATGTGCTCAGGCTCTCCAAGGCAAAGACAGTGGGAAACTGACGCGCAAGCGCAGGCCGCTTTCCTGGCCCCCAGTCAGTGGCATGAAGTCGATGGAGGCGCCGTGAATGTCGGCAATCTCCCGCACAATGGCCAGCCCCAGGCCACTACCGTCTGCCTGGTTGCCCATGATGCGATAAAAACGATCAAAAATTCGTGCTTTATGTTCCGTGGGAATGCCGGGGCCGTTGTCCTCGATTTCCAACCAGCCCTTGCCTTGCGTCTGGCCGGTACGCATGGTGATCCAGCCGCCAGCAGGGGTGTAAATCAGGGCGTTATCCAGCAAATTGTTGATCAGCTCATCGAGCAGGACCGGATCCGCTTGCAAGAGGATGGCCTTGGCCGTGTTTTCCAGCCCCAGATCCAGCCCCAGTTTCAAGGCATCGGGCACACGCTGGCCTACATGCAATTCAGTCAGGGTATTCAGGTCCAGGGTTTGCTTGGTAGGGGCGTACAGGGCATCGCTGCTTTCGGCACGGGCCAAGGCCAACATTTGGGTGACCAGGCGCGTGGCCCGGTCGGTGCCGCGTACCAGTTGTTGCAAGCTGGCTTCGGTCTGCCTGGGGTCGCGCTCGCGCAGGGCCAGTTCGGCTTGGGTGCGTATCCCCGCCAGCGGCGTTTTCAACTGGTGGGCCGCATTGGCCACAAACTGCCTTTGAGTGGCTGAAAATTGTGCCTGCTGGGCCAGGAGTCCATTCATGGCATCAATCAGCGGCACAATTTCGGCAGGTGCCTGCTCTTGATCTACCGGCGATAAATCACCGGGCGCACGAGCACGCAAGCGCGCTTGCAGCAGGTTCAGCGGCTCCAGGCCATGTGTCAGCCCCAGGCCCGCCAGCATGGCCGCCAACGGTACCAGAATGAATTGCGGTGTCAGCATCCCGATCAGAATTTCTCTGTGTAGCACCGCTCTATGTTCATTGGTTTCGGCAGCAACCGCCAGAAAGGGCGTGTCGTTTTTGTCCTTGCCCCCCCAGACATAGGCCAGCCGCAGGCTTTGATCATCCAGAATAACGTCCCGGTAGCGCAGTAGGTCGGTGTCATATCCCCAACTGTCGGGAACCGGCAAATTCGCGTTGCCAGCCAGTGGCTCGCCATTGGCATCCCGGATTTGCCATAGCGTAGGGGTCGGGCTTTCCTGACGCAAAATTGTCTGTGCCCCGTGCGATAAATGGATGGGCTGGCTCAGATCCTGATGGCTGATTTCCACCCGCAACAAGTCCAGGTGATCGCGCAAGGTGCGGTCGTAGGGGGAGTTCGCAATGTGCTGGGCGATGAAGTAGGTAATGACAATGCCTACCGTCCACAGCAGAAACAAAGGCCCGAAAATCCAGATCATGATCTTGTGGATGAGCGGGCGCGGTGCGACACGCTTGCTTTTGGCAGGCGCAGCCGTGTTGTGGGATGGGGGCGTAGCGTGCTGCATGGACGATCCTTTAGGCTGGAGCGTCTTCTCGCAGTTTTTCCGGTTCCAGACAGTATCCCAGACCACGCACGGTCAGGATGCGTACGCCGCTAGGCTCCAGTTTTTTGCGCAGGCGGTGGATATAGACCTCGATGGCGTTAGGGGTGACTTCCTCACCCCACTCACAGAGCAGATCCACAAACTGGTTCTTGCTGATCATGCGACCGCTGCGCGACAGGAAAATCTCCAGCAAGCTGGTTTCACGCGCCGACAGCTCCAGGGGCTGATTGTCTATATAAGCCATGCGACCTTTCAGGTCGAAGCTCAAGCGCTTGTGATGCAGCAAGGCGCTGCTGGTGCCGGTACTGCGACGCGTCAGGGCGCGTACACGGGCTTCCAGCTCGGTCAGGGCAAAGGGTTTGGACATATAGTCGTCCGCGCCCAGGTCCAGACCGCGTACGCGCTGTTCTACGGTGTCGCTGGCTGTCAGAATCAGTACGGGGAGGGTGTCCTGACGCTGTCGGATAGACTGCAGCACCGACAGGCCGGGCTTTTTGGGCAGGTCCAGATCCAGGATCAGAAGGTCAAAGCTTTGCAGCTGCAAGGCCGAGTCGGCGCTATCGCCATCGTGCACGACGTCAACCGCATAGCCTTCGTAGCGTAAGGAGCGAGAAAGTCCATCCGCGAGAATACTGTCGTCTTCAGCTATGAGTATGCGCATGACCCTACACAAACAGATGATTGAATGGCTGTTCGGCATTGTTGCACAAGGCTGTAAGGCTGGTCAGTAGGGGATAACGATGGCGGCTAGTTAATTTATTTGAATATCTGTGTATATATACAGTATAATTTGATGCAATAATTAGGTTTGATTTTTAATTGCCGTGCCCGTCCGTTGGGGCGCCATTCCACAGTCAAGGATTTTTCATGGACGATAAAAACAGCAAAGCAGTGGCCTCGGAACGTTCCAAAGCGCTGGCTGCCGCTCTGTCGCAAATCGAAAAGCAGTTCGGCAAGGGCTCGATCATGCGTTATGGCGACGACAACGTCGAGCATGACATCCAGGTGGTCTCCACGGGTTCCTTGGGTCTGGACATTGCTTTGGGCGTCGGTGGCTTGCCACGTGGTCGCGTTATTGAAATTTACGGCCCGGAATCTTCGGGTAAAACCACGCTGACCCTGCAAGTGATTGCAGAGATGCAAAAGCTCAAAGGCACATGTGCCTTTATTGACGCCGAACACGCGCTGGACGTGCAATACGCTCAAAAACTGGGCGTGAACCTGGGCGATCTGTTGATCTCCCAGCCTGATACCGGCGAGCAGGCTCTGGAAATTACCGAAGCCCTGGTGCGTTCGGGTTCGGTAGACCTGATCGTTATCGACTCGGTGGCCGCCTTGACTCCCAAGGCTGAAATCGAAGGCGATATGGGCGATTCCTTGCCTGGTCTGCAGGCCCGTCTGATGAGCCAGGCCCTGCGTAAATTGACGGCTACCATCAAACGCGCTAACTGCATGGTCATCTTCATTAACCAGATCCGTATGAAGATTGGCGTCATGTTCGGCAACCCTGAAACCACCACGGGTGGTAACGCGCTGAAGTTTTACTCCTCCGTGCGTCTGGATATTCGCCGTATCGGTTCCATCAAGCGTGGCGACGAAATGGTGGGTAACGAGACCCGCGTTAAAGTGGTCAAGAACAAGGTTGCGCCTCCTTTCAAGCAAACCGAATTCGACATCATGTATGGCAGCGGTATTTCCCGTGAAGGCGAGATTATCGATCTGGGCGTACAAACCGGCGTGGTCGACAAGGCAGGTGCCTGGTATAGCTACGACGGCAACCGCATTGGTCAGGGTAAGGACAATGTGCGCGAATTCCTGAAAGAGCGCCCCGAGTTGGCCCGCGAAATCGAAAACAAAGTGCGTGAAAAGCTGGGCGTTGCCCTGATGAGCGCTGCTGTCAGCCGTCCAGCCGCTGCTCCTGTGGTTGATCCGGCCGAGGGAGAAGTCTGATTTTTCCCCCAGAGTTCGATGACGAACCCTTTGAGACAGACCCGGAGGAAATCCGGGAACGTAAACAAGCTCAAAGGGAGCGCGTTGCTGCGCTTTCTGCCCGGCCCACTCGGGCGGGCAGAAACGTAGAAGAAAGCTCGGGTGATGATGCTCCGGCTGCGGAAAAGAAAGCTCCGTCCAAACGGCCGGGGCTGTCTCTTAAAGCCAGAGCGTTGAATTTTTTATCCCGACGCGAATACTCTCGCCTGGAGTTGGGCCGCCGTCTGGCACCCCATGCAGAAACCGCTGAAGAAGTGGAAGCTTTGCTCGACGCCCTGGTCGAACAGAAATGGCTGTCCAACGAGCGCTTCGCACATAGTGTCGTCAATCGCCGTGCCTCGCGTGTGGGCACCCGAGTCATTCTGCAAGAACTGCGCCAGCATGGCGTGGATGTGGAACAGACCGAAATCATCAAAGAAGAATTGATGGCGACCGAGCTGGAACGGGCCAAGCAAGTGTGGGGCAAGAAATTCAGTGCGCCGCCCGATGACCCCCGCAGTTACGCCAAGCAATATCGCTTCATGGCCAGCCGAGGCTTCTCGGGCCGTATCTTGCAGCAGATTCTGGGTGATTGGGAAGACGATCCGGCTTGAATAAGCCATCTGCAATGCTTCGTTTTGCTGTGTTTCTTGCTTGTCTGCTGCCGCCATCAAAAAACGTGGTCTCTCTCGTTCAAGGTGGCATGAGCCCGCCCGCCTGTACTTTTCCTCTATCTACATAGTGCTTGCAACAGAGTTTTGCCATGCCATTGCTAAATGGCTCAAGACTGCGCCGCCACGATTCCTTGCAGGCTTTTGAAGCAGGTCTCTCGTGCCTGTGCCAAAAAGGCCTGCACATAGTCCGCTTGTAAATCCTCACTACGTACCGTGGCGTATAGCGTGCGCCAGATACCGTGCTCTCCCAAACGGCAAGTGCGAATCGAGGCCGGGTTCAAGAACTCCGTCAAGGCCCAGTTTGGCAGCGCCGTCACACCACGCTGGCTGGCAACCAGTTGCACGATCATGGGCGTTAGCTCGGCCTGCCGAATCGCAGCGGGTTCCACATCGGCTGGCGTCAGGAACTGCGTAAAAATATCCAGACGATTGCGTTCTACCGGGTAGGTAATCAGAACCTGATCGGTCAATTGAAAAGGTTCCACATAGCGGTACTGCGACAAGGGGTGCTGGTTGGAGACAGCCAGCACCAGCTCGTAGCGGAACAGGGGTTCGTAATGGACAGCCGGATTGTCCTGCGGGTCCGAGGTGATCACCACATCCAGATCCCCACGCATCAAGGCGGGCAAGGGCGCAAAGGAAAAAGCCGCGCTCAAGTCCAGCGTGACGTCAGGCCATTGCTGCCTGAATGCGTCCAGTGCTGGCATCAGCCATTGAAAGCAGGAGTGGCAATCAATGGCCACATGCAGGCGTCCCGTGCGTCCGGCGGCCAGTCTTTGCAAATCGCGCTCGGTGGCGCGTACACGCGGAAGGATGTCATCGGCCAGCGTCAGGATACGCAGAGCGGCGGTGGTCAGGCGGGCAGGGCGGGTGCGGCGGTTCAGCAATTGCACTTGAAGCCGCACTTCCAGGTCGCGGAGCTGGTGCGAGAGGGCGGACTGCGTAACATGCAGGCGCTCGGCGGCTTCTTGCAAGCTGCCGCTGTCGCGGATGGCGCTCAGGGTTTCGAGATGGCGGATTTCAAGCATGTTGAGGAAAACTCATGATTAGCATGGTGTATTTGATTTTTTTTCAAATAAGTATACAGGCACAATAGATTTCAAGCGCCTGATACGGGCCTTTTATTTCTAATTTATGGGCTTACTATGACTATTATTCATAATCTGGGTTTTCCTCGCATGGGCGCGCAGCGCGAATTGAAGCGCTCTTTGGAAGCCTATTGGGCCGGTCAGGTAAGCCAGCAAGAGCTTTTGGAAACAGGCAAAGCCTTGCGCGCCCAGCATTGGGGTTTGCAAGGCAAGGCTGGGCTGGATACGGTACCTGTGGGCGATTTTGCCTGGTATGACCAGATTCTGGAGTGGAGCACCTTGCTGGGAGCGGTTCCCGCCCGTTTCGGCCAGGCTGAAAATGCACCCGTGTCATTGGATACCTTGTTTCGCATGGCGCGTGGCCGTGCGCCCAGCGGCACCCCTGCCGCTGCTTGTGAAATGACCAAGTGGTTCGATACAAACTACCACTACATCGTGCCCGAATTCACACCAGGTCAAAGCTTCCGGATTGCCCGTGAATTCTTGTTTGAGCAGATTGAAGAGGCCAAGGCTCTGGGGCACAAGGTCAAGCCCGTGATTCCCGGACCCTTGACCTGGTTGTGGCTGGGCAAGGGCGATGCCTATGAGGGCTTGGCAGATGCGGGCAAGCTGGCCTTGCTGGATACGTTGCTGCCTGTGTATGAACAAGTGCTGGCCCGTTTCAAAGCTCAGGGTGTGGAATGGGTACAGATTGACGAGCCTGTTCTGGTTCTGGATTTGCCTCAAGCGTGGCAAGACGCCTTCCGTCGCGTCTATCAAGGTCTGAATCAATCCGGCTTGAAGCTGCTGCTGGCGACTTATTTTGATGATCTGCATGAGAACGTCGCGGTATTGAAGGATTTGCCCGTGGCGGGTGTGCATGTGGATGCGGTGCGTGCTCCGGCTGCTTTGCAGGCCGTACAAGCGGTATTGGGGCAAGACCAGGTGCTGTCTGCCGGTGTGATTTCGGGTCGGGATATTTGGCGCACCGATCTGCAAAAAACGGTTCAAGCCTTGAAGCCCTTGAACGCGGCTTTGGGCGAGCGCCTGTGGATTGCGCCATCCTGCTCGCTGCTGCATGTCCCTGTGGATGTGCAAAGTGAAACCGGCCTGGACGCTGAATTAAAGAGCTGGCTGTCCTTTGCGGTGCAAAAACTGGATGAGCTGAAACTGTTGCAAGGATTGCTGGATGGCACTTTGGACGAAGCGGGTCAGCAAGCGGTTCAAGCTCAGCAAGCTGCTTTGCAAACGCGCCGTGAGTCCAAGCGCACGCATAATCCTGCTGTACAAGCCCAGATGGCCAAGATTGACCAGCTCAAGCGTCAACGTACGCCCTTCGCGCAGCGTATCCAGGCCCAGCGCAACAAGCTGAAGTTACCCGCCTATCCCACCACCACGATTGGTTCGTTTCCTCAGACCACGGAAATTCGTACTGCTCGCCGCGACTGGCGTGGGGGAGCCCTGAGTGATGCGGCTTATGAAAAAGCCATGCAGGTAGAAATCGAGCAAGTTATTCGTTTTCAGGAGCGGATCGGTCTGGACGTGCTGGTGCATGGCGAGGCCGAGCGCAACGATATGGTGGAATACTTTGGTGAACTGCTGGGTGGTTTTGCCTTTACGCAAAACGGTTGGGTACAAAGCTACGGGTCGCGTTGCGTAAAGCCGCCTATTATTTTTGGGGATGTGCTGCGCATCACGCCAATGAGTGTGGCCTGGTCCTCCTACGCCCAATCACTGACTGATCGGCCCGTCAAAGGTATGTTGACGGGGCCAGTGACGATGTTGCAGTGGTCTTTTGTTCGTGACGACCAGCCCCGTGCCGATACTTGCCGCCAGCTGGCTTTGGCCTTGCGGGATGAAGTTTCTGATCTGGAACAGGCCGGCATTCGTGTCATCCAGCTGGATGAACCCGCTTTCCGCGAAGGCTTGCCGCTCCGGCAGGGTGATTGGCAGGCCTACCTGGATTGGGCGGTGGATTGCTTTCGCCTGTCCACCAGTGCGGTGTCCGATGAAACCCAGATTCACACGCATATGTGCTACTCGGAGTTCAACGACATCATGCAGTCCATTGCCGATATGGACGCGGATGTGATCACGATTGAAACCTCGCGCTCCAATATGCTCTTGCTGGATGCTTTCGAGAGTTTTGAGTATCCCAATCATATTGGCCCTGGCGTTTATGACATTCACTCGCCCAATGTGCCTGATAAGGATTGGATGGTGCGCTTGATGGGGGAGGCGGCCAAGCGCTTGCCCGCCGACCGTTTGTGGGTGAATCCCGACTGTGGTTTGAAAACGCGGGCTTGGTCTGAAACTGAGGCTGCCTTGCTGGCTATGGTGGATGCGGCCAAAGCATTGCGGGCGGCAGCCTGATTTGGTGCAGGCTTAAAATAAGCCGCTTGAATAGATTGACAGGGCAGGGCGCTTTTCGTCCTGCCTCCCGATTTCCCAGGCCGGATGAAAACGACCGCCCGTCAGGTGGTCGTTTTTTTCATGCAAATTTGGTATACCGTAGGATCGACACCGCGTAGATCCTGTGTTTGGCCCGCTTGGGATGCGCTTACAGATTATGTAAGTGGCTGATACGGAACATACGAGGTGCGTTATACTTGATCAGTTTCAATCTTGCCGCCCCGTTCATATCAATGCCTTTGCCCCCGCCGTCCGTCGCCCGTGAACCATTGCATACGCGTACCATCACGGTAGAGTCGTTTGCACGGGAAGATGGCCTCTGGGACCTGGAGGCCTCGCTGCTGGATGTGAAGTCCTACGACTTTCCCATACGCAACGGCCAAACCCATAAGGCAGGTGATCCTGTCCACCTGATGCATCTGCGTATCACTATCGATAGCAGCTTTGCCATTGTGGATGCCGTGGCGGTTTACGATGCAGCCCCTTACCAGGACAACTGTTCGTCCATTGCGGACGCCTACCAGAAGTTGGTGGGCCTGAATTTGCTCAAGCAGTTTCGTCAGGGTGTCAAAGAGCGCTTTGGGCGTTCGGCTGGCTGTACGCACATGAGCGAGCTGGCACAAGTGTTGCCAACCGCCGCCGTACAAACCATGGCCGGGCGACGTCGCAGCAGCGGGGAATCAGAGATTTATCGCACCGACAAGCAGCCTTTCCATCTGGATGGCTGTCATGCCTTGCGTTTGAGCGGTCCCGTGGTTGAGGAGTTTTATCCCGTCTGGTATCGACCCAAAGTCACAGACGGGGTGGATTAGTTTTTTGTTTTAGTCAGGTCTCGGGCTCAGGCCTGGAGTTCCTGCCTTCTTTTTTTATTGTGTTTTTAGACTGACAGGTATCACATGAAAATTCACGAATATCAGGGCAAAGCACTGCTTAAGCAGTTTGGCGTTGCCGTGCCACGCGGAATTCCTGCCTTCTCCGTCGATGAAGCGGTTGCAGCTGCGCAGGAGCTGGGTGGCTCTGTGTGGGTTGTCAAAGCCCAGATTCACGCCGGTGGCCGTGGCAAGGGCGGTGGCGTCAAGCTGGCTCGCTCGATGGACGAAGTGCGTCAACTGGCCTCGGAAATCCTGGGCATGCAGCTGATCACTCACCAAACTGGCCCTGAAGGCCAGAAAGTGGGTCGCCTGCTGATCGAGGAAGGCGCGGACATCAAGAAGGAATACTACGTCGGTATCGTTACCGACCGTGCTACCCAGCGCGTGGCCGTGATGGCTTCCAGCGAAGGCGGCATGGAAATTGAAGAAGTGGCCGAGCGCGACCCCGACGCCATTCTGAAAGAATTCGTGGACCCTGCTGTTGGCCTGACCAACGAGCAAGCCACCAAGCTGGCTCGCGGTATCGGCGTTCCTGACGCTTCTATCGAAAAAGCCGTTGCTGAATTCCAGAAGCTGTACAAGTGCTACACCGAAACCGACGCTGAACTGGCCGAGATCAACCCTCTGATCCTGACCGGCTCGGGCGACATCATCGCTCTGGACGCCAAGTTCAACTTCGACGGCAACGCTTTGTTCCGTCACCCCGATATCGTGGCTTTCCGTGACCTGGCTGAAGAAGATCCTGCTGAAGTTGAAGCCAGCAAGTACGACCTGGCCTACATCCAGCTGGACGGCAACATTGGCTGCCTGGTGAACGGTGCAGGTCTGGCCATGGCGACCATGGACACCATCAAGCTGTTTGGCGGCGAGCCTGCCAACTTCCTGGACGTGGGCGGTGGCGCTACGGCCGAAAAAGTTACTGAAGCCTTCAAGATCATGTTGGCCAACAAGGGCGTCAAAGCCATTCTGGTTAACATCTTCGGCGGCATCATGCGCTGCGATGTGATCGCTGAAGGCGTGATCGCTGCGTGCAAGGCCGTCAACCTGAACGTGCCTCTGGTGGTACGCATGAAGGGTACCAACGAAGAGCTGGGCAAGAAAATGCTGGCCGATTCCGGTCTGCCCATCATCAGTGCTGACACCATGGCCGAAGCGGCGACTGCTGTTGTCGCTGCCGCCAAGTAAGAAAAGGTTGAGGATTAGCAAATGTCGATTCTGATCAATAAAGACACCAAAGTCATCACGCAAGGGATCACCGGCAAGACCGGCCAGTTCCACACCCGCATGTGCCGTGAATACGGTAACGGCATGGAAGCCTTTGTGGCTGGCGTGAACCCCAAGCGTGCTGGTGAGGATTTCGAAGGTGTACCTATTTACGCCTCCGTGTCCGACGCCAAGGCTGAAACTGGCGCAACTGTGTCGGTTATCTACGTCCCCCCCGCAGGTGCTGCGGCTGCCATCTGGGAAGCTGTTGAAGCTGACCTGGACCTGGTTATCTGCATTACCGAAGGCATCCCTGTTCGCGACATGCTGGAAGTTCGCAACCGCATGCGCGCAGAAAACCGCAAAACCCTGTTGTTGGGCCCGAACTGCCCCGGTCTGATCACTCCTGACGAGCTGAAGATCGGTATCATGCCCGGCCACATTCACCGCAAGGGCCGCATCGGTGTGGTCAGCCGCTCCGGCACGCTGACATACGAAGCCGTTGCTCAAGTAACCGAACTGGGTCTGGGTCAATCCTCGGCTGTCGGTATCGGTGGCGACCCAATCAACGGTCTGAAGCACATCGACGTGCTCAAGATGTTCAACGACGATCCTGATACCGATGCCGTTATCATGATTGGCGAGATCGGCGGTCCAGACGAAGTCAACGCGGCTTTGTGGGCTAAAGACAATATGACCAAGCCTGTTGTTGGCTTTATCGCTGGTGTGACAGCGCCTCCCGGAAAACGCATGGGTCACGCCGGTGCCCTGATCTCCGGTGGTGCCGACACGGCCGACGCCAAGCTGGAAGTGATGGAAGCTTGCGGTATTCGTACCACTCGCAACCCGTCCGAAATGGGCAAGCTGCTCAAAGAAGTGCTGTAAATAGTAGTACCGGGGCCCGCTTTGGCGGGCTCTTTGTCTGGCTGCCCTGTGCAGCCGGGCAAAATTGGCCAGCCGGTTTCGTCAAGAAAAACACCACAACCCGGCGCATTCCTTCCCGAATCTGGCCAGCCTGATCATGCTCAAACGAATCAAGTAAGAAAAAGAAGCCCCGATGTTGCGCAGGCTAGGATTAGTTTGCTGCTTTAAGGGGCATTGTTGTCTTGGGACAGCCTGGCGACAGAAAAAGAACGTTTGTCCCGCGGCTGGGAAGAGAACTCACGTTTAGCTATACGGGAACGAAATGATTGAATTCCTCCAAACCCTGCATTGGGGTTCACTGTTTCAAATTGTACTGATTGATATTTTGCTCGGTGGCGACAATGCCGTCGTGATCGCACTTGCCTGTCGCAACTTGCCCAAGCAGCAGCGCATGCAAGGCATTTTGTGGGGGACCGCAGGCGCAATTATCCTGCGTGTAGTCCTGATTTTCTTTGCTCTGACCTTATTGGATCTGCCATTTTTGAAAGTGGTGGGTGGTCTTTTGCTCATGTGGATCGGTATCAAGCTGCTGATGCCGGACGACGACGCACACGGCAATATTCAAGGGGGCGGAACCATCTGGGCTGCCGTCAAAACCATTATCATCGCGGATTTCGTGATGAGCCTGGATAACGTGATTGCCATTGCCGGTGCAGCACAAAACGCGCACCTGGATCATCAACTGGGCTACGTGATCTTTGGTTTATTGCTAAGTGTCCCCATTATTGTCTGGGGCAGCACCCTGGTTTTGAAACTGATCGACCGTTTCCCTATTGTCGTCACCCTGGGCGGTGCCTTGCTGGGCTGGATTGCAGGCGGCATGCTGGTCACGGACAAGATTGTGGAAAATCAATTTGGCGTGCAGCCCCAGCCTGTTAAACTCGGGGTCGAGATTGTTTGTGCCTTATTAGTGGTGGCGCTGGGCAAATGGCTGGCGCACCGTAAAGGTTCTACCAAGGAAGCTTAGTTCTATGGCAATTTTTAAATCCTCCGACGCCAAAGGTCAGGAAAGCGGTTTGTCCCTGCTGCAAGGCTTAGGGATCCTGGCCATTATCGGTATTGTTGCTGCCGCCATCGTGCGCTATTTTGCTGCATGACCGCTGTGGCTTCTACTCCTCAGGAATTGGTTATTGCCACTCGTGCCAGTCAACTGGCCTTGTGGCAAGCCAAGCATGTTCGCGACCTTTTGCAGCAGCTATACCCGCAGTGCAAGGTATCCTTGCTGGAAATGACAACCCGTGGTGACCAGATTCTGGATCGTACGCTGTCCAAAGTGGGTGGCAAGGGCCTGTTTGTCAAAGAGCTGGAAACCGCCTTGCTGGATGGCCGCGCCCATCTGGCGGTGCATTCCCTGAAAGACGTGCCGGTGGTGTTGCCCGAGTCCTTTGACCTGCCCATCATCATGGAGCGGGACGACCCACGCGATGCTTTTGTTTCCAATACTTATCCCAATCTTGCGGCTTTACCTGCTGGTGCCATCGTAGGCACTTCCAGTTTGCGCCGCGAGTCCCAGATTCGAGAGCGCTACCCGCATCTGGACATCCGTCCCCTGCGTGGCAATGTCCAGACCCGTTTGTCCAAGCTGGATCGTGGCGATTACGACGCCATTATTCTGGCTTCGGCTGGTTTGCGTCGTCTGGAATTGGCCGAGCGTATTCGCGATTACATCTCGATCGAAGACAGCTTGCCTGCCGCCGGGCAGGGGGCCTTGGGTATCGAGATCCTGAAAACTCGTACCGATGTGGCTCAATGGTTGGCGCCTTTGGCGCATTCCACCAGCCACGTATGTGCCTTGGCCGAGCGTGCCGTATCGCGTGCCTTGGGTGGTTCCTGTCAGGTGCCATTGGCGGCTTATGCCACCCTGAATGGCGAGGAGCTGAGCCTGAGCGGCCTGGTTGCCGAACCTGATGGCTCCACGGTGTACCGCGCTCAGATCACGGGTGCGGCCAAAGATGCGGAAGCCTTGGGTCTGTCGCTGGCGGAAGATCTGAAGCAGCAAGGTGCTCAAGCCATTCTGGATCGCTTGCTTACGGAACAGCCCGCAGAAGGCGAGTAAAGCGGCATGAACCTGCCCTGTGTATTACTGACCCGCCCCGCGGGACGGAACGAAACCCTGTCGGCTGCCTTGGCCGCGCAGGGTTTTTCTTCCTTGCTTATGCCCGCCTTGAGCCTGGAAGCGCAAAACCTGTCCGAAGAACAATGGCAAGATCCCAAGGATTTTGACCTGGTGCTCTTTGTAAGCAGCAGTGCGGTCAATTTTTACTTTGCGGCTTTGCAAGCGCGCGGCCAACGCTGGCCTGACAAGGTATTGCTGGCTGCTGTTGGTTTTGCTACCGCCGCCTGTTTGCGCGCCCAGCCGGGCGTTTCCCCAGATGCCGTACTTCACCCTGAAAATACGGATTCCTTGCAGGACTCAGAGGCTCTGTGGGCGGTGCTGGAGCCCCGACTGGCGCAATTTGAACGGGTTCTGATTGTGCGCGGCCATACTGGTCGTGAGTGGTTGGGCCAGCAACTGGAAAATCACGGTATTCAGGTCCAGCGCCTGGCCATTTACCAGCGTAGCCCCGCCCAGTGGAGTACAGAGCAAGGCCGCCAAATTCGTGACAGTTTGCAGGCGGGCCGTCTGGCCGTGTTGCTTAGCAGTTCTCAAAGCGCCGATGCGGTTTTCGCCAATGTACAAAGCCTGGGTTTACTGGATGTTTGGGCGCAATGTGCCTATGTGGTCATACATCCGCGTATTGAAGAACATTTACAGTCCTTATTGTTGCAGGCTGGAATCGCAGCGCCACCAATGGTAAAAAGGTGTACGCCAGACGATGATGACATTGTCGCTGCCTTGATGGCGGTGCTCTCGCGCGATTAGCCTCACACGGATTACAATCTTGCCATGAACGATAAAACAGAGAACGCATCCGCAAGCGAACCGGAGACTCCCATTTCCAGCCCAGCCAATACAGCGGCTCCTCGTCCGTATTCCGAACCCAAAGACAATACCACTACGCCGCAAAAGCGTAAAAGTGGCGCGGGTCCGGCTTACGCTTTGACGGCTGTTGTGGTGGTGCTGGCCGCTGCCGGTCTTTGGTACCAGAATTCATTGCTGGAAAAGCATAAGGCCGAGCTGCAAGCCCAGCTGGCGACCAATATCAACACGACAGAGCAGGCGCGCCAAACCGCGCAGCAGGCCCTGGCCCTGGCGCAGCGTCAGTCCGACAAGCTTGCCCAGTTGGAAAAATCCTTTAACGATTCCACCGAACAGTTTCATGATCTGAGCCAAGCCTTCCAGACCATGACAGACAGCGGGTCGGAACTGGTTTTGCTGAATGATATTGATCACTTGGCCACGATTGCGCAGCAACAGCTGATGCTGGGTGGCAATGTGGCCAATGCCATCGTTTCTCTGGAAGCTGCTCAGGCGCAATTGGCTCGTGCCAATCGCGTCGGTCTGGCTTCCTTGCAACAAACACTGAATGGCGATCTGGAACGCCTGCGCGCCGCTGCCACGGTGGATGTGGCCTCCTTGTCGCGTCAGCTGGATACCTTGTCGCGCTACGTCTCGGAAGCGCCTTTGCTGGTGCCGGATGACGTTGCCGGTGGTGCGAATACTGAAGCGCTGGACTTGCAGTCCGACGTTCAGGAACCTACGGAACTGGCCGCTGATGCCCCTTGGTGGGAGCGCAGCTGGAATACGGTGGAACAGTGGGGTAGCAGCGCCTGGCGCTCGGTCAGCCACGATCTGGGGCAGTTTGTCTCCATCCGTCGTGTCGACGATGCCGCCGCCTTGCTGATGTCGCCGGATCAGGCTGCCCGTCTGCGAGAGAACCTGCGTCTGCGCATTATGGCCGCCCAACTGGCCATGATGATGAATCAGTCCGCCGTCTGGCAGACCGAGCTGAACGCAGTCGCGACGGCGCTGGAAAAACGCTTTGATACGCAATCCGGTCAGGTTCAGCAGGCCTTGCGTCTGACCCGTCAATTGCAGGACACCCGCATCGGTGCTCGTTTGCCTACCGTGAATAACACCCTGGCGGCCATTGAGAGCCTGCGTCAGGCTCAGGCCGGCCGCAGTCAGGACAATGCCGACGACACCACGACCGAGCAGGGCGATACGGACCCTATTTTGTCCGACCCTCCTCAATCCACAGAACCTGCCAGCCAGGAGGAGCCCGCTGCTCCTGCTGCCGAACAGACTGAGTCTGCGACTCCCGCTCAATCCGAGACGGAACAGCCGGCTCAGGCGCAGGGGTAAGGTATGCGTACTTGGTTTTGGACTCTCATCTTATTTATCGCTGCGGTCGCGCTGGCTCTGGTCTTGCGTGAACACGCCGGTAATGTCTATTTGGTCACGCCGCATTATCTGGCACGTGCTTCGCTGACTTACGTGGTCCTGTGTACGCTGGGGCTGTTCATCGTGCTGTACGTACTGCTGCGCCTGTTGGCCTGGTTCAGCGATGGTCCGGAGCGTTTCCGCCTGTGGCGTGGTCGTCGCGCTCAACGCCGTGACCAGGCTTTGCTGGAAACTGGCTGGATCAGCATTCTGGAAGGTCGTTACGAGCAAGCTGAAAAAGACTTGATGAAGCTGATGAGCAAAACCCGCTCGCAGTCCAGCAAAGTCGTGGCAGGCTTGGCAGCAGCGCGTGCTGCGCATTACCAAGGTCAGATTGCTCAACGTGACGAAGCCTTGGCCGCCGCTCGTGCTGCCGCTGGCGATGATGCCCGTTTGAAAGAGGCTAGTGCCGTGGCTTCGGCCGAGCTGTACCTGGATCAGAATCGTACCGAAGAAGCCATCGAGCTGCTGCAGGATTTGCAGGATGCCAGTTCGCGCCACTTGCACGCCACTCGTTTGTTGTTGCGCGCCTATCGCCAGCAAGGTAATGCCGAGCGTGTTTACGAGTTGACTCGTTTGCTGGTGCGCCGCAGTGGCATCGAACGTCAAGAGGCACTGAACCACATCGAATTTGCCGCTGCTGCTCGTTTGCGTGTGGGTGGTGCTGAACAGTTCAAGGCCTTATGGTCGGATCTGAAGTCCGAAGAAAAGATCCTGCCCGGCGTCGCGCTGGAAGCTGCCCTGATTCAAGAACATGAAGGCAATTATGAAGAAGCCGGTCGTATCCTGGAGCCTGCGATTGCAGCCAGTTTCGACAGCCGCTTGCTGGAAGCCTACGCCCAGTGCCCACCTGAATATGTGGGCCGCCGTTTGGCCAAGGCCGAAGAGTGGCTGCGCAGTCAGCCCAACAATCCGGTCTTGCTGTCCACTTTGGGCCATCTGTGCCTGACCAGCCAATTGTGGGGGCAGGGCGAGCATTACCTGTTGCGTAGCCTGAAAATCCAGGGCGATCTGCGTAATCATGCTTTGTTGGGTAATCTGTACGACAGCCTGGGTCGCCACGACGAAGCCGTCTCTTACTGGCGCAAGGCCGCCTCCATGGCCGGCACCTTACCGATTCTGGCGGTCAGCACGGCTTTGCCAGCAGCCGATACTCGTCATGACCCTAGCCATACCGATGCAGACAGCCTGCCATCGCAGGATGACGACGATCTGCCGCATTACACTTATGCCGCCAGCGTCGTGGCCGAGGACCTGCCGGATCAGGGCCGTCCATTGCCTGTGGTGGCCGAGCCAGTGCCTCCTGCTGCCACGCCTTCGCAAGACAGCTTGAGCTCCTCTTCGGATCTGGATGATTACTTTGATACGGCTCCCATCCCTGGGGTCGATCTCTCTCAAACTTCGGATCGTCCTCGACGCTCCAACGATTAATTTCTTTTATTTTTAAAGGTTTGCACGAATGAGCCTCGCCCAAGTACCTGCTGGCAAAAAACTGCCCGACGAGATCAACGTAGTCATCGAAATCCCCATGAACTCGGACCCCGTCAAATACGAAGTTGACGAGAACGGCGTGGTTTTTGTGGACCGTTTCATGCTGACCGCCATGCACTACCCTTGCAACTACGGCTACGTTCCACAAACCATTTCGGACGATGGCGACCCGGTTGACGTGCTGGTGATTGCTCCTTTCCCAATCCAGATCGGTGCCGTGATTCCTTGCCGTCCTATCGGCGTGCTGCATATGGACGACGAAGGCGGTGGCGATGCCAAACTGCTGGCCGTGCCTACCGACAAGCTGTACCCCCTGTACCGCAACGTGAAGTCGCCTGAAGATCTGCAGCCTGAAGAGCTGGAGCGCATCAAGCACTTTTTCGAGCACTACAAAGACATCGAAAAAGGTAAATGGGTCAAGGTCAAGGGCTGGGACGGTATCGAAGCTGCCAAGAAAGAGCTGGTAGACGGTGCCAAGCGCTTTGCTGACGGCCAGGCAAAATGAGTACCGTCATTCCCGCACCCGCCGTTGCGGCCCTGAACGTACAGGGCAGTGAGCAGGTTTTTCCTGTACGCCGCATTTACTGCGTCGGCCGCAATTACGTCGAGCATGCACAGGAAATGGGCTTTACCGGTCGCGAAGATCCTTTTTTCTTCTGCAAACCGGCGGACTCCATCTTGAACGTGCTGCCCGGCCAGGTCTGCGACATGCCTTATCCCTCCCGCACCCAGGATCTGCATCACGAGATCGAACTCGTCGTGGCTTTGTCCAAGGGCGGGCGTGATCTGACTGTGGAGCAGGCTGCTGAATGTGTGTGGGGATACGCGGTGGGTCTGGACATGACCCGCCGGGATTTGCAGACGCAAGCTAAAAAAGCTGGTCGTCCCTGGGAAGTGGGCAAAGCCTTTGACCACTCCGCGCCGACCGGCCCTCTGGTCCCACGCAGCCGTATTGGCGAGCTGTCCCAAGGTGCTATTACCCTGGACGTCAACGGCGAGCGTCGCCAGACTGGCGATTTGAATCAGTTGATCTGGAATGTGGCTGAATCCATCGCTTACCTGTCGGGCCTGTTCGAGTTGTTCCCAGGTGACATCATTTTCACGGGAACCCCAGCCGGTGTCGGCTCGGTGGAACGTGGCGATGTGATGCAAGGGGCGATCGATGGTCTGGGTAGCATAGAGGTGCGTCTGGTCTGATCCAGGTCTGAATAGCTGGTCATGAACCCGTCTGGAGAGCAGTCTCCAGACGGGTTTATTCATTGGGTCTTCTGATGCAAGGCGGGGGCGTGTCGTCATTTGCATGTCTGCCGTCTGACGGTCAGGCGTGTGTAGATGACGGTATATCTTGCCTGTCAGAAGTAATTTATTGATAATTGAGACTTATTCTTATTTGTCTCCCTGCCTGACTCCAGGCTTTCAATGAATACACCCATGTCTGACAAGCTATCCGTGATGACGGTTGAAACGCTCTATTGCCTTCATCATGGCTGGCTGCAGGGCTGGCTGCGCCGTAAGCTGGGCAATAGCAATGATGCCGCTGATATTGCGCAGGACACCTTTGTGCGCATTCTGACAGCACGCACATTTTCCCCAGGTCTTGGCAGTGAACCGCGTGCCTTGCTGACGCATGTCGCGAAAGGCTTGCTGGTCGATCACTGGCGCAGAAAGTCGGTGGAAGAGGCTTATCTGGAAGCCATTGCCCATTTTCCCGCTGTGCATATGCCATCCCCGGAAACCAGACTGATCATCATCGAGGCCTTGATGCGGATAGACGCCATGCTGGCCAGCTTGACGCCGCGCACTCGGGAGGTGTTTTTGCTGGCGCAACTGCATGGCATGACGCTGGCTCAGATTGCCGAGCATATGAAGATGCCCTTGATTACGGTGCGTCGCTACATCCAGAAAGCGCTGGTTGCCTGCGCGGCGGTTGCATAGGGCTAGCATGTCTTCATCCACGGGCACCATCCAGCACGATCTGCTGAAAGAGGCGGCCAACTGGGCCATGACCTTCCAGTACGACACGCCTTCAGACAGCGAGCGTCAGGCTTTCGAACAATGGCGCAGAAAAAGCCCGGCTCATGAAGAGGCCTGGACGCGAACACAGGCTGTATTCCATGTTTTCGATCAGTTGCCTGCGGAGATAGGCAAAGAGGCGGTGGAGAAGCTGGATCGTCGCCACAAACGTCGTCACACCTTGCGCATGCTGGGGACGTTGCTGTTTGCTGCGCCCTTGGGGATGCTGGCCGTCAGTCAGGCTCCCTGGCGTCGCTGGACCGCTGATGTGGCCACAGGAACGGGGGAGCGTAAACCTCTGGTTCTGCCTGATGGTTCCCAGCTGGTGCTCAATACGCGCAGCGCCGTGAATATTGCACAAAGCCAGACCGAGCGCCGACTCCATTTGCTGGCTGGCGAGATTCTGATTACGACCCAGCCGGACTCTTTTGCCGTTCCCAGACCTTTTCTGGTCGATACCTCCGCCGGACTGGTGCGTGCCTTGGGAACACGTTTCAGTGTGCGCCAGCTGGATGGTGATACGTTCCGCGTGGCTGTGCTGGAGCATGCCGTCGAGGTTCGGCCTTTGGCGGGGTCGTCTCGTCGCGTACAAGCGGGTGAGCAGGCGGACTTTGATATCAGGGGTATCAGCACGCCTCGTCCACTGCAAGACGCGGATGTGTTTTGGGAGCAGGGCATCCTGTTGGCCAAAGACATGCGGCTGGAGGATGTTCTGGCCGAGCTGGGGCGGTATCGCTCGGGTGTGCTGCGTTGTGATCCGACTTTGTCGCAGTTGCGCGTATCGGGGGCCTTGTCCTTGAAGGATACCGATGCCGCCTTGGCCAGCCTGGCGGAGTCTTTGCCATTGCGTATCGTGACTTACTCTTCGTACTGGGTGGAGCTGGTTCCGCAACCTTGAAGTGCCGACACGCAGCGTGCTGGCTCAAGGTTTGAAAAAATTCTCCCATAAAGTGAGCACTTTTTTCGTCTCGTCCGGTGTGCCTCTTATGACGCATGACGTCGCAGGTTTTCACCTCCATTGACGAAAGGTTCCTAGCATGGTTTCTCACGTATGTCTGTCCAGACTGGCCCGCAAAACGGCTGACGCGCAGACTTCACACCCCCATCGCACTGTGTTCCGGCTTAGAGCAGATGTTCTCGCTCTGTTTCTCAGTTCCACGCTTTGCGCGTTGACGGCAACCTCCTTGATGGCCAGCTCTCCCGCCCTGGCTGCTGACGTAATGGACACCAGCGCCAAACGAACTTACGCTCTGCCGGCGGGCAAGCTCAGTGACGCTCTGGCCGAGTTTGCCGCGCTTTCTGGTGTACAGCTGGTGTTTGAGCCGCAGCAATTGGCGGGCTTGCAAAGCCGCCCCCTGCAAGGGCAGTACAGTGTTCAGGACGGCTTCGCTCGTTTGCTTGCCGACACGACTTATGAAGCGGTCGCTACAAGCGGCGGCCGCTATGTGCTGCGTCCCTTGCCTGAAACGACCATGTCGTCCTCTGTCGATATCCAGGCGGGTGGCGTCACGCAGCTCAGTCCTGTGATTGTCACCGGTTTGTATCGTGGGGATTTGACGCCGGTGTATGCAGGCGGCAAGGTGGCCACGGGCAGTCGGGTAGGGTTGTTGGGCTACAAGGATTTCATGGAGACGCCGTTCAGCACCATCAGCTATACGGAAGAAGCGGTACGGCAGGCGCAGGATTTGGCGCGGGTAATTGGCTCTACTGACGCTGCGGTGTACGACCTGGGCATGCGTGGCACTGTGCGCGAAGCTTTTGTGATTCGCGGTTTTGACGTGGGTTCGGGCGATATTGCCTTTGGTGGCTTGTACGGCTTGCTGCCTTATAACCGTGTCCCTTTGGAGTTAGTGGAACGGGTTGAGGTACTGAAAGGTCCGTCTGCCATGCTCAATGGCATGCCGCCCGGCGGTTCAGTGGGCGGGAGTGTGAACCTGGTCCCCAAACGTGCGACTGAAACGCCGTTAGCGCGTTTGACCGGCATGTTCGTCTCCGATGGCCAATATGGTAGCCATGTCGATGTAGGGCGCCGCTTTGGTGACAAGCAGCAGTTTGGTATTCGTTTCAACGGCTTGTATCAGGACGGAAGTACGGCTACCGATAAGCAGTCGAAACGGGCAACCCTGGCTGCATTGGGGCTGGATTGGCGTACGGATACCGTACGGCTGGCGGCTGACTTTTACGTTAGTAAAGACAATGTGAAAGGTGTCACGCGTGGCATTACGGTGGGTCGCGGATTGGATACGCCCGATGTACCCAAGCCAGGGCAGGCTTTGGCACCAGACTGGACATATTCCCGTGCCGAGGACACCGCGTTTGTGCTGCGTGGCGAAGCTGATCTGAGCAAGGACGTGACGGTTTACGGTAACTACGGCCAAGGCAGCACGGATTATGACGGCTTGCTCGGGGTGGTGTTTGCGGTCACCGATCCGCAGGGCCGCTATCGAAACAATTTTGGACAGCAGCGCCAAGTGCTGGACCGCAAGGCAGGTGATGTAGGCATCATGGCCCGCCTGAGCACGGGCAGCGTGCGGCATGAACTGGCCCTGAGCGCTTCATACTATGAGCAAGAAGTGCGTTCCAAAACGGTTGTCGGACTATTGCCCACGGACTGGTACACGAACATCTATGCTCCTACTTGGGGGCCAGCTCCCGCAACAGTCATCGGCAAATCGGACGTGCCCAAAACCGCCTTGTCTCGCCTGAGCAGCGTAGGCATCGCTGACACCCTGTCCTTTGCGGACGATAGCATCATGTTGACACTGGGAATCCGGCATCAGAACGTCCTGAGCGAGTCCTTCCACCCTGTCAGTGGTGTCAGTACGGCGCGCTACAAGGAGTCGGCCACCTCTCCATCGGCGGCCTTGCTGGTCAAGCTCAGCGATGAGGTTTCCGTCTATGGCAACTACATCGAAGGCTTGCGCGAGGGGGCGATTGCTCCAGTGGGCACCAATAACGCCGGTGAAATTTTCGCACCGCATAAAACCAGACAACATGAAGTGGGTGTGAAGCTGGATCTGGGTGATTTTGCCGCGACATTGAGTGCCTATCAAATCCGCCTGCCCAACAGCTATATCGACCCCACAAGCAATATCTTCTCCTTCGATGGTGAGCAGCGTAATCGTGGCCTGGAACTGAACTTCTTTGGAGAGCCCGTAGAGGGCTTGCGTCTGATGGGGGGCATTGCCTATTTGGATGCCGAGTTGAGCAAGACAGCCGGTGGTGTCAATCAAGGGCGTTTCGTCATGGCCAGACCCAAGTGGCAAGGCAAGTTGGGTGTGGAGTGGGATGTGCCTGGTGTGACAGGTCTGACGGCGACAGGAAATATGCAGGCGATCCAGGGACAGTATTACAGCAGCGATAACTCGATGCGTGCGGCGGGTAGAACTATCTTTGATGCCGGCTTGCGTTATCAAACTTCCATAAGCGGTCATGCACTGACCTTGCGTGCCGATGTACTGAATATCGCCAACAAAGCCTATTGGTCGGCTGGCGGTAGCGGCAAGCTCTGGCAGGGCGCTCCTCGAACATTCATGTTGTCCGCCAGCATGGATTTCTAATCCAGACGAATTTCACTTATTACCGAGCACGAGGTGGACTATGAATAAATGGCAGCGATATGGATTGCTGGCCTGCGTCAGCGTGACGGCTGCTTGCGCACAATTGGGTGCGGACAAACGGGCAGCGGTAAGTCCCGCGACCCAGGAGCAAAAAGCGCAGGAAACGATACAGGTGACGCGCAAAATGATTGCGCCGCGCTTGTATGAACTCGCTTATTCGGCGCGTCAGCAGGCGGTTTTTGTGGCATCAGCCGGGGGCGCGGATCCTGTCAGTGAACCTTCCAGAATCTTGCGTCTGAATCCAGCTGATTTGTCGGTGACAGTAGAAATTCCGCTGGAGCGGGGTGGGTTCGGAGTTGCACTGGATGATGCCGCCAACCGTCTGTATGTGGGCAATGCGCTGACGGCCTCGGTGACGGTCGTCGATACGGCGCAAAATCGCGTTCTTGGCGTCGTGCAATTGGCCGAGCCCATCCGTTACGACGGCGATAAAGCGATCTATCCGCATCTGCTGCGCGAGCTGGTCGTGGATCAGAAGAGGCAACGCCTCTATGCTCCGGGTCTGAGTGCCCAAGGCAGTGTGCTGTATGTCGTCGATACGGCCAATCTGAAACTGGATCGGGTTGTCTCTGGCCTGGGAGCAGGCGCAGCGGGCATTGCTCTGGATAAAGAGGGCAACAGGCTCTATGTGTCCAACTTGCAGGGACAGGTATTTGGCATTGATACAAAGACCTTGACCATCAAAACCCAATGGGAGGTCAAGGCGGATCAATTGCTGAATCTGGCCTATGACCACAAACGCCATCGTCTGCTGGCAAGTGATCTGGGCTCGGAGCGTATGGATACCTTGCGCAAGGAGAAAGCCGGGCTGACGGAGTATGAAAAGCGCGGACCCGGACATAGGGTGGTGGCGATTGATGCCAGAAACGGTGCCCTGTTGGCCAGCGTACCGACGGGCAAGGCTCCCATTGCACCGATGCTGGATGAAGGCCGGGACCGTGTTTATGTTTCCAACCGGGATAGCGGCACGGTCAGCGTGCTGGATGCAGAGGACTACACGCTTTTGGCGACGGTGCCTTTGGCGCCGCACCCTAATAGTCTGACCCTGGATGCAGCTTCGGGAAATGTCTACGTGTCCATCAAGGAAGAGAGCAGAACAGCAAGGGAAGGCGTGGCCCGGTTAGCGCCTCGTTAAGCTTGTTTCAAGAACGCCCGCCATTTGAACTGCATCCCAAATATTGGACAACCATCCAAGCTTTGGGGGCAGATCAGTTGGCGGTTTTTTTTTTGTTCGTTTGCCTGATAAAGGAGACAAAGATCTCAGGAGATGATCCTTTTGTTTCAAGGCTTTTTCCTGTTCGGATCAAAACACAATAACAATAATGAGAATCGTTGTTATTATTATGTCCCCTTGATCTATTTACCCCATGCCGTTCTATGTCGCGTTTTTCGTCCTCACGTAAAACTTGGCTCGTGCATTACCACGAGCTGGTTAAGACGTGGACGCGACGTTCATCAAACAGCTGTGATGGGGAAGATGTGGCCCACGATGCTATTGCCGGAATGCTGGAGCAAGACGTAGCCCGAATCAGCAATCCCAGAGCCTATTTGCATCGCAGTGCGGCCAACAGTCTGATACAGCGACAAAAGCGGGAGCAGCCTGCTTTAACGATTCCCTTGCAGGATCTGAGCGAACAGGATCATCCCGTGGTGTCGGGCGCCGAGGAGGCAGCCTATTGCGGGCAGTTGTCGGAAGCCTTGCTGGCGGCCCTGGATGAGCTGCCACCCGTCTGTCAGCAGGTTTTTTCCTGCCACAGGCTGGAAGGCTGGACCGTGCCTGAAATCGCCAGTCATCTGGGTTTGTCTGTCAGTTCGGTAGAAAAGTACCTGACCCGCAGCATGCGTCATTTGCAGCTTAAGTTGCAGCAGTTTTCCTCTTAATATAACGATGCACGCCATGAGCACTTTTCTGTCTTCACCCGTATTGGTACAGGGATTAACCGGCGAGCTATCGTAGCGACTATGAGCTTATCCCATTCACTTCCCATTCCTGATGATCCACACGACGCTGCCGCGTTCTGGTTTGCGCGCGTGCGAGGTGGCCTGATGCAGGAGGGGGATCAGACGCTGCTCAAGCAATGGCGTGAACAGGACCCGCGTCATGCGCAGGCTTATCAGGACATGGAAGCCATGTGGTCGATTGCGCAGGCAACACCGGATGCCGCTTTCAAGGCACGCTTGGCACAAAACACTCGCCCTCGGGCACCGCAATGGGGACGTAGAGCGTTTATCGCAGGGTTGGGAAGTGCCTGTGCGGCGATAGCGGGTGTCGCTGTTCTGGGGCCGCAGCGTTGGCTGGAAAGTGAGCAATATACCCAGCGCTATGTCAGCCGCAAGGGCGAACGGCTTGAGCAGACCTTGCCGGACGGATCGCTGATCAGTCTGAATACCGATAGCGTGGTGCACGTGTCCTTTTATCAGTCTGAGCGCCGCGTCGTGTTGGAAAAAGGGGAGGCTTTTTTCCAGGTGCGCTCCGAGCCAGATCGGCCTTTTAATGTCGATGCCGGCCAGGCCGTGATACGGGTGACGGGCACTCGTTTTAATGTGCGACGCGAGACGGACACGGTTGATGTGGCGGTTGATTCCGGTTCGGTACGTGTAGAGAGCGGACCCTGGTGGAACAGCACCAATTACAACCTCGTAGGGGAGCAGGGTGTGCGTCTGGGCAGCGGTCAACAGGCCTCCGTGCAGTCACGAAATATGGTGCAGGCTTTGGCCTGGCGTCAGGGTCGAGCCATTTTCGATGCTGAGCCACTGGAGCACATCGTAGCCGAGCTCAATCGCTACAAGGAGCCAGGCATTGTGCTGCATAGCCCATCCTTGCGCGGGCTGCGAGTGACCGGTGTTTTCGATGTGAATGATCCCCACGCTTTTCTGGGCGTCCTGCCCTCATTGGCACCCGTGGTGATTGTCCAAGGACCCGATGGCCGGTTGGGTATTGCGGCTCGTTAGACCACATATTCCTTGAAAGATACAATTGCTTTCAATTTGGGAACGAGAATCGTTACGGAGTTTGCTCCTGATTGACTCTTATGAGGGAAGGGACAGTTTTGCGTCCCTGATTGCCTTTGGCCAAAGGGCTTGTCGCTTTGTGCGTCGCTTTCCTTATAACGAGTACTACGGTGTATCCACAGAACACAAATAAACGATGGCCTCTTTTTGCCTTACGCCCGGTGCAGGGTGTAGGGCTCAGCGTATTGGCACTGGCCTTGTCGTTCAGTCCCTTGGGGCAGGCGATTGCGCAGGACGCGCCTGCGCTGTCAATCTCTATTCCGGCTCAATCCCTGAACCGGGCTTTACTTGAGTTGGGGCAGCAGGCAGACATTCAAATCTATTATTTGCCCGATACCGTCAGTGGCTTTCAGGCAGCGCCAGTCAGGGGGCGCATGACGCCGCAGCAGGCTATGCAAAGCTTGTTGAGGGGGACGGGCGTGCAAGCCAGATGGAAAGGGCGAACGGTTTCTTTAACCCTAGCAAGCCGTGATGACACTACGCAATTGGCTCCGATCACGGTTATGGCCAATACGAGCCTGGCGACGGAAGGGAGTGGATCCTATGTTACCCCCAGAGTCAGTATCAGCAAGGGTGAGCAGTCCTTGCGGGAGATTCCCCAGGCCGTCTCGGTCATCACCCGTCAGCAGCTGGATGATCAGGGTGTGACCGATATTCGGGATGCCTTGAACAAGGCGCCGGGTGTCACTATGGTGGCCAATGATCCCGGTGGTCAGTTCTATTCGCGTGGCTTCTTTATCCAGAGCTATCAGTTTGACGGTGTGCCTTTGGAGCGCCAGTTGTATGCGCGTGGCTCTGCCTTTAATTCAGATACTTCGATTTATGATCGCGTTGAAATCATGCGTGGTCCGCAAGGTCTATTTGAAGGCGCGGGGGATCCTTCAGGGTCGGTGAATATGGTGCGTAAACGTCCCACCAACGAGCGACAGTTTGTATTTACTGGCACAACTGGATCGTGGGACCGCTACGGTGCTCAGGCGGATTTGTCCGGCGCACTGAACGACTCGGCCACTGTCCGCGGACGGGTGGTGTTGAATTATGACAAGCAAGACTCCTTCCGCGATTATGTGGGTTCGGTGGATCGCACGTTTTACGGGGCTCTCGACTTTGATCTGGGGCCGGCCACCACAGTAGGTTTGGGTTATAGCCGCGAGAAACCCTATGGTGTCATCGATTGGTCGGCTTTGCCCAATTATGGTGATGGCTCTATGCCAGACTACCCGCGGCATACGAACTTGAGCGCACCCTGGAACCATACGTCCAAGACTCAGGACACCTGGTTTGCAGATTTTGCGCATCGCTTTAACGAGGACTGGAAATTCAAGGCCAGCTTAGTGCGTGTGCGTGAGTCCAACGATGTGAAGTATCTGCTCCGGACAGGGCGTTTGGGCCCTCCTAATACCTTTCGGGGAGACGCCTACGCCTTTGATATGGTGTCGCGCCAATGGGGTGGCGATGCCTATTTGAACGGACGTACTCGTTTGTTTGACCGGCAGCTGGATGTCACCCTGGGCGCTAATTTTTCTCGTTTGCGCAGCCATGACTTGTGGGGCTGGATGCGAAATGTAGAGAACCTGAATGCGTCGTACCAGCAGCGTGTCACCGCTCCCGAATTGGCCAGTGAAGATATTATTGCTGCCAATCGTATGGATGACGGCTATCGTTCGGACAAGAAAGGCGTGTATGCCACGGCACGCTATCAGCTCGCCGAGCCCTTTTCCGTGTTAGTAGGTGGCCGTCTCTCCTGGTATGAGCAGACCTACCTGTCTGACGGTGTTTGGGGGAAATCCGAAACCAATGCCAAGGAAAACAGCAAGTTCACCCCCTTTATGGGGTTGGTGGTGGATCTGGATAATCAATGGTCCGTCTATGCCAGTTACGCCGATATTTTTCGGCCACAAAGCCAGCGCGACCGCTCCGGTGCTTTTCTGAGTCCTGTCACAGGTCGTAATTACGAGTTGGGCTTGAAAGGCGAGTTGATGGATGGACGCGTCAATACCTTGTTGGCGGTTTTCCGCACTGATCAAAAGGGCGTGGCTTTCGAGGATGGTACGGTGCCTGAGAGCGTGGCCAACTTGAATTGCGGCGGTACGTGCTACCGGCCCTCTGCGCAGGTTCGTAGTCAGGGTTTTGAGGCGGAAATCAACGGTGAAATCTTGCGTGGCTTGCAGGTGGCTGCCTCGTATACCTACACCCAGACGCGTAACCGGGGCAATGATGTCCCGTCTGTGGGTTACGATATTTCCGCCAATACGGGTGTGCCACGTCATATGGCACGAGTCTGGGCCAATTACCGTTTGCCAGGGCAATGGCATAAATGGAGCATGGGCGCGGGATTGAATCTGCAAAGTGCTTCTTCCAGCTTCGGCTACTACGGACGCAAGCAAGGTGGCTATGCCGTTGCGGATGCCCGCGTCGCCTATCAGTTTAGCGATCAGCTCAGTGCTGCCGTCAATATCAATAACTTGTTTGACCGCCATTATTTCCAGTCGATCAGTTATGACCATAATTACTATGGCACCCCACGCACTGTTTATCTGACTGTGCAATATCGAATGTAAGGCAACAGAGCCGGCAGCCGGACAAGCCCATCCAGCTCGGCTTTTGCGAATATTCTGGCCCGCTGCCAAGGGGCAGACTGTGAACTGACTTTTGGGAGATTCCAATGAGACAGTTCATCAGGCGGCAGCGCGGCCAGGGCATGGTCGAGTATTTAATTATTGTGGCTTTGGTCGCGGTGGCGGCCATTGCGGTGTACCAGTCCTTTGGTCAGGTGATTCGCAATCAGACCGCGGCCATGGCCAAGGAACTGGCGGGGGAGGATGGCTCCGAGCAGACTCAGCAAGCGCAATCTGCCGCTTCTGCTGCTGCGGCTCAAGGCAGTGCCAAGAGCCTGAAATCCTTTACAGGCAATGCGCAATGAGGCCGCCCAACCAACCACAAGAGGGGGCGGCATTAGCCTGGGGCCTGATCGCGCTGGCACTTCTGTCTGTCGCGTGGGGCGGCTACTTTCATGTGAACCAGATTGCCGAGCAGCAAGGGCGTTTGTCCCTGGTGCTGGATGCGGCTGCCTATGGTGCGGCCACCGAGCAGGCACGTACCTTGAACCTGCTGGCTTATATCAATCGGGCGCAGTTGGGGCATCAACTGGCTTTGGGTCATTTATTGACCTTGGCAACATGGGACAGGGCAGCGCAAACCCAGTCCGGGCAAGCGCGTAGGGCGAATCCGCCTGCGCACTTGGTCGCCATGATGTTTGGTCCCGCACATGGGCTGGCGTATACCCAGGCGCGCTCTGCTGGAGACAACCAGCAGGCCTTAGAACAGGCTTTCCAGGCCCATCAGCGTTTGATTCATGACGTGCTGGCGCAGGCCCAAGAGCAATTGGTAGAGGGGTTACCGCAACGGCGACAAACCATTATTCAGGCGACCTTGGATGGCAGTTTGCCGGATTGGCCGGCTCAAGCCATTCGCTGGCAGTTTGAGCAGGACGACTGGCCGCAGTTTCTGTTGCTACAGTCCGGACAAGCCCAATGGCAGTCGGGCTTGGCGCATCTGGTGTCTTTATACGGGTTTCTGGCCCCACGGGATTACGAGGCTCGCTCTTATCCCGGTGTCGATCGGCGTTGCCCTTTGTGGCAGCATCGTTTGCGTCGTGCTGGTCGTACCGAGTTTGACCGTTCGGGCCGCTGGCATTCCAACGATACGCAGTCCATGCATATGGTTCGCTCCAACCGTTGGATAGGCTGTTATTTCCGTGAGTATGCCATGGCGTGGGCCTTGCAAACGCCAACTCATGCGTCCGGAATTGATGCGCCAGACGACTTTTCAGGGCAGAGCTTCTGGAAGTGGGCGCTGGAGCAGGGCAATAGCTCTTTGCTATCGGCTCAAGGCAATACAGTGGCGCAATCCTGGGCGCGGCGAGATGCCAGACCCTGGAGTCAAAGGTCATGGGTAGACGGGTATGCCTTGGCTGATTCTGAAAAGAGCGCAGGCCCCGATCTTGTGCTGACATTACAGGCCCAAGGCCATTTGGGACAAACCGTTCATACACGGGCGGCGGCGCAATCATTTTTCTCCCTGCCACCGGATAGGGCAGATTCTGGTGTGGATGCCAAGCCCAGCCTGTTTTTGCCCTTTTGGCAGGCACGGCTGATGGATGCAGGAGGCCGCCAATTATGAACACGCGACAAAAAGGGATTGCACTGGTCGAGGCCTGTTTGCTGGGTGTGGTGTTGGGCCTGATGGTGATGGCGGGACGTTGGCTGATGCAGCAGCAGTATCGCTTGCAGCAGATGCAGCAGAGTACACACTTGAGCCTGTTCACGCACGATGCCCATGGCAAGCCAGTTCCAGCAGCGAGCAGCCCCGTTCAAGAAGCAGTACCGACCTGTTTTTCGGAGTCGCCGATAGCGACAACCCAGCCCTTGCAATGGGAGCTTTTGAGCTTGCGCAGTGGATTCTGGACGGCACAGTCGCGTGTTTCCATTCCGTGGCCGCGTTGGCTGGCAACTCTGTCCATCAAAACACAGTTGCAGCGCCAATCCCGGCTGTGGGCGGCTGCGGGGCAGGCTAACAGTACACAACAAACTCGTCAGCGTTTGGAAAACAGTACGACTGCTTGGGGGGAGGCCATGGCCTCAAGCCGGCCCGCTGCCAGAGAAACGATACGGCGGGCAGGGCCTATGGACGCGGCCTGGGGGCGGACACGAGCCGATTTGGATTGGCTGAGCCGGTGGCAGGATTACGTGCCGGATCATGGCCCCAAGGAGCGACCATGAGACAGCTGTTTGCCTTGCTCTTGCTGTTTTTCTTGATGTTCAGCCCTGTGCCGGCTAGAACGCAGCCCTTGCTCCTACCTTTGCAGGACTCCCAAGTTCAGTGGGATCAAGGGCAAATGGCACAGACCGATGTTGGACCTGTGTATAGCTGGGGACTGAGCACAGACCTGGATGCGCAGACCTTGGCTTCTCGTTTGGAGCCATTCTGTGGAGCTCATTACGGCGCAATCAGATTGGAAAGGCAATGGGTATTTCTGCGTGCCAAAGATGGCAGGAATTGCGTTTTGTGGTTGGAGGATATACAGGCCTCGACCTTGTCGGGTTTGTTAAGTGTTTCCGAACACAGTCAGCCTGTTTCCCCCTCATCGGTTTGGTCAGCGCCACCCGTTGCTGGTGCCGTCCTGTGGCAACACGAACAGCCAGGGCAAGTGCAAAGTTGGCTGTTGAAGGCCGAGCCTGGATGGCAAGCCGATTTGCGTCGCAAGGACTGGGGAGGCGAGGCGGGCGAGCGTTATTGGCGCAAAGGCCCGGCCGAGCTGGATGTCATGGAGCTGGAGCATGAGCAGCAGCGCTACTTGCTCTTGATCTGCCGTGCCTGTGGAAAGGGGGCCTCATGATTCGGGCGAAATTCTTTTGGCTATGCCGTCATCCCAGCGCAGGGTTTGGCCTGCTGGCCTTGGTGGCTGGTTTGATGGCAGCCGGGACCAGCAGTCGTTACTTGGACCGGCAGGAGGAGGCTCTGCGGCAAGCGGCGCATCGTGTGCAATTGGATAGGGTGGTAGCCGCCTCCAGTCTGACAGCGGGGACGGTGTTGCAGGCGGAGCATTTGGCCGCCCGCGCCTTTCCTGCTGAACTGGTGCCTAGTGACAGTTGGGATGTGGCGCAGTTTGAGAGTCTGCTGGGGCAAGTGCTCAGCCAGCCGTTGCGGGCAGGGGATTTGATCAGCAAGGCGCATGTGCAGGAAGTCAGCAGTCCATTTTCACAGCAATTGCTCTCTGGCAGGCGTGCCCTGACTGTGCCGGTGGATGCGATCAGTTCGGTGTCGGGGTTGATCCGGCCAGGAGATCTGATCGATATCTATGTCAGTTTTGATGATCGGCAGCGGCGGGTAACGGCCCCCTTGCTGCAGTCTGTTCTGGTTCTGGCGACCGGACAAAGATCGGGTGAAGGCTCGACCACGGCCAGATTGGATCAGGACTTCTACAACACCTTGACCCTGGATGTAGGCCCGGACGATGCCTTGAAGTTGCTGGCAGCCAGGCAACATGGACGCATCAGTGCTTTGCTGCGCAATCCGGATGACCATACACCCCATCAGGCTGCCGTGCGAGGTGAACTGGCTGACATTCTGGGTCTGGGGCCGGGTGCAAGGCCCAAACAGCCTGTACAAGTTTTGTACGGCAACAGACCGGCAGGGCAACTTGGCCAGACAGAAGTGGAGCGTCTGGGTTGGCTGGATATGCCGGACGGCTTTTCTGTGGGGCAGCAGCCATGAGCAAAAATCGCGATTGGTGTAGGCGGGCCGCTGTGAGTTTGCTGTCTGGTGCCCTGTGTAGTGCAACTTTGCAAAGCCAGGCCCAGGGCTTGGGGCTACAAGTCGGTGAGTTGATGGTTCTGCCTGACACGCAGGTGGAGCGGGTGGCGGTCGGCGACGGTGATATTGTTCACGCTGTCACCACGGAATCGGGCGAGTTGATTCTGTTTGCACGCAAGACGGGCAGCACGGTGGTACAAGTCTGGTCCCATTCCGGGCAAAGCCAGTCCTACCAAATTGAGGTGTCGCCAGAAAATCATAGGCAAACCTTGGCGGAGCTACGAAGTTTGCTGGAACGCATTCCCGAGTTACGCATCAGCGAACTGGGTGGCAAGCTGGTGTTGGAAGGAGAAGGTTTAAGTGATCAGGACAAGCAACGCATTCAGGCATTAAGTCAGGAGCATCCTCAATTGCTGGATTTCACGCAGCAGGACGGTTGGGAACCGATGGTCTTGCTGGATGTGCAGGTAGTGGAGGTGCCGCGCAACAGTCTGCGAGAGCTGGGAGTGCGTTGGGATGGGAGCTCTCAGGGTGGTTTGAGTATGGGCGGTGCCTGGGATGCGTCTACTCATCAGTTTTTGGACAGGCCAGGTGAAGCTGTTTTGCCTTTGGCGTTTCCTGCCAAGCAGGGGGCAGCGTTCTTTGGTGTTGGCGCCTTGATGTCTGCTCGCGTTCAGGCCATGGCACAGGAAGGACATGCGGTTGTACTGGCGCAACCGCAGCTATTGGCACGCAGTGGTTCTCAAGCCGAGTTTCTGGCCGGGGGCGAGCTGCCTTACACCACCACGGACGACAAGGGAAACAGCAAGACCAGCTTCAAGCCTTACGGTGTGTCGCTGCGCATTGTGCCGCGAGTCGAGCGTGGCGGGCTGGTGCGTTCGCAGATCGAGGTGGAGGTTAGCTCCGTTGATGCCAGCCTGTCCCAACCCGCCGGGCCGTCTTTGAAAACCCGACGAGCTTCGACCGAGTTCAATGTCCGTTCAGGACAAACGCTGGTGCTGGCAGGGTTTATCTCGCGTGAAGAATCTCGGCATGTGGATCGTCTACCGGGATTGGCCAGTTTGCCAGTGCTGGGCGCCTTGTTTCGTTCCGAACGCTTTGCCCGACAGGAAACGGAGTTGGCGGTATTTGTGACCCCGACTTTGGTGGCTGCGGAACATCCTGATTTGCTGGCTCGGCAGGCCAATGCTACCCAGTGGTTGGATCAAAGCTTTCCTGATGCTCCACGCTTGAATACACCTGTGCGTGCCATCCCCAAGGGAGCAGGGCGAGGTACCTGGTCGCAATGGGTAGAACCTGATAGTGAGGTATTTCGTGTTGAACCTTGAGCTTGAGTCGGAGCTGGGGACGACGCGCCCCTGCACGGTCAGTTTGCCGGCCTTGATAGGGCGTGACCCGGCCTGTGATGTGGTTCTGCCGTCCTGGCGTATCGCGCGCCAGCATGCCAGTTTTCTGAAGCGGGCGGGGGCGGTGTACATCCAGGATCACGGCTCTTTGACGGGCGTACAGCTTAACGGCAAACGGGTTTATGACGATGGGCCTTTGCGCTTGGGTGATGTGCTGGTGCTGGGAGGGTTCAAGTTGCGGATTGCCGGTTTTGGGCAGAAGGTTCAGCCCAGAGTTGATATGGCCGTTTCGGACTTGGGAAACCCACCGGAAACCTCAATACCGCAGTCCTTTACGATGGAAGAACCGCGTCAGACACCACAAGGTGAGCAAGGTTTTTTCCCTCCTGGGCAAGCTGATCTTCCGGTATCCGATAGTGATCTGTTCAGACAGGAACAGCAACGCCTGCATCAAGCCTTGTTGAGTGCGTTGGAATTGGAGCGTCGAGACCTCTCCCGCGTCACAGACAAACAGTTGGAGCAGGAAGCCTTTGATTGCTTGGGTCGTTTGATCCAGGCCCAATGTGCTGTCCCCAAGCATGAGCAAGCCAGACTGCAAGCCAGTGTTTGTGCCGAAGCGGTGGGTTTGGGGCCTCTGGAGCCTTTACTGGCTGATGCCTCGGTCTCGGAAATTATGGTCAATCATTATGATCGGGTATTTGTTGAGCAGGCGGGGCGGCTTCAGGCCCATCCCCTGGTGTTCAGCAGCGAGTCGGCCTTGCGGGCGATTATTGACCGCATCCTGGCTCCCTTGGGTAGACGGCTGGATATCAGCTCGCCCGCAGTGGATGGGCGCTTGGCCGATGGCTCGCGTTTTCATGCCGTACTGTCGCCCATTGCGGTCAAGGGAACCTGCGTGACCATACGCAAGTTTCCCAAACGACGCCTGGGGCTGGAGGATCTGTTGCAGACGGGCAGTTTGTCGCCGGAGATGGCCGCATTCCTGCAACAGGCGGTGCAGCGACGCTGCAATATTCTGGTTTCGGGTGGAACCGGGACAGGCAAAACGACTTTGCTGAACGTGCTCAGCACCTGTATTGATTCAGGTGAACGAATCGTGACCCTGGAAGACGCGGCTGAGCTGCAGTTGCAGCACAGTAATTGGGTGGCTTTGGAGTCCCGACCCGCGAATGCAGAAGGTCAGGGGCAAGTGGATATACGGAGCCTGTTGCGACAAGCCTTGCGAATGAGGCCAGACCGGATTGTGGTGGGGGAGTGCCGGGGCGCAGAAGCTTTCGATATGTTGTCGGCCATGAACACCGGCCACGAAGGCTCGATGGGGACCTTGCATGCGAATACGCCTCGCGATGCTTTGTCCCGCCTGGAAGGGATGGTGTTGATGGCAGGCCTGGATTTGCCTTTGCTGGTTGTGCGAGAGCATATCGCGCGGGCCTTGCACATTATTGTGCAACTGAGCCGCTTACCTGATGGCAAGCGTTTGGTGCACGAGATTGTGGAGGTGACCGGCATCGAGGCGCAGCGTATTCAACTGCAAACCTTGTACAGCTATCGCCCGGAGTTCGGTTTTGCCGCCAGTGGCTTGCGTTCCGAGCATGTTTCGTCTGCAGAGAGGCAATCATGAGATTTCTCAGTATTTTGCTGATTGTCTTGGGTACCACGGCGTTGGCCTATGTATTGCTACGTTCAGGACAGCGTCTTGCCAAGCGTTATAGGCAGCAACTGCTCAGGCAGTCCGAGCAGAGTTTGCAATCGCATTTTGTATTTGTGCGCAGTCAGTATTTGGCTTTTGGGGCCTGGGCTTTATTGCCCCTGATCTTTTTGACGGCCTGGTGGCTGATGCAGTCGTTCTGGCTGGCAGCGATGGTAGCTCTGCTGGCTGCAGTCACGCCTTTACTGGTTCTGCGCTGGATGGGACAGCGGCGCTTGGCAAGCTTACGACGACAGTTGCCTGACTTTGTTCTGTCTTTGGCCTTGAGCCTGCAAGCAGGTGTGGCCTTGCAAGCGGCTTTGCAGCAGCTGTCTCAATCTTTGCCTGCGCCCTTGGGGCAAGAGCTGCGTTTGCTATTGCGTCAGCAGCGCTTGGGGGTGAGTGCCAAGGACTCGTATCAAGACCTTCTGGATCGAGTGCCGGTGTCAGAACTGGCCATGTTGTTCAGTGCCTTGCAGATGGGCCAGAGCACGGGGGCGGGGCTAGGGGAACGCTTGAAGATACTGGCGCAAACCATTCGGGCGCGACTGACCATCGAGGACAAGATTGTTGCCTTGACCGCGCAGGCGCGTTTGCAGGCGCGCATCATGTTCTGCTTGCCGGGTTTTGTGGCGGGAGCTTTGTACCTTCTGGATGCCACGGCATTTGAGCAGGCCTGGTTCAACACATTGGGTGTTTGGGTGGCGGGGGCGCTAGTGGCCATGCTGCTGATGGGGCTGTGGTGGATGCAAGTGATCCTGCGAGGGGAGGGGTGATCATGATCACACTGATCTGGATGCTCTCTGCCTTGAGTGCAGCCTTGTTCCTGATGGCATTCCTGTGGGCTTGGCGCGGTCGTTATCTGCTTTTGCTGCAAGGAGGCAGCAGTTTGGGGCAGGCGGCCTGGCAGGCTTGGGAAGCACCGTTCTCCAGAGTTTTGCATCTATGCCTGTCCCTGCCTTTCATCCATGAGTGGCCGGAGCGATTGTGGGGTTCTTATACCAACGAAGTACGGGGCTTTCTAAGTAAACGCGTGGCTTTGACCGGATTGCTTACAAGTCTTGTCAGCGCCTTTTTGTTGACGCAGGGAGCTTCCTTGATGGAGCTTCTAGGCTTGGCGGTGACAGGTCTCCTCTTGAGCATATTGCAGGCTATCTCACGGGGAAGAAAACTGCAGCGCCAACATCATTCCCGCTGTCGCCAGGATTTACCGTTCTTTTTGGATCTGCTGGTGCTGGCTGTCGAATCCGGACTGGGCTTGCAGCAAGCCTGGGCGCGTGCAACGCAGGCCCTACCGCAAGGCAGTCTGCTGATCAGCTTGAACAAGGTACAGGGCGAGGTTCGGGCGGGACGACGTTTGCCGCAAGCCATGCGCAATGTCGCTTTGAGTTTCAGGCAGGCAGAGCTGGAGGAATTGGCTTTGTCTTTGGAACTGGCACAGGACACGGGTTTGTCCTTGGCTTTGTTGCTACGCGCTCAAGCAGAAAAATTGCGTAGTCATTTGCACTTGGAAGCCGAGCAAAGAGCCCTCAAGCTGCCTGTTTATTTGCTGGCCCCTTTGGTCGTGTGCATTTTCCCCTGCACGTTTTTGGTGATTGCGATGAGCCTGTTAGGCCCTTGGCTGGCAGGGGGAGGCTAGGGAGATGTCTATCTCAGTACTGATCAAACAGCCGCTGCAACAGGTGCCACAGCAGCCCTTGTATCTGTTCGACGCCAATACTTTCTGGGCCCGTTGGCGTGGCTGGAAGGCATTGCCACAGAACAAGAGTTTCGCAGTTGCGGTGTGGCTGCGGCCTTGTAGGGCGGTGCACCTATGGGGAATGCGGCAGGCTCTGGATATCTGCTTTCTGGATGAGGATGATCAGCCCTTGAGGTTTTGTCCGGCTGTACCTGCGGGAGCGATACGTTGGCACAGAAAAGCCAGATCGGTACTGGAGGCGCCGGTCACTTCTCTGTCGGGGCCGGAGCAGTTTTCGCCCTGGGCCGCCGCTCTGCAGGAAATACGTCAAACAGGGGGCGGGGTATGGCTGGACCGGGCTTAGCCTTGTGCGGCGTCGCGCATCGGATCACCAAACACGCTGCGGTAAGCCGGGTAGAAGCTGGCGTACAGGATGGCAGCCATCGCCAGATTGATAGGTGTCAGCACCATGGTGGCCGTGCCTGGACTTAAACCCGCTCCCAGCAGCAATTCGCCCAGAGTCTGGATGGCGAAGAAGGCAGCCGCCCAGCATAGGCCGTACAGCAGGAAGGCGGCCTTGTTGCGCCAGCAAGCCACCATGGAAAAGAACAGGGCTTGCTTGACCGGGATGGCATGCCAGCCTACCAGGGCGGGAGCGTGCCAGAATAGGGCGGACAGGCCCAGATACAGCACAAAGAACAAAATGATGGGCTTGCGAAAGGCCGCCATGACTTCCTGTGGAGTGGCATTGCTGTTGTCCATCAACTGGGACAGCTCATTCACAAAAGGGAAAGTCGCCACAAAGCCGACGACCAGGCAGGCCAACAAGTAAATGATGCCTAGTTTGATCAGGCGGTTGCGTACCGGGGCGGGCTTCAAGGGCTCGGTCCACATGCCCAGGCGAATGACCTCGCCCTCATGAATGCGGCGACAGGCATTCTGAATGATAAAGGTCATGGTCGGGACCAGTACGATTAGTACCATCTGGCCGATGATGGGGAAAATATTGCTCAGATTGATCAGGATGGAGGTGATCAAGCTCCAGAAGAACAGAGCAGCTGGTTGCAGCTTGAACAAGCGCAATCCTTCCTGAATCCAGTACCACCCGTAAAGAAAGGGGAGCTTGGCAGCTTGCATATCAGTATCCGTATTTATCGAGGGAGCGCCGGTACAGCATGGTCGCGACGCTGGCGCAGCACACGCTCAAAGTGCCGCGGGTCATGCGGCTTGAGGGTTTGAGCGGGGCGGGGCAGATAAAAGTCGTACAGGCGCGAGATCCAGAAGCGCAGCGCGGCGGCCTGGATCAGTATAGGCCAGGCGCTGTGCTCGGCTTCGGTAAAGGGCCGCACCTGGGCGTAGGACTCCAGCCAGGCCTGGGCTTTTTCCAGATTCAGGGCACCGCTCAGGCGGTCGATACACCAGTCGTTTACGGCAACGGCCACATCAAACAGCCAGGTGTCGCAACCGGCAAAGTAAAAGTCGATAATGCCGCCCATCTGGGGCGCTTCCGAGGTGCCGGCAAACAGCACGTTGTCGCGGAACAGGTCGCAGTGAGCCGGGCCTTGTGGCAAGGCGCGATAGGTGTCGCTGTCGGCAAAACGGCTTTGTTCTTGCAAGACGGTCTGGATCAGCTCGGACTGGCTCTCGTCCAGAAAGGGCAGAACCTGGGGAACGGTGGCTTGCCACCAGCTCAGGCCGCGCAGATTGGGTTGTTCCAGAGGGAAGTCCTGGGCAGCCAGGTGGGCCTGAGCTTGTGTACGGGCGATCTGGCGGCAGTGTTCAACCGTGGGCTCGGGCTCGTAACCACCACGCAGGCGCGTCACAATCGAGCAAGGCTTGCCGTGCATGACACAGATGCGTTTGCCATCGCGGCGAGTCATGGGCTCGGGCACTGGGACACCTTTGGCGGCCAGGTGGTGCATCAGCTCGATATAGAAAGGCAGTTGTTCCAGCGTCAGGACTTCAAACAAAGTCAGAACGTACTCGCCCTGGGTGGTGCTCAGAAAGTAATTGGTGTTTTCAATGCCGGCGGTAATGCCACGTAAGGAAACAAATTCGCCAATTGTGTATTGTTCCAGCAGTTCGCGGGCGTCAAGTTCGCTGACAGAAGTAAAAACAGCCATGCTTTCAGTGAGGGTCCGGTTGTTGGCGCACTATCAGGCGCGCAAGTATGTCAAACGGCCGATTTTAGACCAGTGCGCCCGCTTTTTGGAGCCTTGCGGCGATTTACCGCGCTTTATCTTCATCCTGTGGTCGGCTGAAACCATTAAAATGGGTGTTTTCCCTTTTTCACCAAGCCTGCAATCAGGCTATTTGCTCCCTGTTTATGACTAATTTTGTGAAGCCGGACAGCCAGATGTGGCGTTTGAGTGTGGCGCCCATGATTGATGTGACTGACCGCCACAGCCGCTTTTTTCATCGTCTGCTGGCGCCGCGCGCTTTGCTGTTTACTGAAATGATCACCACGGGTGCACTGACGCACGGCGATCAGGCACGTCATCTGGATTTTGATCAGGCAGAGCATCCGGTGGCCTTGCAACTGGGTGGCAGCGACCGGGACGCCTTGGTGACCAGCGCTCTGGCAGGTGAAAAGTGGGGCTACGACGAAATTAATCTGAACTGTGGCTGCCCCTCGGAGCGGGTTCAAAAAGGCGCTTTCGGTGCCTGTTTGATGAACGAGCCGCAATTGGTGGCAGACTGCGTCAAAGCCATGCAGGACGCGGTCTCTGTGCCCGTGACGGTCAAGCACAGGCTGGGGCTGGATTACAACGAGTCCTACGACTTTGTGCGGGACTTTGTGGGGATTTTGTTCGAGTCCGGGTGTCGAGTCTTTACGGTTCATGCCCGCAATGCGGTCTTGAAAGGCTTGTCGCCCAAGGACAATCGGGAGATTCCGCCTTTGCGCTATGACATGGCCATGCAGTTGAAAAAGGACTTTCCTGAAGCGCTGTTCATCTTGAATGGCGGCATTCAGGAGCCGGATCAGGCGGTAGAGCTGGAAGAACAGTTCGATGGCGTGATGCTGGGCCGGGCAGCCTGGCATACGCCAGCGGTATTAAGCGAGATTCATCGTCGCCTCTGGCCCGAGCATCCCTTGATGGACGAGGACGCTGTGGTGGAGCAGATGATTGCTTATGCCCGGCACCATGTTCAGGCAGGTGTGCCGTTACGCATTGTGATCAAGAGCATGTTGGGCTGGCCGCACGGCAAGAAGGGCGCACGTCAGTGGCGTCGTACCTTGTCAGATCACCATTGCTTGGCCAAAAACGATCCAGGCCTGCTTGCGCAGGCCTGGGAAGAATTGCAACGCCGTCAGTAAAGGCGGCCAGATCCAGGGGATCAGGATGCGCTGGCTTGCTCGGAATCGGTAGGCCAGTCGCGGATGTAGGCTTTGAGCATATTGTTCTCGAACTGCTGGGCGTGAACAATGGCGCGGGCCATATCAAAGAAGGAAATAACTCCCATCAGCACCGGACCGTCCATCACGGGCATGTAGCGTGCGTGGTTGTTCAGCATCAGGCGCTGCACCTCGTCGGCGCTGGTGTTGGGGGTGACGCTGACAGGGGCGTCATCCATGATGCTGCGCACCGTAAAGCCCTGGGCCTTGTCGCCCTGAGCGTGCCAGTGGCGAATGATCTCGCGAAAGGTCAACATACCCACCAACTGACCATGCTCCATGATCACCAGCGAACCAATATCCAGCTCGCTCATGCTCTGTACCGCTTTTTCAACGGTCATTTCGGGGGTGCCTGTATAAAGCGTGTCTCCCTTGACACGCAGGATTTCACTGACTTTTAGCATACTGGGTCTCCTGACCGGGATCGGCGTTTAGTATGGCTGGTTGTCCTGTCAGAATGCCTTGCGGCGACTCAAACAGTTCTTCCAGATTGGATAGTCGCTGATCGAAAAACTGAGAAAGATAATTGAATACATATTCTAGCGGACCCTCGTGGGTATGGGCGCGGTCCAGCAGAAATGCCTTGGTAAGTTGTTTCAGGCTGACCTGACGCAGATCGCAACTCAGTACCCACTGTTCGTCATTGTCTTGCTGGGTATCAGCAATCAGTCCCATGGACTTGAGCTTGCATAAAATGCCGTAGAGCTCGTCCGGGTCGCGTTCCAGCTTGTGGCTGAGTTCACGTACGCTAAGTCCCTGCTGGCTCTGACGGTTCAGCCACAGCTGGTAGAGCAGGTTCACGGCATCGGTAAAGGCGATGCCGGGCACATTGGTCTTGACCCAGTTGCGGCCACGCCAATCGGGCAAAATGGCCACCATGGAAGCGCCCAGCAGGACGATCAGCCAGGAAATGTAGATCCACAGCAGGAAGATCGGCAGGATGGCAAAGGCGCCGTAGATAATCGTGTAGGTGGGAAAGCGGGTCAGGTAAAAGGCGAAACCGGCTTTCATCAGCTCCAGCAAGGCGGCGGTGACTACCCCGCCAATCAGGGCGTCGCGCCACCATACGCGGCGGTTGGGCACGTACATGAACAGCGCCGTCAGCCCCAGGGCCGTAAACAGGAAGGGGACGTAAGACAGGGCAAAGGTCACTATGCCGGACAAGTCGCCGATATAACCCAAGGACTCCCTGGCCAGAATGGTCGTGGCCCACAGGCTGGCGCCGGTCAGAATCGGGCCCAGCGAAATAATGGCCCAGTACACCAGCAGGCGTTGTCCCAGTGGACGTTGCACGTGTACCTGGAAAATATTGTTGAAGGTCTCGTCAATGGTCATGATCAGCATGATGGACGTGACAATCAGGAACAAGCTGCCTACCGCCGTCAGGCCTGACGCTTTGGAGGCAAACTGGTTCAGATACAACATGATGTTTTCTGACACCACTTCGGGCATCAGGTTACGGGTCAAAAACCCTTCCAGGGCACTTTCAAATTCCTGAAACAGTGGAAAGGCCGTGAACAGCGCCAGTACCACCGTCAGCATGGGGACAATGGCCAGGATCGTGGTGTAGGTCAGGCTGGAGGCTACCTTCATCAGATCTTTTTCGGCCACCCGCTTGATGGCAAAGCGCGCCACACTTAAAAAGTGATGTTTGGCAGTGGGGGCGGGCGAGGGCTCCTGCCGGGATACAGGATCGGTGTTATCTGGGTTCAAGTCTGTTTGTTCAGCTTGCTCAGAGGGCATAGGGAAGTTCTCGTCGTTTTTCATAGCGGTTTGATGCGGCGGACGCTGCTTTTCGACAGGGTTCAGGTGATAATAACAGCATGCATGAACCTTTAAACCCCATACTTCATCGAGTGGCGGCCCTGGCTTTGGTCGCCTTGATTGCTTTGTGCCTGGCCTGGGAGCTTCATTTTGCGCCCCTGAAACCCGGCGGCTCCTGGCTGGTGCTGAAAGTGATTCCTTTGGTGCTGCCGCTGCGCAGCGTGCTCAAGGGCAATTTATATACCCTGCAATGGACGTCCATGATGATTCTGCTGTACTTCGCGGAAGGGGTCATGCGTGCCTGGTCGGACCCGGTGGCTGAAGTCATGCCCTGGGCGATTGCAGAGATTGTTCTGTCCCTGATTTATTATTTCTGCGCCATTTTTTATCTCTGGCCTGCCAAGAAAGCAGCCAAGCAGCGCAGCAAGGCCGAAAAAGCCGAGGCTGCCAAAGCCGCCAAATCGGCCTAAGGGGGTCTGTATGTCCAGCTTGTTCGATGGCCTGGCCATCAGTCATCATTTTGCGGATTTGCCCTCGGCTTTCCATACGGCGGTTCCGCCGCAACCCCTGGCCAATTCCCGCCTGCTGCACGTCAATAAGGAATTGGCGGCGCAACTGGGTCTGGATGTCTCCCGTTTGGGGGAACAGGAATTTCTGGATGTAGTCAGCGGCCAAGCCCCCTTGCCGGGTGGCCTGACGGTGTCGGCTGTCTATAGCGGTCACCAGTTTGGTGTCTGGGCAGGACAGTTGGGCGATGGCCGCGCGCATTTGCTGGGGCAAATCGACACCCCCACGGGCCCGCAGGAATTGCAGTTGAAGGGCGCCGGTAAAACCCCGTATTCCCGTATGGGCGATGGCCGTGCCGTGCTGAGATCCAGTGTGCGCGAATATCTGGCCAGTGAGGCCATGGCCGGTTTGGGCATTGCCACCAGCCGGGCCCTGGCCCTGGTCACTTCGGATACGCCTGTGTACCGGGAAACCGTGGAAACGGGCGCGATTGTGACACGTGTTGCCCCCAGTTTTGTGCGTTTTGGCTCGTTTGAACATTGGGCCAACGACGCAAGCCGTGTGCGTGAATTGTTGGACTATGTGCTGCGCGAGTTCTATCCGGAACTGCTGGTCGAAGGCGATTCGGAGCAGGAGCGCGTCTGCCGCTTCTTGCAGGAAGTGACGCATCGCAGCGCAGAAATGGTGGCCGACTGGCAGACTGTCGGCTTTTGCCACGGCGTCATGAATACTGACAATATGTCCATTCTGGGCCTGACCATTGACTACGGTCCGTACGGCTTCATGGACCGATTCCGTGTGAATCACGTCTGCAATCACAGCGACAATCAAGGTCGTTACGCCTGGAATGCACAGCCTGCGATTGTGCATTGGAACTTGTATCGCCTGGCCAGTGCCTTGATGGTGCTGGATCCGGATGTGGATGCGGTAAAAGAGCATTTGCAGACCTTTGAAGCCAGTTTTCTGAAGCGCTATCACGCCAATTTGCAGGCCAAGTTCGGCCTGCGTACCTGGCAAGCGGATGATGCGCAACTGGTCGATGACTGGTGGCGCTTGCTGCACAACAGCGGGGCAGACTTCACCTTGTCTTTCCGTGCTCTGGCCCAGGCCAGCAGGGCGCCCGAGGCTTTCTTGAGCCTGTTTGAAGGTTCTGAAGATCAGGCCCAGGCCTGGTGGCAGGCCTATAGCCAGCGCCTGACGCTGGACGGTTCCGACACGCCAGAGCAGCGCGAGTCCATGAACCGCGTCAATCCTTTGTATGTGCTGCGTAACCATTTGGCTGAGCAGGCCATCCAGGCTGCTGCCAAGGATGACGCCAGCGAAATTGACACCTTGCTGAAGCTGCTGCGCGACCCATACACCGAGCGGGCCGGTTTTGAGGCCTATGCCATGCCGCCGCCAGAAGGCAGTGCGGAGTTGGCCGTCAGCTGCTCTTCCTGAAAGACCGGGCGCGGTGCATGTCCGGATTCGGGAACAATGCCATAATCGTGCCTGTCTTTCATTTTCCCTCATTTCTTTGCGTTCACTTTCTCTATGTCCGGCAATACTCTAGGTAAAAGCTTCCGCGTCACGAATTACGGCGAATCTCATGGTCCAGCGATCGGCGCAGTGATCGACGGCTGCCCTCCGGGCCTGGAGCTGTCTGAACAGGATATTCAGTTTGAACTGGATCGCCGCCGTCCTGGCACCTCGCGCCACGTGACTCAGCGCCGTGAGCCGGATCAGGTGGAAATTCTGTCCGGTATTTACGAAGGTCGTACAACTGGCACGCCCATTAGCCTGCTGATTCGCAACTCCGATGCGCGCAGCAAGGATTACGGCAATCTGCTGGATACTTTCCGTCCCGGCCATGCGGATTACACCTACTGGAAGAAGTTCGAGAACCGCGACCCGCGTGGTGGTGGTCGCTCTTCAGCTCGCCTGACTGCGCCTACCGTGGCAGCCGGTGCGATTGCCAAGAAATGGCTGGCCGAGCACTTCGGCGTGAAGATTCGCGGCTATATGAGCCAACTGGGCCCCATCGCCATTCCTTTTAAAAGCTGGGATGTGGTCGAGCAGAATCCTTTTTACGCGCCAGACCTGGACGTGGTGCCACAGCTGGAAGCCTATATGGACGAGCTGCGCAAAGAAGGCGAATCGATTGGCGCACGCATTGAAGTTGTGGCCGAAGGCGTGCCCGCTGGCTGGGGTGAACCTATTTACGACCGTCTGGATGCCGATATCGCCCATGCCATGATGGGTTTGAACGCGGTAAAAGGCGTGTCCATTGGCGCTGGCTTTGATTGCATTACGCAAAAAGGCTCGGAGCACGGTGATGCGCTGTACCCCGATGGTTTCAAGACCAACCAGGCCGGTGGCGTATTGGGTGGTATTTCCTCCGGGCAGGCCGTGACGGTTTCCCTGGCGATCAAGCCTACTGCCAGCATCCGTACCATGCGTCCTTCCGTGAATCGAGCCGGTGAAGCGGTTGAAGTGCAGACACTGGGCCGTCACGATCCTTGTGTGGGTATTCGTGCCACGCCGATTGCCGAAGCCTTGCTGGCCATTGTGTTGATGGATCATTGTCTGCGTCATCGTTCGCAGTGCGGCGTCTGAAACTGAGGGTTTGCGCAGGACCCTAGCACTTCATTTTCTTGTCAGGTTTGTTTTTTGGAGCTGAGCATGAAAGGTATTGCGAAAGGAAAACGCCTTTTGGCGGCGGGTTTGATACTGGCCATGACGGGCTGTGCCACGGTGCAGACGACGGAAAGCGGGACGGTAGGTGTCGAGCGCAAACAATTCATCTCCAATCTGGTGTCCGAGGCCGAGCTCAATCAGGCGGCGGCCCAGAATTATGCTCAGGTCTTGTCCCAGGCTCGGCAGCAAAAGGCGCTGGATACCGATGCGGCCCAGACTCGTCGGGTCAAGTCCATTGCTCAACGCCTGATCGATCAAGTCGGTGTTTTCCGGGCGGACGCCCGTTCCTGGAATTGGGAAGTCCACGTCATCAATGAGGACGAAGTTAATGCCTGGTGCATGCCGGGCGGCAAGATGGCGGTTTACAGCGGCTTGATCAAACGGATTCAGCCAACGGACGCGGAACTGGCTGCTGTCATTGGGCATGAGATTGCTCACGCCTTGCGCGAGCATTCGCGTGAGCAGGTTTCCCAGAAAATGGCGACTTCTTTCGGTTTGACGGTGCTCTCCGCCCTGACTGGTGTGCAGGCTGTGAACGATTTGGGCGGTACGCTCAGCGAAGTCATGTTTGAACTGCCTAATAGCCGCACTCACGAATCCGAGGCCGATCTGATCGGGGTTGAGCTGGCTGCGCGTGCAGGCTACGACCCGCGTGCTGCGGTCACCTTGTGGCAGAAGATGGGGGCCCTGGAGCAGGGTAGAAGTCAGCCGGAGTTCCTGTCTACTCACCCGGCTTCCTCAACCCGTATTGCGGATTTGCAGGCGATCTCGGAACGGGTCATGCCTTTGTATCAGCAGGCGGCCAAGCCGTGAAAAGGCTGTTTTTTTTGAAATCGCATTTGAAACGAAGAATGCCCTTGATGAAGCTTTGTTGAGGATCGCCAAGCGTCGCTCTCATCATGGAGTGGGAACAGATGTTCCCATATAGACTCCGGATAGATTTAAGCAGGCTTACTTTATTCCGTATCGATTATCTTGCAAGAATTGGGCTGACCATAGGATTTTTGCAGTGCAGGCCTGCCCTTGGCCGACGGTCCTTGAAGTCTGTGCTCGCAGAAGGTGCCGCTGGCCTATTTATCTGACTGCTTCCCATCCTCACAATGCACCCATGAAATCGCGCCATCGCACTTTTCTGTATGGTTTGTTGATTTGGCTCGGCCTGTCTTTGGCCGGCGCCATCGTGTTGACGCGCGCTGAACTGGCGCGGCAGCAGGAGGCATTCACGGTGCAAAGCAATATAGCCTACCGGCTGCTGGGCCAGCGTCTGGCCCAGCATGACGCCATTTTACAAATGCTGGCCCTGTTGCAGCCGCCCGTGCAGCGCATTGAACGTCTGGGAACGCTGAAAGCCATGTTTCCCCAGATCATGGCGATCTATCGCGAAGAGAGCGACGTCGCGTGGGCCAATCCGCAATGGCAGCAGGCGCAGTTGCAGTCTCTAAAGGCCGAGCGCGCCGTACTGACGGATGTGCAACTGGCACAAGGGCGCTATGGTCTGCTGGTAGCGGCGCATCCGGCCAGCTTTGCCGTGATGCTGGATTTGAATGCCGCCATTGCCTGGGATGAATGGCCTTTTCGGCGTAACGGCAGTCCCGTGCGCGTGGTGCTGGAGTGGCAGGACCAGCAATGGGTGATCAGTCCTGGATTGGACCATGCCGGGCCTGTGGTATTCCAGTCAGGCAAGACAATGACTTCCACCAGCCAACCCTTTCAATTGCACACGCGTCGCGTCGTGGGCTTTGCCGACCTGCCTTGGGGACAGGCAGCACTGTTCGCCCTGGCCGGCGCCTTGCTGGTGGCGCTGGTCATCTATGTGCGCAAACAACGTGAACAGACCTTGCGCGCTCAGGAGTTGCTGCGTATCGGTCAGGTGGGCCGTTTGAATGCGCTCGGCGAAATGGCCGCGGGCCTGGCGCATGAATTGAACCAACCTTTGACCTCCGTGCTGGCCAATACACAAGCCAGCCTGCGGCTCTTGCAGGATGATCCCCCCGACCTGGAGCCGGCACGTGAAGCAATGGCGCATTCGGTAGAGCAGATCAAGCGTGCGGCCAGCGTGTTGACACGCCTGCGGCACAGCTTGCGTGAAAGCGGTCTGGCTGAGCAGTGCTGCCCGGTGTCCTTGACGCGGGTGTTGGGCGAGGCTGTGCATTTGCTGATGCCGGAGTTGGAGCGGCATGGCATTACCCTGGAAAAACGCCTTCCTTCACACGATGTCGTTGTTGTTGGTGAACCCGTGGCGCTCGGACAAATCATCCACAATCTGCTCAATAATGCCGTATCCGCTTTGGGCGTAGCCCAGATCAGCAATCCGCGCATCTGGCTCGAGGTGTTGCAGCGACAAGGGCGCGTGGAATTGACCGTGCGTGACAATGGCCCGGGAATAGTCCCGCAGCATCTGGATCGTGTGTTCGAGCCTTTCTTTACGACGCGCTCCGACGGCCTGGGGCTGGGCCTGAGCCTGAGCGAGTCGCTGGCTCAGGCCATGGGCGGCGGCTTGAAGGCGTTCAACGATCCCATGGGGGGAGCCGTGTTTGCGCTGGAACTGCAACTCGTGGATGAGGAAGCATCATGAAACCTACTGAAAATGGCTCTAGCCTGTCGCCCTTGATCCACCTGTTGGACGATGATGCCGCCGTGCGTCAAAGCTTGTCCTTGCTGATCAGCACAGTCGGGTTACGGGTGCAGACTTGGGCGGATCCGCAGCAGTTTCTGGAGTCTTTTGATCGGCAGTCTATCGGGGCATTGATTCTGGATGTGCGCATGCCCGGCATCAGTGGATTGACCTTGCTCGATACCCTGATTGAACAAGGCGTGGATCAGCCTATCATTCTGTTGACCGGGCACGGCACGGTGGATATGTGCCGGCGCGCCTTCAAAGCGGGTGCTGTCGAGTTCCTGGAAAAGCCGGTCAGTGACGATGTGTTGCTGGACACGGTTCAGCAGGCCGTGCGTCAGCACGTGCGCCGTCGTGAGCGTCTTGCGGCCGACCAGTGGGTGCGTGAACGTTACACAAGTTTGTCCGAGCGCGAGCGCGAGGTGCTGGCGCTGATTGTCGAGGGCTTGACCAACAAGGAGATAGGTCGTGCGCTGTCGCTGTCGCCCCGTACAGTTGAAACGCATCGCGCCAACCTGTTTGCCAAACTGCAGGTCGATAACCTGGCCCACCTGATTCGGCATTACGCCAGCCTGGTGAGTGTCTCTCCGTAAAACTACGTAGATGCCAGGGTAAGCGTCCGAATAGTCCCGTTCGGGCGGCGCAAGTATAGTTTTTCCATGCCGACAGTGTTGTCGGAACTGATAAATGGAGATTACTGCTATGTTGCGCTCTTCCCTTTTGATGGCGTTGTTGTTTGCCGCTGGTGCCGCCCAGGCCCAGGGTGTGCTGACCGAAAAAAACATCTCCCTGGATCTGGCTAATCGTTTGGCTAGCGAAACCGTCAAGCAATGCTCGACCAAAGGTTACAACGTGTCGGCGGCTGTGGTTGACCGCGCTGGCGTACTGCGTGCGCTCCAACGTGCCGACCAGGCCGGTCCGCATACGGTCAATGCCAGCATCGACAAGGCCTATACGTCCGCTTCGGCCCGCAGCCTGACCAGCGCCATGCTGGAGGGTTCGCAGAAAAATGCCGGTGCCGCCAATCTGGGCGATATCCAGGGCTTTCTGCTGCTGGGCGGCGGCGTGCCGGTCAAGGTCGGTAATGACACGATAGGCGCCATCGGCGTAGGTGGTGCGCCTGGTGGCCACCTGGATGAAGCGTGCGCCGTAGCGGCTCTGGAAACCCTGAAGGCCGATCTGAAGTAATCGCATTCCAGCTGATCGGGGAGCCGCCTCTGAACTGCCCCCCGGAACTTGGATATCACTCCAAGCTTCGGGGGGTGCTGCATGGCTAGTTCAGGGATCGCTTGATGTGATTGCGGTAAGGCCTCCGGTAAAGGCGGGATTGTTGGCAAATAAGCTGACCGTTCAGTGTTGCTGCTGAACGGTCGTATTCCGTCTGACGATTGACTTCTGGCGAGGGATGATTCTTGCCGCTGCAGAATCATCCCTCGCGTTCACGTGCGCATGCTGATGGCCAAGCGATTGAATGCGCTCATCAAGGCAATCGCAAAACTCAGATCCGAAATTTCCGTATCGCTGAAATGGGCTTTCAAAGGCTCGAAGTGCTCGTCGGGTGCATGAGTGTGAGCAACATCCACCACGGATTCTGCCCATTCCAGAGCCGCACGTTCGCGTTCGTCAAAGTGCGCGCTGACACGCCAGCCTGCCAGACTGTCTATCTTGGCATTGAGCACGCCCGAGCTGCGCAAGGAGGCAGCGTGCATCTCCAGGCAAAAGGAGCAGCCGTTGATTTGCGAAATGCGCAAATTAACCAGTTCAATCAATTCTTTGCCCAGGCTGCTTTTGTCCAAAGCCAGCTTCGTTTGCAACAGGCCTTGATAGGCTTTGGGAGACAGGGTGTCGTAGGGAAGGCGAAGTGCACTCATGGCGTATCCAATCGAAAGTAAGACAGGGGGCGGAGCAGGCCATAGCTGTATGGGGCGGGATTCACTGTTTGCGTCAGTCTGAGTATCAAGCTGGGCTATCCGCTTTACTTGTTGATTATCCATGAGTAATGTCCTGGTCATCAGTGACAAGAAAACAATAATTGACTAGGACATGGGTATGGATCTACGCCACTGGAAACCCAGCCGGGAACCAGGCATTCCTGTTTATCAGCAGTTGTACGAGCGCTTTCGGGATGCGATTGCTGCAGGCCAATTGCGCCCCGGCGACCGGGTGCCATCCATACGCAGTCTGGCCAGTGAGCTGAATGTGGCCAAGGGTACGGTGGAGCAGGCCTATCAAATCTTGCTGGGTGAAGGCTACTTTCTGGCACGAGGGCCGGCAGGAACGGTGGTGTCACCGCAGTTGGCCAGTCTGGCTGCGAAAAGATATGCCAGTGTCCCTGCCTCATCCCTGCGTGCCTCGCCATATGTACCAGCAGAAGACTCACCCCCTTTGCCATTTCAGCTGGGCCTGCCGGCTTTGGATGCCTTTCCGCGCAAGACCTGGGCACGACTGGCCAACCAGAATCAGCGCTCTTTGGGGGGCGTGGCAATGCGTTACCCCGATCCGGTGGGCTATGCGCCGTTGCGGCGGGCTATTGCGGCTTATTTGGGCGTATCGCGCGGCATAGCTTGTCTGCCGGAGCAGATCTTTGTGACGGCCGGGTATTGGGGGGCGCTGGAGCTCGTGTGTCGTAGCGTTCTGAATCCGGGTGACGCGGGCTGGTACGAAAATCCTGGCTATATTTTTGCCCGCCAGTTCTTGAAGCAGGCCGGCATGCACGTGCATGCGGTGCCGCTGGATGAAGACGGCCTGAACCTTATAGCCGGACAGCAGCATTGCCCACAGGCACGCTTTGCCATCGTGACCCCCACTCATCAAAGCCCTATGGGCATGGCCATGTCCCTACCCAGGCGTTTGCAATTGCTGGAGTGGGCCAGACAGCAGCAGGCCTGGATTGTGGAGGACGATTACGACAGCGAGTTTCGCTATCACGGACGTCCTTTGCCTGCCCTGAAAAGTCTGGATAGGGACGACAGGGTGATCTATACCGGCACCTTCAGCAAGGTTCTGAATCCCGGTTTGCGGCTGGCGTACTTGGTCGCACCCCTGTCCCAGGTGGAGCGTTTCCAGCAGGCGGCTCACTATTCAGGCGGGCCGGGTTCCATCCTGACGCAGGCTACCGTGGCGGACTTCATGGAGCAGGGCTACTTTGCGCGGCACTTGCGCAAGATGCGGGCTTTGTATGCAAAACGTCGGGCTTATTTGGTGCAGGCTCTGCAACAGATACTGGGGGAGCGCTTGCAGGTGCAAAGCCAGGCAGGGGGGATTCATGTGCTTGCCAATTTGAGGAGGGCAGAAGATGACCGGCCTTTGGCCAAGGCTGCCCAGGAACATGGCCTGGCCGTTCAGGCCTTGAGCGATTGGCAAATATCGCCTGCTGTGCATAAGGGGCTGTTGATGGGCTTTGCCAATATCAGCGATCAGGGCATGGCCGATGAATGGGTAGAACGTTTGAGCTTGGCCATTGCTGAACCTTCTTGAACAAGAGTCCGGCCTGCAGCAATCGCCATGGCTGACGACGTTGGTCTCCCGGAGCCTTCTTTGACAAGGCTCCGGGAGACCTTTTTCAGGGGCATGTTTCTATTTAGGGTGGTAGTCCCAATACTAGTATGGAAACTGGTCTTGTCCCAGTTACTGCGCCTGTCATAATAAGAAAAAATTAATGTGCAGCCCGCTTTGTGCGGACTGTAATTTCAACTGAATCGCGAGAGCGCAATGGCAAAAACCTTATACGATAAGTTGTTCGACGAACACGTCGTGCATCAGGACACGGATGGCACCTGTTTGATCTACATTGATCGCCACTTGCTGCATGAAGTGACCAGCCCCCAGGCCTTTGAAGGCTTGACTCTGGCCGGCCGCAAGCCTTGGCGCATCAGTGCCAACCTGGCTGTGGCGGACCACAACGTCCCCACCACCTCCCGCCAGAACGGCATTGAAGACCCGATCTCGCGCCTGCAGGTCGATACCCTGGACGCCAACTGCGAAGAATTCGGCATTACCGAATTCCGCATGAACGACGTGCGTCAGGGCATTGTGCACATTGTCGGCCCTGAGCAGGGCGCGACCTTGCCTGGCATGACCGTGGTTTGTGGTGACTCCCACACCAGCACGCACGGTGCCGTGGGCGCTTTGGCCTTTGGTATTGGTACCTCGGAGGTCGAGCACACGCTGGCCACTCAGACCTTGCTGATGAAGAAAAGCAAAAGCATGCTGATCCAGGTGGACGGCAAGCTGCCTTTTGGCTGTACTGCCAAGGACCTGATCCTGTACGTGATCGGTCAGATCGGTACTGCTGGTGGTACCGGCTACGCCATTGAGTTCGGCGGCTCGGCAATTCGCGCCTTGTCTATGGAAGGCCGCATGACCGTGTGCAATATGGCGATTGAAGCCGGTGCACGTTCAGGCATGGTGGCTGTGGACGAGCAAACCATTCAGTATCTGCGTGGCCGTCCTTACTCGCCCAAAGGCGTGTTGTGGGATCAGGCTGTGGCTTACTGGAACACCTTGCACACTGACGAAGGTGCCGAGTTTGATCGCGTGATTCGCATCGATGCCAGTCAGATCACCCCTCAGTTGACTTGGGGCACCTCGCCTGAAATGGTGTTGCCTATCGACAGCCGTGTACCCGATCCAGAGAAAGAAAAAGACGAAGTCACCCGCAATGGCATGGAGCGTGCATTGGAATACATGGGCCTGACGCCCAATATGCCCTTGACCGACATCCGTATCGACCGCGTGTTCATCGGCTCCTGTACCAATGCCCGTATCGAGGACTTGCGTGCGGCTGCCAGCGTGGCCAAGGGTCGCAAAGTCGCTTCCAACGTCAAGCAGGCCATGATTGTTCCCGGCTCCGGTCTGGTGAAACGTCAGGCCGAACAAGAAGGTCTGGACAAGATTTTCCTGAACGCCGGTTTTGAATGGCGTGAGCCTGGTTGCTCCATGTGTCTGGCCATGAACGCTGACCGTCTGGAACCGGGCGAGCGTTGCGCTTCGACCTCCAACCGTAACTTTGAAGGACGTCAGGGGCAGGGTGGTCGTACCCACCTGGTCAGCCCAGCCATGGCGGCTGCCGCTGCCATTGCCGGCCATTTTGTCGACGTGCGTTCGTTCAACTGAGGAAATCCACACCATGCAAGCATTTACTACTCATGAAGGTCTGGTCGCTCCCTTGGATCGGGAGAACGTGGATACGGACTTGATCATCCCCAAGCAGTTCCTCAAATCCATCAAGCGCACCGGCTTTGGCCCCAACTTGTTTGATGAGTTGCGTTATCTGGATCACGGCGAGCCCGGCATGGACAATTCCCGCCGCCCGCTGAACCCGGACTTTGTGCTGAACCAGGACCGCTACCAGGGCGCTTCCGTGCTGCTGGCGCGCAAGAACTTTGGTTGTGGCTCCAGCCGTGAGCACGCTCCCTGGGCCTTGATGCAATATGGTTTTCGCGCCATTATCGCGCCGTCTTTTGCCGATATTTTCTTCAACAACAGCTTCAAGAACGGCTTGCTGCCCATCGTCCTGAACGAGCTGGATATTGCCCGCCTGTTCGATGAAGTCAAAGCTTTCCCCGGCTACAAGCTGCGTATTGATCTGGCCGAACAGCGCGTGATCACGCCTGAAGGCCGTGAATTGCCGTTCACTATCGATGCGTCGCGCAAGCACAGCCTCTTGAATGGTCTGGATGAAATTGGCCTGACCTTGCAGAAAGCGGACATGATCCGTCAGTACGAAGCCGAGCGTCTGGCCCGTCACCCCTGGCTGGTTGGTCAGCCTTGAGCCTGGGCGCAGGTTTTGTAGAAGCTTAGCTGTTGCTGCCTTTCCGGGGCAGCCAAGATGCTCCGGCCATCAGGCCGGAGTTCTTCACACTTATTCCCTAATTTTTACGTCCTACTCATCATGACTCATAAAATTGCAGTATTGCCCGGTGATGGCATCGGTCCCGAGATTACCGAACAGGCGCAGCGCGTACTGGGTGCTCTGGGCATGGATCTGGAAATGACCGTGGCTCCCGTGGGCGGCGCCGCTTACGATTTGCACGGCCACCCCCTGCCACCTGAAACGCTGAGCCTGGCTCAAAACTCCGACGCTGTGCTGTTCGGCGCCGTGGGTGACTGGAAATACGACTCGCTGGAGCGTCACCTGCGTCCCGAGCAAGCCATTTTGGGTTTGCGTCGTGCCATGGGCCTGTTCGCCAACCTGCGTCCCGCCATCCTGTACCCGCAACTGGCTAACGCTTCTACCTTGAAACCAGAAGTTGTGTCCGGTCTGGATATCCTGATCGTGCGCGAACTGACAGGTGATATTTACTTCGGTCAGCCTCGTGGCGTGCGTACGGTGGAAGAGGGCAACTTCGCGGGCGAGCGTCAGGGCTTTGACACCATGCACTATGCTGAAAGCGAAGTGCGCCGTATCGCTCACGTGGGTTTCCAGGCCGCACAAAAACGTCAGAAGCGCTTGTGCAGCGTGGATAAATCCAATGTGCTGGAAACATCCCAGTTCTGGCGTGACATCATGATTGATGTGGCCCGCGAATATCCGGACGTGGAATTGAGCCACATGTATGTGGACAACGCCGCCATGCAGTTGGTGCGCGCACCAAAAGAATTTGACGTGATCGTCACAGGCAACCTGTTTGGCGATATCCTATCGGATGAAGCGGCCATGTTGACAGGCTCCATTGGCATGTTGCCTTCGGCATCTCTGAACGCATCCCAGCAAGGTTTGTACGAACCCAGCCACGGCTCGGCACCCGATATCGCCGGTCAGGACAAGGCCAATCCTTTGGCCACCATTTTGTCCGCTGCCATGTTGCTGCGCTACTCGCTCAATGCAGAAGACCAGGCCAAGCGTATCGAAGCGGCGGTTGCCAGCGTGCTCGAACAAGGTCTGCGCACCGGTGACATCTACGAGGACGGTTGCCAATTGCTGAGCACCAGTGCTATGGGGGATGCAGTGCTCAAGGCTTTGCGATAGTATCTTTTATCGTTTTATTTTTTTATATATCCAGGTGGTATTACCATGACTCAAGCGGTAGGTTTGGTCGGCTGGCGTGGGATGGTGGGCTCCGTGCTCATGCAGCGCATGCGCGACGAAGGCGATTTTTCCCTTTTTCAGCCGGTGTTTTTCTCGACTAGCAATGCTGGCGGCGCAGCTCCTTCGTGGGCTGACGGTGCTGGCCCATTGCAGGACGCCCACGATATTGACGCCTTGAAAAAGTTGCCAATTATTGTGACCGCCCAGGGTGGAGATTACACAAGCCAGATCTACCCCAAGCTGCGTGCCGCTGGCTGGAATGGTTTGTGGATCGACGCGGCCAGCACGCTGCGCATGGACGAAAACTCCGTGATCGTGCTGGACCCGATCAACCGTCCTGTTATCGATGCTGCACTGGCCAAAGGTGGCAAGCAGTTCATCGGTGGCAACTGTACGGTTAGCTGCATGCTGATGGGTCTGGGCGGTCTGTTCAACCAGAATCTGGTTGAGTGGATGACCAGCATGACTTACCAGGCTGCTTCCGGTGGTGGCGCACAGCATATGCGCGAACTGCTGACTCAGTTCGGTCTGATCAACCAGTCCGTCTCCAGCCTGCTGGACGATCCCGCATCGGCCATTCTGGATATTGACCGCGGTGTCTTGCAGACACAACGCGACCCCAATCTGCCTCAGAAAAACTTTGGCGTACCCCTGGGCGGTAGCCTGATCCCCTGGATCGACTCCGATCTGGGCAATGGCATGACGCGTGAAGAGTGGAAAGGCGGTGTGGAAACCAACAAAATCCTGGGCCGTGGTGCACAGGACAAGCACATTCCTATCGACGGTCTGTGCGTGCGTATCGGTGCCATGCGCTGCCACAGCCAGGCACTGACCATCAAGCTGACCCGCGATGTTCCGCTGGACGAGATTACCGACATCCTGGCTGAAGGTTCCAAGTGGGCCAAGGTTGTGCCTAACGAGCGTCAAGCCACGGTCGAAGCGCTGACTCCGGTTGCCGTCACCGGCACGCTGGATATCCCTGTGGGCCGTCTGCGCAAGCTGAACATGGGCCCCGAGTACCTGAGCGCCTTCACGGTTGGCGACCAGTTGCTGTGGGGTGCGGCTGAACCGCTGCGCCGCATGTTGCGCATCGCTTTGGGCGAGCTCTAATCATGGCTGGCCGTCTGCATCCTGTACGTACGCTGGGTTCGGCCCTGCTATTGGCCGGGATGCTGGCGGCTGCGCCGGTTTCCGCCCTGGAAATCGGTCATAGTCGTTTTGTGTCGGCTCCTAATCAGGTTTTCAAGCTGGATGTGGGCATTCGACAGATCAGCCCTGAAGAAAGCCTGTCCTTGAAGGTGACGCCCGCCCCCTTGTCCGCCTGGCAACAGGCGGGCTTGACCCCTCCGGTTGATCTGGACTCCTTGAAGGCCGTGATCGAGCGGGATGGGCAGGGGCAAGTACGACGCATTCGGTTGTCCTCCGAGCAGATGTTCTCGGGCTCGGTGGCCGATGTGCTCTTGCAGATTCAAAGTGATAGCGGGCAGTTCCTGCATCAGGTCAGCGTACTGGCTCCGGCCCCGGTGGCCGTGAAGGCAGTGGCTCAGCCACAGGCAGCGTATCGGGCACCGGTATCCGTGCAGGCTTCTGCTTCGAGCTCTGCATCCAGTGTGCAGACCCAAAGTGCGGTACGCGTGAAATCGGGTGACACCTTGCATGCCCTGGCGCGCCGCCATGCGGTGGATGGTATCAGCTCTTATCAGTGGATGATGGCGGTTCAAAAGCAGAACCCGAATGCCTTCATCGACCAGAATATGCATCGCCTGAAGGCGGGCCAAACGCTACAGATTCCTGATGCGGCGGCCATGTTGTCCATTGACGATGCCCAAGCTCGCCGCTTCTATGTTGACCAGGCTCAGGCCTTGCGCTCCGCTGCGCAAGCAGGGCAGGATCAGGCTGATGCTTCCCAAGGAGTGGCACAAACAGGTTCCAGCCAGTCAGGTGCTCAGGCACAAGGCCAGGATCGTTTGCTGTTGTCGGCAGGGGCAGAGGCCCGTGACGCCAAACAGCAATTGCAGCACGAGCTGCGCGAGACCGGCGATCGTGTCTCGCAGCTGGAAGAGAATGTCTCCACCCTGGGCCGTGCCTTGCAGTCTCAAGGCGAGGCCGCTAAAGATCTGATTCTGGATTCAGCGCAGGAGCTGGGTCTGGGTGACTCCGGCAGCGATGCTGCTACTGGTAGTACTTCTTCTGGCGCCTCAGGCGCCGCTTCTTCTGCCGCCGTGGCAGGAGCGATTTCCGTGCCGTCCGAGCCCGAACAGGGCAAGATGGCCGGTGCAGTTAACAAGGCAAAAAAGACCGTGTCCTGGATTCAAGAAAATATGTTGGCCGTGATGGCCGTGGTACTGGCGTTGATTGTGGTCCTGGTGACCTGGGTTTTGCGTCGTGCCAATACTGAAAATCGCCATGGCGATGATTCCCCTGCGCCTGTCAGTGAAGCGATGGTTCGGGAAAAGCTGGAAAAAATTAATCTGGACTTGGATCAGCCGCCTTCGGACGAGCCTCCCGTTCGTCAGTAAGGCAAACCCACCATGAGACGTATTGCATTGGGTGTCTGCTATGAAGGGACGCCCTGGCTGGGTTGGCAAAGTCAGGCCGGTGGCAACACCGTTCAAGATGTTCTGGAGCAGGCACTGGGCCGTTTTACGGCCCAGCCTGTTTCTACGATCTGCGCCGGTCGCACCGACACTGGCGTTCATGCCCTCAATCAAGTGGTTCATCTGGATACGGCTGCCGAGCGCAGCCTGGAGTCGTGGGTACGCGGCTTGAATGCCTTGCTGCCGGACTCTGTATCCGTGCAATGGGCACGCGAAGTGCCGGATGATTTTCATGCCCGCTTCTCGGCCCAAGGCCGTCATTACGTTTATCTGCTGCGCCAGCACCGGGTGCGTTCCCCCTTGTTGCATGGTCGCGTGGCCTGGGTGTTTCGTCCTTTGGACCTGGCTCTGATGCAAGAGGCCGCCCAGCACCTGGTGGGCGAACATGATTTCAGCGCGTTTCGTTCCTCGCAATGCCAGGCGGCCAGTCCGGTGCGCACCATGTCGCAGATTCGGATTGAACAGCAGGGCGACTTTTTCCTGTTCCGTTTCAGCGCCAATGCCTTTTTACATCACATGATCCGCAATCTGATGGGCATGCTGATTTATATCGGCCAAGGCCGTCAGCCGCCTGATTGGGTGCTGCATTTATTGGCACAGCGCGATCGCCGCTTGTCAGCCCCGACTTTCGATGCCAGTGGCCTGTATCTGGCCGGGGTGGATTACCCCAAGCAGTTCGATATTCCCGCCAGCAATCCCTACGATTTGCTCTATGAGTTAAGTGGATTGCGTTTTGGTGAAACGGCCTGAAAAAATCATGATTCAGTCCGTTTCTAAAGGGTTTATCCCCGGTATTCGAACCGGCTTCACATGCTTCAATCGTATAAAATGTGAAGCCATTTTCTTCTCTTACATTCTTATCTGTATAAGGCCGACCACCTTCGAGCATTAGCCACAAGCGAATCCTGAAGGCGACCATATCCTGAGCAAGGCCATGAAATTCTTCTTACGATTGTCTAGTTTGATCGACCGTCTGAATACGGTCGTTGGTAAGTCCGTGACTTGGCTGACCCTGATCGTGGTGTTGGTCAGTGCGATTAACGCCATCGTGCGTAAAGTGTTCGGCGTCAGTTCGAACTACTGGCTTGAATTGCAGTGGTATTTGTTTGGTGCAATTTTCTTGCTGGCAGCCGGTTACACCTTCTTTGTCAACGAGCATGTACGGGTGGATGCTCTGGCGGAACGATTCCCGCCCCGGGTTCAGGTCTGGATCGATGTTATCGGCGTGATCTTTTTCCTTTTGCCCGCCACACTGCTTATTTTCTGGCTCTCGATTCCCTTTTTCCAGCAATCCTATGTGCTGAACGAACTCTCCTCCAATACCGGGGGGATGATACGTTGGCCGGTCAAGCTATTGATTCCCGTTGGCTTCTTTTTGTTAGCCCTGGCCGGTGTATCGCATCTGATCAAATGCATAGGCTTTTTGCGTGGTGCTTGTCCCAACCCCTTGTTAAGAAATGGGGGGCTGAGTGCCGAAGAAGAACTTGCCCAGGAAATCCGCGAGATTGCCCAGGCAAATGAAGCAACAATCTCTGTTTCCAAGGGCCAGTAACAATGGAATTCTTGACTGATAATCTGGCCCCGATCATGTTCATCAACTTGATCGTGTTTTTGCTGTTGGGCTTCCCGGTTACCTTCACGCTATCTGCGATTGGTGTCCTGTACGGTCTGGTCGCCATCGAGCTGGGCATGATGCAGCCGGCCTTGTTCCAGGCCTTGCCGCAACGGGTCTTTGGCATTGTTGAAAACGATACCTTGCTGGCCGTTCCGTTCTTTACTCTGATGGGGCTTATTCTTGAGCGATCAGGAATGGCGGAGGACTTGCTGGAGACCATTGGCCAGTTGTTTGGCCCCCTGCGTGGTGGTCTGGCAATTGCCGTGGTGCTGGTGGGGGCCATGCTGGCCGCCACAACGGGTGTGGTGTCGGCTTCCGTGATTTCCATGGGCCTGATCTCCTTGCCCATCATGCTGCGTTACGGATATGACCGCAGGCTGGCAACGGGGGTGATTGCCGCCTCCGGGACCTTGTCGCAGATCATTCCGCCCTCCATCGTACTGATCATTCTGGCTGACCAACTGGGCCGCTCTATTGGTGATATGTACCGTGGCGCCATGCTCCCCGGTTTGCTGCTGACGGCAGTCTACATCCTCTACATCGTGGTGATGTCCTACATCAAGCCTAAATCGGCCCCGGCCTTGCCGCCCGAAGCGCGTATCTATGTTGAAGATAATGGTAGCCGCGGCCTGACATCCCTGATTGTGCTGACGCTGGTTGCAACCGCGGTGGCGTACTTCGGTTCGCAGCACTACTTTGCCACGCACCCTAATATCCCGATGGACGAGCACGTGGTTGTGGTGCTGCTGTTGTGGGGTATTACGGCCTGGGTGATCGCGCTGATCAACAAGCTGCTCAAGCTGAAAATGCTGTCCAAGATCGCCGAGCGTGTGGTCTTTGTGATGGTGCCCCCGCTGTTCCTGATCTTCCTGGTGCTGGGTACGATCTTTATTGGGGTGGCAACGCCCACAGAGGGTGGGGCGATGGGGGCGGTCGGCGCCATCATCATGGCGGTATCTCGTGGCCGTCTGTCCTGGAAGCTGCTGCGTCAGGCCATGGAATCGACGACTCGTCTGTCCTGCTTCGTGGTCTTCATTCTGGTGGGCTCTACCGTCTTTAGCCTGAGCTTCCGTGGCATCAATGGCGATTTGTGGGTGGAACACCTCTTGATCGACATGCCTGGCGGTGAGTGGGGCTTCCTGATTATCGTCAGTATCCTGACCTTCCTGCTGGCTTTCTTCCTGGACTTTTTTGAGCTGGCCTTTATTATTGTGCCGCTGCTCGGGCCGATTGCCGACAAGATGGGCATTGACCTGATCTGGTTCGGTGTCTTGCTGGCGGTCAATATGCAGACCTCCTTCATGCACCCGCCCTTTGGTTTTGCGCTGTTCTTCCTGCGTTCCGTCGCCCCCAAAGAGGACTACACCGACAAGGTCACGGGCGAGCGCATCAAGCGTGTGGCCACAACGGATATTTACTGGGGATCGGTACCGTTTATTATCATTCAGTTGTTGATGGTGGCAACGGTACTGGTCTTCCCCGGACTGGTTACGCACTATAAGCACGGCGAAGTTCTGCTGGAGGATTCGCAAATCCAGTTTGGTACGGAATCGACTTACGGTTCTGACAGCTACGGATTTGGAACGGATGACGCGGCCAGCAGTTTCCAATAAGCTTATTTCATGATTCACACGGGGGCATCTGGCCCCCGTTTTTTATTCAAGGATGTGTGATGTTCAGCCGTACCCGAGTCAAGATTTGTGGCTTTACCCGAGCGCAGGATATTGATGCTGCCGTGCAGTTGGGCGCGGATGCGGTGGGGTTTGTCTTTTACCCGAAAAGTGCCCGTATGCTGAGTACGGAGCAGGCTGCTGCTCTGCGCGCCCGTGTGCCGGCGTTTGTGCAGGCAGTCAGCCTGTTTGTGAATGCGTCCGAGAGCTTTGTTCGGGAAATTCTGGAACAGGTGCAACCGGACTTGCTGCAATTTCACGGTGAAGAAAGCCCGGAAGAATGCCGTCGCTACGCGCATCCGTATATCAAGGCTTTCCGAGTCGGTGCGCCTGGTCTGGATACGGTGGATGGCCTGCTGGAACAGTGCTTGAAGTATCAGGATGCCCGAGCCTGGCTGATGGATGGTTATCACGATGCCTATGGCGGCACCGGTACGGCTTTTGATCCGGAGCTGATTCAGGGGCTGCAGGCGCGTCTGGACGGCCAGGACGGACTGCCGCCGCTGGTTCTTGCCGGAGGCATGCGTATTGACAATGTGGCCGAACGAGTCGCCTTGCATCGTCCCTATGCGATTGATGTCAGCAGTGGAGTCGAGCTGGAACCCGGCATCAAATGCAAAACGAAAATGGGCCAATTCATGCAGGTTTTGAGTAGCGCCTCCTGATTGAGGGAATCTTTTAGCAGCGACGCTGTCTGTACTTATTGCCCCGACCCGCTTATGGCGGGTCGATTTTTATTTGGTCTTGTCAGGATTTATGTTTATGCAAAGCATACAGCTCGGTCCCTTTACCTTTGCCACGTCTCTATTTGCTTTTATGGTCGCGGCATTGCTGGGGCTGTTTCTGGCCGCCTGGCTGGATAGACGCAAGCAGACCCGAGCTGAATCGGTGCTGTGGCGCGCGATGATTCTGGGTGTGCTGGTCGGTCGTTTGGGTTTTCTGATCCAGCAATGGCCGTTTTATCAAAGCGAACCCTTGAGCTGGCTGAATTTGCGCGACGGCGGTCTGATGATCCCGGCAGCCGTGACGGCAGGCTGGTTCTATGTGCTGTGGCGCGTGCTGCGTGACAAGGCCGTTTTGCCTGCTGTATCGGGAGGGTTGGCCGTTGGTGTGGCGGCATTTTCGCTAATCATGGTCGCGACAGGGCGAGGGGGAGTGGAAACCGCCATGCCATTGCCCGAGATAGACTTGATCCCTATGCAGCTTGATGTCAGTGCTTCGGAAAATCTGGATTTGTATAAAGGCAAGGTCACGGTCGTTAACTTGTGGGCCAGTTGGTGTCCTCCATGCCGCCGCGAAATGCCTGCCTTCAAGCAAGTGCAATCCACCCGTTCCGATGTGAATATCGTGTTTGCGAACCAGGGCGAGGAACTGGCCGAGATCCAGAAGTACCTGATGGACGAGAATCTGGAGCTGGATAATATGTGGCGCGACCCGCAAATGCAGCTGGGCCAGGCCGTGCGCAGCCGTGGCTTGCCTACAACCTTGTTTTTGGACGAGCAGGGACGTTTGGTGGATGTCCGAGCCGGGGAGTTGTCTGCTGCAACCTTGAACGACAAGATCAATAAGCTGAAATAGAAATATTTTTCTGAGATTGATTCCGGTTTTTATTTTTGTTTTTTAACTGGTTTATTTATTTTAATAAACAAGTTTTATTCAAATAATATAAAGATACTAATTAGGCTGTCGCCTTATTTTCGATTGGTTAATTCAATCGATAATCAAGCCTGGTTTCAGGTTTTTAACAGAATCCGACTGCTACTATAGGCCCTTGTTTTTTATCTGTTTACAAGGGTTTAGCCATGAATTTGACAGAGAAAGGAACGAAGACGGCGAAGCTTTCGGCGTCCGATAGAATTATCTATGCAGATAATCACCTGATCCATGGGCCAGATGATATTACGGCTTATATGAAAGGGGTGTGTTATGACGCCGCTGCTTATATGCGTTATTTATATAATGCGAAAATCAGTTTTGATCAGCTGACTTCCATTTCGGCGCAGAACTGGCTGCCGGTATTCAAGTTTGCTGAAGGCAGAATGTGGGATGGTCGGAATTCCTTGCCTGGCGGCAAGGCCATTGGCTTTTGTCGAGTCAAGGGCATGGAGTTCTTCCATGCTGCCGTCGCGGTTGGAGGGACCGAAATTCGGGCGATCAATGGCGGTTTGCTGGGAGCAGGCTGGCTACATCCGGTCGATTTGTGCAAGGTGCTCACTCAAAAGAATCCCGATGGTTCCTTCAAGTACGACGGCACCGATATCTTTGTCTACATTTCGAATCTATAAATAAAGAAACCGGCATCAAGCCGGTTTCTTTTTGTGCCGCTGTCTCCAAAGCAAGCTCCACGTGTCGGGGGGCTGCTGACGATGGAGTGCTATCAGGCCTTTTGCAAGCTGATCGCTTCCTCAGGAGTCTCAGGCCGTTGCGCATACTTATTCGCAATGAATGCACAAGCCATCAACTGGATCTGGTGGAAGATCATGATGGGCAGCAGGGCCGGGCCAATGGCGGCGCCAGTAAACAGCACTTGGGCCATAGGTACGCCAGTGGCCAGACTTTTCTTGGAGCCACCGAAGACAATCGTGATTTCGTCTTCTTTATTGAAGCCCAGCTTGCGGGCCAGCCAGGTGGTCAGGAACAGGATGATGGCCAGCAAGACCAGGCAGACTACGGCCAGGATAGCCAGGGACTTGGGCGGTACGGCTTGCCACAGGCCACCAATCACCGAGGCGCTGAAAGCGGTGTAGACCACCAGCAAGATGGAGGACTGGTCCACGCTGCGCAGCCATTTACGGTTGCGATCCATCCATTTGCCAATCAGGGGGCGCATCAAGTGGCCGACCACAAAAGGCAACAACAATTGCAGACTGATCTTCTTGATGGCGTCCAGGGTCGAAGTGGCCGAACCACCGTCGGCATCAAGCAGCAACTTCAACAAGACGGGGGTGAGCACAATACCGATCAGGCTGGAGGCCGAGGCGCTGCAAATCGCGGCAGGCACGTTACCGCGAGCAATCGAGGTAAAGGCAATGGCCGATTGCACGGTGCCGGGCAGGGCGCACATGTACAGAATGCCCACAAACAAGGGCATGCCCAGCAATGGCAGCAAGATGGGCTTGGACAGCAGGCCTAGCAGGGGGAACATGACAAAGGTGCAGCCAAAGACCAGCAGGTGCAAACGCCAGTGGGTGGCCCCAGCAATGATGGCTTCGCGGGATAGCTTGGCCCCGTGCATGAAAAACAGCAGGGCAATCGCCAGACCAGTGATCACGTCAAAGAACACCGCACCTTGGCCGTAGGCGGGAAAGAAACTTGCCAGTGCCACTACGCCGATCAGGATCAGGGTGAAGTTGTCAAAAAGCAGTCGCAGTTGAGAGAACATGGGTTTGTTAGAGGCTTGAAAGGCTTGCGTTATGAAAGGCCTCACTTTACCGTAGACCTTTTTGGGGGTTTATCGCTAAACGGATATGGATTATCGACAAACGGACATTCTGATGCCTGCGGAGCGAATTCCGGAGAGTTTGCAGCAGTTGCGCTATCTACCCAGGCCTTTATATGGTCAGGAGCGTACCTTGCCCAATCAGGCCATTGCCCGCCCACATCGGCATCCCTGGGTGCAGTTTTCCTATGCGCTGACGGGGGTGATCGAAGTGCGTACTGCCAGCGGGCGCTTCATGGCGCCGCCTCAGCAGGCGGTATGGGTGCCTGCGGGTGTGGAACATGGGGTGCGTAGCTCGCCTGATGCGCAGATTCGTAGTCTTTATATTGATGTCAGCGCCTTGCCAGAGGCCCCTACGGTGTGTCGAGTGGTCGTGGTAGACCGCTTGCTGCGCGAGCTGATACGCGAGTTCAGCCTTTTGCCTGTGCTGTACGAGCGCGAGGGGGCGCAGGGGCGTCTGGTGCAGGTCCTGCTGGATCGTTTGCTGGCGGCGCCTGAAAGTGGCCTGATTCTGCCTTGGCCTTCGGACCCGCGTCTTTTGCAGGTCTGCGAGCAATTGCAGGCCCAGCCTTCGGGCGATTGGAGTTTGCAGGACTTGGCAGAGCAACAGGGTTTGTCAGAAAAAACCCTGAGCCGTCTGTTTCGTCAGCAGACCGGGCTGACGTTCCGGGTCTGGCGTCAGCGACTGCGCGTCATGAGTGCCTTGCCTTTGCTGGAGCGGCACGAGCGTGTCACTGATGTCGCGTTAGCTTGTGGCTATGAAAGCATGTCGGCCTTTGTGGCAGCTTTTCGGGATTTGATGGGTCAAACGCCCGGCGAGTTTTTCCGTCGGCCATTAGGGCCGCTGGACGAGTAAGCCTGTACAAAATTGCACAGCAGACGATGGGCGTCGGGCGTGTCCTGAATAGGGTCTGCCAGTGTTTGGGGATCTATGCCTTGGGCTCGCCAGGATTCGGCCTTGCGCAGCACGCAGTAACGTAGCAGGCCGGCAAAAAATTCAGGGTGAAACTGAATCGACCACTGCGCGGGGCCATAACGCAGTATTTGATGCGGATCATGCGCAGAGCTGCCCAGTATTTCCACATGCTCGGGCAAGCTCAATACGCTTTGTTGGTGCGTCAGCAGGGCAGGAAATTGCATGGGCAGATTGGCCAGCAGTTCATGCTCGTGGGCCTGCTCGGACAAGTGAATGGGCAGGTAGCCGACCTCGGCCCCCTTGGGGTGGTAATCCACGCGCCCGCCCAAGGCGTGGGCCATTAATTGATGGCCATAGCAAATACCCAGCAAAGGCATGTGTGTCTGATAGCGTTCCCGAATCCAGGCGGCCAGGTTTTCGCTCCAGTCCAGCTTGTCGGTGACCATGCTCCAGGAACCGCTGATCACCACCGGGTCGGGGCAGTCCGGCGCAGGCAGGGCATCATCCTGATGGACTCGCCAGGTGTGGACATTGACATCCAGGGGCTGCAAAGCGCGTTTGAACCAGGCATTCTGGTTGCCAAAACGTTGCTCGACATCAGGAGGAGGGGAGCCGGCCTGAAGAAAATGGACGTCTATCATGCTTGCCCCCGAAACAAGCTCCACGTGGCCATGCCCAGACCCAGCATGAGCAGGGAACCGGCAACGTGGATGGCAATGCCGCCCATGGCCCACAGATAACGCTGCTGCATCATCAAGGTCATGATCTCGGCGGAAAAGGTGGAAAAAGTGGTCAGGCCACCCAGAAAGCCCGTCATGACGAACATGCGCCAGCCTTCGTGACCCAGGCCCAAGCCGCTGAAATAGGCCATTGCGATACCCATCAAATAGCCGCCAATCAAGTTAGCCAGCAAAGTACCGGGGGGCAGGGTGGGGAACAGGGCATTCAAAGCCTGACTCAAGAACCAACGCGCCAATGCGCCCAGGGCACCACCGGCGGCAATATACAGCATGGCTACGGGCATGAAGGGCCTTCAGGTAGGGGGCAAACTGTCAGCGAGCAGTCAGCCGGTCGCGATATATACCTAGAATAGCGTGTCATTATGCGCCTCTATGACTGAAAAGGCGACCTTGCCCAAAGGCGCGTAGCCAGCTAATGTAAGAGCGCAATTATCAGACGGACCGCCGTGAATTTCGGTTAGCCCGCCCTTTTTTGGAGACTTTGTGGTGAGTATTTACGATCAGGATTTGCCCCAGACAGACGCCAATTATCGTGTTTTGTCGCCGCTGGATTTCATCGAGCGCAGTGCTTTTGTCTACCCTGACTACCCGGCTCTGGTTTACGGGCCCGCCCAAAACGGCATCAAGATGAGCTGGTCTCAGCTGTATGCCCGTACTCGTCAGCTGGGCAGTGCGCTGTCCAAGGCTGGGGTTGGCAAAGGCGATACCGTGGCCGTGATGTTGCCCAATACTCCGCCCATGGTTCAGGCACACTTTGGTGTGCCCATGTGTGGTGCCGTACTGAATACCTTGAATACCCGTCTGGATGCCAGCACCATCGCTTATATGCTGGATCACGGCGAAGCGCGTGCGGTGCTGGTGGACAGCGAATTTGCCGCCGTCATGAAAGAAGCCTTGAGCCTGCGCGAAAGCAAAGAGCCCATTCTGGTCATCGACGTCGTGGACAATTATTTTGACACTGGCGCAGAACGTATCGGCTCGCAAACCTACGAAGAGTTCGTGGACGAAGGCGACCCGGATTACGACTGGCAATTGCCCGCCAACGAGTGGGATGCGATTGCCCTGAACTACACCAGCGGTACCACCGGCAAGCCCAAAGGCGTGGTCTACCATCACCGTGGCGCGTATCTGGGGGCCTTGTCCAACGTCTTGGAATGGGACATGCCCAAGCATGCGGTCTATCTGTGGACCCTGCCCATGTTCCATTGCAATGGTTGGACTTTCCCCTGGGTGATTGCAGCCCGTGCTGGTGTGAACGTCTGTTTGCGCAAGGTGGAAGCCCAGGCCATGGTCGACAATATGGTCGATTACGGCGTCACCCACTACTGTGGTGCACCGATTGTGCACTCCCTGCTGGTCAACTCCGACGAAGCGCTGAAGTCCCGCCTGCCCAAGGGCGTGTCGGCCATGGTGGCAGGCGCTGCACCTCCGGCCACCATGATTGAAGGGATGGAGCGCATGGGCTTTGCGCTGACCCACGTTTATGGCCTGACCGAAACCTATGGTCCCGCTTCGGTCTGTGCGCAGCATGCTCCCTGGAGCGAGCTGGATATCCAGGAACGTGCGCAGCGCAATGCCCGTCAAGGTGTGCGTTATCACCTGCAAGGGGGCGTACAGGTTTTGAATCCGCAAACCATGGAGCCCGTTCCTGCCGATGGCGAGACTATGGGCGAGATCATGTTCCGCGGCAATATCACCATGAAGGGGTATTTGAAGAACGCGCAGGCCACCCAGGAATCCCTGGGCGGTGGCTGGTTCCATACCGGCGACCTGGCCGTGTGCGAGCCGGACGGCTACGTACGTATCAAGGATCGCAGCAAGGACATCATCATTTCCGGGGGCGAGAACATTTCTTCCATTGAGATTGAAGACGTCATGTATCGCCATCCAGCCGTGCAGGCGGCGGCCGTTGTAGCCCAGCCGGACGAGCGTTGGGGTGAAGCGCCTCACGTTTATGTGGAGCTGCGCCCCGGTGCGGAAGTGACGGTGGAAGAACTGCGCGCGCATTGCCGTCAGTACTTGGCTGGCTTTAAAATACCGCGACATTTCAGTTTTATGGAGTTGCCCAAAACGGCAACAGGTAAAATACAGAAATTCGCGCTGCGTCAGCAGGCCAAGCAAGCCGCTTCGGACTAAGACCAGCGTTTTCTAAAAAGCACACAGGTCGCTTCATGCGGCCTGTCTGCACTTAAGGAACAGGACGGTTAGGAATGCCATCTTTTGACGTTGTATCCGAGGTCAACACCCACGAACTGCGTAATGCAGTGGAACAAGCCAGCCGCGAACTGGCTACCCGTTTTGACTTCAAAGGTACGGATGCCAAATTTGAACTCGAAGACGAGAACACCATTTTGCAATCGGCTCCCAGCGTGTTTCAGCTCGAGCAAATGATGCAGATTCTGCGTGGCCGTATTGCTGCCCGCGGTATTGATGTGCGCTGCCTGGAGACCGAGAAGGTTCTGGAAAACGTGGCCGGCGCGCGTCAGAAAGTGAAAGTGCGTCAGGGTCTGGACCAGCCTACGTCCAAGAAACTGATCGCTGCCATCAAGAACGCCAAGCTGAAAGTGGAGACGCAGATTCAAGGTGAAAAACTGCGTGTAACCGGCAAGAAACGGGACGACTTGCAGGCTGCCATCGCTCTGTTGAAACAGACCGATGTGGAATTGCCTTTGCAGTACGATAATTTCCGCGACTAAACCGAGTGAAACGGCACGGTGGTGACGTGATGCCGCCGTGTATCAGCTATGAATGTACGAATTGAATTAATGCGTGTGCACGATCTGAGCCAGGTGCTGGAAGTCCAGGCGGATGTGTACGACGCGGATATTCTGGAAGACCGCAGCTTCTATCAGAACCGTCTGGATCTGGCTCCGGATAGCTGCTGGGTGGCACGTGATACCGACAATCAACTGCAGGGTTATTTGGTGTCCTACCCTTGGGCGGGCCTTTTGCCGCCGTCCCTGGGCGATGCGTTGAATAGCCTGCCTTCGCCCGCAGACCAATGGTTTATTCACGACTGCGCCGTGATGCGTCGCGCGCAAGGCCGTGGGGTGGCCGGAGCTTTGTTGCAAGCCGGTCGCCGCTATGCCTGGCAGCGTGGCTTGCGTCGTTGCAGTCTGGTGTCTTTGGGACCGGCCGTGGGCTATTGGCAGCGTCTGGGCTACAAGCCGATTGAAGGGGTGCCTGCACCCGTGCTGGAAGCAAAGCTGCGTCAGTATGGAGAGCAAGCCAGTTTTATGGATTGCGCTGTGCATCCCGATTGAACTGTTCTGAGGAGACGTTCAGTATCTAGCGGCTGCGTGCCCTGTTCGAGTTCTCAAAAAAAGGCCGGGAAATATTCCCGGCCTTTTTTATTTACGGGCGCAATCGATAGCCCGTTTTGAAAATCCAGCCCGCCACGGCAAGAAACACACTTAAAAACAGCAGTGTCATGCCCAGGCTCAGCCACACATTCACATCGGCCAGATCAAAGAAACTCCAGCGAAAGCCGCTGATCAGGTACAGCACCGGGTTCAGCAAGGTCAGTTTTTGCCAGAACTCGGGCAGCATGTCGATGGAATAGAAGGTGCCGCCCAAAAAGGTCAGTGGCGTCAGAATCAGCATGGGCACGAATTGCAGCTTTTCAAAGTTGTCGGCCCAGATACCGATAATGAAACCCAATAGACTGAAGGTCAGGGCGGTTAAGGCCAGAAAGCACAGCATCCAGATAGGGTGGGCAATTTCGTAAGGCACAAATAGCCGCGCCGTGATCAGGATGATAGCCGCCAGAAACAGTGACTTGGTGGCTGCTGCGCCCACAAAAGCCAAGGTCACCTCGAAGTGTGAAATGGGGGCAGAAAGAATCTCGTAGATATTGCGCGTAAAGCGCGGAAAGTAAATTCCGAAGGCGGCGTTGGAGACGCTATGGGTCAACACCGACAACATGGTCAGCCCAGGCACGATAAACGCGCCATAGGGCACGCCGCCGATTTCATTGATGCGATGGCCAATGGCAGCGCCAAACACCACAAAATACAAGGCGGTGGAAATCACGGGGGCTACGATGCTTTGCAGCAGGGTGCGTCGGGTGCGTGACATTTCGTAGCGATAAATGGCCAGGATGGCGTACCAGTTCATGACTGTGCCCCTACAAACTCAACGTAAATATCTTCCAGACTGCGCTCGCGGGTATGGATGTCGGTAATGGTCAGCCCCGCTTGCCCAACTGCCGCCAGCAAATTGCTCAGGTCATGACCTTGTTCGCGGTTGGTCAAGGGGTAGAGCAGGCTCATGCCGTCGGCAGTGCTTTGCAGTCCCAGCGTTTCCAGCGCAGCGGGCAGGGCGCTGATCGGCTCGGCCAGATTCAGGCTCAGGGTTTTACCGCCCAGGCGGCGCATCAGATTGTCTTTGGTTTCCACCAGCTGCAGTGAACCTTTATTGATGAAGCCGATGCGGTCGGCCATCTCCTGGGCTTCTTCGATGTAGTGGGTGGTCAGAATAATGGTGACCCCCTGGCTGCGCAGCCGTTTCACCAAGGCCCACATGCCTTGGCGCAAGGCCACGTCCACACCGGCGGTGGGTTCATCCAGAAACAGGATTTCCGGTTCATGGGAAAGCGCCTTGGCGATCAGGACGCGGCGTTTCATGCCGCCCGAGAGCGTAATCAAGGGACTGTCTTTCTTGTCCCATAGCGACAAGTCCTTCAGAATCTGCTCGATCAGGGCCGGATTGGGGGCTTTGCCAAACAGGCCACGGCTGAAGCTGACAGTATTCCAGACTGTCTCGAAGGAATCGGCGCTTAGCTCTTGCGGCACCAGGCCAATTTTCTGGCGGGCGCGCTTGTAGTCGGCGACATTGTCTGCGCCATCTACCAGAACGGTGCCGCTGCTGCGATTGACCAGCCCGCAGATAATACTGATCAAGGTGGTTTTGCCTGCGCCGTTGGAGCCGAGCAGGGCAAAAATCTCGCCCCGCCAAATATCCAGGTCCAAAGCGTGCAGGGCTTGATGCCCGTTTGCGTATTGTTTGCTCAGGCCTCGAACACGCAAAATAGCGTGAGAATCAGGAGTGTTCTGCATAGACAGTAAAATGACCCTTTTGCTGTGCCGACAGGGTTTGAATAACGCAATGGATTTGACGATGCCAACTAGCTTACCACCGCCAACAGAGAGTGACGTTTTGAGTGATGCTCAGGCTATGGCTTTAGCCTTGGAGCAGGCTCAACAGGCGGCCAGCATCGGTGAGGTGCCCGTAGGTGCCGTACTATTGGATGCGGACGGCAGGCTGCTGTCTGTGGGCTCCAATCGCACGGTTTGTGATCACGATCCCACCCAGCATGCCGAGATCGTGGCCTTGCGCGCCGCGACGCGTAAAGTTGGCAATTACCGTTTGCCCGGAGCCAGTCTGTTTGTGACTCTTGAGCCTTGCATGATGTGCTTGGGGGCCTTGTTGCATGCGCGTCTGTCGCGGGTGGTGTGGGCCGCAGCCGATCCGAAGACCGGAGTGTGTGGCAGTGTGGAGTCCTTGCATTTGCATCCCACTCTGAATCACCACACCCGTGTCTCGGGTGGTTTGATGTCCGAAGAGGCGGCCCAGGCCTTGCGGGATTTTTTCCGCGAACGACGCGAACAGAAGAAGTTGCAAAAGCAGGCTCAAACAGTCCAATCGCCGCTGGATGGCGCCCAGTAGTCTCGCTAAAATGTCAGCACTTTATTTTCAAGGTTAATCATGAGCAGCCCCGAGCACGACCATCATCACCATCACCACGAACATGGCCAGTGCCATTGTGGGCAGCAGGACAGTTCGGGCATTTACCTGTTTTCGCCCTCTGGCCAGATCCTTGAACCCAAACGCCTGGAGCTGGCAAGCCAGCGCCTGAACCAACTGGGCTTTGCCGTGGACATAGACGCGGATGCCCTGGCGGTGGATGAACGCTTTGCCGGCACGGACGCTCAGCGTCTGGCTGCGGTACAGCGTTCCTTGCAACAGCCTCAGCCCATTGTGATGGCGACACGCGGTGGCTACGGTTTAAGCCGCATTCTGGGCCAGATCGACTGGCGCGCGGTAGCCGACAGTGGCAAGCGTTTTGTCGGCATGTCGGATTTCACGGCCTTCAATCTGGCCTTGCTGGCGCAAACTGGTGCCATCAGCTACACCGGCCCCACCGCCATTGCGGACTTTGGTGGCGATGAAACCGATGAATTGACGACCGAACTGTTTGGCGAATTGATGCGTGGCGAGCTGGAGCTGTTCAGCTTTGAGTCCGAGGGTTCGGATGCCGTCGATGGTCACGGTGTTCTGTGGGGCGGCAATCTGGCCCTGGTTTGCTCCTTGCTGGGCACGCCGTACTTCCCCAATATCAACGGCGGTATCCTGTTCCTGGAAGACGTGGGTGAAGCACCGTACCGAGTCGAGCGCATGTTGACGCAGCTCTGGCATGCCGGCGTGCTCAATCGTCAGATGGCGGTGGTATTGGGCCGTTTTACGGCTTACAAGACAGGCGCTTCGGATAACGGCTTTGATATGGATTCGGTGGTGCGCTGGTTGCGTGAAACCGTCAAAGTCCCGGTCGTAACGGGCCTGCCTTATGGCCATGTGGACGTCAAGGTCAGCCTGCCTATTGGCAAGGAAGTGGGCCTGGCTACCGAGGACGGCATGGCTTATCTGGTTCTGGATGAGCACGAACACTAACGGATTTCGCGCCTGCTTGATACACTACTGGGTTGAACTCAACCTTTTTCAAAGTACGTTTACGTGATCTCCACCGCTAATTTAACGATCCAGTTTGGTGCCAAGCCTTTATTTGAAAACGTCAGTGTCAAACTGGGCGGAGGCAACCGCTATGGCCTGATTGGTGCCAACGGGTCGGGCAAGTCTACCTTCATGAAAATCATTGGCGGCGACCTGGAGCCAAGCGGGGGTAATGTATCGCTGGATCCGGGCGTGCGCCTGGGCAAGCTGCGTCAGGACCAGTTTGCCTACGAAGACAAACGTGTGCTGGACGTGGTGCTGATGGGCCACACAGAGATGTGGAGCACCATGCAAGAGCGTGATGCCATCTACGACAATCCAGAGGCCACCGAAGAAGACTATATGAAGGCCGCCGAACTGGAGGCCCGTTTTGCCGAGTACGACGGTTATACCGCCGAGAGCCGTGCCGGTGAATTGCTGATGGGTCTGGAAATTCCGGTCGAACAGCATCAGTTGCCCATGAGCGAAATTGCTCCGGGCTGGAAACTGCGTGTGCTGCTGGCACAGGCCCTGTTCTCCAACCCCGATGTTCTGCTGCTGGACGAGCCGACCAACAACCTGGATATCAACACGATTCGCTGGCTGGAAGATGTGCTCAACAGCTACCAGAGCACCATGATCATCATCAGTCACGATCGTCACTTCCTGAATCAGGTCTGCACTCACATGGCTGACCTGGATTACGGCGAGCTGCGTGTCTACCCCGGCAACTACGACGATTACATGCTGGCGTCGGTGCAGTCGCGCGAACGTGTGCTGGCGGCCAACTCCAAGGCCAAAGAGCGTATTGGCGAGCTGCAGGACTTTGTGCGCCGTTTTGCCGCCAACAAGTCCAAGTCCCGCCAGGCTACCTCGCGACTGAAACAGATTGGTCGCTTGAAGGCAGAGACCATCGAAGTGAAGCCTTCTTCGCGTCAGAACCCGTTTATTCGTTTTGAACAGAAAAAAGTTCTGCACCGCCTGGCCGTGACGGTCGAGGGCTTGAGCAAGTCCTACGATCATCCCATCATCAAGAACTTCTCGGCCATGATTGAAGCGGGCGAGAAAATTGCGATTGTGGGTGCGAACGGTGTGGGTAAGACGACTTTGCTGCGTTTGCTGGCCGGTGATCTGACTCCTGACAGCGGCTCGGTGGTCTGGTCCGAGAACGCTGATATCGGCTATATGGCTCAGGACGTCTCGGACGAGTTCGATACCGAAGACAATGTGTTTGACTGGATCAGCCAGTTCCGTCAGGCCGGCGACGACGATCAGTCTTTGCGCTCGGTGCTGGGCCGCATGTTGTTCTCGGCCGATGACATCATCAAGCCCGTGAAAGTGCTGTCGGGTGGCGAGAAAAACCGCATGACTTTCTCGCGTCTGATGCTGGGTCGTCACAACGTCATGCTCCTGGACGAACCGACCAACCACCTGGATATGGAATCGATCGAGTCCTTGCAGATGGCCATGGAAAAGTTTGAAGGCACTCTGATCTTCGTGTCCCATGACCGCGAGTTCGTCTCCGGCGTGGCAACCCGCATTATCGAAGTGATGCCAGAAGGCCGTCTGGTGGATTACCGCGGTGGCTACGAAGATTACCTGGCCAGCCGCGAGCAGGACTGAGGCTAGGGGTGGCGGTCTTTACCCTGCGTGAGCCCACCAGCTTCGAGCAGGACATCAAAAAAAGCCGCTTTCTGGCACTGGCTGCGCCTGTAGACAGTGCCAGCCAGGCTTTGGCTTTTTTCCAGACCAAGGGTGTGCCCGATGCCACGCATAATTGCTGGGCCTACAAGATCGGGTCGGAATACCGCTTTAACGATGATGGCGAACCCGGCGGCACGGCCGGGCGTCCCATTTTGCAAGCCATAGAAGGCCAGGATTGCGACCGTGTTGCGGTACTGGTGATACGTTGGTTTGGGGGCGTCAAGCTGGGTACGGGTGGCCTGGTGCGCGCCTATGGCGGCGTGGCCGCTCAATGTTTGCGTCTTGCTGACAAGCAGGAGCTGATTCCCATGGCAGCTTTGCGCTGCCGTTGCTCCTTTGCCGATCTGGCTTTGGTTCAATCCCGTTTCGACAGCTTTGGCGTTCAGGTTCAGGACGAGCAATTCGATGCTGAAGGTGTGCAGTGGCTGTTGAATCTGCCGCTCGAGCATAAAGCTGATTTTCAACAGTCCTTTATCAATATGACGCGTGGCCAGGGGGAATGTGAACCCCTGGAGCAAGCCTAAGTCACCCTCGGTTCTGCCCAAGGTCTGCAATGGACCTCTGGTCGCCATCTTCCTTGATGGAGTTTTCTGGACGAAAAGGTATCTTTTCCAGACGATTATCCCTCTGCACCGTCCAGGCAGTGGCCATACTAAATACCTCTGATTCCTTCTAAGTCTGTATCCAGCCTGCGGGTATGATCGGGTTTAGTCAGCATTGTGAGTGTAAGCCATGTCCTACGAGATCCATGCCAGCCAGTGGCTCAATACGACCGCTCCATTAAGCTTGGCGTCCTTGCGTGGCCGCGTGGTGGTGGTCACGGCCTTTCAGATGCTTTGCCCTGGTTGTGTCATCAACAGCCTGCCGCAAGCCAAGAAACTGGATACGCTGTTCTCGCGCGATGATCTGCGCATCATAGGCCTGCATAGCGTGTTCGAGCATCACGACGTGATGGGCCCTGCAGCTTTGCAGGCGTTTGCCCATGAGTACCGCTTGAATTTCCCCATCGCCATTGATCAGCCTTCAGACAGCGGCCCCTTGCCGCGCACCATGAAGGAGTGGGGCCTGGGCGGGACACCATCTACCATTATTTTTGACCGTGATGGCAATCTGGCTCTGAAGGAATTGGGCCATCTGGACGATCTGCGTCTGGGTGCGTTTGTCGGCCAGCTGATTGCTCGCCGCCCGGCGCAAGCAGACAAGAAAGAGGGGGTGGCGGACAAGCAGGATTCTTCCTCTTGCGGGCCGATCTGTACCTACTAGGTTTTTTGCTGAAAAGGGTTTGTCATGAAGATTGCGGTGTTTGATACCTACGTTGTGCGTCCTGACGGGCGTCGTATGCACTTTGATATCTTGGTCAGCGACGATGCCAAGGATATGGACAAGGTCTTGAGTTATGGTCAGCGCTATCTGGCGGCCAAAGGGGTGAATGTGGAAAACTTCACCTCGCGCGAGTGCCGCTTCTGCCATACGGAAATGGCTTCTGCGCCGGTCGAAAATGAAATCAAACGCAGTGGCTTCGCGATTATCGAGTTGGAAAACTGCGACTAAATCGCATTCATGCAAAAAAAACGCCAGACAAATCGTCTGGCGTTTTTTCTGGGGCCGGGCAAATCAGGCCTGGTCAGGCTGCTGGTTTTGCTGGGCAGCAATTTCAGCATGGACTTTTTCCATGTCCACAGCCTGGACCTGTTCGATCAGATCGTCCAGCTGGGCAGCGGAAAGGGCACCGGCTTGCGAGAACAGCAAGACGTTTTCACGGAAAACCATCAGGGTAGGGATGGAGCGAATACGCAGGCCAGCGGCCAGTTCCTGCTCTTCTTCCGTGTTCACCTTGCCAAACGTCACGCCGGGGTGCTTGGCCGCTGCTGCGTCAAAGACAGGGGCGAATTGGCGACATGGACCGCACCAAGGAGCCCAGAAGTCGATGATCAGGGGTTTGCCGTCTTCTACTGCAGCCTGGAATGTTTCTTCGTTCAGTTCGACGATGCTCATGGGGGAGCCTCCGCAATAAAAAAGCGGCTGATGGTGTTCAGCCGCTTCGTTAAACATGCAATCAGTGTACTCGTTTTCCAGGCAGCCCTAAAGCGCCAAACGAGTTTGCTAAAGGGTTTTTCATTCCGTAGCGATTGCGTACTTGATCACAAACAAGATGGCGACAATCAGTGTGGCCAGGTGGATACTGCGCCAGCGGCCGGTTGTCAGCTTCAGGATCACGTAGCTGATAAAACCAAAGGCCAGACCGTTGGCAATCGAGTAGGTGAAGGGCATGGTGAAGGCAGCCAGGGCAGCAGGCACAGCCTCGGTCATGTCGTCCCATTTCACTTCAGTGATTTCGCGCATCATCAAGCACGCCACATACAGCAAGGCGGGGGCGGTGGCGTAACCGGGAACGGTCGCGGCCAGTGGCGAGAAAAACAGGGCTAGCAGGAACAGGACACCAATGGTCAGCGCTGTCAGACCGGTACGGCCACCGGCTTGCACACCCGAGGCGCTTTCCACATAGGCAGTGGTGCTGCTGGTACCCAACATGGAACCGGCCACAATGGCGGTGCTGTCAGCCAGAAGGGCGCGGCCCAGGCGATTGGGCTTGCCTTCTTCAATCAGGCGAGCGCGCTTGGCAACCCCGATCATGGTGCCCGTGGCATCAAACACCTCAACCAGTACCAGAACCAGAATCACGTGCACAAAGCCGGTGTGCAGGGCACCCATGATGTCCAGTTGCATGAAGGTAGGCATCAGTGAGGGGGGAGTGGAGACCACACCACCAAATTCGCTGTGACCGGTCAGCATGGACAGAATGGTCACGGCCAGAATGCCGATCAGGATTGCACCGCGCACCTTCAGCGCGTCCAGGGCGGCAATAATAAAGAAACCCAGAATTGCGTACAGGGCTGCGGGCTGGGTCAGGTCACCCAGACCAATCTTGGTGGCAGGGTGGGCCACCACAATACCCGAGTTCATCAGGGCGATCAGGCCCAGGAACATGCCGATACCGGCGGCAATGGCGCTTTGCAGGGATTTGGGAATGCCCCGAATCAGCCAGGACCGGATGCCAGTCACCGTCAGAATCAGGAAGATGACGCCGGAAATAAAGACCGCGCCCAGTGCCTGTTGCCAGGTATAGCCCAGGGTGGCGACCACGGTGAAGGCAAAAAAGGCGTTCAGGCCCATGCCCGGTGCCATGCCGATAGGCCAGTTGGCCACAAAGGCCATGATGAACGTGCCCAGAGCAGCAGCCAGGCAGGTGGCTACAAAAATGGCATTGCGATCCATCCCTGTGGACGACAGGATGTCTGGATTCACAAAAATAATGTAGGACATGGTCAGGAAGGTAGTGATACCTGCCAGGACCTCGGTACGGACGTTGGTGCCATGCTCAGTGAGTTTGAAGAGACGTTCAAACATGGGCAGCCTCCTTGTGATTATTAGGCGATTGGAGCGTGAAATTATCGATGCGGGATTTTAACCACGAGTGTGCCACTGCGTCGCCCCCCTTTGTCGCGATGTATCGGCACAACCCAGACACTATCCGCTGATTGTCTTGAGGGGATAAATTCCTATTTTCCCCAATACAGCAGGCTAAAATAGGCGCCATGAATATTCTTGGATTTGAAAGTTCCTGCGATGAAACTGGCGTGGCGCTGGTCAGCACGGAACAGGGCCTGCTGGCCCATGCCTTGCACAGCCAGATCGCCATGCACCGTGAATATGGTGGGGTGGTGCCTGAACTGGCCTCTCGCGATCATATCCGTCGCGTCCTGCCTTTGACACGGCAGGTGTTGGCTTCTTGCCATATGCAGCTCGATCAGGTCGATGCCATTGCCTATACCGCCGGCCCCGGTCTGGCCGGTGCCTTGCTGGTGGGAGCCAGTGTGGCGCAGTCGATTGCCTGGTCGCTGAAAAAACCGACGATTGCTATCCATCACCTGGAAGGTCATTTGCTCTCGCCCTTATTGGCCGAGCCGCGTCCCGACTTTCCCTTTGTGGCCTTGCTGGTCTCGGGTGGCCACACTCAGCTGATGCGTGTAGATGGTGTGGGTCAGTATGAATTGCTGGGTGAAACGCTGGACGATGCAGCAGGCGAAGCCTTTGATAAAAGCGCCAAGCTGATGGGCCTGGGTTATCCCGGCGGCCCGGCCTTGTCGCGTCTGGCTGAACAGGGTGACCCCAGCGTCTACGAGCTGCCGCGTCCCATGATGCACAGCAAGGATCTGGATTTCAGCTTTAGTGGTTTGAAAACTGCCGTGCTGACGCGCTTGCGCAAGCTGGAAGCGGAAGAGGGCGGGATTACCGAACAGCAACGCGCTGATCTGGCTGCTGCGACCGAGGCCGCCATTGTGGACGTGCTGGCCGCCAAGGCGATCAAGGCCTTGAAGCAAACGGGCTTGAAACGTCTGGTGGTTGCCGGTGGTGTGGGCGCCAACCGCCACTTGCGGGCTTATTTACAGAAAGCCGTGGCGCGTTTGAAGGGCGAGGTGTTCTTTCCGCCGCTGGAATTCTGTACCGATAACGGTGCCATGATTGCTTTTGCGGCGGCCATGCGGGTCAAGCATGGTTTGGTGACTTTGGATGATAGCCAGCATGGCTTTGCCATCCGGCCTCGCTGGGATCTGGCTTGTGTGAACCAGCCTGTCTCCCAGCAAGAGCGTTAGTGCTTATTTTTTCTTGGAACCGATCTTGCTTTCTTTGCCCGTCATCAGACGACGAATGTTTTCCTGGTGACGCCAGAGCAAGAAGGCACTGATCAGGACCAGGGCCGTGGCAATAGAGGCATTCATGGGCCAGACCACCTTGGCACCGAGCAGGTAAAACAAGGGGGCAAACACGGCACTGATGATGGCTGCCAGCGAGGAGTAACGGCTGACATAAGCGATAATCAGCCAGGTGGCCGCGGTAGCCAGAGCCAGCCAGGGCAGCAGGGCCAGGATGACACCCAGCGCGGTTGCCACGCCTTTACCGCCTTTAAAGCCCAGAAAGACCGGGTACAAGTGACCCAAAAAGGCAAAAAAGGCGCTGACACCCAGTAAAGTCGGTGCCCAGCCCCAGTTGCTGATGGCCTGTTGGGTCAGAAAGACAGCCAGCCAGCCTTTGAAGGCATCGCCCAACAAGGTCAGGACAGCTGCTTTTTTATTGCCGCTACGTAGTACATTAGTGGCTCCCGGATTTTTCGAACCAAAGGTGCGAGGGTCTTGCAAGCCCATGATCTTGCTGACGATTACGGCAAACGGCAAGGATCCCAGCAAATAGGACAAGAGGGCGACAAGCGGGGCGGCCACAGCAAAAGAAACGGCGTTCATGAGGATTGAGCTCCACAATTATTGTTGCGCGGATTCTACCGGCCTTGCAGCAAAATACCAAAGGCAGCGGGTACAATTTGCTGCCCCTGTTAGATTTTTAACGGAAAAGTAAAGCATGCGTATTCTGGTCTCCAACGATGATGGCTATACAGCAGCCGGTATCGAGGCTTTGTATGAAGCCTTGCAAGGACTGGGTGAGCTGACTGTCATTGCACCCGAGACCAATTGCAGCGGTGCCAGCAATTCCCTGACCTTGAATCGTCCCCTGTCGCTGCGCCAGGCCAGCAATGGTTTTTATTTTGTTAATGGTACACCGTCCGATTGTGTGCACGTGGCCCTGACAGGCCTGCTGGATTTTCGTCCCGATCTGATTGTGTCCGGTATTAATAATGGCGCCAATATGGGCGACGACACCTTGTATTCGGGCACGGTAGCGGCCGCGATGGAAGGCCATTTGTTTGGTATTCCCGCAATTGCGTTTTCCCTGATTGAACGCGGCTGGAAGAACCTGGACAGCGCAGCGCGCGTGGCACGGGATCTGGTGCAGCGCTGTCAGAAGAAGCCGTTGGCGGCCAATACCTTGCTGAACGTGAATATTCCGTGTTTGCCCTACGAAGCCTTGAAGGGCACGCAAGTCACCCGCCTGGGCAAGCGTCATCCCTCGGAGCCGGTCGTAAAAAGCCAGACGCCTTATGGCGAACCCGTGTACTGGATTGGCCGTGTCGGTGGTGTGTCCGATAGCGAGAAGGGCACAGATTTCGGTGCCGTGGAACAAGGTGCAGTATCCATTACGCCCTTGCGCGCGGACCTGACTCACCACGAGCAACTGGCCGGATTGCGGGACTGGATGCAATGACAAGTAAACCAGGCAAGCGCTATCCTTTTGCAGACGGCACTCGGAACCGGTTCGGCAAGTCCAGCCTGGGCAGTGGCCTGTCTGCCAGCAACAGCAATACCCGTATTGTGCAACGGGGCCAGTTACAACCGACACCCTCGGCCATTTTGTCACCGCAAGTGTCAACAAGTGTCAACCTGGGTTTGAACTCGGAACGCTCGCGTGGCATGATGATCGAGCGCTTGCGCCGTCAAGGAATTACCGACGAACGAGTGCTGGCGGCCATGCAGGCAGTACCGCGCCATCAGTTTGTTGATCAGGGTCTGGCCAGTCGGGCCTATGAAGATGATGCCTTGCCTATCGGCTTTGCGCAGACCATCTCCCAGCCTTGGGTTGTAGCCCATATGATCAGCCTGGTGTGTGACCAGAAAATACCGACCAAGGTGCTGGAAGTGGGGGCCGGATGTGGTTATCAGGCTGCTGTTTTGGCACAATTGGTCAAAGAAGTGTATGCGGTAGAACGTATCAAAGGCTTGTGTGATATGGCTCGCGATCACATGCGCCAATTAGGGCTGTCGCAACGGGCTCGAATAATGTTTGGTGACGGAATGCAAGGTTACCCTGCCGCGGCACCATATGATGCTATTGTTGTGGCGGCAGCCGGTCCGGTCATTCCCAGAACCTTATTGGAACAATTAACATTGGGGGGGAGACTGATCGCCCCTGAAGGTACGACACAACAGCGCCTGGTTTTGGTGGAACGCACCGGACAGGCTACTTGGCGTCGTGAAGAACTTGATGCGGTTCGCTTCGTGCCGATGCGAGCCGGAACCCAGATTTAGTCAGATATTCTCAGGAGATTTATATGCAGCATGCAGTCAGGTTACCGTTAACCGCTGCTTCCACCGGTACACAGTGGTTCTTGACGCCCCGTCAGTGCCTGGTGGCGGCTGTGGTCACCAGTACCCTGCTGGCTGGTTGTGCAAGCCGTAATGAGCGCGCTCCAGTCACTGACCTGAGTTCCTCTTCGGCGGCAGGCAGCGTCAGCAGTGCCTCGGGTACCTATGTGGTACGCCCCGGCGATACGCTCTACAAGATTGCACAAGCGCACGGCATGGACGTGAATTCGCTGATCCAGTTGAACCAGATTACGGATCCTTCCATGTTGCGCGTGGGTCAAACCTTGCGTCTGGACGGCAATACCTCGATGGCGGCAGTGACGACTCGCCCAGCCGGTAGCGGTAGCACACAGACCTCGCCAGTCAGCCCGGCCACCCCGGTCAAGACTGAAACGCCCGTGTCTGCGCCTCGCGCCAGCGACGCGGCTCTGATCGCCTGGGGCTGGCCTGCCAGTGGCAAGATCATCCAGGGTTTCAATGCCTCGACCAAGGGTATTGATATCGAAGGCAAGGTGGGCGACCCCGTGGTTGCCGCAGCGGATGGCAAGATCATGTACGCCGGTAACGGTGTGCGCGGTTTAGGCTCCATGGTGCTGGTCGGTCACAGCAATGGCTTTATCACTGCTTACGCACATAACAGTGTCTTGCACGTTAAAACGGGTCAACAGGTGAAGAAGGGGCAGCGTATTGCCGATCTGGGTCAGTCTGACACCACCTCGCCACGACTGCACTTCGAGATTCGTCGCTCCGGTACGCCGGTCAACCCGATCTCGTACCTGCCTACGCGATAAGCTCGGTATCTGGACTGAAAAAAGCGGCTTCTGGCCGCTTTTTTTGTGCGCCCTGTTCGAGGGGGCTCAATTGAATGACTTTTTGAGTGCAGATTGCTCTTCCAACTTGAAGGCTATGCCTGTCGGACGGGCGGGGCATTCAGAATTTAGTAGCGTTGCGGAACCGCTAGTGCCGCGTTCTGCTTGTTTTTACCCGTTGTGCCGAATGCTCATTGTAAAATCAGCGATTCGCCATCGTTTGCAGCAATGCAACTGCGCCATTCTGCTTGGCAGGACGCTTATTTAGGTTTTTATCGAATGTCTGACGTATTGTTAATTGAATCGCTGGATCTGGAAGGACGCGGCGTCGCCCACAAAGAGGGCAAAGTGGTGTTTGTGGAAGGTGCCTTGCCCGGCGAGGAAGTGCTGGCCGAGACGGTGCGCTCCAAGGACTCCTACGATAAAGCCCGCATGACGGCCTTGTTGAAAGCCTCGTCGCAGCGTGCTGAACCTCCCTGTCCCAACTTTGGTGTCTGTGGCGGCTGTGCCATGCAGCACCTGGAGCCTTCGGCCCAGGTTGCCGTCAAGCAACGTGTGCTGGAAGATTCCCTGGGTCATATTGGCAAGGTAAAGCCAGGTCGCGTGCTGGCACCCTTGCACGGCCCTTATTGGGGGTACCGTTACCGCGCCCGTTTCTCCATGCGCTACGTGCCTAAAAAGGGTGGGGTGCTGGTCGGCTTTCGTGAAAAGAATGGTCGCTACGTGGTGGACATGACGGAATGTCGTGTCCTGCCCGCCAAAGTTTCTGCCTTGCTGGAGCCCTTGCGTTCCTGTTTGGCTGGTTTGTCTCGCCCGGATCGTTTGCCTCAGATCGAGCTGGCCATGGGCGACAAGATTACCACCTTGACCCTGCGTCACATGGAGCCGCTGACTAGCGAAGATATCCAGCGTTTGCAGAGCTTCGGTCAGGAGCACGACATCAGCTGGTGGCTGCAGCCCAAGGGTCCGGAAACGGCCCATCCTTTGCTGCGCAAAGATGCGGACAAGCTGGCCTACGCACTGCCCGAATTTGATTTGCGTATGCCGTATCGCCCGACGGACTTTACGCAGGTGAACCACGACATTAACCGCAGCCTGATCTCGCGTGCCTTGACCCTGCTGGACGTCAAGCCCGAGCATCGTGTGGCGGACTTGTTCTGTGGTCTGGGTAACTTCAGCCTGCCGCTGGCACGCCGTGCCGCCGAGGTGGTTGGCATTGAAGGCAGCAGCACCTTGACCGAGCGTGCCGGTGAAGCAGCCTTGGCCCACGACCTGCAGGACAAGGCAAAATTCACAACGCTGAATCTGTTTGAGGTGGACGTGCAGTGGCTGCGTGACCTGGGTCATTTTGATCGCATGTTGATTGACCCGCCGCGTGATGGTGCCTTTGCGGTCGCCACTGCTTTGGCGCAGCTGGAAAAGCACGAGCGCCCCGAGCGTCTGGTTTATGTGTCTTGTAGCCCAGGTACTCTGGCTCGGGACGCCGGTGTATTGGTTCACCAGGGTGGTTACACGCTGGAATCGGCCGGTGTGGTGAATATGTTCCCGCATACGGCACACGTGGAATCAATTGCCGTCTTTACACGCTAAGTACACCTAAGCAGGCTTGAACTAAAACGCCCTGCAAATTGGACAGAGTTCCAGTTTGCGGGGCATTTGTTTTTTCTTGGGGGCTTTGTCAGCTCGTTCGCCCAAGGTGCTGTTGCCGTCAATCCCGACCAGTTGGGTGGTATCGCGTTTTGAAGGCTGGCGGAAAGATCAGTCGCGTTCAGGTGCTTTTCTCGAGATGTGGGCATGAACCAGCCCGTGTCCTTGCCAAGGTGGCCGGCAGCTATATATTTTTTATCACCACGTTTGAAGGCTAGGCTGGCTGATCGGTTTTGTGTGTTTGATTCGGTCCGTTGCTGGTTTTACTGCTTGGTGGCAGGTGTCGCCGCTTTACCAGCATGGGCAATCAAGCCATCGTGTATCAGCTCCATCATCATCTTGAATACCTGCTCGGATTGCAGATGCACAAAGCGCGGCAGAATCTGGCGCAGTATAGGCACATCCTCGGCGGGCCATTGTTCCAGTTCGTTTAGCTCTTCCTCAGTGACCTGGCGGATAAGTCCACCCAACTCGCCCTGAATCAATCCATATAAAGCGGCATACCAGCCCACACAGGCGGCGGGGATTTCGGCATCGCTCAAACCGCCATCGCGCAAGGCCCTGTATACCTGCTCAAGAACCAGATAGTCGGCCTTGCCGGTATTCAGAAAACGCTGCATTTGCTGAAAAGTCTGTGGGTGGCCCAAGGCCAGCTCACGGTACTGTCGGGCCAATTCATACAACCGCTCTGTCCACGACAGACCCGTATCCACAGCCTGAATGCGGCCTGTCAAATAATCCGCCATTGCGCGCAGCAAGCCGTCCTTGGACTTGAAGTGATAGAGCACGGCCATGGGATCGCAACCGACTCGTTCCCCCAGTTTGCGTAAAGAAAAGCCGCTGTCTCCGGCTTCCTCCATCAAGGTGACGGCGGCGATGACCAGCTCGTCCTTATTCAGTTTGCGTGTGCGCGTGGCGGGTGCTTGGACCAATAGAGTTCCTTTGATAGGGAAAGGGCAGATTTGCCAAGTTTAACTCTACAGAGTAGAATAAATTAATTCTACAGCGTAGAAGAAGATCGTTCCACCCCGTTTTTACAACGGGGTGTTGATAACGAGACAGAACGGAACGCCGCGTTGACGGGGCGTCACCGGAGCATTCCGCTCTGTGATCCAGGCGGCCAAAAGGCCGTAACAGACACAGGACATTTATGCTTATTTCCAAACCGACTCTTTTAAACGATGTTTCCAGCGCAGAGAGCTTGTTGGTCAGTAATCCCCGATTGTGGAATTGGCGACAAGGCCATCTGAACGAAGCCGTCGCGCCCGCGACGTATTACGAAGCATCGCTAGCCCCCTGGACCCGCTTTGATCCTCTGCAAGCCGACACGCAATGTGATGTGCTGGTAGTGGGTGGTGGCTTGCTGGGGGCCTCTACCGCCTTGCACCTGGCCCGCTCCGGCCTGGACGTGGTGCTGGTAGAAAAAGACAGTATTGGCTCTGCCGCTTCAGGTCGAAACGGTGGTCAGCTGACTCCCGGTCTGGCCCGTTGGGAAGCCGCAGATATGATTGCGCATCTGCCTTTGGATGAAGCTCGCCGCTTGTGGCGTTTTGCCTCGCATGAAGCTATGGATCTGCTCGATCAGATTGCTCAGGATTACGAGCTGGATTTTGATCGTCGTCGTGGCCATTTGACGGCTGCTGTGCACGCAGGTCATATGGGTGCATTGGTAGAGGGGGCGGATGCCCGCCGCTATCTGGGTGATACCAGCGTGGAAGTTGTGGGTAGCTACGAATTGGAGCAGGAAATCCGCTCGCCCTTATATCATGGTGCGGTGGTGGATACCTTGGGTGGTCAACTGCATCCCCTGGCGCTACTGCGCGGACTGGTTTACGGCCTGGTTCAACATGGCGGTCGAGTTTATGAAGGCAGTCCGGTCGAGGAAATCGAGCAGACGGAAAAGGGCGCTTTGGCTATCACCCCCGGTGGCACGATTCTGGCCCGTCAGGCCTTGGTGCTGGCCGTGCATGATACGACTTCGCAGTTCTTGCCGACGCAATCCAATACCACTGTCCCGTTCTATACCTATGTGGGTGTGACTGAACCTTTGGAGTGTCCAGTCAGCGAGTTGCTGCCAACAGACCGTGCGGTGTATGACACGCAATTCCAGATCGACTATTACCGCGCCGTGCGTCAAAACCGCCTGTTGTTTGGCGGGCAGGGTACAGGCACCAGTTGGTCCCCCGAACGTATCAATGACTACCTGCTGGATCGTATTCAGACCGTTTTCCCGCAGCTGGAACAGGTACAGCTGGACTTTTCCTGGAGCGGGATCAGTGACTTTACTCTGAACGGGGCAACTGACTCGCGTAAAACCGAGGATGCGGTACCCGTGTACATGGTGCATGGCTGGAGTGGTCACGGCGTAGCGCAAACCGTGCGTATTGGTAAAGCCATTAGTGACGACGTCATGGGTCGCAACGAGGACTTTGCCATGCTGACGGATATTACCCATCGCAGCATTCCTCTGGGCCATCAGTTGTCCGGCCTGGCGATCCCTGTGGTCAAGGCAGCCATTGGCATGATGAGTGCGGTGAATCCCGGTCGTCTGGTGTCTTTCTAAATACGTTTTCAAGCCTTTGCTTAGCAGCGCTGACTAGGGCAAGCCCTTACTTGTTTTCGATCCTGATTGTTTTACATTGTGATTTCCTATTCGTATTGGCTTCAATATTTTAGGTTCATAATAATTTTCAGTATCATAAAAACAAGGGACAGATATGCAGAAAGGGCTTGTTCGTACAGGGGTTACGGCCGCTGGTTTGATCTTGGGTTTTGCGGGGGCACCGGCCCATGCGCAGGTGCAGTCGGTAGAGGTGATGCGTGACAGCTATGGTGTGCCGCACGTCTTTGCTGACAGCCACTATGGCTTGTATTACGGCTATGGTTATGCGGTCGCCCAAGACCGTCTGTTCCAGATGGATATGGCGCGCCGCTCCTTTGTAGGCACAACAGCCGCCGTTCTGGGTCCTGGCGAGCAGGATGTCTACGTCAAGTACGACATGCAGGTGCGTCAGAACTTCACCCCGGCTTCCATTCAGCGGCAGATAGCAGCCTTGTCCAAGGATGAGCGCGATATTTTCCGTGGCTATGCCGATGGCTATAACGCCTATCTGGAGCAGGTGCGCCGTCGTCCAGAACTGCTGCCTAAAGAATACATAGACTTTGATTTCCAGCCCGAGCCGTTGACCGACTTTGATGTGGTCATGATCTGGGTCGGCTCCATGGCTAATCGCTTCTCGGACACAAACCTGGAGGTCACCGCGCTGGCCATGCGTCAGTCTCTGGAAAAACAGCACGGCCCGGAACGTGGCCGCGCCTTGTTTGATGAACTGCTGTGGATCAATGACACAACAGCCCCCACCACCGTTCCGGCACCCGCTGCCGAGCGCAAGCCACAGGCGCAAGCAGGGACGCAGAGTCTGGCTCATGTTTCTTCACAAGTGCTGGCTGCCGAGCTGGAGCGTCAGGACAAGCATTGGGGTGGCCGTGGCCCGGACTTTGCACCTAAAGCCAGTAATCTGTGGAGCACCCGCCCCGAGCGCGTTCAGGATGGTTCTACGGTTCTGATCAACGGCCCGCAGTTTGGCTGGTACAACCCGGCTTATACCTACGGTATTGGCCTGCACGGCGCGGGCTTTGATGTGGTGGGCAATACGCCTTTTGCTTATCCGATTGTTCTGTTCGGTACCAATAGCGAGATTGCCTGGGGGGCAACTGCTGGCCCTCAGGACGTGGTGGATATGTACCAGGAGAAACTGAATCCGGCGCGTGCTGATCAGTACTGGTTCAACAATGCCTGGCGCACGATGGAGCAACGCAAGGAGCGTATCCAGGTACGCGGTCAGGCTGATCGTGAAATGACGATCTGGCGCACCGTACACGGCCCCGTGATGCAGTTTGATTACGAACAGGGCACGGCTTACAGCAAGAAACGCAGCTGGGATGGTTATGAGGTGCAGTCCTTGCTGGCTTGGCTGAATGTAGCCAAGGCGCGCAACTGGACGGAGTTTCTGGATCAGGCCAGCAAGATGGCGATTTCCATTAACTGGTACTACGCCGACAAGCATGGCAATATCGGCTATGTCTCTCCTGCTTTCTTGCCTCAGCGTCCTGCCGATCAGGATATCCGCGTGCCAGCCAAAGGGGACGGCAGCATGGAGTGGCAGGGCATCAAGAGTTTTGACGCGATTCCTAAAGCCTACAATCCGCCACAAGGCTATCTGGTCAACTGGAATAACAAGCCCGCGCCGGATAAAACTAATACGGATACTTACTACTGGACCTATGGCGACCGCATGAACGAGTTGACCAGCCAGTATCAGGACAAGGACGTCCATAGCGTGCAGGAGATTTGGGAGTTCAATAAAAAAGCGTCCTATAGCGATGTGAACTGGCGCTATTTCCGTCCACATCTGGAAAAGCTGGCGCAGCAGTTGTCGGCCGAGGATTCCGGCAAGGCGGCACTGGACGTCCTGTTGGCCTGGGATGGTATGGAACGAGATCAGGATGGGCACAATGCCGGGCCAGCACGCGTGTTGTTCAAGACCTGGCTGGAGGAGCTGTACAAGCAGGTCTTGATGCCGGTGGTGCCTGAATCGCATCGTGCCATGTACAGCCAGACAGGGTTTGCTACACAGAAAGGCCCCAATCCAGGTTCGATCAACTTGAGCATGGGGACCAAGGTCCTGTTGCGTGCTTTGGCGCTGGAAGCCAATCCTGATCCCAAGCGTGTGAATGTCTTTGGAGATCGATCTTCTCAAGAGATCATGCATCAGGCTCTGATAGACGCTCAGGTGCGCTTGAGCCAGGAGCAGGGCGCTGAGATGGCACGTTGGACCTTGCCTACGTCAGTGCATCGCTTCAGTGACAAGAACTTCACGGGAACCCCGCAAACAACGTCGGGCAATACCTTTGCATTCACAGGCTATCAGAACCGTGGAACGGAAAATAATCGTGTGGTGTTCAATGCTCAAGGTGTGGAGTTTTGTGATGCCATGCCACCCGGTCAGAGCGGATTCACGGATCGCAATGGCGTGCGCAGCCCGCATTATGAGGATCAGCTGAAGTTGTACGAGAACTTCGAGTGCAAGACTATGGATGTGACGCATACGGACATTCGTCGTAATGCGCAAAGCAGCACGATGCTGTTGATTCAGCCTCAGCCTTAACGTCGAGTGCGGCACCTGCACTTTGGGGGCGGTGCCGCTTTTTCGATCGTTGCTAGGGGGGTTAGCAGGTCAGGAGATGTCGTTAGTAAAGATAGCTTGCCAGTATCAGCAGCTAAGCTGAGTACGAAGTCTAAGCTGCAAATCCGGGCAGGCAGGAGTGGAAGTAGGTCGAAGCGGCAAATGTATTGACTCAGGTTGATCTGACAGGGGCTGGCAGATCTATCGGGCAGAAAACGCCCCTGAGCCGCCATCCAGATACAAGCCCCAAAGCCGTCCTTCACCCAAGCTGCAAGCTCACCGGCCTCTCGTTAGTCAACATGCTCAGAAAACGCTCGATCTCCTTCCGCCCCATGTCTCGCAGATGCTGCAAACCATGCCATTTCACCAATATGCGCTCTAGTTGTACACGAACCTGTTCGGTGGGCAGGTTATAGTGCTTGGAATAAACTCACACGTGGACCTGATCTGGCAACCGTGTGGCGCGCAACACCCAGAAGGAGGCATGGTTGAGTTTGGGATTGAGTTTTCATACAGTAACCTCCCCAAAAAGCTAGGTTGCAAGCTCCTTTCCAAGCTCTTTTTGTGCCAATTTAGACCGTAAGCTCCAGATATGGCCTGCGGATTGATGCGGTCTACATTCCGTTAGGACTTCTTTCCATCATATGTCGAACTACCGTAGAAATAGCGCCGCCGCCAAACGCCTTCTGCTAACCAAGGCAGGAAATAAATGCTCGTTTCCTGGGTGCAACATAGAGTTAATTGATTCGACTGGAGTGCCTATAGCCGAAGTTTGTCATATCGAGGCGATTTCACCGGGCGGCCCGAGATATAGCCCCAGTCACGTGAGTCTGGACTCTGCCACGGCAAACGGGAGGGAGATGGCAGAGCTTGATAATCTTATCGTCTTATGCCCTGCGCATCATCGGCTCGTTGATGCTCGTCCGGAAGATTACAGCGTCGAATGGCTTAAAGCGGTCCGAGAACAGCACGAAAACGCCATAAGTAGTTCACAGAGCAATAGGCCTGATTTAGCCTCCCTGGGGAGAAAACTAACTAATTTCCACGATTGCTTAGCCACTTGGCAAATCAACACAACTAACGGCAGTGAAGAGTTTTGGCATGAGCTATTCAAGACCAATCCAAAAATAATTGCTCAATCCATTCCCAATTGCACAATCCAAATCGCAGATAAGAGTTATGTCGGCGGAAAAGGTATCTCGAACTCCGGCGGGAAGATTGTTGATTTTGTCTATGCAACCAAGAGCACAAAAAATACAGTGGTTGTTGAAATCAAAACTCCTGCAACGAAGCTAATTGGAAGAGAGTACAGATCAGATATTTTCTCAATCAGCGACGAACTAAGTGGGGCGATCATTCAGGCGCTCACTTATAGGAATCACCTTATCAAGCATTTTCATTCTTTGCGAGGAGCAGAACAATCTCTGAGCTTTGAAGCCTTTGACCCTATATGTATGGTTGTCGCTGGAAACCTGGAGCATGAGAGGTTGTCGGCGCCACAACGGGCATCGTTTGACCTATTCCGAGCAAATGTGGGCGTTACAGTCATCACCTATGACGAACTTTTCGCAAAAATCCAAGACCTTGTTGATATGCTTGATGACGACGCAATCAAGCAATCCTAACAATTCCATCAATCGGACGCCAAAAGCAAAGCTATTAAATTTCCTCCGCTGCGCTCCAGTTATGTCTAACGTTGAGCGTCCGCATTTACTCTCAGCTACCGGCCGCTCCTGGCCGAAAACAGCAGTTCCAGTCTTAACCCTAACGCAACTGACAAAACATGTCAGATCAAATTTGAGTCGATTCCTGTAAAAAAGCCGCTCCTAGAACAGGAGCGGCTTTTTCTGCTTTCACCCGAAGCTCTTATCAGCCTGGAATACGATCCAGAATGCGTTGTGCTTCGATACGAACACGCTCGGGGGCGGTGCCACCGATGTGTTTGCGTGAAGCCACCGAGCCTTCCAGAGTCAGCACGCCAAAAATATCCGACTCGATACGGCTGTCGAACTTCTGCAGCTGTTCCAGCTTCAGATCGGCCAGATCGCAACCCAGTTGCTCGCACTCACGCACGGCCAAGGCCACAGTTTCGTGGGCATCACGGAAAGGCAGGCCTTTCTTGACCAGGTAGTCGGCCAGATCAGTAGCAGTCGCAAAACCTTGCAGCGCAGCAGCTCGCATGGCTTCTGGCTTGACCTTGATGCCGGAGATCAGGTCTACAAAAATGGTCAGGGTGTCGCGAATGGTATCAGCCGAATCGAACAGACCTTCCTTGTCTTCCTGGTTGTCCTTGTTGTAGGCCAGCGGTTGGCCTTTCATCAAAGTCAGCAGGGCAATCAGGTGGCCATTGACGCGACCGGTCTTGCCACGGGCCAGCTCGGGAACGTCAGGGTTTTTCTTTTGCGGCATGATGGAGCTGCCGGTGCAAAAGCGGTCAGCCAGATCAATAAAGCCAACGCGTGGGCTCATCCACAGCACCAGCTCCTCGGAGAAGCGGGAGATGTGCGTCATGATCAGGGCCGCAGCGGCGCAGAATTCGATGGCGAAGTCGCGATCCGACACAGCGTCCAGCGAGTTGCGGCACACATCGTCAAAATCCAGCAGCTTGGCAACCATTTCGCGGTCGATCGGGTAGCTGGTGCCGGCCAGAGCGGCTGCGCCCAATGGCAGGCGGTTCACGCGCTTGCGGCAGTCTTGCAGACGCTCGGCGTCGCGCTGGAACATTTCGGCGTAGGCCAGCAAATGGTGGCCAAAAGTAACGGGCTGTGCCACTTGCAGGTGGGTGAAACCGGGCAAAATAGTGTCTGCCTGAGCCAGTGCCAACTCAGCCAGCTTGCGCTGCATCTGGGCCAGCAGGTCCAGGGCAATGTCGATTTCATTGCGCAGCCACAGGCGGATATCGGTGGCGACCTGGTCATTGCGCGAACGGCCGGTGTGCAGGCGCTTGCCCGCATCGCCAATCAGCTCGACCAGACGTTTTTCAATGTTCAGGTGCACGTCTTCCAGATCCAGCAACCACTGGAACTGGCCTTGGGCGATTTCGTCCAGAATCTGGCTCATGCCGCGCTCGATGTCGGCCTTGTCCTGCTCGGTGATCACACCGACGGCGGCCAGCATGCTGGCGTGGGCCAGGGAACCCTGAATATCAAAGCGGGCCATGCGCTTGTCAAAGTCCACTGACGCTGTGTAGCGTTTGACGAGGTCAGAGACGGGCTCGGAAAAACGAGCCGACCAGGCCATGGCCTTATTGGCGAACTGGTCTTGGGAAGAGGAGGGGGTGTTTGATGACATAGAGGGCAATTATAGTGGATCGGACGGGCTGACGCAGGTCATCCAGTCCCGCAGGAAACAGACGCTGTGCAGTATATTAGATAGTTTTCAGACTCTAGGAAACCATGCCGGCCCTTTTTGGGGCTGGCTGGACAAGGAAGAATACATGGAGCAAGAACGCACCTTTGCCGATTTGTTGGGATGGCAATGGATCGAAGCGTATTTACCGCAGGATCGCTGGGTACAGATTTTGGCCGGTTTGGCCATGCTGACGGTGCTGGTCTGGATTGTCAGCTGGTTGACCAGTTCCGTGCTGTCGCGCCTGGTGCGGCGTTTGCTGAAAGTGGCGGGCAAGGACGATTGGGCGCGTGCCCTGGTCAAGAAGCGCTTTGTGCGCAATGTGGGCTATGCCGTGCCCTTGCTGGTGGTCAGCTCCAATCTGACCTTGCTGCCCCTGGCCAAGACCTTGCTGGAAATCATAGAGCGGGTGGCCTTGCTGGGCTTTCTGGTCTTTCTCATCATGGCGATTGTCAGCCTGTTGGGGGCCTGGCAAGAGGTCTACGCCAATTCCAGCAAAGGGCGCACCAAGTCCATCAAGGGCTATGTGGAAGTGGCCAAGATAGCGGTGTGGGCGATTGGCATTATTGTCATGATCTCCATCATTCTGGATCAATCGCCCGTTCTGTTGCTCTCCGGTTTGGGTGCACTGTCGGCGGTGCTCTTGCTGGTCTTTAAAGACACTTTGCTGTCGCTGGTGGCCAGCACGCAGATGAGCACCAATGACATGTTGCGCATCGGCGACTGGATCGAAATGAAGCAGGCCGGGGCGGATGGTTTTGTTATTGATATGGCGCTGCACACGGTCAAGGTCCAGAACTGGGACAAGACCGTCACCACCATTCCCACCTACAAGCTGTTCTCCGAGAGCTATCGCAACTGGCGTCAGATGTTTGAGTCAGGCGGCCGCCGTATCAAGCGCACGTTGAGCGTTGATGCCTCCAGCGTTCGTTTTTTGACGCCGACTGAAGTCGATAGCCTGTCGCGCTTTGCCTTGCTGCGCGATTACCTGAACGAGAAAAAAGAAGATCTGGAGCGTTCCAATCAGGAATTGAGCCGTGCCGGTCTGGATGCGGTCAATTACCGTCGTCTGACCAATCTGGGCACCTTCCGTGCTTACTGCATGGCTTATATCAAGCGTCACCCTGAAATCCATCAGGACATGATTCAGATGGTGCGCATGATGGAGCCCACGGCGGACGGTATTCCTATCGAGGTGTATTGCTTTACCAATAAAACCGCCTGGGTGGACCACGAGCGCATCCAGGGCGATATTTTTGACCACATTCTGGCGGTGCTGCCTGAGCTTGGCTTGCGTCTGTTCCAGTCGCCTACCGGTCGCGACTTGAGCCTGGGCTTGAGTCTGGCAGCAGAAAGTCATCGCCCGTCCTTGCCGGGCGCTGCCAAAGATCCTCTTTAAATTTGACGTGCGAGTAACCATGAAACAAATTACGGCCATCATCAAACCCTTCAAGCTCGATGAAGTTCGCGAAGCCCTGGCAGAGCTGGATGTTAACGGCTTGACCGTGACTGAAGTGAAAGGCTTTGGTCGTCAAAAGGGCCACACCGAGCTGTATCGCGGTGCCGAATATGTGGTGGATTTTCTGCCCAAGATTCGTGTGGACATCGTGGTGGCGGCCGATCGCTGTGATGCAATCATCGAAGCCATTATCAAAGCCGCCCATACGGGCAAAATTGGCGATGGCAAGATTTTTGTGACGCCGGTCGAGCAGGCTATCCGTATCCGTACTTCGGAGAGCGGTCGCGACGCCTTGTGAGGGGGTCGCAGTTGGGCTGGTTTGGACAGTAGTTATGGAAGGACAAGCTGATGCGATATGAAAAACTAGGGTCGGCACCACGTGTTTCGCGTGTAGGCCAAGGCAGTTGGTATGTGGAGCAGGCCGATTGGGCGCAGAGCGTGGCCGCGTTTCAGGCCGGGCTGGACGCTGGCATGAACCATATCGACACCGCCGAGATGTATGGTGACGGGCAAGCAGAAACCTTGATCGGTCAGGCCCTGCAAGGTCGTCGGCACGAGGCGTTTCTGGTGTCCAAGGTCTTGCCCTTCAATGCGAGCCGTCAGGGTGTAATCCGCGCTTGCGAGGCCAGCCTGAAGCGTCTGGGTACGGACTACCTGGATCTGTATTTATTGCACTGGCCCGGTCAGGTTCCTTTGGAAGAAACCTGCGCAGCCTTTGACAGGCTAGTTCAGCAAGGCAAGATCAAGCAATGGGGCGTCAGCAATTTTGACGTGCCGGATCTGGAAGAGCTGTACGACATCGTGGGGCCGGGTGAAATTGCCTGCAATCAGGTCTTGTATCACCTGAACGAGCGTGCCATTGAACACGCGGTTATGCCCTGGTGTCGGGAGCATCAAGTCAGCGTGGTGGCGTACAGTCCCTTTGGTCACGACGATTTCCCCGAGCCGAATTCAGAAGGCGGGGCCTTTTTGGCCGAGATTGCCAGCCATTATCAGGCTACTGCGCGGCAAGTGGCTTTGGCTTTTTTGCTGCGTGACCCCAATGTGTTTGTGATTCCCAAGGCCTCGCGCGCGGTTCATGCCCAGCAAAATGCCGCTGCCGGGGATCTGGTGCTGCAGCCCGAGCATATTCAGGCATTGGACGCTCAGTTTCCTCGCGGCCCCAAGCCTGCTTATTTACCGATGATTTGAACGCAAGAGGAACGGCCCCCAAGCCTGGATGAAATCCAAGGCTTGGGGGCCGTTTTTCATGAGCTGTCGCTTTGCTTAACTGGCGAAGTAGGGCTGACGCTTATTCTTGAAGTACAACCAGGCCAAAGCCAGCATGACTACGGCCGAGATCGGCAGCGTCCAGGTATTGACCCCATACCAGCCATACACGGCCAGCACGCGGCCCGAGGTGAAGGAAGACAAGGCCACACAGGTAAAGATGATGAAGTCATTCAAAGCTTGCACACGGCCACGCTCTTCCGGGCGGTAGCAGTCCACCACCATATTGGTGGCACCAATAAACCCGAAGTTCCAGCCCAGACCCAGCAAAATCAGGCTCACCCAGAAATGCGGCACCGTCATGCCCAGCAGCGCCACAATGCTGGCCAGTCCCAGCAAGAGCACGCCCGCAAAGGTGACGGGGATCTTGCCAAAGCGCTTGATCAGATTGCCGGTAAAGAAGCTGGGGCCGAACATGGCCAGAATATGCCACTGAATCCCCAAGGTGGACTCTTTCAGGCTATGGCCGTGCATGACCATGGCCAAGGGCGAAGCCGTCATCAGAAAGTTCATCAGCACATAGGAAGCGACTCCGGCCAGGAGCGCAATGATGAAGTAGCTATTGGAGGCAATCTCGCGTAACGGGCGTCCGGTGTAGGGGATTTTCTCTTGCTGATTCCGTGTGCCCGGTGCCAGGCGCAGGCCAAAGGCGAAGGGCAGGACCAAGGCCGCCAGGGCAGCTTGTGCCAGGAAGGCGGCGGCAAAAGGGTGCTCCGGCCAAATGTCCTGGGTATGGATAATGGTCTGGGTGGCGATAATCGCGCCCAGCAGCCCCCCGGCCATGACCCAGGAAATGGCCTTGGGGCGGAAGGCATCACTGGCGTCATCGGCCGCGGCAAAACGATAGCTTTGTACGTAAGAGGCATACAGCCCGGCCAGCAGAGTGCCCACACAGAACATGACAAAGGACAGGCTGTAGATCCCGGCGGCGGCCAGCAGGCCCGCCCCTATGCCCAGCAAGGCACCGATGATATAGCCACCCTGGCGCCCCAAGCGGCGCATCAGGTAGGCCGCTGGCAAAATGCCCACAGCCAGACCCAGGTTGAAAATACCTACCGGCAAGGTCGCCAGGTCCGGGCTGCTGGCCATTTTTTGGCCCACCAGACTGCTGAGTGCGACCACCAAGGCCGGGTTTGCCCCGCCTAATGCTTGCATCCCGGAAAGAATAAAGGCGTTGCGTCGGCTTGGATCGGCTTGCGTAGACATGGTCTGGTTCTGTATATAACTTTGTTTTATTAGCTAATGCTGAATTTGAGCTAAACCAGTGTAGCACCGCGTGCCCAGAAGGCTGGCATAAAGGATTCGGCCACCAGGAGGGGTTGACCGTGCCGCCAGAAGACGGAGCAGCGCGACAGAATCTGCTGAGCCTGCGGAACCGGCTCGCCACTGGGATTCAGGGCGCGCTCAATCGTGCGAAAAAAGCTCATGCCGCGATTCAAACGGCAGCTTAAAAAGGCGGAACGTTGTATCTGGGCATCGTTATAAAGCATGTCGGCCAGCGGACGGCTACGCAGCCGCCGTATGCCTTGCCAGACGCTGTGTGAGGCGGGCAGGGGAGTGAAACTGCGGGCAATCACGCAGCGGATTCCGTCCACCGCCATGGACACCTCGCGTATCCAGGCCAGCGTGCCTGGCGGCTTTTGAATCAAAGCGGCTTCTTGCGGGTTCAAGCGGCAAGCGTATTCGCTGACCACTTCCAGATCGACCTTGCCCAAGCGGCGCAGACCGCCAGTCAGGGCGCCGGGACGGTGTAGCCAGTACTTTTGAGCGGGGGTAGCAGAGGGGTGAACGTGCTCATGCCAGGGTTTTTTTGTGCTGGAGGGAAATTTCATGTCCTGTATTATCGCCAAAGCCATAAAATAGCGCTCATGGAAAAAGAACGTATCTCAAAATTAATGGCCCAGCGCGGCATGTGTTCACGCCGTGAGGCGGATGCTTTCATCGAGCGCGGCTGGGTTCGTGTGGACGGTCAAATCGTCTCTGAACTGGGGAGCAAAGCCTACCCCAATCAGAAAATCACACTGGAAAAACAAGCGCGTCAGCGTCAGACCCAACGTGCCACTATCTTGCTGCACAAGCCCGTAGGCTATGTGTCGGGGCAAGCCGAAGCCGGTTATCGCAATGCGGTTTCCCTGATCGGTGCCGCCACGCAGTACAAGGGTGGCCGCGGTGGTCAACGCTTTGACCCGGCGCATTTGCGCGGTCTGGCTCCGGCTGGTCGTCTGGATATTGATTCCACCGGCCTGCTGATCCTGACTCAGGATGGTCGTATTGCGCGGCAGATTATTGGCGAAGACTCGGTCATCGACAAGGAATATCTGGTGCGTGTAACCGGCAAGCTGAGCGAGCGCGGTCTGGAACTGCTGAACTTTGGTTTGAGCCTGGACGGTAAGCCCTTGCTGCCAGCCCAAGTGTCCTGGCAGAACGATGACCAACTGCGTTTTATCCTGCGCGAAGGCAAGAAACGCCAGATTCGCCGCATGTGTGAACTGGTCGGCCTGAAGGTTGTGGGTCTGAAGCGCGTGCGTATTGGCGATCTGGTGCTGGGCGACCTGCCTATGGGCCAGTGGCGCTACATGAAAGAATCCGAGAGCCTGGCCTAAAGGCAAACGGGTGGCTTACAGCCCCGAATGACGAAGTTGAAAGCTGGCCTTGTCATCTTGGGCCAGCGTTTTTGTTAACCACGGCATGCTTTGTTCCAGAGCCTTGAGCAGCGTCCAGGGAGGATTGCTGATGAACAGGCCACTGCCATGCAAACCCAACCCATTTTTGGCCGGAGCACGAACCGACAGGCTGACATGCAGCCAGGGCGTATCCAGTTGCTCCAGCTTGCGTTGCAAGGCCTGCACTTCGGGCCGCTGCACAATGGGATACCACACGACGATACAGGCTTGAGCAAAGCGCTTGAGGGCGTTTTTCACGCTGTTCAAGACCTGCTGGTAGTCGGATTTGGCCTCGTAAGAGGGGTCCATCACCACGATGGCACGTCGTGACGGCGGCGGTAGCAAGCGGCCCAACTGTTCAAACCCATTTTCCGGATACAGACGCACCCGACGGTTGCCCTGGGGGAACAACTGCGCCACGTTATCGCTCAGAACTTCAAATTCGGACGGGTGCAGTTCAAAGCCGTGAAAGCTGTCTTGCGTGCGCAAACGCTCCAGCGCCAGCCAAGGCGAACCGGGATAGTAGCGCGCGGTACCGTCCGGGTTCAGGTCGGCAATGGCATCAATATAGTGTTCCACCAGCTCCGGGTAGTCGTCCTGCTGCAAGACCCGGTCCAGGCCGTCGTAGAACTCGCCCTTGGTTTGCGCCCAGTCGTGCTCCAGATCATAGATACCGGCACCACAGTGGGTATCGATGATGCTGAAGGCGCTGTCTTTTTGAGCGTAGTAATTAAAGATATGCAGCAAGGTGGCGTGCTTGAGCACGTCTGCATGATTGCCAGCATGAAAGGCGTGACGGTAACTGAACAAGAGAAATCCTGGTGTTGCGGTTTAATTAAAGAGTGTCGGGGCGAATGGTGGTGACTTTATCAGTGAAAATGCCATTGCACCCCCAATCGAGCAGTTCGCGCACCCGCTCAGCATCGTTCACGGTCCAGACAGCCACGGTATAGCCTTTTTGTCGAATTGCCTGAACCAAAGCCTGAGTGACAAAGCGGTCATTCAAATTCAGACCCATGCAGCCCAGACGCTCCAGACGATCGGGCCAGTCGGCCGGAACCTCCTCTTCAATCAGCAGGGCACGGGGCAGGGTGGGGGCGGCTTGTTGGGCTGCTTCCAGAGCCTCTTCAGAAAAGGACGACAGCAGCGGCGGCAAGCTGGCCTGCGCCCACAAGGCTTGGGCGGCCAGGGCGACCAGTCGGCCTGTTTCGGCTTCGTCCCCGGTGGTCGGCTTGATTTCGATATTGCTGTGAACCTGATTGGCCAGGGTGAAGGCGGCTATCGAACTTAATGTGGGCATGGGCTCCCCGGCGTAGGCCGAGGAATGCCAGGCACCGAAGTCCAGGGCGGACAGCTCGGCCAAGGTTAGCCTGGAAGCAATACCCTGACCATTGGAAGTACGGTCCAGCTCGTCATCGTGCAGCAGCACGGGAACCGCATCACGGCTTAGTTTGACGTCGTACTCCATCATGCGAAAACCGTTCTGGGCACCGACCCGAATGGCGGCCAAGGTGTTCTCCGGGGCAATCTTGCCGGCGCCACGGTGGGCGATCAAAGCGGGGTAGGGCCAGTGATGATTCATTGAAGACATGGCGGACTCGCAAGAGGCGTGATAAAAAGCCAATGTACTATTTTAACCGGGGCTGTACACTGTACGGTTTTCATATACGGTATATTTTCAGGCCGAGCCGGCTTACCGGCCTGATGCGCCACCCGCAGCGCCCTGCTGCAAGCGAAAGTAGGTGATGATTAATGTTCGAGATTATCCGTAAGAACCAACGCGTCATGCAGCTGGTCCTGTTAGTGCTGATTTTGCCGTCTTTTGTACTGATCGGTGTCAGCGGCTACTCCAGCTACGTTTCGGGCGATAGCGATATTGTCAAAGTTGGCGATAGCGCCATTACGTCCCAGGAATTTGATCGTGCGCGCCGCATGCAGCTGGACGATATGCAGCGTAACAATCCTTCCGGTTTTGATCTGGCCCAGGCTGACAGCCTGGAAAGCCGTCGTGCATTGCTGGAATCCTTGATTGATCAGCGTGTGCAAATTGAAGTGGCTACTGCCGCTCGCTTCAACGTCTCCGACATTGCCCTGCGCGACTACATCGCCACTATGCCGGAATTTCAGGAAAACGGTTCTTTCTCGCCCGCCCTTTACAGCCAGGTTCTGGCTTCGGCAGGTATCAATACCCGTGATTTCGAGCAAAGCCAGCGCGGTCAGATGGCCCTGCAACGCGTGCTCGGTCCCGTGGCTGCCAGCTCCTCCATGCTGCCCAGCGTGATGAACAAGCTGGAAATCGCCCTGACCGAAGAGCGTGGTGTACGCACACGCAGCTTCCTGACCCGTGATTTCGAATCCAAGGTTCAGATCAGCGATGCTGATCTGCAAGCCTGGTATGACGCCAACAAGCAATCGCTGGAACTGCCCCAGCAAGTCAAAGTGGAATACCTGCTGCTGAATGAAGCAGCGGCCTCCAAAGATCTGGCGACACCTACCGACGATCAGCTCAAGCAATACTACGAGCAAAACAAGGCTCGTTACGTGCAGGCTGGCCGTGTGAACATCAGTCACATTCTGGTGACATTGCCTGCCGGTGCCTCCGATACCGAACGTGAAGCGGCCCAGACCAAGGCTCGCGAACTGGCTGAAAAAGCCCAGGCCAATAAAGAAGGCTTTGCCGACCTGGCCCGTGCCAACTCCCAGGACGAGGGTAGCGCCCGTGAAGGTGGCGAACTGGGCTGGATCAGCAAAGGCTCCTGGCCGTCCGTGCTGGAAAGCGCTGTATTTGCCTTGAAAAAAGGTGATGTGTCGGGCGTGATTGAAGGCCCCAACGGTTTCCATATTTTCAAGAGTAACGAAGTTCAGCCCGAACAAGGCGAGTCCTTCGAGCAAGCTCGCAGCAAGGTGCAGGACGAAGTGCGCAAGCAACTGGCTTCCGAGCGCTTTGCCGATATGGCCAGCAAGCTGACTAATCTGGTTTACGACAACGAAGACAATCTGGAAGCCGCCGCCAATGCCTTGGGCCTGACTCTGAAGCAGGCTGAAGGCATCAGCCGCCAAGGTTTGATTCCTGCTTCGCAAGTTGAAGGTGATCTGGCTGCCGCCAAGAGCCCTGATGCAGCCGTGCTGGATGACAGCCGTGTTCGCCAAGCCTTGTTCAATGCCGAAACTCTGGCTTCGCGCAAGAATGCAGGCGTTGTAGAAGTATCGCCTGACACCTTGATTGCCCTGCGCGTAACCGACGTTACCGAGGCTCATGTGCCTGCACTGGATAAAGTACGCACTATTGCTGAGGAAAACCTGCGCCGTGAAAAAGCGGCTGCCTTGGCGGTTCAGGCCGGTGAGGACTACCTGAAGCAGTTGCAAGCGGGTACCGAACCTGAGAACTTCTCGGCCCAGTTTGCCGTGAGCCGTGCGGAATTCCCCGAGATGGACGAAGCCTTGCTGAACAAGGTTCTGGCCAACCCCGTGGACAAGCTGCCTACCTATGTGGGTGATCGCCAGCCCCAGGGCTACACCGTGGTGCAGATTCTGAGCCATGAGCCCGGCAAGTCCGGCAACCCTGGGCTGGACATGCTGACAGCACAGTTGACCCAAGCCATGGCCCGCACGGAGACCCAGGCCGTTCTGCAAGCCATGCGTGTGGAAGAGAAGGTTCAGATTCTGCCAGAAGCAGAAAAAGGGTTGACCTCCACAGGTGAAAATGAATAAAGCGGCTTGAATCAGAGCCTGTAACCCTGGAGCCAGCAGGCTCCAGGGGTGTTTTTCAAAGAGCATTCTGATGAATCACACTGATATTTCCCTGGTACGGCGGCGCCTTTTAGGCGCCGCAACTGTTTGGGGCCTGACGGCACCGTACCTGGCCTATGCTGCGCCTGGTCAGGGCACTTTTATCGAACGCACCTTGCATCGCCCTGTGCCGGGCGGGGTGGCTGTGCTGGACCTGGGAGCGGGTGGCTCAGCGCCGGTGGTGCACTTCAATGGCAACCGTGTGCTGGTGATTCAGGATGCTGATCAGCGTTGGAAAGCGATTGTCGGACTGGACTTGAAAACCCAAGCAGGCCAGCACAGCATATCCGTGCAAGGACAGTCGGGCGTGGCGTTTCAGGTTGGCAGCAAGCGTTACCGCGAGCAGCGCATCACCCTGAAAAACAAGTCGCATGTGAATCCGGATCCGCAACAGCAAGCCCGTTTTGAGCGCGAATACGAGGAGCAGATGCAGGCATATGCCAGCTTCCGCACAGAAGGCCCCAGCAATGTGGTCTTTGAAAAGCCGGTACCGGGTCGCCTGACCAGTCCGTTTGGTTTGCGCCGTTTTTTCAATGGTGAAGAGCGTAACCCGCATTCGGGTCTGGATTTCGCCGCACCTACCGGCACGGCGGTCAAAGTGCCTGCTGACGGGATTGTCACCATCGTGGCGGATTACTTCTTTAACGGTAAAACCGTATTTGTGGATCATGGTCAGGGCCTGATCACCATGTTCTGTCACTTGTCGGCTTTTGATGTGCGCGTGGGTGATCGTGTCAGCAGGGGCGATGTGGTGGCGCGTTCCGGCGCAACGGGCCGTGCGACTGGCCCTCATTTGCACTGGAATGTCAGTCTGAATAACGCACGGGTGGACCCCGCCATCTTTATTGGTGCATTCCAGGCCTAGGCAGGCCCTGCAAGGTTTTTCATGATTATCGGTTCGGCATATCGACGGGGCTTGCGAGACAGCGCCTCTATCGCCCTGGGCTATGTCCCCGTCGCGATTTCTTTTGGTTTGACCGCTGTGCACGCGGGCTTGTCACCCTGGCTGGCAGTGATGGTGTCCCTGATCGTGTACGCGGGGGCCAGTCAGTTCATTTTGATCAGTCTGCTGGTGGCAGGCGCCGCCTATCCCAGCATTTTGGGTATTGTGCTGCTCATGAACCTGCGCCATGTGTTCTATGGCCCAACCTTGATGGGCTTTTTTACCGGCCCAAGAACTGTCTCCAGTCTGTTCATGGCGCCTGGCCTGACCGATGAGGTCTTTGCCGCTTCTGCAGCCGGAGTAGCCCGCCAACCGGCCCAGGAGCAGGAGTCCTGGTACTGCGGCTTGCAACTGGGCTCTTACCTGTCCTGGGTGCTGGGCACCGCCGTGGGGGCCTTCTTCGCCAGCGATTTGCTGGGTCAATCTCCCGTGCTGGAAAAGACGCTGGGTTTTGTCTTGCCCGCCTTGTTCTTTGCCCTGTTGCTGGAAATCCGCCGATCTGCACCTTTGCCGGTGTTGGTGGCTGCCGCTGTAGGGGCTGTTCTGGCCATGGCTTTCTTGCCATCATATCTGGCGATTATTGTCGGCATGCTGGCCGGTGGTTTGATGGCCCTGCGCCGCGCTTAAGGAGTGGAGATGGATTGGAGTTTTCTGCTCATGATTGTGCTGGCGGGTCTGGGCACATTTTTGATTCGTTACTTGCCCTTGCGTCTGGGTGGACGACAAGGCAAGGTGGACCCCAGCCGCGTTTCGATCTGGCCACGCCTGTTTGGGGCCATTGGCCCGGCAGGTGTGGTGTCCTTGCTGGTTGTGTCCCTGATCTCCTTGCTGCGCCCTGAACATATGTCCCTGGACTTGCCGCCTTTGCTGGCAGGTCTGGCTGGGGTGCTGCTGGGCCGGCGCTGGCCAGGTGGCATTGCGGGTTCAACACTGACTGGCGTGCTGGCCTACGGCCTGTGCGTGGCTTACGTTGGCGTTTAGCTAGGCCTTATTTTGCCCTTGAAGCAGGTTGCAGGCTGAAGGCAGGTCGGAAGTGGATTGCTGAGCTTGCCGCTGCCTGCCTGGGCCTTTTCGAGGGCGGTTTGATTCCTGTTTAAAACTTGCTGAAGTTTGGCAGGCTTTGGATGACTGTCTGCCAATGCTCGAACTCTTTCTTGCCTTTGGCGTCCAGCTCCTCGGGGGTGCTACTGGCACTTTGCATGCCCGCCAAACGCAACTTTTCTTTTACCGCGGCATTGTTCAAGGTCGTGGCAATGGACGCTTGTGCTGCTTGTACAAGCTCAGGCTGGGTGCCTGCAGGCGCATAGAAGGCCAGCCAGCCATTGATCTCCAATTGCGGATAACCCAGCTCGGCAATGGAAGGGGTGTCCGGCAACAAGGGGTCCCGCTTGCTGTCAAATAGCGCCAGTACCTTGATCTTGCCTGCTTCGGATTGATGGATCAGCTCTCCAATATTCAGTACCGCTGCCGGGACTTGTGCGCCAACCAGAGCCACGATGGCTTCGCTGGCTCCTTTGTAGCCTACATGTTCCAGTGCTACGCCCAGAGTCTGTCCCAAGTACAGTCCGGCCAGATGCTGACCGCTGCCGGTAGAGGAACTGGCAAAAAAGGTTTGATTCGGGTCGGCTTTGATGCTTTGCACATAGTCCGCAAAGTTCTTGATGCCCGAACTGCTGGGCACAGCCAGCCCCAGGTTCCAGTTCACCGCATTGCTGACAGGAGCCAGATCCTTGAAGGGCTCGTAGCGTAGCTCGGTGAAGGTATGCGGATAGAGGGTGAGCGCCACTCCGGGAGTCAAAATAAAGGTTGAGCCATCAGGTGCCGAGGTGGTGGCCAAATTGATTGCCAGTCGCCCGGAGGCTCCCGGTCGGTTGTCCACGATCACCGGTCGTCCCAATGCTTTGGACAGATCAGGGGCAATCAGTCTTGCGACCAGATCCACATTTCCCCCGGCTGGAAAGCCAACCAGAATCCTGGCGCTTGCCGCCGAGTCAGCCTGAGCCGTCCCCATGCCCCCTGCGCAGAGAAAGGAAGTAATGATTGCTGCGCCCACATTTATTTTGATTTTTTTCATAATGTCTCCCGATGTCGCGCTTTGCCTTGAAATCAGAGTGCGGCGGTTATTTCAACTTCGACTTGGTATTGTGGAAAGGCGAGTTTGGATTCAACGCAGGAACGGGCTGGTTTTTTGTCAGCGGGAATCCAGGCATTCCAGATCTCGTTCAATAAGGGCCATTTCTTGTAGTCGTCGATCCAGATCATGGCACGCAGAATGTGACTGCGGTCTATGCCGATTTCCTGAAATTGCTCGTCAATCTGACTCAGAATCTGGTGCAGCTGTTCTTCGAACGAGCCGGATGGGTCCATGGCGACTTGCCCCGACATATACACAATTTTGTCGTGAATGACGTACTTGCTCATGTTCTTGTTTTGGTGAAAGCGTTCAATGCTCATGTTGATCTCCTGATGATTAAAAGAAAGGATTAGGCAATCGTGGTGTTCAGGGTGCCCAGACCGCTGATGTGAGCGTGCAGTTGGTCGCCGGGGGCCAGGAACTCGCCTCGTGCTGCACCGACACCCGCTGGGGTTCCTGTCAGGACGATGTCGCCAGGTTCCAGCGTCATGATTTCTGTCAGGCGCACCAGTTGCTCGCGCAGGTCAAAAATCATGCCGGAGGTGTTGGCCTCCTGTTTGATCTGGCCGTTCAGTTCCAGCTTCAGATCCAGATCTTGCGGGTCGCTGACAAAGCAGGCGGGTATCAGGGCAGGGCCGATGGGGCAACTGGCGTCATTGGCTTTGGCGGCGACCCAGTCAAATTTGTAGAACTGCTCGGGGGCGCGGGCAAAGTCCCGGGCCGAGAGGTCAATGGCAATGGTGTAGCCCGCCACGTGCTCCATCGCATTTTCCAGTGTCAGGTCCTTGGCGGTTTTGCCGATCACCATGGCCAGTTCAATTTCCCAATCGTATTTTTGGCAGTTCTTGGGGATGGCGGCGCACTGGCCGTCGCCAATGGCAGCCTGGCGTGCGGGCTTGGAAAAGAAGAACAGGCGCTGGTCTTTTTTCTCTGCGGGCACACCCATTTCTTGCAGATGGTCGTAGTAGTTGGCACCGGCACACAGAATCTTGCCGGGATACAGCACGGGCGGCAGGGTGGCGTTTGCTTCGCTCAGAATCAGGTCCGTATGAGCTGTCGCTTGCTCAGCCAAGCTCTTTAGTTTGGGCAGATTCGTCTCCCACTGTGCCAGCAGATCAAGCACGCTGTCAGGCAAGGCCGGGGAGTTCACACGCTGGCACAAGGCGGTAATGGAGTAGTCCTTTCCGTCTATCGATAAACAGGCCACAGGGGCTTGGTCGATCAGCAGGGTTTTAAGGGAAAACATAGATAAATCCGGGTAACTGTTGAACATGAAGTTCATGGTATGCTCGGCCATCCATTCCCAGTTAATGAAAAATTCACGTCTTGTTATAACTATGATGAATACCAGAAACGAATTTTTCTTTGTGTTTTTCCGTGCCTGATGAAGCGGCTTGAACCGCGTCAGCTCTTGGTTTTGGCCGCCTTAGGGCGGAATTACAGTATCCATAGTGCTGCGCGCGATTTGTCCTTGACCCAATCTGCAGTCAGTAAGGCCTTGGCCGAGATCGAGGCGCAGATGGCTGCGGCTCTGTTTACACGCAGTCGGCAAGGCATCGAGCCAACAGCACTAGGGAAATTGGTTTTACGACGTGTGGGGCATTTGCTGGATGTACTTGATCGGGGTGCTGGGCATCACGAGAAACAAGCCCCTGTTCTCAAGATTGGCTATATATCGGATTTACACGGCATGGCGCTTGGCAATGCCTTTGTGCGCTGGCGTCAGTCCCAATCCTTGAAGCTGCGTTTGCTGGATCTGGAGTTTGAACAGGTGTTGCCGCTTTTGCTTCAGGCGGACCTCGATGCTGTTTTGCTGGACGAGCCTATGAATGATGAATGGACTGGACAGTTACGGATCAGCAGTCGCGTGGTGCCTGTTTTAAGAACGCATCATCCCTTGTTGAAGGCGGGTAAGTCTTTGAGTCCCAAGGATGTACAGGCTTTGGATTGGATTTTGCCAACGTTAGCGGTTTCTTGGCACCGGGCGTTCCAGGACTGGACGGCCAAGGTCGGCATGGAAGCGCCTGCGCGCATTTGGAAGATCCCCGCCGGGCACGGTCTGAGTACAGTAGTGGCCCAATCAGATGCCGTGGCCTGCTTGCCAGCGGCTCAGGCGTCTTTTATGCAGCAGGCTGGAGTGGTGAGGCCGATTGAACTAGCAGGTGACTCAGGCATTGATGTCCCTGCATTCTTGCTCCCGGGCCCCCATGTTCGGGGTGACCCGGCGCTGCACCAAACCTTAGTTCAATTTGCTCGGTTTCTGGGGAGCAGAGAAGCTGCTTACGGAGAGTAAAGATATGGTGGATACAGGTATTTCCCCCCAACTTCCTCCCTTGTCGCGTCGTATTCGTTTGCGACATCTGGAGTTGCTGGCAGCATTGGGTGAGCATGGCAGCCTGAAGCATGCGGCAGAAATGATGGGCATGAGCCAGCCGGCGGCCAGCAAGCTTTTGCTGGAGGCCGAGTCCTTGGTTGGTGCCACTTTGTATGAACGCAGTAATCGTGGGGTACTACCCACTGCAGCCGGTGCGGCCTTGGTGCAGCGTGCTCAGCGCTTTCTGGGGCTAGTTGATGGTTTGGGCGAAGAGGTTCAGGTCGCCCAGCAAGGTGCAAAGGGTCGGGTTCGAGTGGGGGTGTCGCCGGCCTGCGGGGCGGTGATTCCGGGAGCCTTGGCCGCCATGCGGGCGGCTGCTCAGGATGTGGTTTTGCGTATCGAGGAGGGTAGCAGCGCCAGTTTATTGGAGCGTTTGCGGGATGGGCGCCTGGATTGTGTCTTGGGTCGGGTGCTGGATAGCCAGGACCTGGAAGACTTTGACACCCTGCATTTGTATAACGAATCTATTGTGATGGTGGCCGAGCCGCAGCACCCTATTTTTTCCAAATCAACGGTGGATTGGGAAGATGCCCTGAGCTATGAATGGGTCCTGCCCCCTCAAGGTGCTCCTTTGCGTCGTACTTTGGCTTTCTGGTTGGCCCGTCAGGGCTTTCAGGAGCCTCGCTGTCTGCTGGAGTCGACCTTGACCTTGGCGAACCTGGCGGTGCTACGCGAGAACCAGGCATTGGTTTTGCTGGGTTCTATTTCAGCCCGACAATTCAGCGAACAGGGCGTCGTGCGAGTAGTCCCTTTGCCTTTCGACGGAATTGCATTGCCGTCCGTCTCTCTATTCTTGCCGCAGGACGACTATGCGCATGAGCCAGTGGATATTTTTATTCGGGCCTTGGAACAACATGTGCGCGAGACCTTGGCCTAGTAGCGGACTTTGATCGTATTTGAACCATAAAAAACGCCTGCTATTGAGCAGGCGTTTTTTGTACGGCTGAAAGCTGGTTTGCAAGCGGGTTTAGCCCTTCACACGCACAATCTTCTGAACCTGCGGTACGTGACGGATGGCGCGAATCACGCGCGCCAGGTGAGTACGGCTATCAACCTGAACGGTCAGGTGCAGTACCGAGGTCGCAGCCGATTCGTCCGGCATGGAAATATGCAGGATATTGGAGTCAGCATCGGTAATTTCAGCAGCCAGACGGCCAAGAACACCACGCTCGTTGATTGCAGTGACATCCAGACGGGTGGACAGGTGGCGGGCGGTATTGCTGTCCCACATGACAGGAACCCAACGTTCGGGCTCTTTGGCCTGGGCGCGTTGTGCCACCGCACACTCAGCCATATGAACAACCAAACCGTGACCCAGACGGATGCCGCCAATAATGGCGTCACCAGGCAGGGGGCCACAGCACGGTGCCAGCTGTACAGCCTGACCTTCGTTACCGTGAATCAGAATCGGTGCAGAAGTGTTGGCGTTAATTTCGTCAAACTCGGCCGCAGTGGTTTCCAGCAAGGGGTTTTCTGGAGCAAAGCGGCGCGCCACGACGGCGGCCAAACGTTTGCCCAAGCCAATATCGGCCAGAATTTCTTCACGGGATGCGGCGCCCGAACCCTTGGCCAGTTTGTCCCAGTTGGGATCGTCGTCGGTGGCATGTGGCAGGCTTAGCTGGTCAAAGGCTTGATCCAGCAGACGGCGGCCAAAAGCCACGGATTCTTCGTATTTAACCGTGCGCAGGTAATGGCGGATTTCCGAACGGGCGCGGCCCGAACGGACGTAGTTCAGCCACTGAGCGCTTGGGCGAGCGGCGGGGGAGGTAATGATCTCTACCGAGTCACCGCTTTTCAGCTCGGTGCGCAGTGGGGCAAACTCGCCATTGATTTTGGAAGCAACAGCGTGATTGCCGATATCGGTATGGATGCTGTAGGCAAAGTCCACCGGAGTCGCACCACGAGGCAGGGAAATAATCTTGCCTTTGGGCGTATGGACGTAAACGGCATCGGGGAACAGGTCAACTTTGACGTGTTCCAGGAATTCTGTGGAGTCGCCTGTCTGGCTTTGGATATCCAGCAAGGATTGCAGCCAGCGGTGTGTGCGCTTTTGCAGATCGTTCAGGGTGACGTCGTCTTCTTTGTACAGCCAATGAGAGGCCACGCCTTCTTCTGCCACGTGGTCCATTTCGCGGGTGCGGAACTGGAACTCGACAGGGGTGCCGTAGGGGCCAATCAAGGTAGTGTGCAGGGACTGGTAGCCATTCACTTTGGGGATGGCAATGTAGTCCTTGAATTTGCCCGGTACGGGGCGATACAGCTGGTGTAGCGTACCCAAGGACAAATAGCACTCGGGCAGGGTATGCACAATGACGCGAAAGCCGTAAATATCCAGCACGTCCGAAAAGGACTTCTTCTGCTCGACCATCTTGCAGAAAATACTGTAGAGCGACTTCTCACGGCCGGAAATTTCGGCATCAATCCCGGCAGCAGGCAGGGCGATCTTGACGGCTTCGGTGATCTTGCCCAGCATTTCACGGCGATTGCCACGCGCTGCCAGCAAGGCCTTGTGCAGCACCTTGTAGCGATTGGGGTAGATCGCCTTGAAGCAGCGATCCTGCAGCTCGCGGAACAGGGCGTTCAGGCCCAGGCGATGCGCGATCGGAGCGTAAATATCCAGCGTTTCCTGGGCGACGCGGCGGCGTTTTTCCGGCTTGACCGCATCCAGGGTGCGCATATTGTGCAAGCGGTCGGCCAGCTTGATCAGAATCACGCGCACGTCACGCGACATGGCCAGCAGCATCTTGCGGAAGCTGTCGGCCTGTTGCTGCGTCTTGGTGGCAAATTCCAGGCGTTCCAGCTTGGACAGGCCGTCCACAATCTCGGCCACATCGGTCCCGAACTTTTCAGCCAGTTCCTGCTTGGTGACGTCCTGATCTTCGATCACGTCATGAAGCAGGGCCGACATCAAGGCATCGGTATCCAGCTTCCAGCCCGCACAGATTTCCGTGACGGCAATGGGGTGCGAGATATAGGGTTCGCCACTGGCGCGGAACTGCCCCAGATGGGCCTGATCGGAGAAACGATAGGCCTCCCGTACCCGTTCTACATCTTTCGGGTCCAGGTACTGCGAGATGATCTTGTGTAGCGGAGCCAGTGAGGCAATAGGAGGACTGGCACTTTCCTGGGCAGCTTGTGCCAGTGCCGGGGTGTTCTTGTCTTTAGGCTTGCGACGACCTAGCCGTGAACCTTTTTTAAGGACGGCCAACAGCCCAGACGATGCGCCCCGTAAACCAGAAAATGCCATACCGTGCTCCGCCTGTGCTTATCAGGTAGGAACTTTGCGCAGCATTTCCAGACCGGTCGCGCCGGAGGCGATTTCTCGCAGGGCGGTAACCGTAGGCTTGTTCTTGCTTTCCAGGCGTGGTTCGTGGCCTTGAGCCAGTTCGCGCGCACGGTAGGCGGCTGCCAAGGTGAGCTTAAAGCGATTGGGGACTTGCTCCAGGCAGTCCTCGATAGTGATGCGAGCCATAGTAGACCTGTTATCAAAAAGTAATAAGAAGGAGATCAGCCCTGATTCAGCAGGGCATCTGCGCCTAATTGTTGAAAGAGTTGGCGATGCCGTACTGACTGAGTGGCAGTGCGCAAACGACTGGCCTGCACAATACTCAATAGCTGCTGTAATGCCGTATCAAAATCCTCATTGATAATAGCATATTGACAGTCATGAACATGGGCGATTTCGTGCTCGGCAGCCTCGAGGCGGCGGGCGATGATCTCTTCGCTATCTTGTCCACGTTTGCGCAAACGGGCCTGCAAGGTGGGCAAGGAGGGCGGCAGAATGAAAATGCCGACGGCTTCGGGGAAATGTTCACGCGCCAGGCGGGCGCCTTGCCAGTCAATTTCCAGCAACACATCGCGGCCTGCATTCAGGGCTTTCTGAATGGGTTCGCGGGGCGTGCCGTAGTAGTTGTCATGCACCTTGGCCCATTCCAGCATGGCGTTTTCTGCGACCATGTTTTCAAAACGCGCTTTGTCCACAAAGAAGTAGTGCTGGCCGTCGCTCTCGCCGGGACGGGGGGCACGTGTAGTGGCCGAGATGGACAGCATGATGTTGGAATCGTTGGCCAGAAGGGCGTTGACCAGACTGGATTTACCCGCCCCGCTGGGGGCGACAACCATAAAGACGGTGCCAGGATAGCTCGTGGACATGGAGAGCAGACTCTAGAAGTAGATTTTTATAAAAGAATTAATTGCTGCTTGGGTCGGTTTGCCCAAACTCATTCAAAACGGCCAGGATGCTGGCCTGGTCCGCGCACAGAAAGACCACCGTGTCATTGGGATTCATGGAGAACAAAACGTCTTCCACTTCCTGTGGGGCATCTTCGGGCTGGGCAATGGCCATCACGTGCACATCGCCACCGGCTTCGAATTGCTCGGGCGGGACAATATGGGCGACCGCATCCAGATCAGGCTCGCTGATGGCCAGATAGGCCCAGACCTTGTGCTCCTCTTCCAAGGTGATCTCAAGCACATAGGCCGAGTCAGTCTGCTCGATGATTTGGCTTTGAATTTGCATAATGAAAAGAGTGTGTCAGCTAAAAGACAAGGTAGCGGTAACGGGAGCGTGATCCGAGGGCTGCTCATTGGCGCGCGGCTCGCGGTCAATATCGCAGGCCGTGCAACGGGCCTTGAGCGCGTCGGACAGCAGGGCGTGATCAATACGCAGCCCGGCATCGCGGCGGAAGGCAAAACGACGATAGTCCCACCAGGTAAAGGGGCTGCCGCTTTGCTCAAACAGACGGTAGGCATCGTGCAGGCCCAGTGCCAGCAAACGCTCGAACGCGGCGCGCTCGGGCGGGGATACCAGAACATCGACTCCCCATTTGACCGGGTCGTAAACGTCCTGGTCGGCTGGGGCAATATTATAGTCGCCCAGAATGGCTAGACGGGGATACTGCTGCAATTCTTTTTCCAGCCAGTCGTGCAAGGCGGCAAACCATTCCAGCTTGTAGGTGTACTTTTCGCTTTCCAGCGATTGCCCGTTGGGGCAGTAGGCACAGATCACACGCACCGGGCCGTCAGGCGAGGGGTACGTGGCGGCCAGCAAACGCTGCTGGGGGTCTTCGTAGTTGGGTAGATTGCGTTGCACATCCGTGCCAGGCTCACGCGAAATCAGGGCCACGCCGTTGTAGGTTTTCTGACCCGCCCAGTGAGCGTGATAACCCATTTCCTGAAAAGCCTCCAAGGGAAAACGCTCGTCGGGCAGTTTGAGCTCTTGCAGACACAGCACGTCTACGGGGTTGGCCTTGAGCCAGTCCAGAACTTGGGGAAGACGGACGTTCAGGGAGTTCACGTTCCAGGTGGTGAGTTTCATGGTGTCAGACAATCTCGGTAAATCAGAGAAAGCCGCTTGTACAGGGCTTTGTCGATAAAGGTAGTGCAGAGGCGGCCGTCAGCGTGTTGGAAACGGGCAGGATGGCGTTTAGCGTGCGCGAATGCCGCCATCATATCAGCGCTAGCCAGGGACTGGTTTTAAAGCCAGCGCCACCGACAGGATGAAAATGGCCGATGAGCCTGGGCTTTGTTCTAGGTCGTAGTAAAAAACAGACATTTTCAGACAATAAATTTGCCCTCAAACTATCTGCATGTAACAGCCATAAAGTCAGGCGGCAAGACCCAAAGCGCGCTTGGGGCAGATTGATGTTTTTAGGGTACGAAAAAGAGGGTTTTTTGCGCAGATCACGCGCCTGCTTGTGTTAAATTGCAGGCCAAGTTGGAACGGTGGGCCAAAACCGATGGAAGGGCTTGGCCGCAGCGCGTAGTACAAGGATTTGATATGCAGGAAAAGGGAATAAAAAAATCGCCGTAATGGCGACTTTTTCTGTGTGCTCAAAACCGGAAAGAAGGCCAGTTTTGTCTGTCTTGAATGCAAGCAAGATGGAGGCGTGTGCTGGAATCGAACCAACCTGAACGGATTTGCAGTCCGTCACATAGCCAATCTGTCACCACGCCTTTTGTTTTGTCCTGGGACATGTAGAATTATGCCCAAGGACGTAGGGAAAAGCAAGTGTCACATGACGGGACGTGAAACACGGTACGATCTGCTGCGCAAAAGCGACTGACGTCCCTCCCTTTTTTTGCCGCCCCTGCGGCACTCCCTTGTATTAAGGACATGGCATGCAATATCAATTCCCCATTGTGATCATCGATGAGGATTTTCGTTCTGAAAATGCGTCTGGTCTGAGCATTCGTGTATTAGCAGATGCGATCGAGGCCGAAGGCTTCGAGGTGTTGGGAACCACCAGTTATGGCGATCTGAGTCAATTTGCCCAGCAGCAAAGTCGTGCCAGCGCGTTTATTTTGTCCATCGATGATGAGGAGTTCACGCAAGATGGAGACAGCGCCCCGGCGCTGGTGAATCTGCGTGCCTTTATTCGGGCTGTGCGTCGTCGCAATACCGATGTGCCTATTTATGTGTATGGCGAGACTAAAACGGCTCGTCATATGCCAAACGATATCTTGCGCGAGCTGCAAGGCGTCATTCACATGTTCGAGGATACGCCCGAGTTCGTGGCGCGCCACATCGTGCGTGAAGCGCGCAGTTATGTGGAAGGCGTCAAGCCTCCATTTCTGAAAGCCTTGCTCGATTACGCCGAGGATGGCTCGTATTCATGGCATTGCCCCGGTCATTCCGGCGGCGTAGCCTTTCTGAAAAGCCCGGTCGGGCAGATTTTTCACCAGTTTTTTGGCGAGAACATGCTGCGTGCCGACGTCTGCAATGCCGTTGAAGAACTGGGCCAACTGCTGGATCACAACGGGGCCATTGGCGCCAGCGAACGCAATGCTGCGCGTATTTTCAACGCTGATCACTGCTTTTTCGTGACCAACGGCACCAGCACCAGCAACAAGATTGTCTGGCACCATGCCGTGGCTCCGGGTGATGTGGTGGTCGTGGACCGCAACTGCCACAAATCCATCCTGCACAGCATTGTGATGACGGGGGCTATCCCCGTGTTTCTGCGTCCTACGCGTAACCACTTCGGGATTATTGGCCCGATTGCGCGCAGCGAATTTGATATCGAGACCATTCGCGAGAAGATCCGCAAGCACCCCTTGCTCTCGCATCTGGATGCCGATACGGTCAAACCCCGTGTGCTGACGCTGACCCAGTCCACCTACGACGGCATTATTTACGACACCCAGGTGATCAAGAATGCCGTGGATGGTTACGTGGAAGTGCTGCATTTTGATGAAGCCTGGATTCCGCACGCGGCTTTCCATCCCTTCTATGGTCAGTTTCACGCCATGGGCAAGAACCGTCCGCGCCCGCAGGAAACCATGGTGTTCTCCACCCAGTCCACGCACAAGCTGCTAGCCGGTTTGAGCCAGGCCAGCCACGTGCTGGCACAGGACTCGGTCACTCGTAGCCTGGATCGTCATTTGTTCAATGAAGCCTATCTGATGCACACCAGCACCAGCCCGCAGTACGCGATTATTGCGTCTTGCGACGTGGCCGCTGCCATGATGGAGCCACCCGGTGGTCGTGTGCTGGTTGAGGAAAGCATTATTGAAGCTCTGGATTTCCGCCGTGCCATGCGCAAGGTCGAATCGCAGTTTGACGAAGACGATTGGTGGTTCAAGGTCTGGGGCCCGCCAACACTGGCAGAAGACGGTGTGGGCAAGCCTGAGGACTGGATCATTACGGACGATGCGGAGCATAGCGAGTGGCACGGTTTCGGCCCGCTGGCTGATGGCTTCAATATGCTGGATCCGATCAAGGCCACGATTGTTACCCCCGGCCTGGATCTGACAGGCACATTTGGTGAAACCGGCATTCCGGCTTCTATCGTGACCAAGTTTCTGGCGCAACGTGGCGTGATTGTGGAGAAGATTGGCCTGTACAGCTTCTTCATCATGTTCACCATCGGCATTACCAAAGGCCGCTGGAACTCTCTGGTCACAGCGCTACAGCAGTTCAAGGACGATTACGACCGCAACTTGCCTGTCTGGCGTGTTCTGCCGCAGTTTGCGCGCCAGTATCCTTGTTACGAGGAAATGGGCTTGCGCGATTTGTGCCAGCATGTGCACCAGTTGTACGCCAAGCACGACATTGCCCGTTTGATGACCGATATGTACCTGTCGGATGTGGTGCCTGTCATGCGTCCGGCTGATGCTTTTGCCTGCATTGCGCAGCGTCGTACGGAACGGGTCGAGATTGATCAGCTGGAAGGTCGCGTGACTACCAACTTGATCACACCTTATCCCCCCGGTATCCCGCTCCTGATTCCTGGTGAAGCCTTTAACAAGACGATTGTGGATTTCCTGAAGTTCTCGCGTGAACTGCATCGCCAGTGTCCGGGCTTTGGTACGGATATCCACGGTTTTGTGGAAGAGGTGGATGCCTCCGGTCAGAAGCGTTACTACGTGGACTGCGTGGCACAGTAAAGCAGTTTGCTATCCAGGGCCGGGGCAGAGCATCGGCCTTTGGGTAGAGCAGTGAAGCAAGCGGGCCTGATGAGGGATGTTCAGGGTTCTGGAGGAATTCCAGACTTGAAGTGTCTGTCATCAGGCCCGTTTTTTATGGGCTGTCTATCTGCCACGAATCCTTGCGACAGGTTCGTGTTGCAGAGGCTTGTTACAGACTTTGCGCTGTGCGCAAGGCACATTCCAGCAGCCGTGAAGTCAGTGCTTGGGGATCACGGTCTGCCCGCAAGATCGCCACAACCCGGCGTTGCAGGGCAGGTTGCTCAATCGGGTATTTATGCAGATTGTGCTCGTGCAGCAGGTTGTCGGGAATGCGGCTCGGCAAGATACAGTCTCCCAATCCTGACGCCACCAGTCGCAACATGGCATCTATGGTTTCGACCTCCGCCACAAATTCGGGGTGCAGGCCGCTGCTGTGAATCATGCGGCGCAGGGCGTAATGGGGCGGAAAACCGATCAGGCGCAAGGCCTGGTGGCTTAAATCTGCACTCGGAAAAGGCTCCAGCTTGGCAGAGATGCGGCACATTTGGTCGTCAAACAGGGTGTGCGAGATCAAGCCGCCACAGTCCACCGCCGAGTCGTATACAAAACCCACATCGGCTTTGCCGCTTTCCACCAAAGCCACTACCTCGGGCGAGCTGCGTCCCAATAAGGACAAATTCACGCCAGGGTGGGCACTCATGAACGCGGCAGCGACATCGGACATGAAGTAGTAACTCAGGGTATGGACGGTGGCCAGCCGCACAGTACCTGAATTGACGCCGTGCTCCTGACGCACGGCATGGATAGCGCTGTCAATACGGCTATAGGCCGGTTCGATTGCTTGGCGCAGCAGCTCGCCCGCATCATTCAGGCTGACTCCGCGCCCGGTACGGGTAAACAGGGTTTGGCCCAGGCTTTGTTCCAGCGAGCTTAATTGTTTGCTCAGGCTGGATTGGCTTTGTCCCAAATCATCAGCCGCTTTGCTGACCGAGCCTAATTGTGCAATGCGTAAAAAACAGCGCAAGGAGCGATCCAGATGATCGGTGGGGCGGGAATCGTGCATGCCATTGTCTCTTTATTGTTGTACTCAAATGGGTGAAAAATGAGTTTTCAAGGGTGCCTGGGGTCTAGGCGAGCCGTAAGATATTCAGGGCAGTTATTTTGGCTTGAATTGTCTATGAAAAAGTCTTGTTTTGAATTGCCTTTATTTTGTCCTAACGTCGCCTAATTTGCATCCATAATGCGCCCATATTATGGCCAAAATTGATTTGTGGTCTAATCATTGATATAATAAAGAAATCGGGGCGCTAAGGGCAGCGCCCCCTGTCGATATTGAGCAGGAGTTATTCGTGAGCAAATCGAAACCAGTACGTCGTAAACAGGCCTTTGAGGTTGAGCCCCTGAATTGGGTGGCTCCCAAGAAAGCAGTCGTAGAAACCGATCAGGAAGCCAAAGTGGACGCGTCCAGCGACCAGGCTCAGGACAGCTAAGTTCTGACTGAAGGGTTAAAAAGCGCAAGCCTTGCAGCTTGCGCTTTTTTTATGCCTGCCTGTCTTGTATCAGGACCAGCGGCGATGGGCTTGGGTGGCCGGCAGATGCCCTTGCTCCAGCAGTTGCAGGCTGGCCTCTTCAAAGCGGTTCCAGGTGGCCAGAGCCAGTTGTGACCCTGTGCTGACACGGCGTACACCGATGGCGGCCAAATCGGGCACGTTCAGTCCCGGATGAATCAGCAGCACATTGAGGGGCGTAGGTGCCAGTGCCTGGACCACTTGGGCAATATCGTCCAGATCGCGTAATCCGGGGGCGTAGACCACATCGGCGCCTGCCTGGGCAAAGGCTTTTAGCCGGGTTATGGTTTGTCCCAGATCCAGCGCGTCAATCAGCAGGCCTTCGCTGCGTCCTATTAACAGAACGTCCTCGCCACTGTTGAGAATCGCTTGCTTGGCAGCCCGTATGCGGGCCACAGCCAACTCAAGGTCATACAGTTCGTCGCCATGGCGATCTTCAATGGACAAGCCTGCAATGCCGGTTTCAATGGCCAGGCGGACGTTTTCGGCGACCTGTTCGGGCTCATCGGCAAAGCCATTTTCAAAGTCGGCGTTCAGTGGCAGATTCGTGCTGGCCGCCAGTTCTCGCAAATGCGCCAGCAGGGCATCCCGGCCCACCTCAAAATCTTCCAATCCCTTTGACCAGGCAAACGCAGCGCTGCTGCTGGCAATTGCCTGTGCACCCAGTCGTTCCAGACGCTTGGCTCCACCTATGTCCCAGGGGTTGGGCAAAATCAGTAAGCCACTTTCATGCAAGGCTCGAAAACGGCGTCGTTTTTCCTGTGTGCTGACGTTCATGCGGGACTCCTGAGAATAAAAAACGCAAACCGGAGTTTGCGTTTTGATGCCTGGCCGCGTTTTATTTTTTCTTGGCTTTCTTGCGGATCACCAGAACGGGGATTTCCGAGTAGGTCAGAACGTGCTGGGTTTCGCTGCCCAAGAGCAGGCGCTTGTAGCCCTTGCGGCCATGCGAGGACATGACGATCAGGTCAGCTTTCTGCTTTTCAGCGGTAGAAATAATGGCATCGGCCACCAGTTCGGACTTCACCACCAGGCCCTTGACCGAGACACCAATGTCTTTACCGGCCTGCTTGACGGCGGCCAGCTCGGATTGGGCGTGCTCTACCCAGGAGGCTTCGATACGGCTATCGAGCTTCTGGTCGATAATGGGGCCGCCCTCCAGGTAGCTTTGGCGATAGCGCGGAATGACGCGCAGGGCCAGCAATTTGGCGCCGCTGGTCTTGGCCAGATTCAGGGCATGGGTGACAGCGTGGGCGGACAGTTCTGAGCCGTCGGTACATACCAGGATACGCTCGTACATGAGGGGGAATCCTATAAAAAGGGTTATCAAGAACGTGTCTTGTGGGTAAGGTATCAAACCATACTGCGAATTACGGTCTTTGTGTCTGCTTTATGGTTTTCCATGGCAGCCGTGTATATTCGAGTGGACGTTTTTGTCAGCTTGGCTTTTTTATGCTGGTCATCATATCCCAATGGGATTGAGGGAGATTCATATGAAAGAAGTGGTTGTAGTCCAGGCATGCCGTACCGCGATTGGTGATTTTGGTGGTGGACTGAAGAATGTGTCGCCAATCGAAATGGGAGCCACGGTATTGCGCGCGGTACTGGACAGAAGTGGCGTATCGGCGGCAGACGTTCAGCATGTAGTGATGGGGCAGGTTATTCAAACCGAGCCGCGCGATATGTACTTGTCGCGTGTGGCTTCGGTGCAGGCGGGCGTGGGCCACGGAACACCGGCCATGAACGTCAACCGTTTGTGCGGTTCGGGTCTGCAAGCCATTGTGTCGGCCGCGCAGGGCATTCTGGTCGGTGATGCCAAGGTGGCTTTGGCAGGCGGAGCAGAAAGCATGAGCCGTGCGCCCTATATGTCCAGTGCTCATCGCTGGGGCGCTCGCATGGGGGACTCGGTCATGATGGATATGATGACTGGTGCACTGACGGATCCTTTTGATCGCGTTCATATGGGCATTACGGCCGAAAATGTGGCCCGCCAATACGGCGTGACCCGAGCCGATCAGGACGAGCTGGCATTGGAATCGCACCAGCGTGCCCGTCGCGCGATCGAGCAGGGCTATTTTAAAGAGCAGATCGTGCCCATTATCCAGAAAAGCCGTAAGGGCGAGATCGTGTTTGATCAGGACGAGCACGTACGTCTGGACGCCACGATGGAAAACTTTACCGGCCTGAAACCTGTGTTCATGCCTGAAGGCGGCAGTGTTACGGCAGGTAATGCCTCGGGCCTGAATGACGGTGCAGCCGCTGTCTTGCTGATGTGCGCGGAAGAAGCTCGCCAGCGTGGGCTGAAGCCTTTGGCCAAGCTGGTGTCCTGGGGGCATGCCGGGGTGGATCCCAGCATTATGGGTATTGGGCCTGTGCCAGCCAGCCGTCTGGCACTGGAGCGCGCCGGTTTGAGCGTGTCGGATCTGGATGTGATCGAGTCCAACGAAGCTTTTGCCGCCCAAGCGTGCGCAGTTGTGCGTGAACTGGGTCTGGATCCGGCACGGGTGAACCCCAATGGTAGTGGTATCAGCCTGGGCCACCCTATTGGCGCGACCGGCGCCGCTATTACAGTCAAGGCCTTGCATGAACTGCAGCGTGTCCAAGGTCGTTACGCGCTGGTCACCATGTGTATTGGCGGTGGGCAGGGGATTGCGGCGATTTTCGAGCGTCCTTGAACCTTGCTGATTATTTCTCTTTAAGCTTCGTTTAAAGCGCAGAAAAGCCGGAAGTGCTACGAGTCACTTTCCGGCTTTTTTTCGGCATATACAAGTAAATCTTATAAAAACGCCGACTTGATTATTTGTTTTTGTAGTGGAGCCTCGTATCCAGCCAATTGCATTGAATTGTTTTAAAAGTAATGCATGGCTTGGGTGACTGAGCATGAAGCCCTTGTTTTTTCTCATCGGAATAAAACGGAATAAAAGGAGATTCATATGCAAGAAGTCGTTCTGGTTCAGGCTTGTCGAACCGCTTTTGGTAATTTTGGTGGCTCGTTACGGAATGTGCCCCCCATTGAGATGGGGGCGGCGGTCATGCAGGAAGTGTTGGGCAGAAGTGGAGTATCTGCCTCGGAGGTGGAGCAGGTAGTGATGGGGCAGGTGGTGCTGACCGAGCCCCAGGATGTCTATGTGGCGCGTGCAGCCTCCATGAAAGCAGGAGTGGCTCATGAGGCGGTTGCCATGAATGTGAACCGCTTATGTGCATCCGGTTTGCAGGCCATTATTTCGGCAGCGCAAGCGATTGTATTGGGTGAGGCTCGGGTGGCCTTGGCCGGCGGTGTTGAAAGTACCAGTCGAATGCCTTATCTGGCGCCAAGCCAGCGCTGGGGGAGTCGCATGGGCAGTGTGGCCTTGGTAGATGTCTTGTCGGAGATTTTCATCAGTCCTTTGACTCGGGAGCATGTGGGGGTGACGGGGGAGAATGTCGCCAGAAAATACGGTGTGTCCCGCTGTGAGCAAGATCAGTTGGCCCTGGAGTCGCACCGTAGAGCGGCTCGTGCCATTGAAAATGGGTACTTTAAGGAGCAGATCGTCCCGCTGGCGGCCCACGATGGGAGCATCTTCGAGCAGGATGAGCATGTTCGGCATGATGGCAGTCTGGAGCAGCTTGCCGCCTTGAAGCCTGTTTTCCAGAGCGACGGGGGGACGGTGACGGCCGGTAATATCTTGGGTCTGGCGGATGCGGCGGCGGTGGTGCTGATGATGGAAGAGGGGCAGGCACGCCGTCAAGGCTTGAAGCCTTTGGGCAAGCTGCGCTCATGGGCGCATGCGGGCGTGGACCCTCAATTTGCGGGAATGGGGCCGGTGCCATCGACTCGCTTGGCGCTCAAGCGGGCGGGACTGACGGTAGCCGATATTGATGTGATCGAGTCCAATGAGGCGTTTGCAGCACAGGTGTGCGCCGTTGCCAAAGAATTGGATTTTGATCCGGAGCGAGTCAATCCAAATGGCGGCAGCATTAGCATGGGGCATCCTTTGGGGGCGACAGGAGCGGCACTGGTAGTCAAGGCCTTGCATGAGTTGCAGCGCATCCAGGGGCGGTATGCTCTGGTCACCATGTGTCATGGCGGTAGCGAGGGAGTAGCCATGATTATCGAACGTCAGTGAGCCGTTCCCCATCAAGTGATCGCTGTTATGATGGCGCCTTGCTAAAAACGCCGGAAGTGGCGCAATGCCGCCTTCCGGCGCTGTTTTCTCTGTCGTCAGGCCATATCCAGGTTCAGGATTATGTGGGGTGCCACGTTGCTCCCGTGTGAGCCGGGCCGCCTGACTGCTTTGCAAGGAAGAGTTTCATGGCTGGTGAGCAGGGGGACGATAGTCCTACGTTGTCGGAAAGCGAAGGGATCCGTTATCTGCACTTTGGAACGGAGTGGATTCAAGGTGCAATGCGTATTCGCAAGCCCGCTGAATTGGTCTTGGCCTACACACAACAAATGATGGCCTGGCTGCTATTTATGGAAGACCCCAAACCCGAGCACAAGCTGGCTATTCTGGGGCTGGGGGCGGGTTCCCTGCTGCGTTTCTGCCTGAAGCAGACCAGCAGTCAGGTGCAGACGGTGGAATGGAATCCGTCGGTGATCGGCATGTGCAATGCCTTTTTCCGGCTGCCGCGCAGCCCGCGGTCCCTGATTGATCAGGCCGATGCCGGTGTCTGGGTACAAGACAGCGATCAGCACAGTCAGTATCGTGCCTTGATGGTGGATTTGTACGACGCTCACGCCGAAGGCCCGGTACGTGACAGTCTGGAGTTCTATCAGGATTGTCGTGCGGTGCTGGATGATGAGGGCATCATGACCGTCAATCTTTTTGGTGCCCACCCCAGCTTCAAACATAATATTGACAACATTCGTGAAGCCTTTAATGGCAAAGTATTGCTCTTGCCTGAAATGGACGAGGGCAATCAGGTGGTTCTGGCCTTCAAAGGCAGCACGCTGGAGATGACAGCCGGAGAGCTGCTGAGTCGGGCCGAACAAGTGCAGGCCGATTATGGTTTGCCGGCTACACGTTGGGCCAGGGAACTGCTCTCGTTCCGTCGCCAGATGCAGGACCAGTAGGAGAGCGGGGCAGGGATTACCTGAAGGGTCAAAGTCCTGTCGTTCGCGTTAGACTAAACATCTAAAATTTTCGTTTTTTTGCATCTAAGGAGTATTGGATGAAACTGATCAGATCGGTGCATCAGGTGGCGGCCGCTTTGGCTTGTGTAGGATTGATGTCGGGCGCTGCAGTTCATGCGCAATCTGTATCGGTATCGTCGATTGTGGAACATCCGGCTCTGGACGCCATTAAGGATGGAGTACACAAAGCGCTGACCGATGCTGGTTATAACGAAGCCTCCGGCTTCAAATGGCAGTTTCAGACCGCCCAGGGCAATCCGGCGATTGCCGCTCAGATCGCTCGTAAGTTCGTCGGTGACAAGGCTGACGTGATTGTGGCCATTTCCACTCCTTCGGCGCAGGCCGTGGTGTCGGCAACCAAGACTATCCCTGTGGTGTATTCGGCCGTGACCGATCCTGTGGTGGCACACCTGGTGCCCAGCATGGCACCGTCGGGCACCAACGTGACAGGCGTGTCCGATGCGCTGGCACTGGAAGCCCAGGTTGATCTGATCAAGAAAGTCGTGCCTGATGCCAAGCGCGTGGGTATGGTTTACAACCCTGGCGAAGCCAACTCCGCCGTGGTCGTTAAAGAAATGAAAGAATTGCTGCCCAAGCACGGCATGACGCTGGTGGAAGCCACCGCGCCTCGTACCGTGGACGTGGGGGCGGCTGCTCGTAGCCTGGTGGGCAAGGTCGATGTGATCTACACCAATACCGACAATAACGTGGTGTCGGCCTACGAGTCCCTGGTAAAAGTAGGCGTGGACGCCAAAGTGCCTTTGATCGCTTCGGACACCGACAGTGTGGCCCGTGGTGCTATCGCAGCTCTGGGCGTGAACTACTACAACCTGGGTCTGCAGACCGGTCAACAGGTCATCCGTATTCTGAAGGGTGAAAAACCCGGTGATATGGCTTCTGAAACCAGCAGCAATCTGGAACTGTATGTCAATCCGGGCGCTGCCAAGCGCCAAGGCGTTTCGCTTAACGAGGACTTCGTGAAGTCCGCAACAAAAATCGTCGAATAAGCCTGATTTGACTGCTTCTTGCAGGTGGGTTGCCACAAGCTGCCCGCCTGTTTCTTTTGTATCCTAGACGTCCAACAATATGTCTATTTATTCAATGTGGGGGGCCCTGGAGATTGGTCTGATTTTCGGACTGGTTGCTCTGGGTGTTCTGATTTCTTTTCGCATCCTGCGATTTCCTGACCTGACGGTCGATGGTAGTTTTCCTTTGGGTGGGGCGGTTGCCGCCATCCTGATCAGCCAGGGCAATGATCCTTTCCTGGCGACTGTAGTGGCCACTTTTGCTGGTGCCATTGCCGGCACGATTACTGGCTGGTTGAACGTACGCCTGAAAATCATGGATCTGCTGGCCAGTATCCTGATGATGATCGCCTTGTATTCCATCAACCTGCGCATCATGGGTCGTCCCAATGTGCCCCTGATCATGGAGCCGACGGTCTTCACGATTCTGCAGCCCGAATCCATCGCTGACTATATTGCTCGTCCCTTGATGCTGATTGGGTTGGTAATCATTGCCAAACTGGCGCTGGATTGGTTTTTCGGTACGCAAACTGGCCTGGCCATGCGCGCTACCGGCGCCAATGCCCGTATGGCCCGTGCTCAAGGCGTGGCAACTGGCAATATGCTTTTGCTGGGAATGGCTATTTCCAATGCCCTGGTCGCCTTGGCCGGTGCCTTGTTTGCACAATCGCAGGGTGGGGCGGATATCTCCATGGGCATCGGGACCATCGTGATTGGTCTGGCTGCCGTGATTGTGGGTGAAAGCATCTTGCCCGCACGCAAACTGTTCTACGCCACCTTGGCCGTGGTGCTGGGTGCGATTCTGTACCGCTTCTTTATTGCTTTGGCTCTGAATGCCGATGTGATCGGCCTGAAAGCGCAGGACTTGAACCTGGTCACCGCTTTGCTGGTTACCGTGGCACTGGTGATTCCATTGCTCAAGAAAAAGCGTGCTCGTAAACAGAAGGGGGCCCAGTAATGTTAGAAGCAAAAGATCTGTCCCTGACATTTAATCCGGGTACGCCCATTGAAACCCGTGCCTTGCGCGGTTTGTCCCTGACCATTCCGGAAGGGCAGTTCGTGACCGTGATCGGTTCCAACGGTGCGGGCAAGTCTACTTTTCTGAATGCGATCTCGGGCGACCAGTCTGTTGATGATGGCCAAATCATGATCGACAAGGTAGACGTGACTCGCCGCCCGGTCTGGGAGCGAGCCAATTGGGTAGCACGTGTGTTTCAGGATCCGATGGCCGGTACCTGTGAAGATCTGACCATTGAAGAAAATATGGCGCTGGCCACCTGCCGTGGCAGCCGCCGTGGGCTGAGCCGTGCCGTGCGTCACTCCATGCGCGCTGAATTTGCAGAGCGTCTGGAAACCTTGGGTCTGGGTCTGGAAAACCGTCTGACAGACCGCATCGGTTTGTTGTCCGGTGGCCAACGTCAGGCCGTCAGCCTGTTGATGGCGGCCTTGCGTCCTTCCAAGATCTTGCTGCTGGACGAGCATACGGCTGCGCTGGACCCGCGTACGGCTGACTTTGTTTTGCAACTGACCAATCGTATTGTGCGTGAAGGTGGCCTGACCACCATGATGGTCACGCACAGTATGCGTCAGGCTCTGGATGTGGGTGATCGCACGGTCATGTTGCACCAGGGCAAGGTGGTGCTGGATGTCAGTGGTGAACAGCGTCAAGGCCTGGATGTGCGAGATCTGCTGGAGATGTTCGAGCGGGTTCGGGGTGAGACTTTAGCCGACGATAGTTTATTGCTAGGTTAGAAAGCACTATCCCGGATTTGGAAAACCGCGTGAACTCTAGGGGTTAAACGCGGTTTTTTTATATTCAAAAAACCCTAGGTATATGATAATACGTGTTCTTTTGGCATAGGCAGACAACGGAGCGGGTGCAAGGGGGTAGCTGGCTAATCGTAGTCGCCAAATAATGGCAGGATCGAAATGAGTCTCATCGCAAATTTTCCTGTTTGATTTGCGCTTTTTCGACATATACTTGCTGCTTGTCCAAACCATACAATCCAGTCAGTTTAAGCGTTAAACTCCCATGCAACGCTTAGCTCAGGAGTTCTTCATGTCATTTCAAAGCTTGTTGGGTCGGCAGACTTTTCGTATTGCTGCCTTCTCTTCCTTGGTTCTGCTCGCCGCTTGCGGCAACAAAGAGCCTCAAGCTCCGGCCGGCGGGATGAAGGTCCCGGTCAGTGTGATTACCGTCCAACCGACTTCTACCGAGTTGTTCTCCGAGCTGCCTGGACGAGTCGAAGCAATTAAAGATGCACAAATCCGCGCCCGTGTTTCCGGGATTGTGGAAGAGATCAACTTTGAGCAGGGCGCTGATGTCAAACAAGACCAGCTCTTGTTTACCATTGACCCGGCTCCGTACCGTGCAGTTCGTAATCAGGCTGCAGCCCAGCTGAAAAACGCCCAGGCTGACGCACAAAGTGCCAAGCAATTGGCGCAGCGTTACGAGCGTCTGATCAAGGAAAATGCGGTTTCCCGCCAGGATTACGACAACGCCAAGGCCCGCGCCATGCAGGCCGATGCCGCCATTGCCGCTGCACAGGCGACCCTGGACAGCGCCAATATTGATCTGGGCTACACCAAGATTGTGTCGCCCGTGTCGGGCCGTATCGGCAAGTCCCTGGTTACCGAAGGTGCTCTGGTTTCTGCCGCCAACGCCACCCATATGGCCACCGTGCAGCAACTGGACCGTGTCTATATTGATGTGACGCGTTCCACCGCTGAGCTGACGCAACTGCGTCGTGCCATGGCTGCTGGTACGTTGAAGTCGGCTGGTGAAGGCCAGGCCAAAGCCAAGGCCGTGCTGGAAGATGGCTCCCTTTACGATCAAGATGGCGTTTTGCTGTTTAGCGGTGTCAGCGTGGATCCTTCCACTTCGCAAGTAACCTTGCGTGCCGTGTTCCCGAACCCTGATGAAATTCTCTTGCCCGGTATGTACGTACGCGTTCGTCTGGAACAAGGTGTGATTCCGGATGCCTTGCTGGTGCCCGCGCAGGCTGTTCAGTACACCTCGGATGGCGCTTCTAATATTTACGTGGTTCGTGAAGAGAAAGCCCAGTCCGTACCTGTCGTGTTGGGACCCGAAAGCGATGGTCAGTATGTAGTGGACAAAGGCCTGCAAGCCGGCGACCAGATCATTGTCGAAGGCTTCCAGAAGATTCGTCCCGGTGCCCCTGTCCAGACGATGCCTTGGAAGGGCAACAAGTCAGCCGCTGCACCTGCTCCTGATGCGGCCCCCGCACAGGAACCGGCCGCCGCTGCTGAGCCAAACGAAGCCAAGTCTAGCGAGTAAGCGACATGCCTCAGTTTTTTATTGAAAGGCCCATTTTTGCATGGGTCGTTGCCTTGGCGATCACGCTATTTGGCTTATTGGCTTTGCCCAATATGCCTGTAGCGCAGTATCCCGATGTGGCACCACCTTCGGTCACCATCCGGGCGACCTACCCAGGTGCAACGGCGGAAGACGTTGCCAGTACGGTAGCCAGTGTGATCGAAGATCAGCTGAACGGTGCCAAAGGCCTGCTGTACTACGAGTCCGTCAGTGACTCCTACGGCTCGACCGAAATCACCGCCACGTTCCGTCCTGGTACCAATCCTGACATGGCTCAGGTGGACGTCCAGAACCGGGTCAGCAACATTACCGCGTCCTTGCCGACAGCGGTGATGGAGCAGGGCCTGCACGTGGAGCAGTCCAGTACCGGCTTTCTGCAAGTGGTGACCTTGTCCTCCACGGACGGCAGTCTGGATCAGACAGCTCTGGCTGACTACATCGAACGCAATATCAAGAACACGATTTCTCGTGTTCCTGGTGTGGCTCGCTTCCAGCTGTTTGCAGCCGGTCGCGCCATGCGTGTGTGGCTGGACCCTGCCAAGCTGGTCGGTTACCAGATGAGCCCAGCGGACGTGACCAACGCCATTCGTCAGCAAAACATGCTGGTGTCTGCCGGTATTCTGGGTGGCCCACCCAATCAGGACAGTCAGCGTGTGGCCGCACCCATTACGGTGAACGGTCAGTTGGCAACCGTGGAAGAGTTTGAAAACATCATTCTGCGCTCGCAGCCTGATGGCTCGACCGTGCGTATTAAAGACGTCGCTCGTGTGGAAGTGGGGGCGGACAACTACCAGTTTGGTGCCCGTCTGAACAGCAAGCCGACAGCGGCTTTTGCTATCTCCTTGTTGCCTGAGGCGAACGCGCTGGATACTGCCGCGGCAATTAAAGTCGAAATGGAGAAGTTGGCCGAGTTCTTCCCGGAAAACATCCGCTACGACATTCCTTACGACACCTCGCCCTACGTGGACAAGTCCATCACCCAGGTGGTTTACACCTTGCTGGAAGCCATGGTCTTGGTGTTCATCGTGATGTACGTGTTCCTGCAAAACGTGCGCTACACCCTGATCCCCGCACTGGTGGTGCCGGTGGCTATCTTGGGGGCTTTCGCGGTGATGCAGGTGCTGGGTATGTCAGTGAACGTGCTGACCATGTTCGCGATGGTGCTGGCCATTGGTATTTTGGTGGACGACGCGATCGTGGTGGTGGAGAACGTCGAACGTATCATGGTGGAAGACGGGCTCTCGCCTAAGGAAGCGACCAAGAAAGCCATGCCGCAAATTAGTGGCGCTATTGTGGGTATTACGCTGGTGCTGTCGGCCGTGTTCTTGCCCCTGGCATTCATGGCCGGTTCGGTGGGGGTGATTTACCGTCAGTTCTCGGTGGCCATGGCCGTGTCGATTGCCTTCTCCGGCTTTTTGGCACTGACCTTTACACCTGCCTTGTGCGCGACTTTGTTGAAACCTATCCCCAAGGGCCATCACGAAACCAAGCGTGGCTTCTTTGGCTGGTTCAACCGTGTCTTTACGCGTACCACCAATGGTTACGAAAGCTTTATTGGCAAGACCTTGCGTCGTGGCGGTCGGATGATGTTCATCTACCTGATCATGGTGCTGGTGCTGGGCTTCCTGTACATGCGTATGCCAACCGCGTTCTTGCCCGAGGAAGATCAGGGCTACGTGATTGCCAACATCGAACTGCCTGCCGGTTCGACGGCCAACCGTACGATTGAAACCATCTCCAAGGTAGAGGACTACTTCAAAGAGCAGCCTCAGGTTGAAAACATCATTGCTGTGCAAGGCTTCAGCTTTAACGGTAGTGGTTTGAACTCGGCGATTGCCTTTGTGCCCTTGAAAGACTTCAACGAACGTAAAGGCAAGGAAAACTCGGCTCAAGCCATTTCCGGCAAGGCCATGGGCCAATTGCTGTTCGGTTTGCCCGACTCCATGGTGATCGCGATTGTGCCCCCCGCTATTTCTGCTCTGGGTAACTCCTCGGGTATTGATATGCGTCTGGAAGACCGCGGTGGCATGGGGCACGATGCCCTGATGGCAGCAGCGGATCAGTTGCTGGCCCTGGCCAAGGCAAGCCCTGTGTTCGATCCACAGAGTGTACGTATCACGGGCTTGGGACCTGGCAAACAGATCCGTCTGGAAATTGACCGTGACAAGGCGGCTGCCTTGGGTGTGAACTTCAGCGAAGCCTCTGCCTTGATCAGTGGCGCCCTGGGCTCGTCTTTTGTGGGTAAATTCACCAACCAGGGACGTGTGCAAAGTGTCTGGGTGCAAGCTGATGCGCCATATCGCATGACCATCGACGATGTGCTCAAGCTCAACGCTCGCAACAGCGAAGGCAAGATGGTTCCGCTGTCGGCCTTTGTCAGCCAGACGACCGAACAGGGTCCGGTACAGATCGTGCGCTACAACAGCTACGAGTCTGTCCGTATCGGTGGTGGCCCCGCTCCAGGCTATACCTCGGGTGAAGCCATGATCGAGATGGAAAACCTGATGAAGCAGTTGCCTAGCGGCTTTGGTGTGGACTGGACAGGTCTGTCTTATCAAGAGCGTCAGGCCGCAGGCCAGTCCGCTATCTTGATGGGCTTGGCGGTTCTGGTGGTGTTCATGCTGCTGGCTGCCTTGTACGAAAGCTGGGCGATTCCGCTGTCGGTGATGCTGGCCGTACCGCTGGGTATGCTGGGTTCGGTCTTGCTGGTCTCCGGTCTGGGTATGCCTAACGACGTGTACTTCCAGGTGGGTATCGTGACGGTGATCGGTCTGTCAGCGAAGAACGCGATTCTGATTGTGGAGTTTGCCAAGGATGCCTACGCACGTGGTGCTACCTTGATCGACGCCACTCTGGAAGCCGCTCGCTTGCGTTTCCGTCCTATCTTGATGACCTCTTTCGCCTTTGTGCTGGGTGTGGTGCCTCTGGCTACCTCCACTGGTGCGGGTGCTGCCAGCCAGAACGCCGTGGGTCTGGGTGTGCTGGGTGGTATGTTGGCCGCAACGCCTTTGGCTGTCTTGATGGTGCCGACCTTCTTTGTCGTGATCCTCAAGCTCTTTAAAACTAAACCCCGTCTGTTTGGCGAAGCCGCTAAATTGCACGAGGAAGAACAGGCCAAACAAGCTGCACAGCCGGCCGGTTCGCAAGGAGGACAGCACTGATGTCTAGCATGTTTTTACGTAGCCCCTTGGTGCTGGCCGTGGCGTTTGCCTTGTCGGCTTGCTCCTTGGCACCGAAGTACGAGCGTCCTGATTCTCCCGTGCCCGCACAATTCCCTCTGGCCCAGCAGGGCCAGGCGGATGCGGCACAGGCTGCTGATCTGGGCTGGCGTGAATTCTTTACGGATCCGCGTCTGCATGCCCTGATCGAGCAGGCTCTGGAGAATAACCGCGATCTGCGTATTGCCACCCAGCGCATCGAGGAAGCTCGCGCGCAATACGGCGTGGCACGCAGTGACCAGTTGCCCAGCATTGGTGTGCAGGCGGCCGAGCAGGCCACCCACACACCGGCTGAACTGCGTCCTGGTGGCCCAAATTCGGCCCCCGTAACCCGTACGTTCCAGGCCGGTGTCGGTATCACTGCTTTCGAGCTGGACTTCTTTGGTCGAGTGCGTGATCTGGCCCGTGCTGCTCAAGAACAGTACTTTGCCACCGAGCAGGCTCAACGTACCGCCCATATCGCCCTGGTGGCGGGCACCGCCGAAGCCTACTTCAAGGTACGTACTGCCGAAGAACTGCATGCTTTGATGAGCAATACCTTGCGCAGCCGTCAAGAGACATTGCGCCTGGTGCAGTCTTCTTACGATGCCGGTACGGTGTCGGCGCTGGACCTGAACCAGGCCAAGGTGCAATACAACACCGTGCGTTCCGATATGCAGGCTGTCGAGCGTGATCGTCAGCGTGCACTCAATGCCTTGCAGGTCTTGTTGGGCGGTGAAATACCGGCTGACTTGCCAGCAGGCTTGCCCTTTACCCGTGCTCAGCTGATGCCTAGCTTGCCTGTAGGGTTGTCGGCCGAGTTGCTGGAGCGTCGTCCTGACATCCTGGCCGCCGAGCACGTCTTGCGTGGTTCCAACTACAGCATCGGTGCAGCACGCGCTGCTTTTTTCCCGCGTCTGAGCCTGACCGGTCTGCTGGGCTTCATGAGCCCCGAGCTGGGTGGTCTGTTCAGTTCGGGTAACCGTTACTGGCAGTTCCAGCCGCAAATTACCATGCCGCTGCTCTCGGGCAGTACCTGGGCCAATTTGGATCTGGCCGAGGCTCGTCGTGACATTGCGATCAGCCAGTATGAAAAAACCATTCAGGAAGCCTTCCGCGAAGTGGCTGATGCTTTGGCGGGCGAAGCCACCTACGGTCAGCAGATCGACGCCTTGCAAGAGGTTGATCAGGCTGCCAGCGAAAGCTTGCGTCTGGCCAAGCTGCGTTACGAAGTGGGTATAGACAGCTTCCTGCAGGTGCAAACGGCGGAAGTCAGCCTGTACGGTACGCGTCAAGCCTATATTCAGACTGGCTTGGCATCCCTGATGAACCGGGTCGAGTTGTACAAGGCTTTGGGTGGCGGCTGGACAGCTGAAACCGTCAAGCCTGAAACAAAGACCCAGGCCACTGGGACAGCACCGGAGTAAACAGGCGATAATACGTCTGGTCATTCATCCCTGAAACTACGGAGGTCCTTGGGGAATGTTAGAACTGGGCGTCAATATCGATCATGTGGCGACGCTGCGCCAGCAGCGTCTGACCACATACCCTGATCCAATTCAGGCCGCTTTGCGAGCAGAAGAAGCCGGAGCGGACCTGATCACCTTACATCTGCGTGAAGACCGGCGTCATATTCAGGATGCCGACGTCGAGGCCCTGCGCCCCGTACTGCGTACCCGGATGAATCTGGAATGCGCCATCACCACCGAAATGCTGGACATTGCCTGCCGTATCAAACCGGACGATGTCTGCCTGGTTCCCGAACACCGTGCTGAACTGACGACCGAAGGTGGTCTGGATGTGGTCGGTCATCTGGACCAGGTCAAGGCTGCTGTGCAGCAATTGCAGGCTGCCGGTATTCGCGTTTCGCTGTTCATTGATGCCGACCCGGCGCAAATCCGAGCCGCCAGCGACGTGGGTGCCACCGTGATCGAACTGCACACCGGCACCTATGCGGATGCTCAAACGCCCGAGCAGGCCGCCAGCGAACTGGAACGTATCCGTGCCGGTATTGCTCAAGGTGTGTCGCAAGGTCTGCGTGTGAATGCGGGTCATGGCCTGCACTACGGCAACGTACAAGCGATTGCCGCCTTGCCGGGGCTGACGGAGCTTAATATTGGTCACGCCATTGTTGCCCAGGCTGTCTTTGACGGTTGGGAAAAAGCCGTGCGCGACATGAAAGCCCTGCTGGTGCAAGCGGGCGCTCCTGCTCAAGCCTGACTGAGCCCTGCCATCTGGGCAGGGCACTCTTAACTGATTCTGGAAGCACTATGAGTACCATTGATTCCCTATTGTCCCGCCGCTCCATCAAGCTGGTGCAAGGCCCCGGGCCGAACGAGCAAGAGCTGGACCTGATTTTGCGCGCTGCCATGGTCGCTCCTGACCATGGTCGTTTGCAGCCTTGGCGCTTTTGCCTGATCCGCGGTGAAAACGTGCAGGCTCTGGGCGAACTGGCCATTGCCGCCAATGAGCGCGCCGGTAATCCATTGACCGAGCAGAAAGCTGCCAGCGTCCGCGCCTGGCTGGCCAAAGTGCCCATGCTGATTGCTGTAGCCAGCCACATCGATCATGGTGAAGAAAAAATCCCTGAACTGGAGCGTGTTCTGGCAACGGGCGCAGCTGTCAGCAATATGCTGCATGCGGCTCATCAACTGGGCTTTGGCGCTTTCTGGAGCACCGGCCTGGGCACCTATGGTGAAGAAGTTCCTGAAGCCTTGGGTTTTGATTCCCTGGATTACCAGTTCCTGGGCTTTGTGTCGGTGGGTACGCCTATTCACAATCTGGGTCCTGCCCAGCGTCCCGAGCCACAAAAGTTTGTGACGGAGTGGCAAGCTGCTTGAGTCCAGCTGATGATGAACCGGTTCTAAAATAGCGCTGTTTCCATGGCATCACCCGGAGTGGTGATTGCTTTGGAACGTTTTAAATAGCCTGAATCCTTTCTGGATTCGGGCTTTTTTTGTGCCCTAGGGTTTGTACTGATAGGCATGAAGCTAACCACGCTTTTATCATTATTCCATACATTAGAATGACATTCCGTTAAACGGAATATAAACAGGAAAATGATGAAACAAGTCAGCACACAGCACTTGATGCTTCCCGATGGGGCCGAACTGCATTACGCAGAAATTGGGCAGCCCAGCGCATCTCGTCCATCCGTGCTCATGCTGCACTCCCTGTTTTTCAATGGAGGCATGTTCCTGCCCGTGATTCAGGCGTTGCAAAACGAATGGCACATTATTTGCCCGGATCATCGTAATCAGGGCTTGAGCACCGCAGGCCAGAAGCCCGCCACCATGCATCAGTTGGCACAGGACTACGCGTTCCTGGCCCAAGCACTGCGGATTTCTTCCTTGCATGTAGTGGGTAGCTCGATGGGAGGTTACGTGGCTCAGGAGCTGATGCAGCGTGCACCTCAGTTGGTCCGTTCTGCTGTCCTGTCTTGCTGCACCTCGATGGCAGAACAGCAGAAAGAGCGCTTTGACCAACTGGAAGCGCAACTGCGTCGGGATGGCGGTGCACCCTATGTCTCGGCCTTGCTGCAAACCATGTTTGGAGACGCCTTTCTGGCAAGCACAGACCTTGCTGCTCAGGCTCAGCAGGAGCAGTGGCGCGACTACTTCACACATTTGCCTCCCAGCATTGCCAACTCAGTCAATGGCGTGTTTGCCCGTCCTGACTATCAGTCTCTTTTGGCAGGCAATAGCACCCCTCATTTGTTGATCAGCGGTGCTTTGGACAGAGCTAAAAAGCCCGCTGATATGGAGCATATGCACAGCTTGCTTCCACACAGCACACATACGGTATTTGAGCAGTCCGGTCACACGGCGCCGGTTGAAGTGCCCGAAGCCTTCGCACTGCAAATTGAGAATTTTTGGAATCAAGTTAATTAATGCTGCAAGGATTAATTCATGCCAGTTACTGAATCTACTGAGCTGCCGACGGCGATGGCTTTCGGTGCAAATGCACAGCCGATACGAGATATTGCGTCAGACCAGGCTAGCCAGTTTGTTATTGAAGATGGAGCGGTCTTGTTGCGTGGCAGCCAGAGCCGTTCCAGCGGCAGCAAGGCTTTTCCTGTCCGTGAAGTGTGTATGGAAACGGGTGCTCGAGACATGCAAGACATGTTTTTTGGCCCATTTGGAAAGCTCTACAGTTTTTCCACCATTTATGTTTCCGCGTCGCGTCCCACGCCTTACACCTTGGGATATGTAGATTTTCCTAACGGAGTTCGTGTTTTGGCACACGTACGTTGTGAAGACCTGAGCGCCTTGTATTGCGATATGCCTGTCAGTACTGCCACCGATGGCAATGACTGGTTTGTAACTCCTATGTCGGCGGAGAAGTAAGGTGAGTGAAGCATATGTAGTCGGCGCGGCCATGATTCCCATGGCTCGTCATAAAGAATCCAGCTATACCGGTTTGGCCTTGCCCGCAATCCTTAACGCGATGGCCAGTGCCGGTGTACAGGCTCAGGATATTGATGCTGTTGTTTGCGGCCACGCCTTTGGTGGCATGTTGACGGGACAGCGTCTGGTCAAGGAAATCGGTATTGGTACAGTGCCTGTCGTCAATTGCGATAACGCCTGCTCGGGTGGGGCCACGGCCATTCACTTGGCCTGGAAAGATATCCAGGCTGGTCGACACGATATCGTGCTGGTGATCGGTGTGGACAAGCTGACGCAGTTTGGCGGAGGCACCTTGCCTTTGGTGCAGGAGGATCCCGAGGTCCAGCAGGGCTTGGTGATGCCTGCAGTGTATGGCATGCGTGCTCGTCGTTACCTGCATGAACGCAATCTGGGGCCAGAAGTTCTGGCGCAAGTCTCCATCAAGGCTCGCACACACAGTCAACATAATCCCTATGCACAGTATCGTGATCCGCTGACGGTGGAACAGGTGCTGGCATCTCGTCCTATTTGTGACCCGCTGACCTTGCTGCAATGTTGCCCTACGGGTGACGGCGCGGCGGCCTTGATCATGGTGTCCGAGCGCGCCCTGAAACGTTTGCAGAAACCTGCCATGCGGGTCGCTGCGTCGGTGCTGCATTCCGGTCAGGCGACCAGCGGTTTTCGCGACATGACTCGTCCCGAGATTTCGGCGGAATCCGCCCGCGACGCCTACAAGATGGCGGGGATTACAGCCAAGGATCTGGATGCGGTTGAGCTGCATGACGCGTTTACAATCGCCGAACTTATTTATTACGAAGCACTAGGTTTGTGTGAGGTCGGGCAGTCTGCTCAGTTTCTGCTGGATGGCCGTAGTACCTACGGCGGTGATGTGGTGGTGAACCCCAGTGGCGGTTTGCTGGCCAAGGGTCACCCAGTGGGAGCAAGCGGTGTGGCCCAAGCCGTGGAAATGTACTGGCAACTGACACACCAAGCCGGAGAACGTCAGGTTCCTGATGCTCGCTACGCCATGACTCACGTCACGGGTGGCGGTATTGCGGGCCTTGATCATGGTGCTTGTGCAATCCATATTTTTGAAGCCCAGATATGACCACACAAAACACGTCCACCTCTACTAGTTCAACCGGAACCGTAAGCCGTGCGCTTCAGCTATTGGCTGTCTTGGCAGAGTCCAACGGCCCGGTAACCGTCAAGCAAGTGTCCGAGCAAATGGGCCTGGCCCCTTCAACAGCTCACCGCTTGCTGAATCTGCTGCGTAAAGATGATTTTGTTGCGGTGGTCAGTGGTGGAAGTGGTTTGTACAGCATCGGGCCTGAATTTTATCGAGTAGCGGCGCAAGTGATGAGCGCTGAATCCAAGCCTGCATTGGCACAAAAATCGCTGGACGAGATTGCTTCCGAGTTCAACGAGACGGTCCTGTTTGGCACGTATGCCGTCAGCGAGTCTGCCATGAGTTTTGCCGCCATCGCACGAGGCGAGCACAAGCTGCAATATCAGATTGATTTGCACAAGCCCATGTCCCTGGTCTGGGGGGCTTCCGGCAAGGCTATTTTGGCGTATCTGGATCAGGACACGATAGAGCGTGTGTATGCCAAGGCCGAGACCTCTCCGGCGCAAGATGCACCTTTGCCTGCTTTGGAGTCGCTCCTGGCAGAGCTGAGCGAAGTGCGCCAGAACGGCTATGCCCACAGCATGAGCGAGAAGTTGCCTGATGCACGCGGGGTTGCTGCACCTGTTTTTGATAACCACGGCATTGTGGGCTGTATTTGTTTGACCATGCCCACCACCCGTGTGCCCAGTGCAGGTTTGAGTGCCATTACCGCTGCCGTTATTCATCATGCCGAAAAACTGTCCGAGATGTTCGGATACCGACATAGAAAAACCAAATTATGAGTCATACCGCTACCGCTCAGCCCCTGGCAGGCTATAAGGTCATCGACCTCACTACCTTTTTGTCCGGCCCCTTCTGCACACAAGTGCTGGGGGACCTGGGGGCTGAAGTGGTCAAGATCGAGGCACCGGAAGGTGACTCCAGTCGCAGTATTCCCCCCCATTTTGTGGGTGAGGATAGTGCTTACTATCTGAGTATTAATCGCAATAAAAGCAGTTTGGCGGTGAATCTGAAAACCGCTGAAGGGCTGGACCTGGTTCGACAACTGATCCTGAAAGCGGATGTGGTTGTGGAAAATTACCGCCCGGGCGTGGCGGCCCGTCTGGGCCTGGACCCACAAGCCTTGTGTGAAGAACACCCCGGTCTGGTCTGGGCGTCCATTAGTGGTTTTGGGCAAACCGGCCCGGACCGTGACAAACCTGCTTACGACATGATTGTGCAAGCCTTGTCAGGCGTCATGAGCCTGACCGGCGAAGAAGGCAGACCAGCCGTACGTTTGGGCATTCCAGCCGGTGATACGGTCGCTGGCTTGTACGCGACTATCGCCATCAATGCCGCCCTGGCCGACAGGGAACGTACCGGTAAAGGCCGGATTGTGGATGTGGCGATGCTGGATTGCCAGTTGGCCATGCTGTCTTATCAAAGTGCCTATGCCTTGATTGCGGGAGTGACGCCCGCTCCCCAGGGGGCCAAGCATGACTCTATTCCTACCTACCGCTCTTTCCGGGGTGGTGATGGCCGCGAGTTTGTGGTGACGGCCAATACCGAGAGAATGTGGCAAGGCTTGTGTCGTGTACTGGGCCTGGAGTCGCTCCTTGATGATGAACGCTTCCAGACTGGTGCCAGTCGCCTGAAAAACAAACATGCCTTGTGGGAGCAGCTTGAAAGCGCTTTCGCGACACAGGCGGCTGCTTATTGGATTCCATTATTGGAAGAGCACAGTGTCCCGGTTGCGCTGATCCAGTCCGTGCCAGAGGCATTGGCACATGCACGCGATTCAGAACGCAGCATGATTCTGGCCCTTCAAAATGAAGATCACAGTATTGAGGTCGTTGGAAACCCCATCAAATTTGTGGGCGCCGAAGCCACTCCATCTCGTTTCCCTCCCAGGAAGGGCGAGGATGATGCACGCGTGTTGGGTGAGTGGTTAAGCCTGTCTGCTGAGGCCGTGTCGTCTTTACAAAGTAAAGGCGTGTTGTTGAACAGCACGTGTAGCCAAGCATGACGACCCCATTGGCCAGGCTTCCTTACCCCGGGTCCTTGCTCGTTGCGCAGAAGGGCACGAGCGGCGATGAATGTGTCATTGCCTTGCACTCCATCGGGGTCGATGCGCATTCCTTTGACGCACTGTTCAGCCACTTGGCTGCCGATTATCCGTGTCTGAGTTACGACCTGCGAGGCCATGGCTCGGCCGCTGCGTTGTCGCAGTTCGACCTGGATACCTTGGTGGATGATGCCGTCAAGGTGGTGGAGTCCTGCCGTTTTGACAAGGTTCATTTGCTGGGGCATTCGATTGGTGGGGTGATTGCGGCGTTGGCAGCGGCCAGGCTGGCCGATCTTCCCTCTAAAAAGGTGCAAAGCCTGAGCATTGTCGCCAGCCCGCCAATGGGCTTGGCGGTCTTTGGTGAGCGGGCCCAGGCCATGCAGCATGAAAGTCGTCAAACCATTGTAGAGACCACCATGCAGCGCTGGTTTGGTGGCCTGGAGACCAGCCCTGAGCTAGCCCAGGCCATGCAGTACGCAGAGCAACAGCTCAGCCTGGTTCCGGTGCAGACATTGCTGAGCAGTTGGCAAAGTTTTGCCCAGTTTTCCGGGTACGGTGAGCTGGCGGCGCACTTGCCGGCCACTTTGCTGCTGACGGGCAGTCACGATCTGTCTACGCCCGCCAGTGCCATGCAGATCATCCTGAATGCCTTGCACAAGGCGGGCAGGACACAGACAGCCTTGCACATTCTTGATGGGGGAGGGCACATGTTGCCACTGACCCCGCCCGATACCTTGATGGCCTTGTTATTGGCGCATTTCAAGGCATCTGGCACCACACATTTTCGCTAGGAACGCTTATGTCAGACTTTACAGGCCGAATTGTTGTTGTCACAGGTGCCGCAGCAGGCATAGGCCAGGCTGTATGCCAGCACCTGCTGGAGCTGGGTGCCATTGTTGGCGGTATTGACCGTCAGCCTGAGGGCATTCCGGAAGGGGTTACGGCTTTGACTGCCGATGTGACCGATCAGGAGTCCTTGAATCGAGCGCTGGCCGGATTCGCCCAGGAACAGGGTCGTATTGATGTCTTGGTCAACAACGCCGGTGTGAGCTTTGTGGGCACGATAGAAGATGGCAGTGACGAAGACTGGCTGCGGATTTTTAACATCAACGTGCTGGGCTATATGCGTAGTACGCGTGCGTGTTTGCCGTATTTGCGTCAGTCGAAAAATGCCGTGATCGTCAATATGTCTTCTTGCACCGCGATCAATGGTTTGCCCGAGCGTGCGCTGTATTCAGCCAGCAAAGGGGCGATCCAGTCCATGACGCTGGCCATGTCCGCCGATTTGATTGCCGAGCAGATTCGCGTAGTGGGCATTGCCCCCGCCACCGTAGACACCCCCTTCATGACCGAGCTGGCCAATCGCACTAGCGATCCGGTGGCCAAGCGCAATGAGTTTCACCGTCGCCAACCCACCGGGCAAATGGTTCAGCCCGAGGAGGTGGCTCGCCTGGTTGCCCACGTTGCCCATCCGGGCGCGCTGTCTTACACCGGCACCATCATCAATATTGATGGTGGTATGGCTACCTTGCGTATGCCTGCCTGAACACATTCATACCCATACCAATAAGGAACTATCGTGAGATTTGAAAATAAAACAGTGATTATCACCGGAGCAGGCCAAGGGATTGGTCGTGCCTACGCGCAAGAATTTGCCAAGGCAGGTGCTGCGGTGGTGGTTGCTGATTTGAACATCGAAAAAGCACAGGCTGTTGCAGCAGAAATTCAGGCAGAAAATGGTCAGGCCCTGGCTGTCAAAGTTGATGTGTCGGACGACAAGAGTACGGCCGAGATGGTTGCGCAGGCAGTCAAAGCCTTCGGCACAGTAGACGTGCTGATTAACAATGCGGCCGTTTTCTCGACTCTGAAAATGAAGCCATTTGAAGAAATCGACGCAGACGAGTGGGACTTTGTGATGGGCGTCAATGCCCGTGGTGTCTTTAACTGCATCAAGGCGGTATCGCCCTTCATGAAGCAACAGCAAAGCGGCAAGATCATCAATATTTCTTCCAGCGTTGTGGTTACGGGCCGTGCGAATTACGCGCACTACGTGGCCTCCAAAGGGGCGGTTGTCGCCTTGACCCGCGCCCTGGCTACCGAGCTGGGTGAATACTGCATCAACGTCAATGCCATCAGCCCGCACGGCATTGTGACCGAAGTGCCACGCGACACCATTCGTCCAGAGCAATGGGACGCCATCATCGCTGCCCAAACCCTGAAGCGCAAAGGGGATGTCAGCGACATGATCGGCGCCACCATGTTCCTGGCTTCCGATGAAAGCAAATACATCACTGGTCAGACACTGAATGTGGATGCTGGTCTGCGTTTTAACTAATCCCACTTGGCAAGAGGCTTCCAAACATGAGTGCACATAACTTCACCATCACCCGTTCTTCCAACCGCAAACACCTTATCGCTGTGATTGATGGCCCGAACATGTCGAGCCTGGGTAAGCGCAGCAAAAAAGTCTATGGAAACATTCAGTCCCTGGACGAGCTCAAGGAGTGTGTGCGCAACTTTGGTGAGCAGTTGGGTGTAGAGGTAGAAAGTTTTTCATCCAACCATATGGGCGATATTTTGGAATACATCCACGAGTCCGCTCATCGGGTAGATGGCTACCTGATCAATCCCGCTGGCCTGACCACGATTGGGGAAGGTGTGCGTCATGCCCTGGAAGACACTGAGTTGCCCGTGATGGAAGTTCACTTCTCGAATATCGCTGCAAGTGCAGGCGCGGCCCGTGGTTTGGGCGGTGGCAGCATTCAGTCCAGCTTCACCCATACCGCTACTGGCATTTGCATGGGCATGCGTCATTACAGCTATCTGGCTGCCCTGACCGCCATGACCCTGGCTCTGGATGATCAGAGCTTCCTGGGCCGTCCTTCAGGTCAGTAGTCCACCTCTTTTCATATAACGATTAATACGGAGGAAGACATGAAAAAGTTTTCTCTACTCGCTACCGTTTTTGCCGCTGTTGGCTTGTTCAGCAGTGTTGCCGCTCAGGCAGAAATTAAACCCGTTACGCTGAAGTTTGCGCATATTTATGCTGCCCAGGACCACTGGGGGCAAACAGCAGAGCGCTTCAAGGCTGCTGTTGAAGAGCGTTCGGGCGGGAAAATCAAGATCAATATCGACGCCAATGGCTTGACCGGTGACTGGCCCCAGTCCATCGAAGGTTTGCGCATGGGTACCAACCACATTGTGCTGCAAAGTGTAGGAGCACTGGACCGCTATGCAAAATCGGCTGGTGTCGAAGCTTACCCCTACCTGATTCGCGATATGGATCACTACCGTGCGGTTTATACCGGCCCAGTCGGCCAGGAACTGTATGACCAGATCGCCAAGGAAAGCGGGTTCAAGCTGGTGGGGGCGGCCTATCGTGGCGCTCGCTACCTGACCTCGAACCGGGTGATTCAAAACCCGGACGATTTGCATGGCCTGAAAATGCGTGTCCCACCACTGCGCATGTATCGCAGCACCTGGACCACGCTGGGTGCCAGCCCGGTGCCTATGGGCATGGCTGAGCTGTTCACTTCCCTGCAGCACGGCATGATTGATGGTCAGGAAAACCCCCTGGAAGTGATCAAGAACGTCAATCTGTTCGAGGTTCAAAAGAACGTGGCTGAAACCCAGCACACCATCGGCGCCATGACCTTGATCTACTCGGACGCCTACTTCAAGAAATTGCCCGAGGAAACACGTCAGATTCTGCAGGAAGAGGGCGAGCGTGTCATGAAGGAAGCCACGGATCGCATGATCGTGGAAGAAGAAAACATGAAGCAGTTTCTGATCGGAAAAGGCATGGCATTTAACGCGGTCGACCGCGAAGCCTTTGCGACCAAGATTAAAGCCATGGATGCAGAGTTCCCCGAGCTGCAGGTTTGGCTGGATAAAATCCGCGCCGTTCAATAATGAAAAGATCGGGACATGCGTCACCCTCATGTCCCGACCCCACAGGTAAAAGTTATGACAACTAACAACGTACCGACCAAAACAGAAAATTGGGCCGATAAAAGCGCGTCTGTTATTGAAAAGGCGCTGGATTGGATTATCGGCAGCATGATGTTTGTGATGTGTGCGGTTATTGCATGGCAGATCTTCTCTCGCTACGTCCTGAAAGATATGTCCTCCTGGAGTGAGGAAGTTGCTCGCTTCTTGATGGTCTGGATTTCCTTGCTGGGCAGTGCAGCGGTATTGCGCCGCAGTGGTCACGTGACAGTCACGATCTTTCTGGACCACATCTCAAGCAAGCTCAAACGACGCGTCTTGATTATTCGCGACCTGCTGATGCTGGCGACCTTGCTCAGCATCACCTACTACGGTTGGGAGTTTGCGCAAATCAACGCGGTTCAGCTCTCGGCAGCGATGGATATCCCCATGTCCTGGGTCTATGCGTCCCTGTGGCTGGGAATGGGCTTGTGCGTGGTGATTTTGCTGTTAATCCGCTTGGGCAGTCAGCCTGATTGGACATCTGGCAGCATCGACGAGCACCCCTAAGTACGGAAAACACTTTTTATGATCACCGTAACCTTAATTACCCTTCTGACGCTCATTCTCATGCTGATTGGCATGCCGATCGGCTTTGCCATCACGGCGGGCGTTCTGGCTGCTTTGGTGGCACTGGGTGATATCAGCTTGATGGCGGTTCCTCAGCAATTGTTCAGCGGACTGGACAGTTTTTCCTTGCTGGCCATTCCGTTCTTTGTTCTGGCCGGTAGCCTGATGACCTCCGGTGGCCTGACCAGTCGACTGCTGGATTTTGCCAATGCCTTGTTGGGCCGTTTCAAAGGTGGCCTGGCCATGAGCGGCGTGCTGGCCTCGGGCATGTTTGCCGGGATCTCCGGCTCGGCCGTGGCAGATACCAGTGCTCTGGGCCGTATCATGATTCCTGCCATGATCCGCTCTGGCTATCCACCCGGTTTTGCGGGCGGCGTTATTGCAGCCGCGAACGTGGTGGCTCCCATCATCCCGCCTTCCATCCCATTTATTGTGGTGGCCGTACTGACAGGCCAGTCCATCACGACCTTGTTCTTGGCCGGTGTGGTACCAGGCATTCTGTATATGCTGTCCATGCTGGTGATGAGCTGGTGGATCAGCAAGCGTAATAATTTCCCAACGCAAGGCAAAGCCTCAGGCCGGGAAATCTGGATTACCTTTAAGAACTCGGCCTTTGCCTTGTTGCTGCCAGTCTTTATTCTGGGCGGCATTCGCAGCGGTATTTTCAACATTACCGAAGCGGCCATCATGGCGGTGATTTATGCCTTGGTCGTCGGGACGCTGGTATACCGTCAGATCACCTGGAAAATCTTTGTAGATAGCCTGGTTGGCGCCGCTCATACCACCGCTGTGATCATGATCATCGTTGCAGCAGCGCGTGTCTTTAGCTGGCTGTTGGCGTACGTCAGTATTCCCGAAGCCATTTCAGCTTTCGTTTTGGAAAACATCAGCAACCCGCTTGTGTTCCTGCTGTTCGTCAATGTGCTGTTGCTGATCGTGGGTATGTTCCTGGAAACCAACGCCGCCCTGGTGATGTTGATTCCTGTGCTCTATCCCATTGCGATGAAGCTGGGGATTGATCCGACTCACTTTACCGTGGTTGCCGTCGTGAACCTGTGTATTGGTCTGATTACACCACCAGCCGGTTTGTGCCTGAATATTTCGTCCTTGCTGGCTCGCATCTCGTTGGAGCGGGGTGTGGTGGGGATTGCTCCCTTCCTGTTCACGGCCTTGCTGGTACTCATTATCTTGACCCTGTTCCCGCAAGTGTCGGTGTGGCTGCCTAATGTGGTGGCTGGTTCCTAGCCTATTTGGAGATTTGGCACGATGCCGCTGCCTCTCAAGCCTTGTGGAAGGTTTGAGAGGCATTTTTTTTAACCGCTTTGTTTAAGAGATTCGGGGGAGTATGCCGACGAGCGGGGCACGTGTCTGGAGGAGCCCGCGCTCAGGCTGTGGTTTTTACCGACCCGGAGCAATGGCCGCCTTCCAAACCATCCAGGATGGGGCAATCAGGATGCTGGTCCCCCTGGCATTGTTCAGCCAGCACCCGCAGCTTGGCCGCCATGTCCAGTAAGAGGGCAGCGCGGCTTTCCAGTGCTTTGATATGTGCCTGAGCCAGTTGCTTGACCTCGCTGCTGGGACGTTGCTGGTCGCGCCACAGGCTGGTCAGTTGCTGAATGTCCGCCAGATTGAAACCCAGGTCCTTGGCGCGAACAATAAAGTGCAAGGTATCCAGGTCCTGATCCTGGTAGACGCGGTAGCCATTGGGGGCACGGTCACTATTCAAGAGTCCCAGATCTTCATAGTGCCGGATCATTTTGGGTGTCAGGCCGGTTACGCGGGCCGCTTCACTAATCAGCATGGGCTTTCCTCGGGCAGTGCAAGGGGACTGCGTTATGATTGAAAGAGTCAATTCTGCACATTGTAGAACGGGTGGTCGGGCAGGTCATCAGGCCCCTGATTGCCTTAGTATGGACTCAAGGAGCGGTTATGAAAGAAATTCAGTGTGATGTTGCCGTGATTGGAGCGGGGACAGCAGGCATGACAGCGTATCGTACGGCCAAACGTGCCGGTAAACGAACGCTGATGATTGAATCAGGCCCCTATGGCACCATGTGCGCACGTGTTGGCTGCATGCCATCCAAATTGTTGATCGCAGCAGCGGACGCTGCCCATCATGCCCGCCATACCGCTCCTTTCGGTGTTCACGTAGACGGCAATATCCGCATTGAAGGCAAAGAGGTCATGGATCGCGTGCGTCGCGAGCGGGATCGCTTTGTGCAATTTGTGGTGGACGATGTGGAAGGCTTTGATGCCGAAGACAAAGTGCGTGGTCATGCCCGCTTTGTGTCCGAGCATGTGCTGGAAGTGGATGACCATACCCGTATCACCGCAGGGCACGTGATTATCGCCACTGGCTCTACACCCGTGCGCCCCAAGGAGCTGGAGCCGCTGGGGGCTTTGCTGATCAATAACGAGGATGTTTTTGACTGGACGGATTTGCCGGAAAGCGTGCTGGTTGTCGGTACGGGCGTGATTGGTCTGGAGTTGGGTCAGGCGCTGGCGCGTGTGGGCGTGAAGGTGTCCATTATCAACCGCAGCCAGAGCCTGGCTGGGCTTTCGGATCCCGAAGTGCGTGAAGCCGGACGGGCGATTTTCAATCAGGAACTGAACATTCGCGCTGACGTAACCGTGTTGGGCAGCGAAGTCGTCAATGGCAAGGCGCGCGTGCGCTTGCAGGTGGATGGCAAGGAACTGATCGAGGATTACGACTACGTTCTCGGCGCCGCAGGCCGCAGACCACAGTTGGATAATTTGGGGCTGGACAATACCCCTGCACAGTGGGATAGCAAAGGACGAGTAGTGTATGACCCTGCCAGCCTGCAGCTGAAAGGCACTTCTATTTATCTGGCCGGTGATGTGAACCAGCGTGCGCCTATCTTGCACGAGGCAGCGGATGATGGTCGTCTGGCCGCTTTGCAGGCCGTCAGCAATGGACAGGACGAGCCCATGGCGCGTCGTGCGCGCATGGCAGTGATGTTCACGGATCCACAGGTGGCCGTGGTTGGCACGCCCTTTAAATCCCTGCCAGAAGGCGCGGTGACAGGGAGTGTGAACTTCGGCAATCAGGGCCGTGCTCGCGTGATGCTGGTCAACCGTGGCTTGTTGCACGTTTATGCGGACAAGGCGGGCAAGTTTCTGGGGGCCGAGATGGTGGGGCCTCAAGCTGAACATATTGCTCACTTGCTGGCCTGGTCCTTGCAGATGGGACTGACGCTGGATCAGATGCTGGCCATGCCGTTCTACCATCCCGTATTGGAAGAGGGCTTGCGTACGGCCTTGCGCGGTGCGCAATCTGCTTTGCGAGGCAAATAAGTCAGCCTGCACGGGTTTGATCCCGTTTTCGGGCTCTGGCCCCGAGAGTCTTGACCCTGTATGTGAGTTGCCCGCCAAAAGTTGGACATTGATCCGACCTTTGGCGGGCAGTTTGATTTTCAGGGTGCTTTTATTATTTGGCGGCGTTTTGTAGATGCTGCGCGGTGGTCGCCTCGGTTACCGGGTCATTTTCCAATGCGCCCAGCAAGGAATGCAGCAGGCCGGGAAAGCGGTCCTCCAGATCGTCCTTGCGCAGCGACAGCAGGTTCTCTCGTCCAGAGGGGCGTTGCCAGATTACGCCGCTATCGCGCAAGACACGCCAGTGATGCGTCATGGTGGATTTGGTTTGGCCTTGCAGTAGCGAGCCACAGGCGCGTTCGCCTTCAGAGGCCAAAGCACGCACAACGGCCAGACGCAAGGGATTGCCCAGGGCAGTCAGTACATTTTCCAAGCGAATCTGTGCGCGCTCGGGATGATTGGGAAGCATATCGGGTCCTGTCATTATTCGTCGCGGTGATTGTACCCGTGTCCACGTACCGTTTTCGCGCTGTGGTGTGGATGCACGGCGCGTGGAAAAAATCTTGTTAATAGTACGATTGTAGGCGTACTATCTGATTGTTATCAACCACTGAAACAACAGGAGCCCAGGTGCCTTGCACCGCAAGGCAGGACGACTCCAAGGACAATCATCATGGCTCGCCATACACCCATCACTCGCTATCGGAACATTGGTATCTCGGCGCATATTGACGCTGGCAAAACCACCACGACCGAGCGCATTCTTTTCTACACCGGCGTCAGTCACAAGCTGGGGGAAGTGCATGACGGGGCGGCCACTATGGACTGGATGAGCCAGGAGCAGGAGCGTGGCATCACCATTACCTCGGCGGCCACCACCTGCTTTTGGCGAGGCATGGATGGCTCGCTGCCCGAGCACCGCATCAATATCATCGACACCCCCGGCCACGTGGATTTCACCATCGAGGTTGAACGCTCCATGCGCGTGCTGGACGGCGCGGTCATGGTGTATGACGCGGTCGGTGGGGTACAGCCCCAATCTGAAACGGTTTGGCGTCAGGCCAACAAGTACAAGGTTCCGCGCCTGGCTTTCGTCAACAAGATGGACCGTGTCGGGGCGGATTTCTTTCGTGTACGTCAGATGATGGTGGACCGCCTCAAGGCCAATCCTGTGCCTGTTGTGATTCCCATGGGGGCTGAAGAGGGTTTCAAGGGTGTGATCGACCTGCGTTTGATGAAAGCGATTGTGTGGGACGAGGCCTCTCAGGGCATGAAGTTCAGTTTTGAGGACATCCCTGCGGATTTGGTCGCCCCGGCCAAGCAATGGCGTGAGCGCATGCTGGAAGCAGCGGCAGAAGCCAATGAAGAGCTGATGAATCAGTACCTGGAAACGGGTGAGCTGAGCGTGGCCCAGATCACGCTGGGCCTGCGCTTGCGCACCATTGCCGGAGAGATTCAGCCCATGCTGTGTGGCTCGGCCTTCAAGAACAAGGGTGTGCAACGCATGCTGGATGCGGTGGTGGAGCTGCTACCTTCTCCCGTAGATGTGCCTGCAGTGCAAGGCGTGGACGAGGCTGGCGAAATCGTCACTCGCCAGTCTGACGACAATGAGAAGTTCTCGGCATTGGCCTTCAAGCTGATGACGGACCCGTATGTCGGCCAGTTAACCTTTGTGCGTGTGTATTCCGGTGTGCTGGCCAAGGGCGATAGCGTCTATATTCCCGGCCGTGGCAAGAAAGAGCGCATTGGCCGGATTGTGCAGATGCATGCCAATGACAGGCATGAGGTGGATGAACTGCATGCGGGTGATATTGCGGCCTGCGTTGGCCTGAAAGAGGTCAGTACAGGTGAAACCCTGTGTGATCCATCGGCCATCCTCACCCTGGAGCGCATGGAGTTTCCTGAGCCGGTGATTCGTCAGGCTGTAGAGCCCAAGACCAAGTCTGATCAGGAAAAGATGGGGATTGCGCTCTCGCGTCTGGCTTCTGAAGATCCGTCCTTCCGTGTCAGCACGGACGAGGAATCGGGCCAGACGATTATTGGCGGTATGGGCGAGCTGCATCTGGAGATCATTGTGGATCGCATGAAGCGCGAGTTCGGTGTGGAAGCGAATGTGGGCAAACCGCAAGTGGCCTACCGCGAAACCATCAGCAAGACCGTGCGCGATGTCGAAGGCAAGTTTGTGCGTCAATCTGGCGGTAAAGGACAGTACGGCCATGTGGTCTTCACTCTGGAGCCGCAAGAGGCGGGCAAGGGCTTTGAGTTTGTCGACGCCATCAAGGGCGGGGTGGTTCCGCGTGAATACATCCCGGCGGTGGAAAAAGGCGTGCTGGAGGCCCTGAACAGTGGTGTGCTGGCGGGCTATCCCGTGGTGGATGTGAAAGTCACCTTGACCTTCGGTTCCTATCATGACGTGGACTCGTCCGAGCAAGCCTTCAAGATGGCGGCGATCTTTGGTTTCAAGGAAGCGGCCAAACAGGCATCACCCGTGATCCTGGAGCCCATGATGGCGGTGGAAGTGGAAACGCCTGAAGACTATGCCGGCAATGTGATGGGCGATCTGTCCAGCCGTCGGGGCATGGTGCAAGGTATGGATGACATGGTGGGGGCGGGCAAGCTGATCAAGGCGGAAGTGCCTTTGTCCGAGATGTTTGGCTATGCCACTACGCTGCGTTCCATGTCCCAGGGCCGTGCAACGTACTCCATGGAGTTCAAACGCTACGCGGAAGTGCCCAAGTCCATGGTGCAGGATCTGGTGGCTGAACGTCAGAGCGCACGACACGGAGGCTGATACTAAAGGGGGCGGGTATTCCTGTGTCTAACCAGGCACGGGAACGCCCGCCCCGATGCTTTGCCTGTTGTTGTTGTTGTTGTTGTTGTTGTTGTTGTTGTTGTTGTTGTTGTTGTTGTTGTTGTTGTTGTTGTTGTTGTTGTTGTTGTTGTTGTGCTGAGGGCGCTGTTGGCCAGTCTGATCTGAGGTTTGATTCAGGGCCAAGCTCGTTTAGTTCAGCAGACTGCGTACTCCATCCGCCAGAACCTGCACTGACTCGGTGTCCGGTGCCAGATATCGCGCTCTGCCTTGCTGATCGAAGATATACACGCCACGGCTGTGCGAGACCTCGTAGTTTTCGGGTGCTTTGGGATCGGGTTTTTCAATCTGGAAGGCCACTCGGTAACGACGGGCCAGATCGGCAATCTGCTTTTCAGAGCCTGTCAGGCCGGTGGTGTGCTTGCCATCAAAGGCGGCCACATAACGGGCCAGGGAGTCGGGCGTATCGCGGTGGGGGTCCACACTGACAAAGAGGATGCGCACCTGCTCGGCATCGTTCCCCAGATCTTCCATGACCACGCCCAGCTGGGCCAAGGTGGTAGGGCAAATATCCGGGCAACTGGCATAGCCAAAAAACATGATGACGACTTTATCCTTGAAGTCATCCTGGGTGACGGTTTTGGGGCCAGCGGCTTGAAGGGAAAAGCGCAGATCGGGCAGGAAGCCACGTACGGGATGCAGATTGGCAGCGGCAGCGTTGCCTAGCAGGAACAAGCCCAGCGCCAGTGTCAGGCCAAACTGTTTAAACAAGACAAGAATGGACTTTACTGGGCTGGGTGTCATGGACGTCCTCTGGGTTTAAGCAGGCTCTGGAGTGAGCCCGCTGTGACGGAGCAGGGCGGTAATGGAAGGATCGCGGCCACGGAATGCACGGAAGGAGTCGGCAGCCGGGCGTTCGCCCCCTACGGACAGAATCTCGCGCCAGAAGCGATGGCCCGTATTGCTGTCGAGGGTATCACGTGCCCCATCCGAGTGGGTATAGGCTTTTTCCTCAAAGGCCGAGTAGGCGTCGGCGGACAGGACTTCAGCCCATTTGTAGCTGTAGTAACCCGCGCCGTAGCCACCCGCAAACAAGTGCGAGAACTGATGCGGGAAACGGTGCCACTCAGGCGGGAACAGCACGGCGACTTCCTGGCGAACCTGATCCAGAATCTCCATGACGGCTTCAATGCTCAGGCCGCTATCACGCGAGTGGATCAGCATGTCAAACAGGGAGAACTCCAGCTGGCGCACCATTTGCATGCCGCTCTGGAAGTTGCGGGCCAGATTGAGCTTGTTGTAGAGCGCACGGGGCAGATGCTCGCCGGTTTCCACGTGGGCCGTCAGCATTTGCACCACAGGCCATTCCCAGCAGAAATTTTCCATGAACTGCGAAGGCAATTCGATGGCGTCCCATTCCACGGCGGAGAAGGCCGAGGCGGCTGGATCATCCACACGCGAGAGCAGAGTGTGCAGGGCGTGGCCGGACTCGTGGAACAGGGTGATCACATCGTCATGCGTGAGCAGGGCGGGGCGACCGGGCTGGGGTTCGGCAAAGTTGCATACCAGGTAGGCAATAGGCAGGCACAGTTCTTCACCCAGACGGCGACGGCTGCGTTCGCTATCGACCCAGGCACCGCCTTGCTTGCCTTGGCGGGCGTGCAGGTCCATGTACAGATAACCCAGAACTTTGCCGTCGGAAGCCATGACTTCAAAGGGGCGTACGGCAGGATGCCAGGCAGGCACGTCAGCGGCGCGCAGTGTCACGTCAAACAGGCGCTGAATGACTTTGAACAGGCCGTTCAGAACGGCGGGTTCCGTGAAGTACTGTTTGACCTCGTCTTCCGAGTAGGCGTAGCGCTGTTCACGCAGGCGTTCAGCGCTGAACGGCACATCCCAGGCTTGCAGGGTGTCCAGGCCCAGCTCCTTTTTGGCGAAGGCTTGCAGCTCGTCCAGGTCCTGGCGGGCGTAAGGGCGAGCCTTGGCAGCCAGATCGCGCAAGAAGCTCATCACCTGTTCCGGGGTGTCGGCCATGCGGGTTTCCAGACGCATATGGGCGTAGCTGGCAAAACCGAGCAGGCTGGCTTCCTGGGCACGCAGATCCAGCAGCGTTTCAATCGCCTGGGAATTATCAAACTGGGCATCGCCTTGATCGGAGGCAATGGTGGTGTAGGCCCGGTACATCAACTCACGCAAGGTCTGGTTGCGTGCGTATTGCATGACAGGCAGGTAGCAAGGCATTTTCAATGTCAGACGCCAGCCTTGCTGATCGTTTTCCTGAGCAGCGCGTTGGGCGGCGGCCAACACGTCGTCCGGGATGCCGTCCAGTTCGGCCTGGTCGGTGACCAGGTAATGCCACTGATCAATCGCATCCAGTACATGCTCGGAGAACTGCTGCGAGGTTTGCGCCAACTCTTCGGAAATACGGGCGTAGTCTTCACGCGCCTGACCTTCCAGTTGCACGCCGCTCAGGCGGAAATCGCGCAGGGCCAGGGTAATGATGCGTTGGCGCTGGGGCGTCAGGGTGGCAAAGGCCGGGCTGTCGGCCAGCGCCTGATAACGCAGGAACAAAGGACGGTTCAAGCCCACCCAGGTCGAGAACTCGCTCATGCGCGGCAGGCATTGGTTGTACACCGTGCGCAGTTCGGGCGTATTGATGACCGAGTTCAGGTGACCGGCCACCGACCAGGCGCGATACAAGGTTTCGGTGGCGTCGGTGATGGGCTCGACGATGTTGTCCCAACTGGGTTCGCTATCGTCGTTGGAGACTGTGTCTACGGCTTGGCGGGCCAAGGCCAGCAGTTGGTCCACCGCCTGCTCGATGTGCTCGGGCTGGATGGCGGGATAGTCAATAAGGCTGTCGATAGGAACCAGTAAGGGATTTGTCGTCATAAACCGTTGATTAAATTAAAGACTGATGTTGGCCGAACGTTCGGCCGCTTCCAAGGTGTTGACCAGCAGCATGGCAATGGTCATGGGGCCGACGCCGCCGGGTACGGGCGTAATGGCCGAGGCCACTTCGCTGGCGCTGGCAAAGTCCACGTCGCCGCACAGCTTGCCGTCTGCACCGCGGTTGATACCCACGTCGATCACGACGGCACCGGGCTTGACCATATCGCCGGTAATGATGCCAGGTCGGCCTACGGCAGCGACCAGCACATCGGCACGGCGTGTCTGGGCGGCCAGATCGCGCGTTTTGGAGTTACAGAGGGTGACGGTGGCGCCCGCAGCCAGCAAGAGCATGGCCATGGGTTTGCCCACGATATTGCTGGCGCCCACGACTACGGCTTCTGCGCCGCGCAGTGCCACGTTTTCGGATTCCAGCATTTTCATGACGCCGTAGGGCGTGCAGGGGGCAAATAGTGGCTTGCCCGTCATGAGCATGCCGGCATTGCTGACGTGGAAACCATCCACGTCCTTGTGCGGTGCAATGGTTTCAATCACCTTGTGCTCGTCCAGATGGGCGGGCAGGGGCAACTGAACCAGAATGCCGTGCACCGAGCTGTCCTGATTCAAGCGAGTGATCAGGGCTAGCAGCTTGGTTTCGGTGGTGTCGGCAGGCAGACGGATGATTTCGGATTTCAGGCCGGCGGCTTCGCATGCCAGGCCCTTGTTGCGTACATAAACCTGGGAGGCCGGATCTTCACCGACCAGTACCACGGTCAAACCGGCTTGAATGCCGTGGGTTTGTTTCAGCTTGGCAACGCGTTCTGCAACGTCCGCCTTGATGGCGGTGGACAGCTTTTTTCCATCAATAATGCGAGCACTCATTTACGCATCCTCGGACTTGGTGAGGGCGATTTTCATGAGGTCGGCAACCGTAGTGACTTCCAGTTTTTCCATGATATTGGCGCGATGCGCTTCGACAGTTTTAATGCTGATGTTCAAGTCCCCAGCAATCTGCTTGTTCAGGCGACCGGCAACAATGCGTTCCAGCACTTGCTGTTCGCGCGCTGTCAGGCGGCCCAGGACTTCTTGTTGATCTTTTTGCGCCTGCGCTTGCGAGGCACGAGCCGTAGCCTGTTCGATCATGCGGCTGACAATAGTGCGCAGATCGGCTTCGTTAAAGGGTTTTTCCAGAAAGTCGATAGCGCCTTTCTTCATGGTGCTCACGGCCATGGGCACGTCACCGTGGCCGGTAATGAACACAATCGGGATGTTCGACTTGCGAGCGATCAGGGCTTCTTGCAGCTCCAGGCCGCTCATGCCGGGCATGCGCACGTCCACAATCAGGACGGCCACCTGGGCCGGGTCATAGGCGCCCAGAAACTCTTCGCCCGATGCAAAGCAGCGGACCCGATAGCCGTTAGCTTCCAGGAGCCAGCGCAAGGAGTCCCGTACGGCTTCGTCGTCATCGACTACGTAAATGGTGCATGGCATTTGCGGGCTGGTCATTCGGGTATCTCCAGTTTGTTATCAAGGGTGTCCGTTACATCCGGTGCCGCACAAGGTAGACTGAAACGGAAAATCGTTCCACCCTCTGGATTGCCGACAGCCCACAGGCGGCCGTGATGCGATTCAATAATTGTGCGACAGATATTCAGGCCCATCCCAAGGCCTTCGGACTTGGTGCTGTAAAACGGTTCAAAGAGGCGCTCGGGGTCTTTCAAGCCATGACCGCGATCGATGACGGCCATCTCCAAAAGCGATTCTTGTTGGGTAATCACCAATTGAAGCACATGATGCTCGCTGTGTTCCATGGCTTCGATCCCATTTTTGAGCAGATTCAATAATACCTGTTCTATGAGAATGGGGTCGGCAATGACGTCAGGAACGGGGTCCGGAATGCTCAATTCAATCTCGATCTGGCGCTTGCGGGCGTCGATTTCGGCAAAGCCGACGGCATTTTCCACAATACGCATGACCTTGACGCGGACGCGGCGCGGTTCGCTACGTTTCACGAATTCACGAATACGGCTGATGATCTTGCCCGCGCGCTCGGCTTGCTGGGCCGCTTTTTCCAGCGCGGCCAGCAGGGTTTCAGGCTGGTAGCGACCAGATTTCAGCATGGCAACTGCGCCCATGCTGTAGTTATTGATGGCCGTCAGCGGCTGGTTCAATTCGTGCGCCAGCGAGGAAGCCATTTCGCCCATGGTGGTCAGGCGGCTGGTCAACTGCACCTTTTCCTGCTGAATGCGCGAGGCTTCTTCGTGCTTGCGGCGGTCGGTAATATCGCGCGCCACTTGCAGACGCACACGACGGCCATCCGTCCAGGCCAGCATGCGGTGATGGACTTCAAACCAGCGGGCCGCCGATTCGGAGTAAATCTCTACGGTTTCATCCGTAAAGCGACCCAGACGGCCACCCAGCAGTTCAGCGTGGCCATTGGATTGGGCGCCAAAGAAGCGACGATAGGTGCGGTTGGCAAACAGCAGTTCTAGACCGTCCGATGTATCGGCCACCACGGAAATGGCATCATCCAGACCTTCCAGCACCGTCATGAAGCGTTCATGCGCGGCGGTCAGGGCTTCGCGAATACGCTTGGGTTCGGTAATGTCCGTCATGGAAGTCATCCAGCCGATCTGCTCTCCATTGGGGGCACGCAAGGGCGAGACATACATACGGGCCGTAAAGCGCGAGCCATCGCGGCGCTGAGCCTCCACTTCCAGACCACTGCTGGGCGTGCGGCCGGACAGCAAAAGATCCAGGGTTTCCTGATGCTGTTGATGACGACCGGGTAACCAGTAAGGGAAGGGGGCGGTGCGACCGACCAGATCGGCCTCATTCCAGCCAATCATTCTGCAAAAAGCCGGATTCACATAAGCGATGCGGCCCTGCATGTCAAAAACGCGCATCCCCGTGGACATGGAGTTTTCCATGGCACGCCGGAAACCCGTCTCGGCGGTTTGTGCTGCCTCGGCATGGGTGCGGAAGCGGGTATAGCGCCACAGGGCCAGCAAACTGACCACAATCACCAGGGACAGGGCCAGAATTACCATCATCAGGCGTTGCTGGCGCGTTTCCTGGTCGATGGTCACAAACATGACGCTATCGTTTTGCAAACGCTGCAGCCACAGGAATACCCCCATGACACACAGGTAGAGAAACAGCACGACAACCGGTGTCAGCCAATAGAATCCACGCCGATTCTGCTTGGCCTGATCATAGAAGGTTGAAGGGATCAGAGACTTTTTGGGATGAGTAGCCATAACAGCAAGAAAAGAAGTATGGCTGGATTGTAATGTAGGGCTATTTTTTTTAGTGATATTTCGTATTATGAAAACACATACCATAAAATGAAATTTTGCTTGAGCGTTTCTGTGTTCTTTCCTAGAATGGTTTGGTGCAGGCGTACCCCGCCTTGAACGCTCACAGTCCGCAAAACCCGCTTCGGTCAGGATCGCTTTACTTCTTATTAGATGGGCGGCTCAGCGTCGAGCAAGACCGGACTACTACCACATATATGGAGACACTATATGTCCTCAACCCAAGACAATAGTTCGGCTCAGGTCAGTCAAGACCAAGCCCTAGAAACAAAAGAGTGGCTTGACGCCCTGGAAGCGGTGGTGGACCGTGAAGGCCCGGCCCGTGCTCATGATCTGATCGAAAAGCTGATCGATCTGGCCCGTCGCTCCGGTGCTCACATCCCGTTCTCGCCCAACACGGCTTACGAGAACACGATTCCTCCCGGTCTGGAACCTGCCCACCCTGGCAATCTGATGCTCGAAGAGCGTATCCGTTCCTACATTCGCTGGAACGCCATGGCCATGGTGGTGCGCGCCAACCGCGAAACCCCTCCTGATGGCGGTGGTCTGGGCGGTCACATTGCCTCCTTTGCTTCGCTGGCCACCATGATTGGCTGCGGTCAGAACCACTTCTGGCACGCTGAAACCGAAGATCACGGCGGCGACATGGTGTTTTTCCAAGGTCACTCCTCGCCCGGTATTTACGCCCGCGCCTTTATGGAAGGCCGTATCTCCGAAGATCAACTGAATAACTTCCGTCAGGAAGTTGATGGCAAAGGCCTGCCATCCTACCCGCATCCCAAGTTGATGCCCGAATTCTGGCAGTTCCCCACCGTATCCATGGGTCTGGGCCCATTGATGGCGATCTACCAGGCTCGTTTCCTGAAGTACCTGCATGCCCGTGGCATTGCTGATACCAGCGGCCGTAAAGTCTGGGTATTCCTGGGCGACGGCGAGATGGACGAACCCGAATCCCTGGGCGCCATCGGTCTGGCTGCACGTGAAAAACTGGACAACCTGATTTTCATCGTGAACTGTAACTTGCAGCGTCTGGACGGTCCTGTGCGCGGTAACGGCAAAATCATCCAGGAACTGGAAGGTACCTTCCGTGGTGCAGGCTGGAACGTGCTGAAACTGATCTGGGGCGGTTACTGGGATCCATTGTTGGCCCGTGACAAGGAAGGCATCCTGCGCAAGGTCATGGAAGAAACCGTGGACGGCGAATACCAGGCCTACAAGGCCAACGACGGTGCCTACGTTCGCGAGCACTTCTTTGGCAAGCACCCCAAGCTGCTGGAAATGGTCAGCCGCATGAGCGACGAGGACATCTGGCGTCTGAACCGTGGCGGTCACGATCCTCACAAGGTGTACGCTGCGTTTGACGCTGCCACCAAGCACGAAGGTCAGCCTACCGTTATTCTGGCCAAGACCATCAAGGGCTACGGCATGGGCCACGTGGGCCAGGCCAAGAACCCATCGCACCAACAAAAGAGCCTGGATCTGGACGCCGTGCGCGAATTCCGCGACCGTTTCAACATCCCGGTTCCTGATGACAAACTGGAAGAGCTGCCTTACTTCAAGCCAGCTGATGACTCTCCAGAAATGCAATACCTGCACGCCCGCCGTCAGGCATTGGGCGGCTACTTGCCCAAGCGTCGCACCAAGGCCGATGAACAGCTGACCGTGCCGACTCTGGACGCATTCAAGCCCATGCTGGAAGCCACTGCCGAAGGCCGTGAGATTTCCACGACGCAAGCGTTTGTGCGCTTTTTCAACACCTTGCTGCGTGACAAACAAGTCGGTCCTCGTGCCGTACCTATCCTGGCAGACGAATCCCGTACCTTTGGTATGGAAGGTCTGTTCCGTCAGATCGGTATTTACGCACCGGAAGGCCAGAAGTACACCCCGGTTGATAAAGACCAGGTCATGTACTACCGCGAAACGGCCAATGGTCAGTTGTTGCAGGAAGGTATTAACGAACAGGGTGCTTTCAGCTCCTGGATTGCGGCGGCCACGTCGTACTCCAACAGCAACCGCATCATGATTCCGTTCTTCATTTACTACTCCATGTTCGGCTTCCAGCGCTTTGGCGATCTGGCCTGGGCAGCGGGTGACATGAAAGCACGCGGTTTCGTGCTGGGCGGCACAGCCGGTCGCACCACCTTGAACGGTGAGGGTTTGCAGCACGAAGATGGCCACAGCCATATTCAGTCCTCGCTGATTCCTAACTGCGTATCCTACGACCCCACCTTCGCTCACGAAGTGGCTGTCATCATGCAGCATGGTTTGAAGCGCATGGTTCAGGACCAGGAAGACGTGTACTACTACGTCACCCTGATGAACGAGAACTACGCTCAGCCCGGTCTGGTCGAAGGCGACGAAGACGGCATCCTGCGCGGTATGTACAAGTTCAAATCCGTGGCCAAGGACAGCAAGCTGCGCGTTCAGTTGATGGGTTCGGGCACGATTTTGCGCGAAGTGATCGCAGCACAAGAATTGCTGGAAAAAGACTGGGGCATTGGCTCCGACGTTTGGAGCGTGACCAGCTTTACCGAACTGCGTCGTGATGGTCTGGATTGCGAACGCGCTGCGCTGTTGAATCCTGAAGGCAAGGATCTGCCCGTGCCTTACGTGACGACTCAACTGGCTAAAACGGACGGTCCTATCGTGGTCTCCACCGACTACGTCAAGGCCTTTGGCGACCAGATTCGTCCGTTCGTGCCTAAGGGCCGCACCTTCAAAGTGCTGGGCACCGATGGTTTTGGCCGCTCCGACTACCGCTTCAAGCTGCGCGAGCACTTTGAGGTTGATCGTCACTTCGTGGTGCTGGCTGCTCTGCGCGCGCTGGCTGAAGACGGCAAGATTCCGTTCAGCAAAGCGTCCGAGGCGATTGCCAAATACGGCATCAATCCTTCCAAGGCCAACCCGCAGCACGCATAAGGGACTGAACCATGAGCAATATCATTCAAGTCAAAATCCCGGATATCGGTGCTGACGACGCTGTCGAAGTGATCGAAATCCTGGTCAAGGAAGGCGAGACCATTGAGGTCGAGCAAAGTCTGATTACTGTGGAGTCCGACAAGGCCTCCATGGAAATCCCCTCGTCCGATGCTGGCGTGGTCAAGTCGATCAAGGTCAAGCTGGGCGACAAGGTTAAGGAAGGCAGTCTGGTTCTGGAACTGGAAGCCGCCGAAGGCGCGCAGGCCGCGCCTGCCGCTGAGCCTGCCAAGGCCGAAGCTGCTCCCGCTCCTAAAGCTGAAGCTGCGCCCGCAGCGGCTCCTGCCGCCGCCGCGGCAGCCCCGGCCGGTGGTGAACAGCAAGTTACCGTCCAAGTGCCTGACATTGGCGACGCCCGCGATGTGGACGTTATCGAAATCATGGTGCAAGTGGGTGACACCATCGAAGTGGACCAAAGCCTGATCACCGTGGAATCGGACAAGGCTTCCATGGAAGTGCCGTCTTCCCACGCCGGTGTGGTGACGGCCATCAAAGTGAAACTGGGTGACAAGGTCAGCCAGGGTAGTGACATTCTGGAACTGACAGTGCAAGGAGCTGCTGCAGCCCCTGCACCCGCCAAGGCCGAGGCCGCTCCCGCCCCTAAAGCCGAACCTGCTCCTGCAGCAGCGGCCGCTCCTGCTGCCAGCTCCTCGGTGGTGGTCGGTGCTGGTGCGCCGGCTCCAGAGCGTGTTTCGCCCACTGCCGCTTTTGCGGAAACCGAAGGCTCCTTGCGCAATCTGCCGCATGCCTCGCCTAGCGTACGCAAGTTCGCTCGCGAGCTGGGTGTGGATCTGACCAAGGTTCATGGCTCGGGCGATAAAGGCCGTATTACGGCTGACGACGTGCGTGGCTTTGTGAAGCAGGTCATGGCGGGCGGCGCTGCTCCGGTTATTGCTGCCGGTACCGCTGCTCAAGTGGGTGGTCTGGATGTGTTGGCCTGGCCCAAGGTCGATTTTGCCAAGTTTGGCCCAGTCGAAACTCAGGCTCTGTCGCGCATCAAGAAGATTTCGGGTGCCAACCTGCATCGCAACTGGGTCATGATTCCTCATGTCACCAATAACGATGTGGCTGACATCACCTCTCTGGAAGCCCTGCGTAAAGAGCTGAACGAGGAATACAAGAAGTCCGGCGCTCGCGTCACCATGCTGGCTTTCGTCATCAAGGCTGCCGTGGCTGCCCTGAAGAAATTCCCCGAGTTCAACGCTTCGCTGGACGGCGACAATCTGGTGCTCAAGCAGTACTACCACATTGGTTTTGCAGCTGACACGCCTAACGGTCTGGTTGTGCCGGTTATCCGTGATGCCGACAAGAAAGGCATTCTGGACATCGCTCGCGAAACGGGCGAACTGGCTGCCGCTGCCCGTGATGGCAAGCTGAGTGCCGCTCAGATGCAAGGCGGTTGCTTCACCATTTCCTCGCTGGGCGGTATTGGCGGTACGGACTTCACACCCATTATCAATGCGCCAGAAGTGGCCATTCTGGGTCTGTCGCGTTCCTCCATGCAGCCAGTCTGGAATGGCAAGGAATTCGAGCCACGTCTGATGCTGCCTCTGTCCCTGTCCTACGACCACCGCGTTATCGATGGTGCCGCCGCCGCCCGTTTCAATGCCTTCCTGGCAACGATGCTGGCCGACTTCCGTCGCATCGCACTGTAAGGAGTTGTCATGAGTCTGATTGATCTGACGGTCCCGGATATCGGCGACTCCGGTGAAGTAGATGTCATCGAAGTGCTGGTGCAAGTCGGCGATACGGTCGAGGTCGAGCAAAGCCTGATCACCGTGGAGTCCGACAAGGCCTCCATGGAAATCCCTGCCGCTCAGGCAGGGGTGATCAAGGAGTTGCTGGTCAAAGTGGGTGACAAAGTCTCCCAGGGTTCGGCCATTGCCAAGATTGAAGCGTCGGAGAGCCAAGCCGCTCCCGCTGCAGCACCCGCTAAACAAGAAGAAGCGCCTAAAGCAGCGGCGGCTCCGGCCGCTGCCGCTCCGGCTGCGGCACCTGCTCCGCAGGCGGCCAGCCATCAGGGCGGCGCGGATGATTCCGTGGATGTGGTCGTTCTGGGCGCGGGCCCAGGCGGTTACAACGCGGCCTTCCGTGCGGCTGACCTGGGCCTGAAAGTGGCTCTGGTCGAGCGCTACAGCACCTTGGGTGGCGTGTGTTTGAACGTGGGTTGTATTCCGTCCAAGGCCTTGCTGCATACCGTAGCGGTCTACGAGGAAGCCAAGTCCCTGGCAACACACGGCATCAAGTTCGGTGAAGCGCAAATCGATATCGACGCGCTGCGCGATTACAAGAACAAGGTGATCGGCAAGTTGACCGGTGGCCTGGCTGGTATGGCCAAGGGCCGCAAGGTGCAGGTTGTGGTCGGTAACGGCCAATTCCTGGACCCCAACCACATCGAAGTGACCGCCAACGACGGCACCAAGAAAGTGATCAAGTTCGGCTCGGCCATTATTGCGGCCGGTAGCCAGTCGGTAAAACTGCCATTCCTGCCTGACGATCCACGCGTGGTGGACTCCACCGGCGCGCTGGAACTGAAGTCTGTGCCCAAGCGCATGCTGATCGTGGGTGGTGGCATCATCGGTCTGGAAATGGGTACGGTGTACTCGGCTCTGGGTGCACGCCTGGACGTGGTGGAAATGCAGACCGGCCTGATGCCGGGCGCAGATCGCGACGTGGTCAAGGTGTGGGAGAAGATGAACAAGCACCGCTTTGATTACATGATGCTGGAAACCAGCACTGTGGCCGCCGAAGCGCGCGAAGATGGCATCTGGGTGACTTTCGAAGGCAAGAATGCTCCGGCCGAGCCGCAGCGTTACGACCTGGTTCTGCAAGCCGTGGGCCGTTCGCCCAATGGCAAGAAGATCGGTGCCGAGAAGGCCGGTGTGCAGGTGACAGATCGTGGCTTCATCCCGGTTGACAAGCAGCAGCGTACCAACGTGCCGCACATCTATGCGATTGGCGACATCGTGGGTCAGCCCATGCTGGCACATAAGGCCGAGCACGAAGCGCACGTGGCTGCTGAAGTCATCGCTGGCGAGAAGTCTTTCTTTGATGCCCGCGTGATTCCTTCGGTGGCTTACACCGATCCGGAAATCGCCTGGGTGGGTCTGACAGAAGATCAGGCCAAGAAAGACGGTATCAAGGTCGAGAAGGGCGTGTTCCCCTGGGCTGCATCTGGTCGCGCGATTGCGAACAACCGTGATGAAGGCTTTACCAAGGTTCTGTTCGATGCTGAAACCCACCGTATCGTGGGTGGCGGTATCGTCGGTACCAATGCGGGCGAGCTGATTGGTGAACTGGTTCTGGCTATCGAAATGGGTGTGGACCCGGTCGATCTGGCTAAATCCATCCACCCACACCCCACCTTGTGCGAGTCGGTCAGCAAGGCTGCTGCCGTCGCAGAAGGGACGTGCACGGACTTGCCTCCAACGCGTCGCAAGTAATACCAGTATTCGCTTGATAGTTAAGGCGTATTGGATCACGGCAGGTGCTATCATCAGCGCCTGCCGTTTTTATTTTGTAATTGGTGTTGTCCATGACTCATCCTGTTCTGAAAGCCGACTCCTCGCTGAGTGACTGGCTGTCCTATCTGGAAACTTTGCATCCTTCGGCCATTGATCTGGGCCTGGGCCGGATTCGCGAGGTTGCCCAACGTCTGAACATCAAACTGGATTCTGTCGTCATTACGGTGGGGGGCACCAACGGCAAAGGCTCGACCTGCGCCATGCTGGAAGCGATTTTGCTGGCCGCCGCGTACAAGGTAGGCGTGTACGCCTCTCCGCATCTGGTGCGCTATAACGAACGCATTCGCTTGAATGGCGAGATGGCCGAAGATGCGCAGATCACGGCGCAATTTGCCCGTATCAACGAAGCTCGTGGCGATCTGACGCTGACTTATTTTGAATTTTCCACGCTGGCTGCCTTGTTGCTGTTCCAGGAGCAGCGTGTTGATGTCGCGGTGCTGGAAGTGGGCCTGGGTGGTCGCCTCGATGCCGTCAACATCATTGATGCGGACTGTTCCATCATTACCAGCATTGATATCGACCATGCTGAGTACCTGGGCAATACCCGTGAACAGGTGGCCTGGGAGAAAGCCCATATTTTCCGTGCCGATCGTCCTGCGATCTGTGCCGATCCCGTGCCGCCACAGACCATGCTGGATTACGCCCAGGAAATTGGTGCCCAATTGTGGCTGTTTGGCAAAGATTTCAACTATTCCGGCGACCGTCAGCAATGGGCTTACGGTGGCCGCAATCAGCGCCGCGCTGCCCTGGCTTACCCGGCCTTGCGTGGAGCGAATCAGCTGCTGAATGCTTCTGCGGCATTAGCTGCGCTGGAGTCGCTGCACCCACGTTTGGCTGTGCCTGCGCAAGCTGTACGTGCCGGCTTGCTGCGTGCTCACATGCCGGGCCGCTTCCAGATTCAACCTGGCCAGCCTTGTGTGATTTTTGACGTGGCCCACAATCCCCATGCGGCGGCTGCCTTGGCGCAGAACCTGGACAATATGCCGCCTTACCCCAAGACGATTGCCGTCGTGGGTATGTACAAGGACAAGGATGTGGACGGCGTGATCGCCCGTATGGCTACCCGTATCGACCACTGGATGTGTGCCAGTCTGGAAGGTCCACGCAGCATGTCGGGTGAAGAATTGGCCAATCATGTACGCGCGGTTCTGGCCAGTGGTCAGACGCCTGATGATGTGTTGGCGCCCGAGGCCGAATCCGGCTCGCATCGCCCAGGTGTTCGGCCGGTTGCCCGCGCTTCGGTCAGTAAAGCGTCAGCGGTCGTATCCAGTTACAACAGTCCTCAGCTCGCTTACGAGGCGGCGTTAAAAGAGGCCAGTGACAATGATAGAATTGTCGTGTTTGGCTCGTTTGCGACAGTAGGACCAATACTTGAAGCCGCAAACGACCGTTCATCTTCCTGAATATCAGTAAGACTGCTTATTTCATAGGTCTAGGGCTCATGGGTTTATTTTCACGTAACGATACTTCCTCATCGTCGGGTCGCCGCGGCAGTGCTTCCAGCGATTCACAATTATCGGAACTGCGTGGACGGGCTCGCCGCCGTCTGATCGGTGCGCTGGCTCTGGTTCTGGCCGTCGTCGTGCTGGTGCCCATGCTGACCGCCGACAAGACCCCACCTGAGCCCGAGCAGTCTTTGGCCCTGGGTCCCATCGGTCAGACAACGGGGCAGGGCACAGTGCAGACTCGTCCCGGCGAGCTGGTGGTGCAAGAAGGCACGCCTGCTCCTGTCATCGAACAACCTGACGAGCCGCTGGTCACTGATCCTTCCACCAGTACTGACGGTGGTCTGGCCGTGGTCAATCCCGGTCTGGAAACCGATCCTGCTCCTGTCACGACACCTAGCACTCCCGCTGCGCCGCCGCCTGTGACCACACGTCCAGAGACGCCCAAGCCGGTTGAGAAGCCCAAGCCAGTCGAAAAACCCAAGCCAAGCCCAGCGCCTGCACAAAATGGCCGTACCGATGACGGCTCCTACGCGCTGGCCCTGCTGGAAGGCCGTGTCCCGAGTAAACCAGCCCCTGCTGCTGCCGCTAAACCGGCTACGCAACAAGGCAACTTCATTTTGCAGATTGTCGCCTATTCCAACCAGAACGATGCCCAGTCGCGTCGTGATCAGCTGGTATCGGCCGGTGTGACCAATGCCTATGTAGAGACGGCACAAAGCGGTGGCAAGCCAACCTATCGTTTGCGTGTGGGCCCATTCCCCACTCGTGAAGCGGCACAGGCAGCCCAGGCCCGCTTGCGCTCGCTCGGTTACGAGAACAGTTTTATCTCGGCTAAGTGAGCAGCTTCGACTATATCGTCCTTGGAATTGTGGGTGTGTCAGGCCTTCTGGGCCTGATACGCGGATTGATCAAGGAAGTTCTTTCGCTCAGCGCCTATTTGCTGGCCTTCATGGCCGCAATCTGGTGGGGGCCACGCACATCAGGCTGGATACAAGTCTGGGTAGAAAACGGCTTATTACGTACGGCTTTGGCCTACGGAGCCGTTTTTTTTATGGTCTTGCTACTGGTGGGCCTGTTGAACATGCTGTTGGCCAGCTTGATCGAGCAAACGGGTTTGACGCCCGCCGATCATGGCTTGGGCGGCCTGTTCGGGCTGGCTCGCGGGGTGCTGCTGGTGCTGATTCTGGTCATCCTGGCCGGGCATACCGATTTACCTAAGGAACCGTGGTGGGAGCAGGCCAAGCTGGCCGAGCCTGCGATCCGCGCGGTGCAGTCGATTAAGGCCATGCTGCCGCCGTCTCTGGCAGAATGGCTGCCTTATTGAGAACACACTAACGGGAACCAATCATGTGTGGAGTTGTAGGGGTTGTTGCGCGCAGCCCTGTAAATCAGTTGATCTATGACAGTTTGCTCTTGCTGCAGCACCGCGGGCAGGATGCTGCGGGGCTGGCGACCTGGCACGACCAGTTCTTCAGCATGCACAAGGCATTTGGCCTGGTGCGGGACGTATTCCGTACCCGTAACATGCGCTCCTTGCCGGGCAATAGCGGTATTGGCCACGTGCGTTACCCCACGGCAGGCTCCAGCCAGAGCGTGGAGGAGGCGCAGCCGTTTTACGTCAACGCCCCCTTTGGTCTGAGCTTTGTGCACAACGGCAATCTGACCAATTGGCGTGAGCTGCGTGAAGAACTGTTCACCATTGATCGTCGCCACATCAACACCAACTCGGATTCCGAGGTTCTGCTGAATGTGTATGCCCACGAGCTGCAACGCGCTGCCACGGGTCCTGAGTTGACTCAGGACGAAGTGTTTGAAGCCGTCGCTGCTGTGCACCGCCGTGCGCGTGGGGCTTATGCGGTAGTCTCGCAAATCGCCAATTTTGGTCTGGTAGCTTTCCGTGATCCGAACGGGATTCGTCCTTTGTGCCTGGGTCGTAATGTGACGCCCAAGGGTGAAGAATGGATGATTGCTTCCGAGTCCGTTGCCTTGACCGGTTGCGGCTTCGAGCTGGTCCGCGACGTTGAGCCCGGCGAGGCCATCATTGTGGATCTGGACGGTAATCTCAGCAGCCGCCAGTGCGCCGAGAACCCGCGCCTGAATCCCTGTGTCTTTGAGTACGTGTACTTCGCCCGCCCCGATTCCACCGTTGATGGTGTGTCGGTTTACGACGCCCGTTTGCTAATGGGTGAGTACTTGGCCGAGAACGTCGCCAAGAACCTGCGTCTGGCCGATATCGATGTGGTCATGCCTATCCCTGACTCGGCCCGTCCTTCGGCCATGCAGTTGGCAGCACACTTGAACCTGAACTACCGCGAAGGCTTCATCAAGAACCGCTACGTGGGCCGCACCTTTATCATGCCCGGTCAGGAAGTGCGCAAGAAGTCGGTGCGTCAGAAACTGAGTGCTATTCCCATGGAATTCCGTGGCAAGAACGTGCTGCTGGTGGATGACTCTATCGTGCGTGGCACAACGAGCCGCCAGATTGTGGATATGGCCCGTGCCGCGGGTGCAAACAAGGTGTTCTTTGCTTCGGCAGCACCACCGGTCCGCTTTCCGAACGTGTACGGCATCGACATGCCTACGGTTTCCGAGCTGATCGCCACAGGTCGTGATGTGGATCAGGTTGCCAAGGAAATTGGTGTGGACGGTCTGGTTTATCAGGACCTGCACGATCTGGAACAATCCCTGCGTGACTTGAACCCACGCTTTGCCGGCTTTGAGTCCTCCTGCTTTAGCGGCGAGTACGTTACGGGGGATGTGGACGAGGCTTATCTGAATCTGTTGGCAGAAGGCCGCAAGAATGGTCGTGAAGTGCCTGACGTAACGGACTGATAGCTTGATCTTGTGCCCGATTGGAAAAACCCGCTTTTATAGCGGGTTTTTTTTGAATTTATGATTGCAGGGTGGTTTTGGATATTTTATTTTCAGGCTTTAATTATTAGTCTCTTATATAAATTAAACCTATTATTTTTTAATTTTTGATGATTTTATAATCTACGGATTAATTTCATATTATTTAATAATCAGCTTATATTTTTCTTTGTTTCTTTCGATAAATCATGCGCCTTGGTGCGCATTCTATCTGGAATCAAAGATGAAAAACCCAAGCAAAGATATGGAATCTGATCAGGTATTAACTGATCCTGATCCCACAGAGCAGATTCCTGTCAGTATTCAATCTGGTATCGACTTTCCTGCCTTGCATCATTTGCTGGAGCAGGCCCTGGAGCAAAACCGGGTGATGGGTGCCGTAGTACTGGTCGCTTACCAAGGTGAACTGATATTTCGTTTTAGTGGTGGCTGGGCGAATAAGGAGCGGGCCCAAGCCATGCATGAAGATACGGTCTTCAGTTTGGGGTCCTTGAGCAAGACAATCAGTTCCTGGCTGGCCTTGCGTTTGATTGAGCGGGGACTGCTTTCTTTGAAAGATAGAATCACGCGCTATCTTCCCCATTTCGGCCCCAGTTTTAATTCTATTTGCCCGCCTATTTCCATTCATCAATTGCTGACTCACACATCGGGGCTTAGTTATCGTTTTATTGATGGTGAGGAGAGTGCCTACGCTCAGGCTCAGGTCAGTGATGGGCTGGATGATCCAGAACTGAGCTGGCAAGAGAATTTTCGACGTATTTGCTCCGTACCACTACGTTTTGCACCGGGTACAGGCTGGCGTTACTCCTTGGGAGTGGATGTAGTGGGGCAGGCTTTGCAAATTGCTTCGGGACGGGGCTTGTCGGAGTTACTGGAGGACAGCATTAGTCGTCCCTTGGGCTTGAGACATTGTTCCTTTTACAAGCGCGATGATTTTCAGATGGCTGTGCCATATCGAAATCATGAGGCTTGCTTGACGCGGGTGGATGGTGCGTTGGATCTGGGTATCGGCGTGCTGCGGTTTGATGAGCAGAGCCTGTCACAGCGCTCCAGGCCGATCTATGCGGGGGCATCCATGCTTGGGTCCGGGGCAGATTTGATGCGCATACTTCTGGCTTTGCGAAATGGAAGTTTGCTTTCCAAGCCGTATTGCGAAGCGCTGTTTACCGATCATGTGCCATATTCTGCCAAATGCATGTGGCCAAATTGGGGCTATACCTACGGGGCCGCCATTTCACGACAGCTGCCTGAGCGGACCATGCCGATGTCTGCTGGAAGCTTGCAATGGGTCGGTGCATTCGGGCAGAAGTGGATGTTTGATCGACAGCAGGACCTCATCATTGTCAGCATGACCAATACCGCTCCAGAGGGCCTGTTTGGTGCATTTCCGGATCACGTTCGTGACGCTGTTTATACCGATTTGGGTTTGATGCCTGATTGAGCAGGGTGGAACAAAAAAGCCCTGCTGGAAGGCAGGGCTTTATGGCTGTAGTGGCTGTCCAGGCGCTTAGGCCCCTCGTCGCTTGAACAGCGTCAGCAACAAACCCAGGCCCAGGATCACAAATAGCGCCAGGCTCCAGTAAGCGTATTCAATCCCCAGCAAAGGTTGGCGTGCATCCATGCAGGAGGCATAAATACCAAATAGCCAAGGCAAGCCGCTTTCCAGGCCGGACTGGGTAATGAAGCGATCAGCGAAGGTCTGGTCGCAGCTGAACAGGTGCTGCGCGACCGATACCTGGTACCAGGCAGCCAGAATGCCACCTACAGAGGTAGCCAGACCCAGCAAGCTGGCGACAGTAGAACTGCGCTGATGCCCCAGTTGGCGCAAGACACCAGCAACCAGGCTGAACACGCCCAACACAATGAAAATCAGGCGTTGCAGGACGCACCAGGCGCAAGGCGGGATGCTGAATACATGCTGGGAAAGCAGTGCAATGCCTACGCCGGAAAAGGCGAGCAGGGCGATCAGATAGTAGGGTGCAGCGGACTGGCGGGAGGATGCGGCCATGGTATCAAGAGGAACTTAAAGAATGAAAGGTAGATGCTTCGTGCAGCAAACCCAGGAAAAGTTCATGGAAACCGGCCCAGGTAATCTGCACGCCCAGGCATAAGAGAATAAAGGCGGACAGGCGCATCACGACAGCCGTGCCATTTTTACCCAGTTTGTACAGGAATTGCGATGCAAAACGTAAGGCCAGAAACACGATAAAACTGGCCGCAGCAATAGCAGGCAGCGCGCCAGCCAGCTTGCTCATGGTGCCGGTGACCGAGTTGTCATGCAAGGTCGCCCCTACCGTCAGTGCCGCAGACAAGGAGCCGGGGCCGCAGAGCATGGGAAAGGTCAGGGGGTAGAAGGCTTTGGAGCGGATCTGTTCCCAGGAGTAGGACTCGGCCATGTTCTGCGCATGGGCAGCGTCAAAGTCCGAGGCGTTGATCAGGCGCCAGGCTGTGGCAATCACCAGCAGGCCCCCGCCAATTCGGATGATGGGCAGGGAAATGCCAAAGAAATTCAGCACGATATTGCCCGCGACCATGGCAATGGCCAGCATGATGAAAATATTGATGGCAACTTTCTTGGCCAGCCGAGCGCGATCAGGCACGCTGGCGCCTTCGGTGAGGGTCAGAAAGATGGGAGCGGCCGCAGGCGGGTTCAGCATGGGCAAGAGTGTTGCCAACGCAAACAGGAAGCTGCGGCTGACATCAGCAAAGACAGAGGAGAGTTCCATTAAGACGGGGTGGCTTGTTGAGAGAGGGCTAAACGTACATCGCGCTCCAGGCGCAATTGATTACGGTTCTGTTCCAGTGCGGCACCGCTCAGGATGAAGACGTCTTCCACGCGATCGCCCAGGGTCATGACTTTGGCCGAGCGCAGTCGCACGTCGTGGTGCTCGAATACTTGGGCGAGACTGTACAACAAACCGCGCCGGTCTGTAGCACTTAGTGTCAAAATCCAGTCCTGCCCTTGCTCTTCCTGACGCAGATCCACGGTGGGCTGAATGGGAAAGACTCGAGCCCGGCGGGAGCGGATGTCGCGGTAGTGGTCGTGCGGAGGCTCGCTAGGGAGCAGGTCTTGCTGGAGTGCCTGGCATAACTCGGTTTCGATCAGCAAAGGGTCGCGCCGCAGGGCGTGGTCGTAGGCGGGCAGCATGACGATGAAACTGTCCAGCGCCCAGCCGTGGCGAGTCGTGTAAATGCGAGCGTCCTGAATGCTGACGGCCTGGCTATCAAAGTAGCGGCAGATACGTAAGAACAGGCCGCTGGCGTCCTGGGTGTAGACCAGCACCTGCAGGGCGTCGGTTTGGCCGGCAGGGCGTATGCGTACGATGGGTGTCAGGCTGTGGGACTGGTGGTAGAGCTGGATGGTATGCCAGGCGATTTCGCTAGCGTCGTGGCGCAGGAAATAGGGCTTGTCCAGCCATTGCCAGAAGTCCTCGCGGGCTTCATCCAGTAGACCAGCCAGACGAATTTCGCCAGCGGCGTCACGCTTGCGTTGATCCAGTACGGACACGCCATCCTTGGCCTGCCGTCCTAAAGCTGCCAGTGACAGCTTGTACAGGTCTTCCAGCAGCTTGCCTTTCCAGGAGTTCCATACCGTTGGGCTGGTGGCCCGAATGTCGGCGACAGTCAGCAGGTACAGGGCAGTCAGGCGGCGTTCCGTACCTACGGTTTGCAGGAACTGGAAAATGACATTCGGGTCGCTCAAATCGCGTTTCTGAGCCACTTGCGACATGGTCAGGTGCTCGCGCACCAAAAACACCACCAGCTCTGCGTCCACCGGCATCAAGCCGTGATCCTGGCAAAATGCCAAGGCGTCCTGCGCACCCAGCTCGGAGTGATTGCCGCCACGTCCTTTGGCAATGTCGTGAAAGAGGGCGGCGATATACAGCAGCCAGTGGCGATCAAAACCGCTCATCAGCTGATTGGCCATGGACAGCTCTTCGCTGTGTTCGGCCATGGTGAAGCGGCGTAGGTTGCGTATAACCTTTAGCGTGTGCTCGTCCACGGTGTAGGCGTGGAACAGGTCGTGCTGCATTTGTCCGACGACGCGTCGAAATACCGGCAAATAGCGCGGCAGCAGGTTCAGCAGATTCATCAGCCGCAAGGTATGCACGATGCCTTTGTTCTGCTGCAGGATTTCCAGAAACAGACGTCGATTCCGGGGCTCGGCCCGGAACTTGGCATCGATCAGGCGGCGGGCGTGCCAGAGGGCTCGCAAGGTATCGGCTTTCAGACCACGCAGATTGGGCTGTTGCTGCAAATGCAGCATGGCCACAAAAATCAAAGAGGGGTCTTGCTCGAAGCCATCAGGCTGACGCAGTTCCAGCTGTCCATGATGAATCTGGAAGTGGCTGTCCAGAATCAGCGGTTCCTGATCGGTTTGCGGGAACAGGTGCTCCTCGATGCTGCGCATCAGGATCAGATTGAGCTGGCTGACAATCTTGGCGGCCCAGTAGTAACGCTGCATCAGCAGTTCACTGGCGCGTCGGGTGGCCGTGGGTTGAAAACCGTAAATGTCAGCCAGACGTGGTTGCAGGTCAAACAGCAGTCTGTCTTCGGCGCGGCCGGTCAGTAGATGAAGCTCAATACGCAGACGCTTGAAGGCTTCTTCCACGCGTTGCAGAGCTTTCAGCTCGGATTCCGTCAGTAGTTCGGATTGCGCGACATCCACCCAGCTGCGTCCCAAACCGGCTGCCCGTGCCATCCAGAGCAGCACCTGCAGGTCGCGCAAGGCGCCAGGAGACTCTTTGCAATTGGGTTCCAGGGAGTAGGGGGTGTCTTGCAGATGCGCATGACGCTGCTGCTGTTCGGCCTGTTTGGCCAGGAAGAAAGCCTGCGGGTCCATCTGGCTTTGCAGTTGCTGTTGGGCGTGGCGTAGCAGCAATCGGGAACCCGCCAGCCAGCGGCTTTCCAGCAAGGCGGTTTCGGTGGTGATGTCCTGGCTGGCTTGTTCCAGGCATTGGGCGGGCGTGGCCACATTATGGCTGGGAGCCAGACCTATATCCCACAAGGCGGCGACCAGTGCCTGAATCCGGTCTATATCCTCTGCATTGGGCTCGCGCTGCAACAGGATCAGCAAGTCCACATCCGAATGCGGATACAGCTCCCCGCGACCATACCCCCCCAAGGCCGCCAGGCTGGCTTGGCGGGGCAGGGGGTAACGGACCAGAAGTTCACGCAGACCTTGGTCGCAAATCTGGCACAGGCTTTTGAGCAGGCGATCGCAATGCAGGTCTTGCCTGAAGCGCTCGTAGGCCCTAGCCCGGCGGCAAGCAATTCTGTCGCGAAGCTGGGCCAGGAAAGACATGGTTCAGGCCTTGTTGATGATGGCTGGAGGGGCAGGCATGCCGGGCGAGACGGTCAGCACTTCGTAGCCGGTATCGGTTACCAGCACCGCGTGCTCCCATTGGGCCGACAGGCTGTGGTCGCGGGTCACCACGGTCCATTGGTCAGCCAGCGTGCGCAGTTCGCGACGACCGGCGTTGATCATGGGCTCGATGGTGAAAATCATGCCGGGTTCCAGTTTTACGCCGGTGCCGGGTTTGCCGTAGTGCAGCACTTGCGGATCCTGGTGAAACTTCTGGCCCACACCATGGCCGCAGTATTCGCGCACAACGGAAAAACCTTGTTTTTCAGCGTGTTGCTGAATGGCGTGGCCGACATCACCCAGGGTGGCGCCGGGTTTGACTTGATCAATACCCAGCCACATGCATTCGTAGGTGGTTTCAGTCAGGCGGCGGGCCAGGATGCTGGGCTCGCCCACGTAGTACATACGGCTGGTGTCGCCAAACCAGCCGTCTTGAATAATGGTGACGTCCATATTCAGAATGTCGCCATTTTTCAACACTTTATCGCCGGGGATGCCGTGACAGATAACGTGGTTGACGGAGGTACAAATAGAGCCTGGAAAGGGTGGGTAGCCAGGAGGCGCGTAGCCTACGGTGGCAGATTTGACCCCCAGTTCATTGATGCGCTCCATGCACAGGCGATCCAGTTCGCCGGTCGTGACACCTGCTTTGACAAAGGGAGTCAGGTAATCAAGGATGGATGCCGCGGTCTGGCAAGCAGCGCGCATTTTTTCGAGATCAGTGGGGTCTGTGACGAGAATACTCATAGCAACTTGAACAGGTCTATTGAAAAATAGTAGAATTATAGGCTTTTGTGAATTTTGCAGTTACGTGCCGTCCCGTTTGGGGCGATCACGTGTCGCGGAACACCGCGCCAAATCTGGGCTTTCCTGATTTGACCGGCTTTTCTTGGGCCGCTTGAATTTTCAGGCTGGACGAGCCAAGCCAGGTATCAGGAAATCGTGTCCCAAGATTGGAAGAAGCCTCGGGCCATGGCCAGCCAGCAAAAACAAGCAGAATTCACAACACATACAGGGTCAGCACGATGACAAGCGTTGCGAAAGCAACAGGGCAGCAGCCCGGTTCTTGTTCAGGTGATGCTGACCAAGCAATCCTCTAGGATACACCTGCGAACAGTACCCTGTATGCAGGCGGTAGCCAGAAAAGTTTCAGGCTCGGGCCCGGATGGCAGATATCTTGTCTGCCTGCAGGCGTGAGTCCGTTGCAGTGCAGGCGTTCGCTCATGTTGGGCAACGTTTTTATGTTTTAAGTTGTAAATCGCGTGACTGTCCGTCTCGGGGTGTCTGGAATGCAGCACAGGCTGCGGCCCTTACCGGATACCGGGCAGTTACAAGACCAAACCCTTGGAGAACTTTATGTCTTTAATGCGTGAAATGCTGGAAGCTGGTGTGCACTTTGGCCACCAAACCCGTTACTGGAACCCCAAGATGGCTCCGTTCATCTTCGGCCAGCGTAACAACATCCACATCATCAACCTGGAAAAAACGGTTGTTCAGTACGAAGAAGCAACCAAATTCGTGCGTCAACTGGCTGCCCGTGGTGGCAACGTGCTGTTTGTAGGCACCAAGCGCGCTGCTCGCGAACTGGTGGCTGCTGAGGCCGAACGTTGCGGCATGCCTTACGTCGACAGCCGCTGGTTGGGTGGCATGATGACCAACTTCAAAACGGTCAAGACTTCCATCAAGCGTCTGAAGGAAATGGAAGCTCAGATGGCTGAAGGCCGTCTGGAAACCATGAGCAAGAAAGAAGCCTTGATGTTCGAACGCGAACTGGAAAAGCTGAACAAGGCCATCGGCGGTATCAAGGACATGAACAACCTGCCTGACGCCCTGTTCGTGATCGACGTTGGCTACCACAAGATTGCCGTGGCTGAAGCCCGCACTCTGGGTATCCCCGTGGTGGCCGTGGTTGATACCAACCACTCGCCAGAAGGTCTGGATTACGTGATCCCTGGTAACGATGACTCGGCCAAGGCTATCGCTCTGTACGCCCGTGGCATGGCTGACGCCGTGCTGGCTGGCCGCGAACAGAACCTGAATGGTCTGGTTGAAGAAATCGCCGCTGACGAAGAGTTCGTCGAAGTTCAGGCTGACACCCAGGAGTAACAGGCTCACCGCTGTCTGCCAGACACCATCAGTTGTCATGGCAGACAGCTACAGTGACCCTTCGTATCGCCCCGGCTTGCCGGGGCATGTTCTACAGAATTGGAGAAAACCGTGGCTCAAATCACCGCATCGATGGTTAAAGAATTGCGCGAGAAAACCGACGCGCCCATGATGGAATGCAAAAAAGCACTGACCGAAGCCGACGGCGATATGGCACGTGCTGAAGAAATCTTGCGCGTGAAGCTGGGCAGCAAGGCTAGCAAAGCAGCTACCCGCGTTACCGCTGAAGGCCTGGTTTCTGTTTACATCGCTGACGATGCCAAGACCGGCTCCGTAGTTGAAGTTAACTGCGAAACCGACTTTGTTGCCAAGAACGATGACTTCATCGGCTTTATCAACGACGTCGCCCAACTGGTCGCCAAGAACAACCCGGCAGATCTGGCCGCTTTGGCTGAACTGCCACTGGCCGACAGCAATGTCGAGACCGTGCGCGCTGCTCTGGTTGGCAAAATTGGTGAAAATATCTCGATCCGTCGCTTCCAGCGCTACGAAACAGCCGGCCAACTGGCCAGCTACGTTCACGGTGGCAAGATCGGCGTATTGGTTGATTTCGCCGGTGGCGACGAAGAAGTGGGTAAAGACCTGGCCATGCACATCGCCGCGACTCGTCCTAAAGCAATGGACGCTTCGGGTGTTGACGCTGCCGAGATCGAAGCCGAGCGCTCCGTGGCTGCTCAGAAAGCCGCTGAATCCGGCAAACCTGCTGACATCGTCACCAAAATGGTTGACGGCGCTGTTGCCAAGTTCCTGAAAGAAGTGACTCTGCTGAGCCAGCCTTTCGTCAAGAACGACAAGCAAAGCGTGCAGCAAATGCTGGACGAGAAAAAAGCATCGATCGCTGGCTTTACCCTGTACGTTGTGGGTGAAGGCATTGAGAAGCGTGTTGAAGATTTCGCCGCTGAGGTAGCTGCTGCTGCCGGCCAAGCCTAATCTAGCTTGTTTTTTCAGGGCAGGCACCGTAGTGGCGGTGCCTGCCCTGCTGCTTTACACTCTCTTCTGTCTTCGTCACTTGGAATCCCACCCATGACTACCCCTCATTACAAACGTGTTCTGTTGAAGCTCTCCGGCGAAGCGCTGATGGGCGAGGACTCGTTCGGTATTAATCGCAGCACAATCATTCGCATGACGGAGGAGATCGCCCAGGTTGCCCAGTTGGGGGTACAGCTGGCTATCGTGATTGGCGGGGGCAATATCTTTCGCGGCATCGCTCCAGGTGCCCAGGGCATGGATCGTGCGACAGCCGACTACATGGGCATGATGGCTACCGTCATGAATGCGCTGGCCTTGCAAGATGCCTTGAAGCACCGCGGCCTGGATGCCCGTGTGCAATCTGCCCTGAATATTGAGCAGGTCGTAGAGCCTTACATTCGTCCCAAGGCACTGCGTTACCTGGAAGAAAACAAAGTTGTTATTTTTGCAGCCGGTACGGGCAACCCGTTCTTTACTACCGATACGGCAGCAGCCTTGCGCGGCGCCGAAGTGGGTGCGGAAATCGTACTGAAAGCGACCAAAGTCGACGGCATCTACAGTGCCGATCCCAATAAAGATCCAGGTGCGACGCGTTACTCGCGTATCAGCTTTGATGAGGCTATCGTACGCCGTCTGGAAGTGATGGACGCGACCGCCTTTGCCTTGTGTCGCGATCAGAAACTGCCGATCAAAGTGTTCTCCATCAACAAGCCCGGCGCCTTGACGCGCGCGGTCTCTGGTGAAGATGAAGGCACCCTGGTTCACGTTTAAAGTTATAGGAATTTAGTCCATGAGTCTTTCCGAGATTAAAGCATCGACCGACAGCCGGATGGGTAAGTCCCTCGAGTCTCTCAAGACAGGCCTGGCCAAAATTCGCACTGGCCGTGCTACTGCAGGCTTGCTCGATCACATTCAGGTTGAGTACTACGGCTCCATGGTGCCGGTCAGCCAGGTGGGCAACATCACGGTGGTGGATGCTCGCACGCTGAACGTGCAAGTGTGGGAAAAGCATATGGCTGGCCCGATTGAAAAAGCCATTCGTGATAACGAGCTGGGTCTGAACCCCATCTCGATGGGCGAGAGCATTCGTGTGCCCATGCCTGCGCTGACCGAAGAGCGCCGTCGCGATCTGGCCAAAGTGGTGCGTGGCGAAGGCGAAGATGCCAAGGTCGCCATTCGCAACCTGCGTCGTGACGCCAATGACACGCTCAAAAAGCAAGTCAAGGACAAGGAAATCTCCGAGGACGACGAGCGTCGCGCCCAGGACGAAATCCAGAAGCTGACCGACAAGTATGTGGCTGAAGTCGACAAGCTGATCGCCCAGAAAGAAGCCGAGATCATGACGGTCTAACGGCTTTTGCACAGGTGGCTAGGTGATTTCTTTCAGTTCTACCCAAACTATTCCGGAACACGGTCAGGTTCCTGGCCACCTGGCGATTGTCATGGACGGCAATGGACGATGGGCAACCCGTCGTCTTTTGCCACGCACGGCAGGGCACTTGCGTGGTGTGCAAACCGTCCGGCGTATTGTCGAGGCCTGTGGCGAGCTCGGCGTGCGTTATTTGACCCTGTTTGCGTTCAGCTCCGAGAACTGGCGACGCCCTCCTGAAGAGGTGTCTCTGTTGATGGGGCTGTTCGTCAAGATGCTGCAAAAAGAAGTGGCAACACTGAAAAAAAACGGCGTCCGACTTCATATTATTGGTGAGCTATCCGCATTTAGCGAAGAATTGCGCGGGCTGATTGCCGACGCAGAAGAACAAACGCGTGATAACGACACCTTGCATTTGACGATTGCCGCCAATTACGGTGGTCGTTGGGATATTTTGCAGGCAACCCGAAAGGCCTTGGCTGCCAATCCCCATTTGGTCGATCATCCCGAACAACTGGATGAGGCCATGTTCAGTCCCTATTTGGCGATGTCTTACGCCCCCGAACCGGATCTGTTCATCCGCACGGGCGGAGAGCGCCGCATTTCCAATTTTCTGATCTGGCAGATGGCCTATACCGAACTGTACTTTACAGACGCGTACTGGCCGGATTTTGACCGGGCGCAGCTGGAGCAGGCCTTCGAGTGGTATCGTGGGCGCGAGCGGCGCTTTGGGCGCACCAGTGCCCAGGTGCAGGGTAGCCCCGCGCCTTGACGGAGCCTTATCTATGTTGAAACAACGAGTCATCACCGCCCTGATCCTGCTGGTCATTCTGGGCGCGGCCATGCTTGCCCCCGTGCGCTGGCCATTGCTGGCTATTTTTGTTCTGATGAGTACGCTGGCTTGCTGGGAATGGGAGCGCCTGAGCCTGTCCCAGGAGCAGCAGCGTTGGGCCTGGCCCCTGGCCTTGCTCAACGGTGCCTTGATGCTGTGGCTAAGCGTGCACTGGTATCACACCGGCCCGCAAGGGCAGGCGGCTGATTTGGTCTACCGTGGTCTGGTGCCCCTGATGGCGGCCTTGTGGGTCGTAGGCGCTACCGGGCTGGTACTGCAAGGTCAGGCCACACAGCGTGCACAAGGCGTCTTGCTCAGCGTGATGGGTGTGCTCGCCCCTTTGGTCGCCTGGGCCAGCCTGTATCTGTTTCTGCATACACAGGGCATTGTTTACGTGCTCTCCTTGCTGGTCCTGATCTGGGTGGCAGACATCGCAGCTTACTTCGCTGGACGTGCCTTCGGTAAAGCCAAGCTGGCCCCGCGTGTCAGTCCGGGCAAGACCTGGGCTGGAGCGCTCGGTGGTATGGTTGCCGCTGCTGCATGGATGTTGATCAGCGCAAATTGGGCCGGCAGTTTCGGCGCCGACGTGCTGCAGCGCTGGGGCTGGGTGGCCACGGCTGCTTTGGGTGTTGCTCTGGCGGCCCTCTCTATCGTGGGTGATTTGTTTGAGTCCCTGCTCAAGCGCCGTGCCGCTGTTAAAGATTCCAGTCAATTATTGCCCGGCCATGGTGGGGTGTACGACCGTATCGACGCCTTGCTGCCGGTTGCTCCCGTGGCCTTGTTGCTAAGTGGGGCGTGGCTCTTTTAGTCCTGCGTGGATTCAAAGTGTTTGCGTCAAGGAAGAACTCATGAGTTTCCAGCATGTTTGTGTGTTAGGAGCCACTGGCTCTATTGGTATCAGCACACTGGATGTGATTGCTCGTCATCCCGATCGGATGGCGGTTTATGCCGTGAGCGGCCACACTCGTATGGAGCTGTTGGCCGAGCAAGCTCGTGACAGCGCAGCCCGTGTTGTCCTCGTGCCGGATGAAGCCGCGCGTAGCCGCTTTCTGGCCGCGTGGCAGGGCGGTGCCTTGCCGGAGATTCGGGTAGGTGCTCAGGCGCTGGCCGACACGGCTGCCGATCCGCAAGTCACTACCGTCATGGCCGCGATTATCGGCGCCGCAGGTTTGCCCTCGGCCCTGGCCGCTGCACGTGCCGGCAAGCGTGTGCTGCTGGCTAATAAAGAAGCGCTGGTTGCTGCGGGTCGTATCTTCATGCAAGCCGTGCAAGAGGGCGGGGCGCAGTTGATGCCCATTGACTCTGAGCACAGCGCCATCTACCAATGCCTGGCGGGTGAGCTGCCGCCGGAACCTGGTCAGCCAGTTGCGGCTCTGCGCCGTCTTTTGGTAACCGCTTCCGGCGGACCTTTCCGCTCGCGCCACCTGTCCGAGCTGGAGGGAGTCACCCCCGAGCAGGCCTGCGCGCATCCTAACTGGAGCATGGGCCGCAAAATTTCGGTGGACTCGGCCACCATGCTGAATAAAGGTCTGGAAGTCATCGAGGCGCATTGGCTGTTTTCAGTGCCTGTTGACCAGATTGATGTGGTGGTGCATCCGCAAAGCGTGATTCACTCCATGGTCGAGTACATAGACGGTTCCGTCATGGCGCAATTGGGTCAGCCTGACATGCGTACGGCGATTGCCTACGGTCTGGGCTTTCCGGAGCGTTTGTATAGCGGCGTAGGCTTGCTGGATCTGGCCACAATGGGACGTCTGGATTTTGAGCAGCCTGATTTTCTGCGTTTCCCCTGTCTGCGACTGGCCTATGATGCCTTGCGCAGCAGTCAGGCCGCCTGCGTGACCTTGAACGCCGCCAATGAAATCGCCGTAGACCGCTTCCTGGAACGGCAGATTGGCTATACTCAGATTCCGGCTGTGATCGAGCATTGCCTGGACAAGCTCAATGGCCGTGCCAGCCAGGCCTTGGATGCTCTGGACGGGGTCTTGGAGCTTGATAGCGAAACCCGTTCGCTGGCGCTGGATTACTGCCGAAGCTCTGCGCGTATTTAACAGGACTTAACATGCTCTTTACCGTGCTGGCTTTCTTGGTAGCGTTGGGCGTGCTGGTGACCTTTCACGAGCTGGGCCACTACTGGGTGGCCCGTCGTTGCGGGGTGCGGGTAGAGCGGTTTTCGATTGGTTTTGGCAAGGTGCTGTACCGCCGTTTTGACAAGAATGGTACCGAATGGGCCGTCTCGGCCTTGCCCTTGGGCGGCTATGTCGCCATGCAGAATGATCCGCCTGCTCATGCCACGCAGGCCCAGATCGACGAATCTTTCAACCACAAACCCCTGCGACAACGCGCCGCGATTGTGCTGGCCGGCCCGATGGCCAACCTGATTCTGGCCGTGGTGATCTATGCCTTTGTGGGTTTGTTGGGTACTCAAGAACCTATTGCGCAAATTGGCCCCGTTCCAGAAGGGACACCCGCCGCACAAGCTGGTTTCGAGGCTGGAGATCGCCTGATCTCTGTCGATGGCAAGCCGGTGGACTCCTGGTTGCAGGCGCGTTGGGCCTTTATGGACGCCTTGTCCTCGGGCGGTGAGCTGGAAGTGGGCGTCAAGGACACGCTTGGACAGGAACAAAATCGTTACTTGAGATTACCGGCGGGCGAGATTTTGCCAGACGGGCAGGACTTGATGGCCCAGGCAGGATTGGTACTGCGTCCGGCGCGATCCATCGTCCAAGAGGTGTTTAAAGATACGGCAGCCGAACAGGCAGGCCTGCGGGAGGATGACCTTATTGTCCGGCTGGATGATTTGATCGAGCCCGATATCACGGCTTTCGTTCAAAAGGTGCAACAATCCGCAGGCAAGACACTGGAGCTTGACGTGCTGCGGGACGGCGAAATTCAACGCCTGCTCCTCACTCCTGAAGGTGATGCCAATGCGCAGGGGCGTATCGGTGCAAAAGTGGCTATGGATATGCCCATGACACTGGTGCGTTATGGGCCGATCGAGAGCGTGGAACGCGGATTTACCCGTACCGGGCAGACCTTCTGGTTCTCTTTGAAGATGATCGGGCGCATGATTACGGGGGAAGTCTCTGTACGTAATGTCAGCGGGCCGGTTACTATTGCGGATTATGCGGGCCAGACAGCACGTATTGGCTTGATCGCCTACCTGAATTTCCTGGCCCTGATCAGTATTAGCATCGGTTTACTGAATTTGTTACCCGTACCTATGTTGGACGGGGGGCATCTACTGTACTATGCCATCGAAGCTGTGCGCGGCAAGCCCGCTTCGGAGCGTATGATGCTTATCGGTCAGCGCCTGGGCCTGGCCTTGTTGGCCCTGCTGATGAGTATTGCTTTTTTTAATGACATCACCCGCCTTTTCAGTTGAGGGCGGGTGGCATACAATTTCCAACCATTTGACCGACCAAGGATTGTCCAGGATGTCGTTTAGCCGGAAACCTACTTTTGCGTTGCGTGTTCTGCCCGTATTGGTGGCAAGTCTGCTTGCTCCCGCCTTGGCGAATGCATTTGCACCGTTTGTCGTGCGCGATATTCAAGTCAACGGCATCCAGCGGGTCGACCCCGGCGCCGTGTTCTCGTCCCTGCCTGTCAAGGTCGGTGAGTCCTTCTCGGAAGAGCAGGCCGCAGACGCGATTCAGCGTTTGTACGCCACGGGCTTTTTCAGCGACGTGCAAATTGACACCAGCACCAACGTGCTGATCGTCAACGTCAAAGAGCGTCCAACCATCGCGTCGGTGTCCTTTAATGGCATGCGCGAGTTCGATGCGAAGAATATTACCAACTCCCTGGCTCAGGTAGGCTTTGGAGAAGGCCGGGTTTTTGACCGTTCCATGCTGGAACGGGCCGAATTCGAGCTGAAACAACAATACTTGTCCAAGGGCAAGTACGGTGTGGAAATCACACCTATCATCACGCCTTTGCCACGTAACCGCGTCGGTGTCAGCTTTGACATTTTTGAAGGCGGTCTGGCCAAGATCAAGGAAATCCGCATCGTCGGTACGGAAGCCGTCTCGCAAGGTGACTTGCTCGATCAGATGGAGTTGACGACTTCGGGCATGATGACCTGGTACACCGGTACCGATAAATACTCCCGCGAGAAGCTGGAAGGCGATATGGAGCGCATCCGCTCCTACTACCTGAACCGCGGCTTTCTGGAGTACTCCGCCGAGGCACCTCAGGTTTCGATTTCCCCGGACCGCAAAGATATTTTCATCACCTTGACCATCCACGAAGGCCAGCCTTACAAGCTGAGCAGTGTCAAGCTGGCGGGTGATCTGCTGGGTCTGGAGGACAAGATCCAGCCTCTGGTCCAGCAGAAAGAAGGCGAGGTCTTCTCCTCGGACAAAACCAGCGCCACTGTGAAATCGATTACCGAGTACTTGGGCGGCCTGGGTTATGCGTTTGCCAATGCCAATCCGAATCCGGTTCTGGATCGCGAAAATCACACAGCTGACTTGACCTTCTACGTCGATCCCGGTCGTCGCGTGTATGTGCGTCGTATCGAGGTAGGCGGAAACGTCCGTACTCGTGATGAAGTGGTACGCCGTGAAATGCGTCAGCAAGAAGCGGCCTGGTATGACTCGGACGCCATCAAGTTCTCGCGTGACCGTATTGACCGTCTGGGCTACTTCAATGAAGTGGACGTGAACACCAAGCCTGTGCCCGGTTCGCCTGACCAGGTCGACGTAAACGTGGACGTGAAAGAAAAGCCCACCGGCTTGGTTAACCTGGGTATTGGTTATGGCTCCACTGACAAGTTGATGTTGTCTGCAGGTATCAGCCAGGACAACATCTTCGGTAGCGGAAATAGTCTGTCCTTGCAGGTCAATACCAGTAAAGTGAATCGTGCGGCGGTGATCAGCCACACCAATCCTTTCTGGACTGGCGACGGTATCAGCAAAACCACCTCGATTTACTACCGTCGTACCACGCCTTACCAGTCCAATGATGGTTGGGGTGATTACCAGAACACCGCCATCGGTGCCGGCTTGAACTTCGGTGTGCCAATCTCCGAGTACGACCGTGTGTTCATGGGCCTGAACTTCGAGCACAACAAGCTCTCTCGCCTCAGCCCCCAGTACACGCCGCGTGCCTACCAGGATTACGTGAATGAGTACGGTGAAAACACAAACACCTTTATTTTCAACCTGGGTTGGTCTAAGGATACCCGTGACAGCGCAATTGCTCCCAACAAGGGCAGCTTGACCAGCCTGTCGGCGGATATGGGTACGATGGACCTGCGCTACTACATGCTGCGCGCCAGCCACCAGCATTACATTCCCTTGGGCCGTGCTTACACGCTGGCTTTGAATGGTGCCATTGACTATGGTCGCAGCATTGGTGGCAAGACCTTTCCGGTCATCAAGAACGTATACGCCGGTGGTATCGGTTCGGTACGTGGCTATGAAGGCGCATCCTTGGGTGGTCGCGATACCTTGACGGGTGACTACCTGGGTGGTTCGCGTCGAATGATCGCCAACGCTCAGTTGTACCTGCCTTTCCCGGGCGCGTCACGTGACCGCACGTTACGTTGGTTCGTCTTTGCCGATGCCGGTAAGGTCGACAACACTAGCGGTGGTTGTGCAATGGGTCGCCCTGATCGTCAGTCGGAAGACCCATGCGGTTGGAAGTACGCTGCTGGTCTGGGCTTGTCGTGGGAATCCCCACTCGGTCCTCTGCAGTTGTCCTACGGTCGCGCCTTGCGCGCCAAGGAAGGTGACGACAAACAAGCCTTCCAGTTCCAGATTGGTACCGCTTTCTGATGTTCGTGTTTAGTGGCACAATTGCACTATTCTGCAGCCTAATTAGCAAGGTAGATTTTTCATGAAGTCAAACATCGCATTAAAACTTACAAACATCGCCCGCAGCTTGTCGCGTGGCAATAAAGCGCTCGTTCTGGCTGCCGCGCTGGGTGTCGGCGCCATGACCGCTGCACCTGTTGTTCAGGCACAGACCAAAATCGGTTTTGTCAGCACAGAGCGTATCTTGCGTGATTCCAAGCCCGCCAAAGCTGCCCAGACCAAAATCGAAGCAGAATTCAAGCGTCGCGACGAAGAGCTGGAGCGCATGGCCAACAACCTGCGTTCGCAAGCTCAGAAGTTCGACAAGGACGCTCCTGTGCTGTCCGAGTCCGACCGTGTGAAGCGTCAGCGTCAGCTGGCTGATCTGGATTCCGATTTGCAGCGCAAGCGTCGCGAATTCCAGGAAGACTTCAACCGTCGCCGCAACGAAGAGTTCTCGGCCATTGTTGAGCAGGCTGATGCCGCCATCAAGCGTATTGCTGACTCCCAAGGCTACGACCTGATCATTCAGGACGCCGTTACGGTTAGCCCACGTGTGGACATCACCGAGGAAGTTCTGAAAGCACTGGGCGGTTGATGCACTATGCCGGTATTGCTGAACGTTGATCAGGCTGTACAGCTGTCTGAACTCATAGACGCCATCAACAAGACCGGACTGGATTGCAAGCTGCCAGAAGGCATTAAAGAGCCTATGCCCCGGATTCGGGGCCTAGGCTCTTTGCTTTCTGCGGGCCCGGAGGAAATCAGCTTTCTGTCCAATCCCAAGATGCAGGATCTGCTGGAGCAGACCTCTGCTGCGGTGGTGATTCTGACGCCACAAGTCTATGAAGGTCTGGGCTTTGCACCGTCTTTTATCCCGGTTTTGTGCTCGCAACCTTATCTGATGTACGCGCTGCTGGCACAACGTTTTGATCAGGTACGCATGGCGGATTTGCCCCAGGGCATTCATCCCAGTGCGGTGATTGATGCCAGCGCTGAGTTGGGCGAAGGTGTGTCGGTCGGGCCATTCTGTGTGATCGAGGCCGGTGTCAAGATCGGACGGGGCACCCGTTTGGGCGCGCATTGCGTAATTGGCGCAGGCTCCACCTTGGGTCAGGACTGCTTGCTGCACGCACGCGTCACTCTTTACCATCAGGTGCATATTGGCGCACGCGCCATTCTGCATTCGGGTGTGGTGCTGGGTGCGGACGGTTTTGGTTTCGCACCGGATCCCGTGAAAGGGAAGGGGGCGTGGGCCAAGATCGCGCAGATCGGTCATGTACGTATTGGTGACGATGTTGAAATCGGTGCCAATACGACGGTGGACCGTGGCGCACTGGACGACACGGTGCTGGCCAACGGCGTCAAGCTGGATAACCAGATCATGATCGGTCATAACGTGCAGGTCGGTGAACATACCGCCATGGCGGCGTGTGTGGGGGTGGCCGGCTCTACCCAGATCGGGGCACGTTGTACGATAGCCGGGGCAGCGATGCTCTCGGGACACCTGGTTCTGGGGGATGACGTGCACGTCTCTGGCGGTACGGCTGTTACCTCCAACATCAGCCAGCCCGGACGTTATACCGGGGTTTATCCCTTTGCAGGACACCAGGACTGGCAGAAAAATGCTGCCGTGTTGGGACAATTGAGCGGTTTGCGCCGTCGCCTGCGTTCTTTGGAACGTCAGCAGGCGGATGGAGCGAATGAATCATCTGAACATATCAATAAACAAAAATAAGCAGGACAGGACATGGAACTCGACATTCGACAAATTATGGATCGCCTCCCTCATCGTTACCCGATGCTGCTGGTCGATCGCGTCTTGGAACTGGTGCCCGGCAAGAGCATCGTCGCCATTAAAAACGTGTCGATGAATGAACCCTTTTTTACAGGTCACTTTCCGCATATGCCGGTGATGCCTGGGGTCTTGATCATTGAAGCCATGGCTCAGGCAGCCGCACTGTTCTCTTTTACCGATCCCGAGGATCCGTACGCCAAAGTGGACAACAAACTGGCCTATTACCTGGTCGGTGTGGATGGCGCGCGTTTCCGCAAGCCCGTGATGCCGGGCGATCAGTTGCGTCTGGAAGTGACGGCTGACCGCATCAGCCGCGCTTTGTGCAAGTACACAGGCCGCGCCCTGGTCGATGGCCAAGTGGTTGCCGAAGCCAAAATTATGTGTGCTATCCGTCAATTGGAAGAATAGTTTATGCGTATTCATGAAACGGCCATCATCGAAGCAGGCGCTCAGCTTGCAGATGATGTCGAGGTCGGGCCTTACAGCATTATCGGGCCCAATGTCACGATAGGGGCGGGCACCAAAGTGGGCCCTCACTGCGTGATAGATGGCGTGACCACGATTGGTCGCAACAACCATTTCTACCGTTTCTGCTCCATCGGGGGCATGCCGCAGGACAAGAAGTACGCTGGAGAACCGACTCGCCTGGAAATCGGCGATGGCAATATGGTTCGTGAATACGTCACCATCAACACCGGCACGGTGCAGGATGTGGGCGTGACCCGTGTTGGCAATGACAACTGGATCATGGCTTACACCCACATTGCTCACGATTGCCAGATTGGCAATCACACCATTATTGCCAATAGCGTCCAGTTGGGCGGCCACGTACATATTGGCGATTGGGCCATTCTGGGCGGTTTGACTGCCGTGCACCAGTTCGGTCGTATCGGTGCGCACAGCATGATTGGTGGTACCAGTTCGGTGCGTCAGGATATTCCTCCTTATGTCATCGGTGCAGGCGATCCTTTCCGTCCTGTCGGTGTCAACAGTGAAGGCTTGGGCCGTCGTAACTTTTCGGCTGAAGCGATTTCGGCGGTGAAGGAAAGCTACAAGCTGCTGTATCGTCGCAAGCTGACGGTGGAGCAGGCGGTAGAGCAAATGCAAGCCTTGCAGGAAACGCAGCCTGACTGCCGTGCCGCGGTTCAGGTCATGATCGACTTCTTGAATGACTCCAGCCGGGGTATTTGCCGACCATGAGCAGCGCCTCCAGCCCATTAGCGGCACGTTCAGACGGGTCGGGGCAAACAGGGGCCAAGCGGGATCTGCGTATAGGAATGGTGGCCGGGGAGCCGTCTGGCGATTTACTGGCGGCTCGCATCATTCAAGGGCTGCGCCAGGGCAATCCTGGCGTGCAGGTAGAAGGCATAGGTGGCCCCGAGATGGCCGCCCAGCAATTCCACCAATACTATCCCATGGACGCCTTGACGGTATTTGGTTACGTCGAGGCGCTCAAACGTATTCCGGGTCTGGTCTCCACCTATTTGGGCATGCGCAATCAATGGTTGCGGCAACGTCCCGATGTGTTTGTGGGCATTGACGCCCCGGACTTCAATCTGCGCCTGGAGCATCGTTTGCGTCAGGCTGGTGTGCCTACGGTGCACTTTGTGGGGCCCTCGATCTGGGCCTGGCGCTACGAGCGTATCCACAAAATCCGCGAAGCGGTTTCCCATATGCTGGTGCTGTTTCCTTTCGAGACGGAGATCTATGAAAAGGAAGGCATTCCGGTGACCTATGTGGGCCATCCTTTGGCAGCGAATATCCCATTGCAGCCGGACAAGGCCGACGCTCGTCGTCGCCTGGGTTTGCCCGAGACGGGTCGTATTCTGGGCGTGTTGCCTGGCAGCCGCTCCTCCGAGGTCAAGATGCTGTCGCCGCGCTTCTTGCAGGCCGTACAGATTTTGCAGGACCAGGACCCGGATCTGATGATTCTGGTGCCCATGGTCAATCCCAAGCGCCGTCAGGAATTTGAAGAGGCTCTGGTTCAGCATCCTATCCGTAACTTGCACATTATTGATGCCAACACAGCGGGTATTCGTCAGCCGGATTCGGAAGGAGTGGTCCGTCCACCCGCCTGGACGGTGATGGAGGCCAGCGACGCGGTGCTGGTGGCCAGCGGTACCGCCAGCCTGGAAACGGCCTTGTACAAGCGCCCTATGGTTATTTCGTATGTGCTTAGCCCCATGATGGAGCGCATCATACGTTGGAAGTCCGGCCAGGACAGGCCGTATGTGCCTTGGGTGGGCTTGCCTAATGTGCTGGCTCGCGATTTTGTCGTGCCCGAGCTGCTGCAAGAAGATGCCGAACCTCAGAAGCTGGCGCAGGAGTGCTGGAAAGCCTTGAGCGATCAGGAGTATGTGGCTCATATCGAGCAGGTCTTTACCGAGATGCATTTAACCTTGCGTCGGGATACCCCCGCCTTGGCGGCCGAGGTCATTTTGAATATGGCGCGTGCATGAAGCAGCTGGATTTATTAATCAGTGATGTCTCGGCAGGTTTGGTGGCGGGGCTGGATGAAGCAGGGCGTGGTCCCTTGGCCGGTCCCGTTTTTGCCGCTGCCGTTATTCTGGACCCGAACAATCCCATTGAAGGCCTGAACGACTCCAAGAAGCTGACCGCCAAGCGACGTGAAGCCCTGGCTGTGTTGATCAAGGAAAGAGCCTTAGCCTGGGAAATTGCCAGCGCTAGTGTGGCAGAAATTGATGACATCAATATCTTGCACGCGGCCATGTTGGCGATGCAACGAGCCTGTAATGGCCTGAGCGTCAAACCCGAACAAGCCTTGGTGGATGGCAATCGCATTCCAGGCGGCCTGTGTTGCCCCGCAGAAGCCATCATCAAGGGTGACGCCAGCCATGCCGCCATTGCGGCCGCATCGATTTTGGCCAAAACAGCGCGGGATGCGGTCTGCCTGGAATTGCACCGAGACTATCCCGAATACGGTTTCGACCAGCATAAAGGCTACGGGACGGCCTTGCATTTGGATCGTTTGTCCCAGCACGGGCCTTGTCCCGAACATCGTCGAAGTTTCGCGCCGGTACGCGCATCTTTAGTTAGGTAAGTTGAAGACAATGAGGCTGATTGAATCCAAAGATAATGCGCTGTTCAAACGAGTACAGCGCTTGGCTCACGATAAACGCGAGCTGGACGGGGGTGATCAGCTGATTTGGTTGGAAGGCATTCATCTGTGCCAAATGTGGCTGGAACGCCGTGGTTTGCCGGAACTGGCTGTTTTCGAGATGGACCGTCACTCCGACGAGTTGCTGGAACTGGCGCGTTTCTTGCCAGGCCATAGCAGCGTGACGTTCAATGCCACCTTGATGAATGCGGTGTCCCAAGTAGGTCAGGGGCAGGGCATAGGCTTTATTGTCCGCGTGCCTCGTGGACAGACTTGGACGGCTCCCACGAAACGCGCCATCTTGCTGGATCAGGTGCAAGATCCGGGCAATGTAGGCACGGTACTGCGCACTGCCGTAGCGGTGGGCCTGGAAGCGGTGTATCTGACACCGGGCTGTGCCAGCGTCTGGTCGCAGAAAGTGCTGCGTAGTGCGCAGGGCGCTCATTTCTCCATTCAAATCCATGAGCAGGTCGATGGAGTAGCATTGCTTGAACAAGCGGCCTTGCCGGTGCTGGTGACCTCTCTGGGCCCGAATACCCAGGATCTGTACGAGTCCAGCCTGCCAGACCAAGGGATTTGGGTTTTTGGTAATGAGGGCCAAGGTGTCAGCCCGGCCTTGCTGGCCAAGGCGAATCAACGCTTGTTCATTCCCCAGGCGCCCGGTGTTGAGTCCTTGAACGTGGCCATTGCCACCGCACTGTGCCTGTACGAGCAACGTCGTCAGCATAGCCGCTAGTTCCAGCGGCTTTATTGCACAGCATCACGCAGAGTTAGCCTGTATGCGCTAATTTTGTCTTGATCTAGCACTTGTCTCCACTTGTAAAATCAAGTAAATCATCTAGTAAGGCGCCTGCTTATCGGTACGCTAGTACGGAGTGCCTGGCGCAGTAGGCGCTTGTCTGCTAGCGGCTCGTGCAGAGTCGTCTTTCCCTCCCTTTATCGCTGCATCGTTGTATCCGGCTGGATTCCTAATCTTTTTCAGATGAGGTCAACAATGAAACTTAGCGAATACGCGACCTATGATGCCCTGGCTCTGGCTGAGCTGGTCGCCAAGAAACAAATCAGTGTTCAAGAATTAAGCCAAGTTGGCAAAAAAGCTGTCGACACCCTGAACAGTAAAATTAATGCGGTTGTAGAGAGCTGGGACGGGGAAGTTGATCCCCATGCCGACCGGGACTCCGTACTCTACGGCGTCCCGTTTTTGATTAAAGATTTGGCGATCACCATGAAGGGCAAGCGCTACGAGCTGGGCAGCAAGCTGGCGCAAGATATGGTGATGGATGCAGACAGCACCTTGATGAGCCTCTACAAGGAGGCGGGACTGGTTACGCTGGGGCGAACGACCACCTCGGAGTTCGCTATCAGTACCACGACGGAGGCGCGCTGCGTAGGCCCTACGCTGAATCCCTGGAACCCGGCTTTTAATGCTGGCGGCTCTACAGGCGGTTCGGCCGCTGCAGTGGCGGCAGGGATGGTGCCGGTGGCGCATGCAACCGACGGCGGCGGTTCTATTCGTGTTCCTGCAGCAGTGAACGGCCTGTTTGGTTTGAAGCCCACTCGGGGGCGCGTCTCCAGCGGTCCTCAGCAAGATGAAGTGTGGAGTGGTCTGCTGGCCCACCTGGGTGTCAGCCGCAGTGTGCGAGACAGTGCGGCCTTGCTGGATGCGATTAGTCGTCCCGGTATCGGCGAGCCCTATTACACCGCGGCGCCCCCGCAGAGCTTTTTATCGGCCGTCAAGAAGAATCCGGGTTCCTTGCGTATCGGCTTGATGATGGACCCGCCCAGCGGCGATAAAACCCAATCTGCCATAGCGGCCAAGGCGATTGATATGGCCTCGGTGTTGGAGTCCTTGGGCCATCAGGTGGAGCCCCTGGTGTTTGACTCCGGCGTCAGTTGGGAGGCTTTTGTGCACGCCAATGCTCAGTTCTGGAACGTGAATACGGCTGCATGGATAGACAGCATTGCCGCGGCGACAGGACGCCCGGTGAACGAGGAGTATCTGGAACAGGCCACGCTGGCGGCCTACGTCTACGGCAAGAAGATTAGCGGGATTGATATTCTGGGGGCGATTGCCGTGCGCAATACAGTCTCACGGAATTTAGGGGTGTATTTCCAGAAGTACGATGTGCTGATGACACCCACCGTGCCTACGCTGCCCATGAAGGTGGGCGAGTACAACAAGGTACAGGATCAGGTGGATGGCCTGGGCTGGATTGCCCACGTCTTCCGGCAAGCGCCTTTTGCTGCTTTGGCCAATATCAGCGGTTCGCCCTCCATGTCCGTGCCTGCTGGGCAGGATGTGGCCACCTCTTTACCCATAGGGATGATGTTTACAGCCGGCTATGGCCAGGAATGCCTATTGTTCGGGCTGGCTGGGCAATTGGAGCAAGCCTTGCCTTGGGCCGATCAGCACCCGCAGGTTTGGGTGGGCAAGCTGGACTAAGAGGGGGCAACAATAGTGGATGCAAGCCGGTATAGGCAAACCGACACCCGTAGAGGCGCAAGCGGATGCGTAGCAGACCTGATACCGTACCCGCAGCAAACAAGAAGGCCTGCGCCAGGTATCACACCGGGTTCAGGCCTTGATGTTGAGGCTGTCCGAATACGCCCGAAGGGGTAGGGGTTCAATCCTTAGTAGGAGCGGCGGTCCAAACCGACATCATCCAGAATCTTGGTGGAGATTTCCTCGATGGATTTGGTGGTGGTGGACAGCCAAGGAATCCCTTCCATACGCATCAGACGCTCGGCTTCGGCCACTTCCATGCGGCACTGTTCGATGGTGGCGTATTTGCTACCCGGACGGCGTTCATTACGCACTTCGGACAGACGGTCTGGATGAATGGACAGGCCAAAAATCTTTTTCCGGTAAGGAGCCAGCGTGGCGGGCAGGGTACCGCGCTGGAAGTCTTCGGGAATGATGGGGTAGTTGGCGGCCTTGACGGCATACTGCATTGCCAAGTACAAGCTGGTAGGCGTTTTTCCGCAGCGGGACACACCCACCAGAATCACGTCGGCTTGTTCCAGACCATTCACGTACTGACCATCGTCGTGCGCCAGACTGAAGTTGATGGCCTCGATGCGGCTGTTGTAGCGCTTGGACATGCCACCGGAGTGCGAACGGCCCACGGAACGGCTGGATTTCACCCCCAGGGCGCGTTCAATGTGTCGTACAAAGGCACCAAACAAGTCCAGGAAGGTGCAATTGGCTGCGCCAATGATGTGCGCCATCTTGGGGTCAACCAGGGTGCTGAAGACCAGAGGCTGCTGGCCCTGTTCCTGCGCGCATTGGTTGATGCGATCAGCGACAGACTGGGCTTTCTCGATGGTATCGATGAAGGGGATCCGGATGGCCTGAAATTCGAATTGAGCGAATTGCGACAGGACGGAGTTGCTGAAAGTTTCGGCGGTAATGCCCGTGCTGTCGGAAACGACAAAGACGGTACGCTCAATAGGAGAAGAAGACATGGAATAAGTCGTGCACAATGCTCGGGAAACGGTACAATTTGCAAGATTACCATTTACCGCTCGAATCGGGGGATGGAAAGGCAGGTTTGCTTAGGACAGATCACACAGACAGCGCTGCTGGGATCACTGCCTTAAGCAAACACGCTTTTTTTTCTATTCAAGGTGACTTATGTCTTACGTAATTGGTTTCGACAAGCTCCGCATGACGGACGTCGACACAGTGGGCGGTAAAAACGCTTCGCTGGGTGAAATGATCAGCCAGCTGGCTGATGCCGGTGTGCGCGTGCCAGGTGGTTTTGCCACAACAGCCGAAGCATTCCGCGTTTTCCTGAAAAACAAGGATCTGGACAAGCGCATTCAGCAGCGTCTGGACGCGCTGGACGCCGACGACGTGCGTGAACTGGCTGCTGCCGGTGCCGAAATCCGTCAGTGGATCATCGACACTCCGTTCCCAGCCGAGTTTGAACAAGCCGTACGTGACGCGTTTGCTGAGCTGGACGCCGATGGCAAAGGTTCCTTTGCCGTGCGTTCTTCCGCAACCGCGGAAGACTTGCCTGACGCTTCCTTTGCCGGTCAGCAAGAAACCTACCTGAACGTGGTGGGCATTGACGAGGTGCTGAGCAAGATTCACCACGTATTTGCTTCCCTGTACAACGACCGCGCTATTTCCTACCGCGTGCACAAGGGCTACGCCCACGCTGAAGTGGCTCTGTCCGCTGGTATCCAGCGTATGGTGCGCTCCGACAAGGGCAGCGCCGGCGTGATGTTCACCCTGGACACCGAATCGGGCTTCAAGGACGTGGTTTTTCTGACCTCCTCCTACGGCCTGGGCGAAACCGTGGTGCAAGGTTCGGTCAATCCGGACGAGTTCTACGTTTACAAGCCAACGCTGGCTTCCGGTCACTACCCCATCATCAGCCGCCGTATCGGCTCCAAGCTGATCAAGATGGAATTTGACGAAGGTCGTACCACCGATCACGCTGTACGTACCGTGGACGTGCCTGTGTCCGAGCGCAATCGTTACTCCCTGAGCGACGAAGAAGTGATCGAACTGGCTCGCTACGCCACCATTATTGAAAAACACTACCAGCGTCCCATGGACATTGAGTGGGGTCGTGATGGTATCGACGGCAAGATCTACATTCTGCAAGCCCGTCCTGAGACGGTTAAGTCCCAGCAAGGCAGCAACGATGTGCAAGAGCGTTACCGCCTGAAAGCCACCGGCGACGTGCTGGTCACAGGCCGTGCCATTGGCCAGAAGATCGGTTCGGGCAAAGTCCGTATTGTGGCGGATGCCTCCGAGATGGATCTGGTCAAGCCCGGCGACGTGCTGGTGACCGACATGACGGACCCTAACTGGGAACCCATCATGAAGCTGGCTTCGGCTATTGTCACCAACCGTGGCGGCCGTACTTGCCACGCGGCGATTATTGCTCGCGAACTGGGCATCCCTGCCGTGGTCGGTTGCAACAACGCCACAGACGTGCTGAAAGAAGGCCAGGAAGTGACGGTATCGTGTGCTGAGGGCGACGAAGGCCGTATTTACGACGGTCTGCTGGAAACCGAGATCGAAGAAGTCAGCTGGGGCCAAATGCCCGAGATCGGCCTGAAAGTCATGATGAACGTGGGTAACCCACAACTGGCTTTCGACTTCTCGCAAATCCCGAACGATGGTGTGGGTCTGGCTCGTCTGGAATTCATCATCAACAACAACATCGCGATTCACCCCAAAGCCGTTCTGGACTACCCCAATGTGGATAGCGACCTGAAAAAGGCGGTGGAATCGGCTGCTCGTGGCTACGCCAGCCCACGTGCTTTCTTCGTGGAAAAATTGGCTGAAGGTATTGCGACTCTGGCCGCTTCCTTCTACCCCAAGCCCGTCATTGTGCGTCTGTCGGACTTCAAGTCCAACGAATACCGCAAACTGGTGGGTGGTTCGCGTTACGAGCCCGAGGAAGAGAACCCAATGCTGGGCTTCCGCGGTGTGGCTCGCTACCTGTCCGAAGACTTCGCAGAATGCTTCAAGATGGAATGCGAAGCCCTGAAGAAAGTGCGCGACGAAATGGGTCTGACCAACGTCGAAATCATGGTGCCATTCGTGCGTACCCTGGGTCAGGCAGAGCGTGTGGTTGAGCTGCTGGCTTCCCACGGTCTGGCTCGTGGCGAAAACGGCCTGCGCCTGATCATGATGTGCGAAGTGCCTTCCAACGCTATTTTGGCCGAGAAGTTCCTGCAGTACTTTGACGGCTTCTCCATCGGTTCCAACGACATGACTCAGCTGACCCTGGGTCTGGATCGTGACTCCGGTATGGAACTGTTGGCTGCTGACTTCGACGAGCGCGACGAAGCCGTGAAGTTCATGTTGAGCCGTGCCATCAAGGCATGTCTGGCACAAAACAAATACGTCGGTATTTGTGGCCAAGGCCCTAGCGACCACCCCGATCTGGCCAAGTGGCTGAGCGAAGAAGGCATTATTTCGCTGTCGCTGAACCCTGACACGGTTGTGGACACCTGGCAGCGTCTGGCCAAGGCCTAAGACCAAGACCTAAGCCACTGTCAGGGAAACGTCTCTGGCAGTACGCTGGTCAAGCCAGTCAAAACTCAACACCCCGACATGGAGCTTCCATGTCGGGGTGTTGTCGTTTTCGGGCGCATCTTTTGCCTGCGCTTCTGTTCTTGTTCTTGCCCGTGCTCAGGCGATTTCGTTTTGTGGTTCTTTTAGCCTGATAGTGCGTCTATGTTGCCGTATTGGCAGGCTGGAGTCGGTGTGCGAGCTTGTACAGGTATCGCCGAGTGCTTGTGGTGTAGGGCAGGGAGACGTACAGGTTTGATCCTGACGACCGGCGCCGATCAGGGGCAGGGCGCTGGTGAAAGGTAGTGATGGGGAAAAGGGAATCGTCGTCACCGCCCTGGATCGGGCGGCATGGATTCAGATTGTCTTGAAGGGTTCGCTGTCAGCTGTAGAGCATAAAAGCCGGGAACCGTAGGGAGATGGCAATCAGCGCTTGCCGCCGATTGATACAGCCTTAGTTTGCTGTGTCGTTTTGATAAACGTGCAAGAACATATCCAGAATATGTTCGGTTTCGCTTTGAATGTGTTCTTCGCTCCAGGGTTCCATGGCACCCATCAGCAGGAGAATAATTTCGCCTTCGCTCAGGCAGCGGAAGTGTTCCACCATCAATGCCGGGTCCAGCTTGCGCAAGGTCCCGCGTTCGATGTGGCGGGCAAAAAAGCACTTTACGCCGTCCCAGATCTGGTCATCCAGCATCTCCATGAAACGCTTGCCGATATCGCTGTGGCCACCTACAGAGACGACGATACGCAACAATTGGGCGGTTTGCTTGGAGTAAAGATTGCGCAGCATGGGCAGCAAGAAGCGCTTCAGTTCTTCGCGAATATCGCCTTCGCAGTCCAGCTTGGTCAAGACCTGTTCGGTAAATTCCTGGGCGCCTGTCAGCAGGACAGCCAGCAAGAGGTCTTCTTTGGAGGGGAAGTAGTTGTAGAGTGTGCCCTTGGAGCCGCCTGCCAATGCAGCGATTTGGGACATGGATGTGGCCTCAAAACCATTCTCGCGAAAAACCTCGGAAGCCACTTCCAGGATTTTGTCGCGGCGTTCGCGCCCTTTTCGAGTCGCGCGTTGGGATTTTCGGGGAACATCGTCGTGCATAATGGCAGGCAAAAAATAAGTGAATAGGACAAAGTCAGCATCATACCGTATCAATAGCTGCTGTGCTGCTGCTCTATTTCGATCGTTAAGGGGAAGCAAGACCAAACCCCTTGATTTTACGACATGCACTGCTGCTGGACCTATTTGTTTGCGCCGGTCTTTGATCTAAGGCCTATTAAAGCGCAAAAGAGCCACATATTCGGGTGGTAGCACAGGCCGGCGCTTCTGGGCGCGCCTGGCGGCGTCTACAGATCGCTATAGTCCTTATCTGTTTTGATTTAAAGTATAAGGTGGCGGTTCTGATACTCTCTTTGCTCAAGACAAGTCCCAAGGAGTTCTGGATGTCTACTACGCAGTCGTATCAAGTGGTGATCGTGGGGGGCGGGGCAGGTGGCCTGGAGCTGGCTGCCAAGTTAGGACGTCAGTTCGGGCGTCAGCATATCTTTCTGGTCGACAAAGACAGTGACCATATCTGGAAACCGTCCTTGCACGAGGTTGCCGCCGGCACCTTGGATATTCACCGCGAAGGGCTGTCGTATTTCATGCTGGCACGAGACTGTGGTTTCACTTTTATTCAAGGTGAAATGACCGGTATAGATCGCGAGCAGCGCAGCATTACGCTGGCTCCTGTCCTGGGGCCCGATCATGAAGAAGTCTTTCCGGAACGCAGCCTGTCCTATGGCACCCTGGTGATGGCCGTGGGCAGCAAATCCAATTTTTTCAATACGCCTGGTACCCATGAACACGCACTGGCCTTGGACTCGACCCATCAGGCAGAGCGTTTCCGTTTGAAATTGCTCAATGAACTGATCAGTGTGACACGCCGCGCGCAGCGTGAACCGGGGGCACCGCTGTACATCAATATTGTCGGGGGCGGGGCAACGGGGGTGGAACTGGCTGCCGAGTTGCTGGAAGCCCGTGCCGATTTAAGCATTTACAGCATTCCGGGCAGCAGTTCGGACCGCGAAGTGCGCATTACCTTGCTGGAAGGCGCCGATCGCATTCTGTCTGCTCTGCCGCCCAAGCTGTCCGCTACCGCTCAAAGTCTGCTGGAGCAGCGTGGCGTAGCGGTACGGACCTCGGTGCGGGTCAGCCGTCTGGCGGCGGATCATATCGAGGACGCGAACGGCGGCCAATATCCCAACGATTTGTGCGTTTGGGCGGCGGGGATTGAAGCCCCTGCCTTTTTGGGGCAGTTGGGTTTGCCCGTCAACCGCATCAATCAGCTGGTGCTGGATTCCTGTCTGTCCACGCCCGACCCTTATATCTGGGCCTTGGGCGACTGCGCACAAGTGCCCTGGGACAAGGAAGGTCAGTTCCTGCCTGCACGTGCCCAGGTCGCGCACCAGCAAGCCAGTTACTTGCGCAAACGTCTGGCCGCTCGCATCCAGGGCAAGCCTGTGGATGAAGCACCCTTTGTCTATAAGGATTACGGCTCGCTGGTTTCCGTGGGCCACAGCCGTGGGGTAGGGAGCCTGATGGGGGTCTTGTCCGGCAAGAGCTGGTTTGTGGAAGGTTTGCTGGCTCGCATCATGTACATGAGTCTGCACCTGATGCACCACATGGCGATTTTAGGGGTTGCGCGAACGGCAACCTTGGCTTTGGGCCGCTTGCTCAGCAAACGGGCCGCCCCTCGTGTTAAATTACATTGAGATTTGGAACAAAACGGGCTTTTTAGCCCGTTTTATTCATTCGTCTTACGGCGGGTGTCGTGTTTCATCAAGCGTTCTTGTTCGCGCTTCCAGTCTTTGTCGCGGGAAACATCACGTTTATCGTGCAGTTTTTTACCGCGTCCCAGACCGAAGTCCAGCTTGATACGACCTTTCTTGTAGTGGAGGTTCAGGGGAACCAGGGCGTAACCACGTTGTTCAACCTTGCCGATCAGCTTACTGATTTCTTCGGCTTTGAGCAGCAGTTTACGTGTACGAGTGGCATCGGGCCGGATATGAGTGGACGCTGTCGGCAAAGCGCTGACGTGCATCCCTAAAATAAACAGCTCGCCCTCGCGTACGATGACATAGCTTTCTTTGAGCTGAACATGCCCAGCTCGGATCGCCTTGACCTCCCAACCCTCCAAGACCAGACCGGCCTCAAAGCGCTCTTCGATAAAATATTCGTGGGTAGCCTTGCGATTATCAACAATACTCATGAATTAATTGCCAACCATAGATTGTAAAATCAGAACATTCTATCTATTAACCAGACCTGATGCATACAGTAAAACGCTCCGTCCTCCTTCCTTATAGCTGCGAACAGATGTTTGACCTGGTTGCAGAGGTGGAAAAATACCCTGAATTCATGCCGTGGTGTGGTGGCGCCAGTGTCAACCAGCGCGACGAAAAGGGGATGGAAGCCTCGGTTACCATCAGCATTGCGGGTATTCGTCAAACCTTCACCACACGTAACGAACACGATTATCCCAATCGTATTGTCTTGCGCCTGGTCAAAGGGCCATTCTCGGCCTTGACGGGGGATTGGCAGTTTACTCCTTTGGGCGAAGACGGTTGCAAGATCGTGTTCACCATGGAGTACGAGTTCTCCAGCCGCGCGCTGGAAATGGTGGTCGGTCCCATCTTTAACCGCGTTGCCAACAGCTTTATCGACTCCTTCACCCGCCGTGCCCAAGAGGTCTACGGTGACTGAATTATCCGTCAGCGTGATTGTCGCTACCCAAGCGCAGGTCTGGAAAGCCGCCCTGCGTTTGCCTGCGGGCAGTTGTGTACGTGATGCCCTGTTAAAAGCTGGCATTGCCGAAGGCCTGCGTGAATGCGGCTTGCCGCCGCTGGACGATGCACAGGGCCTGGACGGGCTGCACGTTGGTGTCTATGGCCAGCGCTGCCAGCTGGACCAACTCTTGCAGGATCAGGATCGGGTAGAAGTCTATCGCGAGCTGGTCTTTGACCCCATGGATTCCCGCCGTCGCCGTTATGCACACAAGCTGGCCGCCCGCGCTGCCGCCAGACCCCGGCGCAAACCCGTCCGCGCCTAGTTCGTCTGCGCCTGATCATCAGGCCGCTACTTTCAGCTAGACTGTCGCCTCCTGCCTTGCACTGCCCCCTATGAAACGGCTGATTGTCATCAGCACGACAACTAAAGGGGGCGGCACGCATTATGGTGGGTAAAAATAAGGAGACAGACATGATACTGACAGACGATCAGAACGCTTTTGCGCAAGCGGCTCGCGAGTTTGCACAAGGGGAACTGGCACCGCATGCGGCACGTTGGGATGAGGAACAGATTTTCCCGATCGAGGCGTTCCGTAAAGCCGGCGAGTTGGGTTTTTGCGGCTTGTATGCCCCGGAATCCATCGGCGGCCTGGGCCTGGGGCGTCTGGAGTCCAGCCTGGTGTTCGAAGAAATGGCGGCAGTTGATCCCTCGACCACCGCATTTCTGACTATCCACAATATGGTTACCTGGATGGTCGGCACCTGGGGTACGGACGAAGTCAAATCCCAATGGGGCGAGCTGCTGAGCAGCGGCCAGAAACTAGGCTCTTACTGTTTGACCGAACCGGGCGCGGGCTCGGATGCCGCCTCGCTGCGGACACGTGCCGAGCGTGATGGTGACGACTACCTGATCAGCGGCAGCAAAGCCTTTATTTCCGGTGCCGGGGACACGGACTTGTTGGTGGTTATGGCTCGTACCGGAGGGGATGGCGCAAAGGGGATTTCCGCTTTTGCCGTACCTGCCGATGCCGCTGGTATCACTTACGGTCGTAAAGAATTGAAGATGGGCTGGAATAGTCAGTCCACACGGGGCATTACCTTTGAGCGCGTACGCGTTCCTGCCTCGGCCATGCTGGGCCAGGAGGGCGAGGGCTTCAAACTGGCCATGAAGGGCCTGGACGGTGGGCGCATCAATATTGCCTGCTGCTCGGTAGGAGCCGCCCAGGGTGCTTATGATGCTGCCCGTCAATATATGCAGGAGCGCCGCCAGTTCGGCAAGCATCTGGACCAGTTCCAGGCTCTGCAATTCAAGTTGTCCGACATTCTGACCAGCGTGGTTGCCGCCCGCCAAATGGTGCGCCTGGCCGCTTCGCACCTGGACGCCGGTAGCAGTCAGGCCAGCACCTACTGCGCCATGGCAAAGCGTATGGCCACGGATCTGGGTTTTCAGGCCTGCGTGGATGCACAACAGCTCTTTGGCGGTTATGGTTACCTGAAGGATTATCCTGTTGAGCGACTGGTGCGCGATACTCGGGTGCACCAGATTCTGGAAGGCACAAACGAGATCATGCGTGTCATCATTGCACGACAAATCATAGATCTTGGAGCTGATATTCGATGACGGATTCTGTTTTGTTTGATCGCCTGCCCGGCCAGAACGGAAAGGCGATTGGTGTTGCTACGCTGAACCGCCCGCAAGCCCTGAATGGGCTTAATTTGGAGATGTGCCAGCTGCTGTTCAAGCAGTTTCAGGAATGGGCGCAGGATTCCAGTATTGCCATGATCGTGTTGCATGGTGCCGGCGAAAAGGCCCTGTGTGCCGGGGGCGATCTGCATTCGCTGTATGCCTCCATGCAAAAGAACCAGGGTGGTTCGGCCTGGGATAACGAGTACGCCCGCGAATTCTTCGATGTGGAATACCGCCTGGATTATCTGATCCACACCTTCCCAAAACCTATCCTGTGCTGGGGTGACGGGATTGTAATGGGTGGGGGCGTGGGCTTGTTCAACGGCGCCAGCCATCGTGTGGTGACTGATACCACGCGTTTTGCCATGCCCGAGATCTCCATTGGCCTGTTCCCCGATGTGGGTGGCACCTGGATGCTGTCACATCTGCCTGCGGGTATCGGCCATTTCCTGGCACTGAGCGGCGCGCAAATCAACGCCTCGGATTGCTTGTTCCTGGGCTTGGCCGATGCCTACTTGCCACGGGTGCATTTCGATGCCTTGCTCAAGGCCTTGCAAGCCACGAACTGGTCTGATGAACGTGACGCTCGTGATAGCAGCGTGCATCAGGTCCTGCGTGGTCTGGCAGAGGGCGCTCGCCCCGATACCGGCCCGTTGGAGCAAAACTACGCCATGCTGCGTGATGTCTGCGCCAGTCGCGAGTTTGAACGCATTACACAGGCTTTGCAGCAGTGGCAGGACAGTGCCGACCCCTGGCTGTCCCGTGCCGCACAGACCTTCGCCAAAGGTGCTCCAGGTTCGGCTCGTTTGTCCTTTGAACTGCTGGAGCGTGTCCACCACCTGTCTTTGGCTGATGTCTTCCGCCTGGAATACATTGTGTCGCTGCAATGTGGCGTACAGGGTGACTTCCAGGAAGGCATACGCGCACTGCTGATTGATAAAGACAAACAGCCACGCTGGAATCCGGCCTCGCTGGAACAGGCTGATGCCCGCTGGGTGGAACGCTTTTTTGTTCCCGCCTGGCCCGCAGAAACGACTCATCCCTTGGCTGACCTGTGATCCAGGCAGACCGCTGCGGCGCCTGACGGCGCCGTTTTCATAATGACGAGGAGACAAAATGAGTAACACGATTGCATTTATCGGGCTGGGCCATATGGGCAAACCCATGGCGCTGAATCTGCTCAAAGCCGGCCATAGCCTGAAGGTCTTTGACCTGAATGCAGATGCCATGAAGGAGCTGCAGGCAGCGGGGGCGCAAGTGGGCGAGTCGGCGGTGCAGATCGCCAAAGACGCGCAGATGGTCTTTACCATGCTGCCTGCTGGCCGCCACGTTCGTCAGGTTTACGAGGGCGAGAACGGCTTGTTGCAGGCCGTGGCCCCCGGCACAGTGCTGGTCGATTGCAGCACGATTGATGCTCAAACCAGCCAGGATCTGGCGGCCAAGGCGGCCAAGCTGGGTCTGTTGATGCTGGATGCGCCTGTTTCCGGTGGTACTGGTGGCGCAATGGCCGGCACCTTGACCTTTATGGTGGGGGGCGAGGATCCGGCGCTGGAAAAGGCGCGTCCTTACCTGGAAGCCATGGGCAAGAACATTTTTCATGCTGGTAAAGCCGGTGCGGGCCAGGTTGCCAAGATTTGCAACAATATGCTCTTGGGGATTTTGATGGCGGGTACCGCCGAGGCCCTGGCTCTGGGCGTTGCTCACGGTCTGGACCCGGCAGTGCTATCGTCCATCATGGCGCGCAGCTCCGGCCGTAACTGGGCGACCGAGCTGTACAACCCCTGGCCTGGCGTGATGCCGGATGTACCGGCTTCGCGTGATTATCAGGGTGGGTTTGCAACAGGTCTGATGCTGAAAGATCTGGGTTTGGCGGCCGATGCGGCCGTGAGCCAAAACAGTGCGACACCGTTAGGCGAACTGGCCCGTAACCTGTTCGCCTTGCATGCCGCACAGGGTCAGAATGCCGGGCTGGATTTCTCCAGCATTCTTAATTTGTACCGTCAGAAGAGCTAAGTTCTGGCAGAGCATAGGGCAGGGGCTGCAATTCCAGCGCCTGTCCTTGCTCCAGTTGAAACTGGCCTTGTTCCAGGTCCGCCAGTACCACTTCCATCAAGACATACAGACGCTGCTGCTCGGCTTGCCAGGCGCGGTTGATAATGCGCGCAGCCGCAACCGGCTCTGCGCCTTGCGAGACCAGGAGCACATCGGCGGCTTCTTGCACCTGTGGTGCCGTGTCCAGAATGGCGCTGCGGGCGGCCATCATGCGGCGCTTGATCGTGCCTCGATAGTGGCTGCGCGCCACCACTTCCTGGCCGGGATAGCAGCCTTTCTTGAAGTTGATGCCGTCGATCAGGTCCAGGTTCAGAGTCTGGGGAATGAACAGATCCTGCGTGTCGGCGCTGATCCAGGGCAAGCCCGCCAAAATATCCGCCGTTTCCCAACGGCCCTCAGAAGCCTGAGCGTTCGTGTCCTGCTGGGGAGAAATCCGCCAGTAGCGATTCAAGCCATCCAGCTCGCCGGGGGCTTGGATTAAGGTGTCGTCACCATCGCGCTGCAAATTCCAGACCGCTTGGGCAGCGGATTGATCTGCCACACCGTAAACCTGCAACTCGGCCAGACTGATCGTCACTTTGCTGCGCAGCACGAACATGCGCAGGCGCTTGATCAGGGCCTCGCTCAGGTCACGGCGCACCAGGGCATAGACGGTCTCGTCCTGTTCGCGCCACAAGACCATGGTCGCCAAACTGCGACCTTTGGCGGTGCAATAGGCCGCGATGCAGGCGCGGTCGGCTGCCAGATGCTCCAAATCATTGCTGACTTGAGCATGGAGAAAGGACACGGCATCGGCTCCCTGAAACTGGAGGACGCACAAATCAGGCAGGGCGAAAGAGGAGGGGGCTGGCATTCCGGTCATGGCTGAGCGAAAAAATAAATTTAAACATCAATGATACCGTGTGTGAGGCCGGTTTCAGGGGCATATCCCCGCTGGGATCAGGGCATGAGCTGGATAGCGCAATCCGGTAGCGCGGGCCTGTCCCGGTTTCTGTGTTTGACTGTGACACATATTCAGGAATATGCCGCCTTATTCTGATTACAATAGCGCTCGCATGAAAAAAACTGTCAAGATCTTCTCTGCCCTGTTGGGCCTTCTGGTGGTCGTTGCCTGTGTGATAGCGGGTGGCGCCTGGTATTGGGCCAAGAAACAGCCCGTGACGATGAGTGCCGAACGCATCGACTATGTGGTGCCTGCAGGCTCAGGCCCCCGTGCGATTGCACGCAGCATGCAGCAGGCCGGGATCGATATCCAGGAAGATGCTTTTGTCTGGATGGCGCGTCTCTCTGGCCTGGATACCTCCTTGCAAGCGGGGGCTTACGAGGCCGTGCGTGGTGATACGCCATGGATGGTGATGGAGCGCATGTCCAGCGGCAATATGCTGCAAACCCGCCTGACCATTCCTGAAGGCTGGACCTATCAACGCATTCGCGAGACGTTGGCGAGCAATCCCCAGGTTCGCCAAACCTTGAGTGATATCAGTGATGCAGACTTGCTGCAGCGTTTTGGCTTGGACGCTGTACATCCTGAAGGTCTGTTCTATCCCGATACCTACGTTTTTGTACCGGGTACGGCAGATGTGGATATCCTGCGGCGCGGGTTTCAGGCTCAGCAGGAACTGCTGGAACAGCTATGGGCGGACCGGGATGCGGATTTGCCCTTGAAGACGCCATATGAGGCCTTGATCATGGCTTCCATCGTGGAGCGTGAGACGGGCCACAGTCAGGATCGAGCGCGTGTAGCCGGGGTGTTCATGAACCGTTTGCGCGTAGGCATGCCATTGCAGACAGACCCAACGGTTATTTATGGCATGGGTTCAGCCTATGACGGCCGTATTCGCAAGCGCGATTTGACGACGGATACCCCTTGGAACACTTACACGCGCAATGGATTGCCTCCCACGCCGATAGCCAGTCCTGGCAAGGCTTCCTTGATGGCGACTTTGCATCCCGAAAAGCATAATTTCTATTATTTTGTATCGCGTGGCGATGGAACCAGCGAGTTCTCGACGAATCTGGCTGCACATAACCGAGCCGTCGCCAAATATATTCTGAAACGCTAAACCATTCAGGCCCTATCAGGGGCCTGAATGTTTTTTGGGGGCGGTTTGGTGACACTTGTATGGCTGAGCGCTATCCAAGGCCAGGGAGTCAAAGCTTCAAGCCGTGCCGTTGCGTGAAGCCCGTCCACAAATCATGGACCTTGCTGGCCAGTTCTTCCAAGCCTGCGTCATTGCGAATCAGATAGTCCTGGGGGGCGCGTTCTACACCCCATTCGGAAGAGTGCTGGCTGATCACTGGATTGCCAGGGCGTTCGATATGCCAGATCTCTCCACCATGTTCACGGATGAAATTGGCCTCGTTTTCGTAACGAATGTCTTTAATCAGCAGACAACGGGCCTGACTCATATCAGGAAGCTGGTGGCTGGGCAGGAACAGGGGCAAGGTTTGGCGACGCTGCTCGTAATCCGGGTATTCGGCCAGAACCTGATTGCGTAGATGTTCGGCCGCCTGACGCGGACTCAAACCCCAAAAGGCATCCACATGATCCGCCCGCTCATCATCCAGGTGCTCAGGCACCATGCCGTAAATCGCGGCCAGAGCCAGCGCCCAGACCGAGTAGTCCTGAATGCTCCTGGCAAGGGGGGAGCCCGGTCCAAACTCCAGCACATGTTGGGCGCGGCGTAGCCAATGATCGGGATCGCGCTGGCGCATCCAGTCTGTTCCCAGTAGCTGGAAACACTGTCTGGGGGAGCGCTGCCACAGGGCAATAGGCACTTCTTTCAGGCTGTCGTCTGTCCAAGCTTGAGCCGGACTTAGACCAAACAGCACTTCACAGCCCATTTTCACGGGGTCGGCCAAGGCATAGGCGGCCAATAAAGGGTTTTGTGCCAGTAGTAGATTGGCGACGGTATCTTTGCCTGAACGCGCTTTGGCGGCCAGCCCGATCAATAAGCTCACTTCATCATCCTTGGTAGTGGAGCAGGCATTTTACCGGTTCATATTACAATGTGCGCTGAGCTGTTCAAGCGGGGGCGATTGCCTGGTCTTTCCTGCGTGAATCAGGCCTTTTGATGTGCAACCTTGAGGCAATACGGTGTCTGATAGTTTGACTTTTCTACCTTGGCAAATCGCGACCGCCAAAAATTGGCTGGGCAATCAGGAGCGTTTTGCCCATGCCTGGCTGATCCACGGTCTGCCGGGCATCGGCAAGACGCAATTCGCCCGCGCGGCCGCCGCCAGTTTATTGTGCGACCAGCCGGTGCAGGGTCTGGCTTGTGGCCACTGTCAGGCCTGTCAGTGGGTGCGGGGGGGAAATCACCCGGACTTGCGCCTGCTGCGCCCGGATGCGGTTGCGCTGGAAGAGCAGGGGCCAGACACCCAGGAAGGGGACTTGGCCAAAGAGTCGGCTGCCCGCAAAAATCCTTCCCGGGAAATCCGGGTGGAGCAATTACGGCAGTTGCAGCACTGGTTCAATACGGCCACTCATAGAGGCGGGTGGCGAGTGGCGGTGCTCTATCCGGCTCAGGCTCTGAATCTGGTATCGGCCAATGCCTTGCTGAAGGTGCTGGAAGAACCTGCGGACCGCACGGTTTTTCTGCTGGTAGCCGATGCGCCAGATCGGCTGTTGCCTACACTGGTATCGCGTTGCCGCCGTTTGCCTTTGCCCGCACCTGATGCTCAGCAATCGGTGCAATGGCTGGAGCAACAAGGGGTGGATCAAGCCTCGGACTGGTTGGCTGCCTGGGGTGGTGCCCCACTAAAAGCGTTAAGCGCCAGCCAGGATATGAATGCGCCGTGCCCCGATTGGTTAAGCGTCTGGATGGATGGGGTATTGAAAGCAGGCCGTGAGGCGGATTTGTCCTTGGCCGATACGCTGGAAAAACTGCCTGCTCAAGAGTGGATTGACCATTGGCAACGCTTGTTTGTCGATATTCAGCTGGGTGGTTTTGCCCAACCGGCGCGTTACTATCCTTCCCTGCAAAAGCGCATTGATGCCTTGGCAGCCCAATCCAACACCACAGCGGTGACGGAAGCTCTGAAGTGGCTGGTGCAGCAAAAGCGGCTGGGGAATCATCCGCTCAATGCTAAATTGTTTATTCATCATGCCCTGGACCGTTTGCACCAGGCATGTCGTCGTGTTTAAAAAAGTACCGTCTAATCATGTTTGTTGATTCGCATTGCCATCTTAATTTCCCTGAACTTGCTGAAAATCTGGACGACATCCTGGACAAGATGCGCCAGAACCAGGTGGGCTGTGCGCTGGTGGTCAGCGTGGATATGGACGACTGGCCCGGTTTGATGGAGCTGGTGCGTCCCCACGGCCATTTGTTTGCCTCGGTTGGCGTGCATCCGGATTATGAGAAAGTCACCGAGCCTACCGTCCAGGAGCTGATCAAACATGCTCAAGATCCCAAAGTGGTGGCTATTGGCGAAACGGGTCTGGACTATTACCGTTTGCAAGAGCCCCTGGATTGGCAGCGTGAGCGTTTCCGCACCCACATCCGCGCCAGTCGCGAGTCGGGCCTGCCTTTGATCATCCATACTCGCTCGGCCAGTGAGGACACCATTGCCATCATGCGTGAAGAGCAGGCGCAGATTGCCGGGGGCGTGATGCACTGTTTCACTGAAACCTGGGAAGTGGCACAAGCGGCCTTGGATCTGAATTTCTACATTTCCTTCTCCGGGATTGTGACCTTCAAGAACGCTACCCAGCTGCAGGATGTGGCGCAACGCGTGCCGCTGGATCGTTTGTTGATCGAAACGGACTCGCCGTTTTTGGCTCCTGTGCCGTATCGAGGCAAAACCAATAATCCTTCCCTGGTCATTCATGTGGCTGAGAAGATTGCGGAGCTTCGTGGGATCTCGGTGAAGGAAGTGGAAGAGGCTAGTGCAGAGAATTTTTTCAAATTATTCAGCAAGGTACAGATTTAAGTTAATCTGGTTTAGAGGTTTTGATGAGGCTTTTGTGACTGTTTGGGCCAAGACTCAGGATCTTGCGCAAGGGCGGCTTAAAGGTGATTTAAAACTTTAAGAAGATGATTTAACTATTTGATTTTAAGCATAAAAATAGAATTTTATGGTATTTTCTCCGTCTTTCGGGCATGGTTGGGATTCACTTAAAATATTCAATTTTTGTTAGTAATCAAAGATTTATTGATTATTCTTAAACCTGTTTATAGTTAAATGCTTCCTGCTTGGATAGAGAGAAGCAATTTCTGAAGCGGCATCTACCTGTACTTTCATAACCTGATAAAGCACTTTATGAAAAGGATTTAATAGCATGATTTTTAAAAGAAAAATACCCAATAAAACCATCCTTTCCGTGGTGCTTCCTTTGGCTTTTCTGCTGTCAGCCCCTGTGTCGGCGCAGGAACCGGAGCTTGAAAGCCGAAATTGGTATTTGGCGCTGGAAAATGACCGACCCAACATCATCGAGCAGGAGTTCATCAAGGGGGCGAGCCCCAACGCAGTCGATTCCAAGGGCAATCCTTCCTTGATGCTGGCGATCCGCAACAAGTCCTGGAAAGTGGTGGACACTTTGCTGGCTAACCGTCAAACCAATGTGAACATCGAGAACGAGGCCCGCGAAACTCCCATGATGTATCTGGCCCTGATGGGGGAGACCGCTCGTTTGCGTGATCTGCAAGCACGAGGGGGGCAGGTGAATCGGGTGGGCTGGTCACCTTTGCACTATGCCGCTTCCAAAGGACATGAAGAGACGGTGCGCTATCTGCTGTCTCAGAAAGCGATTGTGAATGCACCTGCACCAGACGGAACCAGCCCCTTGATGATGGCGGCTTTGTCGGGTAAACGGGCGGTGGTGGATGTGCTATTGGCTGCCGGAGCGGATCCGAGTATGCAAAATGCCCAAGGTTTGAGTCCGGCAGACTGGGCGCGTTCAGCCAATCATGAACAATTGGCCAGTTATCTGGATCAAGCTGTCGCTCGTAAAGCGGCCGCTGCACCAGCCGCAGCGGGGACTTACTCCGGTGGAGCGGTACAGACTTATGGAGTGCCAGAGCGGGTAGAGCAGCCTGATCTGAATCGGGTGCACACGGTGACGGTAGAGCCCGAGCCAGCTCCTGCAGCAGACAGCTCCAGTTCGAAACCTGCTTCGTCCAGCAGTACCAGTCGCTATTTTGACCTGGATCGTTTCGACAAGCCTGTACAGCCTTAAGTCTGGGGGCAGGATGTAAAAAGGAGCCTTGAGGGCTCCTTTTTTGTTACGGCAATAATCGGGAATGGTTGTAGTGATACTGACGTCCTGCACTGCGTTCGCAGCTGTGGTGACTCAGTATTTCTACAGGCAGGAAACCAAAACCCTTGTTATCTATTGCCGCTTAATTGCCCTTTTCTTGCGCCTTGGCCATATGGGAGGCATGCACAAAGGTCTGGAAACCTTGCAGGTAGTTGCTGAGCATTTTCTGGATATTCTCATCTTGCAGTTTGCCTTCCGCATCAAAGGAATTCTGCGCACGAGATACCAGCAACGAGCCGCCGCTGTACAGGGACACACCCAGCATTTTCAGCGTAGGTAACCAGGCTGCCTGGGAGGAGATCGTGCCAAAGCCCCCCATGGAAGCGCCAATCAGCCCGGTGATACGGCCCGAGAAGATGGCTTTCATGTCTGTGCGAGACAGCCAGTCGATTCCGTTCTTGAATACGCCGGGTACGCCATTGTTGTATTCCGGGGTAACCAGCAAGAGAGCATCGGCGTTCAGGATCTTTTCTTTCAAGGCCAGTACGGCTTCTGGAATGCCGTCCTTGCTTTCGAGATCGCCGTCATACAGGGGGATGCCGTGTAGGGTGGCGACTTCAATCGCCATGCCTTGGGGAGCCAGGGCTTGAGCGGCGTGTGCCAAAGCGGTGTTGAAGGAGCTTTGGCGCAGGCTGCCTGATAAAGCCAGAACGCGGCAAGGGCCGGACAGATTCACCACGCCAGTCGTTTGACGCAGGGCCTCGCTTAACTGGTCAATGATCTGGATCCATTCCGGGGAATCCTGGAGTCGTTTTTCCCGAATGAACTCGGCTTGAGACTCGTTCCAGAAGGGAGCGTCAGCCAGCAGTACGTCATTAGGCAAAGGGCGGTGTTTTTCCAGAAAGCTGGCAATCGCCTCGGGGGTGTTGGGCAGACCCAGTTGAGCAAACAGGTCGTGAAAGCGGAACAAGTTATCAGACATGGTGGTAGGGGAGCTTGGAAGAGGGGATGATCGGACGCTAAGGGCGGGCGCGGCTCCAGCATGTATGGCTAAAGGTGCCGGGCTTTGAGTAGCGCACAAAAAAATACTGTTTTTATTAACAGGCAGCCTGATATAGGCTGCCTGTCTATTTACGGTGACCCAAACGCCTAATTGGCGGGCAGGTAGTCAGGACGCAGAATGCCACGCAGTTCCGAATAGGGCAGCAATAGCTCTGGCTGACCGAAGGAATACGGGGCGACCTCGTACGGGTTGTACTTCACCAGCAAGCCCTGATCGGTCAGAGCAATGTTCTGGGCGGGCTGGAAGGGCCACATTCTGTCCCAACCGGCTCGGTCTTCACGTGCCTCACTCAGGCTGGAAACCCAGTTGTTGTGCGCTTGGCGTACCAGTTCCTGGAAAGGCTTGATCTTGCCGGGGGCAATAATGCGGTCCAGAGGCAAAGCGGTCTTCAGGCGATTGTCCCAGTTGATGAACTGGGTTGCTGTAATGCCGTGAGCCGCACCCGTCATGTAGATGCCCGAGCTTAGCTCGACGACCGTCAGGTCCCGGTTTCGGTAGCGCGTACGGGCGGATAAATGCACTTCGTCACGATTATTGGCGGTAGCCCAGTAGTAGTTCTCGAATTCCTTCAAACCGCGATAGCCAGGATGGCGGTCAGAGATAACCGTCATATGAGCCAGGCTTTCATCGACCAGCTTGGTCAGCTCGGCATTGCCGGGGAAAATCAGAGATTTCACTTCCAGGCGCGGGCATTCACCGGTACAGCCTGGCTTGACGTGCTTGTAGTCCAAGGGCTGGGTAAAAACGCCATCTTTTTCAGTCTGATCCTGGGTTTGCGTTGGAATCAGGGAAATATTGCTGGGCGTGCTGGAACACGCAGACAGAGCCATGGCTGTCAGGCCAATAAGCAGCAGCTGATAGGGGCGCTGTAAGGTCATGGGATCGTAGTCCTATCGGATGGTTTTGGAATCTTGGCCAAAGAGGATTTGACGGGCCTTGTCGTCATGGACGGGCGAGCCGGGGTTGATCTGTTCGACCAAGGCATAGGCACGCTCAGTTGCGGGACGCGCACTAATACGCTCAAACCAACGCTTCAGATGCGGGAAGTCGTCCAGGTTCTGGCTTTGGCGCTGGTGGGAGACAATCCAGGGGTAGCTGGCCATATCGGCAATGGAGTAGTCCCCAGCAATAAAGTCGCGCTGCTCCAGATGTTTGTTCAGCACGCCGTAGAGACGGCCAGTCTCACGCACATAGCGGTCGATGGCGTACTCGATTTTGACGGGGGCATAGACATTGAAATGGTGGTTCTGGCCTGCCATGGGGCCCAGGCCACCCATTTGCCAGTACAGCCACTGCAAGGTTTCGGTACGCACTCGCAAATCGGTCGACAGGAACTGGCCGGTTTTTTCTGCCAGATATTGCAGAATGGCGCCGGACTCGAACAGGGAGATAGGTTCGCCACCGTCTTGCGGAGCCTGGTCCACAATGGCGGGAATGCGATTATTGGGGGCGATACGCAGGAATTCAGGTTTGAATTGATCGCCTTGGCCAATATTGATGGGGTGGATGGTGTAAGGCAGACCGGACTCTTCCAGAAACATCGTGACTTTATGTCCGTTGGGAGTGGTCCAGTAATACAGGTCGATCATGTGTTCTCCTGGCTAAGTGAAGACGCTGGCCTGTCTGCAGCAAGCTACCCAGATGACGTATCCGGCGGCGCTGGGCTACTATTGTTCGCCTGAATACGGTTTATAGGAAGTCAAAGACTGTCATGAGCAAAATCTATCATAATCCGCGCTGCAGCACTTCGCGTAATGCCCTGGCCATGATGCGTGAAAAAGGTCTGGAACCCGAGATCATCGAGTACCTGAAAACACCCTTGTCGCGCAGCGAACTCAAAACTCTGATTGCGGCAACGGGCTTGACGGTACGCGAGGCCATGCGCAGCAAAGAGGCTGTTTACAGCGAGCTGAACCTGGGTAATCCCGATCTGAGCGATGAGGACTTGCTGGCAGCGATTGAAGCTAATCCTGTTTTGTTGAACCGTCCTATCGTGGTGACAGAAAAAGGGACGCGTCTGGCGCGTCCCCTGGAAGTGGTTCAGGAAATCCTTTAAACAGACTTCCTGAGTAGCGAGTGCTTCGCTATTACTGGGCAATGGCTTCCAGCGCAATACGGATAGTGACTTCATCACCGACGTAAGGCACGTTGGCGGCCATGCCAAACTCGCTACGCTTGATCTCGATCTTGCCGTCCGCGCCCAGGGCGGGTTTGTTCATCATGGGGTGCTTGGGCATGGTCAGGAAGGACTCAATGGTCATGGTCACGGGCTTGGTAATGCCCTTGATGGTCAGATCGCCCTTGGCGGACACAGGCTTGTCACCGTCGAACTGAATGTCCTTGGACACAAAAGTTGCTTCGGGGAACTGCTCGGTGTCGAAGTGATCCTTGCCCTGGATGTGTTCGTTGAACAGGGGAAAGCCGGTGCTGACCGAACGGGTGTCGACTTTCATGTCGATGCTGCCGGTCTTGGCTTCCTGGTCCAGGGTAACGGTGCCTTGTGCCTTGTCAAAGCGCTGGCTTTGCGTGCTCAGGCCCAAGTGCTTGTAGCTGAAGTGCACGAAGGTGTGGCTGGGTTCAACCTGATAGGTCACCGGCGCTGCCTGAGCGGCAAAAGCAAACAGAAAACTGGCGGACAGGGCAATCACTGGCTTGATCATGAGGGTGTAATCCTTGTTGTGCAGGGAGAGGGAGGGGGCGCTGATGCGTCTGCTTACTTGGCATCAATCTTGAAGTTGACGGTGATCTCGTTGGCCACGATGTCGTAGCTGGACCAGGAGCCTTCACCGATAGAAAAATCGCCACGCTTGATTTCAAAGGCACCGCTAAAAGTGGCTTTGTCGCCTTCGGGAGCCATGGTCGCCATGACAGTGACGGGTTGCTCACGGCCTTTGATCTGCAGCGTGCCTTGCACTTCATATTGCTGGTCGCTGACAGCGCGGAAACTCTTGGAGCTGAAAACGGCCTGGGGATGCGCGTCAATATCGAACCAGCGCACGTCTTGCAATTCATCATCGGCTTCTTCTGAGCCGGTATCAACGCTATCCAGCGCGACCTTCAAGACCACCTTGGACTGATCCAGGGCGTCGGGGTTGAAGTTCAGTTCGCCTTCAAATTTACGGAACTGACCATCCAGCTTCACACCCATCTGGGAATACTGAAAGCCGATTTCGCTATTTTGGGTGTCCAGAGCCTGGTAGTTCTTGGCATTGACGGCCAGACTGGTGCTCAGGCCCAGAGAGCCGATCAGCAGGGACACGAAGACAGATTTTTTCATGATTTGGCTTTGCCTAAAGTAAAGGTGATGCGGCCAAGCAAGCCGTCACGGTCTATGAACTGATGCTTCAAGGCCGCCAGAACATGCAGGCTGACCATGGCAATCAGGGCGTAATTCAAAAAGATGTGGACTTGGACCAGCAGCTCGCCCAAAGGTTTATCTTTGGAAACCAGATCGGGCAGGGGGATCACGCCAAACCACACCGTCTGAAAGCCTTTGGCAGAACTCATCAGCCAGCCTGTCAGGGGAATACCAATCATCAACAGGTACAACGCGGCATGACCACAGTGGGCCAGAGCCCGGCTGAAAACAGACATACCAGGGGGCAGAGCAGGGGGGCGGTTGAACAAACGCCAGAGCAGGCGCAGGATCACCAGTACCAGCAAGGAAATACCGGCCCATTTGTGCCAGGAATAGACTTGCAGTTTCAAAGGGGACAGGGGCAAGGTTTTCATGGTGTAGCCCACGGTCACCAAGGCGGTCAGGGCCAGTGCCATCAGCCAATGCAAGATGCGTGCGACTCGGGTGTAGCGTTGGCGATTCACTGGAACAGGGGTGATGCTCATTGATAATGCCTTTCATTTACGAAGCCAAGAAACTTTAACCTGTTTGTAAGCATCGTAAAAGACCAGATTTTGCAATGCAGTAATGCAATATTGGGGGGTATTGGTCGTGCATCTCTTGCAAGATGACTATTTTCTTGCAGCGTGTGACAAGGCTTTCAGGGTGGGGTGGGGGCGGGCTAAACTCCTTTTTTCAGCTCGCAAGCAAGGAAGTCTCTATGTGGAAAACAGCGTTGGTCGTCGTGGTAGCCGGTTTGTTGGCAGGATGCCAGGACTCGAAAAAGGCCAATGAGGAAAATTTCAGCACGGCAATCCAGAGCTATCTGGATACGCGAGACGGCTTGTGTGTAGGAGTGCCTGGACGTGTGTATCCCTATCAGGCCGAGCACGATTCCCCCTTGATTGTGGAAGATCGAGCTCGTCTGGCTGCCTTGGCCAAGGTAGGTTTGTTGCGTCAGGTAGGAAAGGAAGAGGCACCGCGCTACGAGCTGGATGCCAATGCAGACACCTATTTGCGTCGTTCCAGCTCCGAACAGTCGCAGGGCGAGCATGATGCATTTTGTACAGGCCGCCTGGTTCTGGACCGTATCAATTACTTTACCGAACCGGCCAGCGCAGGTGGGTTTACCGTCAGTCAGGTGAGTTATGTCTATCATCTGGCCGATGCGGCGGGCTGGATCAAAGATAGCGCGGTTCAGGATACCTACGAGGATCTGCGCGCGTTGACGGCCCAGGAAGTCGAGGGGCAGGCACGAATGATTCTGACCAATAAGGGCTGGGTTCATCAGAATCTGTACAGATAGCCCGGTTCAATAGTGCAGCTTTGCATGATTGAGAGCTTGGGACGCAAGCAGCGAACTGTGCTTGGCAAGTAGCCGTAACGATGCGGCCGTTGTCACTTGTATTGTTGCAAAGCGTTGCCCTGGTGCTGCTGTTGCTGCCAGTCTCGCTGCCAGCAATCAGGTTTCAGCAAGCAGGGGAGAGAGGTGGCTGATAGGCACCCAGCCCAGGGCGCCATCCCGGGGGCGCTGGCACCAGCACCAGCCATTCAGGATTTTCTCTCCTTGAACCCGATCGCCTTCATCCACATTCATTTCCAGCGCGCTGTAGTCTTGCAGGGCGCGACCGGTCCCAGCATCGGGCAGGCGCTCGATAATTTGTTCGGGCACCCATCCTCCAGGGTGTTCCTGAGTAGAGCAGTAAATCCAGTTATGCCAGTCTTCCGGGCCTTGATACCGTTCCCCAACTATAAGAAAGTCGCCTTTTTTCAGGACTAAGGGATTTGGATACTCAGAGCGATGTGGGGTGGTGACCAGGTACTTCATCGTGGCGTAGCTCGCAAAGGTTGTCAGGCTGTAGCATTGTACGCATTAGCATGAGACGAACATGCTTTCCAAGAACCTTCCTGTTTCTCCTTTATTCGCTTCCCCTTAGCGTCGAGTTAGACCTTGCCATACAGACTGATTCCCCAATAAAATGCAATTAACGGAAAAGATGGGTGCGAAATGAAAAAACGGTCTACAAGAGAAGAAGGGCAGTTTGATCTGCCTATTTTAGGCTCGCAGGCCGCCGACATTTCGGCGGAGGCCTTGTTTGATACCTGGTTGCAGCATCAACGCCCACCCATGGCACCCAGCACGCAGCGGGTGTATCGCACCTTGTGGCGGCGCTTCTTGCAGGCACTTCAGGATCATAAAAAGCAGTACACCCAGATCAAGCCTGTGGATATACGGAACTTTTTGAGCAATCTGGACGAAGTGCGCCGCCCGCAGCGTGAACGCTATCAACAAGTAATCGCCCGTGCTTATGAAGAACTATGCCGCCAGGATGGACGCTCCGAAAATCCTGCACTGGCCCCCGCCATCAACGACCCCTTCAAGGAAAGCTGGCGCCAGGCCCCTGACAACCAGGCCACCCAATTTCTTTCTGTAGATCAATGCTCTGCCACCATCAAGGCATTGCAAAATCGATGGCGTGTCCTGGAGTTGGCCAGTGATATGACCATTGCCGCCCGTTGGCGTGAATATCGTGATATGACGATTGTGGCTGTGATGCTGGGCACAGGCTTGCGGCCGGTGGAGTTGGGGCAGTTGCACCCTTCAGCTATCGGAGTGGCCCAACGCAGGGCCGACCCGGTGGAGTCGGACGAAGCAGATGAGGAGCACACCACGCAATGGCGCGATGGAACTATCCTGCTGAAATTGACTGGAGCGGCCAAGCGCGAGGTCGTAGCCCCCATATGGTGCGAAGCCATATTGCGTAGCTGGCTGATTTTCAGTGGTGCAGAGGACGCTTCAGCTTGGGCCAAGGACAGCCGCGTTTTCCCCGGCTCTCGTCAAATCAGCGCTGCCCGACCCCAGGCACAAATGAATCCGGCCACGCTGGCTCGCATTGTCAGCAAATGGGGCATCAAGCAGATGGATCTGGTGATGACGCCTCAGCGTCTGCGCAATACCTTTGGGGCGGGTTTGATCGAACGAGGTTTTTCCTTGCCTGAGATCGAAGAAATTATGGGTTATGCCCCCGGTGCAGCCAGTGCCTGGCGCCTGCAGGCGTCCTGGCTAGCATGGCTGGAAGCGCAAAAGACTCCGGCCGATCCCGCAATTACCGAGAATACGCAATCGGAATGAAGGGCTAGTCACGGTTTCGTCAGCTCCGGGAGGCATAATTTCAGATCCATTTCGCTTTATTGAGGAGTTTGAAGTGACGTCGACACCTGTTTTTCGTCGTGCTGTGGCAGCGGATCTGGAGGCCATCGTAGCCATGTTGGCCGACGATATTTTGGGCCAGAAACGGGAAAACACCAGCCTGCCTTTGGCTCAGTCCTATCTGGACGCTTTTGAGGCGATAGAAGCGGACCCCAATCAGTATCTGGCCGTTGTAGAGCTGGATGGCACGGTTGTGGGCACTTTGCAGATCACGTATATGCCAGGCCTGTCGCACCAGGGCGCGTGGCGTGGGGAGATTGAGTCTGTACGTATTGCCAGCGCAGCCCGTGGTACGGGTTTGGGGCGTTTGATGATTCAGTGGGCCATCGAACAATGCCGTGCACGCAATTGTCATCTTGTGCAGCTTACCTCGGATATGGCTCGTATCGATGCACATCGGTTTTATGAGCAACTGGGTTTCACGGCCAGCCACAAGGGTTTCAAGATGACGCTGTAGGATTCTTTCTTCAGGACGGATCTGGGCCAAGAGCGGTCATAGAACAAGAACTATAAGCACCGCATTAATGGAAAAGCTCCCCAGACATGACTGATGCCTGAGAAGCCTTTCATGGGGGAGACTGTTAAGGGAATTGCCTGAGTTTCAGGCCAAGTTATCCAAATATACTGTTGATTTTCTCAACGGTTCCGATATAGGTAGTGCTTATTTTTCTCAGGGTGTAGGGAACGGTATAAGTCCAATCCTTAGACCAGGAATCGCTGCTTAAGGTGCAAATGTTGAGATTGCCCAATTCTTTTTCCAAGGCGGCAAATTGATCTTGTAGAGATTGGCTTGACGCAAGACTCCGGCCCTGGCCTTGACCCCGCCATTGAACTCCCTTGGCGGCAGAGTATGGAATAGGTATCAACCTGACACTGTCGTTAGTCAGAATCCCTTTGTCTTTATCAGCCGTTAGCTTCATTGCCATTTCTCCGCCTTTGGTGAAAATCATTTTTTCAGGCAAGGCTTTTCGCAATAGCATGAGGGACGGCCCGAAGGCATAAATATCACCATTCGTATCAATGAACGGGAGCATTTTTATGAACGAGCTAAACGCAGTCGGATTGTTGCTCCCATAGCTGCAATAAGCAGCCTTGTAGGTCACCTCGGGATACGGTATCGGCTTAACGTCGATAATTTCACTGCTCACTGATTGATCCCCAATGAGCAGGCCCAGACCAAGCTCCGCGTTACGTAAGAAACCAATTTCGTTCCAGGCGGTATAAATCTTCTTGGCTTCATCGCTTAAGGAGTTGAATGCGATTTCCACCGCATCGTCACTCTCTACGTTGTCGCTCAATACACCCTGTGCAATTTTGAACGAATCGGCTACTTGAGACGCTGAATTAAGATGGCAGAAATCCAGCTTGATATTGCAAGCGTTAAAGGTATTGTAAATAGTGTTCAAGGTGGACAAATCTTGCATCATGCAACGAATTTTCAGGATGTACTCGGCCACTTCAGCATCGTTGATTTCGTTCATGTATCCCATCGACATCCATGGGAAAATATCTGACCAGTTTGCTATCCAGGCGCCTAGAACGGCGTAGTCTGAGCTTGAATCCAAACTGCTTGTTCTGACCCCTTGAAGCGAGATGTTCTTCTTCCTTCTGGAGACGCTTCCTTCTGCTAACACGTCCAATGAGTTTTCCTGTACTTTGGAGGCCAGGTCGTTTAAGCCATCAATATTGTTCTTGTCCCGAACAGTTGATTTGAATTCTTCAAACGTTAAATTCGGGTTCGTTTTTTTGGCTTCTTCATATCCGGACGCGAGCGAGAATTCTTCAGAATCACCCAGCTTTTTAATAGTATCCAGCTTTTCCGTTACCCCTTCATTTTTTTCCGGTTTGAGAAAATCAGGGATTTTTGGAGGAGGGCTTACTGAACTTTGCATAGGCGCTTTATCCAGCAGGCTAATTCCTGAAATCTCGGCAAAGGACTTGTTGGCAACAACATCAAACCAGGAATTTACCTGGCTTTCAACGCAACCCCCACTGGCGAGAGCCTTGCAAGATACCTCAACTTCAGAGCTTTGATCTTTTTGAGATCCATTATAGGTTTGCGCTATGGATACGGAACTTCCTATCCCTGAATAGCTGAATTCAGCCGTTTCTCCATACTTCCAGCTGTCTTCTGATTTTTTGCTCGTCATCTCCGTAGAAACAGAGCCCATTCCACCCCAGATGGCTCCAACGACCAGGCCATCCCCGTAGGATGAAATGAAGTTCTGCAGAGATTTGACCCATTCTTTCATGAGCTCGTCTTTTTCTGTAGACGATCCAGTGCAGTCACGGGCAGCAATAAATTTCTCTAAAACCTTTAACGAAAGATTTTTAGGTCCTGCGCTTAAGGAATTTAATACGTCTTCTACCGTCAGGTTGTCAAAGTCTATGTATTCTATTCCCGAGATCATGGAAATGTTGTAGGAAACTTTAATAGACTTGTACTCCGAAGCAGTCGCATTGCTGACGGATACAGCAACTGCTGACGTAAACTTGGCGATCCCCGAGGGGCCATAGGCTCCTGAAAAGCCAATGGTTCCCTCGTTCAAGGAGTCAGTATAGACATATTGGCTTTTACCACTCATACCCATTTCAATTTCTTTTTGGGTAATCATTCTGGTAATTGGATTTATCAGAACCGAAGGTTTGAAATCATTCCCAAGAACAGTAGATCCAACTGTGATTCCCAGTAATGGGTTGATGGATTTAGCTTCTATGCCCATGATTTTCTCCCTTAGGATTTTTTGACAACAGTAATGAAGATGTTGCCTGTTGCGCCGCTTGGGCTGCCGCCACCTTTTTTGCTCACTGTGTAGTTTTCTTTATCCTTTACGGTGAGTTCATCACTGTTGGAACCACTCCAGGGGCAATCCCAGTAATAATCGAAAACTAATTTATCACCATCGTATAAAGAAAAGCCTCCTTCCGTTCCAGATGAAGCATTTTCACGTCCGCAAGAGGCAATGGTGTATGAGTCTTCGTCTTTAATAATGGTGCCATTGATTTGGCTAGGACTTATTTCCTTATCCTTATTTCCAGGGACATGAAACTTTCCCCACTTAAGATAAGCGCCTTCTATTTTGAAGTTTGAGTTAACAACGAAGATGGTGATTTCTATCCATTGTGCATAAGCCCGAACCTTGCTTTCTTCAGTTGCAATATCTTTAGCAGTCATGGTTAAGCCCTTAGCTTGTTAATTAAGTTGCGCCTAACTACATTGTTTTGCACTTATGTGCAAGCAGAGAATAGCAGTTGAATTGTTTTAATACAATTTAATTTAAATAAAAAAATAGCTGCTTTTCTATCTTCTTTATTATTCGCACCCTAATTTAAATTAATATCGTAATTACGATGTTTTTATATGAATGAATTGTCTGAATTTTTCTTGATTAGTACGAAAACTGTTTTCTGCCCCTTCAGTCATGGCGTTGGCCCACTGTAGGTCTGACCTGGTGGAATGGGACAACGTAGTGAAAGCACGTCACGCATTGGTGCGATCGGACCAAGCAGCTGAGCAAGCCATCGTAGCCATGCTGGCCGACGATAATCTGGGCGAGAAGCTGGTGAACATCGGCCTGCCTTTGGCTCAGTCCTCTCTGGAAGCCTTTGCGGCGATAGAGGTAACCACAATCAGTATCTGACGGTTGTTGAGCTTGATGGTGCGGTGGCAGATGCTTTGCAGATCACGTATATGCCAGATTTGTCGCACCCGGAGGAGTGGAGTGGAGAGATTGAGTCTGTGCATATGGCTAGCGCAGCTCGTAGTAGGGGATTGGCCCGTTTGATAATTCAGTGGACTATCGAACAATGCCGTGTGCGCGCAAGTGCCACCTTGTGCAGCTAAGCTCGGATACGGCTCGTATCAATGCCAAGCTGGCTATTTCTTTGGTCAATTTGCCGTCCTTCAAACTCAAAGGGCATTTGCCGATAGGCAACCCTGTACTGAATCCGGCGCTTGGAATCACAAACTCGAATACTTTCATGAAGACTAGACCGGCTTTGCCCCTGGCATCTTGCAGCATAAAGGTCGGGATTACCTCGTCCTTTATGCTGTCTGGAAAAATGGACAGCTAGCCCTGAGCTTGGTTTTTAGCCTTATGATGTTTTCTCAAACTGTATGTTGGAGATAGGCAGATGGGTGTAGCGTCAAATTATCCAGTCATATTGATTACCGGCGGGAGTCGAGGGATAGGTGCTGCGACGGCGCGTCTGGCGGCGAAGCAGGGCTATAACGTTGTTCTTAGCTATGTCGCCAGTGAATCTGATGCCTTGTCAGTGGTCGCTGAAGTAGAGGCGACAGGTCGTCAAGCTGTTGCTTTCAAGGCGGATTGCGCGGACCCGGAGCAGATTACTCAGCTCTTTGAGCAGGTTGACCAAAGGTTTGGGCGGATTGATGTTTTGGTAAATAACGCAGGCGTGTTGTTTCAGCAGTCTCGTCTGGAAGATCTCAGCTTCGAGCGTATACAACACACTTTTGCGGTCAACACGATTGGTCCCATGCTTTGTGCGCAACAGGCGGCCAAACGCATGGCTTATCGCCATGGTGGGAAAGGCGGTTCTGTCATCAATGTTTCCTCTATAGCGGCCAAGCTTGGCAGTCCAAACGAATATGTGGATTACGCCGCTTCGAAAGGAGCTTTGGAGACTTTCACAACAGGTTTTGCTAAAGAGGTTGCCCGAGAAGGGATTCGTGTTAATTGTGTTCGGCCTGGGCATATTTATACCGAGATGCATGCCAGTGGCGGCGAGCCAGACCGTGTAGACCGATTAAAGGACAGCATCCCGATGGGCCGTGGTGGCCAAGCAGAGGAAGTGGCGCGTGCAATTTTATGGCTAGCCAGCTCTGAGGCGTCCTTTATCACGGGAACATTCCTGGATGCGAGCGGTGGCAAGTAGCCATTGAGGGTGACGAGGTTTTGGGCCTTGAGATACGATGTTCTGGATAATTATAAACATCGCATAATGTATATTATGTAAAGTCAATGATCGATAGACTTTGAGCCCATTCCCTTAAGCACCTGTTTTTATCGCTTGTCACTCCTCTCTCTTCTTCCGGATTATTTTTGCTCTGAAGGTAGTTAAGTCTTCCCTTGCATGGTTATAGTGAGCAGCTATGTAAATCGGAGCAAAGCACCATGGGCCATGTACTACAGTTTGCCGAACGCGATCCCAGCTTGAGTGATGACTTGGCCAAGGCGCAGATTGAAATCCTGCGTGAAGCCTTGCTGTCCAAGCAGTACGAACGTCTGGATAAGGCAGATCAAACCCTGCTGATCGTGGTGGCAGGTATGGACGGTGTGGGTAAAGGCTCTGCTATCAATACCTTGAACACGTGGCTGGACCCTCGTCATGTGCACACTCTGGCGTTCGGCAAGTTAAGTGAAGAAGAAGCCATGCGCCCTTTGATGTGGCGTTATTGGAATAGCTTGCCCGCTCGTGGTCAGACGGGTTTGGTGTTTGGTTCCTGGTACGCGCCTTTGATGAAAGAACTGGGCCGTAAAGAACCGGATCCGGCCAAGATTGCTTTGTATACCCATCTGATTAATCGTTTTGAAGCGCAGTTGGCCTATCAAGGCGTGCAGGTTTTGAAGCTGTGGTTCCATCTTTCTGCGCAGGCTCAATTGGATCGATGCGCTACCTTGATGTCTGATCCTAGTACTGCCTGGCGTGTCAGCAAGGCTGACCTGAAAGTTCATAAGCAATTCAATCGCTTGCGCAATGCCGCGACGCAAACTATCAATCTAACCCATCGGAATTACGCCCCTTGGGTTGTTATCCCTAGCGCAGATAAGAACCTGCGTGATGTGTCTTTGGCCAAGGTGGTGTTGCAGGCCATGGACAAGCCTATTGTCCCGCGTCAGGTGAAAGAGCCGCATGCCTTCCCGTTTCGCTTGAACGTCCCGACTGCTTCGCTTCAGTCCCCTCCTCCTGAAGAATCTGTGCAGGATTACGACGCCGAGCTTTTGCATTGGCAGGGCCGTTTATCCTGCGCGGTACGTAGCAAAGCTTTCCGCAAGCACTCTTTGGTACTGGTGTTTGAGGGGCGGGATGCAGCGGGTAAAGGCGGCACTATCCGCCGTTTGACCGAAGCCCTGGACGTGCGCACTTACGATATCCACCCTATTTCGGCCCCTAATACTGTAGAGCTGGCACGCCCTTATCTATGGCGTTTCTGGCGCAAACTGCCGCGTCTGGGGGAAATCTCGATTTTTGATCGATCCTGGTATGGCCGTGTGCTGGTGGAGCGGGTGGAAAAATTGATTTCCCGTGCCGCCTGGCATCGTTCTTACGAGGAAATCAACGAATTTGAGGCACAGTTGCTGGCCAACGGTACGGCTGTGATCAAGTTCTGGCTGGATATTGATAAGGACGAGCAGCTCAAACGATTCAAGGCCCGCGAGGAAACGCCCTTTAAGAATTACAAGATTACGGAAGACGATTGGCGTAACCGGGAGAAATGGACGGCGTATCAACGCGCTGCGGAGGAAATGTTCGCCCAGACCGATACTCACATGGCACCTTGGCATATTGTGCCCAGCAAGGACAAAAAAGCCGCCCGTATTCAGGTTCTGCGTACGGTCGTCGAGACGCTGGAGTCTTTGGATGAGCACATGATCAGCCTGAATGAGCCGGCCTTGTCTGATCAGGTCAGTGAGCAGGTATAAGGCTACACGTGCTTTGTTACCGACAAGGCTTTACTTCGGTTAGGCGTATTGTCGACTTGCCGTGACGATGAGCCTTATAAATCCTGCCGTGCTGCCAGGCTAAGGATTTTGCGCCAACGTTTGGCTTCTGCGGTATGGGCAGGCTGGATTTCCCAACTTTGCGTTGGGTTACGCAAAGTCAGCGTCAATCCCCTGCCCTGCAGCTCGACCGAGTCTATATCCGCAAAAATAAACGCTCGTGTTCCCTGCCCCGTTTGAATCTGACCGCGTTTTTGCAGGGCATCCAGGCGTATTGAACCGTCGGGTAAAGCCAGTTCCAGAATACGCTGGCCTTGCTGCTTTTTGCCGTGAATGGCCAGATAACGGCGTCGCCATACGATGAAGGGGGCCACCAGAATGGCCGCTGCGATCAGCAGGCTCAATATCGCGGCAATAACTCCGGCACTGGCACTGACCAGGCTAAAGAGCTGCATTCCACCATACACAAGCGCCGCAATAATCCCCAGGAAAAGCAGGACGACGATGATGGGCATGGTGGAAAACTCCTTGTTTTAGCGGGCTTGGACTTTTACGGTGGCCGCGGCCTGGCGGGCGTTTGCACGGGCCGTTTCCAGATCAGCGTCTGCGGCCAATGCGACACCCATGCGGCGCTTTTCAAAGCTCTCGGGTTTGCCGAACAGACGGATATCGGTTTGCGGGATGCGCAAGGCTTCAGCCACATTCAGGAAATTCACGTCTTTTGCATCTACACCGCCGTAGATCACGGCGCTGGCGCCGGGCATACGCAAGGCGGTATTCACAGGCAGGCCCAGAATGGCGCGTGCATGCAGTTCAAATTCTGACTGCCATTGGGTGGCCATGGTGACCATGCCGGTGTCGTGTGGACGGGGGCTGACTTCACTGAACCAGACCTGATCGCCCTTCACGAACAGCTCAACGCCAAACAAGCCCTGGCCGCCCAGGTTCTGGGTAACGGCTTGGGCAATATCGCGTGCGCTTTGCAGAGCCGCGGGACTCATGGGCTGGGGCTGCCAGCTTTCTACGTAGTCGCCATCTACCTGCTTGTGGCCGATGGGATCGCAGAACTGGGTTTCGATCTGGCCGTCTGCGCCTACGGCACGGACAGTCAATAAGGTGATTTCGTAGTCGAAGTCGATAAAGCCTTCAACAATGACGCGGCATTGGCTGACGCGGCCACCCGCCATGGCGTAGTCCCAGGCTTTGGCAACATCGTCCGGGCCGCTGATCTTGCTTTGACCCTTGCCCGAGCTGCTCATCAAGGGTTTGACGACGCAAGGATAGCCAATCTTGTCGTCGATAGCGGCTTGCAGCTCTTCCAGCGATTCGCAGAACTGGTAGGGGCTGGTGGGAACACCCAGGGTTTCAGCGGCCAGGCGGCGGATGCCTTCGCGGTCCATGGTCAGGCGAGCCGCACGGGCCGTCGGAATGACGCGTACCTTGCCTTGGGCTTCCAGCTCTTCCAGCACGCCGGTGGCAATGGCTTCAATCTCGGGCACAACCAGGGTGGGCTTTTCTTCTTCGATCAGGGCGCGCAATTGTTCGGCATCACTCATGGTGATGGTGCGCGAGTGATGGGCGACCTGCTGGCCAGGTGCGTTCTCGTAGCGGTCCACCGCTATGGTTTCTACCCCCAGGCGTTGCAGCGCAATCAGTACTTCTTTGCCCAGCTCTCCCGAGCCCAAGAGCATGATTTTGTCCGACGACGACGATAAAGGGGTGCCCAACAGGCTCATGGCGCGTGCTCCGCTGAAAATGAGAAATTCAAAAGCGGTATTGTAATGCAGGCGACGCCGGGTTTTTTTCAGGCAGGACTGCTTTGTCCGCCCTGCTGGCACACAGGCTTGCAGGGCGGATGTTTTCAAGGTTCTACATCAGCGGTCAGGCTACTCCACCATTAGCTGCGCCATCATGCCCAGGTCCTCGTGCTCCAGAATGTGGCAGTGGAACATGCGCAGGCCGGGCAATTCCTGGCGGAATGCTAGCCGGACCGTCTCATTGGGCCGCAGATTGACCGTGTCGCGCCAGGCCCGGAACGCCTCCGGTACGGACTGCATCCCGGTTTGGCGCGCCAATACCTGAAACTGTGTGCCGTGCAGATGGAAAGGATGGTCCATATGGGAATCGTTAATCACATCCCAGTACTGCCACTGCCCTGTTGGGCAACGCAGGTCGATGCGGTCCATGTCGTAGACCTGATTGTTGATACGGAACATGGAACGCATGGCAGCCATGCCGGGCATCATATCGTTATCCATGCCTGCCATACCCTGGTGGTTCATCTCGGATGAGTTTGTCATACCAGAACCGTGCCCAGACTGCATGTCATGGTTCATGGGCATGACTTCGCTGAACACGACTTTTGCGGTACTGGCGGCTGCTGGAATGGCAGGGATTGCGCGTAATTGCTTGGGCAGTTCGATTTCCTGATGGCGGATTTTCAGTGTTGCCAACGTCAGGGTTTCGGGACTTTCCTGCACCATCATTTTTTGCCGATCGTAATACAGTGCTTGCAAGCTGCTATCCAGATCTTTATCCACCTGGATAAAGAACTCCACCCGTTCGGCCGGGGCCATCAAAATCGACTCGGCCGCTGCCAAGGCTTGCTCTAACAGTCCGCCATCTGTACCGACTTGAACCAGCCGAGCGCCGGGGATGTGCAGCTTCAAATAACGGGCAGAACACGAGTTCCAGACACGGATGCGTTCTGCTGTGCTGGCCTGGATAAGGGGTTGGCGTTGACCATTCAGCAGCACGAACTGCCCTTCCCTGCCGTTCATCCAGTCAGGACCTGTGTTGGCCGGAATATGGCCATTAATGTCCAGCCGCAGATCGCTAATGGCCCAGTGTTGCTCCGTGTAGTCTTTCAATGGGTCTTTGGGAGAGCGGACAATAATTGTCCCGCCCAATCCGTGGGCGACTTGCTCACCGCTTTTGCCATGAGGGTGTGGGTGATACCAGTACGTACCGGCGCAGCCTTCGGGCAAGGTAAAGCGGTAGTAGCGGCTTTGTCCTGGCATCACCGCGTCTTGTGGGTTGCCGTCCTGATCAGAGGGAACCGGCAAACCGTGCCAGTGGATGGTAGTGGCCTGATCCAGCTGGTTTTCAAACTCGATTTCTACTTGGTCGCCCTCATACAGTTCGATCAGCGGGCCGGGAGCTTGGCCGTTGTAAAGCCAGAGTTCGGTGCTTTTTCCATCTGCCAGAACGCGTTGATGGGCAGCAGCAGTAATTTTGGCCTGGAAAAGCCCTTTTTTCTGACTACTGTTTTTAAGTACAGGTAGAGCTTGCAGAGCCTGGCCAGCCGGCATTTTTTCTATGGGCATCAGGCCTGGGCGGGTGCTCATGCCGTGACCGTGCATACCTTCAGACATGGAGCCGTGGTGCCCCATCATGCCCTGCCCCCAGCTTCGCATAGGCAGGCTACTCAAGAGGCTGGCACCCAAAGTCAGTTTAAAAAAATCGCGTCGTTTCATGGGTTTATCCCTATCAATCATCAATACACACGTACCACCCAGGCTGGATCAGCACAGGCTTTTAGCGCTTGGGCGGCAATTAAAACGAGATGATCAGGACGAGCGCGGAGGTGGCTGGGCGGGGCCAATCAGCCGGGAGACGTAGTTTTGATGCAGGGGAACGGGAGGGAAAACGGGCTGTAATGCCACCGCTTCAGGTGGTGGAGCCTGCGTCGCCAGACAAGCGCAGCAACCACTTTTCATTGGAGTGCTGCAATGGTTGGGAGCGCTATGGTGAGATTGCCCCGACGAGGCATGTTGCGCTTGAACAGTGCTGCGATCCGTATGTTGAATCGTGGCGTGTGCGGCAAAGCTGCTACTCACACTCATGCTGGCAAAAAAAACAAGCAGGCCGACTAATAAAAGCCAGCCTATTGTTTTGCGAGATGAAATGGGGGCGCGCAGCATGGGCAAAAGCTTAGCATAAGCCTTCTGTGCATCGTTTGCGCTAAAACAGACCGTTACACGCAGTGGTCTATCCAGGCGATTGAAAGTGCAGCAAATCAACCTTACGGATGGCTGGCATAGGCTGCTAAATAGATTTTATTGTTCAGGATCGTTCTTGATCAGGCGTCGCTTCAACCGTAGGGGGCGTACAGGCTGGCTTTGGGCTTGTTCCAGTTCCTGGCTGAGTCGTTGGGCTGTTTTGCGCGCCTCTTCATTCTCCCGCTCCAGCAAAGCGGCGCGAGTACGCAACATTTGCAATTGCCCCTGCATCTCTTTGGCCAAGTTATGGCTGATATCCATAGCCGCTTGCATCGCGCGGCGCTCGCCCTGCTCTTGCCCCAACTCCTGGCGCAGTTTCTGCATTTGATCCTGCTGTTTGTTCAGCTCCTGTTCGTGAGCTTGACGCTGGGTCTTGTTTGCTTGCTCGGCCTCTTCTATTTGCTGACGCAGTCGCGTTTGAATGGAGCGTTCCTTGTCGATTTCCAGTAAAGCACGGCGCTCGTTGGCCTGGGCGCGTTCTTCGGTCAGCTCAATAGCCTTTTGCAGCCGCTCCAAGTCCTGGGTGAATTGCTCACCTTGGCGGCGCAGTTCTTGTTGAACCAATTGTTTTTCGGTTTCCAGCTCGTTTTGACGTTGTTTGGCGTGCAGCAAGTCTTGTTTCAGAGCTGCTTGTACCTGACTGGCTGCCTGTAGTTCTTCTTTCAGCTTTTCTATATGGGCTTGGGCATTTTTCAAGGCGCTCTGCTCTGCTTCCAGTGCCTGTTGGGCCTCCAGGGTTTGGGCTTGAGCCTGTGCGACGCGTTCATCAGCCTGAGTCTGGTAATGCAGCATCTGCTGCTTCGAGTGCCCCATCGCTTCTTGCCAGATACGACCCAGCAGCTCCCCCGTCAGGGCTTGTAGCTCTTCAGGCATGTCGGCCACATCCAGCCGAACTCGACTTTTATCCCGCAAATCTTCCCAGAACGTCTGTAGTGCCTGAGCCGGAGCGCTCATGCTGCCTTTGCGCACCAATTGGTACAGCTTGTTGGCCGTAGGTGTGACGCCATAGCGGAAAAACAGGAGTGCGGCCACTTCTTTGTACAAAGTCTGCGTATGGCTGAAGCGATCACGTAACTGGGCAACATCGACCAGGATTTGCCCCTCGTTTGGCTGGCTTTGCTCCATTTTTCCACCTTTGTTGATAATTTAATTAATAATACAACGTAATATATAAAATTATCAACAAATTGGATTCTATAATTTGACATTATCTCTATAATGTCAAGTATGTGACCCTAAACAGGCTGATTGGCACAGGCACGGGTTTGAAAGCCCTTCCCTGCTCTCTTATCGCCTTCGTTTTTCTGCTTATTCATGGAAATAGCCAACACTTCGCCCTCAACCGACCTGGGATCGGACGATATTGCTCAATTGCTGGCTCGTTTTGACGGGCGGCAAGGGGCCAACCGGTCTATCGGCGGACGTGCACAGATTGAGGCGCAAACAGATATAGAGGCATTGCGGGCCTGGTTGGCGCGCTATATAGATAGTCCACGCACCTATGCGAACTACCGCAAGGAGGCGGAGCGCCTCTTGTTATGGGCGGTATTGGAGCGTCGCAAGGACTTGTCCTCGCTTAGCCTGGAAGACATCCTGGCCTATCGTTTGTTTCTGGCGGACCCTCAACCCGCTCATCGCTGGGTGGTTCAAGGGCGCTCCCGCCCTGCCCGTCACCATGCGGCATGGCGGCCATTTGCGGGGCCCTTGTCTGAAAGCAGCCGGAATCAGGCGTTATTGATTCTGAACTCTTTATTTAGCTGGCTGGTACAGGCGGGGTATTTGGCGGGCAATCCTTTGGCCTTGTCTCATCAGGGCCGACGTCAAAAGAAAACCACCGCCCCCCAGCAACGGTACTTGACCCGGTTGCAATGGCGTTGGGTACAGGATTACATCCAGGCCCTTCCTGAAGATACGCAGAGCGAGTTGCGCTATAAAGCCCGCGTACGTTGGCTCTTTTCCATTCTTTATGGCGGCGCCCTGCGCATTTCCGAACTGGTTCAGGCGCGTATGGCCGATGTTCAGGAACGTGTTGATGCGGGAACGACGGCTCAATGGTGGCTGCATATCCACGGCAAGGGCGACAAATGGCGTCGTGTGCCTTTAACGCAAGAGCTGTACGGCGAATTGATGCGCTACCGACAAGCGCATGGGCTGGAAGGACCGCCCCAGGCTTTGGAGCCCTATCCTTTATTAATGTCCGCCGGTGCCAGCGACAAGCATTTGACGCGGGCCATGGCGCATGTTCTGGTCAAACAGGTTTTTCAAGGTAGTGCGGATCATTTACGGAGTCTGCATCCCGATCAGGAGTCCCAGGCCCGTACTCTGGAGCAGGCCTCGGCTCACTGGCTGCGTCACTCGGCGGGTTCTCACCTGGCTGATCAAGGGGTGGATCTACGTATCATCCGTGACACTTTGGGCCATGAGTCTATCGCTACGACCAATATCTATCTGCATGCGGATGATGATCAGCGTCACCAGGCTCTGGAGCAATCCCACAGCCTGGGTTGGAAATAAGGGATTCGCTTCGAGACAAGAAAATCAGACGCAGACAGCCCGCGGCAATGCGGTAGGATACGATTCCTGAGGGGGCTGCGTTCCTGTTTTCAGGCATGTTTCCCGCCCAAGCCTTGCTATAGCTGATTGTTGGAGTACCTATCCCTTATGGACACTTTTAATGTCATGCGCACCTTCCGGCGCATTGTGGAGCTGGGCGGACTTGCCAAAGCCGCGGAGGATCTGGGGATATCCGCAGCGGGTTTGAGCAAGCAACTGCGTACCTTGGAAGCGCATCTGGATACGGTGCTGATCCAGCGCACTACGCGCAGCATGAGTCTGACGGAGACTGGCCGCAGCTACTATGCCGAATGCTGTCGGATACTGGATGAGCTGGACGCTTTGGAGCGCTCGGTCAAACAGCAGTCCCAGCGCGTGACGGGGACCTTGCGCGTGAATGCCCCCTTGTCGTTTGCACTTAGCGTCCTGTCGCCATTGATGACGGATTTTCTACACAAGTATCCGGAACTGAAGCTGGAGCTGGTGATGGAAGACCGGATCGTGGATGCCGTGGCTCACGGTTTTGATGTCTCGGTGCGTTTGCGTAGCAGCCTGGATGATTCCACCCTGATTGCTCGTCGCCTCGCCACCATCGAGCAAAAATTATGCGCCGCCCCCACCTATTTGAAGCAGCATGGCCTGCCTCAGACCTTGCAGGATTTGCGCAATCACAAAATGATCAGCTATAGCCTGGCACATACCCAGGGCCTTGCTTTTGATAGTGATTTCGACAGCAATCCTCAACAGCACCCCCCCAGTGGTACGGCTTTGCTGTTTTCAGGTGAGCATAGTCAAGTGAATAACAGCCTGATGCTGCGCGACTTTCTGATTGCCGGTTTGGGTATTGGCGCCCTGCCTTCCTTTCTGGCAGATCCAGCAATTGCTTGCGGGCAGTTGCAACGCGTTTTGCCCGAGTTCGTGAATGAGCCCCGCCATATCTACGCCGTGTATCCGACCAATCGCCACCTGCAACCCAAGGTCAAAGCCTTCGTGGATTATCTGGCCGACCAACTGCCCCATGCCATGTCCAACGCCCTGTAAACAGACCTTTATGAACTCGAAGTAAAAACTGTCTGCACCGCCACGTGCTTATTCTCCGCTCCGGGGAACGCTATTGTGATGACCATCTTACAAGGACATCACAATGCACGATCAAACACACCCGACCCAGCCGCGTGTCTCCCCCCTGATTATTGATTTCTTCCATGACGCCGTCTGCGGATGGTGTTATGTCATGTCGCCACGCTTGCGGCAAGTTGCCGCCGAACTGGGCATCCAGGTCCGCCACCATACCTTTGTTCTGCAAGACAGCCGCGAGCAGATGCTGCAAGCCTTCGGCTCCATGGAGCGCGCCAAACGTGAAATCCTGGGCCACTGGGCCGTCTGCGCCCAACACGACGATACGCAGTCCATCAATATCGAGGGCATGCGAGCACAGAACTTCGACTATCCCCATGGAATGTTGTCCGCTCGGGCGTGTCAGGCGGCGCAGCTACTTTCTGGCGACAACGCCCATTGGGATTACTTCGATGCGGTGCAGCGTGCGCATCTGGCAGAAAGTCGCAATATCGGCGATATGGACACGCTGCTGGAGGTCGCCATTGCGCAAGGCTTTGATGGTGAGGCCTTTCTGAATGCTATGGATAGCGATATCGCGCAGCAGCGAGTTCAAACCGATCGCGCCGAAGCGGTACGGCTAGGGATCCAGTCCATCCCCACTTTATTAGTCTCCTCACGCGAGACCGGCCAAGTGTTGGCCCGTTTGCAGACCCAATCCGCCGAAATGCTCAAAAGCCGTTTGCGCGCTTTGCTGTAAGCGCTGCCCCTTTCTTTCTTATCTACGCTTCATAAAAGGACATCCATGTCGATTCGTTTTTCTCACCGTCTTCTCGGTTTACTGCTGGTTGGTGCAAGCAGCATGAGCGTCTCTCTGGCTCATTCCACTCACCCAGCGAGCAACCCTTTGCCCCTTAGTGCTCAGGAAGTGGGCATCAGCCCCTGGGGGCCGGACGATGAAATTGGTCGCTTGAACCTGATCACTCCTGCTTCCCGGGCTGCCATCTTGTCCCGTCTGGATGGCAGCAAAGTCTATGACCTGGCAACCGACTACTACCTGGGCATGCCCAGCTGGCAGGACGCGGGAGACCCGCACTATCAGTTCTGGATGACCCATACCCCCCGTGGTACCGCAGTGGATGACCCGATGGGAGTTGGCGATGAGATGAACGCGGTTCGTAGCTACACAGGCACGGCTTTTTCCATGTACAGCCATACGGGCACCCATATCGATGCCCTGAATCACTTCGGCATTCATGGAAAGATCTGGAATGGTTTCAAGGCTGATGAGCATCTGGGTGACCGTGGCTGGAACCGTACTGGCATCGAGAAATTCCCGCCCTTGATCGCCCGTGGCGTCTTGATTGATGTGGCCGCCGCCAAAGGCGTAGACATGCTGCCCGACCAATACCGCATCACACGCCAGGACTTGAGGGACGCACTGGCCCGTCAGAAAACGGTGCTGAAAGAAGGCGATATTGTCCTGATCCGTACGGGCCGCATGAAGCTCTTTAATGATCCCAAAGCCTACATGAACGCGCCGCCCGGCATGGGTCTGGATGCTGCTCGTTATCTGGTGGAGGAAGGCGGTGCGATGATTGTGGGTGCGGACAATTTGAGCTTTGAAACCTTCCCTTCCGAGGTGCCTGATGACTACGTCCCCTTGCATACCTATCTATTGGCTCAACAAGGCGCACCGATCATTGAGTTGATTGCCCTGGATGAACTGTCCAAGGACAAGGTCTATGAGTTTGCCTTTATTGGCGGTCCGCTCAAGATCCGGGGCGGTGATGCGGCTCCGCTGCGTCCGGTTGCCATCCCGATTCGCTGATCCACAGGCTTCATAAAGAAACCCGTTTCTTTAGCCCTTGATGCGTTTGCGAATAAGGGCTATCGCGTTTGCCTGCTGTTAGGTGCCGCTCAATATGCTACTGTTGGGTGGGTTTGAATGCGCCGGGCGCCTGTTAAAGAGGCGTCCGGCTTTTCTTTATGGAGTATGTAATGACTTACACCGTTTATCTGTCCGGCGAAATTCACACGGATTGGCGCGAGCAGATTGCTCAAGGTGCAAAGGCCGCTGGATTGGATATTACCTTTACCAGCCCTGTTACCGATCACGATGCCAGCGATGCCGCTGGCGATCACCTGGGACCGGCCAGCGAAGGTTTCTGGCGTGATCACAAATCCTCCAAAATTAATGCCATCCGTACCAGAACCCTGATTGAACAGGCGGATCTGGTCGTGGTGCGTTTTGGAGACAAGTACAAACAGTGGAATGCTGCCTTTGATGCCGGTTTCTGTGCCGCCCTGGGCAAACCGTACGTGACGTTGCACGCCGAAGACATCATCCACCCCTTGAAAGAAGTGGATGCCAGTGCGCAGGCCTGGGCAACTAGCCCCGAGCAAATCGTGGAGATTTTGCGTTATACGCTGAAAGCCTGATCGGTGAAGTCTGGATCATGAGTTTGGCAATATCGCTTTGCTAAAAAATGCCGCCCCAGTTGGGCGGCATTTTTTTCTCTGCTTGAAAGAACCCCTTGGTTTACACCGGGTTCTACTGCGCTGTAGTGAAACGTGTTGTGCGGGTACCTTAGTTCAGCTTCACCCGCCGCAAGCGCAAGGCATTGCTGACCACAAAGACACTGGACAAGGCCATGGCGCCAGCGGCAAACATGGGCGAGAGCAAAGTGCCGTTAAAGGGATAGAGCACGCCTGCTGCTACCGGAATCAGTGCCACATTATAGGCAAAGGCCCAGAACAGGTTTTGACGGATATTGCGCATGGTGGCGTGGGACAAGGCTATCGCGGTGACCACGCCTTGCATATCGCCCGACATCAAGACTACATCAGCCGCTTCAATGGCAATGTCCGTTCCGGTGCCAATCGCAATCCCCACGTCTGCTACAGCCAGAGCGGGTGCATCGTTGATGCCATCGCCGACATAGGCCAGATGTTGATGGGTATCGCGCAAGGCCTGAACCGCTTGCACCTTGCCCTCAGGCATGACTTCCGCCACCACTTCATCAATATTGAGACGGCGGGCAATGGCATTGGCTGTGTGGCGGTTATCGCCGGTAATCATGACGACCTTGATGCCACGGGCATGCAACTGCTCGATGGCGCGCGGCGTGGTTTCCTTGATGGGGTCAGCCACGGCCAGCAAGGCAATGACCTGCTTGTTGCGGGCGGCGTACATGGGGGTTTTACCGTCCTGCGCCAGCGTCTGGGCTTGCTCGGTAAAGGCGGACAGGTCCGCCCCTAATTGCGTCATCAGGCGATCTGCACCCACATGCCATTGGTCAGCTCCGATTTGGGCGGTGACACCCAGGCCTGTCAGGGACTCAAACTGCTCAGCCTTGGGCAAGGTGATTTGCTTTTCCTTGGCGGCGCTGACAATGGCTTGGGCAATCGGATGCTCGGAGTAGTTTTCCAGAGCGGCAATCGCTGCCAAAGCCTGATCCTGGTTCTCTCCGGGTGCGCAGACAAAATCGGTCAGTTCGGGCGCGCCCTTGGTCAGGGTGCCTGTTTTATCCACGGCCACGACTTTTACATCACGCAGTGCTTGCAGAGAGTCCCCTTTACGGAACAGCACGCCAGCCTGTGCGGCTCGGCCCGTCCCCACCATGATGGAGGTTGGCGTGGCCAGACCCATGGCACATGGGCAAGCAATAATCAGCACAGCGACGGCATTGACCAGTGCAAAGCTCAATGCGGGCGATGGGCCAAAAATCAGCCAGACAATGGCGGTCAAGACGGCCAGTGTCATGACGGCGGGTACAAACCACAGCGTGATTTTGTCGACCACGGCTTGAATAGGCAGCTTGGAGCCTTGGGCCTGCTCTACCATGGACACAATATTGGCCAGTACGGTGTCCTGCCCCACGGCGGTAGCCTCAAATTCCAGCGAACCTTTTTGGTTCACTGTGCCACCAATGACTTTATCGCCCTGGGATTTGGACACGGCAATGGATTCGCCCGTCACCATGGATTCATCCACATAGCTCTGACCGGCAAGAACATCTCCATCAACGGGAATACGCTCGCCGGGACGAACCAGCACGACATCGCCCGTATGCAGATCTGCCAGGGGCAGCTCAATTTCCTGACCGTCGCGACGTACACGAGCGGTAGGCGGCTGCAGGCTGAGCAGGCGTTGAATGGCTTCAGACGTGCGACCTTTGGCGCGGGCTTCCATGAGCCGGCCCAGCAAAATCAGGGCGACGATGACAGCGGCAGCTTCAAAGTACACGTAGACGGATTCGGAAGGCAGCCACTGTGGCGCAAAGGTAGCCACCAGCGAGAAGCTGTAGGCCGCCAGGGTGCCCACAGCGACCAGCGAGTTCATGTCCGGGCCACCACGCAAGAGAACAGGAATCCCTTTAGTGTAGAACTCGCGGCCTGGGAACAGCAAAACCAGCGTGGTCAGCACGAACTGGATCAGCCAGCTGTTTTGTGTACCTATGGTGCTGGCTACCCAATGATGGAAAGCAGGCACCATATGGCCGCCCATTTCCAGAATGAAAACGGGCAAGGCCAGCACCGTCGCCAGCCAGAAACGCTTGCGCAGCGTTTCGTAGGTTTGTTCGGCACGCTCGAACTGGTCATTTGTGACAGCCGCTTCGGCAAGGCTGGCAGGATAGCCGGCTTTGCTCACCGCCTGAATCAGCTCAGGAGCTTTCACACCCTGCGCCACTTGCACATGCGCTTTGGCGGTTGCCAGATTGACCGAGGCTTTTTGTACGCCCGGCACTTTCAGCAAGGCCTTTTCAACGCGACCCACGCAGGAGGCGCAGGTCATGTCCTGCACGTCCAGCACAATGTCTTGTTGGGAAATTTTGTAACCACCCTTTTCCACTGCCTGCATAATGGCGTCGACCGGGGCGGCACCCTCAAATTCCACGGTGGCCTTGTTGGTGGCCAGATTTACCTGGGCCGATTGCACACCGGGGACTTTGCCAATAATCTTTTCAACCCGACTGACGCAGGAAGCACATGTCATGCCTTCCACATCTAAAGTCAGGCGTGAGCCCTTGTTTGAAGCGCTGCTTGTCATCGAAATCACCCTTCAATGGATCGTCAATGAAGCCACTTTAGGGCTTGACCCGATGGGAAGGTCAACAGCTGATAAAAAAAACGCCTCCGAAGAGGCGTTTCAAGGGGGAACTACGACTAATTAGGGATCAATCAGCAGCTTAGTAAGCAACAAAGGTGCCGTTGTTGTTGTTCCAGTCTTTGGCTTCTGCGGCAACCTGATCACGGCTCAGCTCGGAGCGGGTATCGATACGTGGGTAGTCGCCCATGGAACCCGTGCTAATGTAGCCTTGCTCTTGAGCAGCAGCCAGTTCTTGAACGACTTGCTGACGGCTCAAAGGAGCGTCGGTCGATTCAATTGCTGGGTAGTTCAGGTTTTCGCCGGTAGCGACATTGTTGGTAGCTGCCATGGCAGTGCCGCTCAAAGCGGTGGCACCAAGAATCAGGCTGGCGATAGTTGCGCGTGCGATGTTTTTCATTATTTACTCCAAATCTACGGTGTGTTTTTCGGTGGTTCGCTGTTGTGTTTAGCGAATCGTTAGATGGAGTATGAGCCTTTCTAAACCTAGTAAAAACCCTTAATATTGCAAACGTATTTCCATTCATGGAACAATTCAAATGAGTACCATTATCGCCGGTCCCCTGCTCAACGACATCGCGATCTTCGTGGAAGTGGCTCGTGCCCGCCACTTTAGCCGTGCTGCCCAAGCCCTGGGAATGCCGGTTTCCACCGTGTCACGCCGTATCCGCGAATTGGAAAAAGAAGTGGGTGTGGCCCTGCTCAAACGCAGTACGCGCAATGTAGATGTGACCGACGCGGGACAAGTGTATTTCGAGCGCTGCCTGGCTGTCGTCGAACAGGCTCGTCTGGCTCATGAACAATTGCTGGATGTGGCTCAGACCCCCAAAGGACGTTTACGGGTTTCCATGCCTGCCAGTTTCAGCATTGTGCTGATGCCCGCCATTATCCGGGGCTTTAATCAACAGTACCCGGATATTGAGCTGGAGTTTGACCTGACCATACGGCCTATTGATTTGCAGGCCGACAACTACGATTGCGTCATCCGTGTGGGTGCTCAGCCTGACTCCAGCGCGGTGGCCACCATGTTAGGACAGATTCGTCTGGGGCTGTATGCCACCCGCAACTATCTGGACCGCAAAGGGCGACCCAAGCATCCTTCTGAACTGGCAGGCCATACTTGTATTTGTGCCCGCCCCGCCAGCTCGGATCGAGTCTGGTCCTTGCGTGGGCCGAATCAGGAGCGCTATGACGCGATTGTGGAAGGTTCCATTACCGTCAATAACGCCATCATGATGCGCAAACTGGCCGTGCATGACCTGGGTATTACCGCCTCTTCCTTGCTGGAACGAAAATTGGATCCGGATTGCGCGCACCTGGAGCGTGTTTTGCCGGATTGGGAGTTTGCGCCTTTCCCTATTCTGGCTTTGCTCCCCTCGCGTCTGATGCCGCAAAAGACTCGCGTGTTCCTTAATTATCTGCGTAGCGAGCTGGATAGATTGATGTCTCAGCCCGAATTGGATGTGGCCGCAGCCGGTCAAGCTTATCCGTAAGAAAATAAGCAGTATGCTTATGAATCGGTGTTGCCCAAGGCCTATCTATGCTATTTATAAACGTTTGGTCCTCTGGGGCCAATGCCATGACGGGGGGAAGCGCATGAAAGTAGTACTGCAAAGCTTGCTGGCTGGAATGGTGATGAGTTTGGCCTTGGGGAGTGGCAGTGTGTGGTCACAAACAGTATTGCTGGAAGCGGTAGAGCAAGGCGATAGCGCCAAAGTGCGCGAGATTCTTTCAGAAAAGCGGGCTCGCGCCAGCGTCAGTGTCAGCGACGATCAAGGGCAAAGCCCCTTGTTACGTGCAACCTGGTTAAACCATATTGATATTGCCCGGCAGTTGATACGTGCCGGTGCGGATGTAAATCAGGCCGACTCCATTCACGACAGCCCTTACTTGGTCGCGGGTGCACAAGGTCGTCTGGAAATCCTGCGCATGACTCTGGAGAACGGAGCCGATCTGCGTAGCGTGAACCGCTATGGTGGTACGGCGCTGATTCCAGCGGCTGAGCACGGTTATGTCGATGTTGTGCGCCTTTTACTGGCGGCGGGGGTCGACCCTAACCATGTGAATTACTTGGGCTGGACTGCTTTGCATGAGGCGATTGTGCTCTCTGATGGCGGGCCGGAACACCAGGAAGTGCTGCGTTTGCTGATCAAGGCCGGAGCGGATGTGAACCTGCCGGATCGTCAGGGAGTGCGTCCCTTGAGCCTGGCTCGCCAGCGCAGCCAGACAGAGATGGCCGAGATTCTGGAACAGGCTGGCGCGAATCCTTAAACGTCGCCGACTCGGCGGCTGCATTTTTCTTCCAATCACAACAATAACGATTTTATGTCTTCTACTCAGACTGCCCCGTCGTCGACGGGTGTTCAAGCCAGCCCAGCTTTGTGGCTGGCTTTCGTCATTCTGGTCGGCTTGAACCTGCGTCCTTTTCTGACCTCCAGCGGCACCTTGGCACGACAGGTTGCCCAAGGGTTGAACATGCCCTTGAGCAGCCTGGCCTGGCTGACTTTGCTGCCCATGATGGTGATGGGACTGGGCGCTTTCTGCATGCCCTCCTTGCGGCGCGTCCTGGCACTGCGCCATGTCTTGATTACATCCTTGCTCTTGCTGTGCCTGGGCTGTGTGCTGCGCTGGTTTGTGCCTAATGGGGCCACCCTGATTGCAACAGCGCTGATCTGTGGTTTGGGCGTGTCCTTGCTGCAAGCGGGGATGCCCGGTTTGATCAAGGAACAGTTTCCGCGCCATATCGCTCAGGTCACCGGGGTGTACTCCGCGACCTTGATGGGTGGGGGTGCTTTGGGTGCGCAGATTACGCCGTGGGTCAGCTCCTTGACGGACAGCTGGCGTATCGCGCTGGCTTTCTGGGCCTTGCCGATCAGCGTGGCCTTGTGGATTGCCTGGAAAGTGGTGCCGCGTGAAGCTCCGGGCGCGAATTTGTCGCCCCCATCCTTGTCCTTGCTGGCTCGCCCTCGCACCTGGACCTTGATTGTGTGTTTTGGCCTGATCAATGGCGGCTATGCCTCTTTGGTGACCTGGCTGGCGACGTTCTATCAAGACCGGGGCTGGACGGCTGAAGCCAGCGGTAGCCTGGTGGCGGTCCTGTCGGTGGCACAAGCCATTGCCGCCTTTGGCTTGCCTACCTTGGCGGCCAAGAATAAAGATCGCCGCATGTGGGTATGGCTGGCGCTGGCGTGTCAGTTCGTGGGCTTCCTGGCCTTTGCCTATATTCCCGATATGGCCCCCTATCTGTGGGCGATTATTATCGGCATCGGCTTGGGCGGCTGCTTTTCCTTGCTGCTGTTGGTGGCTCTGGACCACTTTCCGGATGCAGCCCGTGCCGGGACCTTGAGTGCCTTGATGCAAGGCGGTGGCTTTCCGATTGCCGCCCTCTTTCCCATGATCAGCGTACAGTTGCGTGAAATGAGTAATGGCTTTCAGGCAGGCTGGATGTTGCATGCGGCAATGGCGGTATTGGTGGCCATCATGGCCTGGAGCTTTCAGCCTGCGCGATACGCCCAAAAGATGAAGCGAAATGACGCATCCTGAGTAGCAGCTCGTATCGGTAGAAATAGCCTGGCTTTGCGACAAGCCAGGTTTTTTTTGGCCGTTTCAGGCTAGAACTCGTCCGTTATGCGCATCCCGACGGACAGCCTTTCCTCAACAATGATGTCTCCACGATTACATAAAAAACGAGGAGACATCAGTGGAACATCAAGTCATTATTTCGGGCGCCGGCCCGGTTGGCTGCTGGCTGGCCTGCGAGTTACAGCTTGCGGGTGTGCAGACCTTGCTGATTGAACAAACTGCCACTATCAGCCCTCAATCTCGGGCTTTGACGATTCATCCGCGAACCATTGAAGTCTTTGCCATGCGTGGCGCACACCACGAGATGCTGGCGCAGGCGGTGCGTATTCCTAGCGGACATTTTGCCGTCTTTGAGCATCGTCTGGACTTCAAGCAGTTGGACACTCGCTTTGACTATACGCTGGCTATTCCCCAGGCGCGCATTACCGCTATCTTGCAGGAGCGTGCGCGCTCCTTGGGCGCGGATATCCGCCGGTCCGAGAAAGTATGCCGCTTTGAACAGAACCCGGAGGGAGTCTCGGTTTGGATTGAAAACAGCCAGCTAGAGCAGTATGTCGCTACAGCGCAATGGCTGGTGGGCTGCGATGGGACGCGCAGCACAGTGCGTCAACAGGCCGGGATTGCGTTTCCTGGAACAGATGCCACGGTCTTGGGCTGGCTGGGAGACGCCATGCTGACCGACCCGCCCGAGGGCGTCATGATTGGTGAGTGGGGGCTGAATGGGACGGCCATGGTTGCGAAGTTGCCGGATGGCCAGCATCGTTTGGTCGGGCTGTCGCCGGACGACGTGAATCGTCCATGGCCGGGTGATTTGCCTTTGGAAGAGCTACGCGAAAAAGTCCGGGCCGTCTTTGGAACCGATTTTGGATTGCACAGCCCATCCTGGCTGTCTCGCTATAGCAATACCAGCCGCCAGGCCGAGAGCTACCGTAAAAATCGGGTTTTCTTGGCGGGTGACGCCGCCCACCAGCATATGCCAGCCGGGGGTGTGGGGCTGAATATCGGGATTCAGGATGCCATGAATCTGGGCTGGAAGCTGGCTGCCGTGATCAACGGGTGGATGCCGCACTCTTTGCTTGATAGCTACCATCAGGAGCGTTACCCCGTTGGCCAGGATTTGCTGGAGCACACCCAGGCACAGACTGCCTTGATGAGCTGTTTCTCTGTTGAGGGTATGGAATTACGTTCCTTTTTGAACAAGCTCATCAAGCAGTCCCCTGCCTTGGAGAAAACATTGGCCGAGAGGCTGTCTGGCCTGAGTGTGCTGTATCCATCAACCGTGCCGGGTGACCATGCCTTGGTGGGACGGCGTGCAGCGGATCAGGATCTGGTTGGTGGACAAAGTCTTTTTGGCCTCCTGGAACAGGGGCACTACGTGATGCTGGAGGTGAGTGGGCATGACAACGATGAGCTGGAATGCCCGGAGGGCCTGAAGGCTGTGTTGTATCGGAGCTCACTGGCCGTTCGCAGTGAGGGTTGGGAGCACGTGACTGCTGTGCTGATTCGGCCTGATGGCTATATCGCCTGGGCCAGCAATGAGCAAGACGCCACTCGCCTGCGTTTGGCAATGCGACACGCTTTAACGCCTTTTCAGACTGCGTCTCATGCGCTGGAAACCACCGAGAGGCTGGCCGATGAATAGTCAAACATCCACGTTCAGAATGTTGATTGACGGTGCCTTGGTGGATGGCGAACAAACCATGGCTGTCATCAACCCCAGTACGGGGCAGCCTTTTGCTCATAGTCCACGTGCCTCGCTCCGGCAAATGGAACAGGCGATCAACGCGGCCAGCCGCAGTTTTCCTGTTTGGTCCCGAACCACGATGCAGACACGGCGCGCCTTGATTTTGAGGATTGCCGATCTTATTGAGGAACACTGCCTGGAATTGGCGCATCTCCTGACCCAGGAACAAGGCAAACCCTTGCGGGATGCTCAGGCTGAAGTGCAAGGCACTGCCGCGTTTTTTCGGTATGTCGCTCAGTGCCGCATAGAGACGCAGACCTTGGAAGAGAGCACGATCAGACACGCTTATCTGCAACGCCAGCCTTTGGGCGTAGTGGCCGTGATTACGCCCTGGAATTTCCCCTTGATGCTGTTGGCCTTCAAAGTGCCTCACGCCTTGTTGGCGGGTAATACGGTGGTTATCAAACCGGCGGCGACCACGCCGCTGACCACCTTGAAACTGGGTGAGCTTATTGTCGATGCCTTGCCTGCGGGGGTTGTGAACATCGTCACGGATCACAACGATCTGGGCGATGCGTTGAGCAGCCATCCTCAGGTCGCCAAGATCTCTTTTACGGGTTCTACCGCAACTGGCTACAAGGTCATGGCTAATGCAGCCAAATCCTTGAAACGTTTGACCTTGGAACTAGGAGGCAATGACCCCGGGATTGTGCTTGATGATGCGGACCCCAAGCAGATCGCCCCCGGTATTGTGCGAGCCGCTTTCTTTAACAGTGGGCAGGCCTGCATCGCCTTGAAACGTCTCTATGTTCCTGATTCGCTCTACGAGGCCTTGAGTCATGAGCTATGGAGTCATTGTCAGCGCCTGGTACTGGGAGATGGTCTGGATTCACAGACAACGCTGGGACCCTTGCAGAACCAGCAGCAGTTTCAGAAGGTGAAGTCCCTCCTGGAGGACGCCCGACAGCATGGGCGGGTTCTAAGTGCGGGTACGGTGCCGGAGGGGGCCGGTTACTTTCTGCCCCCTACTCTGGTGCTGGACATTGAAGACGGTACTCGTCTGGTGGATGAGGAACAGTTTGGCCCGGTCTTGCCTGTCATTCGCTACAGCAACGTGGAGCAAGCGATTGCCATGGCTAATCGCAGCCCTTATGGCCTGGGCGCCTCGGTATGGGCGTCCGATCTGGAGCGAGCCAGAGGAGTGGCCGATCAGTTGCAAGCGGGTACGGTTTGGATCAATCAGCACATTGACTTGGGGCCGCATATCCCTCAGTGCGGCAGTAAGCAGTCAGGCTTTGGCATTGAATTGGGCGCGGAGGGACTGCTGGAGTTTACCCAGGCCAAGGTTATCAATATCAATCCGGGCCTGGGCATAGCAGCCCAAGACCCGCAAAAGGAGCATATGAATGCAGAACAAACAAGCAATTAACCCTGACAATTTGCCCAAGCTGCCTGGGGTGGTGTCTCACGGCATTGTTCTGAATAAGGCTGGTTTGGTCTATACCTCGGGACAGCTATCCTGGGATGAAAATGGCCATTTGGTAGCCGGTGATCTCTTTGCCCAGTTCGAGCGTGCCTACAGCAATATCGATATCGTGCTCCAGGCTGCAGGTACCTGCCGTTCCGAGGTGATCAGCGAGACGATCTATATCGTTGGTGATTGCACTGAACATACAGCGCAGCTGGTTCAAGCCTTGACTCAGGCAAGGCCGGCAGGCTCCATCCCGCCAACCAGTACGCTTGTGGGCGTGCAGTCGCTGTTTGCCGAGGGGTTTTTGGTGGAAGTTCAGGTGGTGGCAACGATTTAAGGTGCATGGTTTGACCGGCTGCCTGTCACGGGTAGCCGTCCTGCTATTTTGGCCTGTACAACAAGATATGGACTATGAAAATTCAAGAGAAAAATCAGATTGCCGCCCAGGTGAACCAGGAAATGGGAGAGTTGAATACCGGCTCATGGACTCAGCGGGAGAAGTTGGCCCTGGCGTGTCGCATTCTTTTTGATGAGGGGCATTGGCGCGGTTTGGCGGGGCAAATTACGGCTCGCTTGTCACCGGATAGCACGGATATGTTGACGCTGGGTTTTGGGATTGGCTTTGACGAAGCTTGTGCCAGTTCCTTGGTGCAGGTCGATCAACAGTTACAGCCTCGGGGACGGAGCGCCATGCCCAATCCTGGGGTACGTTTTCATGCCTGGATTTATGCCAATCGCCCTGATGTTCAAGCGATTGTCCATACACATCCGCCGGCCTGTGCTGCCTTATCCATGACGGGAGAGCCATTGGTCGTGGCTCATATGGACGCCACTCCTCTTTTCGAAAACTGTGCGTTTCTTCCGGATTGGCCTGGCTTGCCCATTGGGGATGAAGAGGGGCAGATCATTTCGCAAGCAATGGGCAACCGACATGCCATTTTGCTGGCCCATCATGGTTTGTTGACGGCTGGACGCAGTATTGAGGAAGCGTGCCTGTTAGCGGTGTGGATGGAGCACGCGGCACAAATGCAATTGAACGCCAGGGCCATGGGTACCATCAGGCACATTAAGCCAGAGCTGGCACGAGAGTCTCGGGATTTCTTGCTTAAACCCAAGGTATTGGCGCTGAGCTTTGCAAATTTTGCGCGGCGCGTGCTACGGGCAGACGGCGGCGTGCTCTTGTAGGCACAGGATTCGACTTTATTTTGGCCGGAATACGATAGAAACTGGCTGTTAGCCGCAATTTTGCAGCCCAGCGCTGTGTTACGGTATTTTTTTCGGCTTTTTTAAGGGCGTAGCTTCAGCTGTTTCAAGCACGCCTGCGACCCTTGAATGAAAGATGCCATTGTTACTGTCCAGGCCTATCTGGATCAGGTCGCTTTACCTGTGACGGGGTTACAGGTAGAGCTGGCCTTTGTGGGAGACACTGAGCCTCACAAGCATCGCAAACACCAGCTACTGTACGTTCTGAAAGGATTCATGTCTGTACAGACCGAACAAGGGGTGTGGGCGGTGCCCCCTCAGTGCGCGATCTGGATACCGGCTGATGTGATGCATTTTGCTCGAGCTACCCAGCAAGCCAGTATCGCGAATCTGTACATTGAGGCTCAGCCCCCTGCCCATCTGGAAGCATGTGGGATTCTGTTCACCCGTCCCTTGTTGCGGGAGTTGATTCTGAGACTGGTACAGTCTGGCGAGCACCTGCCGGGGAGCGAGCTGCGCCATGCTCGTTTGATTGCGGTGCTGATGGATGAATTGGCCCTGAGCCCTCAAAAATCCCTGCATTTACCCATGCCTGGGGACCGTCGTTTGAAAAGGCTGATCGATCATTTGGCACAAAACCCCGGCCTGAAGTTGAGCATGGAGCAATGGGGGGCCTTGATTGGAGTCAGTACGCGTACCTTGGGACGGCTATTTTTACGCGAAACAGGCATGTCTTTTGGGCGCTGGCTGCAACAATGGGATAGTTCCATTGCCCTGCAGAAACTGGCGAACGGAACATCGGTGACCGCAACCGCTCAAGATTTGGGCTATGAAAGCTTGAGCGCCTTTATCACCATGTTTCGTCGTACGGTGGGCACCACCCCTGCCCGCTTTTTTGCTCAGACCCAAACCTTGCCTGTCGAGTCGAACGAACAGCCGTGCATTCATATGGATGGGCGTGTTGAAGATGTTTTTTCTAAAATTCATGTCCCGATGGCACAGATGAGCAGCCAATAAAAACGGCCATCCCTGGATGACCGTTTCCCATTGTGTAAACACACTGCTTACTGTTTTGGCGCACCCGCCATGATCCAATCCACCACCGCCTTGATGTCGGCATCAGAAATGGCTGCATTCGCAGGCATGGGCAGCGGTCCATAGACGCCCTTGCTGCCTTGACGGATATGCTGGGCAATGACTTCAGCGTTGGCTGGATCGTCCTTGCGCATGTTGGCTATGTCCTTATAGGCAGGACCAACCACTTTTCTGTCTATGGTATGACAAGACAAACAAGCATTTCTGGTCAGCACATCCTTGACCGAGTCAAAGCCGGCTTCGGCTGCCTGGGCGCTGAAACCGGCACTGAACAAGGCCGTACAGACCAGTAGCTGCTTCAAGCTCATGAGGGATATCTCCTAAGAAAAACGGGCACAAGGAATGGTGGGACGAAGGGATGTGGCGCTTGTTTTTTTCCGCACATAAACGGGGTGATGTGGCATCCACACCGAGATCATACGGTTATGATAGAACAGCCTTTAGCAAATAGCGGTGGGGCTTGATACTGATCAAGCTGGTCTGCGCGCTTATTCTGTAATGTCCTAGTAGAAGTTATTGCTTCATACTTAAACAGTTCACACACTACAAGAGGTCTTCATGCTTAATGTTCTCGTTCCTGTCGATGGGTCTGATGCTTCCACTCGTGCTTTGAAAACCGCCGTGGACATCCTAACGGGCAAACCAGAAGCCACTTTGCACGTGCTGGCTGTTCCTACTCCGATCGTGTCGGGTAACGTCAAACGCTTTTTCTCGGAAGATGTGCTGCAGGCTTACTACCAGGACGAAGGCAGCAATGCGCTCCTGCCTGCTCGTTCCGTGCTCGCCGGCTCTCCCCTGAAAATCAAGGAAAGCATTATTGCCGGTAATGCCGCCCAAACGATCAAAGACTATGTAGAGAAGAACCAGATCGATCATATTGTGATGGGTACGCGCGGCCTGAGCGCCCTGCCCGGCCTGGTTCTGGGTTCGGTCACGACCAAGGTGCTGAGCCTGGTGAATGTGCCAGTAACCTTGATCAAGTAATTGAGCTGACTGTTCAGTCTGTACAGGCCGTCCTTGAGACGGCCTTTTTTATAGTCTTAAACCGAGGGTTGGCGTTTTCTTTAGAGCTTGAGGGTATAAAAAAATCGCCAGTTCGCCGCCGGGCAAGATAGGGTTGTGTTTCAATACAGTGATAGTGACTATAAAAGAACTACTTATGTCAGATCCCTCTTTACTCGATCACAATGCCCGCGCCTGGGACAAACAAGCGCAAACAGAGAGCCCCTGGTCCTTGCCTGTCAGCAGCGAGCAGGTTGAACAAGCCCGTCGCGGGCAATGGCAAGTGCATTTGCTGCCCTCGCCTGTTCCTGCGGATTGGTTAGGTGATGTTCAAGGCAAATCCGTTCTGTGCCTGGCCAGTGCGGGTGGGCAGCAAGCCCCCATTCTGGCCGCTGCCGGGGCCTCGGTAACGGTGTTTGATCTGTCGGCCGGACAGCTGGATAAAGACCGTATGGTGGCCGAGCGTGATGGCTTGTCCTTGCAGATCGAACAAGGTGATATGTGCGATTTGTCGCGCTTTGGGGCCGAGAGTTTTGATCTGATCTTGCACCCGGTCTCTAACCAGTATGTGCCTGATATCAGCCTGGTCTGGAAAGAATGCGCTCGTGTTCTGCGTCCGGGTGGGCATTTGCTGTCCAGCTTCTTTAATCCGGCTGTGTTTATTGCGGATCGAGATCCTAGTTACGCCCAGCAAGGTTTGATTCGCCCTAAATTCACGGTGCCTTACTCGGATTTGAGCAGCCTGGACGCCGAAGCACGGCAAGCCAAGCAGGCACGCATGGAGCCTTTGATTTTTGGGCACTCCTTGGCGCAGCAGATTGGCGGGCAGCTGGAAGCGGGTTTGTATCTGGTCGATTACATCGAAGAAATGCACCCCGCCCCACGCTTTGAGATCGAGAAATACCTGCCCAGTTTTATTGCGACGCGCAGTCGCAAACCTGTTTAAAGCTTCAGGACTTGGGCTGAATGCGCAGTAGTTGGCCGTTGCTTTCGTCGGTCAGCACATAAACATCGCCATCCGGCCCGACACGCACATCTCGGATACGCTGCTTCAAGTCTTGCAGCAAGCGCTCTTCACCGACGATGTGGCCGTCCTCTTCGTCAAATTCCAGACGAATCAAGGCTTGTTCTTTCAATGCACCTACAAACAGGCTGTGCTGCCAGCCCGGGACGCGTTCGTTGTTATAGAAAGCCATGCCGCTGATGGCGGGCGAGACTGACCAGTAGTGGAAAGGCTCGGTCAGCCCCTCAAGCGGTGTGGGGCTGGCGTTGGGAATGGGTTTGCCGTCATAGCCTTGCCCTTCGGTACGCAAGGGCCAGCCATAGTTGGCGCCGGCTTGAATCCGGTTCAGTTCATCGCCGCCTTGCGGGCCATGTTCAGCCACCCACAACTCGTTTGTCCAAGGGTTCCAGGCCATGCCTTGCGGGTTGCGGTGGCCATAGCTCCAGATTTCTGCTCTGGCACCACGTTGACTGCGGAAAGGATTGTCGCGCGGCACAATGCCATCCGGGCGAATACGCACGACTTTACCTTGCAGGTGATCCAGTTGCTGAGCGGTGGCCGGCTGATTGTTCTCGCCCAGGGCGATATACAGGTCTCGTCCACCGGGATCAAAGGCCATGCGCACACCATAGTGCTGCCCCGTGGACAAGGCAGGCTCCTGACGGAAAATCGGGCGGAAGGCGTCGATGCGTTTCAAGTCCGACGACAGCACGCCATAACCGACGGTGGTGGCCGAGTTTTGTTTGTCGCGGCGCTCGGCATAAGCCAGATAAATACGGCGGCTACGGAAAAAATCCGGGGCCAGAGCGACATCCAGCAAGCCCCCCTGGGATTGCGCATGGACTTTAGGCACACCGGCAATCGGTTCGGACAAGCCGTTTTCTTGGGTCCAAACACGCAGGCGGCCTGGGCGCTCGGTAATCAGAATGCCAGCATTATTGGGCAAAAAAGCCATGGCCCAAGGGTGTTCCAGCCCACTGACCAGGGTCTCAACCGAGACAGCCGGTCCGCTGATGGCAGGAACAGGTTCAGATTGTGCCTGGGCCGATACTGAGGCCGTGGCTACGGCCAGGCCCAGCACGGTGGCTGCACATGCAGAGGACAAACTGAAGGTTTTCTTTATACGCATAAGGCAGTGAAAGGCAGATAGGTGGGATGGGACACTCCCCTACTCTTTCATAGGGACAAATGGCTACGCTGTTTACGTATTCGCCCCATTGAAGGGGCGAATACGCTCAAGCACAAGCGAGGCTGAATTTAGCCTGGGTGGGTCATATCCAGTGGCACAATCCACTGATCGTACTGCTCGTTAGTCAGATAGCCGGATTTCAGGGCGGACTCACGTAGGGTCAGGCCTTCCTTGTGGGCTGTCTTGGCGATGTAGGCGGCCTTGTCGTAGCCGATGTGACGGTTCAGGGCGGTGACCAGCATCAGGTTCTGGTCCAGATTGTGCTGGATCTTTTCCATGACAGGCTCCAGACCTTGAGCGCAATGCTCGTCAAAAGCCAGGCATGCGTCGCTGATCAGGGCAATGCTTTCCAGCACATTGTGCACCATCACAGGTTTGTAGACGTTCAACTGGAAATTGCCCTGGCTGCCGGCAAAGCCCACCGCCGCGTCGTTACCGTACACCTGCACGGCCACCATGGTCAGCGCTTCGCACTGAGTGGGGTTGACCTTGCCGGGCATGATGGAGGAACCGGGCTCGTTCTCGGGAATTTGCAGCTCGCCAATCCCGCAGCGAGGGCCGCTGGCCAGCCAGCGCACGTCGTTAGCCATCTTCATCAAGGCACCGGCCAGGGTACGCAGGGAGGCGGACAGATTCACCAGCGCGTCGTGAGCCGACAGCGCAAAGAACTTGTTTTCAGCCGCCTGAAATGGCAAGCCTGTGATCTTGGCAATATGGGCTGCTGTGCGTTCGCCAAACTGGGGATGGGCGTTCAGACCCGTACCCACGGCGGTGCCGCCAATCGCCAGTTGGTAAATACCGTCCAGAGCCTTGTCCACGGTTTGCAGGCCGAAATCAATCTGCGCCACCCAGGCACCAATTTCCTGGCCCAGCGTGATGGGCGTGGCATCTTGCAAGTGGGTGCGGCCGGTTTTCACAATGCTGTTGAATTGCTTGGCTTTGGCGGCCAGGGTGTCGCGCAGCTGACCTACGTCTTTGCGCAGGCGGCGCTGACATTCCAGACCCACAGCGATGTACATGGCGGTGGGGAAAGTATCGTTGGAGGATTGGCCGCGGTTCACGTGGTCATTCGGGTGGACGGGCTTTTTGCTGCCCTTCTCGCCACCAGCCAGCTCAATGGCGCGGTTGGAGATCACCTCGTTCACGTTCATATTGCTTTGCGTACCAGAACCGGTCTGGAACACGACCAATGGGAACTCGGTATCCCACTGGCCTGCAATCACTTCATCAGCCGCTTTGACAATCAGCTGGGCCAGCTCGTCGGGCAATTCGCCCAGTTCCTGGTTGGCCAGGGCTGTGGATTTTTTCAGGATGCCCAGCGACTCGATCATGCTGCGGCCCCACTGGAAGCGGTCTCGGCCAATCGGGAAGTTCTGGATCGAGCGCTGTGTCTGCGCGCCCCAATAGTGGTCGGCGGGAACCTCAATGGTTCCCATGGAATCCTGTTCAATACGTGTCGTACTCATCATGGCTCCTGTAAGAATTCGGAAGACAGTTCAGTTTGAAAATGGGGTGTTCACGGCTGGCGCAAGAAGCGCGCAGCCCACACACAGGCAATATCAAGCATGCGGTTGGAAAACCCCCATTCGTTGTCAAACCAGACCAGCATATTGACCAGCCCATCCCCATTGGTTCGGGTTTGCGAGCCGTCCACCACACCGGAGTGCGGGTTGTGATTGAAGTCGATCGAGGCATGGGCCTGATCGGAGTAGTCCAGAATACCAGGCCATTGCTGCGCCGCTTTCTGGAACAACTGGTTGATTTCATCCCGGCTGGTGTCGCGTTCCAGGTTGACCATCAGATCAATGGCCGACACGTTCAAGATAGGGACGCGTATGGATTTGGCCTGAACTTTGCCTTTTAGTTGCGGTAACAGCCGCTCTACGCCAGTTGCCAGCCCGGTAGAGACTGGAATCATGGATTGCAAGGCGGAACGGGTGCGGGCCAGATCGCTGCTGTGGTAGCCGTCGATCATGGGTTGATCGTTCATGACCGAGTGCAGCGTGCTTAAAAAGGCGTGGCGTATGCCGAAAGTCTTATCCAGTTCAGCCAGAACCGGGATGATGGCATTGGTGGTGCAGGAGGCGTTGGAGACAATCCGTTCGTCGCCTTGCAACTGTTCATGGTTAATACCCAGCACAGCGGTGAAATCCACGTCCTGGGCACTATTGCCGGGATTGGATACCAGCACACGCGGGCAACCGGCGTCCAGAAATTGCTGCAGCTGGGCTCGACTGCCAAAGGCACCACTGCATTCGATCAGCATGTCCAGATCCAGCGCCGCCCAGTCTATGGATTTCGGGTCGGTTTCATGCAGCACCCGGATGGCCTTATCCCCCACAATCAGCTCGTGCTCGTTGTGCTCTACCTGGGCCGGAAATACGCCGTGGGTCGAATCAAAGCGCGTCAGATACGCCATGGTGGCTATGGTGGCGGGCTCGTTAATGACCACGACATCAAATTCCTGGCGTCGTGGGGATTCGTAAATGGCGCGCAGCAGGCAACGGCCTATGCGGCCATAGCCATTGATCGCGATGCGGATGGGACGAGGTAGCGGCATGGTCAGGGAACAATCAGAAAGTAATGGAGAAACCGCCGTCTACAACCACGATATGGCCATTGACATAGGAAGCAGCCGGAGAGGCCAGAAACACAGCGGCAGCGCGGATTTCGTCCGGCTTGGCCCAGCGTCCCAAAGGGTTGCGGCCAACCACTAAAGGACCTTTGACGGGGTCTTGAGCCAGGGCGGCATTGGTTTCCGTGGCAAAGGTGCCGGGGGCGATGCCATTGCTGGTAATGCCCTGCCCGCCAAATTCTACGGCCAGTGCTCGTACCATGCCGGCCAGACCCTGCTTGGCAACCGGGTAAATGGCGTCGCCTGGGCGAGCCAGCGGGCCTGCAATGGAGGTCAAGGTCACAATACGGCCGTGCCGGGTCTGAGCCTCGAGCATGGCTTGGGCCGCGTACTTGGACAGTTTCAGCGTGGCCAGCAGGTCTACATTCAGCAAATGCTCCACATCGTCCCAATCGGCATCCTGCAAGCGGCTGCGTAGTCGCACGCCCACATTGTTCACCAGAATATCGGGAGTGCCGACGCGCTGGCACAGGGCTTGATAGGAGTCTGGCAAGGAGTCCAGATCGGCCAGATCATGTTCCCAGGTATCAACCTGGGCACCGCCAGCTTCAAGCTCGTTGGCAAGAGGCAGGAGTTTACTGGCCTTACGACCATGCAAAATCACATGGGCGCCATGGGCGGCGTAGGCACGGGCGATTTCCAGGCCCAGACCGGCGGACGAGCCGGTCACCAGCGCACAGCGACCAGCGAGGGAGAAATTGGCTTGATAGGAGCTTAAATCAGTCATTATTTACAGCGTATGGCGTGCTTGGCCGCGGTGGAAAGCAACAATGTTTTCGATCAACTGGTTTGCCAGGGCCTGCATGGCCTCCTGACTGGCCCAGCCTATATGCGGCGTCAAAATGTAATTGGGTAAGTCTAACAAGCGCATCAGGATATGGTCAGCGGGTGGCGGCTCGGGCGTGCAAACATCAATGCCTGCACCACCCAGCCAGCCCTGCCGCAAGGCGTGCTCCAGTGCCTGATTGTCGATCAGCCCGCCACGGGCGGTATTGATCAGCAAGGGGCGGCGTGGGGCCATACGCTCGAACTCGGCCATGCCCAGCATGTTTTGTGTTTCAGCAGTCAGGGGGCAATGCAGGGAGAGGACGTCGGCTTGCTCCAGCACTTGCTCAAAGGGCAAGCGGTCATCCGCATTGCTGACGATGGTCTGGCCACGGCGTTGAGCAAAGATGACTTTCATGCCCAGGGCTCGCCCCATGGTGGCGACGGCCTGCCCCAGAGATCCAGAGCCAATCAGCCCTAAGGTGGAGCCTGCCAGATCACGGATGGGATAGTCGAAATAACAGAACTGCTGGGCTTCTTGCCAGCGGCCTTCCTTGACGGACTGGCGGTAGGCGCAGATATTGCGGCGCAAGGCAAAGATCAGGGCAAAAACGTGCTCCGGAACACTGCGCACGGCGTAGTCGCGGATATTGCTGACCACAATGCCGCGTTCACGGGCGGCATCCAGATCAATATTGTCGCTACCCGTGGCGGCCAATGCGATCATTTTCAAGTTGGGCGCGGCCTGCAAATGCTCGCGGCGGAGTGCCACTTTATTGCTGATGACAATGTCGGCATCGGCAATACGTTCGGCCACTTGATCGGGAGCGGTACGTCCGTAAACTTGCAGTTCATGCTTAAAGGGAACCTGCGGCAGCTCTACGCTGTCTGACAGTGTTTCCCTATCCAGAAAAACGATACGAGTCAAAGAAGTCATGCCTGTCCTTGTCCTTGAGCTGCCCCTGGCATTCTGGCCCTATTTTCAGAGGGTTCTTGCCTTTGCTTGGGACCATCATCCGATATAGTAATGGGATTGATACAGGCTTGTCCCTGGTCTCACCCTCATAACCCTGTTTTATAGGTTATTGCTTATGCTCTTGTCCCTCTTGCTCTCTTTGGGCGCCCACGCCCTGATACCGGATAACGTCGCGAGCACCACTCCCCCACTGTACGACATTCGGGACTTCTTTCAGAATCCCAAGCGTAGCGGTTTCCGGATTTCGGATCAGGGGCGCATGATCGGCTTTATGGAGCCCGTCAAGATCGACGGTCACCCCGCCCGTCAGAATATCTTTGTGCAAGAGTTAAAAGGCAGTGAGCCTGTGGGCGAGGCTCGCCGCGTCACCGCCGAACATCAGCGCGATATTGCCGAGTACTTCTGGAAAGGCGATGAAACCGTTATTTATGCCAAGGACGTCAATGGCGACGAGAACTATCACGTTCTGGCCGTAAACGTGCTGACTGGTAAAGTCACGGACCTGACGCCGCTGGAAGGCGTACGTGCCGGAGTGCAGGACGATTTGCCGGACGACCCGGAGCATATTCTGGTGTCGCACAACGGCCGTAATCCGGAAGTATTCGACGTCTACAAGGTCAATGTCCTGACCGGTGAAAGCACATTGGCGGCCGAGAACCCCGGTGATGTACTGGGCTGGAGCACAGACCACCAAGGTCGGGTGCGCATGGCGATTTCGATCTCGGGCGTGGATTCCGAACTGCGTTATCGCGACAGCGATTCCGAGCCGTTCCGCAGCATTTTGCAAACGGACTTCCGCACGGAAGTCAGCCCTCTCTTTTTTCATGCCGACAATCAGCGCTTCTACGCCTTGAGCAACCGTGGTCGTGACACCTTGGCCTTGGTCTTGATTGACCCTGCCAAGCCGGATGAAGAAGAAAAAATCTACGAATTACCCGATCACGATCTGATGGGAGCTGGCTATTCTCGCCTGCGTCAGGTGCTGACTTCGGTGGATTATTACACCGACAAACCCGGTCAGCATTTCTTTGACGAGCACAGCGAGAAAATCCACGCCGCCATCGCCCGCCAATTGCCGGGCTACGAGATCAGCATTCAGTCCATCACACGCGATGAAAAGAAAATGATTGTGGCCAGCTACAGCGATCGCAATCCAGGTTCACGCTACCTTTACGATGTGGACAGCAATAGCTTGCACAAACTGGCTGTAATCAACAGTGCCTTGCCTGAAAGCGATATGGCGGTCATGCACCCTATCGAATTTACGGCACGTGACGGCATGAAGATTCACGGCTACCTGAGCCTGCCTTTGGGTGTCCCCAGCCGTAATCTGCCTGTGGTCATCAACCCGCACGGCGGCCCGTGGGCGCGTGATTACTGGGGCTTTAACCCCGAGGTGCAGTTCCTGGCCAACCGTGGCTACGCCGTCTTGCAAATCAACTTCCGTAGTTCGACCGGCTATGGACGCAAGTTCTGGGAAGCGGGTTTCAAGCAATGGGGCTTGAGCATGCAGGACGACATTACCGATGGCGTTCAGTGGCTGATCGATCAAAAGATTGCTGACCCCAAGCGCATCGCTATTTACGGCGCCAGCTACGGTGGATACGCGACCTTGGCCGGTATCGTGAAAACCCCGGACTTGTACGCCGCAGCAGTGGACTATGTGGGCGTGTCCAACTTGCTGACCTTCATGAATACCATCCCGCCGTACTGGAAGCCTTTGCTGGTGAAAATGCACGCCATGGTAGGTGATCCGGAAAAGGATAAAGAGCTGCTGGAAGCCAACTCCCCCGTTTTACATGCCGACAAGATCCGCACTCCCTTATTTATCGCCCAGGGCGCACACGACCCACGGGTGAACAAGGCAGAAAGTGACCAGATGGTTGCCGCTTTGAAAGCGCGTGGTGTGGATGTGGAGTACATGGTCAAGGATAACGAAGGCCACGGCTTCCATAACGACGAGAACAAGTTCGAGTTTTACGAGCGCATGGAGCGCTTCCTGGCTCGCCACCTGCAGCCTCGATGATTTTGGAGTGGCGCGACAAGCTCGCGCCATTTGTTTATCGCACTTTTGGAAAGAGAACTTATGAAACTGTATTACATGACTGGTGCTTGTCCTTTGGTGACCCGCATTGCATTGGAGTGGATAGGCAAGCCGTTTGAATCCCAGCGCGTCAGCCGCGACGAGCTGCAGCAAGAAGAATTCCTGAAACTGAACCCCAACGGCGCTGTGCCTGTTCTGGTCGATGGTGATCTGGTTCTGACACAAAGCATCGCCATTCTGGAATACCTGAACGAGAAGAACCCGCAAGCCAATTTGATTGGCAGCACCATCGAACAACGCTTTGAAGCCCGCCGTTGGCTGGCCTTCCTGAACGCCGAAATCCACCGTAACGTGGGTGTGGTGTTCGGTACGCATCGCTACGCGGATCAGGAAGCGACCCAGGCCGAAGTCAAGGCCAAGACCGCTGCCTTGCTGACTAAGCAACTGGGCGTGATCGACAAGCACCTGGAAGGCAAAGAAACCCTGTCTGGTTCCTTGTCCGTGGCCGATGCCTACCTGTACGTGGTACTGCGCTGGGCTGCTCTGATGAAGCTGGACCTGTCGGGCATGAAGAACCTGAACGCTTTCTTTGCTCGCATGGAGCAGAACGAAGGTGTGAAGGCGGCACTGCGCGGCGAAGGCTTGTTGAAGGATTAAGTCGTTTCGCAGCTAGCGATATCAGGTTTCAGGGGATGCTGTCGTGTTCTGCTCCCCTGAAGCGTCCGGCAAGCATATCGACAGCTTTTAGTTCTGGTGCGAATGGCCTTGTTCTGACTTGTCACCCGAATAAAAACAACCTGAATCCAGCAAAAGCTGAGATTCAGGTTTTTTTCAAGCACGTAAATTAAAGCGTGCTTTAAATCGATGACGCTCTACCGCTTTGAGGCTGCATTCGCTGGCAGTCTAAGCCCCCAAATACGCCTTCCGAATATCCGGATTTGCCAGCAGATTGGCGCCGGTATCCTGCATCACTACCTTGCCGGTTTCCAGCACATAGCCACGGTCTGCAACTTGCAGGGCCTTATTGGCGTTTTGTTCTACCAGAAACACCGTCACGCCTTCATCGCGAATGGTACGGATGATGTCAAAGATCTGGGCGATGATCAGCGGGGCCAGGCCCAAGGTAGGTTCGTCCAGCAGCAGCAAGGACGGTTTGCTCATCAGTGCGCGACCGATGGCCAGCATTTGCTGCTCACCACCTGACATGGTTCCTGCTCGTTGCGTAGCGCGCTCTTTCAGGCGGGGGAACAGTTTGTAGACGTGGTCCTCTCCTTCGTCGATCTCGCTGCGGTTCAGAAAGAAACCGCCCATCTTCAGGTTTTCCGACACGGTCAGGTCTGGAAAGACGCGACGGCCTTCAGGAGAGATGGCGATGCCTTTGCGCATGATGCGGTGCGTATCGGCGTGGGTGATGTCCTCGCCCATGAAGCTGATGCTGCCCGAGCTGGCTCGGGGCGAGCCGCAAACGGTCATGAGCAAGGTGGTTTTGCCAGCGCCGTTCGCGCCAATCAGGGTGACGATCTCGCCCTGATTCACGTCCACGCTAACTTGATCCAGCGCCTGAATAGCGCCGTAATGGGTAGATACGGAGTCCAGCTTCAGCACTTATTCTTCCCCCAGATAGGCTTTGATGACGCGCGGATCATTGCGCACTTCTTCAGGCAGGCCGGTGGCAATGGGTTTGCCATATTCCATAACCAGGATCCGGTCTGATACGCCCATAACCAGGCTCATATCGTGCTCGATCAGCAGGACGGCCACGCCAAATTCGCGGCGCAGTTGGTCGATCAGGGCTTGCAGATCGCGTTTTTCTTGGGGATTCAGGCCCGCCGCAGGTTCGTCCAGCATCAGCAAGCGCGGCTGGGTGATCATGCAACGTGCAATTTCCAGGCGGCGCTGGTGGCCGTAGGCCAGGTTGCCCGCTTCACGGTTGGCCATATCGGTCAGGCCCATGAAGTCCAGCCATGTCACCGCACGCTCTTTAGCTTCCTTTTCGGATTGCTTGTAGCGTGACAGGTTCAGCAGACCGGACAAAAAGCCGGCCTTGAGCTGGCTGTGCTGGGCAACCAGCAGGTTCTCCAGCACCGTCAGCTTCTTGAACAGACGCACGTTCTGGAAGGTACGTACCAGGCCTTTTTGTGCCACCTTGTGGCTGGACAGGCCGTGAATGGGCTGGTCTTCCAGGGTGACGGAACCGGAAGTGGGTTTGTAAAAGCCGCCTACGCAGTTAAATACCGTGGTTTTACCGGCACCGTTGGGGCCGATGATGGCAAACACTTCGTCTTTAGCCACATCGAAGCTGACGGAATCCACCGCCAGCAAGCCACCAAAACGCATCGACAGATCGGATACTCGGAGTAATGGGCTCATGTACGCAACTCCACATGAGGACGTTGCACAGGCAGCAAGCCCTGTGGACGCCAAACCATCATGGCCACCATGACCAGACCAAAAATCAACATCCGATACTCCGCGAACTCTCGGGCCAATTCAGGGACCACTGTCAGCACAATGGCCGCCAGAATGACGCCGATTTGTGAACCCATACCACCCAGCACCACGATGGCCAGGATCAGGGCGGATTCAATAAAGGTGAAGGACTCTGGGTTGACCAGACCCTGACGGGCAGCAAAGAAAGCACCACCAAAACCGGCAAACATGGCACCCATGGTAAAGGCGGACAGTTTGATGGAAGTGGGGTTCAGGCCCAGCGAACGGCAAGCAATCTCGTCCTCGCGCAGGGCTTCCCAGGCACGGCCAATAGGCATGCGCACCACACGGCTGGAGACCAGCAAGGTGATCAGGGCCAAAGCCAGGGCCATCAAATACAGATACACCACCACGTCCTGGTTGCTGAAGGTCCAGCCCATCAGGTCGTGGAAGGTGGTCTGCCCTTCCGGTGCACGGCGTGCCATTGGGAAACCGAATACGGTTGGCTTGGGGATACCGGAGATGCCATCCGGGCCGCCGGTCAGGTCATACATATTGATGAGCAAGAGGCGAATGATTTCACCAAAACCCAGGGTGACGATAGCCAGATAGTCGCCGCGTAAGCGCAGCACGGGGAAACCCAGCAGAAAGCCGAACAGGGCCGCCATACCACCCGCTAATGGCAGTGCTTCCCAGAAGCCCCAGCCTGCGTAGTGATAGAGCAAGGCGTAAGTGTAGGCACCCACGGCGTAAAAGCCCACAAAACCCAGGTCCAGCAGGCCGGCAAAGCCCACCACGATATTCAGCCCCAGGCCCAGCATGATGTAGATCAGCACCAGGGTGGCAATATCCACCTGGGCACGACCACCAAAAAAGGGCCAGACCACGGCACAAGCGATCACGATGTACAGCAGGATCTTCTTGTGCTGCATGCTCAGTTTGGGCAGCGTCCAGCGGCTTTCACGTATCTTGGTGCGATTGACGTTAGGACGGATCAGCTGGACCACAAAGACCAGTGCCATACCGATAAGAATGATCTGCCAATCGCTTTCCAGATGGGTGTTCATCCCGGCGCGCACAATTTGCAGGCCAAAGACGGGAGCCACAATAATGCCTGCCAAGACAGCGGCGATAAATGCATTGCTAAAGCGGTTCATCATCAGACTTTCTCCACCTCGGGTTTACCCAGCAGGCCCGTTGGGCGGAACAGCAGGATAAAGACCAACAGTAAAAAGGCCACGATGTCCTTGTACTGCGACGAAATAAAGGCAGCGGCAAAGGTTTCTGCCAGACCCAGCAGGACACCGCCCAGCATGGCGCCCGGGATGCTGCCAATACCGCCCAGCACGGCTGCCGTAAAGGCCTTGATACCGGCAATAAAGCCGATGAAGGGGTTCAGCTTGCCAATGGCGGTGGCAATCAGCACGCCGCCCACGGCAGCCAGCATGGCGCCGATGACAAAGGTGAAGGAGATGATTTTATTGGTGTCGATACCCAGCAGGTTGGCCATGCGCAAGTCTTGTGAACATGCACGCGAGGCGCGACCCAGACGCGAGTACTTGATGTAGAGGCTGAGCATGATCATCAGCACCACGGTCACGACAATGATCATGACGCGTGAGTAAGGCGCCGTGACGGTAAAGCCGTCTGCGCCCAGGCTGAACTGAAAGGAGCCGGACAGCAAGGTAGGCACCGCCATATCGCGTGCGCCTTGGCCCAGGGCAACCCAGTTCTGCAAGAAAATGGACATACCAATGGCCGAGATCAGCGGGACCAGCCGAGGGCTGCCACGCAGCGGCGCATAGGCAACTTTTTCAATCGCATAGCCGTAAACCGCGGTTACCAGGATGGCAACCAGCAACATGATAAGAATGATCAGCCAGATGGGCAGACCCGAGCCTACGCCAATCGCAGTCAGGGTTACCAGCCCGACATAGGCGCCGATCATGTAGATCTCGCCGTGGGCAAAGTTAATCATTCCGATAATGCCATAGACCATTGTGTAGCCGATGGCGATCAGTGCATAAATAGCGCCCAAGGATAATCCATTGAACAGCTGCTGCACGATCTGAGGGAGTAAATCAGACATGCTTGTTTTTTTCCGTTGAGTCCGTCGTTTTGTTCTGAGGCTTTGTGGGCATCCAAAAGCAATGCCCCCGTTCTTCGTAAAGAGCGGGGGCACATAATCCAGTCTTATTTCTCAACTAGATCAAAGTTACCTTCTTTATCCCACTTGAAAACGGCAAATTCGAAATGCTTCAAATCACCCTTGGCGTCGTATTCTACCTTGCCAATGGCGGTATCGAACGCATTTGCGTGCATGTAGTCGGCTCCCTTGGCCGAATCTTCGCCTACCGCATTGATTGTATCGGCAATAATTTGCACGGCCGCGTAGGCCGGGAAGGTAAAGGCCCCGTTAGGATTGCGCTTGTATTTGCTGAAGTTTTCCATCACATCCTTGTTGGCCGGCATCTTGGTGAAGTCGGTTGGCAAGGTCACCAGCAAACCTTCCACTGCCGGACCGGCAATGGCGACCAGGTCGCGGTTGGCAACGCCTTCCGGACCCATGAAGGTGTTGGTCATGCCTTGTTCACGCGCCTGACGCAGCAGCAGACCCAGCTCGGCATGGTAACCACCGAAATAAATCAGATCGGGGTTCACGCCCTTGAGCTTGGTGATTACGGCCGAGTAATCGCTGTCACCGACGTTAATGCCCTCGTACATGACAATGTTCATGTTCTTTTTCTTGAGCGCGTCACGCACTTGCGTGGCAACACCGGAGCCGTAAGTCTGCTTGTCGTGCAGGACGGCAATGCTCTTGGGCTTGAGGACGTCAGCAATGTAGTCGGCCGCAAAGGGGCCTTGCTGGTCGTCACGACCAATGGTGCGGAAAAAGTAATGGGGCTTGATGGTGTCGGTGACCAGAGGCGAGGTCGCACCGGGAGTAATCGCCACAATGCCTTCCTGCTCGTAAATGTTCACGGCAGGCACCGTGGTTCCCGAGCACGCGTGGGCCACGGCGAATTTCGCGCCGGAGTTGACCACACGGTTGGCTGCAGGCACAGCCTGTTTGGGTTCGCACGCATCGTCAATCAGGACGGCTTCCAGCTTTTTGCCTTTGACACCCCCTGCTGCGTTAATCGCGTCAATTGCGGTCAATGCACCGGCCTGGATTTGGTCACCATATTGGGTGGAGGGACCAGTCATGGGTTGAGGGATACCAATTTTGATGGTGTCCGCCGCATAGGCGGTGCCCATGGCCAGTACGGTGGCCAAGGCGGTCAGAGCGGGGGTAAAGCGTCGAGTAAGGGTCATAGCAGCTGTCTCCCGAGGCCGGGGGTTCCCGGCATTGCTTTTTAGAAAGTGCTTATTCTGGGGTCTGGATAGGCATTGTTATGCTCCAGGGGAACCCATTTTGGGGGAGCCGCCTAAAACTTGTCACTTCGTATAAGCCCTAGCGCCCTGCTTATTTATTTTGAAAATAACGAGGCATTGTTAACAGGGTGTTTCCAAAACCCGCTCGCATACTAAAAGCCTTGTTTATAAAAGAAAAGAGGAGCTCCCTTGAGAACTCCCCTGCTCTTTGTTTTACTGCTTTTTTATTGCGCTATATCAATTTTTGACGATGCTATAGGGAGTAATCCGGGGATCAGGAAAACTCTTGGGCCAGCTCTCTGGCACGCACTTTGGCAGCATTGACTGCTTTTTGGACCAGGGGTGTAAAGCCGCCTTCGTTAAAGATATTCAGGGCGGCTGCCGTAGTCCCCCCTTTGGAGGTGACGCGCTCGCGCAAGACCGAGGGTTCTTCCGGCGACAAGGTGGCCAACTGGGTGGCGCCGTGCAGCGTTGCCAGGGACAGCTGGCGGGCCTGTTCTGGCGACAAACCTTGCTCGATACCGGCTTTGATCAAAGCTTCGATGAACAAAAACACGTAAGCTGGACCACTGCCTGAAACCGCCGTGACGGCATCAATGGCCGCATCATTTTCAACCCAGACCACTTCCCCCACGGATTTCAACAATTGCTGCGCAATGGCTTTATCGCTTTCATCCACTTGTTCCAGGGCCATCAGGCCAGTAATGCCACAACCAATAAAGGCCGGGGTATTGGGCATACAGCGGATTACACGCTGGTACGGCTGGCCGGGTTCGCCCAGCCATTGGGCCAGAGCGGTTGCCGGAATGCCAGCGGCCACGCTGATCACCAGGGTGTCCTCTTGCAGATAGGGTTTGCAGGCCAGTACGGTCTCTTTCATGACCTGGGGCTTGACGGCAAAAACCCAGATACGCTGCTTGGACAAGGCTGGGCCGGGTTCATACGCGGTTTGTACTCCCTGCTGGGCCCACGACTCCAGGGCGGGCGGGTAAATATCAATCGCCAAAACGTCCGAGCCGCCGCAGCGTTTCCCAATTAAACCAGCCGCCAAGGCGCTGGCCATATTGCCCGCGCCGATAAACGCCAGCTTAAAAGAGGTATCGTGTGGATTCATCATCGCTCCCATTAAAAATCTGTCCTCTGACACGTTTTCTTAGCGTTTGAGGGTAATTAGTCATTGCTTATATAACGCTGTCATGGATACATTCACGAGAGCGTCATAAACAAGTCATAAGCTTGAGTTTTAAAACCTGCTACACCTTAGCGGCACCTTTTATACAGGAGAAAGCCTGATGCGAACAAAACTATTTGCTCTGTCTCTAGCCGGTCTGATTGCTTCTATCGGCACTGCGCAAGCGGCCACAGAAATTCAGTTCTGGCATTCAATGGAAGGAGCCTTGGGCGAACGGGTTAATGCATTAGTCAAAGACTTTAACGCATCTCAGTCGGACTACCAGGTTAAAGCCTCGTATAAAGGCAACTATGGCGAGTCCATGAACGCCGGTGTCGCCGCTTTCCGTGCCGGTAATGCCCCCGATATTTTGCAAGTATTCGAGGTGGGGACTGCCACCATGATGGCCGCCAAGGGCGCCATTCAACCAGTTCAGGAAATGTCGGAGAAAGCGGGCAAACCTATCAACCCGGATGACTTTCTGGGTGCGGTTGCCGGCTACTACTCCTCCAATGAAGGCAAGCTGATTTCCATGCCTTTTAACAGCTCCACCCCGGTGCTGTACTACAACAAGGACGCCTTCAAGAAAGCTGGCCTGGATGCCGAGAAGCCGCCCAAGACCTGGCAGGAGCTGCACGAAGCCGCCAAGAAACTGCGTGAGTCCGGTCAAGAGTGTGGCTACACCTCTTCCTGGCCCTCCTGGATTCTGCTGGAGAACTTTGCTGCCTGGCACAACATCCCCTTTGCCAGCGAGAACAACGGCTTTGGCGGCCCCAGCGCTCGTCTGCAGCTGGATAACCCACTGTTCCTGAAGCACATGACTTTCCTGGCAAATATGTCCAAGGATGGTTCCTTCTCCTATGGTGGTCGTGGTGATACGGCCAACGCCCTGTTTACCAGCGGCAAGTGCGGCATGTTTACCGGCTCCAGCGGTAACCGCGCCAACATCATCAAAACCGGCGAATTTGAATTTGGCACCAGCAGCCTGCCCTACTACAGCGATGTACAAGGCGCGCCTCAGAACTCCATTATTGGTGGTGCTTCCCTGTGGGTCTTTGCCAAGAAATCGGATGATGTCTACAAGGGCGTGACCGAATTCTTCCACTTTATCTCCAGCCCTGAGCAAGCGGCGGCCTGGCACCAGGACACCGGCTATGTGCCTGTGACCAAAGCAGGCTTTGAAAAGACAAAGGACTCCGATTTCTACGCCAAGAACGTGGGCGCAGATGTTGCCGTCAAACAGCTGGACGCCAGCACCACCGAGAATTCGCGTGGCATTCGTCTGGGTTCCTTGCCACAGATTCGTGACATCGAAGATGGGGTGATGGAACAGATTTTTGCTGGCAAAGTCACCCCTGAAGAAGGTTTGAAAGCCATGCAAAGTCGTGGCAACGAACTGCTGGAGCGCTTTGAAAAGAGCGTGAAGTAAGCCCTGCCCGCCTTGCGCGGGTGGTTTACAATCGAGCGTATGAGTGTGCGGACGGCGTCTTGTCTTGGCCTCAGGCCGGCAAACTGTCACCATCTTGTCCAAGCCGCTCATACGCTTTTCGTTTCATTAGAAGTCTGTCCACCCTGATGGTGGCGCTCCCTTCCCATTGCGCGCAAACCTATGGAAAAACGTGTCGTCTTTCGTCATAAGACACTGCCCTATTTGCTACTTGCTCCGCAGCTAGCCATTACTCTGATCTTCTTTTTTCTGCCTGCCGGTCAAGCGCTGTGGCAGGCTTTTCATTTGGAAGACCCCTTTGGCCTGTCTTCGCAGTTTGTAGGCTTGGATAACTTTGCCGAGCTGTTCAATAGTGCAGAATATATGGCCTCGTTCAAGACGACGGCGGTATTTTCGCTCGCCGTGTCGGTGTTGGGACTGGTCGTGGCTTTGGTGCTGGCCGTGATGGCGAATCGAGTAATACGGGGCGCGCTGCTGTATCGCAGCTTGCTGATCTGGCCTTATGCCGTGGCAACGGCGGTGGCCGGGGTGTTGTGGTTGTTCCTGTTCTCCCCCTCTGTAGGGATTGTGGCCGTGTTCCTGCTGGAGCATGGCATTCAGTGGAATCCACGCTTGAATGGCAATGACGCCATGTTGCTGGTGGTGATTGCTTCGGTCTGGAAGCAGATCTCCTACAACTTTCTGTTTTTCCTGGCTGGCCTGCAAGCCATCCCGCGCTCCCTGATTGAAGCGGCCGCCATGGATGGTGCCGGTCCCATGCGCCGTTTCTGGGGCATTGTGTTTCCTTTGCTGGCCCCGACGACCTTCTTCCTGCTGGTCGTGAACATTATTTATGCCTTCTTTGACACCTTCGCCATTATTGACGTGGTCAGTCAGGGCGGGCCGGGTGAAGCCACCTCGATTCTGGTTTACCGGGTCTACAACACGGGTTTCCGTGGCCTGGATATTGGTTCTTCGGCAGCCCAGTCTGTGGTGCTGATGGCGGTGGTTGTGGCGCTGACGGTGATTCAGTTCCGCTATATTGATCGCAAAGTGACGTACAGCTGATGCGCAGCAAGGAACATAGTCATGGTTGAACGACGCCCTATTCTTGATTTTTTCACGCATCTGACCCTGATCCTGGGTGTGATCGTGATTGCTCTGCCCCTGTACATCACGTTTGTGGCTTCCACCCAGACCAGTGCGGAAGTGGCCCGTGCGCCCATGTCGCTCTGGCCGGGCTCGCACATGGTAGAGAACTACATCACCGCTTTGCAGGGTACGGCCACCAACTCCCCACCAGTGGGACGCATGTTGCTGGTCAGCATGGTGATGGCGCTGGGCATCGCGGTTGGCAAGATCATTATTTCCATGCTCTCGGCCTTTGCCGTGGTGTATTTCCGCTTCCCGTTCCGCATGCTGTTTTTCTGGATGATTTTCGTCACCCTGATGCTGCCGGTGGAAGTGCGCATTATGCCCACGTACAAGGTCGTGGCGGACCTACAGTTGCTGGACAGCTATGGGGGCCTGATCCTGCCCTTGATCGCTTCAGCAACCGCGACCTTCCTGTTTCGTCAGTTCTTTCTGACGGTGCCCGATGAATTGATCGAGGCCGCCCGTATTGATGGTGCCGGCCCGATGCGGTTTTTTAAAGATGTTCTGCTGCCCTTGTCCAAGACCAGCATTGCCGCTTTGTTTGTGATTCAGTTTATCTACGGCTGGAACCAGTATTTGTGGCCGCTGATCATTACCACCAAAGAGGATATGTACCCGATCGTGGTTGGTATCCGGCGCATGATTTCCGGTGGTGACAGCGTGACCGAGTGGAACGTGGTGATGGCAACGGCCCTTTTGGCCATGATCCCGCCTGCCCTGGTGGTGATGCTGATGCAAAAGTGGTTCGTCAAAGGTCTCATCGACTCTGAAAAGTAATTCTCTACAGGCTTTATTGAATGGCTAGCTTACGATTTGAAGGCGTCAAGAAAACCTACCCGAACGGGACGGTCGTTATTCACGGCATTGATGTGGACGTGAAGGATGGCGAGTTCGTGGTGATTGTGGGCCCCTCTGGATGCGGTAAATCGACCTTGATGCGTATGGTGGCGGGGCTGGAATCTGTCACGGCAGGTCAGGTGCTGATCGACGGCAAGGTCGTCAATGATCTGGAACCGGCTGAACGTGACATTGCCATGGTGTTTCAGAACTACGCGCTCTACCCTCATATGTCGGTCTTTGACAATATGGCGTATGGCTTGAAAATCCGTAAGTTTTCCAAGGATGAGATCAAGCAAAGGGTCAATGCCGCCGCTGCGATTTTGGAATTGGGTGCCCTGCTGGAACGCCGTCCTGGGCAACTGTCGGGTGGCCAGCGTCAGCGTGTTGCGATGGGCCGTGCGATTGTGCGTGAACCCAAGGTGTTCCTGTTTGACGAGCCCTTGTCCAATCTGGATGCCAAGCTGCGAGTGCAGATGCGTCTGGAAATTCAGAAACTGCATCGTCGCCTGAAAACCACCAGCCTGTATGTGACTCACGATCAAATTGAAGCCATGACCTTGGCCGAGCGCATGATTGTGATGAATCAGGGCATGCCTGAGCAAATCGGGACACCCGCCGAGGTATTCGAAAAGCCTGCTTCCGTTTTTGTGGCCACTTTCATTGGCTCACCGCCCATGAACTTGTTGCCAGTAGAGGTGGATGCACAAGGTCAGATCACGCAAGACAATGGCCAGCCCGTGCAGTTTGGCCCGGAAATGGTGCCCGCTGCGGTGCGTGGCCGCAAGGTGTTCCTGGGCATACGACCAGAACACATCCAGCTGCATGTGCCCGGTGTGACTACGCAGGTGGAAATGGTGGAAATTCTGGGTTCCGAGCAGTTACTGCATCTGGGTTGTGGCGACTATCGCATCATCGTGCGCTGCCCGATTGAGCAGACTCGCGAATATCCAATTCAAATTGGCGAGGCCATCCAGATTGGCTACATGCCACCCCACCCTTTGCATTGGTTCGACCGCGATACGGGTTTGCGTATCGAGGCCTGAGCAGCCTGCCTGAAGCAAGGTGCTCCAAGGCGATACATAATAAAAAACCGGCCCGAAGGCCGGTTTTTTTACGAGCAAGAATCAGGGATTACTTGCCGTAGACGGTTTTGGAACCGTCAGCGTGCCAGCTGAAGACGTCAAATTTGAAGTCGTTCAGGTCGCCCTGCTTGTTCCAGCTGATTTGACCGATAGGCGTTTTCACGCTGTTGGCGTGCAGGTAGTCGGCCACTTTGACTGGATCGTCCTCGCCAGCGCCCTTGATGCCTTCGGCAATCGCAATCGTGGCTGCGTAAGCGGAGAGCTGGAACGCGCCGCTAGGATCGCGCTTCTTGTCCTTGAAAGCCTGGACGATGGCCTGGTTGTCCGGATCTTGCGAGAAGTCCGCAGGCAAGGTCAGCAGCATGCCTTCAACGGCTTTGCCGGCAATGGCGTTAATGTCGGGGTTACCCACGCCTTCCGGTCCCATGAAGTGGACTTTCACGCCTTGCTCGGCGGCTTGACGCAGCAGCAGGCCCATTTCAGGGTGGTAGCCACCAAAGTACACGAAGTCCACGCCGGTGGATTTCAGCTTGGTGATGACGGCGGAGTAATCGCTGTCCCCCGCGTTAATGCCTTCAAACAGGGCAACTTCGGTACCGGCTTTTTGCAGTTCGGAACGAACCGAAGCGGCAATACCTTGGCCGTAGGACTGTTTGTCGTGCAGGACGGCAACTTTAGTGGGCTTGATCTGTTCCAGGATGAACTTGGCAGCGGCTGGACCTTGCTGATCGTCGCGACCAATGGTGCGCAGGATCATTTCGTAGCCTTTGCCGTCGGTAACAGCAGGTGCTGTTGCCGATGGAGTCACCATCAACACGCCTTCGTTGTTGTAGATATCGGTGGCCGCGATGGTAGCGCCCGAACAAACGTGACCGACAACATAGTGGATCTTGTCATTCACGATACGGTTGGCTGCGACGGGACCTTGCTTGGGTTCGCAGGCATCGTCAACAGTGACCAGTTCGAGCTGTTTGCCCAGAACGCCACCGGCAGCGTTGATCTGTTCGATGGCCGTATCGACGCCTTGTTTGACCATGTCACCGTATTGGGTAACCGAGCCTGTGAAAGGACCGGCCAGTGCAATACGGATGTTGTCAGCGTGAGCAGCACCGGACAAGAGCAGACCCGTTGCCAGGCTCATGGCCGCTGCAACAGGAGTGAAACGAATTTTCATAGAAAACACCTCCGTGAATATGCAGGAAAGCATACACCGATAACAGGGCTTTATGCCTGCCTGACGCCTGAATTCAGGGTTTTCTATAGGGGGAATAGGAAAGGCCACCGTTTGGTGGCCTTTTTTTATCGCTATTTGAGGGCGATAAGATGGAAATTACTGCAGCAGGCTACGCAGCATCCATGCATTTTTCTCGTGCACGTCCAGACGCTGGGTCAACAAGTCAGCGGTAGGCTGGTCGTCGGCCGAGTCGGCACGGTCAAAAGCGGTGCGTGCAGTACGAGCCAGCGCTTCGTTACCTTTGACCAGCAGTTCGATCATGGTGGTGGCATCCGGCACGGAAGCGGGCTGGGTGATGGAGGACAGCTTCTGGAATTCGGCATAGGTACCAGGGGCGTAGTGACCCAGGGCGCGGATACGCTCGGCGATGTCATCCAGGGCTTGCCACAGTTCGGTGTACTGCGTCATGAACAGCTCATGCAGAGTCTTGAACATAGGGCCGGTGACGTTCCAGTGGAAGTTGTGCGTCATCAGGTACACGGTGTAGGAGTCGGCCAGTACCTTGGACAACTCTTTAACTACAGCAGCACGGTCTGCCGTCGAAATACCGATATCAATTTTCAGAGCGCTGCTGGCGGCGCTGGCAGGAGCAGCGGGTTTGGCGGCGGCAACAGGCTTGGTCGCGGCAGGCTTGCGAGCAGCGGCTGGTTTGGCAGCTGGCTTGGCCGCAGGTTTAGCGGCCGCCTTGGCGGGAGCTTTGGCTGCGGTGGCAGGCTTTTTGGCGACGGCCTTTTTAGCGGTCACTTTTTTGGCGGGGGCCTTGGCGGCTGCCGGTTTTGGTTCAGCCTTTACATCGGCTGCAACTGCGACCTTGGTATCAGTGTTCGGGGCTTCTTCGGCCTTGCTGACCTTGGCGGTTTTACTGACTGCTTTCACGGCTTTTGCCATAGTGGACTCCTGTTGAACAGAGGGCTAAATAGGTACTGAAGCAGAATAACACGCAGTAGGTGTGCGATTTACGCTAGTTCAGGATACGGGAAATTGCTGTTGTATTCGACTTTTAAGTAGTTGACCCCAGCCAAGCCACTTTCCATGATCCCACGGGTCAAGGCGTCAATGGCCGACGTACGTGGAAAACTTTTGCGCCAGACCAAGGCAATGCGACGATCTGGAATGGGTTTCTTGAAGGGGACATAGGCCAGCAGTTCGTTGGCCTGGCCGGGGGCTGTCAGAGAGCTGGCAGGCAGGACAGTCAGACCGATGCCGGTGGCCACCATATGACGGATGGTTTCCAGTGAAGAGCCTTCAAAGGTGCGCTGTATGCCTTCACTGGACGCTGAAAAGCGCGATAGCTCCGGGCAAACATCCAGCACCTGGTCGCGGAAACAATGGCCGGCACCCAGCAGCAGCATGGTCTGATCTTTCAGCTGTTCGGGATCAATTTCCTTGCGCTTGGCCCAGGCGTGTTCATGGGGCATGGCCACCACAAAAGGCTCGTCGTACAGCTCGCGGATAACCAAGCCTGTTTCAGGCAAAGGCAGGGCCACAATGGCGCAATCAATCTCACCTTGGCGCAGCAATTCCAGCAGACGCACGGTAAAGTTTTCTTGCAATAAAAGTGGCATTTGCGGGGTCAGCTCAATCTGCTTGGGAACGAGCTTGGGCAGCAGGTACGGTGCCACGGTGTAAATAATGCCAACGCGCAAAGGGCCAGCCAAAGGATCGTGGCCCTGGCGGGCAATCTCGCGCAGGTTGGCGCCCTCTTCCAGCACTTTCTGTGCTTGGGTGACGATGCGCAGCCCAATGGGGGTAATAGCCACCTCGGGCCCGCCACGCTCGAAGATGACCACGCCTAATTCGTCTTCCAACTTCTTGATGGCCACCGACAGCGTCGGTTGGCTCACAAAGCAGGCTTCGGCAGCACGTCCAAAATGACGCTCGCGTGCTACGGCAACGATGTATTTCAGCTCGGTCAATGTCATGACAATTCCTTGTGCAAAACAGCATTAAGACCTTGGGTTAACTACGGAGTAATTCTTCCCGGCCCTTCATCCAGCGCTGTAAATGGTGGTGAGCGTGGTCTGGATAATCACGGCGAAAGGTGCTGGCCAATGTTTGGGCCTGCTCGATCAAATCTTCATCGGACTCCAGGCTGGCAAAACGCAAGCCTGCCTGCCCGGATTGGCGCATGCCCATGAACTCGCCCGGGCCGCGTTGTTCCAGGTCGCGGCGGGCAATTTCAAAGCCATCGGTGGTTTCATACATGGCGCGCAAACGCAGGCGGGCAATGGCCGACAACGGTGCCTGGTAAAGCAAGACGCAAACGGATTGAATCTGTCCCCGCCCTACCCGGCCGCGTAGTTGGTGCAGTTGGGCCAGGCCGAAGCGCTCGGCGTGTTCAATAATCATTAAAGAAGCATTGGGTACGTCTACACCGACTTCAATCACGGTGGTTGCGACCAGCACGTCCAGATTGCCGCTACGGAACGCTTCCATGACGTCCGCTTTTTCCGTTGAGGACAAGCGGCCATGAATCAGGCCTACCCGCAAGGGGGCCAAGGCTTGTTCCAGAGCCGCATGGGTATCGACGGCGGTTTGCAATTGCAGGGCTTCACTTTCCTCGACCAAGGGGCAGACCCAATAGGCTTGTCTACCTTGGGCAACTTCAGCCCGGACGCGCGCCATGATTTCATCACGGCGATTATCGGCGGCCAGCTTGGTAATGATGGGACTGCGGCCTGGGGGCAACTCGTCGATCGCGGAAACATCCAGATCGGCAAAAAAAGCCATGGCCAAGGTACGTGGGATGGGCGTGGCACTCATATTGAGTTGATGCGGCAAGTAGGCTTGCCCTTTCTTGTCCTGCGCATCCCCTTTGCGGTTCAGTTCCAGACGCTGGCCAACACCAAAGCGGTGTTGTTCATCCAGAATCACCAAGCCCAATTGCTGGAACTGCACATTGTCCTGAATCAGGGCCTGGGTGCCGATGGCCAGTCTGGCTTGTCCGGAGCTGATGGCCTCATAAGCCAGACGTTTAGCTTTGACGCCCAAGCTGCCGCTTAACCAGGCCAGTTCGACGCCTAAAGGCTCCAGCCAGGCGCGCATTTTCAGATAGTGCTGCTCGGCCAGAATTTCAGTCGGTGCCATCAAGGCCACCTGAAAACCGCTGGCAATGGCTTGCACGGCGGCAATGGCCGACACAATGGTTTTGCCGCTGCCTACATCTCCCTGCAACAGCCGGTGCATGGGATACGAACGCTTCATGTCCGCGCTGATTTCCTTGACGCAGCGTTTCTGAGCGGCCGTTAACTTGAAGGGCAACGAAGCCAGCAAGGCTTTAGCCAGGTCACTATTGCCTTCACGCATAGGCTTGGCACGTTGAGCCTGACGCGCAGCACGAGCCTGCGCCAGGGACAATTGCTGCGCTAGCAATTCATCAAACTTGATGCGGCTCCAGGCCGGATGGCCGTGTTCGAACAAATCGTCGTAGCTGAGCTCGGGCGGTGGGTAATGCAACAGCCGGATAGCCTCGTTAAACGGCATCAGGCCATATTCGCTACGAACTTCTTCAGGCAGGGTGTCGCGCAGGTCTGCATTATTGAGCGCATCGGCAATGGCTTTGCGCAGCTGTACCTGGCTCAAGCCATCAGTCGTGGGGTAAACAGGGGTCAAGGCGCGGGCCAGGGGTTGGCCGGCTTTGGTGACTTTGGGGTGCACCATTTCCAGGCCATGAAAGCCCTGGCGCACTTCGCCGCGTACTCGCAGGGGCAAATCCCCTTGCAGCTGCTTGAGCTGGCTGGGATAAAAGTGCAGCCAGCGCAAGGCCAGCTCGCCACTTTCGTCGGCAATACGGGCATGGAGCTGCGCACGGGGACGAGCCTGAACATCCGTACTAAGAATACGCCCTTCAATTTGCGCCATCTTGCCAGGGTAGAGATGGGCGATGGGCTCGACCTGAGTCTCGTCCTCGTAGCGCAAAGGAAGATGGACCACGAAGTCGGCAGGCTCTCGTAGGCCGAGCTTTTCAAACTTCTGGTCCAGACTGAGCGCCTTGCGCGGCGCAGCCCGTTTGGCCTGAGGCGCAGGCCGACCTGCGGTCATGGCAATACGTCTTTAGAAATTGAGGATAGCCTCGACCTCGAACTGAGCGCCTTTGGGCAAGCTGGCCACACCGATGGTGGAGCGTGCGGGGAAAGGCTGGGGAATCAGTTCGGCCATGATGGCGTTGGCGCTGGCAAAACGGGACAGATCTGTCAAAAACAACGTCAGTTTGACGATGTCGCTCAGGTTGGCGCCAGCTTCTTTGACCACAGCTTCCAGGTTGGCAAATGCCTGACGTACCTGACCTTCAAAATTTTCAGATACCAGTTCGCCTGTGGCAGGCTCCAGACCGATTTGGCCAGACAGAAATACTGTCTTGCCACCCGAAGCAATAATGGCCTGAGAGTATGGGCCTACGGCAGCCGGAGCGGCATCGGTGAAGACAACTTGCTTAGTCATAAGAAACCTCTGATGAGTGTTGTACTATCAGAGTTTAAGCGCCTATAGCTAAAATTAACAGATCTTGGCGTGATTATTTTTCCACGAAGGCGCGTTCAATCACGTAGTCACCGGGTTGACCTACACCGGGCGACACTTCAAAACCGCGTTTATCGAGCATGGCGCTGATATCGGCCAGCATGGCGGGGCTGCCGCACAACATGGCGCGATCCTGAGCGGGATCCAGTTGAGGAATGCCCAGGTCTTCGCACAGCTTGCCGGTCTCGATCAGGTCGGTAATGCGGCCGGTATTGCGGAACTCTTCGCGGGTGACAGTGGGGTAATACAGCAGTTTTTCGCGTACCACTTCACCAAAGTATTCGTTCTGCGGCAATTCATTCTGGATGAAATCCGAGTACGCCAGTTCGCTGACAAAACGCACGCCGTGAACCAGTACCACCTTTTCAAAACGCTCGTAGGTGTCGGGGTCCTTGATGATGCTCATGAACGGAGCCAGACCGGTGCCAGTGCCAAACAGGAACAGATTGCGGCCTGCGCGCAGGTCGTCAATTACCAGCGTACCAACGGGTTTGCGGCTGACCAGAATGGTGTCGCCTTCTTTCAGGTGTTGCAGGCGCGAGGTCAATGGACCGTCCTGTACCTTGATGCTGAGAAACTCCAGATTTTCTTCGTAGTTGGCGCTGGCGATACTGTAAGCGCGCATCAGCGGCTTGCCATCGACTTCCAGACCGATCATTACAAAGTGCCCATTATGAAAACGCAGGGCGGCGTCGCGGGTGGTGGTAAATGAGAACAGGGTGTCGTTCCAGTGGTGGACGCTGAGCACTTGTTCGGTATTGAAAGCTGCCATGTTAGTTGTCGTATAGAGGGGCAACATTGCCCGGATCAGTAAGCAAATATTTGTCCATTGTACCGAGTTCCCCAGGTAAATCCATGCTCATTCAGCAATACGATTTGATCGCAATCAGGACTTACCATTAAGTTCCATGAGCCGCCATTCTCCTGCTTTGGCACAGACAGTATGGCGATTTCCAGCCTGGAAACGGGCCTACATTCAAATAGCTCTTGCCTAGTTTCTGCATACGTTTGATAATCATTCACATTTTCTGGCTTACTGCCGGTTTTTACGCTATTTACGCCTGTTTTGGAGTGTTGATAATGCGCTTTACTCTTCGTAGCCGTGCCCTGACCCAAGCTTTGCTTCTGTCCGCTATGGGTACTATGTCGATGGCGGCTTTTGCCTCTGGCGAAGTCAACCTCTACACCACTCGCGAACCTGGCCTGATTACTCCTCTGCTGGAAACCTTCAGCAAAGACACAGGCGTAAAGGTCAATACCGTGTTTGTGAAAGATGGCCTGATCGAGCGCGTGAAAACCGAAGGCGACAAGTCCCCTGCCGACATTCTGATGACGGTGGACATCGGTAATCTGCTGGATCTGGTGGAAGCCGGAATTACTCAGCCCGTTGAGTCCGCCACTCTGGACGGCGCCATTCCCGCCAATCTGCGCGGTGCCGATAAACAGTGGTACTCCCTGTCCTTGCGCGATCGCGTGGCCTATGTGGCTAAAGACGTGGATGTGAAGAGCATTCACTACGAAGATTTCGCCGATCCAAAATGGAAAGGCAAGGTGTGTATTCGCTCCGGCCAGCACCCCTACAACACAGCCTTGGTCGCCGCCATGATTGCGCATAACGGTGCAGAAGCGACGGAACAGTGGCTGCGTGGCGTGAAAGACAACCTGGGCCGCAAGGCTGCCGGTGGTGACCGTGACGTAGCGCGCGACATACTGGGCGGCATTTGTGATGTAGGTATTGCCAACGCCTACTACGTGGGCCGCATGAAAAACTCCGAGCCTGGTAGCGATGCCTACAAATGGGGCGAAGCCATCAATGTGGTGCGTCCAACCTTTGCTGATACCAAGGGCGGTGGCACACACGTGAATATTTCCGGTGCCGCTGTGGCCAAGCACGCTCCTAACAAGGACAACGCTGTCAAACTGCTGGAGTACCTGGTTTCCGAGAAAGCCCAGAGCCTGTACGCCAAGGCCAACTACGAATACCCCGTGCGCGCCGGTGTTGAGCTGGACCCCGTGGTTGCCAGCTTCGGCCCCATGACGATTGATCCTTTGCCATTGACTGAAATCGCCAAACATCGCAAACAAGCCAGCGAGTTGGTAGATAAAGTTGGCTTCGACAACTAAAATCGCCCTACTCTTTTTCTACGACCGCCAGCTTTGAGAAATCAGAGCGGCGGTCGTCGCGCATTTAAGCGCCTGTAATACCTAGCCTTTCATAATGCCCTTTTTTCGTCGTCTGCCCTTTTGGTCCCTGGCTGCCGCTGTGATTGCCCTGATCGTGGCAGCGCCTGTGATTACCCTGCTGACCCACGCTTTAGGCGGCTCGACTGAGCACTGGTCGCATTTGTTCCAGTTTGTTCTGCCTCAAGCCATGAGCAATACCTTGCTGCTGCTCCTGGGAGTCGGCGTGGTGGTGAGCTGTCTGGGAGTGGGGTCGGCCTGGCTGATTACCGCCTACGAGTTTCCCGGGCGACGGGTCTTGCAATGGGCTTTGTTGCTGCCGCTGGCAGTGCCGACCTATATCGTGGCCTTTGCGTATCTGGATTTGCTGCATCCGATTGGCCCGATTCAGTCTGCCATTCGCTACGTCTTGGGCTATAGCAGCCCGCGTGAATTCCGTTTGCCAGATCTGCGCTCTTTGGGTGGCGCAATTTTTCTGCTGGGTTCAGTGCTCTACCCCTATGTATACCTGAGCACGCGCGCCATGTTTGCGACACAATCGGCCAGCTTGCTGGAGGCTGCCCGCATTATGGGTGAATCGGGCCGCAGCGTATTTTTCCGGGTCGTGTTGCCTATGGCCCGCCCTGCGATTGCAGTGGGTGTCAGCCTGGCTTTGCTGGAAACCCTGAACGATATTGGTGCTTCCGAGTTTCTGGGCGTGCAGACCCTGACGGTGTCTATTTACACCACCTGGGTAACGCGCTCGGATTTGGCGGGTGCCGCGCAAATTGCTGTTTCCATGCTCTGTCTGGTGGCGGCGTTGATCAGCATCGAGCGTTATGGTCGCCGCCGCCAAGCCTATTCCAGTAATCAGCGTTCCGAACCCATTCGACCTACCCGGTTGAAAGGCTCCGCTGCCTGTATCGCCATTGCTTTGGGTGTAGCGCCCGTGCTGGTGGGCTTTGTGGCCCCATCCCTGTATTTGTTGAATGAGACCATCAAGCATGTGAGCTTGGCGGGCGGTGTGTCGGCGCAATTGCTGAGCAGCGCCTGGAACACCTTGTATATCGCAGCGCTGGCCACTATCGCGACCCTATCTTGTGGCTTGGTCGTCGCCTGGGCTGCTCGGGCAGTACGTTCGGGACGCAAACCGCGTCTGGCCCGTTTTCTGGCAGGTGTCAGCAGTCTGGGATACGCCATTCCGGGAACCGTATTGGCGATTGGACTGTTGACGCCCCTGGTCATGTTTGACTCTTTCTACAATCAAGTCATGTCCTGGTTTGGTGTTTCGGCGACGGGTTTGTTGTTGATGGGTTCAACGCTGGCTTTGGTTTTGGCCTATACCCTGCGCTTTCTGGCGATTTCGGTTGGCGGTATTGAAGCCGGGCTGGCTCGAATCCCGGCATCGCTGGAGCAGGCTTCCCGTTTATTGGGTGAATCCCCGGCGGGGACGCTGAAACGTGTGCACTTGCCCTTGCTGCGCCCCGCCATGGGCGCGGCTGCTTTGCTGATTTTTGTTGATGCCATGAAGGAGCTGCCTGCGACCTTGTTGCTGCGTCCGATGAATTTCGAGACCTTGGCAACCTGGCTGTATGCGGAAGCGGCTCGTGGGACTTATGAGGAAGGCGCGGTTGCCGCCTTGGCCATTGTGCTGGCCGGTTTGATCCCCGTTATTTTATTGGCACGTACTCAATTGATGGCCTCTGGCCCACGCGCATCATGAACGATTTTCTGGATTTGCAGGCGATTACCCTGTCCTACGAAACGTCTGAAGGTTTTCGGCCGGTTGTTGACCAGCTCAGCCTGCATTTGCCCCAAGGGGAAATCGGCTGTCTGCTGGGGGCCTCGGGCTGTGGCAAGACCACGGTCTTGCGGGCCATTGCCGGTTTCGAGCCTTTGCGTGCCGGACATATTCTGTTGAATGGCCGTGTCTTGTCGGCTGTGTCTCAGCAAGTGCCGCCGGAAGACCGCCATGTGGGCATGATGTTCCAGGATTACGCCCTCTTTCCTCACCTGACGGTAGAAAAAAACGTGGCCTTTGGTCTGCGCAAATGGGATAAAGCCCAGCGTCAGGCCCGAGTACTGGAAATGCTGGAACTGGTCGATCTGGCCCGTTTGGCGCAGCGCTATCCGCATGAATTGTCGGGTGGCCAGCAGCAGCGCGTGGCTTTGGCACGCGCCTTGGCTCCCAAACCCTCTCTGCTGTTGCTGGATGAACCGTTTTCCAATCTGGATGTGGATACCCGAGAGCGCTTGGCGTTTGAGGTGCGCGACATTCTGAAAAGCGCAGGCATTACCGCGATTCTGGTCACCCACAATCAGGCTGAAGCCTTTGCGATTGCCGATCGTATTGGTGTGATGCAGGCTGGCAAGATCATCCAGTGGGATACGCCTTACAGCCTGCATCATCGTCCTGTGAATGATTTTGTGGCGGACTTCATCCGCCGCGAAGCCATCATGGCGCAACGGGCCCAGGCCTTTTTGCGTGGCGAGCCTGCGTAGTTGCAAGTACGGCAGCTCTAGTGTGCCCCATGCTGCCATATTGGACTGATAGCTCTCGCTTTCTTCCTGGTGGACGGTGAACTGAGTGTCCCCTAAGCGCTGATGATGGATGGCTTGATCAGCATCCAGAGCGCCATCGCCACCATCATCAGGTTCTCAGTCAGTGAGACAAAGCCCAAGGGCACCTTGCTGTCGCCACCCACGCAAGCGCATTTCAGTTCGCGTTTGTCGATATAGACCGCCTTGAACACTGACCAGGCACCGATGCTGCCAATAAATAAGGCGATGGGCACAGACAGCCACATCAGGGCACCGGCCAGCATCAACACGCCGGCCACTGCTTCTCCAAAGGGGTACAGATAGGCGTAGCGCACCCATCGTTGGGCCAGCAAGTCGTAGTTCAGGAACATGGTGGCAAAGCCGTCCACATCTTTGAGCTTCTGCACGGCCAGCAAACACATGGCAATGGCAATAAACCATTCCAGCGCCTGGAGCAGGACAATCTGTCCGAATGCCGCCCAGGAAACAGCTAGCGCCATCAAGCCAGCCATCACAAACAAGGCGATCACGGGCGTGTAGCTGATGGCATCCTTGTCCTTGACCTTCCCACCGAAATACTCGACCAGTTCGTCATAGCCCCCTATCCGTTTTCCATTGATAAAGGTCTGGGGGGTTGTGCTGACTTGATGCTTGGCCTTGAAAGCGTCAATCTCTTCGCGATTCCTGAGCCAGTGATCGTCCAGCTCGTAGCCTTTGCGTTTGAGCAGTGCGCGTGCTTTAAGCCCGAAGGGACAGATATGTTCTGCCGTCACCATGCGGTAAAGCTCGGCGCGTTTGGCGCTATGTGTAGCCATATGCGACTCCTTTGACGTGATGCTGTTTGTCGGAAGCCCTTCCCTGACGCTCATGCAAGCGTTTATCTGACACCCTAAACCAGGTGTCAGGAAGTGTGAGTAAGCAGGTGTAGTGATTTAGTAGTGTTAGTGATCGATTGTTTTTGCCTGATCGTAAGGTCTCAGGGGCTGGGTGGCAGCACATCGCATGAAAATGGGCAGAACAAGGGCAACAAACGCTGTCAGGAGCAGCAAGACATGAAGGTCTGGCACGGGTACATCCAGAGTGCGGAGCAGTAGGGAGGGAATAGCCAGAGCAATAAAGCTGCCGATGTGGTTGCCTGTGGTCTGCAAAGCCATGAAGCGGCCCCGCTGAGCTTGAGTGGGGTAGCTGGTACTGCGGGCGCTGGCGCAGACTAGACGGGTGTAGCTGCCCGTCATGAACAGAATCATGAATACGTGAGCTGTTCCCCACCCCAGGGCTAGCATGATCAAGGACAAGAGCAAGATCAACGTACCCAGATCAGAGATACGGGTCTCGCCCCATTTTTTGATGCCCGTAGCGGATAGGCGGGAGGCTATCAAGGCGGCGACACCGCCCAACATGAAGATCACAGGCATTTGCTGTGCTTGAGTGTCGTAGCGTAGCGCCAAAACGGGGATCAGGACCGGGATCAGTAATAGTGAGCCTGCCTGCGCAATAGCCGGCAGGCTTAGCCAGCGCCAGGCCTCTTTACCTAGGGCCAGTGGTGAGGGTTGTGCTGCAACGAAAGGGTTGGAAGGCAGATAGCGATGAGCAATTGCGACGGCAAGCAGGCAGAGCACGGCCAGAGTCATCAGGGCGATACGCCAGCCCAGTTCCACGGCGATGAACAAGGTGGCGGGCATTCCGGCGATACTGACCAAGGCAAAGGCGCTGACCACAATGGCAATCGCGTCGGTACGTTGCTCGGCATTCATGCCATGCAGCAGTAAAGTCGTTGCGGCGCTCATCAAAAAACCACCTAGCAAACCAGCTCCCAGACGCAGCAAGATAAATAGCCCGAATTCGGAGCTGATGGCCCCCAAAGCGGTTAATACGGCCAAGAGAATCAGTGCCAGGAGCAGTAAAGGCTTTAGTGCCGCGCGGTGCATCCAGCGTGCAGCCAGGACGCCCGATAAAGCGGCGCCGCCCATATAGGCGGAAGCGGCATAGCCGGCGTAGGTGGCAGGAACATCAAAGTCCACTGCCATCCAGACAAACAAAGGCGTCAAGGCCATGAATTCCAGAGCATGAACAAACTGGATAAAAGACACGGCACGGGCACGTAGCCGGGGACGAAACACTTCAGAATCAGACATGGCGATACGCATAAAGGAAGAGGCCTCTAGCCTAATTCTTCGCGGTTTTGATATGTAGTCTCTATAATTCGAATGTTAAATTATCAAAACCGGGATGATTTCATGACTCCCCAGCTGAATTTGAATGCCTTGCGGGTTTTTATCCAGGTAGTTGAAAGTGGCAGTTTTACGGCTGCAGCTCAGGTGCTGGATTTGCCGACCTCCAATGTCAGCCGTTATGTGGCGCAACTGGAGCGGCAGATCGGTCAGCGCTTGCTGGAGCGCAGTTCCCGGCAACTGCGTTTGACCAGTGTGGGCCAGGGTTTGTTTGATACCGTTCAGCCCTGGTGGGGAGCCTTAAAGCAGGCCGAACAGGATTTGCTGGATCAACGCACCCGTTTGTCGGGACGCTTGCGGATTTGTATTCCATCCGAGGTGGGTCCGTTTCTACTGGCGGGTGTCCTGGCAGATTTTGCGGCCCAGCATCCGGATCTGGAACTGCATTGTCAAACCAACCTGGAAGGCCCTGGTGTGCTGGCGCAGGATTTTGACCTGGCCTTATTGATGTGTCGGGGTGCTCTGCCAGACAGCAGTCTGGTGGTGCAGGAATTGTGTTCTTTTGATTGCCAGGTCGTGGCGGCACCTGCCTTGATCGAGCAATACGGTATGCCCAGCAGCCTGGAAGAGTTGGAACAGTTGCCCTGCATTACGACCGATACAGCTTTGGATGGCCAAGCCTGGCAGTTTGTCTTGCCCGATGGTCGCTTTCAAATTTTGAACGTCCCCAGCCGCTTTCGTGTGAATAGCGGTTTGCTGGCGGGAGCTGGCGCCGTCAAAGGGCTGGGTTTTGCGATTCTGGTGCGGCAGGGATGTGAGAAAGAGATTGCCCAAGGGCGTCTGATTGCCGTTCCCCTGCCCTTGCCGCCTGCCCCTTTGCGTCTGGTACTGGCGTATACGCATCGACGACACTTGTCGAACTCGGCACGTGCCTTGATTGAGTATCTGAAGGCCCAAGCTGATATCGGCACCTTGCCTGGATTAAACACACATTAACTTGGGGGCCTTGTAGGGTTTGAGCTTGGGTCGTCGTTGCAGCAACTGACGCTATATCAAGCAATGACGGCTGCTTTGACCATATCAATATGAGGAATGCCGTCCTCGTCGTAGATCTCGCCCACAGGCTCAAAACCTAAAGAGCCGTAGAACTTCTGCAAATGCGCCTGTGCGCCAATGCGTATGCCTGCGCCAGGATAGTGGGCTTCCGTAAAGCGGATCGCTTCAGCCACTAGCGCGTAGCCGATTTTCAGGCTACGGAACTTGGCCAAGGTAAGGACACGGCCAATGGAAGGCTCATCATATTTCAAGCCCGGTTCGACAACGCGAGCATAAGCAGCCAGCTCGCCGTCCTTGAGCACGGACAAATGCCAGGAATCCAGGTCCAGGCCGTCCACGTCCTGGTAGGCACACTCCTGCTCCACCACAAACACCGCCTCGCGAGCCTGGATGATTGAGTACATTTCCCGCGTGGACAGATCGTCCAACCGTTTCCATTGAAAAACCAGGTCCATCTTTACTTCCATGACGATAAAGTTTGGGTGACTGCGTATGGTAATCGTCCGAGGGCAGAATAAAAAGAGCGGCCCGAAAGCCGCTCTTTTTGATCGTACTGGCCAAAACCAGTGCCTTCGATCTTACAGGCTGTAGTACATGTCGAATTCGACCGGGTGCGGAACCATACGCAGACGGGTGATTTCGGCTTGTTTCAGCTCGATGAAAGCGTCCAGCATTTCATTGCTGAACACACCGCCACGGGTCAGGAATTCGCGATCTTTGTCCAGGGACTCGATCGCCTGTTCCAGCGACACGCAAACGGTTGGGATTTTTGCATCTTCTTCGGGTGGCAGATCGTACAAGTTCTTGTCGGCTGCATCGCCGGGGTGAATCTTGTTCTGCACACCGTCCAGACCGGCCATCATCAGGGCCGAGAAGGCCAGGTATGGGTTGGCCATTGGGTCGGGGAAGCGGGCCTCCACACGACGCGCCTTGGGGTTGCTGACGTAAGGAATGCGGATCGAGGCCGAGCGGTTACGGGCGGAGTACGCCAGTTTCACTGGAGCTTCAAAGTGCGGAACCAGACGCTTGTAGGAGTTGGTCGTGGGGTTGGTGATGGCGTTCAGGGCACGGGCGTGCTTGATGATGCCGCCAATGTAGAACAGCGCGAACTCGGACAGACCAGCGTACTCGTTACCGGCAAACAGGTTCTGGCCGTCTTTCCAGATGGACTGGTGCACGTGCATGCCGGAACCGTTGTCGCCGACCACGGGCTTGGGCATGAATGTCGCCGTTTTGCCATAAACGTGAGCCACGTTATGGATGGTGTACTTCATGATCTGGTTCCAGTCCGCACGCTCGACCAGAGTCGAGAAGCGCGTACCGATTTCCAGCTGGCCGGGAGCGGCCACTTCGTGGTGGTGGATTTCAACAGGAACGCCCTGCTGTTCCAGCAGCAAACACATTTCAGCGCGCAGATCGGCAAAGGAGTCTGTAGGCGAAACAGGAACGTAGCCGCCTTTGACGCCAGGACGGTGACCCAGGTTATTGCCATTGAGTTCCAGACCGCGCGACCAGGGAGCTTCTTCAGAGCGAATCTTCACGAAGCTGCCCGACATGTCGTCGTTCCAGGTAATACCGTCGAACACGAAGAATTCCGGCTCGGGACCAAAGTACGCGGTATCGCCCAAACCGCTGGAGCGCAGGTAGGCTTCAGCACGCTTGGCCAGCGAACGTGGGTCGCGGTCGTAACCTTTCAGATCGGAAGGCTCGACCACATCGCAGGTCAGAATCAGGGTGGGCTCTTCACGGAACGGGTCCATACGGGCGGTTTTGGCGTCCGGGATGAGCAACATGTCCGAGGCTTCGATTCCTTTCCAGCCAGGCAAGGAAGAGCCGTCAAAGGCGACACCAGACTCAAAGCGATCCTCGTCCACCGCGTGTGCGGGGGTGGTCAAGTGGTGCTCACGGCCCAGGGTATCGGTAAAGCGGAAATCGACAAACGTGATTTCGCGTTCGGCGATGATCTTCAGAACATCTTCGGGGGAGGACATGGTTACTCCAGCGTCAATGACGTTAACAAAAAGTGAGGAGGAGTGGCGCGGATCATTGTGTAACCCACTAAGGCAGGTCTTAATTACGTTTATCGGGATTGCCGCTGAATCTGATCCAAACAGCGCAATACCGATAAAGTAGTTATGGCATAGGACTTACCAGAAATTAATTGTAGAGCAATTGTGCAGATGCACAATAAAAAATGTCTTAAATAAACAATTAAATGTCAGGAACCTTCATCAGGAAGGAATGCTTCCTGTAAATCATTTAAGAATCGCCAGCCTAAATCGGTGGTTCGAATACGAACCGGATCGGAAGCCAGCAAACCTTTCTCGATGTTGCGCTTGATCACGGGCAGGATGTGCGCAAGGGGCACACCCGTGCGTTCCTGGAAGTACTGGGCGGGTACGCCCTCTTTCAGGCGCAACACGTTCAGCATGAACTCAAAGGGCAAGTCTTTGGGTGTGACACGGGCATTGTGCGCATAGTGGCTGCCGTCGCGCTTGATGGCGTTCTGCATCCATTGCGCCGGGCTGCGGGTGGTAGCAGTACGGATAATGCGGTCGTGAAAGGACAGCTTGCCGTGGGCTCCCGGGCCTATGCCGATATAGTCGCCAAATTCCCAGTAATTCAGATTGTGGCGGCTATGGCCACCGCGCTTGCTGTAGGCCGAGATCTCGTACTGGTTCCAGCCGCGGCTGGCGGTCAGCTCGATCAGGCGGTCCTGCATGGCGGCGCTGTCGTCGTCATTGGGCAAGACCGGCGGGTATTTCGCGAAAACGGTATTGGGTTCCAAGGTCAAATGGTAGAGCGACAAGTGCTCGGTCTCATAAGACATGGCCTGCAAAATGTCCTGCTCGGATTGCGCTGGGGTCTGGCCCGGCAAGGCGTACATGACGTCCAGGTTCACGCGGTCCACGGCTTTCATGGCGGCTTCAATGGCCTGCCGTGCTTGTTGGCTGTCGTGGATACGGCCCAGTGCTTTCAGGGCCTCATCGTTAAAGCTCTGAATGCCCAATGAAATCCGGTTCACGCCACTGTGTGCAAAATCCATGAAGCGCGAGGCTTCCGAGGCACCGGGATTGGCTTCCAGCGTAATTTCTGCGTCGGGCAGCAAGTTCAGGTGGGAGCGCAGCAAGGCCAGCATGCGGTCCAGCGCCTGGGCTGACAGCAGACTGGGCGTGCCACCACCGATAAATACGGAAATTACCTGCCTGCCCCAGACCAGCGGCAGGGTTTGTTCCAGATCGGCCTGCAAAGCGTCCAGATACTCGTTTTCGGGCAGTTCAGCGGGTGCTTCGTGTGAGTTGAAGTCACAGTATGGACATTTGCGCACGCACCAGGGCACGTGCACGTAGACGGACAAGGGCGGCAGGCTGGGCAGCAAGGTGGCCGGGCCGGAGCCAGGCCGGATGCGTACCTCGGGAGAGAAAACAGTCATGGTGTTACTCGGCGGCCAGACGGGCCAACAAGGCTTGCATGGCTTGCGCCCGGTGGCTGTATTTGTTCTTCACTTCAGGAGAGAGCTGCGCCGCAGTTTGCTTGAGCTCTGGCAGATAAAAGTGAGGATCATAGCCAAAGCCGTGCTCGCCAGCGGGTTGATCCTGAATCTCCCCTTCCCAGACGCCTTCAATCACGATGGGCCGTGGGTCCTGGGCATGGCGTACATACACCAGAACAGCCACATAACAGGCGCGACGGTCGCTTTGTCCTTGCAGACGCTGGACCAGCAAGGCGTTATTGGCTGCATCGGACTTTTCACCGCCCAGTTCGCGAGCGGCAAAACGGGCGGAATATACGCCGGGGGCTTCGTCCAGGGCGCGCACACAGAGGCCGGAGTCATCGGCCAAGGCGGGCAAGCCGCTTAATTGGCTGGCATGACGGGCCTTGGCCAGCGCATTCTCGATAAAAGTGGCAAAGGGTTCCTCGGCCTCGGGAATGTTCAATTGGCCTTGAGGAACCATGCTGATACCGGCCTGAGCCAGGATGGCGGAAAACTCCTTGAGTTTGCCGGCATTGTTGGAGGCCAGGACGACACGCTTGGATTCAGTGTTCATAAGTCGCAGCAGGCGGCAAAGCGCCCTGTTCAGTAAAAATGGCAAGGCGCCGTGCCAGGCAGTGTGTGCTGCATGGGACGGCGTCCCAATAGCGGTTTGTCCCGCTACCTGGCAGTGTCGCGCAGGGAGCAGGACAGACCCGTTTCATCGCGATCAGCCCTGCAAGGCTTGTTTCTGGGCTTGCATCAGCTCGGCAATGCCCTGCTCGGCCAGATCCAGCAAGCGATTCAAGGTGGGGCGTGCAAAAGTCTGGCCTTCGGCGGTGCCCTGCACTTCCACCAGATTACCGCTGCCTGTCATGACGATATTCATGTCCACGCCGCAGGCGGAGTCTTCCAGGTAGTCCAGGTCCAGGACGGGGTTGGATTCGAACACGCCGACCGAGACGGCCGCCAGTTGATCCAGAATGGGCGAGGCTTGCAGCTTGCCCTGCTCTTGCAGGCTGCGTACGGCCAGGCTGGCTGCGACCCAGGCCCCAGTGATGCTGGCGCAGCGGGTGCCGCCGTCGGCTTGCAGAACATCACAGTCAATGTGAATGGTGCGCTCGCCCAGGGCTTTCAGATCAAAGACAGCGCGCAGGCTGCGGCCGATCAGACGCTGGATTTCCTGGGTACGGCCATTTTGCTTGCCACGGGCCGCTTCACGGTCCGAGCGCGTGTGCGTGGAGCGAGGCAGCATGCCGTATTCCGCCGTTACCCAGCCCTGCTCCTTGCCTTTCAGAAAGGGCGGGACTTTGTCGAGCACGCTGGCATTGCACAGAACATGGGTTTCACCCAGACGGATCAGTACCGAGCCTTCGGCGTGACGGGTAAAGCCGGTCACCAGTTCGATAGGACGGCATTGTGCAGCAGATCGACCCGAGGGACGTGCAATCGTAGCGTTTTCAGACAAGGCTAGGCTCCGGACAAAATTCAAAACGCCTATTGTACGCCTTGCGGGACGGGCCGTAGCGCAACACCCATGTCCATCCACTTATCGGCCTGGCAGGTGAAAAGCAGGATCTGATGGCGTTGGGCGGCGTCGTGAATAATGCGCTTCATGGCCCCCAGGCGATCGTTGTCGCTGTGGACCAGCACGTCATCCAGAATCAGCAAGGTGGGACGGCCTGCCTGTTGCAGCAAATCTGCATAGGCAAGACGGGCGATCAGGCCGATTTGCTCGCGTGCACCAAAGCTCAAGCCGTCAATGTCGTCGGCCAGCCCTTGTCCGCTATCGCGTTGCAGCCAGCGTGGGGCCAGGTATTCGTCCAGCTCCACCCGTGCCTTGCCCAAAAGCAGACGCAGATAGTGGTTGATGTGCTTTTGCAAAGGCTCGTGCAATTGCTGGGTCAAGGCGTTGCGCTGCTCTCTTAGTACAGACAGCAACAGGCGCAAGGCCGCGACACGGCGCTCGTAGGTGGCGCAACGGCGCTGGCAGTCGTGCAGACGTAACGAGGTCTGGTCGATCTGCTCTTCCAGGCCTTGCGCTCCGTGGGTTTCCAGCTTGGTTTGCACCAACTGCGCGGCCAGTCGGGCCTCGTTATAGCTTTGCTCCTGTTGTTGAGCGCTGCGCTCCAGACGTTGCAGGTCCTGCTCCAGAACCGAGACGGGCAAGGCGGCCAGCTCGGCTTCCAACGCCTTCTGATCGGCCAGTTGCTGCTCGCGTTGCAGGCGCAGTTGTCCCCATTGCTGCTCGCGCTCCTGCTGCGCTTGCTGGCGTTGCGGGTCAGCCCATTGTTGTTCCAGGCTGTGAGCTTCAGCCTGGGCCTGCTCCAGACGAGCCTGGGTGCGGGCAAGGGCTTCCCGGGCATCATGCCAGTCGCTTTCCAGTGCGCGGTACTGCTGCTCGGCCATGGAGGCGGCTTGGGCGATACGGCCCAGTTCCGAGGCCTCGATGGCCTCGCCTTGCGGGCGTTGCGGGGCGATGCGTTGTTGAGCCGCCTGAACCAGACCTTGCAAGTGTGCTTTGCCTTGCGGGGCCAGCGCTTTCATGGAGCTGCGTAACAGCCGGTCCTGCTGCTCTTGTTCCCGATATTGCTCGCGGCGGCGTTCCAGCTCTTCCAGGCTTTTTCCGCCCAGTTGGCCAAGCGCCTGTGCGTATTCCTGCTGGGTTTGCGCCAATTGCTGCTGCACCTTGCCCAGATCGCGGCCGCCGGGAATGATGCGCAACTGGCCCATTCCGGGAAGCTCAATCAGGGTGCTGGCGCTAAGGTGGGCGCGGTGCTGGCCCTGAATGGATGCCCCATCCAGCAACAGGCTGGCGCCGTCTTGCAGTTCGATCTGCAATTCGGTGGAAATCGTCTCAAGTTGGTGTTGCAAACGCTGAATAAGCTGGTGCTGCTGGCGTAATTGGTCCAGGGCCTCGTCGCTGATTTTCAGCTGCACCAAGGCGGCCCCGCATTGCGCCAGTTGGGTTTCCAACTTGCCCAGTTCTTCCAGTTGCCCTTGCACCTGCTGCAATTGCTGCTGCGTGCCTTCAAAGCTGGCTTGATCTTGAAACCATTGCTGCCAGGTACGGGCGCGTTCCTGCTCCTGCAGGCTGGCGTCTTTATGGCTGCGCGCCTGCTCCAGACGCTGGTTCAAGCTGTTGAGCGTGCCCTGCTCTTGCTCCAGCTTGGCACTCAAGGATTTGACCTGCTCGGCGCGCTGGCTGCGTTGGCGAGCCCACTCCAGGTCGCGTTCCCCAGCTTGTTGGTAGAGCTTTTCTCGCTCGGCCAACATGTTCAGCGCCTGTTGCAGTTCCTTGGCCCGTTCCTGCAATTGGCGGGCTTGAAGTAACTGAACCTGCACTTGCTTGGCTTGCTCACGTAGCTGCTCCCACGGGCGCTTAGCCTCGGCATGGGCAATTTGCCTACGGGCCTGCGCCAGTTCGTCCACCCATTGCTGGTACTGCTGCAAGGCGGCTTGCTGGCTCTGTAACTGCTCTTCCAGCTCCTTGGCTTCTTTCTGCGCTGCCAGCCAGACGCCGCGTGGCTGTCCTTGAGCCTGGGTCACATATTGGTCCAGCTGTTGCTGGGCCTGTTCGATCAGATAATCCCCGTCTGCACTGGTCAAATCAGCGATTTCGCTGCCCAAAGCCTGCTGCAAGGTGCCGCTGGCGTGCTCGACCGAGCTGCGCAAGTCCTGGCCCTGCCCTTGTTCAATCCACAAAAGGCCCGGCACGCCCCAGTTACGGGCCTGGCTGCTGCCTTTGGCGGCATACTCAAAGCCCATTTGCTGGGCCAGGTATTGTTCGGCCTCGTCATTGTCCAGATGCTGGTTACCGATGTATAAATCGCAGCGTTTGCGCTTCAGGAAACGCTTGCTCAGTCGCATGTCCTGGCCGTTCAGGCTGAAATCCAGCTCGATTTCCGGTGCGGCCGAGGAATCGCCCCAAGGCAGGATTTTTGTCAGACTACCTGTGCCATAACGTTCGAAAAACACCGTGCGCAGGGCTTCGGCCAAAGTGCTTTTACCGGCCTCGTTCGGGGCGCTGATGATGTTCAGGCCCGGCTCCAGCTGGTCCAGTGAGACGGGCTGGCGAAAGCGCTTGAACTGCTCGACGCGCAGGGACTTAATGTGCATGACCACCTTCCTTATCGCGCAGCAAACCGGCCAGAATCAGCAAGGCATCTTCAGCGGCTTGCTGCTGGCTGCCGTGACGCAGTTCCTGCAACTGTTTCAACGCGGCCTGCAAGTAGCCATCGGCTTGCAAGGCGTCCAGATCCTCTTCAGAAGGTGCCAGACGCAAGGCCTCGCGCTGGCAGTCCCAGGCGCGGCAACGGGCTTGGGACTGCCCCAAAATACTTTCCAGACGCTCAAAACCGCTCAGGCTTAACTGACCTGATAGCTCCAGTTCCACCACGCTCTGATCCGCTAAGGCGTTCAGTTCCCGCTCCAGCAGGTCCAGATCCGTGTCGTCATTCAAATGGTGCTGGATACTGCGCCAAGGGTGTTGGGCAACCGGCAAGGCTTGAACCACAGGTGTTGCGCCCGGTTTGCTGATTTCCACCAGCAGAGCCTGGCCAGAGTCGTTATCCCGAAAGCGGTCCGGCTCGGGCGTGCCGCTGTAGTAGCAGCGCTCGTTAATTTTGACGGTGCCGTGCCAGTCCCCCAGTGCCAGATAGTCCAGTTTGGCGCGTTGTACGCGGTTTTGATCGATCAGGTTATGGCTGTCCAAATGCTCCAGCACCCCACTGACACTGCCATGCGCCAAGCCCAGACGCCAGTAACCCGCCGGACTTTCGGCCTGATCGAACCAGTCGCTCAAGTCCTGATAAGTCTGGCGTTGTGTCAACGGCGCTGGCAGGACCGCAAGCTTGAGCTCGTCCAGCAGAAAAAGCTCCGGTGTATCAAGCACATGCACATAATCTGGAATGCAGTTCAAGCGGCGCGCGCGTGTCCAGACACTTTCGCTCAAGGCCGCGTCATGGTTGCCGGGCAGGAGCAGCCAAGGGCCGGTGAAACCCGCCATGGCATTGAAACTGCGGCGCAGATTGCGATCGCTCAGGGTTTGCGAATCAAAGACATCGCCCGCTACCACAAGCAGATCGGCGCGATGTTCGGTAGCCAGCGTTGCCAGCTTCTCAATGGCCTTGAAACGTGCCTCAGCCAGGGCGGCCGCGTCCTCCAGCTCGAAACGCGAATACTGGCGACCTATTTGCCAATCGGCTGTATGCAGGATTCGTAGCATGACTGCCCTTAGATTTGGTAAAAAAATCGGCCCTTACAGGCCTTGAATGCCTAAAGTATAGAGCTTTGTCGCGGCAAGAGGCGCGGCCAAAGCCGGGACCTGAGAGTACAATTGGCGGCTTTATTCCATTCTTAAAGTGACCCACCCATGATCCGTAGCATGACCGCGTTTGGCAGCGCCAAGGCCGAGTCCGAAGCAGGCACCATCAATATCGAGATGCGCAGCGTCAACAACCGCTTTCTGGACCTGAATCTGCGTTTGCCCGAGGAACTGCGTTTTGCGGAGAATCTGCTGCGCGAGCTGGCCGCCCAGGGCGTACAGCGTGGCAAGCTGGAATTGCGGGTCAACTTTGCCCGTAGCGGCACGGATCAGCAACGCAGCCTGGATATGGAGGCGGTGGAACGCACAGCACAGATGCTGCAAGTGGCACGCGTGGCCATTCCCGATCTGCCTGCACCCGAGCTTCATACCTTGCTGAGCAATCAAAGCGGCAATAATTCGGGCATGGATCCCGAAATCTGGCTGCCCATGATCAGCCAGGCTTTCGAGGCGGCCTTGCAGGATTTTCAGGCGACCCGAGAGCGTGAAGGCCAGCGGCTGGCACAAGCCATGCTGGATATTCGCCAGGACATGAGCGTCATTGTGGACGAGGTCGAGCAGCACCTGCCCTCGATCCTGACGGAGCAGAAGAACAAGATTGCTACTCGCTTGCATGACGCCTTGTTGCAAGCCAGTCCGGACGGTTTCGCCCTGATTTCGGGCGAAGAACTGTCTGCCCGCGTCGCGCAGGAAGCGGCTGTTTTCTCCCTGCGCATTGATGTGGCTGAGGAAATCGCCCGCTTGCGTTCGCATTTGACCGAGCTGGAGCTGATTCTTAACGGTGATACCAGCGTGTCGTCCAACAAGAAAAGCACACGCCAAGGTAGCACTGGCAAGCGTTTGGACTTTCTGTTCCAGGAGATGAACCGTGAGGCCAATACCCTGGGTTCCAAGGCAGGCAGCATGGACATGACGCGCGCCTCTATCGACTTGAAGCTGTGTATTGAGCAACTGCGCGAACAGACCCAAAACATCGAGTAAACCAGCCAGTTCCTTATTTTCTGCCTGCCAGTATTTTTTTCAGCAGGTGCTGTCTGCTTAAACCGCGTGAAACCTCAGGTTTTATGCGGTTTTTTCAAGAAAACCGTCTTGCTCAGGCCAGGCGGTTTTTTTGTGAACTTTTTTGATCATCCTCAAACTCCCTAGGGCTATTTTTTCTGAAAGTGGTCTAGTGAAGCCAGGAATAAATACAGACGCTTTATAAGCTGCCTTAATATATAAAAATAAAATAGCGATTTTTAAAATAAAAAAATAAAACAAAAATAAGAAATGGTTTTTATAAATAATTAATCCGGTTTTAAAAGTTAAAAAAAGAATCACTGGTTTTAAATAAATTCATGCTTAATTATCTGTCTGCTAATTAGGTGGCTTGCCGGTTTTGTCCTGGGATTTTCTCGACAAGGCCAGGTAACACGTCATCTTTTTGACAGTTGTGTTTCTGGTTTTAAAACGGCGGTTTTTTCTGGCCGCTGTCTGAATGCTCTGCTCGGCCCCTTGGGTTTTCTCCGCTTTTTTCTGCCTCCGTCCTTCCCGTACAATAGCCGGCGCTGTGCTGCTCTTAGGCGGCTTATTAAAGGACAGAAAACACATGAATTTCATTTTTCGTGGAAATGAAATATTGGTCAGCAGCCAGGAAGGACAAGCCTTGATTCCTGCCAAACCCGCACTGGATTTAGCGCCGGCGCAATGGCATGCTCTTTTTCCAGGTGACGATTGTCAGGATTTTGCCTGCCACGTAGCGGCCGAGACCCCGGCTCCGGATGGCTTTACCTTCCGTCACTTGCGCGGCGTGCTGTCGCAGTTGGGAGATCAAGCCAGTATGGTGAATCGGGCTTTTCAAGTCTCGGAATGGGCGCGCAGCCATCGTTACTGTGGTGTGTGCGGTTCGGCCATGGAGCGAGTGAAGCATGAACTGTGCTTTCGCTGCACCTCTTGTGGTTTCTCGGCCTATCCCCGCATCTCCCCGGCCATGATGGTACTGATCCGCGACAAGGACCGTATCTTGTTGGCCAGTCACTCCACTTACGCGACGGCGCGCTACACGGCTCTGGCCGGGTTTGTGGAAGCCGGTGAAAACCTGGAAGAAGCCATTCACCGTGAGGTTATGGAGGAAGTGGGGCTGCGCGTGGACAATATTCAGTATTTCGGCAGTCAGTCCTGGCCTTTCCCACATTCTTTAATGGTGGCTTATACCGCCGAGTACGCCGGGGGTGATTTGCGCATTCAAGCTGACGAAATCAATGACGCGCGCTGGTTTGGCCCGGGTGACGCCCTGCCCGATCTGCCCCATACAGACTCCATTGCGGGCCGTTTGATTCGGGCCAATTTACCGGGCCAGGCCAAGACTTAAAGCGCGACTCAGGTCGCCAGATGGGCGGCGACATTGCGCAGCATACGGCCCAAATCCTCGCGCTCATTCGGATTGAGCACCGACAGAGCATCATCAATCATTTCTTTGGCGGCGGGCCAGACTTGCGCATAGCGCTCACGGCCCGTTTCGCTCAGGTACACACGCATATAGCGGCTGTCGTTTTCGTCCGTGCGGCGCTGCACCAATTCGCGTTCTTCCATTTGGTCAATCACCCGGCTCAAGACCGGCTGATGTACCACGATGGCCTTGGCAATTTCCCCGATGCTGCGCCCGTCCTTATCCCACAGGTACTGCAAGACCCGAAAGTGCACATAGGTCATATTGTGTTCACGCAGGGTGGTCGATCTTAGCGTTTGGTCCAACTTGTAGATAATGTTGGCCATCTGGAAGGCCAGATTGGTTTCTACGCTGCTGTCAGGGATGGAGACGGGAGTTTTGCTCATAATGCCTTGGGAGAGTCAATCCTGCGCTTGTCGCTCCATGAAATCGGAGCGACAAGCGGACCGTCAGTATACTAGCAGAGCTCTGCCTGGACGGTTCCCGTAGGCGTGTGACTGGCAGCGCGGAAAATCTGCGCGTAGCTCCAGGGATTGGCCATGGCAGAACGCACGACCTGAGTACGCACGGCATCGGGCAAGGCGCTGATCTCACCATATAGACAGGACCACTTCTGGCAGTGCTCTACAATCTCGCGCTCGTTGTTTTCCCAGGCTTCCAGGGCTTCGGGGATATCGCGGGCATCCTGCACCTTTTCCAGGAACGTGGCCAAAGCCAGGCCATTTTGCATGGCCATGCCCCCACCCTGCCCCAGGTTCGGCGGTTGAGCGTGGGCGGCGTCGCCCAAAATCGCGGTACGGCCACTGGACCAGGTTTTGCAGCGCGTCACACTGTAACGACCCCAACTGACCGGGCCATCTGCGCGTTCAATCAAGTGTGCCCAGTGTGGGAACAAGGCAGACCAGTATTCCTTGTCGATCTGGACATTGCTGGCACGCACATCGTCGTACGGGCACGTTAAGGCCAGATAGGTTTGGGTTTCGCTGACGGGCGTAATCAGCAAGCGATGCAGACCGTTCCAGTTCTCGATGTATTTTTGAGCGTCTTGCTCTGAGGTGTCGCCTGGCTTACGGGTGATCATGGTACGCAAGGCCCCTTCGCGGGTTTGCTCGTGCACCAGTTCCAGACCGAGAGATTGGCGGATACGGGACCAGATGCCATCAGCACCCACGACCAGATCGGCACGTAAACGCTCGCCCGAGGCCAGTTGAACTTCGCCGCGTGCGCTGGCGGCGATGACTTCCACATTCGTGCGTACCTTTACGCCGGCGCGTTTGCCCGCTTGCTCCAGGGATTTCAGCAGTTGCGAGCGCATCACGGTAATCAGACGGCGATCGGGCGGTGTGGGGCCGCAATCAATGACCTCGTTATTCAGATCACGCTGCTCAAAGTGGCTACCGTAGAAAGCGCCTTCAATCGCTTGTTCGTACGCTCCCAGGGCTTTGAGAACGCGCAGGCCGTTTTCCCAGATATAAATACCGGAGCCATTGGCGCGCAATTCAGACTGGCGCTCCAGCACAGTGACATCCCAGCCGCGTTGAGCCAAAGCGGCGGCGGTTGCCAAACCACCCAGGCCACCGCCTGCGATCAAGGCACTTAGTTTTTTATCGGACATGCTGGTTTCCTTAAACTTGCGCCCACAAAGGCAAAGAGTGATTGCTATCCAGAACACGTTCGCCAGCCAGAGTCACGTACCACTCGCTGAGCAGACCATCCGGGTCACGCAAGAAGAAAGCGCGCTTCCAGGGCAGGTTCACGTCGTGAACGGGGGTGATGTTCTGGGCTTTCAGGCGCTCCAGTGTTTGTTCCAGATCCTGGACGCCGGCCAGCTCGAAACTGCCATGCGAGAAGGAGGCCTCTTCATCACGTACCAGGATCAGGCTGTAATCATAATTGGCCAGACCAGCACGCAAGTAGACAACCTGCTCGTTTTCATAAACCACTTCCAGACCACCGACTTCGGTATAGAAGTGGCGCATGGCGTCCAGCTGAGCGGTACGCAGCACGGCATGGGTGACGCGGCGTGGTTGGACCGGAGCGTCGGCCACTGTTTCCAGAACTGGGTCGGAGTCGTAACGGCCTTCGGTAAAAGGCTCCTGGCCTTCGGGGTCCCAGCGGCTGGTCAGTAATTCCATAGGGCCACCCAGTACGCTGCGCCAGTCTTTAATGGTGTCGCAGTAGAACTCGTTGTAGTTGCCATCGGGGTCAAACATATAGACGCTATGGGCCACTTGGTGATCCACCGTCATGTCAATGTCGCGCCCCTGCTCTTTTGCGCGCTTCCAGCCTGCAACCAGTTCAGCTTCATTTTCCAGCTCCCAGGCCAGGTGATTCAGACCAGGCTTCAAGCCAATTGTGCCGGGCAGTTGCAGCAGACCGTCACGGCCATACCGGTTCACGCCTTTAGTCGTTTCCATCATGCCCAGATCATGGGGCGTGTGGCCGGTGCCCAAAAAGGTCGCCACCAGATCCGGTTCGGTAAATTCCACTTTCAGGCCGCAGACCTGGCTGTAAAAATCTTCACCGCGTTGCAGTTCGTCAACCCACAGGTTGACGTGGCCCAGACGGCGGGGCTCAAAGCACGGGGTTTGGATGGAGTGGGAAGTTGCTTGTGTCATAGTTTCTCCTCCTGGGTATGACGATTCATGGTCTGCAACACGGCTAGCGTCAATGCGCTGTCGCTCTGCTCCAGATCCATCAAGACGTTGAAATGATTACGGTTTGGCACGGCCATGCTTTGCACCACGCAGCCCGCCAGCTCGCATTGGCGGGCGTAGTGACGGCTTTGTTCTTGCATGACGGCAGGTTCCAGTGCCCCCCAGGTCACCAGCACCGGCGTTCCCCTTGCTGGTGGGTGCAAGGCCGGGCTATAGCGTTGGGCTTGTTCTTCGTTCAGCTGCAGCCAGTCATTCACGGCGGTCTGCAAGAGGGGATGCAAATCCATGACGCCGCTGATAATGCTGGCGCTGTGGATCAGACGCTGTTCACGTCGGGTATCGGCCGCCAGCAACATGCCGCTTAAATGGCCCCCTGCCGAGCTGCCACTAATATGAATACGCTGCGGGTCGCCATTAAATTGCGTCGCGTGCGCGTGGACCCACTGCAAGGCGCGTTCGCATTGCGCCACGATCTGCGGCAGGCGGTAAGCCGGAGCCAAGCCATAGTCCAGGCAAATCACCGTGGCACCGGCGGCATGCAGGCTTTGCGCCATCATGGCCGAGTCATCCTTGGACAACATGCGCCAGTAGCCCCCATGAATGAACAGGTAAACGGGGGCGCCAGCCTGGCTGGCGGCATAGATATCCAGTTTTTCTGTCGGGTCATCGCCATAGGCGTGGGTGCTGAAACAGGCTTCCAGGGCTGCACGGGCCCGTTCACTGGCCTGCTTGTAGGTGGCCATCTCAGCGTCAAAATCAGCCACCGAGGCCTGGAGCCGGTATTGCTCCAGGTCTGCTGGATCGAAAACAAGTTTGTTCATTGCTTATTCCGCTTGCGCCGAAGGCAAGCGATTCAATAGGAGGAAACCGATGAAAACCAGCACTTCCACCGCCAGGAAGCTGCCAAAGGCCCAGATGTAGGAACCAGTCAGGCTCAGCAAGAGGCCCAGCAGGGACGGCGCGACAAAGGTGGCAAACACACCGCCCATTTCGGCATAGCCAGCAGCACTAGGGCCCAGGTTCACGCCATAGCGCTCCCCCACATAGCTGAAAATGGCGCCACCATGAAAGACCCCTACGCCGCAAAGAATGGCCACGATCAGCAGGCCGCTGTAGGGCAATGCCTGCCAGGCAACCAGAACACAGGCGCTGGCCGCCAGAATGGTTAACCACATGCCCACACGCATTACCCCAACACGGGTGAAGCGATCGCTGACATAACCGCCCAGAATCAGGAAGAAGACTTGGGACAAGCCCATGATGGTGCCGAACAAGGGAGCCTGTTCGGGGGCCATTTTCTGCACATCAATCAGCGCTGGAATCAGCCAGGTCGCGGTTGCCGCAACCGAGAACAAAGCCCCAAAAATGGCCAGAATGCCTACCCAGATCCAGGGGCGTGCGGCAATGGAGCGCAACACACCGGCATCGGTTTTGATCTTGTCGTGTGGATCTTGATAAGGACCGGCGCGTACCACCAGCTGCGTGATTAAACAGGCACTTAAGGTCAGCCCGCCCAGGACCAGGAAGAAAGCACGCCAGCCATGGGCCATGGCGTAAGGCAAACCCAAGGCAAAGTCCAGGGTAATGGCCAGCGAATAGGCGGCCAGAATAATGCCCAGCACCAGACCCTGGCGGCGTGGCGCAAACCACTGCATGACGATTTTCATGGACCCGACCCAGACTGCAGAGTCAAAAAAGCCCACAACCAGACGCAGTAAAAATAGCTGCGTGAAATCCTGTGCTTGAGTCTGCAGCAGCATCAGCAAGCCGCTGCCACCCAAGCCAATCAGGTACAAACGGGCCGAGCTCATGGAGCGACCACGTGGTGCCCAGAACAACATGCCCAGTGCAAACGAGACACCGAAAGCACCCTGCACCAGCCCGGCTTGCGCGGGGCTCAGTGACAGGTCTGCCGAGACAATTTTGATAACAGCTGCAAAGCCGTAAAAGTCGGCCGCCAGGCACATTTCGCCCATCACGGCCATCAACAGCATGAGCAAGGCCACTGTGCCGCGTGGCTTGGCCTTGTCGAGCGGATTGCCCATAACCCCCTGTTCCACCATGTCATCCTCTCCTTTTGGATAAATGTTCAAGCTGAGTGTTTGTCAGGCACACTCTTCAATTGCTTTAAACATGAAGGATTATGGTGATTTGGCTTAATCTATGTCAATACATATGTATTGGTATATACCCTATGATGAGGCGGCTTACGAATGGCGTATCAGGGTTTTTCTCAAGCCTTTTTCAGGGGCAAGGCCAGGCAAATAGCGGCCAGTACAGCACAAACAACAGTCACGTCAGCCAGACTCCCCCACCAGGCCGACAAGGCCAAACCGATGCCTAGCAACAGGCTGTACATCAGGCCAAAGACAGCACCTGCCTTCCCTGCCACCGAGCGATAGTCCTGCAAGGCAGCCGACAAAAGATTGGGGATGGCGATGGCGTAGGCCAATGCCAGCAACATGGCCGGCAGCAGGAAAATCAGATGTGTTCCCGCCAACTCCAGGCCGGTAGCCGCCACGGCCAAAATCGAAATCCCCCGCCACACCAAATGCCGGGCACGGTGTCCTGCCGCCAGCCAGCGGCGATTCAGAAAAGCGCCCATAAAGGTTCCGGCAGCCAGTAAAAGGCCGGCCACCATCATGGGACGGTTATCGGAGCCCAGGCCTTCCAGCAGGAATGGTGCCCATTGGTAAAAGGAAAAAATCGTGACGTTGAACAGAGCCACCAGCATGGCGGACTGCCAAATTGCCGGGTCACGCAGCAAGCGGAACAGCACATTCACCATGCTGGCCTGGCTGTGTTGAAGCGGGCGGGTTTCAGGAAGCTGAAACAGGCAAGCGGCAAACAAGATCAAGGCCAACACGAACAGTCCCAGAAAGACGGGCATGAGGCTTGCGCTTGTTGTCAGAGCGACGCCCATTGCCAGACCTAACAAGGGGCTTAATGCCAGAGCGGCGCCTATGGTGCCAAAGATCCTGGCCAGATCTTCTGCCTGGTAGCGATCGCGCAACATGGTTTGTACACCGATCGAGCCGACCGCCGCTCCAAATGCACTGATCATGCGGGCAGCCAGCAAAACACCGAAGCTGGGGCTGAACACAGCTAGCAGGCAGCCCAGGCCATAAACCGTCAAACCGGCCAGAACAGCGGGCCGACGCCCGGCCTTGTCGCATAGCCAGCCCCAGAACAGCACGCCTGCGGCAAAGGCTATGAAGTAGACCGATAAGGTCTGCCCGGCGCGGCTGGCCGACACGGAGTAACTGTCGGCGATCAGGGGTAAAGCCGGGCTATAGGCGGTTTCCACCACCTGCGGAAACATGATCAAGGCGATCATCAAGAATAGGAAACGAGACATGCAAACCACACTGAATTGGGAAAAAAGAATCAGCGTAAGTCTGGCTGGATTTTTCTATTACAAGTATTCTGATAAAAAACCCATGAAATCGGACAATCATGCCTTTTTTAGATGCTAATGATCCTTTTCCGGATCTGACGGGACGTCATGCCCTGGGTATTGCGGCGCAACTGGCACAACACGACTCCGGTCTGCACCAACATCCTTGGGGGCAGATTTTGTACACCCGTAGTGGCTGCATCAGCGTAACGCTGGATCAGCAACTGTGCTTGCTGCCACCGGGGCGTTTGATCTGGATTCCAGCCTTGCTTCCACATCAGGCCCGCATGAGCGAACAGGTGGAGTACCGCTCTGTCTATCTGGACCCGGAGCATTACCCGGGCCTGCCCGAACAGGTGCAGATTCTGGCAGCGAATGATCTGTTGACAGCCGTGCTGGACCGCATAGCCAAGGCGGATCTGGATGAGGATTGGGACCGGCCTCCCGGCCTGCATATGATGCAACTTCTATTGAATGAGCTGCACCGTGCGCCGGATCAAGCCCTGTTTTTGCCCTTGCCGCAAGATACGCGCTTAAAGCGCATACCTATCGATACTTTGCCGCCCGCCTTGCATGTGCTGGCGGAATATCTGGGGGCAGGAGAAAAGACGATCAGCCGCTTGTTCAAGCGTGACACTGGCATGAGTTATCAGCAATGGCGACAGCAATGGCGGCTGCTCAAATCCATTGAGCAGTTGTCTACAGGTGATGCCGTGACCAAGATTGCGTTTGATCTTGGGTTTGCCAGCGACAGTGCTTTTATAGCTTTCTTCAAGGATCAGATGGGAGAGACGCCAGGCCACTACGCCAGACAGCCGGTTACATAAGGCAGGATAAACACTACTTTGGATACTGATTGTTTAGGCACTATGATCGGCCCTCTACGACTACAAAAAGAGAGAGGAGCACAATGACATTTTCATTTCGCCTGAGTCTGCTTGCGGCTAGTTGTTTGATGGCTGGCACCGCCATGGCTCAAGCCAGCTCGGGACTTGTAGATCAAGCCTTGAGCAAAGCGGATGCCCTTGAACAGCAAGTCATCGAATGGCGCCGCCATATTCACCAGAATCCGGAGTTGTCCTATCAGGAACACAATACAGCGGCCTATATCAAGGCTGCTCTGGAGACCATGCCCGGTTATGAAATTCAAACCGGCATTGCTCAAACCGGGATCAAGGCCGTTTTGAAAGGCGGCAAGCCGGGCCCGGTTGTCGCCTTGCGGGCAGATATGGATGCCCTGCCTGTGCTGGAACGGAATGATCTGCCTTTCAAGTCCACCGCCAAGGGGCAATGGCAAGGCAAAGAGGTGCCTGTATCCCATGCTTGCGGCCATGACACCCATGTCGCCATGTTGCTGGGAGCGGCAAAAGTCTTTTCCGATATGCGTGACCAGTTGCCGGGCACAGTGGTCCTGTTGTTCCAGCCTGCCGAGGAGCAAGGCCCTGGTACGCCGCTTAGCGGCGCCAACGCCATGATGAAAGAAGGAGTGCTGGACAAGCCCAAGGTGGATGTGATCATGGGTCAACATATTGGTCCGGCCTTCCCGGCAGGTAGCATTGGCTATCGTCAGGGCAGCATTATGGCCAGTGGTGATGTGTTTACCATTACGCTGGACGGTAAAGGCGGTCATGGCTCTTCTCCCTGGAGTGCTAGTTCCCCCGTAGTCGCTGCAGCGGAAACCGTAACAGCCTTGAATAACATCATCGCTCAGCGCACCAACCCTCTGGATGGGACGACTGTCGTCACTGTGGGGTCCTTGCAAAGCGGCAATCGCCCTAACGTGCTGCCTGAAAGTGCTCATATTTCCGGCACGGTCCGCTCCTTGTCCAAGATGAACCAGGCCACGGCCCATGATTTGATCAAGCTTTATGCGCAGAACATTGCCAATAGCCATGGTTTGAAATCCACGGTGAAAATCGATACAGGCTATGAAGTTCTGATCAGCGATCCTGCGGTGACTCAGCTTGTCAGCCCTGCCCTGAATCAGGCTACTGATGGTGTAGGTGCCAAGGAAGTGCCGCCAGGCATGGGTTCGGAAGACTTTGGGGCCTTCTCCAAGAACATTCCGCTGGTGTTCTGGCGCTTGAATGCCTCGCCTTATGCGGACAAGCCTGGCGCTCCCAACCATTCGCCCGAGTTCATGATTGACGAGAAAGCACTGCGTATCGGTACGCGTGCCTTGGTGGCCAGCTCGCTGACCTACATGATCGACAACAAGAAACCTTGATGGCTTTTGGGGCTTGAGATGGGCATGCCTTGCCCATCCTGCTCCGATACGTTGCCCAAAAAAACCGGCTCACTGTTGCAGTGGCCGGTTTTTTCTTGCTGGAGCATAGCGAAATCATTCTTGAAATCTGAACACGATTTCATTTTTTTTGATTGTTAATGAATTCTTTTTTGGAATAAATCCATTTTACGGGATTCTTATTTTAAATTAGGCAGTTAATCATTAAAAATAAAATTTATTTATTTTCCTGTTTTATTTTTTCTTGAAATTAAATTTTTTATAGAGGTGCTATTATCGGCAGACCTTTAACCATGAAAGGAAGAAGCATTATGACGCATCCATTTCGCTTAGGTTTGCTTGCTGTCAGTTGTTTCGTTTCAGGTCTTGCCATCGCTCAGCCCGCTACCCCCACTCTGATTGATCAGGCTTTGCAGAAAGCAGATTTGCTGGAGCCGCAGATCATCAGCTGGCGCCGCCATCTTCACCAGAATCCCGAGTTGTCCTTTCAGGAACACAACACGGCCGCCTACATCAAGGCAGCACTGGACACCATGCCTGGCTATGTCATTCAGACCGGAGTGGGTCAGACAGCAGGCATCAAGGCCGTATTGACGGGTGGACAGCCCGGTCCGGTCGTCGCCTTGCGGGCGGATATGGATGCCTTGCCAGTCGAAGAAATCAACGATCTACCCTTCAAGTCCACTGCCAGAGGGTCATGGCAAGGCCAGGATGTTCCCATTTCTCATGCCTGCGGTCACGATACTCACATGGCCATGCTATTGGGGGCTGCCCAGGTGTTGTCCGACATACGTGCCGATTTACCCGGCACGATTGTCCTGATCTTTCAACCCGCCGAGGAAGGCAATCCGACACCTGGAGGGCCCACAGGTGCGCGCGTCATGATGGATGCAGGTGTCATGGAGTCGCCCAAGGTGGATGTGATCATGGCCCAGCATATTGGCGCCGGTTTTCCCTCCAAGGAGATTGGCTACCGCGAAGGAGTCATGCTGGCTAGCGGCGATGGTTTCAATATCTCTTTGCAAGGTGAAGGGGGACATGGTTCCGCTCCTTGGAGAGCCACCTCGCCTTTGACGGCTGCAGCCGAAATTGTGGTTTCTTTAAATAACATCATTGCGCAGCGTACCAATCCGGGTACCGGTACAACCGTTGTTTCTGTAGGCAAGCTGCAAAGCGGCTTTAAAGGCAATGTCTTGCCAGATACCGCGGTTCTTGAAGGTACTATCCGCTCCTACTCGCCCAGCAACCAGCTTATCGCCAAGGATCTGGTCAAGCGCTATGCCGAGAACATTGCGGCCAACCACGATGTCAGCGCGACAGTGAAGATCAACAGCGGGTATCCCATTACCATCAGTGATCCTGCTACGACGGCGATGCTGTTACCTGCTTTCGAGCTAGCCGCTGACGGTGCCGGAGTACGCGAAACATCTCCAGCTATGGCGTCTGAGGATGTAGGTGTTTTTGCCAAAGACATCCCTCTGGTTTTTTGGCGTCTTAACGCTACGCCGTATGCCGATAAACCTGGAGCGGCAAATCATTCACCCGAATTCCTGATTGACGAGAATTCATTGAGAATTGGAACCCGTGCATTATTGGCAAGCTCTTTGACTTATATGATCCAGAACAATAACCCTTAATTTCTTTTTCATTTCCTGACTCAGAACAAATGCATATTAGTGACTTGTTCTGATGAATTAATTTTATTTCCTCAAAGGCCGATTCTCTTTCATGGTGATCGGCCTTTTTTTAAAGGGATGGAGATGACAAAATTTTCTGATACTTTCGAACGCAGCCAAGATTTAAACCAGGGGCAAGACAGTGGGGTTGAGTTGCTCAATCTGATCATGGCGTATTCCATTTCAACCTCGGTACGGGCTGCTGCCCAGTTAGGGCTGGCCGATCATCTGAGAAACGGGTCCAAGACGATTGACGAGCTGGCTCGCTTGACCCATACCCAAGGCATTCATTTACAGCGTATCTTGCGTGTCTTGTGTGCCAATCGAGTCTTTAGGGAACAGCCGATAGATACCTATCAGTTGGACGAACTGGGTAAGCAAATGCTGTCTGACTCCCCTACCCGGCTGAAAGATGCGGCCCTGATGCTGACGGACGCCGCATTTTTGCACTGCGCCGGAGATCTGGCCAAGGCGGCGGCCGGCACCCCCATTTTCCGCGAGCGCTTTGGACATGGTTTTTTTGAACACTGGGAGGACAAGGCCATTCATGATGTTTTCCATCAAGGTGTCGCCGGGCTGTCCATGGCCTCTAATCATCTGCTGATCGAACAGATCGATGTTCCAGAAGGCGCTACGGTGGTGGATGTGGGCGGTGGTATTGGTGGTTTACTGCTATTGATTCTGCAACAGAACCCCAGCGCCTATGGGATTTTGTTCGATCAGGCCCAGGTACTGGATAATTCGGTGCTTCCAAACTTGAATCAGCCTGAACGCTGGAAACTGGTCAGCGGCGATTTCTTTGAGAGCTGCCCAGCCGGCGATATTTATCTTCTGCAGATGATCATTCATGACTGGAGCGATGAGCAAGGCATCACCATCTTGCGTAACTGCAAACGCGGTATGTCTGAAAATGGTCGCATTCTGATTCTGGAAAGCGTCATCGAGCCGAATAATCAGCCAGATGGCGGTAAATTGCTGGATCTGATCACCATGTGTGTGCTGGAAGACAGCCGTGAACGAACCCTGGCGGAATTTGAAGCTTTATTTGAGCAGGCTGGTTTGCGCTTGATACGCCGTATCCCCACAGCGGGCTTGTGTTCCATTCTGGAAGTGGGACACAAATAGTTCCCGCGCCTGAAAGAAAACCGCGCCTACAAGGCGCGGTTTTCTTCGAGCATGCTTTTTAGCGGATTTCCAGCTTCTTGGCCCCTGCCCCACTCTTTTTCTTGGGCAGAATCAACTCCAGAACGCCGTTTTCACATTTTGCGCTCGCCTGGGCTTCATCAATGTCCTGAGCCAGGCTGAAACGACGTGTCTGCACCCCGTAATAGCGTTCACTGCGCAAGACCGTATCGCCGTCCTTTTCTTCCTGAGTCCGACGGCTTTCCACGCGGATAGAAACCACATTGCCTTCAACGCTGACATGCACGTCTTCCTTGTTGATACCTGGCACTTCCGCGCTGACTTGATAGGCCTCTTCGCTCTCGCTGACATCCAGACGAATGGCGGGCGGTGTATTTCCGGCCAGGGAGCCGACAACAGGAACGCGTCGGAAGATGTCTTCAATATCTCGCCACGTGTCCAGGCCCGCCAGATCACCAAAGGGATTAAAACGTGTCAAATTATTTGCCATGCTTGATCTCCATTTTTCCTTTGCTGAGCCCTGCTGCAATGGAAGGCGTGGGCTCGGTCGCCTACGTAAGAGGAGATGAGGCTAGTTCCCGATATTTCAAGTGCTTAGCTAAAAAAAACCGCCTTGCTCCCTAAAGAGACAAGGCGGCCAAAGGTACGATCTTATGTTCTTTTAGCAGTGTTTCTACTTGTTCAGGTACTGCTTAAACTCGGTTTCGTGTGCAGCACAGGGGACTGTTCCGGTGCGGGGTGCTCATCAGCAATAATCGGGATCTCCTTGCCGTCCTTGTCCATGACCTTGCCGTTTTCAACATAGTCTCCTTCGTTCAGATTGGCCACGTCCGAGACCCGCAGATAGCGGCCTCCACCCGCAGCAAACACAGAGGGCTGATCCGGATTGCCCAAGGTGAAATGGTTGAACAGCAGGTTCAGCACAATCGCCACCAGGGCCGCCGAGCTGATGCCGGAGTGGAAAATCGTCGCAAACCAGGTTGGGAAGTGCTCGTAGAACTTGGGAGCCACGATAGGAATCATGCCGGCGCCGATAGCGGTGGCGACGATGATCAGGTTCATATTGTTTTCGTAGTTCACCTTGGCCAGCGTACGGATACCGCTGGCCGCGACGGTGCCAAACAGGACCATACCCGCGCCACCCAGTACCGCGGGTGGGACAGCGGCAACCAGACGGCCCATGATGGGCAGCAAGCCCAGTGCGATCAGAATCAGGCCACCAAAGGCTACGACGTAACGGCTTTTCACGCCGGTGACCGCCACCAGACCGACGTTCTGGGCAAAGGCACTTTGTGTGAAAGAGCCAAATACAGGGGCGATCAGGCTGGAGAGCATATCGGCACGCAGGCCATCACCCAGACGACGAGCATCCACTTTGGTTTCGATAATGTCGCCCACGGCCAGAATGTCGGCCGAAGTTTCCACCAGCGTCACGATGATCACAATGAACATGGAGATAATCGCGGCAGTCTGGAAAGTGGGCATGCCAAAGTGGAACAGGCTGGGCAAGGCAAAGACCTCGCCTTCGCTGACGGCAGAGAAATCTGCATGGCCCATGGCGACGGCAATGACGGTGCCGATAATAATAGCCAGCAAGATAGACAGGCGGGAGATCGTGGCGCTGCCCAGCTTGCTGAGCAAGAGCACGATCAGCAAGGTCATGGCGGCCAGGGAAATATTACCTACGCTGCCAAAGTCCGGTGCGGAAGGATTACCGCCCATGGCCCAGAATGCGGCCACTGGCATCAAGGTCAGACCAATAGTCGTAATCACGCAGCCCGTGACTAAAGGCGGGAAGAACCGGATCACCCGTGAAAAGACCGGCGTAATCAGCAGCCCAAGCAGGGACGCGACAATGACTGCGCCGAATACCGCTGGCAAACCGCCGCCCGTACCCAAAATGGCGATCATGGTGGCTACGCCAGAAAATGATACCCCTTGAACCAGCGGCAGACGGCAGCCAAAAAACGGCACGCCCAGCGTTTGCAGCAAGGTCGCCAGGCCGCCCATGAACAAGCAGGCGGTAATCAGCAAGCCGGTTTCATTGGCAGGCAGGCCAGCGGCCTCGCCAATGATCAGGGGTACGGCAATAATGCCGCCATACATGGTCAATACGTGTTGAAAACCGTAGGCAAGATTCGCGCCCAGGCCCAGATTCTCGTCTTCGGGGCGCTGCGCAGTCGCTGCACCCGTCGCCCTTGTAGGTGTTGTCATTGTTTGTCTCCGAAAATAAATAGGCAGGGCTCTAGAGGCCCTGTCACTACCGAACTCAAGCTGTCGCTACGGTATCCAGCACCTTGTCGCGCAAACGACGCGCAGCGGCTTGATGGCGTTGCATCAGGTCTTGCAAATCAATGCCGCAGGGTTGGCCGTCAATCACACGCCACTGGCCGGCGACCATCACGCGGTCGGCCCGGTCTGCGCCGCAGAGCAGCAAGGCCGCCAAGGGGTTCTCAGCGCCGGAAAAGCGCAATTCATCCAGGGTGAACAAGGCCAGATCGGCCTGCTGCCCGACGTTCAGGCCACCAATATCCTCGCGACCCAAACAACGGGCCGAGCCTTGAGTCGCCCAACGGATAACGGCTTGATGGGTAACCTGGCCCGGCTCGTAGCGCAGCCGGCCCAGCAAGAGTGCCTGTCGCATCTCTTGAGCCAGATTGGAGTGATCATTGGAGGCCGAGCCATCTACGGCCAGCCCCACGGGTGCACCAGCGGCTTCCAGCTCGATGGTGCGGCACAGGCCGCTGCCCAAGACCATATTGGACGAGGGACAATGGGCAATACCTGTGCCTGCCCGGCCCAGACGCTGGATTTCTTCGTCGTTGAAGTGAATGCCGTGTGCCAGCCAGGTGCGATTGCTTAACCAGCCCTGCTGATCCAGATAGTCCAGTGGACGCATACCAAAGAGGCGCTCGCAGTAGGCAGTTTCGTCGTCTGTTTCAGCCAGATGCGTATGCAGGCGTACGTCCTCGCGTTCGGCCAGCTTGGCGCTTTCGCTCATCAACTCGCGGCTGACAGAGAAAGGCGAACACGGAGCCAGGGCCAGCGTGATCATCGCCCCATCCTCGCGTTGGTGATATTGGCGAATCAGGCGCAGGCTGTCGTCCAGAATGGTTTGTTCGTCCTGTACGACGTTTTGCGGGGGCAAGCCTCCCTGATCCCGACCCACACTCATGGAACCACGGGTCAATGCGGCGCGTACACCCAGGCGTTGAGCGGTTTCAGCCTGGCAATCAATGGCATGTTGCAAGGCGCCCGAAAACACATAGTGGTGATCGGCCACCGTCGTACAGCCCGACTGCAACAGTTCCACCATGGCCAGCTCGCTGGCCACCTGCATTTGTTCGTCGTCCAGCCCGGCCCACACGTCATACAAGGTGGTCAGCCAGGGGAACAAGGGTTTGTTCAGTGCTGGGGTATAGGCCCGTGTCAGGGTTTGGTAAAAGTGATGATGCGTATTCACCAAACCGGGCAGCAAAACGTGCCGGGAGGCATCCCAGCTTTGGTCGTAAGCCTGCTTGGGCTGCTGACCGGCGGCCACTTTTTCGATAATGCGGCTATCTTGCACCAGTACGCCACCGGCAGCTTGTGCATCTGAACAGGCCAGTGGATTGCGAATCCACAGGATCGGGGAACGGCTAGTCATTATTGTGTCTCCTGCGTTTTATTGCTTTTTATTGTTGTCAGTTCGACTAGCCGACCTATATACCTGCTGTGATAAGGGTTATTTGGAGCCTGGGCTTAGCTGTACCCTTTTTCGCTCCAAGCCTTGAGTCCTGCTAGGCCATTCAGGAACTCTTATGCCTTCTATAAGGTTTGTCGTATAGAGAGCAGCCCGTTTTTTTACGGTATTCCGGGACATAAAAAATTTGCTCAAAATCAGGATTTATCCTCTGGACAAAAACCTGGGACTATTGTCCTTTAATCATTTAAAGCCTAAATCATTGACTCGCTTAGGAATTTATTTATTGGCATAAAAAAACATATAAACCCGCATATCCACACATTTTGACCGTGCCTGTTCAGTCGTGTTAATTGTGTCGCCAAGCGCATTAAAAGCGCCGTTGTGCTGACCTCGCACACATTATTCGGAGAACACATGCAGCATATAAAAATCAAACCCGGCGCACCCCTGGCCGAGCAAGCTGAAATCGGGCACAACCGATGGCACCCTGATATTCCAGACCTGACCAGCGTGAAGCCTGGCGAGGAAATGATTCTGGAATGCATGGACTTTCTGGACGCCCAGATCAAGAACACGGACAGCGCCAACGACGTACGCGACGTTGACCTGACCCGCGCCCACCCATTGACGGGCCCCATCCACGTAGAGGGCGCTGAGCCAGGCGATATTCTGGTGGTGGATCTGCTGGATATTCGCGCCATTACTCCTGTCGGTTTCTCGGGCATTTTTGCCAAGGAAAATGGCGGTGGCTTTTTGGCCGAGCATTTTCCCGAAGCCGACAAGGCCATCTGGGACCTGCATGGTGTTTACGCCACCTCGCGTCACATCCCTGGCGTACGCATTGCGGCCATGATGCACCCCGGCCTGATCGGCACCCTGCCCTCGCACGAACTGCTGCGCGAGTGGAACCGCCGTGAAGCCCTGCTGGTGCCCAAGGGCCACGCCAACCCGCCCGATGCCAAAACCGCTGTATTGCGCGGCGTTAAAGGGGCCGAGTTTGACCGCATGGCGGCTGAAGCTGCCCGTACCGTGCCTCCACGTGAGCATGGCGGCAACCTGGACATCAAGAACCTGACCATTGGCTCGCGAATTTACTTCCCCGTCTATGTGAAGGGTGCTGGCCTGTCCATGGGCGACTTGCACTTCTCCCAGGGCGATGGCGAAATCTCCTTCTGTGGTGCCATTGAAATGGACGGCGCAGCCCACCTTGGCTTTGATCTGATCAAAGGTGGCATGGCCAAATACAATCTGACCGCGCCTATCTATGTTCCAGGCCGTCATGATCCCAAGTACGATCAGTGGATGCACTTCACCGGTATCAGCGTGGAAGAAGGCGTCAACTACTACCTGGATTCTACGGTTGCATACCGTCAGGCCTGTTTGGCTGCGATCGATTACATCAGCCGCACGACAGACCTGTCGCGTGCGCAAGCCTATATGTTGCTGACTGCTGCTCCCGTTGAGGGCCGTTACGGCGGCGTGGTGGATCTGCCTAACAGCTCCGCTTCTCTGGCCTTGCCTACCGGTATTTTTGATACCGATATCCTGCCTAAAGGTGCCTTGAATGACGCGGCCCGTTTTGGCCGTCCAGGCACACGCTGTAACTTGACCTGATCAGTCTCTGGCCCTGGCTTCGTCCCGGAGTCAGGGCTTGCTTTACTCGGATTTGCCATGCCTTTGTACGACTATCTTTGTAATCATTGCCTGCAACGCAGCAGCCATTTGCGCAGCATTGCCACCCGCAACGATCCCCAGACCTGCCCTGCTTGTGAAAAAGGCAGCCTCTTGCTGCAACTGAGCGCACCACGACGCCTGTTCAGCAAAGCCAGCCCAACGCGCGGTCTGACTCCTCAACAAGCTTTGGCGGGCAATAATGTGACCGGGCCCGGCACTCGTTCCAGCACCCGGAATTCTGTCATCCATACCTGTATGGGCCCTGGCTGCAGCGTTTGCGCCTAAATACAATCAGCCCCTTTGCAGCGCAAGCTGTCAGCCTTGACAGGCCGCAGCTTTAACGTCGGCGGGCGTAGTTCTGGCTGAATTTGCCCAGGCGGATGTGTTGGTTTTACGAGATTCACGCTCGGTAACATGAAACATTCTGTTTATAATCAAGAATCAATCTCATTATTACTGGGTGTTCATTATGTCGGTGTCCTCGTCTCTCGCCGCTAAGCGCCAGGTGCCTAGCGGCGTATCTTTTATGTCTTTAAGCAGTCTGGCAGTGGCTTTATTGTTGGCCTTTCCCTATCAGACGCAAGCGCAAGAGGTCGAGGAGCTGGACCGCATCGTGGTCAAGGCCGAGCAGGAGCTCAAGCAGACCTTGGGCTCTTCCATCATTACCGCCGAAGACATCCAGAAGTCCCCTCCCGCCAACGATATCTCCGAAGTTCTGCGCACCATGCCGGGCGTGAACCTGACGGGTAACTCGGCCAGCGGCCAGCGCGGTAATAATCGCCAGATCGACATTCGCGGCATGGGCCCGGAAAACACCATGATTCTGATTGACGGCAAACCCGTCAGTTCACGTTCTGCTGTGCGTTTCGGCTGGCGTGGCGAACGCGATTCGCGTGGGGATACCAACTGGGTGCCTGCCGAGCAGATCGAACGCGTGGAAGTGCTGCGCGGCCCGGCGGCCGCTCGCTACGGCAACGGGGCTGCGGGCGGTGTGGTCAACATCATCACCAAGCCTACGACAGACAAATTCCAGGGCACCTACTCCTTGTATGGCAACTTGCCCGAACATAGCGATGAAGGCGCCACGCGACGCATGAGCTTTGGCTTGAGCGGCCCGATCAGCGAATCCTTGTCCTTCCGTTTGTACGGAAACCTGAACAAGACGGATTCGGACGATCCGGAGATCAATAAAGGACACCAGACCGAGCGTGGTGGTGCCAATGCGAACAGCTTGCCTGCTGGACGTGAAGGCGTACGTAACAAGGACATCAATGGTTTGCTGTCCTGGCGTCCTGATAGCCGTCAAACGGTGGATCTGGAGGCTTCCTATAGCCGCCAAGGCAATATTTATACGGGTGATACCCAGAACACGAATACCAATGACGAGGTCAAACGTCAGCTGGGCGACGAGACCAACAAGATGTATCGCCAAAGCTATTCGCTGACGCATCGTGGGGACTGGAACGATAAGACGAACTCCCTGGCCTACTTCCAGTACGAAAAGACGCGTAACTATCGTTTGCTGGAAGGCTTGGCCGGAGGGACTGAGGGTGCTTTTAATGATCCATCCCGAGTCAAGGATGGAGGTTTCGGCACAGCGGACCTGACCACCATGACGGCCCACGCTGAGGCCAGCCATCAATTCAAGACCGGCAGCGTCGAGCAATACGCCACTATCGGTATGGAGTGGGTTGGGCAGGAGCTGAACGACAAGTCCTCGGACTTGGCACAACGTAACCCGACCCGTATTCCTGGCGTCCCCAACAAATACAAACCCAAGTCGCGAGCGAATATTTACTCTGTTTTCGCTGAAAACAATATTTATGCCACCGACAAGACCACGGTTACCCCAGGTTTGCGTTTTGACTATCACGACAAGCATGGCAGCAACTGGAGCCCATCGCTTAACCTGACTCATGCCGTGACGGATAACTGGCTCTTGAAAGCCGGTATCGCCCGTGCTTACAAAGCGCCTAACCTGTATCAAAGCAATGACGGCTATACCTTGTACAGCCTGGGTAACGGCTGCTGGGGCAATACCACGGGCAGTAGCACGGGTTGCTTCCTGCAAGGTAATTCGGACTTGAAGGCCGAAACCAGCATCAATAAAGAATTGGGTGTCGAGTACGTGGGTGACAACGGCCTGGGTGCCAGCCTGACCTACTTCCATAACGATTACCGCAACAAAGTAGAAGCGGGCCGTTTTGCAATCGATAGCTTCACAGCCTTGAACAATCAACAATTAATTCTGCAATGGGAAAACATTCCCAAAGCCGTAGTTTCGGGTCTGGAAGGTAACTTGACGCTGCCTTTGGCCGAAAACTGGCTGTGGTCCACCAACTTCACCTACATGATCGAATCCAAGAACAAGACTACGGGTGAAGCGCTGTCCACTATCCCTAAATACACGATCAATACGACTCTGGACTGGAATGTAAATGCCGATTGGTCCTTGCGAGCCAAGGCAACCTTCTATGGCGAGCAAAAGCCACCGAAGTACGACTACTACGGTCAGCCTTTGACGGGTTCTGCAACCGACAAGGTCTCCCCTTATGCCCTGTTTGGTCTGAGCACGCAGTACAAGATCAATAAGCATTTCCGCATCAATGCTGGGGTTGATAACCTCTTTGACAAACGCCTGTTCCGTCGCGGCAATGCCATCGGTGTGAACTTGGGTACCCCGAACTACATCTACGGTGCGGGGGCCTACACATTCAACCAACCTGGTCGCACCTTCTTCCTGGGACTGAGCGGGACGTTCTAAGCGGTTTTCGTCTGTAATCGAGGCATGTCATGCCCCTCCAAAAACGGAGGGGCATTTTTTTGCCCGAAAAATACAGCCGAGCGTCAACATTTCAACCTTTAAATGTTCTTTTTGACCTTCATCAAGACCGGAACTTTGTATTCTTCATATGCTTATAACTACAAATAATGTAAATGGGTTCAACCCAAGCATAGAAAAGGAAAACACATGATTCCAAGCGCCGAGCCCAAAAAGGGCAAGCGACGTTTTCTTAAGGAATTGCTGGGCCTTAGTGCCGGGGCCACGATTATTCCTATTCAGCCTGTTCAAGCTGCCATGAACAGCCAGCCTCCACGACGTAGCGGTGGGAAAGATGGGGCCCGCTACGGCATGGTGGTTGATCTAAGAAAATGTATCGGTTGCCAGGCCTGTACGGTCAGCTGTTCTATCGAAAATGCACCGCCTATCGGGCAGTTCCGTACCACGGTTCTGCAATACGAGGTGCTCGATGAACAGCAGCAGGCGGCCATGCTGAGCCTGCCACGCCTCTGTAACCACTGCGACAACCCGCCCTGTGTGCCGGTCTGTCCTGTACAGGCGACGTTCCAGCGCGAAGATGGTGTGGTACTGGTCGACAACGAGCGCTGTGTCGGCTGTGCCTACTGTGTTCAAGCCTGTCCTTACGATGCCCGTTTCATTAACCATGAAACCCAGACCGCCGATAAATGCACCTTCTGCGAGCACCGCCTGGAAGTGGGTCTGCTGCCCGCCTGTGTGGAAAGCTGCGTGGGTGGCGCACGCGTCATTGGCGATATGAACGATGAAACCAGCACGATTTCCCAGCTGCTCAAAGAGCACAAAGAGGAAATCCGTGTACTCAAGCCCGGCATGAATACCAACCCGCATGTGTTCTACATCGGTTTGCCCGATGAGTTCGTTGATGGTGTGGATGGGCAGGCCAGTGTGCGTCTGACCAATCAGTTCTAAGGGGCCGTTATGTCTATTATCGAAATTCTGACCCCCGCCTACGAAGTTGCCTGGTTACCTTGGGCGGTTCAATACTTTTTCCTGGTCGGTATGGCTGCCACCAGCACCGTCTGGGTATGGCGTTGCGCCTGGTCCAGCGACAGCGCTTTGCGTCGTCTGGAGCCTGCGCTGATGATTGTGCTTCTGTGCAGCAGCATTGCCGCTCCTGTGTCCTTGCTGGCTGACTTGCACCAACCCGGCCGCTTCTGGCATTTCTACGCCCATTTCACTCCCCGGTCGTGGATGTCGCTGGGTGCTGTACTGCTGCCCCTGTTCGTCGGCCTGTCCATGGCTAACGTGCTGGCCTGGTGGTTGAACAAACGTGTCCTGTGGCGCTGGTTGAGCCTGGCTCTGCTGGTTTCGGCCTTGTCGATTCTGGTTTACAGCGGTTTTGAAGTGATGGTGCTGCGTTCACGTCCCTTGTGGAATACCGCATTCCTGCCTATCAACTTTGCCTTGACGGCTGCTCTGGCCAGCCTGGGTGCCATCCTGCTGGTGGCTCGCCTCTTGCCCGGTGGCGTAGCCAATTTACCGCTGGAATACGTACGCCGCTGGTCTTTGGGGGTGGTTCTGACCTTGATCGTCGTGGCCCTGTTCTGGGTCGGCTCCGGTCTGATGGGTTACAGCCATTCTTTCGGTTCGGCCTGGGAACTGTTCCAGAGCTACCCCGTATGGCGTTTGGGCTTTCTGGGTTCTTCCGCGTTTGGCTTGCTGCTGCTGTATATGCTCAGCCGTCCAATCGGCACCCTGCAAGGCAATCTTTATAGCTTGTTCTGTGCGGCTTTCATGCTCGGCTCGGCCTGGGTGTTTCGCTGGATTATTTTCATGGCGGTACAGGGTGTGCCCAAATACGGCGCCGGTTTGTACCTCTACACCATGCCCTTAGGCAGCGATGGTCTGCTGGGGATGCTGGGTGTGCTGGGCTTGTGTATTGCCTTGCTCGCCGCCAGCACCACCCTGCTCTCTCTGTTCCCGGCCCGCCGTTCGTCTTTGACAGCCTAGGCCCTACAGACTCACTAGCTTTCAGGTACTTATCGTCATGAGCAAGAAAAAAGAAACCCCTAACCTGTCGCGTCGACAGGTATTGACCCGCGGCGGTGCTGCTGTGGGTGGTCTGGCTGCCTTTGCGGCTGGTTATAGCGACACGGTAGTCAAGGCGGTCCAAGGTCTGGGCCAAGGTACAGCCGGTGTGCCAACCGCACACGCAACCCGTGGCAACTCCTTGCAGGCTGAATTCCGTATTGATCCGATCACGGGTCTGCTGGATACGCAGCCCGGCCAGATTGTGAGCCCGTCCAGTTGCCTGGGCTGCTGGACGCAGTGTGGTGTGCGCGTACGTATTGATACGGAGAACAACAAGATTCTGCGTATCGCCGGTAATCCTTATCATCCTTTGGCAACCACGCAGTCTGCTCCCATGGAGCAGCCCGTACGCGAGGTTTACGCCATGCTGGGTGGTGAAAACGGCTTGGAAGGCCGTGCCAGCGCCTGTGCTCGCGGTGCCTCCATGCTGGAACAGCACAGCAGCCCTTACCGGGTTCTGTCGCCGTTGAAACGCGTCGGCCCCCGTGGCTCAGGCCAATGGGAGCGCATCAGTTTTGAACAATTGATTGAAGAGGTCTGCGAAGGCGGCGATCTGTTCAAAGAAGGTCATGTCGATGGTTTGCGTGCGATTTGGGATCACGAAACCCTGATTGACCCGCAAAACCCCGAGTTCGGTCCATTGGCCAACCAGTTGTTGTTCACGGATGCCGCGAACGAAGGCCGCACGCCACTGGTCAAACGCTTTGCCGAGCAGGCTTTTGGCACGATCAACGTCAGCAACCACGGTTCTTACTGTGGTCAAAGCTTCCGTGTTGGTACAGGCGCTGCCATGGGTGACATCAAAGGTATGCCTCATGGCAAACCTGACTGGAAAAACGCCCGTTTTGGCCTGTTTATTGGTGCAGCACCGGCTCAATCCGGTAATCCCTTCCAGCGTCAAGGCCGTGAGCTGGCAGAAGCCCGTTCGCGTCCAGAAAACACCTTCAAGTACGTGGTTGTTTCCCCGATCTTGCCAACGTCGTCCAGCCTGGCCTCGGGTAGTGGCAACCGCTGGCAGCCTGTTCTGCCCGGCACTGACTTGTCCCTGGTCATGGGCATGTTGCGCTGGATTCTGGAACAAGAGCGTTTTGATGCAGAACACTTGTCCCTGCCCCATGCGCCTGCGGAGCAGGACGAAAATACCGCTTCCTGGACGAACGCCAGCCATTTGTTGATTGCGGATCCTGAGCATCCTGGTTTTGGCCGCTATTTGCGCGGTAAAGACCTGGGTTGGGAAGTAGCTGAAGGCACTGAATCGCCCTTTATTGTTCAGGACGAACAAGGCGAACTGCGCGCCCATACCGATCTGGATCGCGCGACGCTATTTGTCGACCGTACCGTTGAGCTGGAAGGCAAGGATGTACGTGTCTGTACTGCGCTGAACATGCTGCGTGAGCGCAGTCAGGAAAAATCCATTGCCGAATACGCCAAAGGCTGCGGCATGGACGAAGAAACCCTGATCGAACTGGCCCGTGAATTTACCAGCTACGGTCGCCAAGCCGTGGCTGACGCACACGGCGGCACCATGAACGGTTCCGGTTTCTACACGGCTTACGCGATTGCCATGTTGAATACCTTGGCGGGTAACCTGAACCTGAAAGGCGGTTTGGTGCTGGATGCGGGCCCATTTGGTCCTTTTGGCCCCGGCCCACGCTACAACTTTGCTCAATTCCCCGGAAAAGTGGCGGCTAAAGGCGTGTCTTTGTCGCGACATCGCTTCGCTTACGAAAAATCCAGCGAATTCAAGCGCCGCCAAGCAAATGGTGAAGCGTTGTACCCCGCTCCTGCTCCTTGGTACCCCGCTGTAGGTGCCTTGAGCAGTGAAATGATTGCATCGGGCCTGAATGGCTATCCATACACCAGCAAAGTGTGGATCAACCACATGAGCAACCCGGTCTATGCGATTGCTGGCTTTAAAAATGCCTTGCTGCACAAACTGAAAGACCCTGCGGTTCTGCCCTTGTCGATTTCGGTTAATCCCTTTATCAACGAAACCAATGCCTACGCAGACTACATCGTGCCAGACACGGTGACTTACGAAAGCTGGGGGGTTTCGGCACCTTGGGCTGACGTGATCGCCAAGTCCTCGACCCTGCGCTGGCCTGTGGTCGAGCCACGAGTGGATCGCACGGCTGACGGTCAGCCTATCAACCTGGAAAGTTTCCTGTTTGCAGTAGCTTTGCGTTTGGGATTGCCAGGTTTTGGTAAAGGCGTTCTGAAAGACAAGGCAGGCAATGCCCACGACTTGCTGCGCGCCGAGGATTTCTATCTGCGGGGCATGGCTAATATTGCCTTTGGTGCTGGCCGCCCGGTTGGCGACGCATCCGACGACGATATGCGCATCACCGGTGTGGATCGACTTTTTCCTGACCTTCAAGCGCGTTTGCATCCTGAAGAGCAGCGCAAAGTGGCGATGTTGTTGACACGCGGTGGCCGATTCGACCGAATCGAAAACGCCTGGAAAGGAAATCAGCTGAAAAATCGCTACAGCAATGCTTTGCAGATCTGGAATGAAGACCTGGCCAAGATGCGTCACACCATGACGGGTGAACGTCTTAGCGGTTGCCCTACTTGGTACCCCACTCGTTTGGCGGACGGCAGCCCAATGCGCGAGCATTTCTCGGAACAGGAATGGCCCTTGCTGATGAGCTCCTACAAATCCAACCTGATGAGTTCCATGTCCATCGGGATGTCCCGCCTGCGCCAGGTCCACCCGCACAATCCGATTTCCTTGAATCTGGATGATGCAAAGAACATGGGCATCCGTAACGGGGACCGTATTCGGGTCAGTACACCAGGTGGTGCGGTTGAAGGTGTAGCTTTGGTGCGTGGCGGTATTATGCGCGGAGCCATTGCAATCGAACACGGTTTTGGGCATACCGAACTGGGTGCGCGTTCGCACCAGATTGATGGTGAGGCCATGCCTCACCTGAACGATCTGGCTGCAGGTGTGAACCTGAACGAATTGGGTTTTGCTGATCCAACCCGTGGCAATGGCCAGGACAACGTCTGGATTGACTGGGTTTCTGGCGCGGCCGTGCGCCAAGGCCTGCCAGCAAGAGTGGAGAAGCTGTCGGCTTAAAAGAAACACACCTCCATCAAACCATTGTTCAACGATAAGGGCGCCGATTATTCTTTGGGATAATCGGCCTCATCCGTTAGTGAACCAAGTTTAATGGCCCAAATGGCAAGGGTCAGCCCTCGAGGCGATGCCCTCTACCCCAAGAACCTATTTCATGAACTGAATGGCTTGTGCTTTCACGAGTGCAGCCGCAAGCGTAGCAGCATTAGCCCATTCAGCTTCATGGATACAGGGGCTGTTACTCCCCTTTTAGCCCACGTTCTTGAATGGTCTGTTGCCATTGAGCCGATTCTTGTTCCATGAACTGGGTTAATTCTGCGCGGCTTGTCGGCTGAGGTGTTAAGCCATAGCCCAGCAAGGACTGACGCACTTCAGGATCGTTCAATACCTTGACCAGCTCCTGATTCCAACGCTCCTGTATATCCTCTGGCATCGTACCAGGCCCCAAGAATGCATACCAATTTAGTGCAATAAAACCAGGGTAGCCGGCCTCTGCCACCGTTGGAATCGTTGGCATATCAGCAGAGCGCTCCAAACCGGTTGTCGCTAATGGAATCAAGGTGCCGGCCTTAATGTGTGGAGCTGCTGTCGGTGGAGCTGCAAAGTATGAAGACACTCGTTCCCCGATAATATCTTGCAAAGCTTGACCGCCTCCGCGATAAGGCACGTGCACCATTTCAACTCCAGCACGCTGGTTGAGTAGTTCTCCAGCCAAGTGTGAGGCAGAGCCTGATCCGGACGAAGCAAAGTCGATAAGACCAGGCTCACTCTTGGCAAGCTCAATAAACTCGCCCAAGGTTTCTGCACCTATACCTTTATGCACAACCAGTACGTTGGGAAAATGTACACCACCCGACAAAGGAGCCAGGTCTTTGAACGGATCGTAAGGCACTTTCATCAGGTGTGGAGAAATAGTCATTGGCCCCACAGAGCCCAAGAGCAGCACCGAGCCATCATTATCAGCATTAGCCACTTGCTGATGCGCCAAAATACCGCCAGCGCCTGCTTTGTTCTGTACGACAACAGTCTGACCGATGTTGTCTCCCAGTTTTTTTGCAATCATGCGAGCTGCAGCATCGGCTGCTCCCCCGGCGGCAAAGCCGACAACTAAAGAAATCGACTTTTTGGGCGGAAATGTCTGCGCTTGCACAGATGAAGAAAGCAAACCTATTGATAAGGCGGCAATCGCAAAACAGGAAAAGGGACGAAAACGCATGATGCTCCTCTTGGATCGTTATAAGTATTGTTGCGATGAAAATAAAGGCGGTGCTTCAAGCCCGGCAGGGTCAGTCACCACCGGCACGAATGGGGTTTGGCTGGCGCTTCTCTATGGCATGGCGCAGTAGCGATGCGCTACGGAAAATACCGTGAGCAAACTTGCCATAAGGCAAGATGGCAAAGAGCGCCATGACCGCTCCGAGGTGTAAGCACAACAACAAACCCATCGCGGGTGTGGCACGTGCCAGCCATAGAGCCAATCCGCTGGTACTGATCAAAAACAGCAAGGCAATAAAGCCCAAATCCATCGGTTTTTGCTTCCGATCGCCCTGTACCGGGTCGCGTCGCAAGTTCAGATAGCCTAAGCCGGCCGTGCCGATACAAAGGCTAACCCCTCCCACAGCCCCCAAGAGTTTGGGCAGACTGGGGAAATCGTAAGGAGCCACCATATCGAATAGATAGTGGTAGATCGTGCCCAGGCTGGTTGCAGCAAAACACAGCATGAAGCCATAAAAGGTCAGGTGATGAAATCGGCGGCGCGACAAGGTGTAAGCATCGTCCTCGTTATGGCATCCCTTCCCATGCCCTCCATCCAGATACTTGAGTTTGAGTACCGAATGGGTTGCCTCGGCAGCGGCAACCCTGCTGACAGGTGCGCCACTGGTGGCTGGAGTGATTTCCGTCCAAAAACCATGCACCCCTTTGCCTAACGCAAATACCGCAAATAGGAATACGGGTGCAAACATGCTTACCAACAGGTTGTGCGGGAATAGATTGTAAAAATCTCCAGCCAATGCTGCGTCCCAGAGCGTACCGTTGAGCGCCAAGGCCAGAACCAGGAATAAGGCCAAGCCCAAGGTCAAGGCAATCGACATCACCAAGCCGTTGCGCTCATAGAGCTTGCCCAGCCTTTTGGGCCAAGCATATTGGGTATAGGTTTGGGCACGAACCTTGGCCATCGCTTGCGGAACATTCACGGCAAATTCGTGAGGCGGTGCGTATTGGCAAGCGTGCAGGCACGCCCCGCAGTTATGGCATAAATTCGCCAGGTAATGAACGTCTGCCGGCTCGAACATCAAGCGGCGTGTCATTGCGGGAAATACCGCGCAAAACCCCTCACAGTAACGACAGGCATTACAGATCGTCATGATCCGATCAACCTCCTGCTCATGAGGCGTGTGGCGAACGGTGGGGCTGGGCGAGTGTGTGTGCAAACCGGTGTTGCACGCATCATCGATCAGTGTTTGAAGTGATTTCATGGGAGTCTCGGGATCAGGGCGCAATAGAGTTTTCATTGTTTGGCCGCCTGCGCAGCCTGCGTGCCTGCAATGCAGCCAAAGGTTGTTCCAATCGACATTCCCACCCCTGCTGTATAGCCTTGCCCCAGCACATTGCCCGCCATCATTTCCCCAGCCACAAACAGATTGCGGCTAGGCCGGTCGTTAAACCGTACGGCAGCTGTTTCGTCGGTGTGCAAACCCAAGTAGGTAAATGTCACGCCTGGGCGCAAGGCGTAGCCATAGAATGGGGGGGTGTCGATGGGCAAGGCCCAGTGCGTTTTGGCAGGCGTAATACCTTGGGTATGACAGTCGTCCAGCGCTGTGTGATCAAACCTTCCAACTTGGCAGGCCTTGTTGTAATCATTCAAGGTTTTCTCGAACGTCACCTCGTCCAGGCCAAGTTTGCAGGCCAGTTCGGGCAGTCTTTCAGCCTTTTGTCCAGGAAAAACAGGAGGCATGAATCTGCCAATAGCCTTGCTGTCTATGATCGAATAAGCAATCTGGCCAGGTTGTTTGGCCACCAAACGACCCCAAATTGCGTAGCGTTTGGGCCAGAAATCTTCTCCCTCGTCATAGAACCGCTTGGCTTGACGGTTGACTACGACCCCTAGGGACACGCAGTCAATACGGGTACAGATACCTCCGTCATACAAAGGGGCTCGTGCGTCAATTGCCACCATATGCGCTTGAGTAGGATCGCCGATATGGTCTGCTTTGTGATCGTCGATCATGTGGCGCAGCAATGTTCCTTGATTGAAGCGCGTGCCACGAATCAGGAAATTATCCGAAGGCCACTCTCCAAACTCATTTTGTCCCCAGGCATCCCGTAACCATTCACGGTTAGATTCAAAACCGCCTGCCGCCAGTACACAAACTCGCGCCTGGATACGTTCTTCGCCGCTCCAGGCTGCGACAAACTGACCGTCCTCAATTTCCAGCCGGTCAACAGGCGCGTTATAGCGAATGTCCACCCCCAGGGCTTGAGCACTGCGGTAATACGCATTTATCAAGGCTTTTCCGCCACCCATGAAAAACGCATTGGTGCGAGCCACATGTAAGGCGCCCGAGAGCGGTGGCTGGAAGTTGACACCGTGCTTGCGCATCCAACTGCGACAGGAGCTCGTTGTGCGAATGACTAAACGAGCCAGATGTTCATTGGTTTTTCCGGCTGTCACTTTGAGCAAGTCCTGCCAGAACTCTTCCTCTGGATACGCATCGACCAGAACATCTTGCGGCGCATCATGCATACAGCGCAAATTACGAGTGTGTTGCGAATTGCCCCCTCGCCATTCACGTGGAGATGCTTCCAGCAATAGCACACTTGCCCCTCCTTCACGGGCTGTAAGTGCGGCGCACAATGCGGCGTTGCCACCCCCAATAACAAGTACATCTATCATTTTGTTGTCCGTTTCCTGTGTGCTATTCGTGGTTTACGCGTTTCGCCACGATATGGAACGGGGTCTACTTTAGGGATGTGGTCTTGTCGACGCCAGTATGGTCATGGCTATAGGTGTTCACTAAAAGTGAAGGCCAAGGCCACAGGGAGACCTTGTGTGTTAAGCAGCGCAAAAGCACACTTCACTGTGAATGAGCGTGAGCAGAGCTAGAACGAGTGACAGTCAGCAGACTGAGCAGCTGTCGCTTTATGAGGAAAAATCTCTATTTCAGAGCAGCGTGGCTCCTGGCCAACGTGATTGCTGCACAAGTGAGCGCATTACATCAGCCAGCACGATCCGGGCCGCAAGCCCCGCTGGTGCTAATTCTTCGTCCGATAAGCTTGCGATCAGGTTACGGCGTTTGAGGGTTTCATGTGCTAAAGGCAAGCTCACTAAACGTTGATTGTGATTACGGACTACTGCTGCACCAGGTTGAACCGTTGCGGCATAGCCAGAGCACACCACATCCATTAGCAAGGCCAGGCCGTCAATCTCCACCACAACATTGGCCTCAGTGCCTTCGCGAAAAAATTCGGCATTCAACAATGCACGCAAGCCGTGGGAGGCGCTGGGCATGACAAGTGGCAGATTGGTAATATCACCCAGCGTCAACGAGTGCTCCACAGGCAACAAGTGGCGTTGATTGGGGTGGATGATAAGAAACAGGCGTTCATCCAAAATAGCTTGCGCACTCCAGGAGTGATGCCCTGCTGTATGGAACACCACCCCTAAGTCAATCTGGCGTCGATTGAGCATTTGAGAGAGATTGCCCGACAAGCTTTCAATCAGATGCACCCGTACATCGGGATAGCGCTGCTTCATGGCAGTGAGAAAAGGGACCGCCAGGACCGAACCGGTGGTCGGTGCCAGACCCACAGTGACTTGCCCAGACAACCGAGCGGCCTGTGCCGCCAACACGGCATTATCGGTGTGTCTCAAGGCCAATTGCGCTTCTTGACGAAACGCCAAGCCGGCTGCGGTGGGGACCACGCCAGTCGATGTGCGCTGTAACAGACGCACGGATAGCTCCCCCTCCAGGCGGCTAATTTGTTGGCTAAGCGCCGAAGTGACAACACCCAGATCCTGAGCGGCCTTGCCCATGCTGCCTAATTCCACCACACGCAAGAAATACCGTAGCTGACGCAGCTCCATAATAAAACGCCATAAAAAATAGGACGAAAGCTCTGATCATAGTTCAATCAGAGCAACGGCTGCGTCTCCTGCACATGACAGGACCGATCAGCACAAACCGGAGCACTGAAAAAAGGAAATTAGGAAGCTAACAGACCGTACTTGCGAATTTTGTCGTGTAGTGTGCTTTTGGCGATGCCCAGTTCCTGTCCGGCGCGGGTCAAATTATGTTGATGCCGTCTCAGGGCTTCGACGATCAAGGCACGTTCGACCGCTTCCACGGTTTGAACCAGCGAGGTGGGCACAACTGCTGACGCAGCTTGCTGACCGGGCAAGGCGCCGTTGACTCCCAGCACGCAGCGGTCCGCAAAGTTACGCAGCTCGCGCACATTACCCGGCCAATGCCAGGCCAGCATAGCTTGCAGACGTTCGGAGTCCGGCTCCAGTGCCGGGCGGCCATGCCGGGCCGCCGCCAACAAGGCAAAATGCTCGAACAACAGACCAATATCCTCGCGCCGCTCACGCAGGGGCGGCAGTGGCAAGGTCGCCATGTTCAGCCGGTAATACAAATCGTGACGGAACTGGCCTTGATCAGCCTGCGCCAGTAAATCGACTTTAGTGGCTGCAATGACCCGGCAATTGATGGCGATGGATTGATTCGAGCCTAGACGCTCCAGCGTACGTTCCTGTAAAACGCGCAATAGTTTGACCTGCATGACCATTGGCATGCTTTCAATTTCGTCCAGAAACAAGGTACCTTGGTGTGCATACTCTATCTTGCCGATCACCCGCTTGCCAGCGCCCGTAAAAGCGCCTGCTTCATGACCGAACATCTGACTGTCGAACAGACTGTCGGACAGTGCACCGCAGTTGACGGCCACAAAATTGCCCTCGCTGGTGTGCCCCACCTCGTGAAGGCAGCGTGCTACCAGTTCTTTGCCGGTACCGGTTTCGCCAAAAATAAGTACATCGGCGGCACTATTGCCCAGATTGCAGATTAGTTCACGTACCTTGGACATGACAGAGGAGTTACCCAGAACACGCGCTTCAATGGATTGCTTATCCTGCAAGCGACACTGCAAAGCTTCGATTTCAAAGCTCATTTGACGTTTATCCAGGGCGCGCGAGACGACCTGTACAAAATGTTCGGGCGAAAATGGTTTCTCGATAAAATCATAGGCCCCCATTTTCATGGCTTGAACAGCCATCGATACATCACCATGGCCGGTAATCAGTACGACAGGCAAGTCGCTGTCCACGTGCTGCAGCTGCTGCAACAAGCTCATGCCATCGGCGCCTGGCAAACGCACGTCGGACACCACAATGCCTGGCCAAGCCTTGTGAAGGAGGTGCAAGGCCTGTTCGGCGCTTTCTGCCTCTTGCACCTGGATGCCTTCAAGCTGCAAGGTTTGGCTACAGCCCAGACGTACATTAACGTCGTCTTCAACGATGAGAACAGTCAGCCCGTCGTACATTTCTCTGCTCCAGGAAAGGGAAGCACAATGGTGAATACGGCACCACCACTTGGCAAGTTCTCTGCCGTCAGGCTGCCCCCGCAATGTTGGATAATACTCATCGAAATGGCCAAACCCAGGCCCAGTCCGGTACCACTGTCTTTGGTGGTGAAAAACGGTTCGAATAAATGCAAGCAGACCTCCTCGCTTAATCCCGGACCATTGTCTTGAACCCGGATCGCCACCTGCTGGCCTTGCCGCTGGCTGCTGATCTGAATGACGGGATGAGCGTTTTGCGTGGCCGCAGCGTCAATCGCATTGCTCAGTAGATTAACAATCACTTGTTCAAGGCGGTTGGGATTGCACAGCACCCTGCTCGCCTCGTCAGCCAATTGAACCTGTATCGTTGCGCGGTGTTGGTGAATGGAAGGATCCAGGATTAGCAGGGCCCGATCGATAATGGCGTTCAAATCCGCCAGCCCCGAATGACCAGGAGATTTGCGAGCAAATTGTTTGAGCTGTGAGGTCAGCGCGCCCATGCTGTCCACCAAATCATTGATGCGTTTCAAATTGGCGCGTACCGTATCCAGGTCGCCGCGCTCCATGAAGCGGATGGTGTTCCCTGACAAGGTACGCAGTGCCGTCAAGGGTTGATTCAGCTCGTGGGCCAGGCCGGTAGACAACTGTCCAATGACAGCCAGTTTGCCTGCGTGAATCAAGCCGGCCTGGGTCTCTTCCAACGTTCGAGTACGCTCCTGCACCTTGCGTTCAAGCTGAGCATGGGCCCGCTCCAGTTGCAAGCGCGCAAGAGCCCGATCACGCTGTTGCTGCCGGCGCAAATACCAACTGATTAATATGACAAAAAAGGACACGACACCCAAGGCCGCCAGGCCTGCGTACAGGCGAGCCATGGAATAGACCAGATCGGTGGGCAAAAACAGCGTCAAAGTCCAGCCGTTGGCACCAAACGGAAGTGTCTGAGCCAGCGACAGTCCGCGAACCTGATCCGCTGCCCCCGATTCCGTCCAGGCCTGCGACCAAGATACTAATTGTGCATCCTGGCTCAGCACTTTTTGGGTCAGGAGATCCAGTGGCACAATCGGTAAACCATTGTACTGGCGAGTCTCGCGCAGGTGCTGCTGCACATCTTCAGTTAAGGGTTGATTTGCTGTAAATTTCCAGGCGGGCACAGAGGACAAAATCGCCACTCCATAGTGATCGGAAACGATCACCGGCGCTTGAGCATGGGTCCAGGAATCCTGCAAACGATCAAGGTCCACCTTGATCACGGCCACTCCCATGACCTGCCCCGCCAGCGAGATGGGTGCTGAGATGTAATAGCCTGCCTCACCCCGGGTGGTCCCAACGCCAAAGAAGAAACCGGGCCGCCCTTGGTGTGCCTCGGAGAAATAATGGCGATAGGAAAGATCTTCCCCCAGATAACTGTCAGCCTGTTGCCAGTTGCTGGTCGCCAGAACGCGTCCCTGGCGACCAAGGATGTAAATCACGCGGGTCTTGGCACGCTCGTTCAAGCGCTCCAGATGACGGCTGACCTCGAGCGAGGACTGGGTGTTACGCTCCAAAAGCCCAACCACTGCTTGATCCAGCTCCAGCATCTTGGGTAAATATTCGTATTTCTCGACTTCGTGACGCAGTGTCAGCGCATACAAGTCCAGACGCTGCCGAGCCGTGTCCTGCAAACTGGCTAGTCCGAGCGCTTCGCCAACACGATAAGCCATCACGCCCGCTATGGCAGCCAGCGACACAATCAGCGCCAGTAACAGCAAGACTTTCTGAGGACGAAAAAATCGGGGCAAATGCATAAAACCGTAGCGGCCACTTACACGGGATTTTAGTAAACAGCCGCCACTCAGAGACAGGGGAGGCCTCAGGCAACGACAGGCACGGAGCCTGCCGCGGCTGCCTCCTTGGGCTGGAGCACGGATGGATCTGCCGCCCTGTTGTCTGACTCGTCGGGTGCGTCGATGGCGCCCTCCCATTTAGCAACAACGGCCGTGGCAATGCCGTTACCCAACACATTTGTCGCGGTGCGGCCCATGTCCAGAAAGTGATCAATGCCCATGATCAATAGTACACCAGCCTCGGGCAGCCCAAACATCGGTAAAACCGCGGCCACCACGACCAGCGCGGAGCGTGGCACACCGGCGATACCTTTGCTGGAGATCATCAACACCAGCAGCATAATAATCTGCTGTTGTAAGGACAGCGGCACGTCATACGCCTGTGAGATAAACAAAGCGGCAAAAGCGGTGTAGATCATGGAGCCATCCAGGTTAAAGGAATAACCCAGCGGAAGGACAAAGCCGATAACCCGTTTGCGTACACCGAACACTTCCAGCTTTTCCATCAAACGTGGATAGGCGGCTTCACTGGAGGCGGTGGAAAAGCCCAGCAACATGGGTTGACGGATTTCTTTGAACAGCGTGAATACACGGCCCTTGAGCACCAGAAATCCCGCAGCAAGCAGAATCAACCACAACACCACCAAGGTGGCATAAAAGCTGCCCAGGAATTTGCCATAGACAGCCAAAATACCCAGCCCTTCGGTCGTGATGATATTGGCAACGGCAGCAAACACACCTAGCGGCGCAAAGTACATAACGTAGTTGGTTACCGTCAGCATCACTGGCACTGCGCCCTCGATGGTTTGTGCGAGGGTGTTTGCCTGGGGATTTCCACGCACTTTTCCCAAGGCCAGTCCGAAAAATACCGAGAACACCAGGATTTGCAAAATCTCGTTCTTGGACATGGACTCAAAAAAGTTACGTGGCACAACGTGGGTCAGAAACGTTTTCAGGTTCAGTGCCGAGGTATCTACCCCCAAGTGAGCGGATTCAGCCGGCAAGGGGATGCCGACATTGGCACCTGGCTGGAAAATATTGGCAAAAATCAGCCCTACCGTCAGCGATACCAACGACGCCAACAGAAACCAGCCTACGGCACGGCCACCGATACGGCCGACAGTCGCGGCATCATCCATGCTGGCCATACCCGCAACCAAGGTGGCGAAAATCAGCGGAGCAATGATCATCTTGATCAAGCGTAAAAACATATCCGTCACCATGCCAAAGTAGCTGGCAATGGCATGAGCTTGTTCGGGGGTATCGGCCATTTTGTGGCAGATATAACCCACCACCACACCCAATACCATGGCAATCAGAATCCATGTGGTTTGCTTATTCAGCTTCATATGCTTATCTCCCTTGTCGGCCCGTGCACGGGCCGGTCCTTTTTTTTAATTAAAGCGTTTGCTCAAATTCGTTCAAGGTGCGTGGCGCGATCAGCAGTTCAGGCCGCAAGGCCTGAGCCAGTTCGTCCGCACTTAACAAGCCATGCTCCAGAATCAGCTCAGCCACTCCCTTGCCGGTTTCATGTGCCTGCTTGGCAATGTCAGTGGCCGCGGTGTAGCCAATCAACGGATTAAGCGCCGTAACCAATCCGATGGATTGGCTGACACTGTCTGCCAGGCGCTGAGGGTTGGCGGTGATCGCTTCCACGCAGTAGTCGGCCAGAATCATGCATCCGCGTTGCAGGTGACGCAGGCTCTTGTAGAGGCTGTGCGCAATAATGGGTTCAAACGCGTTGAGCTGAAGCTGTCCAGCTTCGGCCGCAAAGGAGACAGTCACATCGTTGCCAAAGACTTCAAAGGCAATCTGGCTGATCGCTTCCGGAATGACGGGATTGACTTTGCCCGGCATGATGGAGGAGCCCGCTTGGCGTGGTGGCAAATTGATCTCGCCGATGCCAGCGCGTGGGCCGCTCGATAGCAGACGCAAGTCGTTGCAGGTTTTGGACAACGTGACGGCAACTCGTTTCAACGCGCTGGACAATTGCACAAAAGCGCTACAGTCCTGGGTGGCTAGGATCAAGTCCGGTGCGCTGCGCAGGCTGATCCCCGTGTTTGAGGATAGTTGACGCGTGACCAGTTGGGCATAGCGTGGATCAGTATTGATCCCCGTGCCAATCGCGGTGGCCCCCAGATTGATTTCACACAGCTCTTGCATGGCCTCGGTCAGGCAAAGCCGATCTTTGGCAATCATGCCGGCGTAAACCGCGAACTCCTGCCCTAGGGTCATAGGGACCGCCTCCTGCAGCTGTGTACGCCCCATTTTCAATAACTCTTTGAAAGCGTGAGCTTTGCCCTCGAACGCTTGCTGCAAGTACTCCAAGGCAGTCAATAAACGGGCAGCGCCCTGATAGGCAGCCAGCTTCAAGGCCGTGGGGTATACATCATTGGTCGACTGCCCCAGATTGACATCTTCATTGGGGTGGAGGAAAGCGTACTGCCCACGTTCATGGCCCAAAATTTCCAGAGCACGGTTAGCGATCACCTCGTTCGCATTCATGTTGGTAGAGGTTCCCGCACCACCTTGGATCACATCCACCACAAAATGCTCGTGATGCTGGCCGGACTCAATTTCTCGGCATGCCTGCACAATCGCTTCTTTCTTGACGGCATTCAATGTTCCCAGCGCGTGGTTGGCTTGCGCGGCAGATGCTTTGATTTGTGCCAAGGCACGAATCAAATCGGGATAGTGTGAAATAGGTATCGCCGTAATAGCGAAGTTCTCAACAGCTCGCAGGGTGTGAATGCCAAAATACGCTGAGTCAGGTACGGGCCGAGTTCCTAGCAAGTCTTTTTCCAGGCGCGTGTGGGCTGTTGCGGTGCAATCAGTCATCTTATCTCTCCGTTTTATGTAGTACCCAAAAAATTGGGGTTGTTGTACCGGAGTTAAAAGCAACAACTGTGCCAACAATAGGGGATCACACTAGCCTATTGAAAAACAAGTCATTTTTTGCGCACTGATTGTAGAGACACTGACAATATGCTTGCTTCTGTTCGGATTTCTGAACACGACAAAATCAAAACAGACGGAAACCCGAACAGAAGCCATCGAACTGTGCGGCTGTGGGTTTTATCCTGCTGTATTACCATGCGGTTTCCTCTCAAAATCGCTCCCCTTTTTTGTTGGAGACTTTCTTTTCAATGGCTGGAAGTTATTTCCGTTAATTGCATTTTATTTTCTATAATGGATACCATGGAGATAGGCGGTTAGGTGTTTGTGTACACCCGGATCGGCTTTATTATTCCTACATCCGGCTTCAGTTTCGGGGCTTGAACACGCCTGTACAAGTCTTCACCTTCTACTGACCTACTCTTATGAACCCTTTTGTTCTTCTCTCCGGCTGCTCTGGTGGCGGCAAATCTACTCTGTTATCCGAGCTGCAGAATCGTGGCTATACGGTTATCCAGGAACCTGGGCGACGTATCGTGCAGGAACAACTGGCCAGCGGTGGCTCTGCCCTTCCCTGGCTGGATATGGAGGCCTTCCTGAATGAAGCGATAAAGACCGCGCAAGATGACTATTCCAGCGCTCCGAAAGATGGTGGCTGGGTGTTTTTTGATCGAGGCTTGATTGATGCGGCCGCAGCTTTGCAGGAATTAAAGGGAACGCCACTGCTGGATGAACTCAACAAGACCAGCCCTTATCATTCACAGGTATTTTTAACGCCGCCCTGGCCTGAAATATACGAGGCTGATCCAGAACGTCGTCACGATATGAACGCTGCTTTGCGTGAGTATGAGCGCTTGGAGCGTGTTTATCCCCTACTGGGATACCAAGTGAGCCTGCTGCCCAAAACAAGCGTAGAAAAGCGTGCTGATTTTGTCTTGAAGACGCTAACTCAAGTGTGAGTACTGCTTTGTTATGCAAAGTGTCGATCACTAGAAGGAGCAGGTTCACACGGCTCTGTACTCCGCTTTCGGGCTGCGTTTCACTCCAGGCTTTGTCCACAAGCCCCAAAGCATCCAGTACCGCAACAGACACAGTAACAGCCCCGCATAAAAAAAGAGCCGCCAGTCTTAAAACTGACAGCTCTTTTTACTTCATTTAGGCGTCAATCAGCCTTTCAAACCAGGCATCACACGTGTCAACGTACCTGCAACCGTACGCTCCAGCACATCGACCAGCACAACCGTCTGCTGATCCACTTCAATATTGAGCTTATCGCCCGCCTTGTAGCGGGAGAACGTCGTCTGGCGCAAGGTTTCGGGAATCAGGTTGATGGTCACAACACCGTCTTCCACATCCGCCACAGTCAAGCTGCAGCCATTCACGCCCAGAAAACCACGCGGAAACACGTATTTCGCCCAATCTTCCGGCATCTGAAACCGCAGACGGTTACCGGCCTCGGTAATGCTCAGTTCCAGCACTTCAGCCGTCGTTGCGATATGGCCAGCCATCACATGGCCGCCAATTTCCTCGTTTAACTTGGCCGATCGTTCGATATTGACCAGATCACCCGTTTTGAGTGTGCCCAGATTTGTGCGCTCCAGCGTGACGGGAATCGCATCAAAGGTGACTTTAGGGCCGGAGATGCTGGTCACGCTCAGGCATGTGCCTTCCACGCTGACACTGGCACCCAGTTGCAGATCCACCAGCAGCTCGTCAGTGAAGTCAATTTCAAACTCGGTACGGCCCAGCTCGGCCCTGACCGCAGTAAGAGGACGAACTGCTTTAACAATTCCGGTATACATCAGCACGCTCCTTCGCAGAATTCATGCAAAAGACCAACGGCTAATGCAGGGGAGATTTTCAGATTTTTCATTTGAACGCATCCTTGATTAAACAATGCGTCCTCCGGGCAGCAATAAAACACGCCGCTGCCTTGATCACAAGGCAGCGATGCTTCATCTTCTTTCATCCGGACTCTGACCGTCGGCCCAGGTTTCTCACCTGATCTGCTGACCTTTCCCTGGCGGAAAGCGCTCGCGGGCTGGGGAGTAGCTCCCTTACCGCCGGTGGGGAATTTCACCCCGCCCTGAAGACGTTTGCAGTGTAAGACCGGAGCCCAAGTCTAATCAAGCCAGACCCGCGCCCGGTCGCCACGCTTAAGCCTTGCGATGCACGCTCAAGCCTGCAAAGCTTTGCGCCACTGGCATCAACTCGATGTAGTTGACGTTCATATGGGCAGGCGCATTCATGATCCAGGCAATGGTATTGGCGATATCGTCAGGCGTGAGCGCATCCACGTTCTGGTACAGCGCTGCGGCTTTGTCTTTATCGCCCAGACGCACAGTCGAGAAGTCCGTACCGGAACACAGGCCAGGAGCCACGGTAGAAACACGAACTGCGGTACCCGACAGGTCGGCGCGCAGGTTCAGGCCCAGTTGATGCACAAAAGCCTTGGTAGCACCATACACATTGCCGCCTGCATAAGCGTATTCGCCCGCAGTCGACCCCAAATTAATGATGTGGCCCTGATTGCGCTTGACCATACCCGGCAGCAAAGCGTGCGTAATGTGCAGCAACGCGCTGATATTGGTGGCCACCATGGTGTCCCACTGATCCATCTTGGCGTCTTGCGCCTTGTCCACGCCCAGTGCCAGACCAGCGTTATTGATCAGCACATCAATATTAGGAAAACGAGCTGTCAGATCAGCCAGTACCGCTTCTGCTCGCGCACGATCGGTCAAATCCACGCTGACCGGTACAAAACGCTCGCCCAGCTCGGCGGCCAGGGCATCGAGCTTGTCCTGGCGACGCGCCAGACCCAGCACGGTGTGTCCTTCAGATACCAATTTACGGGCAAGCGCAGCCCCAAACCCTGAGGAGGCCCCGGTGACAACGGCGGTTTTCATAGTGCGATCCCTATACAGCTCGCTGCTCGTTAAGCAGGCGACAATTAAAGCATTAAGGATAGCAAACTTCAGGCACGTCGTAGCCTCTTCACCCTAGGGAAAAAGCGGACAAATCCGTCTATGGAAATGCCCGCTTTTTTCTTGCCCTGGCATCAGGCGGCAGGCCGCTCCAGGCCCAGGTGGCCGCGCAGGGTCGCATGCTCGTATTCCTGACGGAACAGCCCGCGTTTTTGCAGAACCGGAATCACCTGCTCAACAAAGTCACGAATGCCATTGGGCAAGGAAGGCGGCATCAGGTTAAAACCATCCGCGCCTTCGTTGCGCCACCATTGCTCAATCTGATCCGCAATGGACTCCGGCGTACCGACCATGGTGCAGTGACCGCCGCCAGCAGCGATTCGACCCAGCAACTGGCGCACTGTCGGTTTTTCCATTTCCACAATGCGCAGCATGGTGGCATAGCGCCCTTTAGGGCCTTTGAAGCTTTCCAAAGGCGGCAGCGGTGGCACTGGCGCATCCAGCTCCCAATTCATGCAGTCCTGGCCGACAAACATGCCCAGCTGACGCAAGGATGTCTCGGCGGGTAGCAATTCGTCCAGCTCTTGCTGCTTGCGGCGCGCCTCTTCCATGGTGGAGCCCACATAGGTCACCAAACCCGGCATCACGGGCACATCCACGCCACGGCCCGCTTCACGCACGCGTCGTTTGATATCGCGGTAATAGGATTGGGCCGAGGGCAAATCATAAGCCACAGCGTAAATAGCCTCCGCTTTGCGCGCGGCCAAATCACGGCCTTGCTCAGAAGCACCTGCCTGAAACAGCACCGGCTGGCCTTGCGGCGAACGTGGCAAGGTCAAGGGGCCATCCACCAGGAAGTGATCGCCCTTATGCAGGATCTGGCGAACCTGATCCACTTTGGCGTAATCGCCCTTTCTGTCCATGACCAAAGCACTGTCGCTCCAGGAGTCGAACAGTTGCAATGCGGTATCGACAAACTCTTCAGCCCGCGCATAGCGCCAGGCATGATCGGGCATGGCTTCGTAGCCGTGGTTGCGCGCTTCCGAGTCAAACATGGATGTGACCACGTTCCAGCCCATCCGCCCATTGGATACATGATCCAAAGAGCACAACATGCGTGCCGCCACAAACGGCGTGTAGAAGGTACTGGAAACGGTACTGATCAGGCCGATGCGTTCGGTGGCTCGCGCCAGCGCAGCCATCATGGTCAAGGGTTCCAGAAACCAGCGCGGACCATCGGACACGTTGTCGCTGGACTGACCATCGGCAAAGAAAATAGCGTCCAGCTTGCCGCGCTCGGCAATCTGGGTCAGCTCTTCGTAAAACCGGACATCGCCTAAACGTTCAACCTGAGAATCGGGATGGCGCCAGGCTGCTTTGTGGTGCCCGCAGCCCATAATGAACAAATTGAAATGCAGCTGTCTCATCCGTTTTTCACCAATCCACCGTCAACAACCAGATTCTGTCCTGTTACGGCACGCGCCCACGGACCGGCGAAGAACAAGGCCGCATCGGCAAATTCCTCGGGCGTGGTCACGCGGCGCAAGGGTGTGCTGGCCGCAATCAAGTCAAACACCGCTTCGGGCGTGGCCGAGGACGCGTCGGTTGTGCGCAGCAAACCACCGGAAATCATGTTCACGGTAATCTGATCGGGCCCCAGATCGTGCGACAAGGTGCGTGTCATGGACAACAAGGCCGCCTTGGCCGCGGTGTAATCGTGGTAAGGCACCACGGGGTTCTGAAACAGGTTCGTGCCGATATTGATAATGCGGCCAAAACCGGCCTGTTTCATGCCAGGCAGGGCGGCCTGTGTAGTGTTCAAGGCACCGCCCACAATGCCTTCCAGCTGCTGGTTCAGCTGCGTCCACGTCAAGGTATCGGCATGGGGACGGGCATCGCCATTGAAGGAGAACTCGGGCAAGGCGTTATTGACGACGGTAGTGATGGGCTGGCCAAAGTGCGCCTGCGCCTTGGCAAACAAGGCTTGTACCGAAGCCGCATCCGTCACGTCCGCTTGCACGGCCAGACATTGCTGCGGAAATTCGTCCGCCAGCGCCTGAGCGGCTGCTTCACTTTTCAGGTAATTGATCACAACTTTTGCGCCCTGGCCTGCAAAGGCGCGTACCAGGCAAGCCCCCAGGCCGCGTGCGCCGCCGGTGACCAGAACAAGTTGTTGAGAGAGTTCCGAGACGTGTTCCACAGACATGACATTCCTTGCAAGATTTCGGCGAGGATGTCGACCTGCTTGAGACGCAGGGCCATGGACTCGGACATCCCTTCGCCAGTATGAGCTGGATCAGGTTCGACGGGTTTTATCTCAGCCCTTCCCAAGAAGGACACCCCGTGCCGCAGGCAGACCATAGCATAAATCGGACTCAACCGTATTATTGACATTTGAAAGAAGCTCTCCTACTCTTCTAGCCTGTTCCTGGGGGAGTCCTTAACGGGCTGAGACTCCGCATTCAAGCGGTAACCCTTAGAACCTGATCCGGATCATGCCGGCGAAGGGAAAGGAAACGCGGCCTGGCAGCCTGCCCGCTCTTGTCTGAGCGGCCATTCACAAGCTCACACGCCCCATTTCAATCCCTCCATTTTTCTGCGCCCTGTTCTGGCACCCTGCCAGCCTGGCCGGTTTGTGCCTGTTCAAACAGGCTTTTGGGGAGATCTCATGCTGGACCAAAGTGCCACCCTCCTGTGGCTCATCGTTTTTTCCGCCGCTTTTGCCTTGGCTGGGGTGCTGTACGCCCGCCACTACAACAGTTCCCTGGAAGACTTTGTGGTGGCTCGCAACAGCCAAAGCTCGGTCGCTACCATTCTGACTTTATTGGCCTCTTCATTGGGTGCCTGGATTCTGTTTTCGCCCGCACAGGCAGCCAGTTGGGGCGGTTTAAGCGCTGTCATCGGTTATGCCATTGGCTCCATGTCGCCCCGTCTGGCCATGATTCCACTCGGCAAGCGCATGCGCGAATTGCTGCCTCGCGGCCATAGCCTGAGCGAGTTTGTCATCGCCCGCTACGGTCGTCCCATGTATGCGCTGACCCTGATCATCATGCTGTTTTACATGTTCATCTCCATGACGGCAGAAATCACCGCCATGTCCAAGATGATTACCTTGATTGCCCCGATTCCTTTATGGGTCACGGCCAGCATTGTGTTGCTGGCCACGCTGATCTACACCTCTTACGGCGGTTTGCGTGCCTCCATTTTCACCGACAAGGTGCAGATGTTTGTGATTCTGCCCATGCTGTTTCTGATCGTGATGTTCGGCTGGCAGGCGGTGGGCGGCCCGGTACAGTTGTTTAACAGCGTGAAACTGGAAGCCCCACGCCTGATCGAGCTTAGCGATCCCGTAGGTGTGAAGGCTGGCCTGACGTTCTTTGTCGCCATCTTGCTGACCGGCCTGTTTCACCAAGGTAACTGGCAACGTATCTATGCCGCCAAAGACACCAAGTCCATGCGTCGCGGCTTTTTGTTGGGCGGCTTGTTTGTAGCACCTTTCATTTTTCTGATGGGCCTGTTTGGCCTGGCCTTTGTCGGTCTGGGCTCGCCCGGTGACAGCTCCGTGGCCTTGTTCAATGTAATTTTGCCGCACGTACCTGTCTGGTTCCTGGTGCTGCTGATTCCGTTAGGCCTGTCCCTGGTCATGAGCAGTGCCGATACCGCAATCAGCGCTGTCTCCAGCCTGATTGCCGTGGACTTGAGCCGCATCATGCCGCATCGCAACACCGCTCAAATGATGAGTCTGGCGCGTTCCCTGATCTGGATTTGCTCCATCCCTGTGCTGTACGCCTCCTCACAAGGCTTTAGCGTACTGTACTTGTTCCTGCTAGCGGACTTGCTGTGCTCGGCAGCGGCCTTCCCGGTTTTCTTTGGCCTGTACAGCCGCCGCTACGATGGCTTTACGGCCACCATCAGCACCATCGGTGGTCTGGTCGCCGGTCTAGCCGTATTCCCGCGCCCCAATGGTCCTATGGATTACTTGCTGGAGTCCTTCCTGCTGGCCGCGATTGTGCCGGTAGTGATCAGTGTTCTGGTCATGCCCTTGCGTCGTCACCTGCCCAAGTTCGATCTAGGCTCTCTGGCTTCCTCCACGCGCGTACTGGACTAAGTCAGACGCGTTGAGTTTCGGCTCAAAACAAAAACCCCGGTTTGTATGTTGCAAACCGGGGTTTTGTTTTAAAGGCTTATGGGACGGGGCTTTCAGGCTGTGCTTGGGGAGTCTGCACAATAATTTCAACCCGTCGATTCGTCGCACGGCCTTGCGAGGTGCCGTTATCCCCCAAAGGCCGGGTATCGGCATAACCGACAGCGCTCAGTCGCTGACTGCCAATTCCGTTGGCTTCCATATAACGCACTACGCTACCGGCACGCGCACCTGACAGTTCCCAGTTGGATGGGTAGCGATAACTACGAATCGGCACCGAGTCCGTATGACCTTCAATCACAATGGGATGAGTGGATTTCTGCAGTACGGCAGCCAGTTGGCGTAATACTGTCAAACCTTCCAGCCCCAGATCCGCACCGCCCGAGTTAAACAGAATTTCGCTATTGATGCGAAAGCTCACGGATTGGTCGTTCATGACCACATCAATATTGTCGCCCAAGCCGTCCAGATCCAGACCGTGATTGCCTTTGCCTTGTCCCTCACCCTGACCAGCGTCCGGGAAAAGGCCCGCCCCAGCAGGCAACAAACCGGCTCCGTCCTTGCCTGCTTGGGCCACGACTGTAGCCCCTCCCTGCCCTTGTCCCTGCGCCGCCGTTTGTGCCCGCTTACCCGCAAAGGACAGCATCACAATCATCAAGACCAGCAACAAGGTCATCATGTCCAGATACGTGGTCAACCAGGCTTCTTCTTCCTCGGGCACCGCCAGCCCTGGATCATTCCAGGGGCGGCTACGACGACGACTGCCCAGATTGCTGGCCAGTTGCTGCTCGATTTTGGCGCCACGAGCTTGCTCCAGTTCCTTTTGCAAGGCTTTCTGGCGGTCAGCAAGTTCACCCAAAGTCAGGTCCTGCTCCATGTTTCCCATGGGATCAGCCCCGTTCCGGAGCCGGGTCCGCATCATCGTCGCGGCCGCCCCGGTCATTGATCTCGTCCTGATACTGAGCCATGAAGGAGTTCAGCGTCTCACGCATCAAGGCCGGGCCACGGCGCTGGCTCATCATGGACACACCTTGCATGATCATGTTCATCAGAACCACACGCTGTTCGGTACGACGCTCCAGCTTCACCGCCACGGGCTTGAAGACCAGATTGGACAGCAGCACGCCGTAGAACGTCGTCATCAAGGCCAGAGCCATTTGCTGACCAATAGACGTAATGTCGCCATCGCCCAGCAAAAACATCAGGTTGACCAGGCCAATCAGCGTGCCGACCATACCGAAGGCGGGCGCAAAGCTGGCCATCAAACGGAACAATTGCGCTTCTGCATGTTCACGAGCACGCAAACGGCTGATACGCCATTGCAAAAGGTCTTCAATATCTTCCTGGGGTGCCCGATCAATCACCAGCTGAACGCCGGTTTTCAGAAAAGGGTTGGCCACTTTTTCCAGCGCCTCTTCCACCGCGCGAATATCCCCCATCATCCACAGGCGGGAGATATTGATCAGCTCGTCCATATCCTGCTGGGTATACAGGCGTTCATTGCGCAGCACGGTGCCGATCAGACCAAAAATACGGACAACTTCGCTTAAGGGATAACTGATGAACGTCGCGGCCAAGGTACCTACCAGCACCACGGCCAGACTGGGCAGGTCCACAAACAAGGCGGGGTTTTCTGCCGTAAAAAACAAGATCACGGCAAACAGCAGCACGCTGGCTACGATGCCGATCAGAGTAGAGGGGTTCATGCACAAGTCCTGGTTATGGCCCGATGGGCATCAGGACTACATATCGGCAGTACGGCAGGTTTCTTTAGGCCTGGACTTTGAGGTGGATCAAGTACAAGAGTAATTAAATCGTTTATTGGGAAACCGCCTTATTTCAGGCTAGCGCTGGTAATTCACCCGTATCGAGGCCTGCACACGCACAGGCTCTGTGCTACCCGCCCAGCTCCACACCTCATGCACCAGCACAAAGCCAAGACGCGCATCCTGACCGGCAAAGGCCCTGGTACTTAATACCGAACCATTCATGTCCACACAGGAGCCGCCTTGCAAGCACAAACGGCTTTTCAGAATGGCGCGCCCATTGTGGTGATAACTGACTTCCACCTTGCCTATGCTTGAAGCCTGTGCTCGCACCGCCTCTGCAGGCAGGAAGCTTTGCTGGGTGCTGGGCGAGCTGGTGGTGATGGCATTGCTAAGCTGTTCCCTGTCCCAGGCCAAGGAGGCAGCATGACTGGCCAGCGGTAATGAAACCAGGACCATAGAAAGCAGGAATCGATTTAAAAAACTGTTTATAAAAACAGGTTTTTTATTATTTTGGACTTTCAGAAAAAACATAAGCTGTGTTTTTATACAGATAAAAGTAAGTTTCTTAATGATACCGCGCAGACATCTTAATTTTTTTTTAACTTTGAGCCGTAAGATACTAATATAAAGAGGATTTTTTCTGGTAGCATAAGCGCATAAATTCTCTCCGCCCTTCTGTTTCTCGCCTACCGGGAACTGAAAAATGCCTCAGACCAGAACAAATAAATTCATTCGACGTGCGCTATGTGTTTTATTTCTAGCGCCTTTTTCGATTTCGTCCTTTGCGCAGACACTGGCGCTGGCCGAGCCATCCACACTGGATGAAGCCACAGCCGCCATCAGCTACAACGTGCCGCATCTGGTTTTCGAGAAAAACCTGCAGCCTATCAGCTATAGCGAGAACGATAGCCGCCGCGCGCTTAATGCCCTTAAACACGACGCCCTGATCCAGCACGCGGCCCTGCGTTCGGAAATTGCCTTTGTGCAGGATCTGGAATCGTCTACTGTGCTGTACCAGAAAAACAGCGACGCCGTTCGCCCCATTGCCTCCATCTCCAAGCTGATGACAGCCCTGGTCGTGGCTGAATCCGGCCTGCCCATGGATGAAATGCTGGAGATCATCGACGAAGATGTGGACCGCGTCAAATACTCCAGCTCGCGTCTTAGCGTTGGCTCCAAACTGAGCCGTGCCGACATGATGCATCTGGCCCTGATGTCGTCGGAAAACCGGGCTGCCCACGCATTGGGGCGCAGCTATCCCGGTGGCTTGTCTGCTTTTGTGCGCGCCATGAATGACAAGGCACGTGCCTTGGGTATGCGCAATACGCGTTTTGTAGAGCCTACCGGCTTGTCCAGCGACAACGTATCCAGCCCGCGTGATTTGGTCAAGTTGCTGACGGCCACCAGCCAGCATGCCCGTATCCAGCAATACACCACGAATGATCAATACTCCGTGCAGCCTGTACGTGGTCGCCAACTGGTGTTCAACAATACCAATCGTTTGGTGAAAAACGCCAATTGGGATATTCAGGTCTCCAAAACCGGCTTCATCAACGAAGCGGGCGAATGCCTGGTAATGCTGACCAAGATCGAAGATCGTGAAGTGGCTATTGTGCTGCTGAACTCCTCGGGACGTTACTCGCGTATCGGTGACGCCGTACGTATCCGCGATCTGGTTGAAAAATCCAACGGCTTGGCCATGCTGTAAGACGCCCTTCGTGCCCCAGCTCAAACTGCTTGAAGACTTCGTAACCCTGGCTCGTGCGGGCAGTTTTGTTCGGGCAGCAGAGCAACGCCACGTCACACATCCAGCATTTGGACGCCGCATTCGGGCCTTGGAAACATGGGTAGGCACACCCTTGGTGGAGCGCAGCAGCCTGCCCATCACGCTAACGCCGGAAGGACAGGTGTTTTACAACACGGCCAATCAAGTGCTGGAACAACTGAACCGCGTTCGCCGGCAATTGCAGGCCTCGGATCAAGCCGGACAAGGCAGCTTGCGCATTGCTACCGGCCGTAGCCTGGCACGCACCTTGGTCACGGACTGGGTCAGCCGTCTGCAAAAAGGCAGCCACGCCCCTTTGTCGGCCCATATACCTATCGACATCAGCACCGGCATGATGGCCGATATGGCCAAGCTGTTGGCCCAAGGCAAAACCGACTTTCTGTGCTGTTATGAACACCCGGCCTTGTCAATTGAACTGCTGGCCGAGCAAGTGACGTATATGACCATCGCCACTGACAAATTGGTGCCTACCTGTCAGCGCCGCAAGAACGGCACACCTTTATATGAACTCAATGCCGATAGCGGACGCAGCATTCCTTTGATTTCATATTCAGGCGGCTTGGCCATGGCCCGCATTCTGGGCGACAAGCTGCACCACTTTCCCTATCCCCTGGTCAGCACGGTGCGTTGTGATTCGCTGGATACGGCAATGGGCTCGGTATTGAAAGGCATGGGCGTAGCCTGGTTACCCCTGTCCATGATTGCCAATGAATGTCGTCGCGGCACGCTGGTGCAATTGGGCGGCAAAGGCGACGAGATTGCCTTTGAAGTTCGTCTGTATCGCTCCCGAGCCCCGCTCTCGGATCTGGCAGAGTCCGTCTGGGCCTTCACCCAGCAGGGGCGATAAACACACAAGCAACCGAAAAAGCACGCCTATGTGCCGCAACAGCACATCGCAAGTAGCCGCAGCAGACACAATACCCTTTCATAACTAAGGATAAACAGGCCCGCAGCGCGCACACTGGCCGCTGCTTGGAAACCTATCCATCGAACGGGGAGCACATCATGTCTTTTTCTTTTCCCAAGCGCAGCTTGGTCCTTGGCATTCTGGGCGCCTGTAGCCTCTTGCAAGCCTCAATCAGCCACGCCGACACCTACCCCTCACGCAGCCTGACTCTGGTCGTGGGTTATCCCGCCGGAGGCAGCGTGGATCTGACTGCCCGCCTGTTAGCTGAAGAGCTGAGCAGCCGTTTGGGCCAAAGCGTCGTCGTGGAAAACGCAGGCGGTGCCGGTGGCACCATTGGTGCTCAACGCGTGCAACGTGCGGCTGCCGACGGCTATACCCTGCTGCTGGGTTCTACCAACGAGATGATCATCGCCGGCATGATCAACAAAGCCGTGCGCTACGACGGGCAAAAAGACTTCACGCCTATTGGCATGATTGCCTCCCAGCCCTTGTTGCTGGCAGCCTCCAAAGAGTCCGGTATTCGCTCCGCGGCAGACTATGCGCAAAAGCTGCGGGCAGCCAAACCGGAAGCCTTCAGCTTTGGTTCCTCCGGCGTAGGTACTACCTTGCACCTGGCCGGTGAAATGGTGAACGCCTCGACCGGCACCACCGCCATGCACGTGCCCTACCGTGGCGTCCCACCCCTGGTTTCGGATTTGATGAGCGGTCAACTGGATACAGCTTACCTTGTGCTGTCCTCGGGCCTGTCACAAGCTCGCGCAGGCGCCATCGTGCCTTTGGGCATTACCGAAACCCATGCCTCTCCTGCTGCCCCGGAGATCCCGCCCCTGGCCGATACGCCCGGCTTTGAAAAGGTCGACATCAACGTCTGGTTTGGTTTGTATGGCCCCAAGGATTTGCCTGAATCCGTCACCAGCACCTTGCGTCAGGCTCTGGACAGCAGCCTGCAATCGGCCAACTTGCAAGAGAAAATGCAATCCAATGGAGCCACGCTTTACGCCCCCGGCATGAACGCGGCAGAGTTCCAGGCCAAAGAGGTCGACAAATATGCTCGTCTGGTCGAACTGGCCAAGCTGCAAGCCGAATAAAACACATGCGCCCCGGCTAGCTGCTGGGGCGCTGGAGTCTTTCCATGCAATTTTCTCTTTCCTTGCCTGACATTCAAGAAGAGCGTCAGGGCAATACCGGTGTCCCTGGAATCTGGTGCCTGGACTCGGGCGAAGCGGGCCGTACCGTAATGATCAGCGCCCTGATTCATGGCAACGAACTTTGTGGGGCCTGGGCCTTGAAAGCCGTGTTGGCCAGTGGCCTGAAGCCCCGTCGTGGCAAGCTGATTCTGGCCTTTTGTAATTTGGACGCCTTTGATCGCTTTGATCCTGAGCAGCACGATGCCAGCCGCTACGTGGACGAAGACATGAACCGCGTCTGGAGCGATCAGAAGCTGGCTCAAACACAGACACGAGAGCAGCGCCGTGCACGAGCGATTTTGCCTTGGCTGGAACAAGCCGACTGGTTGCTGGACCTGCACTCCATGCATGAACCCAGCGCCCCCTTGTTATTGACTGGCACCTTGGCACGCAATATCGAGCTGGCCCGTACTCTGGGCGCTCCCGAGCATGTGATTGTGGATAGCGGCCATCAGGACGGCGTACGCATGCGCGATTACGGTCGATTCTCGGACCCTGAAGCCCATGAAGCGCGCTCCTTACTATTGGAATGCGGCTTTCATGGCGATCCTGATACACCGGCAATCGCACTGGACCTGATTGCCCGCTTTCTGCTCGCCTCCGAGATTGTGGAAAAAGAGGATTTGCCCTCGGACTGGCGTCGAGCGTCTCCCGATACGCAACGCGTTCTGCAAGTCACCCATGCGATTGTCGCCCCTTCCATGCAAGTCAGTTTCGATCAGAACTGGCAAGGCCTGGAAACCTTGGCCGATGCAGGCACGGCGATCGGCCAAGCTGATGGTCAAGCTTTGCTGACGCCCTACGATAACTGCACCTTGGTCATGCCTTCACTGCGCCAGCTACGTCCGGGTGTCACCGTCGTACGTCTGGCCCAAAACTACGACGCCCTTTCCTGGACGCTTTAAACCTGGTGCCCAAGACCGGAACACCCAGCCTGAAGTGACATTCTCAATCCCGAGAAAAAAAGCGGAACTTGGCGGTACTTTGGCTACCAAAGCCTGCATAGCCATCCTACAATCGGCACATGTGCATCGCTTATATCGCCGTCGGAGTTAATGCGGATTGGCCGCTGATTATTGCTGCCAATCGCGACGAATATCATGCTCGCCCCAGCCAAGCGGCTCAACCTTGGCGGGACGAGCCCGATATTCTGGCGGGTCGGGACCTGCAAGCCGGGGGCACCTGGCTGGGCCTGACACAAAGCCGTGGACGTCTAGCCTTGCTGACCAATTACCGCGAAGCCCCCAGCAACAAAAACAGCAAGCAACGCTCACGCGGCGAGCTGATCCCCCAGTTTCTAAGAGACGAGCGCAGTCCCGCCGACTATCTGGAACAACTCGCCCAGGAAGGAGCCGATTACGCAGGCTTCAATCTTTTTGTGCTGGAATGGCCGGACAAGCAACAGCCTTTACGCATGGGCTATTACAGCAACCGTCATCCCAGTGGCAGCCCGCACATGCTGGAACCAGGCGTACATGTTCTGAGCAATGCCTGGCTTAATACTCCTTGGCCCAAAAGCCTGTTCCTGAAAGAAACCCTGCAGGCACAGCATTTTGATGGCTCGCCACCAGCGGTAGAAGGCTTGTTTCAGGGTTTACGCAATCAGGAAGTCGCAGCCGATGCCGACTTGCCCCAAACCGGCTTAAGTCTTGAGCACGAACGCTTGTTAAGCAGCCCGTTTATTGTCAGCCCCAATTACGGCACTCGCTGCACCACCGTCATCACTATTAATCAGCGCGGACATGGAATGCTGCGTGAACGCAGTTTCAATCCGCAGGCAGAACCGACCCGTCAGCATGACTGGCCTTTGTTATGGCCCAGCTTTCATCCTGACAGCCAGCCCCACCCCTCTCATAACAGCAACAGGGCCCCTGAGGGCCCGCTTAGCCACCTTACTTCAAGCAAGGAAACCTCATGAGTCCTCGTCTTTCATTGATCGGCATTGCCATGTCGCTGGCCTTATTGAGCAGCCCCATTGTGCACGCCCAGGAACTGCCCCCCAGCCAGTATTACGGTTCAACCGAATACATCAGCGGCGGCATAGGTAGTGATGAAGCCCAGCTGTTTCGCATGGTGCGCAACACCTTTCCCTTGTCCGTGAACTTTTCAGCCAACCAGGGTGAGCGCGTCGGCTATATCTCCGATGTGCAGCTGGTTATCCGTAACAGCAACGACCAAACCGTGCTGAACAGCCTGATCGACGGCCCCTACTGCCTGATCCGTCTTGGCCCCGGCAATTACAAGGTATTTGCCACTTACCAGGGCCAGACCCAGGAGCGTCAGGCCACTATTGTTGAAGGCCAGCCCCGCGAACTGAACTTCACCTGGAAGTAGGATAGTTACGCTGATACGTATCCAGGCCCATGGCCTGGATTTGTTCTTCAATCAACTGCTCGAAGGGCCGGAGCAAAGGGCTGAAATCCCGCTCCGGCTCCATAATCTGCATCAGCCGGACAATTGCTTCCAAGGTCGACACAGCCTGCGGGTCGGGCGCTTTACGCAGTCTGTAGCGCGACGCCTGTCCTTCAGGCAATACCCAATACGGCAGGGCTTGCAAAACCGGATTGCTGTGCAAGATCAGGCGTGCCTTGCGCCAGGTGCCATCTGGCACCACGATCAGATCCGGCTTCTCCCCTGGGCCTGTTGAGCCCGCCACCTTGGCTTCTGGTCCCGGAAACAGCAAAACAGGACGATGCGCCTGTGCCAGCCGGGCCTCCAGCCCAGCAAACTGTTCTCCCACCCATAGCTCTGCCCCCTTCAAACCCAAATACGCCAAGCGCGCAGTATTAAGCGCATGCCGGGCTTCGGAATGGTGCTGCAAAATCAGCACAGGACACGCCGCTTCTATCGAAGGGATCAAGGGACACAAGCAACGAGCCAAGGGCCGCTGACACTGTGCACAGCGGCCTGGTCGGGTAGAAGGGGAAGAATTCATGCGAGAGCGCCAAACAGAAGGCCACAGTATATAAAAGTTCTGCTTTGAAACAGATGCCTGGTTTGCTGGCAAACAGATTTACTGTATATTTATACAGCAATCAGGAGCATACCTATGGCAAGCGCACTTCGTTCCCTTTTAGATCTTCACCCTTCCCTTTGGACAGGCAAGCATTATGCACATGCCGCAGGCACTTGCCTGCCCAGCGGGTTTGCCGCCCTGGATGACGAACTGCCAGGAGGCGGCTGGCCTGTGGGCAGTCTGATCGAACTGCATGCACAGCAAGACAGCAGTGCCTTGTCCTTGTTGTTGCCAGCCTTGAATACGCTGCAGGCAGAGCGCTTGCGTGTTTTAGTCGCCCCGCCCTATCAACCCATGCAACAACTGTGGCGTGGTACTCCTGTTACGAACAAGCAAAACAGCTCATCAGAAAACGCCTTGCCCGCCCGCATGCTCTGGATACGCAGCCAGCACCTGAACGATACTTTGTGGGCCAGTGCCCAGGCCTTGCGTCACGGCCACTGTGCGGCTGTGCTGAGCTGGCTGCCTGCCCATGTGCCTTTAGCGGCCTTGCGTCAACTACAGCTATTAGCCAGCCATAGCGACAGCCTGTTTTTTTGTTTACGTCCGGCGCACAGTCAGACCAACAGCCCCGCCCTTTTGCGTCTTGAACTTCAGACTCGCCAAGACCAGCAGGGGCAGCCCTGGCTGGATGTTCATATCCGCAAACGACGGGGGCCTCCGTGCAAGGACAGCATTGCTTTGGCCCCTCACCACACCCTGATGCCGCCAGCGGCCATTCCGTCTCATGTACCTGTGCCTGCGACTGCCCCAGAGCCTGCTTACGCCTGAGGCCAGCCCAAAACAGCAGAACGGTATTCAAGCCGTTCTGCTGCGCTACAGCCCCCAGCTGGCACAGGTTCAAGCCGATTTATGGGTACTGAATATCAGTGCCAGCATCCGGCTGTTTGGTGGTTTGCGTCGTCTGTACCAACAGGTCCGGGCTGACTTGCAAGCCCTTATTCCCGAGCCCTGCCTGGCCCTGGCACCCACTGCCCGTGCGGCCTGCTTGCTGGCTTTATCCGGACGCAAGCAGCGCCGTTGTGCACGACGTTTGCAGGCCTGTCTGAACCCGCTTCCCATCCACTTATTGGCTCCGCCTGCCGACCAGCTGCAATGGTTGCATAGTCTGGGCTGCCATACCCTGGGCCAGTTGCACCAACTCCCCCGCGATGGTCTATCCCAGCGCGGGCTGCGTGCTCTGCTGTTGCAGTTGGACCAAGCCTACGGCACACAACGCTGGGCGCTGGAATGGGTGCATGCCGCCCCGCAATTTACAGACAAGCTGGAGATGGATACGCCTTCCAATAACAAACCCACCGTCTTGCGGGCCGTAAATCGCCTATTGATCAAGCTGGAGGCCTGGTTGAATCAGTACCAGTTGGCTTGTGGACGTCTGGAACTGGTACTACGCACGGAAAGATACAAGGACTACCCCACGACCACCCGCCTGGAGTTGCAAATGGCCCGGTCCTGCTGGCGTAGCCAGGACTTTTTGCCCGTATGGCAAGAACAGTTCCAGCAACTGCAATTACAGGCGGCCGTACAGAGCATGGTGCTGCAGGCACAGCAACTACACCCGCGCCAAACTCATGCCAGCAGCCTGTTTCCCGATGCGCGTCATTGGCAAGAGCAGGATCAACAACTGTTGGAGCGCTTGCAGGCCAGGTTGGGGGCTGAACAGATTTTGACACCTGCCGCCCAAGCCAGCTATTTGCCTGAACAAGCGAATCAATGGCTCCCCTTGTCCCGCAGCCAGCCCCCCGATGCGGACCGTCCGGCTTTGCAACGTCCATGCTGGATGCTGGACCCGGCTCAGCCCTTACAACACGATCAGCAATCTCCGCTTCTGGATCAGCAGCGCTTGCGCCTGGTTCAAGGCCCGGAGCGGGTACAGACAGGCTGGTGGAGCGGCACCGGGCATCAGCAGCGGGACTACTTTATTGCCCTGTGTCCGCAGGGACGTTTGTATTGGGTTTATCGGGACTTGAGCCAGGAGCATGCCTGGTATCTGCACGGAGTCTTTGGATGAAACCCCATATAGACCTGCTGTATTCCGAGCTGGACTGCCTGTCCAATTACAGTTTCTTGAATGGCGCGTCCCACCCCGAGGAGCTGATCAGCCGCGCTGCCGAATTGGGCTACAAGGCGCTGGCCTTATGCGATTACGCCTCCATGGCCGGTGTGGTGCGCGCTTATGCGCAGGCCAAGTTGCATCCGGAAATCCGCTTGTTGGTTGGAAGTCGGTTCCGCTTTACGGGGGGTTGGGACAATCAGCGCCCACAAGTCGCCAAGGCTGAGACAAGAACCTGCAACGACACTCAGACCCATGAGCTGCTGATTCTGCCGCGCAACAAGGAAGGCTACGGCAATCTCTGTCAATTCATCTCGCACCTGCACCAATCACTGGACTTGAAGCAGGAAGCCTCGATTGACTGGTCTTTTTTGCAACAAGCCCGCCAAGGTTCCCAACAACAGGTTCTGCCAGACTGTCTTGTCATCTACAAGCCGGCCTATGGCTTGGATAGCGAGCACATCCGTCTTCAAACACAGCATTTGCTGGACCTGTTTGCAGGCCGACTGTTTTTAGGCATCAGTCTGCATAGGCGCGATCAGGACATGCAGCATTTGCGCGCCGTCAGGCTGGCAGCGCAGGCATGTGGATTACGCTGTGCCGCGTTGGGCGGCGTCCATATGCACGTGCGCTCTCGCCAGCCTTTGCACGATACTTTGGCAGCCATACGCCTGAAAACACCTGTGCAAGAATGCGGCTGGTCCCTGGCCAGCAATGCAGAACATCACTTACGCAGTCGTTTCCAACTGGCCAATCTTTACCCGGCCGAACTGCGTGAGACCACCGATCACATCCAGGAGCTATGCCAGTTTTGTTTAAGTGAAATCAAGTACGAGTACCCGGTCGAGATTGTCCCGCCCGGTCTCAGTGGCATTGAGTATCTGCGACAGGAAACCGAGCGTGGCGCGCAAAAGCGCTACCCCAAAGGGATTAGCGACAGCTTGCGCACGCGCCTGGAAGAGGAACTCAGCCTGATTGCAGACCTTCAATACGAGTCCTACTTTCTGACTTTGCATGACATCGTCAGTTACGCGCGCAGTCAGGGGATTTTGTGCCAGGGCCGAGGCTCTGCCGCCAACTCGGCCGTGTGCTACTGCCTGGGTATTACTGAAGTTGATCCTGCCAGCAGCCATACCTTGTTTGCGCGCTTCATCAGCCGCGCACGGGCTGAACCGCCCGATATTGATGTGGACTTCGAGCACCAGCGTCGCGAAGAGGTTATTCAATACATTTACCGCAAATATGGCCGGCAACGAGCAGCCTTAACAGCGGTGATCACCACCTATAGACGCCGCAGCGCCTTGCGGGACACCGGCAAGGCGCTAAGCATTCCTCCCGCCTTGATCGAGGCCTTGATTCAATGCGACCGTGCCTGGCTTAAAGACACCCACATTCAGGATGAAGTCCTGGCACGCTTTCCCGAATGCCCGCCAGAGCAAGCGCATCAATGGTTGTCCTTGACCCGCCAGCTGATGGGCTTTCCACGTCACCTGTCCCAGCACCCTGGCGGTTTTGTAATTTCACAAACACCCTTGCACAGGCTGGTGCCGATTCAAAACGCCGCCATGCCAGGGCGCAGCGTTGTGCAATGGGACAAGGATGATCTGGATGTGCTGGGTTTGCTGAAAGTCGATATTCTGGCCTTAGGTATGTTGAGCGCCTTGCGTCGCTGCCTGGACGGTATCAGTCAGCAAAAAGGCAAACCATTCCGCTTGCAGGACATCCCTTTGCACAGCGCCAAAACCTTTCGGATGATACGGCGCGCTGACACCATAGGCGTGTTCCAGATCGAGTCCCGCGCCCAGATGAGCATGTTGCCACGGCTGCGTCCGAAATGCTTTTACGACTTGGTGGTGCAAGTGGCCATTGTGCGCCCCGGCCCCATTCAAGGGGGCATGGTGCATCCTTATCTGGAACGCCGTCGCGACCACAGCAAAGTCGACTACCCTGCCCCCGAAATCCGCCATGTGCTGGAACGCACCCTGGGCGTGCCTATTTTTCAGGAGCAGGCCATGGAACTGGCCATGGAGGCGGCGGGTTTCTCGGCTGACAAAGCGGACGCCTTGCGGCGGGCCATGGCGGCCTGGCGTCGTCGTGGCGGTTTGGGGCCTTTTGAGCAAGAGCTGCTCGATGGCATGGCTGCCAAAGGTTATGCCCCCGAATTTGCCCAGCGCCTGTTCGATCAGATCAGCGGTTTTGGGGAATACGGTTTTCCGGAAAGTCACTCGGCCAGTTTCGCCAAACTGGCCTGGTTCAGCGCCTATCTGAAAGCACGTTACCCGGAGCACTTTCTGGCGGCCTTGCTGAACTCTCAACCCATGGGTTTTTACGGCCCCAGCCAATTGGTCCAGGATGCACGCCGTCACGGCGTTCAGGTCTTGCCTGTGGATGTGCAATACAGCCTGTATGACAGCCACGTGTGTTCCGAGCTTGGCGGCCCGCCTCAGGTACGTCTGGGCCTGCACATGGTCAAAGGCTTGAGCGAGCAAGGCGCCCAAGCCATCGTGAGTTACCGGCAAAGCCACCCGGACCGTACGCTGAATCTGGCCTGCTTGCGCCAGGAACTGGCCCTGTCAGCCCACGATCAGCAAGCGCTGGCCCAGGCCCATGCTTTACGCAGTGCTTATAGCCAACGCCGCCACAGTGTTTGGGATGCCCGACGCCCCAGTCAGGCAGGATTGCTGAGCCATGCTGAAACGCCGGAGCACACCCCGGATTTGCCACGAGCCAGTGTGGGGCTGGAAGTGTTAAGTGATTATCAGGCCGTGGGCTTGAGCCTGAATCGTCACCCCCTGTCCTTGCTACGCACACAGTTGTCCCCCTTGCGATTCTCCACCGCAGAACAACTCAACCAAGCCTGCCCGGATAGGCGGCTGGCACGGGCCTGCGGGCTGGTGACCACCCGCCAACGCCCCGGCACCGCCAAAGGCACCGTATTTGTAACGCTGGAAGATGAAACCGGCAGTGTCAATGTCATCGTGCGTGAAGAGTTGGCGCAGGCGCAATCTCAGGCCTTGCTTCAATCTCGCCTGCTGGGTGTCTATGGCGTCTGGCAACGGGATGGCAGCGTTTGCCATTTAATTGCCCGCCGTCTGGTATCCATGAATCACCTGATTGGTGATCTGGTCGCACGCAGCCGGGATTTTCAATAATCGGATTTTTCCCTACCCCCGCCCTGCGTTAAACTAGGGCTTTGCCCGTTCAACCAGGAACCACCATGAGTCAAACACTCAAAACCCGTTTAGCTGAAGATATCAAAACGGCGATGCGCGCTCGCGATAGCGGACGCCTGGAGACCTTGCGTTTTCTGCAAGCCGCGATCAAACAACGCGAAGTGGACGAACGTACCGAGCTGGGCGATGCTGAAGTAAGCAGCATCATTGAAAAACAAGTCAAGCAACGCCGCGAATCCATCCAGGCTTTTGAATCTGCTGGCCGTACCGAAAGCGCCGAGAAAGAAAAATCCGAATTGCTGATTCTGCAGGAATACCTGCCACAGCAAGCCGATAGCGCCGAAATTGATGCGACCATTGCCGATGCGATTACCCAGGCTCAGGCTGACGGCGCTCAAGGCCCCGCATTGATGGGCAAGGTCATGGGTCTGGTGAAAGCCAAACTGGCTGGCCGTGCCGATATGTCCCAGGTTTCCGCTCAAGTGAAGCAAAAGTTGAACCCATGAAGCATTTGCAGGCCGAACTGGCGCAGCCCAAACAGGACTTTTTCGGCACACATATCCCCCTGATGCAGCACCTGGGCCTGCAAACCGTGAGCAGCACCGAGCAGGAAGTGATTACTTTTCTGCCCTGGCAAGCCTGTAATGCCAACTCCCGTGCCGATGTGCACGGGGGCACCTTGATGGCGATTCTGGATTTCACCCTTAGCGCCGCCGCACGGGCACAACGTTCTGGCTCAGGGATGGCCACCATAGACATGAACTCGCAGTTTTTACTGCCTGCGCGTGGCGATGTCTGGTTCAAGGCCCAATGCCTGTATCTGGAAGGCGATACCGCTTACTGCGAAGGTGGCGGGTATGACGAGAAGGAACGCTTGCTGGTTAAAGCGGCAGCCACTTTTCGAGTGGTGCGCGGTAGCTGAACACCAGGTGCAATACACCTTGGAAAGTGGCACGCTGCCCCAAACTGCTACCGATCTACAATAAAGCCCATTAAAAAAGCCCGTATCAAACGGGCTTTTTTATTTCCACCTACTTAATCACAGGCAAGCTTAATGCGCCTGCAAATCCTCACCCACAGGCTGATCCCATTCCGGGTTGGATTTCAAAAATGGATAATCCGTATAGCCTTTAGGCCCCTGGGTGTAAAACGAATCCCGATCCCAGCCATTCAAGGGCGCACGCAACTGCAAACGCAAGGGCAAGTCCGGATTGGACAAAAAAGCCTTACCGAACGACACGGCGTCTGCCATGCCTTTGGATAAAGTGGTCTGTGCTGTCGGCAAATCGAAATGTTCATTAGCGATAATCGCACCACCAAACTGGCATTTGATCATGGGCAACAAGCTGTCCGAAGCCGGGCTTTCACGCAGGAACAAAAAGGCAATATCACGGCGATCCAGTTCGCAAGCCACGTACGAGAACAAACGGGCCGGATCGGAATCCTTCATGCCATGCAAGCCACCACGTGGGGACAAATGCACACCGACTCGGCCAGCGCCCCAAATGGCGACACAGGCGTCCACAATCTCCAACAGGAAACGAGCCCGGTTTTCAATTGAACCACCGTAAGCATCCGTGCGGGTATTGGAGCCATCATGCAGGAACTGGTCGATCAGGTAGCCATTGGCACCGTGTATCTCCACCCCATCAAAGCCGGCGCTCAGCGCGTTTTGAGCGGCAACGGCAAAGTCGTCCACAATATCGGCAATTTCTTCACTGCGCAGGGCACGCGGCACCACAAAAGGACGTTCCGGGCTTAAATGGCTGACCATGCCCTCACAGGCAATTGCGCTGGGCGCAACCGGCATTTGGCCATTCAGAAACTCCGGATCAGACACACGCCCCACATGCCACAACTGCAAGACAATACGGCCACCCTTGGCATGGACGGCTTCGGTAATCGTGCGCCACGCATCTACCTGTGCACTACTCCAGATGCCCGGCGTGTGGGCATAGCCCACACCTTGCGGCGATACCGAAGTGGCTTCGGCTACAATCAGCCCCGCGCTGGCCCGCTGGCAATAGTACATACGCATCAAATCATTGGGCATACGGCCCTCCGAGGCGCGTGCGCGTGTCATGGGCGCCATGATGATGCGGTTCATGAGTTCAATATCACCCAGTTTGATTGGATCAAACAAACTAACCATTGTTTTACACTGTCCACTATTGATGTTTCCGCCAGGGCTTGAACGACACGCGCCCAAGGGAATACCCGATAAGGGTTTTTACCAGATATGTCTTTATACCATCAACGCTTAATTTGGCTTGAAATTGTTTCAAGCATCAAACGGATCAAATAAGCTATGGCACAGTTCGCCGTCATAGGATTAGGCCGCTTCGGTTCGGCCTGCGCCCTGGAACTCATGAAAATGGGCCACTCCGTACTGGGAGTGGATACCAATCCGAAACTGGTCAACAAATATGCGGACCAATTAAACCGTGCCGTCATTGCCGATGTCACTGACCGCCAGGCTCTGGAAGAGCTGGGGCTGGACAATTATGACGTAGTTCTGGTTGCGATTGGGGCTGATATTGAATCCTGCCTGGTTTGCGTGGTTCACCTGAAAAGTTTTGGTGTGCCGACAATCTGGGCCAAAGCCATTTCCCATACCCAGCATTTGATTCTGGCCAAGATTGGTGTGAACCGGATTATTCACCCCGAAGAAGAAATGGGCATACGAGTCGCCCAAATGCTCAGCTACCCCATGGTCAACGATTACATTTCTCTGGGTAACGGCGATTATGTTGTGGAAGTCACCGCCAGCGACAATATGAACGGCCAGACCATCAAGGACATCTTGCGCGAGCAAATGGCCGACGTGCAGGTCCTGCTGGTCAAACGTCGTGGCCAAACCACCATCCAGCCCGATGCTGATTTTGCCCTGCATGCCAAGGATTTGCTGATCCTGCTTGGACAGCTGCAAGCACTTCGTACCGCCGCCCCCAAATTGGTCTGATGTATGCGCAACTGGCTGCCCAATAGTCTGACTCGCCGTCTTGAGGTCAATCCTCATACCCGCACCCTGAGCGCCAGCCCGCCACTGGTGCTGGCGCTAGGCTTTATGGCCCTGATTATTCTGGGCGCAATTTTGCTGAGCCTGCCACAAGCGGCTACGCCCCGGCTGGGGATTTTTCAGGCGCTGTTCATGGCCACCTCGGCTGTCACCGTCACGGGCCTGGCGGTCATTGATCCGGCAACAGACTTGACGCACTTTGGGCAAATTGTGCTGGCGCTGCTCGTGCAAATTGGCGGTATGGGCTTTGTGACCTTTGCCGTGATTGCCGCCATCACCATGCACAAACGCATCAGTGTCAGCCAGCAGGCACTGGCACTGGAAGCTTTTAATCAAACCAGCGTGTCCCGCATCCGCAGTACAGCCTTTCAAGTGTTCAAGATTGCTGCCCTGATTGAGCTGATCGCCGCCGCCATTCTGTTTCTGCGCTGGACCATTGATTTACCGTGGACCACAGCCCTTTATCGCGCCTTGTTCCATGCGGTCACGGCTTTCAATAATGCGGGCTTCTCGCTATTTCATGACTCCTTGATCCCCATTTCCGGGGATTTCGTATCAGTCATGACCTTATCCGGCCTGATTATTTTGGGCGGGATTGGCTTTACCGTACTGGCCGACGTAGGCCAGAAAAAACGCTGGCAAACACTTTTGCCGTACACAAAGCTGATCCTGATCGGAACACTCATCCTGAACCTGATTGGTTTTTTCAGTCTCTGGGCGCTGGAATTCACGAATCCACACACCTTGGGCATGCTGGGCCTGGGCGATCAGGCGCTGGCTGCCTGGATGCAGAATGCGGCCACCCGCACTGCGGGCTTTACCACCATGGACATTGCCAGCCTGCGCGACAGCACTCAGTTGACCCTGATTGTGCTGATGCTGATTGGTGGCGGCTCGCTCAGTACGGCCAGCGGTATCAAAATCGGCACCTTGATTGTCTTGCTGGCGGCGGTACGCTCCTACATCCGTCAACGCGAAGAAGTGGTCTTGATGGAACGTAGCGTGGCTCCAGAAACCGTACAGAAAGCCCTGGCCCTTTTCCTGATTACCGGCGCACTGTACTTCATCAGCGTCTTGCTGCTGACCTTGTTTGAGGACATGCCCATTACCAGCCTGCTGTTTGAAGCCGCGTCGGCCTTGAGTACCACCGGCATGAGTCACGGCATTACCCACAAGCTGTCCACGCCTAGCCAGATCCTGATCATGGTGCTGATGTTTGCAGGCCGACTCGGGCCTCTAACCTTGATTTACTCGCTGGCCACACGCAAACGCAGCCGTATTCGTTACCCGGAAGGCAACTTCCAAGTGGGCTAGACCTGTCGCTAAACCACAGATATACAAGAAGTTTTAAGAAAAACGACTATTGTCACCGAATTTTGGTATGGTTAATGGATGTAAACATCGAACAACTACTGATCAGGATGCAGGCTTATGGATCACAGGAAGATGGCTACTTTAACCAAGCGCGCTGGCACCGGGCTTAGCGCGCTTTGCCGGGAACTGACCAGCCGTGGGATTAGCTACCACCCGCTGGTCGAAATGTATCAAAGTCAAATGGCCGTTATTGGTTTGCTCAGTGACGAAGTTGTCGCCCTGCGCAAAGAGCTGGACGATCTAAAAAAAGTAGTTAAGAAAAACGGCTCATGAGCCGTTTATTTTTTGCCTGCGATTAAGGCCCCCATTCCCCTGCCTACACCTCTTGAAGCGGCCCTGTCCACATCCATGACTGTCACCCTGCCCCGTTTTTGGCTGTGCGCCGCTTTAGCCTTGTGTTCTGCCACTGCCTACAGTCAAAACGATCGGGTTCTGTCTACACAAAAGCAGCCTGGCTCCCTTCCCGGCATTGCGCCTATCCCGCCTGCGGCTCCCGTTCTGAACTACGGGACGACCTTGTTCACGCCCGACTATCAGGGTGTGCGCCTGCATACTTACCTGGATGAATGGCAGCGTCAGACTCAGCTGGACTCCGGGGAACTGGCAACTCCGGCGCGTCAGGACAATCTGTTTATCGTCTTGCACTACCGCTACACCAACACCAGCCCTCGTCCACTGAATCCGCAGATCCATCGGCCACGCCTGTTTCTGGTTGACCCTTCAGGCCAGAAAGTAGCGCCCAATCAGCGAGCGACACAGGACTATCGCTACGCTCATGATCTGGACACGGTTGGCCCTGACAAAATCAACCCCTTGGTGAGCGTTTCGGATGTCGCAGTCTTTGAGATCAGCCCAGCCTTGTTTGATGCCACTCGCTGGCACTTTATGATCCAGGAAGGCCAGGCTATCCGCATTCCTTTGACGGTTGTCCCTGAAAAACCGTCTAAAAACGCCGAATAAACATAATAGACGCCCCCTCCATACCAATAAATCATTAAACTCTGCGCTCAGACAGACCCGTCTTATAAACAGGCATGGAATAATACGGGGCCATATAAGCGAAATTAATCGACAAAGCTCTCAGCTCACATGCGGTGAGAGCAAGGAAACAAGATTGCGTCATACCCCCTTTCGGATCAGCGCCACCCTCATCGTTGCCAGCGTCCTGCTCCTGCTGGTGCTGAGATCACTACCCACGCGCCCCGAACCCGGTCCTGAACTGATCCAGGTAGAAGGCGGCTCTTTTATGGCCGGCAATTTTCAGGTTCCCATGCGTAACTCCGACGGTGAGTTGTCCGTGCAATGGGTGGCACAGCCGGATCAGGGGGCTCTGGAGCCCTACCCGGTAGAGGTCAACGCCTTTTCCATCATGAAAAAAGAGGCAACTAACGCCTTGTACGATCGCTTCTTGAAGCAAACCAAGCGCCCTGGGCGCTGGCAGCCGGTAAAAGGCGATGGCGAACAGGTCGCCAATATGCCCTACGACGAAGCCGAAGCCTTTTGTGCCTGGTTAGGAAAAAACAACGGCCTGGACATGCGCCTGCCTACAGAGGCTGAATGGGAATACGCGGCCCGCAGCCGTGGCCAGCCCTTTCCCTGGGCAACCGACAACGGCCAGTGGCAGGCAGGCCGCAACTTGCCTGAGCAAGGCAATGAAGCAGACAAAAACAAGACGGGCGCCTTCCCACCCAATCCGCTGGGCATTCAGGATATGGCCAATGGCCTGCATGAATGGGTGATCTCAGACCCGACCCGTGATCCAGCCCACGTACGGATTTTCAAAGGCGGCAGCAATGAGGGAGCCAGCTCACGCCACACCATCCCCACACGCGGCATTGTCTTTCCCTTGTCGGAAGCGGCTATTGACGCCAAGCCCGAACTGGCTCGTCTGAAAGGCCGCCCAGTAGGCACTGTGTATTTCCAGCACTCCACCGCGCGTTGTGTGGCCCCCTTGAAAACCAACGGCACGCCACCCGTATCGGCCACGCAAAACACCATCCTGCCACCGATTTTTGATGATGTAACGGACAAGCGCAAACCAAGCGACGAACCTTAAACAATCCCCGGCGGCAATCCACTGGTACAGACGGCCACAACCTTGGCGTCGTCTTCGCTGGTGGATAAATAGATATGTCCGATACCGCTGTCAAAATACGCTGACTCGTGGGCTTCCAGAAACAGGGTTTCGCCAGTTTCAAACTGAATGGCAATAGAGCCGGACAGCACGATCACAAACTCCTGCCCAGCGTGACGGATATAGTCGTCAAACTCGCTGGCATCGCGTGAATCAATCACGGCCAGAATCGGATTCATGTGCTTGCCGCTGAGCTCGCCAAACAACAGACCGTATTCATAGTTGCGGGTGGCATAGCCAGGGGTGGCCGTAGATTTATGGCTGGAAATGCCCACTTCGGTGGTGGGCAATGGCTGCGCAGTTTCCTGATCGGGAACGGCAAACAAAGAACCGACTTCAATATTCAGGGCACGGGCCAGGACCACAAACTTTTCATAGCTTAAAGTGACCTGCCCCAACTCTGCTTTGGAAATGGTAGATAGCGCCAAGCCGGTTTTTTCAGACAACTGCTTGAGTGTCTGTTTTTGATTATGTCGGGCTTGGCGCAGGCGGGTTCCTACCTGTTCCTTGCTGAGCAGTTCATTACGTAGCATTCCTGGATTGTAAGCGGCGCAAACGGAACCAGGCAATCAGAATCCAGGCCATCAAAACAAAGCCCAGGTAACCAAAAAACGGGTATACCGTACCCACCAGATTGATGAAACCAATCTTGGCGCCCACCAGTCCCAGCACCCCGGCAATAGCCGTACCGATATTGAATTTACGGGTATTGGGCGTAAAAATCCGGGCCGAGAAGGAATACAGCACACCCACCGAGGTCGTCAGAATCATGGCGAAAATCACCACGGACATAATGGTTCCCAGCAGTTTGGACTGTTCAGTAGCCAGCATCAGCATGGGCAAGGCCGCCGAGCCAATCGTATCGATACGGCCAAACACACCAGCGCTGATCAGCACGATCAAAAAGCCCAGCAACAAGCCACCTACCAGTCCACCGAGCAAGGCGTTGCGCCGAGAAGTCGCTTGCGCACCGGCAATCATCAGGAACGGCGCCCCCACCACCATGTTGTAGGACACGTACAGCAAAGAGCCAACCAGCCAATGCCCCGCACCTTGTGGTTTAGTCTGCGCAATCACATCCAGTTCTTCTAATGGCAAATCCCGCGTATTCCAGCTGTAAATACACAGGAAAATCATCATCAGAACCAGGATGGGCGTGACGCTGCCAATAAAGGCCATCACCCGATCCACGCGCAAGAACACAATCAGCACGGTAATCAGCATGACGGCGATACTGCCGTATTGCGCCGGCACGCCCCATTGCTGCTCCATCAGCGAGCCGCCACCAGCAAACATCACCACGGCAATCGCATACATGAAGAAGGTAATCATGATGTCGACCACCACACCCAGACGCGGCCCACAAATCAGATACAAGCCCTCTTTGAAGGAATGCGATACCGAAACCTGGCTAAGCTCCCCCACCGCCATGCCCAGTATCGTGAAGCACAGGCCACTGACCACCCCTCCCAGCAGCCCCCAATACCCAAAGCTGCTGAAAAACTGCAATATCTCCTGTCCTGATGCAAAGCCGGCCCCCACCACCACACCGACAAAGGCCATCGCAATGCCCAGGATATTTTTTATATTCGACATGCTTTCTCCTCCGGGAGATCAAAGTGCTGCTGTTTTTATGTTCTGAAACGAGCGGGTGATACCACAGCCGGATCAATATTCAAGGCCTTCAAAGAATCCGGCAGATCCTGCTTTTGCAACAAACTGGCCGCCAGCAAGGACGCGCCTGCAGCGGTTTGAATCCCATAACCACCTTGACCGGCCAGCCAGAAAAAACCGGGGCAGTTTGCATCCTGACCAATCACCAGCTCACCATCAGGAGCAAAACTGCGCAGCCCCGCCCAAGTGTGGCTGGGACGACGGATACGGAGCTGAGTGCGCTCTTCAATACGGTAAATGCCGGTGGCCACATCCAGCTCTTCAGCCACGACATCATGGGCATCCACGTCGTCGGCATTGGCCGGTGAACCCAGCAACATGCCGGCATCGGGCTTGAAGTAAAACTCTTCGCCAATATCAATGACGGCGGGCCAGTCACGATGATCCACACCTTCGGGCGGCGAAAACAGGAAAGCGGAACGGCGTTTGGGTTGAATGCCCAAGGCCTGCACGCCACAGCGTTCTGCCAAGGTATCAGCCCAGGCACCCGCCGCATTGACCAGCACACGAGTGCGCAAACTTGCAGGCTCGGCGTTGAGCTGAACTTCCCAACATTCGCCATCCCACTTGGCCGACACCACTTCCGTATCCAGACGCAGTTTCACACCCTTGGCTTGTGCACCTTTCAGAAACCCTTGGTGCAAGGCATGCACATCCATGTCCTGACCCTGACCGTCATACAAGGCACCGGCCAATTGCGCAGGGTCCAGACAGGGCACCATGGCCAAGGCTTCTTCGGCACTCAAGCGGCTGACATCCAGACCTTGTTCATGCCAATCCTGATACTGGCTGTCCAGCAAATCCTGCTGATCGGCGGTCCCCACATACAGCACACCGCGCGGCAGCAAAATTGGCTGATCGCTAAAGCCCGCGGGTGGATGGCTGAAAAAATCATTGCCCGCAACAGTCAAGGCACGAATCGTTTCCGTACCATAGGTTTCAACAAACATCGCAGCCGAGCGTCCCGTGGAGTGATACGCAGCGTGGGACTCTCTTTCCAGAACCAGCACTTGGGCACTTTCGGGCAAACGGTAGGCCAAAGACACGCCTGCCATCCCGGCTCCAACAATTACGTAGTCGTACACCATAAAATTCTCATATCCGATAATTGAGGGCTAATAGTAGGTCTTTCCAAGAAAAACATCCAAGAGGGTTTTTACTAGGCGGACACTTCGGACTTCGTGGGCAAAGCCATGCAGCGTCTGATCGACGGCTATTACACCGTCACGGACGAAGAGTTATACCGTTTGATGGTCATTGCCTACGAACAGGACAAGGTCAAACTGGAACCCTCCGCCCTGGCTGGCGTGCCCGGCATGGCGCGGGTATTGAACTCGCCTGAATATCTGCAGCGTATGGGTTTTACGCATGTTCAGCTGGAGAACGCTACCCACCTGGTTTGGGGAACGGGCGGCAGCATGGTGCCGGAGACGGAGTTTCAAACCTATCTGGATAAGGGGCGCAGCCTGTAAGCGGAAACAGACAGAACAGGCTCTTAGGCAAGGCTGCGCCTGTTCAATCTTCTGACGTAGGGCCGGACATCAAACTCCGGCTCTTTGCCTCTGCCGCCACACACCGGGCGAGACTCCTTCCAAACGGCTGAAAGCACGGCTCAGGCTGGACTCATTGTCATACCCCACCTGCGCGGCAATTTGCCCTATCGTCTGCGAACCGACTGCCAACAAAAGCTTGGCTTTATAGATACGCCAAGCCGTCAGATACGCCAAGGGAGCCTGCCCGACAGCCGCCTTGAACAAAGCAGAAAAGGTGGACCGGGACAGCCCGATCAGTGCGCCCACTTCCTCCACCGACCACGGACGCGCAATCTGCTGATGCACAGCTTGCAAGACCGGGGCCATCCTGGGGTCTCGAATACCCGCCAACAGCCCTGCCCCCAAGGAGGCACAGTGCGATAAAGCCCGCATCACCTGAATGAACATCACATCAACCAGGCGGGCGTTAATCAGCTGAGTTCCGTAATCCCGGCTTTGCGCTTCGGTTTGCAGCACATGCAGGATGCTTTTTATGGCGACAGCATCTTCCGCCCTCAAGCGAGTGTGTACCAAGGGGCCAAGCGCACTGAACAGGGGTTCGGCAGCCAACTTGTTAAAAGCAAAGCGGGCCGTCACGATTTCAGTCAAAGCTCCATCGCCCCCATGGATGATCGGCTCAGCACGCGGATACCGAGCCAAAGTCTCACAGGAAACCAGCGGATTTTCCTTGCCGTCACACAGCGAGAATTGCACCCCTGGTTGAACAAGCATGCAGGTGTCCGCTTCCAGCAGGACGGGATCGGCCCGCTGCTCTCCCTTCAAATAACACCCCCCTTTGCTGACAATCAACAGCCGCGCATACTCGCCGGTGTCAAAGCTGACGCCCCAAGGCGCACGCAGTTGGAAGCACGCATACAAAGCATGCTGCAAACGCATGCCATCCAGAATTTCATCAAAGGGGTTCATGACTATCAGACGATAAGACAGGAAAATCGGATTTTTAACTATAGATCGTCTGAAGCCTCAAGCCTAGCATGCTCCATGCAAGTATCAATAGGAGCATGCATGGACACCTACCGTTTTACACAATATGGCAGTTTGGACTACCTGACACGAGGTCAGGAACCGCTTCCCGAACCCGGTCCCGGACAAGTGCGGATTCAAGTCATGGCCTCGTCCTTGAACTTCAGAGACCTGTTGGTCATGAAAGGTACATTGCGCTATCCCACTACGCCAGGAGCTGTACCACTGTCAGATGCAGCAGGAATCATTGATGCCCTTGGCCCCGGCGTGCAGCGCTTCAAGTTGGGCGACCGTGTCATCAACAGCTTTTTCCCGAACTGGTTCGGTGGCCCAGCCTACGCAGGCCGGGAGCAATATGGTGTTGAGCATGACGGCTGGCTGACTCAATATAAAGTCGTGTCGGCAGAGGCCTTGTCGCCTATGCCCGCCCATCTGAGTTTTGAAGAGGCAGCAACCCTGCCTTGCGCAGCCTTGACGGCCTGGTCCGCACTGGCCGGTATTAATGCAGGCGATACAGTGCTGACACAAGGAGCAGGTGGCGTGTCCATTTTTGCCATTCAATTAGCCAAGGCAATGGGAGCCTACGTCATCTCCAGCACTTCTTCAGACAATAAGTTCGACACGCTGCTGCAGTTAGGGGCTGACCAGGTTTTCAACTACAAAGACACGCCAGAATGGTCCGAGCTTGTACGAGACTACACGCACGGCGAAGGCGTCAATCGTATTGTCGATGTCGGTGGTCCGGTGACAATTGCACAATCCATCAAAGCGATTGCTGTAGGTGGGCAAGTGTCCTTGATCGGCTCCTTGGGAAAATCCGTGCAATCGCTGGATGTCATGGATCTGGTCTTTAGTCAGGCCAACTACAAAGCCATTGGTGTAGGTAGTCGCAGTGATCTGGAAGCCATGAATCGAGTCATTAGCCAGCACCGGATCCATCCGGTGATCGACCGGGTCTTCGATTTTAAAAACGCTCATGAAGCCTACCGCTATCTGCAACAGCGCGATCGCTTTGGAAAAATCGTGATCCATCACTAATGACGGAGTCCGGGCATAAGATAAATCAAAGCTAATTGAGAAGCAGTTGTAATACAATCCCGCCATGTCTATCCACCGGCACAGCTCTCTCGCTAAGAATGGCATAGCCTGGCAAGTTCTTTTTTGCCTGGCGATCCTGTCATTTCTAAGCCGTTCGCTGGTCCCGGCAGGCTACATGCCCGATAGCTCGGGTGAACAGAATGGCTTCTTTTCCGTCACGCTTTGCGCCCCCGGAGGAACGCCCAGCACGATCTGGATGAGCCTGACAGGACAGGCCGATCCGCCGCAATCCAATGAACACGCGGATATGCAGAAGTGCCCTTACGCACTGGTCCTGTCTCAAGTAGCCCTACCCAGCGCTGATATGGCAAGCCTGGATGTCCCGGTGGTTCACCAGCCTTTGTTGCTAGTACACCGTAATCAGAGCTTGCCGCCCCTGCCTGCCTTGGGGCCACCACTAGGGTCACGCGCTCCCCCTGTCAACCTTGCTTGATCTCTCGTCGTCGACTGCCGTATGTGCAGTCGCTTTTCAGCGAAGTCATTCAAGGTTTTTTTATGTCTATTTTTTGTGTTTCTGCACAGGCATGCGCCGTGCAGACCGCCCCTTTTTCGCGCTCTCGTCACTCGGCACAAACATCACCACGCACACGAAGCAGCGTCCTGGCTCTGACCTTGCTGTTTTCCAGCTCCTGGACCAGCCTTGCTCATGCACAGACGCCAACACTGGCTCCCGTCATCGTCACTCCAGAGCGTGGTAAAAGTCTGACCGTTCCAGACCTGCAAAGCGCTCAAAAAACCATTGAACAAGTCGCGGGCGGGGTGGCGCTGGTGCCCGAGAGCGCCTGGCGTGACACTAAGGCCGCCACCGTCAAAGACATGCTGGACTACACACCCGGGGTGTTTGCACAGCCCAAATGGGGAGATGATGCACGTCTGTCCATACGTGGCTCGGGTCTGTCGCGGTATTACCATCTGCGCGGCATCAGTTTGTACCAGGATGGCATTCCATTAAATGACCCGGACGGCAGCAGCAATTTTCATCGCATCGACCCTACTGCCTACCGCTATACCGAGGTCTATAAAGGCGCCAATGCCTTGCAGTACGGAGCCGCTACTTTAGGTGGAGCCATCAACTTCGTCACCCCCACCGGCCATGATGCCGACGCCTTTCAAGGGCGTCTGGATACCGGTAGCTTTGGCTGGCGGCGCGTGCAACTTGGCAGCGGTTTTGCGGGCGAGAAGCTGGATGGCGTGATTTCCGGCTCCTGGCAAACTCAAGATGGCTACAGAGAGCAGAGTGCTGGCCATTCCTCGCGGGCCAGCGCAAACCTGGCTTGGCGGCTTTCAGACCGGTCAGAAACCCGTTTTTACTTGAGCGGCTATCAAATTCACCAGGATATTCCCGGCTCGGTCAGCCGCGATCAGGCTCTGAATAATCCACGGCAAGCTGCCAAAGCCAATAAAGAGCACGACTGGCAGCTCAACCTGGACGGAGGCCGCATTGCCAACCGCACAGTGCTGGTCATGGGAGAGACTCAATACGAACTGGGTGGCTGGTTCGAGCAAAGCTCACTACGGCACCCTATTTATCAGTTTGTTGATAGAGACACGAGCAGCTACGGCGCTTACGGCAGGCTGGTCAACACCAGCCCGCTTGCAGGCAGAGACAACCGCTTCACGCTAGGCTTGACTTGGTCGGCAGGCAAGATTGATGCTCAAAACTCTGTAAACGTAGGAGGCAAACGGCAGGAGAAGCTGTCTGCCAGCAAAGACAGGGCCAGCAACCTGAGCGCCTATGCCGAAAACGCCTGGAGTCTTGGTTCGGACTTGTCCCTGATTACCGGCCTGCAGTACATGCACGCCCAACGTAAGCGTCAGGACTTGTATAACGGCGGCCTGCCCGCCACCCGATCCGGGGACAAGAGCTACAACTTCTTCAATCCCAAATTAGGCCTGTTATGGGATGCAGGTCCGCAGTGGCAAATCTACGGCAATATTTCCCGCAGCGCCGAGCCGCCAACTTTTGACGACATGACGTTCTCGACCCGCAATGATCTGGATCGTCTGCAAGCTCAACGTGCCACCACCTTCGAAATAGGCACCCGGGGGGAAAACGGAAACGTGGCCTGGGACGTCTCCCTGTACCATGCCCGCGTCAAAAACGAGCTGCAATGCATCAGCGCGCCTTGGAACATTTGCGACAAAACCGTCAACGCAGATCGCACAACCCATCAAGGCATAGAGCTAGGTGTGCAATGGACGGCCGCTCGTAGCTTGTTGGTGCAAGGTCTGCAAAGTGACAGCCTGGACATTAAAGGCGCCTACACCTACAGCAACTTCAAATTCGACAATGATCGGGACTGGAACAACAATCAAATGCCCGGCGTACCCAAGCACTATCTTCGCGCAGAGATTATCTATAAACACCCTTCGGGCTTTCACATTGGCCCCAATGTGGAATGGGTGCCCCAGGCCTATTACGTCGACAACGCCAATACCACCAAGACCAGCTCCTATGCCTTGCTTGGCTTGCGAGCCGGATGGGAACTCGGCCCCTACTCCTTCTATATAGATGGCCGCAACCTGACAGATCGTCGATATATCGCCAGCGCCAGCATTACCGACTATGCCACAGCCTCCTCGCCCTTGTTCGAGCCGGGTACAGGGAGATCGGTCTTTGCCGGTGTGCAGATCCAGTATTAATTCCACTTTTTTTATCTTGCTAAGGGGTTTGTCATGCCCGTCAAATCGCCACTATCGCGCTTTACACGCCGGATCACTGCCTCTTGGCTGCCAACAAGTCAGCTAGGCACTCTGCTCGGGGCGACAGCCCCACCCTGTCTTTTATTAGCTTGAGAAACAAGGAGTCCTTATGAAAACCGCTTCACAACATCACCAGACCTTCAAAGTGGCACTCCATGGGCTTTTCTTCGCCATGGCTTTATTCATCTTGTTCGCTATGTTCACGGGCATGGCTCGCGCTGCACCATCAGAGGCCGATCGCATCTCCCAAGCCATGAAGGCGATTTGGGACAGCCCCGAAGCCCCTCTTGTGGTGGAGCCTATCGTAATCGAGGGTGACTACGCCCTGGCGGGTTGGACGCAACTGACACGTGGTGGTCGTGCGCTATTAAAGAGTCGTCATGGGGAATGGAATGTTCATATGTGCGGTGGCGATGGCTTGAACGATGTGGAGACCCTGACCATGGCAGGCATGAGCACTGAAGCAGCAGAACGCCTGGTCAAGAACTCCAGCGAGGCTGAAGCCAAACTGCCCGCCGAGGTCACCGCCAAATTCTCCACCTTTGGAGACAATATGGTGGTGGATCACAACCATCAACCCGACTAATCCAGGAAGGAGAACCCGCTGCGCAAGGACTGAGTCAACAAGGAATCAGTGCACCGGGCCGGATCGCCGGATCGCCGGATCGCCGGGCCGCCGGATCGCAACTTGCCCTACTCAGTCTGAGTGTGGTCATGCCCGCACTGGCCACACTTCTTGCGCGGAAAGGGCGAATAACTGGTGAACAAGCTCTGGCTACCCATGAACGGCGACAAACCGCACTTTGGGCAAGTAAAAACGGTCATGGCTACCAAGCCCTGGCCCAGAACATAAAAGCCAAAGACTAAAAACCCGAAGGTCCCCAACACACGGTCGAACACAGGCAGCCCAAAATACAAGGCGACCAGGAGCAAGATATTGAACAAGGTGAACAGCCAGGCTTTTTTGTAGAGCGACATTAATGACCTTTTAAAACCAGCTCCCACAGCCAGGAAGTGATTTAGCGATTTAATTCAAGCGTGGACAGTTTACGGGATTCAGTCCGCATGGGAGAGGACTGAGCAAGCTGGTCACAATTTCGCCCCGGCCGTGACAAGCAGGCAGCTATCCCGCACAAACGATGAATGTTTCTGAATGCAATGTTCCGGCAATACCCATCCCTCATGATCTAGGATCTTCCAACAAAATCCCATTACGGACCATGAACCTCGCTTCCTTGCCCTCTCTTGTCCCAGCCCGACAACAGCTCCTGCGAGCCTTAGGTATCGCCCTGTTGCCCTTGGCCTTAGCTGCCTGCGACAGCGGCTCCAGCACAGGCGGCAACCACTCTTCCAAAGCCCCCGTCGTCACGCCACCGGTGACTGAAGAACCGGAACCACCTCGCAACACCGCCTATCTGGACAGCAAGGCAGGCGATGTCATCAAGGTCCGCATCGAAGAACTGCATCCCACCCAATCGGCCATTGGCTACGATCAGGTTTACTACAAGCTGGGACGCTGGCAAGGCGATCTGGATCGGCCCACTTGGGCTAAGGACCCCAAACAGCAACTGGACTACCTGAATCGCACCATCGGCAAAAAGTTTGACGACTACTGCGAGGATATGGGCGGAACCGAACGTGCTCAAAAATTTCTGACCATCGCTGAAGCTCAAGCTGCCCGCCTGGACCAGCCCACCACCTATCTGTGCAAAGACCCTCTGGGCTCGCAAACAGAAAACCTGAAAACCGTGGTCGTAGGCTGGGACGGCAATCTCTATCTGACCGATGGCCACCACACCTTCTCATCCCTGCGCGAAATCCCGGACGGCGGCCCCAAACTGCCCGTCTGGGTAAAAGTCAGCGCCAACTACAGCGACATCCGCGAAGCGTCCGCCTTCTGGGAGCGCATGAGCAAAGAGAAACTGGTCTGGCTGCGTGATGGTGAAAACCAGGCTATTACTGTCGAGCAACTGCCTACCCGCGTTGGGCTGGCCAGCGAAAAAGAAGCCGGTGGCATGCAGGAAGATCGCTATCGCTCCCTGGTGTATTTCACCCGCGACCTTGCCTATAAAAACGGCAAGCTGCCTGAATACGCAGAGTTTCTGTGGGGCGACTGGCTGCGCCGCCAAGCTTCCGAGGGCCAACTGCCCAAGCTGGACGAATACCAGATGGCCCCACCCGCCACACCGGCCCAGATTCTGGCGGTGAGCACCTTGAACAAGACCTTGAAACCCGGTGGTTCAGACGACAGCTACGCGGCTGCCGTGCGCGATGCAGCCTTGAAAATGACGGCTCTGAAAGACACGGATCTGGTCTTTGAAGACCGTGATGCAGCAGCTTTAGGCCGTATCGTCCTGGAACCGGACGCTGCCAGTGACTCCGACACTAAAACAGCGCGCGACACCCTGGAAGAACTGCCACGCAACGACGTCAAATCTGACGGTAGCCCACGGGGTGCAGGAAAGCTGTGGTTTGCAGTGAACTACCGCAATTGCGGCAAGCCTGCGGCGGGGACTTGCTGGGGGTGGTAATACAGCTAGTCAGGACCTGATCAAATAAAAAGCCCGCAATGCGGGCTTTTTAAATAGCTAGACGCACCGCAACAACTTGGACTATCCCCACTCTTGAGACAAGCGAGCAATCCCTTTCACCAATACTCATCAAATCAAGAAGAATGCGTCCATCGCCATTCAAGAAAAAAATAGCTATGATCGACAGGCTATTGATCAAGGGAACAACAAATTACCCTATGAAATAACATCAAGAAATTCATAAGGCGCAACGATTTACTGCGGAAAAAATCAAGAAAAACATCCTGAAATCTCATGCCCCTATCAATCTTGAGAATATAAATCGAACGAACAAGCAATGACGACGAACGCAGTTCAAGCTTTGAGGACTTTACACAAGAAAAATTAAGCAAAAGAAGAAAAGGAGCAATTCGGCTCCTTATTTTTTAGAAATCAAGTAACAAAATTTTAGTTTGATAGAGGAAGGTGAGATAGCGTTATGAAAACAATCGCAGTTTTAGCTCTTTCGACCGTATTGGTTGGTTGTTCTACTTATGCTGTTCCACGATACAGCATCTCTACCGATACAGTAGTCGCTCTACGGGCTGTTGGCGATGTAAAGGCCAGTGTTGGGGACTTCCGTAACGACAGTCCCACAAATAAAGACAGTCAGCCTGGGGAAATCATGTGTCGTGCAGTCGGGCCCATCAAAACACCTGATGGAGAAAGCTATGCCGACTATGTTCGCAAAGCGCTAATTAGCGAATTGATCATCGCAAATATTTATGAAAAAGAATCCACCCTTGAACTTACAGGCAGGCTGACTACCCTGGACTTTGACTCCATGGGCGGAACATGGACAGTGGGTATGGAACTTAGCTCTTCAAATGGAAAGTCAATTGCCGTCAACAACACCCATAAATACACCTCCAGTTTTTATGGTGAAACGGCATGCAATCAAACGGCACAGGCAGGCTTGGGTGCCATTCAGGATGCGATCCGCGCACTGGTTACCCACGCGGATTTCAAAACACTTCTGGCGGAAGAATCCAAGTAGGCCAAACACAGGCACACAGCCTCCAAATCATCGGTCTGACAGGGTTGGCCTCAATCCTTGCACAAGGTACACCCTGGAAAGCTTTCTGCAGCACAGACACCATTAAAGAAGCCAGGAGCCACCTGGCTCCTGAGCTTTACAAGCAAATCATCATTGGAGAGATTATGAAGATGAGAACAGCCTTGATCGGAGCCACTGCTTTTTGTATGTCATCAGCCGCGTATGCTGCTGAGCTACCCCGATACGACCCAAACTCCTACTGTGAAAGCGTCTCCGCTGTTTCAGGAGGTTCGGCAATGATCGCAAACGAATGCATCAAAATGGAGCAGACTGCCTACAACAACTTGAAAAGAATTTGGGAGTCTGTCCCTAGCAAGACAAGCACTTATTGCGACCGCGTGGCACGCACGACCGGCGGCAGTTATTCCATTTTAGAGAGCTGCATCGAAATGGAAATAAGCGAATCCGGTGCTCCCCAAAAGTTCCAGTTTTAAAACAGTCACTCCAAATAGATAAGCGGCCGTACGCAGATGACCAATCAAGCTCAAAACTCCCCCATCATTCTTCATGAATGCACCGTCCTGGGCGCTCCCGGATTTCCGTTTCTACCCGGCGATAGTGTCAATCTCGTTTTTGAAGGTGACACGGTAAGCTGCAACTCGGCTACCAGAACCATCCCCTTCTCTCTAATCGAAGTGGCCGATCTCTCTGTCAATGGTCCCGGCACAGTCGTAAGCGGCGGAGGTTTTATTGGAGGTGGATTCGATGTCGATGGGGCACTGACCGGGATGGCAATAGCAGGTGTCTTGAATGCCTTAACCAGCAAGAAAACGACACAAACATTTATTGTTTTGACCACGAACTTTGGTGAACTCCATCTGCACTACAGCCTGATGGAACCCGCAGCGCTACGCATATTTCTGGGCGGTATCTTTGTCCGCCTGCGCTTTCTGAACACCCAATGGCGCCATGAAAGAGCAAGAGTGATCGAGGATCAACTGATCAGCGGCACAATTTCCGACGCAGAAGCAGAAACCTTCAAGGCAAGACTGCTCTCTTCGCCAAATTGGCCAGACCCGGCTCTGGAAGCAGAACAAGCGCGTCGGGAAAACAAGCGGCTTGCTGACCTCGGTCCTAAAGGCACATGTCCAAATTGCGACCAAATAATCCCTTTGCTCAGCGAAACCTGCCCGCATTGCCGGGCGAATTTTGGAGAATACGCCTCCTGGAGCGTTATTCCTTTGAAAGCCTGATCCTGCCCTACCCGCCATTGGCGGGTACATCCCATAAAACCACTACAGCAATAAAAAAAGGCCTACAGCAAAAATGCTGTAGGCCTTTTTAAATTTGGTCGGAACGGAAGGATTTGAACCTTCGACCCCTTGCACCCCATGCAAGTGCGCTACCAGGCTGCGCTACGCCCCGAAAGAATTAAACTATAACCCTGTTCTTCCTTTCTTGCAAGTGTTTTTTAGATTTTTTCTTTCGATTCGAGATTATTGATAGTTAATCCCGGTGTCGATTGAAATCCACACTTGTCTGAACAGGCGGTCTGATTTTCGAAGCTCATTTTACCGAGCTAATCCGCATCAAAACCGTGAAGGCAGGAGTATACCTACTTAGGTAAAAAATGCAAAGCTATTGTGAACAGGCCCGCCCTTCTGATTGCATGATTCGCCATTGAGACAGGCTGGGGCCACCGGGATACAGCAGGCGCTCTGCCGGCAAGCGTTCCCATGGCAAGTCTGTGGTGCGCATGGAAACGCCTCCCGGGGCGGCTCCGACAATGATACGGTCACTGATACAGCCAAAGTCCGCCCTGAAATGTACAGCGCTTTTCAAGACCAGTATCTTCATCTGCTCCGGCTCTATCCCCACAAAACGGAACATGCTTTGATCTGCCATTTGCGACTTGTAGGAGGCCAGAACGATACGCACGCCCTCTATGCGCAAACAGGCACTAGGCCCCAGGTTCATGGCACAGCCTGCGTAATACGGACCGGTGGCGGAGAACTGACCATCAGATACGGACTCGATATAGAAGCGTGCATGCAAGGGCATATCACCGGGAACATCGGATTTACCCCCCAGGGACAGCTCGATGCTTTTACCAGCCCCTGCCTGGTGGACCAGAGCAGCGCTTTCCGGATCCACGATCAAGCCTAAAGCCGCATCGGATACCTTGGCTTTCAGCAAGGCACGCAAGAGCCCACAGGTATCGGAGCTAGCACCGCCGCCGGGGTTATCGTGTGCATCGGCAATGATCACCGGGCCTTTTCCAGGGTGACTCAGCGCCCATTGCACAGCTTCGTCCGGTTCGTACAGCTTGCCTTGGAAGCCTTGGGCTTTATCAAGCACCTCGTCCAGAAAGCCTGCCAAACGGCTATCGGCTTCTTCCTGCGTCTGCGCATAGGCCCACAAAACCGCTCCGCATTCGGGCACGTCCGCAGCAGGAAAGCCCATGGCGAAGGACACGCTCCCCTCACCTTCTATTTCTTCCAGCGATGACAAGTGATGATACAGGCTGGCAGCTGGTTCCATGTCGGTGCTTTGCCAGATCGCTGGGATCAGGAAGGGCAGTCGATGCCAGGCCAATTCAGGGCGACGACCGCTTTGCAGACATCGCATCAGCGCCTGGAAAGTACGCTCGCCCGTTTGCCCCATATCCACATGCGGGTAGGTTTTGTAAGCCACCAGCATATCGGCCTGCGCCAGCATGGTGTCGCTGACGTTGGCGTGCAAGTCCAGACTGGCGACCACCGGTACATCCGGTCCCACCATCTCGCGCACCAGAACCAGCAAATGCCCTTCCCCATCATCGCGATGCTCAGCTACCATGGCGCCATGTAAATCCAGATACACCGCATCCACGGGCAGAACTTGCTCTAGGCGGTACAGAATCTCCGCCACGATTGCCTCGTAAGTCATTGCCTCGACGGGCGCGGAAGGACTGGCGGCGGCCCACAGTAGCGGGACGCACTCGACCCCGGCTTGTGCGGCGGCGGCCATAAACCCGGCTGCCGGGATATTGGCCCCACGCAAGGCAGGCTCAATGGCCTCGGCGCGGCACATACCTGGCCAGCCGCCCCCATGCTCAAAGTCCGCCATCGTTGCCATGGCCGGGCCAAAGGTATTGGTTTCGTGCTGAAAACCCGCTACTGCAATACGCATCACTTGTCTCCGATTGCTCTTACGCTTGTCCCGCCAGTTGAAGGCAAAGCTGTTCGTAAATGTCCTTGGCCCCCAGAACATCATCGATAGCTACCGACTCATCCGCCGTATGCGCCTGCGCTTCCTCGCCCGGTCCCAGACCGATGGTGGGAATGCCACGTCGCCCGGCGGACTCGGAGCCATTGGTGCAAAACCACCAGGTATCCATTTCCACCACACGCCCAGCTTGCTGGACCGCTTGCACCATGGCTTGGGCCAAAGGTGCCGACTCATCCAGTCGCCAGGCGGGCAAGTCCCGCTCCGGGCTGGCCTGCTGACCTGTATAGGTTTGTACCTGACTGTCCACCAGTTCCAGCGAAAAGCCCTCCACGCCTGCCGCTTGCAAGCATTGCTCCATTTGCTTGAGCACCGATTCACTGCTTTCCCCCACCAGGGTGCGGCGATCAAAACGCACGGTAACGGAAGAAGGAATCAGCGAAATGGAAGGATGCGGGTCGGAAATAATGTCAGTGGGCACCAACAAGGCTTGGCCGACTTGCGCATCCTTGGGCAAATCCAGTGTCTGCAAAGCAGAAATAGCTTTGGCTGCTGCCTGAATAGGATTCACCCCCAGATGAGGCAAGGCTGCATGCGCTGGACGGCCTTGCAGACGCAACAGAATCTCCTGCCGCCCTTTCTGCCCAACCATGATGCGCAAACGCGAAGGCTCACAAATCACCACGGCACCGGGCGTGCATTGTTCCAGAGCATGAGACAAGGCATAGCCTTCAATCACTTCCTCCATCACGCTGGCCGACACCGCAATGCGCTGCGTCAACCTGCCTGAACGGGCGGCCGCTGCAGCTCCACACAGAGCAGCGGCCAAGCCTGCCTTCATGTCACTGGTGCCGCGCCCATACATACGGCCATCCTTGATCTGCGCTCCAAAAGGCTCCACCGTCCAGGTTCCAGCAATAGGGACCACATCCATATGAGCATCGAATAACAGCGCCAGCGGGGCCTGGGCCGGGCCCACAAAGCCCAGCACCGAACCTTTTTCATCAACACTGATTTGATCAAAGCCCAAGTCCCGCATGACTTGCTGCACAAAGTCCGCCATGGCCTGTTCCTGCCCGGACAGGCTGGGAATGCGCACAAAGGCCTGTGTCAGGCTGACGGCGTCCCAGGCCAGATCCATTTGCTTGTGTTCGTTCACGCCCATGGCACCACCGCTCCACGTTGCGAGCTGATCAAACCATAAGCCTCTGGTCGACGATGACGCTCAAAGTTGAAGGTCGTGCTTTTGTAGGAATGGCACAGATCCAGATCGCAGCGGGCAATGGCCAGCTCGTCACCCTTGGTCGAGCAAGCCGCGACAATCTCGCCAGACGGTGCAATGATGGCACTGCCCCCAATCATCTCGATGCCCTCTTCGCTACCCGCCTTGGCCACGCCCACCACCCAGGTGCCGTTCTGATAAGCCCCGGCCTGCATCACCAGATGGTTATGGAACATGGACAGATCGTCGTGCTCGGGTGCGGGCGGATTATGAACCGGCGTGTTATAGCCCAGCATGACCATTTCCACGCCCTTCAAACCCATGACGCGGTAGGTTTCTGACCAGCGGCGGTCATTGCACAAAGCCATGCCCATCACGCCCCCAAAGGCCGACCACACACCGAACTCGTGGCCGGGTTCAAAGTAGTATTTCTCCAGATGCTGGAAAGCACGCCAGGGCTCGTCCTGGCCGTGACCGGGCAAATGCACCTTGCGATACTTGCCCACAATCGTGCCGGTTTTATCGACCAGAATGGATACGTTAAAGCGACGCTTGACGCCGTTTTCAATGACCAGCTCGGCATAGCCCAGGTAGAAACCTATCTGCAATTTGGCAGCGGCATCAAACAAGGGCTGGGTGTCCGGCCCCGGCATCTGGGTTTCGTAAAAACAATCAAAATCGGAAATATCCTCGCTGAACCAGCGCGGGAAAAACGTGGTCAGTGCCAGCTCGGGAAACACCACCACATCAACATCCATTTTCTTGGCCTGATGCAAATGGGCCAGCAAGCGGTCAACCACCTGCTTCTTGGTTTCGTTGCGCGCGATAGGACCCAGTTGGGCCGCAGCTACATTGACAAACCTGGTCATGAAATATGAACTCCATCAACAATTAAGATCCGCCCTGGGCGGGATTCGGAACGCCCGGCCCCTCTCAATCAAGGGCCAGAAATCGAAAACAGACTGCGCGCCGGGCTGCGCACAAGGCTCAGCCCCCAGCTGCGCTGACACGCGCATCAATCAGGCATAAGCACAAAAATTCTGAAAATCCCAATGCACACCGGGTGCAGATTCCACCAGTTCACGGGTGTAAGCCTGACTAGGCTGGCTAATGACACGGCCTGGGTCCCCGGCCTCCACAATCCGGCCTTTTTGCATCACCACAATGCGATCAGAAATCTGGGCCGCCACCCTTAAATCGTGCGTAATAAACAGGATGGCCACACCAGTTTTGCGCTTGATATCGACCAGCAACTTGAGCACTTGCTCTTGCACCAGCACATCCAGCGCGGACACGGATTCGTCCGCAATCAGGACATCCGGCTCCATCACAATGGCGCGGGCCAGACAAAGCCGTTGCCGCTGACCACCCGAAAATTGATGCGGATAGCGCTCCAGCACATCCGCGTCCAGCCCCACAATGGACAAGACCTCGGTCACGCGTTCGATAGCGACTTTGGGATCGACGCCGATGTTGTGCATGCCCTCGGTCAAAGACTGGCCAATCGTCACACGAGGGTTCAAAGAGCGATACGGGTCCTGAAACACGATCTGCACTTTGCGCCGCTGCGCCAGGCTGCGATCCTTGCAGGCGGCGGGTAAAGTTTCACCGTTCAGAGTGATCTGCCCTGAACTGGCCTCAACCAGGCCAATAATGCAGCGCGCCAAGGTGGACTTGCCCGAGCCGGACTCCCCCACGACGCCCAGCACTTCATCTCGGCGGATATCCAGATTGATATCGCTAAGCGCATGCATCCTGCGACCTTTGGAGAACCAGCAATCCGAGCCATAGACCTTGCCCAAACCACGGGCGCTCAGCACGATCTCGTTTTGCACTTCCTCTTTTGCAGGCGGATGCACATTGGGAACGGACGCAATCAGGGAGCGGGTATACGCTTCTTTGGGATTGGACAAAATCTGCTGACACGTCCCCATCTCCACACTATCGCCACGCTTCATCACCAGAATCCGGTCAGCAATATCGGCCACCACACCAAAGTCGTGCGTCACAAAAATGACCGAGGTGCCGCATTCGCTTTGCAGTTCCTTGATCAGGCTTAGAATCTGCTTTTGCGTGGTCACGTCCAACGCCGTGGTAGGCTCATCCGCAATCAACAAACGTGGCTGCAAGATCAAGGCCATGGCAATCATGATGCGCTGGCGCTGACCGCCGGACAGCTCATGCGGATAGGCCATGAAGAGTTTTTCCGGCTCCGGCAAACGCACGCGCTCCAGCATATTGATCACACGCTGGCGACGCTCCTGCCGGGAACTGTTCTTTTCGTGGATACGGATCACTTCGTCGATCTGCTCGCCCACCCGCTGCACCGGATTCAGCGCGGTCATGGGCTCCTGAAACACCATGGACATGGCCGAAGCCCGCAAGGACAGCAAATGCTCCTTGTTCATGGTCAGCAGGTTCTCGCCCATCAGCTCGATACTGCCATGGCTGACACGCAAGGTATCGGGCGGCAACAAGCCCATGATGGCAAAGGAACTCAAGGATTTGCCCGAGCCGGACTCGCCCACAATGCAGAGGGTCTCGCCTGCATACACATCAAAGCTGAGCTTGTTCACCAACTGGCGGGGATTAGTCGCTTTAGTTTCGATGCACAAGTCCTTCACCGACAAAACACAGTGGGGCTTGGTCGTAGAGGTATTCATTGTTATGTCTCCTGCCCTCGTCACTTACAGCCGTGTGACCAGCTTGGGATCCAGAGCATCGCGCAAGGCGTCGCCCAGGACGTTGATACTGAGAATGGTGATGGACAGCACAATGCCGGGGTACAGCACGATGCCGGGAATCAGCTGAAAGTACAGGCGACCTTCGGCAATGATGTTGCCCCAGGAGGCCATCTCGGGAGGGATGCCCGCCCCCAGGAAACTCAAGATCGCTTCCAGCAACACCGCCGAGGCAAACACATAAGTGCCCTGCACAATCAGAGGGGCAAAGGTGTTGGGGAACATATGGCGCGACAAGATCACGTAGGCCGAGGTCCCCACTGTCATGGCCGCTTCCACATAGGGCTCGGAACGCACGCTAAGGATCACACCCCGCACCAACCGTGTCATGCGTGGGATCTCCGGGATGGCAATGGCGATCAGTACCGTGGTCAGGCTGGCTCCGGACACCGACACCAGCGCAATGGCCAGCAAGATGCCAGGGATGGCCATCACACCATCCATCACTCGCATGATGACGACGTCCAGACGGCGGAAGTAACCCGCCAGCGAACCCAGAATCACGCCAAAGAACACGCTGATGGCCAGGACACCGAACCCCACCATGAAGGACACTTGCGCCCCATACACCACGCGGGAATACAGATCCCGACCCAGTGCATCCGTCCCCAGCCAGAACTGCTCGGAAGGCGGTTGCAGACGCACACTGGGGTCCAGTTGGGTGGGATCTTGCGTACCCAGAAACGGGGCAAAGATCGCCATGGCGGCCATCAGGATCAGGAACAGCAAGGCAGCACGGGCCGAATTGCTGGCGACCACTTTCTTCAATTTGTTGAGCTTTTGCATATTGTTCTACCTGTAAAAAGCGAGGGCTCAATAATCGATACGGGGATCGACCAGCATGTAGGAGATATCAATCAGCAGATTCACTCCTACATACACCAGCGAAAACAGCACGATCAGGCTCTGAATCACCGTAAAGTCGCGGGACAGCACCGCATCCAGCACCAAACGTCCCAGCCCTGGAATGTTGAAGACCGATTCCGTTACCACCACCCCGCCGATCAGCATGGTGATGCTGATGCCGATAATCGTCAGGATGGGAACCGCCGCATTGCCCAGGGCGTGACGTGTCAGGACACGACGCTCACTCAGGCCCTTGGCACGGGCGGTGCGGATGTAGTCCTCATTCAAGGTATCGATCACACTGGTGCGCACAATGCGGGTAATCAGGGCGATGTACACCGTGCCCAGGGACACCGCAGGCAGAATCAAATGCCGCAAGTGTTCCCACAGGCCTTCACTCAAGGGCTTGTAGCCCTGTACCGGCAACCAGCGCAGCTCCAGCGAGAACAGCAGAATCAACAAGTAAGCCACGATGAATACCGGCACGGAAAAGCCCGCCACCGACCCTGCCATCACAAAGCGATCCAGAGACTTGCCCCGATACCAGGCCGAGCACACCCCCAACGGAATGGAAATGGCCAGGGTGTAGGCCAGAGTCAACAAGGTCAGCGAAACCGTAGGCCCCAGACGATCCAGCACCAGATCCTTGACCGGGCGGCTGGAGATCAGGGACGTGCCAAAGTCCCCTTGCACCATGCTGCCCAGCCACTGCACGAACTGCACCGGCACTGGCTGGTCCAGCCCCATCTGGTGACGGATTTCCGCAATCTGTGCATCCGTCGCGTTATCCCCCGCCACCAGCACCGCGGCATCGCCATGTGTCATGCGCAGGACCACAAAGATCACCAGCGCCACAATCAGCAATACCGGGATGGTGGCCAGTACGCGCTTGAAAATAAGCCCAATCATCGCTTCTCCACATTCCAGAAGACCGGAACCGGCGTTTGCAGAAAGCCATTCAGGTTCTTGCGCACAGCGCTGACCATCTTGAACTCACCCAGAGGGACGATCACACCTTCATCCATGATGTGTTTTTGCAAGTCCGTGGCCAAACGACCCAGCTCGGACTCGCCACTGGCGCGGGCAAATTCCATGCGTGTCTTTTCAATGGCAGGGACATCCGGCCAGCCAAACCAGGCCTTGTCGCCGTTGGAGGCCACCGCCATGAAGCTCAGCGGATTGCTGACATCCACCAGCCCGGAATAGGTGGTGATGATGCTCCAGCCCCCCTCTTGCACGGGACGCTTGGACGTGCGGCGAGTCTGCACGGTTTGCCAGTCCATGGCTTCCACGTTGACGGCGAACCCGGCATTGCGCAGTTGCTGGGCAATCACCGGCACCACGGGCGAAGTCAGGAAGTCGGTGGGATGCAGCAAGACCACGGGCTCGCCCTTGTAACCGGCCTGCTCCAGCAGTTTTTTCGCACCGGCAGCATCCCCCTTGAAGTAGGCTTCAGAACCGGCTTGTGACGGGAAAACGCTGTGGCATCCAAACACGGCACCACACGTTTCAAAGTATTCCGGGTTGCCCACTTGCGCCTGCATCAAGGGCTTCTGGTTCAGCGCCATCATGGCGGCCTGACGCACTTGCTTGTTATTGAATGGCGGCTGCAGGAAGTTAAAGCGCATTTCAGTCTGCGCGCCCCGAGCCGTAGAAGCATTCAGAACAATGTCCGACTCGTTTTGCAGCAAGGGCAAGAGGTCCAACTGAACCTGATCGATCACATCAATCTCGCCACTGCGCAGCGCGTTCACCCCGGTCATGGCATCGGGCATGGCGACCCATCGCACACGATCTACCTTGACCTGCTTGCCACCGGCCAAACCGCTGGCAGGCTCATTGCGGGGCACGTAGTCCGGGTTTTTCTCGAACACAGCCTGCACACCTGGGCGATATTCCTTCTCCACAAATCGGAATGGTCCCGAACCCACCGTAGAAGTAATCGCCTGACTGACCGGCGTGCGTGCCACATCCTTGGGCATGACAAACAAGGGCAAGGAACTGGGCTTGCCCATGGCGCGCAGCGCAATATCGGTCGGGAAAGAGAACTGCATCACAAAGGAGCGGTCATCCACGACCTCCATCTTGGTCAGGAACTCCGTCATGATCTGGCCCATCTTGTCCAACTGAATCCAGCGCTTGATGGACTCGACTGCATCTTCAGCCGTTACGGGCGAGCCATCATGCCAGCGCAGGTTCTCACGCAAGGTCATGGTGTAGGTCTGGCCGTCCTCGGACACTTTCCAGCCTTCCAGCATCTGGGGTTTGACCTGCCCTTGTGCATCTTCCGCCAGCAAGGTGTCGTACACCATATAGCCGTAGTTGCGCACAATGTAGGAGGTGGTAATGACCGGGTCCAGGGAGCGCAAGGGCGCTTCCATCACGGCGGTCAGCGTGGTTTGAGCACTGACAGCCACGGGGGCAATAGCGGTGATGGCAAGGGCAGCCCAGACGGCGGCTAACGATTTCGCAGGACGCAAGCGGTCCTTAAGCAGGTTGCTCATGTTTTGTCTCTCCAGGTAGTTAAAAGCGGTCCGCCTTTGCTCTTGTGGCGGCGGTCCCGTCATCAGGGATTTACTGCTTATTCACGGGCCAGCTCCACCAAGGTCGATAGCAGAATCGAACATCCCGCTATCAGGTCTTTATCGTGGGTAAACTCTGCCGGGTTGTGGCTCAAACCACGTACACTCGGTACAAAAATCATGCCTGTGGGGCAGGAGCGAGCCAGCATCTGCGCATCGTGCCCGGCACCGCTGGGCATGCGCTTGACCGAGCAGCCCAGATCCTTGGCGTGTTGCTCGACCTTGCTAATCAAGCGTTCATCAAACTGCACCGGATCAAAGCGGGCCAAATGGCGATGCTTGATCTGCACACCCTCACACTCGGCCGCCTGTCGGGCAAAATCCAGCACTTCCTGCTCAGCCTGATCCAGGCTGGCCTTGTCCACATTGCGCAAATCCACGGTGAACACGGCTTTGCTGGGGATCACATTGACCAGATTCGGAAACAGCTCGCAGCGCCCTACTGTGCCCAGTTGCGGCGGGCCGTAACGCTCAGTCAACTGGCGTACAAAACTGCCAATTTGTTGCGCCACGACACCGGCGTCATGTCGCAAATGCATGGGCGTGGTGCCAGCATGGTTGGAGACACCTTGCACCTCGAACTCCAGCCAGCAAATCCCTTGCACGCCAGTCACGGCACCAATATCAATGCTTTCGTGTTCCAGAACCGGACCTTGCTCAATATGCAGTTCCATATAGGCATGCACATGGGGTTGACCGCAAGGTACAGAACCGGCGTAGCCAATACGCTCCAGATTCTCGCGCACGGTCGTGCCATCAATGCCCACGGTGTCCAGCGCCTCTTGCAAGGACAAGCCACCTTGAAACACCAGACTGCCCATCATGTCCGGCGCAAAGCGCGCTCCCTCTTCATTGGTAAAGGCCACCACTTGCAAGGGACGATCCAGTTGCACATCGGCATCATTCAAGCTGGCCACCACTTCCAGTCCAGCCAGCACGCCCAGATTGCCGTCGTAGCGCCCGCCAGTTCGCACGGTATCGATGTGCGAACCCGTCATGACCGGCGCCACATCCAGACGGCCAGCGCGTGTCCCGATAATGTTGCCGATCTGATCAATCTCCACACTCATGCCCAGATCACGCATCCAGCTGACCACCTGATCGCGGCCCGCCTTGTCCTCATCCGTCAGGGCCAGGCGGCAGACGCCGCCCCCGTCGATTGCACCAATCTGCGCCAACTGCGCAATACGCTGCAGCAGGCGTTCGCCATTAATGGCTAAACAAGTGCTGGCTGGGCTGTTCATACCGGCTCCTGAGCCAGCACTTCTTTGGCGCTCATACCGACAATGCGCTGATACAGCTCTGCATCGGTATCGCCTTCGCTGGCAAAAAATAGGATTTGGCTGTTTTCATCAATACCCAATGCCTGACGCCAGTCCGCTTGCTCGCACGCTGCCATGCAAGCCGCCACACCGGCCACGGCAGACTCACCCGCCACAATCGGCGCATCACCTTTATCGGCACGGGCCAGACGGCGCATGGTTTGCAAGGCGGCATCGTCTTCCAGCGTCATATAGGCATAGGTGCCAGGATCCAGAATTTCCCAGGCCAGCAAGGAGATTTCGCCGCAAGCCAGACCGGCCATCACCGTATTCAAATCACCGGTGACCGTGACGGGCTTACCTTGAACAGCACTTTGGAACAGGCAATCGGCCTTGTTGGGTTCCACCACAATCAAGCGAGGGCGCTGCGCACCCAGACGCTCCCACATATGGGCGCATACGGCTGCCGCCAAACCACCCACACCACCCTGAATAAAGACGTGAGTCACCGGCTTGCCCGAAGCAATCTGATCCAACGCTTCCTGCACCATCACGGTGTAGCCCTGCATCACATCCTTGGGCACATCCATATAGCCCGGGTAGGACGTATCGGACACCACAAAATAGCCATGCTCTTTGGCATCTTCAGCAGCCTGGCGCACCGAATCATCGTAATTGCCGGGCACGCGTACTACCTTTGCCCCGTAAGAGGCAATGGCCTGCTCACGACCAGTACTGACATGCTCATGGATATAGATCACGCACTGACAACCGGCATTCTTCGCCCCCCAAGCCACCGAGCGGCCATGATTGCCATCGGTCGCGCAGGTCACGGTCAAACCAGCAATAAAGTCCTTGTAGGCAGGACTCTTCAGATCATCCAGCGTCAGGCTGGCATTGCCGGTATGAGCTTGCAACTGACGCAACAGCAAACGGTTGACGGCATAAGCACCGCCCAAAGCCTTGAAGCTGCCCAAACCAAAACGACCGGCCTCATCCTTGTAATACACCCCACCCACCTTCATCTGCGCGGCCAGACCGGGCAAATGACGCAAAGGAGTAGGCGCGTAACCGGGCCACTGCACAATGCTGGCCTGAGCCTGCTCGAAGGCGGCTACCGACAAAATCGATTGCAAGGAGGCGTCATATTCCTGGCTGTCCTGAACGCAACGAGGGTTCAGATACAGTTGCACCGCGCCTTGCTCCCGAACGGCATGTTTGTTCATGTCTGCTCCACTTTTATGGGTTTAATTATTGGACTTCAAGTCCTGAAAACTGCGATGGATGGATTCAATCTTCTGCAACTTGCGCGCCACCTGCGTCTCGGCCTGTAGCGCTACCCGACTAACCAGATAATTGATCAGGCTAAGCGTGCCGGTATGCGAGTCAAACAAGTACTCCCCACGCGTCGCCACCGTGAAAGCAATGTCTTGCGAACGCAGCAAGGAGCTTTCCAGACCGTCCGTCAAAAAAGCCATCTGTACCGACTCGCCCCGCAGATGCTCCACCAAGGAAGGCAGGAGCACCGAGCGACGACGAAAATCCATCACCAGGGCCAGATCCCCTGCTTCCACATCGGCCAGTTGCTCGGTCAGATGGGCCACCGTGCCCACCGCCAGATGCACATCCGGGCGCAACTGCTGCAGTAAAGAGTGGGCGTAGCACGCCAGGATCTGGCCATTGCGGAAACCAAACACCCAGATGCGTCGTGCTTTCAGGGCGGCTTGGGTGAAGTTGTCCAGATGCTGTTCAGTAATGTTCTGGAAGGTGGTGGAAATGTTCTGTACGTCTGCATTGATAAACGGCGTCATATCGGCCTGAATACCGCTGCTGGACATGGAGTGCAGACGCTTGAAGGGAGCGCCGTCACCCATTTGCTCGCGGGCCGTGACCCGGAATTCGTTAAAGCCGTTAAAACCCAGACGCCGGAAAAAGCGCACCGCGGTAGCCGCCGATACACCTGCTTTCTCGGCCAGTTCCTGGGCGGAGTAAGTAGCCAGCTGCCCCATATGAGACAGGACCACATCGGCCAACCGCCGCTCCGCGCTGGGCAGGACATCGAGAATATCCAGGATCGAATCTTTGATGACCATGACACAACCTAAAATTGAAATTTGTTTTTCATATAATACTTAATAAAATTTTAATTTCAATTATGGATGTAATGATTTGGCTCCGTATTTACCCTTGGGAGCAGAAAAAAAGAAAGAAGATGATGATCTCACGTCCACCAAGAGTGGCTTCAAACAAGGCCCACAGAGAAAAATAAGGGATAAACCCTTATTGGGAAAAATTTCTGTTTCCTGGCAATGAAAGCATAAAGCCCATGATGAAATTTAAATTTCATCATGGGCTTTGGTAAGACAAATTTCAGAACCAAGGCCGCTTGCAGAAGCCAGAAAAACCCCGTCAAGTCGGCCTATTGCGCTGGCAACAAAGACAAACAACGCGCAATCAGAATATCGGCCATGGATAGATTCTTGGCCACACTTCGGGACCAGAGCGCATAAATCTGGCAAGCCAGCATGGCATCCTCAACATCAAGCGCCAACAGCTCACGTCGATACGCGGATGCCTCTTGCAAGGCCTGTCGCATCACGGCAGGCGATGTTGCTGATGGCCACCCTGCCCCCGCTGACCATAAACCAACCCGGCGAGCAGTGGCTGGCTTATCACGCATCGCCCTAATGGCAAAGGCAACCATAAGCTAACGATTAAGAGAGGCGTCTTGGACAATCCATGAAACCAGATCCTGGAAAGAAATACCTTGGTGAGCCGCAATTTCCGGCAACAATGACGTTGGCGTCATGCCTGGCTGGGTATTAATTTCGAGCCAGATAAGCTCGCCCGTCACAGGATCGTAGCGAAAGTCCGATCGCGTCACGCCGCGACAGCCAATAGCACGATGTGCTGTCTCCGAATAGCGCCGAATCTTTTCTTCAACGTCCAACGGCAGCACCGCTGGGCATATATGTGTTGAGCCTCCAACCGCGTATTTGGCAGTAAAGTCGTACCAAGCCCCACCCTCCACCACAATCTGTGTGATGCCAAGCGCCTCGCCGCCCATGACCGCACACGTCAATTCACGACCGGCGACATACCGCTCGACCATCAAAGACGCTGTTTCGCTCTGTAGAACCGGCGGAGCATCACCTGCGCGAATAATCTGTACACCACAAGACGACCCATCAGAAACAGGCTTCAGAACGTAAGGTGGCTGCATCACATGCGCCGCTGCCGCCTCTGACGCGGTAACCTCTATTGCGTCCGCGACAGGAATGCCGTGAGCGGCAGCCACATGCTTCGCGTTAACTTTGTGCATTGCCAACGCCGATGCCATTACGCCTGAATGCGTATAGGGAATGCCAAGGCTTTCCAGAAGCCCTTGAACAATTCCATCTTCCCCACCGGTTCCATGCAGTGAATTGAACACGACGCTTGGGCGTACTTGCAGCAGCTTTTCGGCTACGTTGTCATAGACCTCCAACTGTGCCACACGATAACCAGCTGCAGAAAGGCCCTCGGCACATGCCTTACCTGATGCGATACTCACTGAACGTTCGGAGGAATTGCCCCCCATCAAGACTGCAACGACGGAATCCATTTTTTTAACTTCCTAAGTGAATATTGGGCACTGAAAGATTGCGGATTTCACGCACAATCGAATGGACTTCCGTTGCATGCGCTCCCTTGACAGTCACCTCGTCTCCCTGACGTACATACGCAAGCAAATCCGAGAGGACTCCATTTGCCTCTTCATGGCAGATGTGAGGCTTTTCCAAGCCTTGTAGCTGAAGTGCTTTTCGGTACTCATCCCCAACAAAATACGCCATATCTATGTTGGAACGATTCAAAAATGAGAGCACCTCCATATGACAATCGGTGCTGGCATCTCCCAGTTCAAGCATGTCACCGAGCACGACAATCTGTCTGCCTACGGCTGGGCGCTCATTCAGCGTTTTAAGAACAGCGATGACCGCCCCCGGCGCCGCATTGAAAGACTCATCAATAAGGCGAATAGTCCGTTTATCGGACAGAGTGATATCGTGCGCCCTGCCTCGGCCATCAAGAAGAGACCAGCCAGCCAGGTCAGAGATTGCTAGCTTCCAGTCACGGTACAGATGGGAAACCGCCGCCATTGCTCCGACCGCATTGACGGCAATATGCTCTCCAACGGCAGGAAACTTAATGTCAATTTCGGCACCAGCCACAGATATTCTCAGAGCACCATTCTGTGAATCGTAATGAAGCATGCGCCAGTCACTATCCTGGTGAGTGCCATAGCTGATTATCTTCGAGGTGAATTTTCTAGCCTCGTCATGAAATATTTCATAGCAATCGCTGTCTCGGCAAATCACTGCAGCACCCCCCGTTTTCAAGCCAGAGAATACGCCAGCCTTCTCCCGCGCAATGTCCTCAAGAGACTTATAGGCCTTCCGGTGGGCATTTGACACGTTGGTGACCACGGCAACATCGGGTCGGCATATATCGCTGCACTCTTTAACTCGCCCTGCTGCTATTTCTGCAACGATATTCTTCGCATCGGCTGGCACGGTCATCATGGTTTCTAATGTCCCCAATAGAAGATTCCCGTTGTTGAATGTCATATGCGTTCTTCCAGCGTCAGGAACACCGTCGAGAACCTTTGCAATCAGTGAAGACGTGGTGCTTTTTCCTGCGCTTCCAGTTACACAGAAAACTTTTCCCGAGAACCTATCTCGGGCTACCCGAGCAACACGCCGCAAAGTCTGCGTGACATTTTTCACCTGCAAATGAGGAATTGCAGGCGATACAGGGTCGCTTCCGATCCCAATGGTAAGGCTGGCCGATCTTTGAAATTCCAATCTCTGGGAACGATCAAGGCCATAGCCAACACCTTCGGCTATGACAGCAACCGAGTTCCTGCGCAAACGGTCGGGGTGGTACGTCACGCCCCCAAAATCGCTGCCAGTGGCAAAACCAATCAAATTGCCGCCACTGGTGGAGATAAACCCTTGCATATCAAGAAGGTTGACATCAACCAGGCCACTGGTTTGCCCAGATCGAACACGGGCAAACACCTCCTTGTGCTTCTCTTTTTCGAAGCCATAATGAGCCACTAGTGATTCGTGCCGCCCTTGACCTTTCAAAGCCAGCCAAACTCGGTGAGATCCTCCGAGATTGAGGTCTTCGCATAGCATGGATCGGACACAGTCTTGTGTCTCCTGAGACCCATTTTTCAGCTGAAACGAAAAATATTGCACAATGTCGCGCAGGCAGGTGAACTGATCAATATCGTCCAACCCTCGCACATTGCGCAGATTGGTATTACCCAGCCCCATTTTCACAAGAGACGCATTGATATGCTTGACAGCATGCGAGCTACCGCCATGCAAGATACTTGCAAGAACCACAGCTGCACTTCTGCGGCTACCTCCCGGAATCTGTTCACTGATCATTGACACCGTCTGGCTGCCATCATAAGGAATATCCGATAGGTTCAGCCGGTTCAAGCGACCGCTATCACGATAAACCTCCTGGCCACGACCGGACATCGTGGCTTCCAGTTTCAGAATGAATTGAACAAACGCCCCTGGCTGGATGCGGTATAGATCATTCTTAGAGCGCCGCGCCTCCCCATCCCACACGCGCTCAATATAATATCCCGGCATTTTTAAAATCCTTAATCTCTGCAGGCTCTTTGCGGTTAATGCAATCTCCCGTCCTATGACGGGCCAAAAGAGTGGCTAAACGCCCACTACTTCAAACTTGAAAGATGTCTAAAAACTTTATCCATCCCGACTGAATTTGATGCCTTTAGCAAAATTGAATCGCCAGATTTCAGCTTTTCTGCAAGATCAGGAATCAGGTCTGCAACGCTCTTGTAATGCGTGTTTAAAGGAGTATCTCCATGGGCGTTGAGTTCATCCTGCAGCTCTGCCATCAAACTTCCGCATAGAAAGATCGCATCAGCCTGTATTCCCTGGATATGTGGTGTCAGTTCCCGGTGGTAACGCGCGGCGTCCGCCCCCAGTTCGGCCATATCTCCAAGGATGAGGATGCGACGGCCCTCGACTTTCATTTTGCCGAATGTTGAAATGGCAGCCTTCATCGAAACCGGATTTGCGTTGTAGGACTCGTCAACAACCGTGAGGTTTCGCCCCTCGAATTCGACCTGAGATACCGCTCCACGCCCCGCGGCAGGCTGAAACGCTGTCAGCCCCTCAAGGAAGATGTCCAAATCACCACCCAGTAATAACCGCACCCCGATTGCGGCAAGGCTGTTCATCGCCATGTGCAAGCCTGGCGCGGCAAGGTGGTAGGCCAACTGTCTGCCATCCGGTAGCGCTGCCTCAACGCGGCCACTGGTCTGATCGTAGTGGTGGAGGCGCAGATCCGTATCTTCGGACTGACCAAAGGTCATGACATGTACGCCACGCTGAGCTGCTCGTTGCTGGAAAATATCGTAGAACTCTATTTCCCGGTTAAGCAGCAAGGTCCCGCCCGGATTGATACCCTCGACAATATTCGCCTTTCGCCGCGCAACCGTATCCAGCCCCAATCCCGGTCCACTTATATGCGAAGGTGCGATATTGGTCACGATCCCGATATCAGGGCGCACAAGACGAATATTCTGGAATTTCGGTGCATTGATGGCGGTGACGGCTGCTTCGACCACGACCACATCCGTAGAGGCCGGTGTATTCGCCAGCAAATGAAGGATACCGACGCGCGAATTGTAGTTCAGCACGGAGTTAGAGATCACCTTGCGATCCTTGCCCATCGCCGCTGAGAGCATCAGACTTTGCGAAGTCTTTCCCGCACTGCCTGTTATCGCGACGACATGTCCCTTCATCCGGTTTCGCGCGACAGCTCCAAGCTGGATCAGTGCATGGAGAGGATCCGAGACCTGTAGCAAAGGAAAATCCGGCTTCAGTCCTTCGACGGGACGTGCCACCATCGCGCCGGCAAGCTTGTGTTGCAACATCGGCAAGCGATCCCGGATATCCCAGTATTTCCCAGCAGTGAAATCCGACAATTCATGCCGCATTGCCATGCGCTGATCAATAACTGCAAGAAGTGTCGGCGCTTTTATACCCTCGTTCCCGAGTTGACGAGACTTATGCGTCACCGAGCGCACAAACCAGCCTTCGGGTGGGCGCACCAGCCATGTGCCCCCCGTCACTTCTTCAATTTGATCTGCCGTCCAGAGAATTTCCGGTGTAGGGCTGATCGTCTCAAGCGCGGGGACTTCATATTGAGCAGGGTAGGCACGAAGCACAGCAAAACCTGCCTTGGGCGATAATTCGAACCGCACCTGGTGTGGCAATTGGATGCGTTCAGTTTTCCCGAGATAGCTCACCAGCCCCAGCGAAAGTGTCAACGTCTCATCAAGCCAATTACGGACCGCGGAGGGCCGCAATGTGTAGAAATCACGATAGATCTGGCCCGGCTCCCAACGGCTGACAGGCCACATCCAATCACAAGGATCATGCGAGCACCCAAGCCCCCAGGCCCCGACCGGTCCGGGCTTGGCTGGCTCTGCACGAAAGTCGATGCGCCAGTCGCAATCGACGGCATCAGGGACACGCCACCAGGATTCCACAGAGATCAGCCCGATGCGATTCAGATGCTCAGGTGAAACGCGCAGGCCCAAAAGCTCCATCGGTCCGATGCGTAACGGCTCTACCAGACGGGCATCCGCCGGCACCTCGTCGGCCAACCATTCTGGGCGCGCTTTGCGAAGCGCCGAAATTGGTCCTGCAGTCGGCAATGTAGGGGCCGGGCGAGCGGGGAGACGCGCGCGCCTGGGAGGAGAAAGCATTACATAAGCCTCTCCCTCTCGTGTGCTTTCACACTTTGTGCCTAGCGCAAGGCATTTCTTTGAAAACTTGCTCAGCGCCTCGGCCGCCGCCTCTGGCGCCAACGGCAATGTACGGCAAAATCCTACCTCGAGCGGCAGGAAGCGCACTCCCGTCACGCCTCGATGGTCCATTTCCAGCGTAAAAATGCCACTGTCCTTGTCGGGTCGCGTCAGCGCATCAAAGAGTAAATCCCCGGCATCATGTAGGATCGGACGATTCTTATAGATCTCGATTCCCTGCAACAGATGCGCCGACGCGCCAAGCACCGCATCTGCGCCAGCGTCAATCAGGGCATGTCCACCTGCAATCTCGGCGGTGTCGGGCTGATGGAGGTTGTTCGCGCCCCAATGCATCGCAACCAGGACAATGTCGGCCCTTTTCCGGGCCTCGATAATCAGCGGAGCCATGATTTCCGTCCACTCCTGTGGTCGCTTCGGGTCGAGCCATGCGGTGCCGGGCGTATCCTCGCCCGCCGCAAAACTTTTCTGTGTCGCATCCAGCGCGAAAAAAGCGACATCCAGCCCCCCTGCGCGACGGAAAACGGGTCGAAACGCTTCTTCCCGTGTGCGCCCCGACCCTGCGTGACCAATACCGGCAGCATCAAGCCACTCACCTTGCTCTACCAATGCGTCAGGGCCGTAATCACCACTGTGATTGTTGGCTGTCGCTACGATATCGACGCCACCACGGATCAGTGTGTCGATCATCTCGGGGCGAGCACGGAAATAATAGGAAGACCTCTCTCCCTTGTCGACACATTCCGTGCCGCTGGTGGCGACAACACATTCAAGATTCACAATGCCGAGATCAGCTTCTACCAACGGTTTAATTCGGGAGAGAGCATTCCGAGCATTGGCGGCCCCAAACCGATAATGAAACCGCCGACCGATATTCACATCCCCCCCCCAGGCAATCGTAACGGTCCGTTCAGATTTGTTGTTATTACTCATACGCGCTTTTTTCACTTACCTTCCTCCTGCGCTAGAGGCCTAGTTGGCCCATGCGCGTAAGCATCGCCCGCATGTTCGCGAGCATCGACATACAGCAGTCCACAGCGCTCAACCGCATTTACAAGCGGTAGAAGCATATCGAGCATTGCACTGAAAGCGCCCATGTCACTGCGATCTGTGAAGCTGGCCACAACTGCAACCAGCAAAACATCCTCGACCAGGCAATCTGCTAACGATGGACGCAATTGCGCTGCCACATCAAGACATTGCCGCAAATCCTGTTCCGGGCGCTCACACCATGGCCAGTCAAATCCAAGAGGCTCCCATTGCCAGAGCGTCCAGTTGCAGATCAGCCGTCCCCCGTTAGAACCACGCGCCATACGGCGCGCCGCCATCTTTGGCAGTACGATCTGCGAGGGCCGATGCCGCAACCATTGCATCAACTGCGGCCAAGCAGCCTCTAACCTGGTGCAATCAGCGACCTCGCTGGCCGTTCTCGCCATCCCCGAAAACATCGGCCAGTTAATCGCAGTGGCCCTATCCGGAAGACGCGACCGGGATCTCAAATAGCGCATGGCAAGATCGTCAGGGACCTCACATCCCAGAATTTGCCCACGCAAAGCCAGCGTGTCGTTGCGATTCATCATTGGAGGAGCCCACTCGCACTCCCCCCAACAGCGAAATATCAGTGCGAGATTACCGGCGACATCACGCTTTCCAATTAACGTCGGAGCCGGCCAATTCTGGGTACCATGCGCCAGAAGTTCAGCCTCATGGTGTCCCATCCCAACCACCGAGCGATGGAAAAGACGGATCATCAGACTATGGTCATCACCGGAATTTTCAGGACGCGCGACAAGGTAGGCGACCCTGCCCTGCTCAGTCCATTGCGTTGCCGCCAAATCAAGTGACAGACGCTCCGGGCTCATTTCTGCAAGTAAAGGCGACAGCCAGGCATCTCGACGATCCTCTGTCAACAATTCGGTAAGCCCGGCCTCCTGACGGCTCTGTGTCATGAAAGGACGGTCCGCCACAAATAGGGCCTCGACACGCTCTCGACGGCGCCATAAGACACCAAGAGTAGACGCAGACATCATCAAGAAAATTAATGTTTGGCGGGCGAGTAGCAGCGAAAAGAACACGGACCAAAAAGATGGCATAGTGCCGCGCCAAGCGTCATGGATGACCCAGCCAACCAGACAAATGAAACCTGTCCCCCACCAAGCCCTGCCCCGCAGTTCTGACGAAACTCCCTGCGGGGATGCTGGCGGCAACATAGCCACCACCAAGGCTCCCAGAATGACATAGCCAACCAAAATAATGAGTAAGGTTGGATAGCCGATCCCGATCAGAACCACTGCGATGGTGCTGTAGGCGAGCATGGCAAACAGCCTGAGTATCCGACGATAATCACTGGCTGCGTTGCTACGCAGTGATTCGGACAAGCCAAGCTTGCTATGCCGATCAAGAATGGTCGCGGAGGCCCGTTCACACATCTCTGCCCCTAGCGCCTCGGCGGCCAGATGCACACCAAAGCAGACCAAAACCAGCGCCATGAGAATTGCCACAACGACACCCGAAGCGAGCTGACCGAAGATCATTTCAAGTCGCAAGGAACTCTGGCCCAGGCTGAGCGTAGCGAGAATATTCCATGGCAAAAGCAGCGCAAGCAGCAGGGTAATTTTTGACAGGATGAAAAGTAAGATGTAAACCGGCAAAGGCCAGGCCAGTTCGGCCTGTACAACCCGTCCAATTCGAAATAGCCAGTGCAAAACAGAAGGCGGCCACACCGCCAACACCTGGCTCTTCGCCCTTTGGGTCAGTGCCGCAATCACGGAGTGACCTCTCGTGCACACTCCTCTGCCGCACGCGGCCCCGCTTTGCCCGTCAGATTGTGATAAGCGGGAGCGCTGGCATCTACCTCGCGCAACTCCACCCGGTGTCCCCCAGCCCGTAGCCCCTCATAGAAACGTTTCTGCAGATAGAAAGGCGTCACCCGGTCATGCGAGTTGCCCAATATGACAATACGACGTGTTTGATCTGCGACCACTCCGTCCAGGTGATCCAGCGGATCATAGGGGGCGGACAATCCAGTCGTATCCGCCCCTGGACGCGATGGCCTGCCGGCGGCCTGGCGCAAGACCTCAGCGCGTTCCAGCAGACCGAAAGCCCCTGAAGTCAGCACTGCGCATGCAATATCGTCGCGCCCCATCGTCAGCAACGCAGCACCTGCCGTTGCCCCCCCACTATGTCCCAAGAGCACGAAGCGCCCTATCCGATGATCGGCCCGGATATTGTCCAACGCACCGTCAATCGCGAGAAATTCTTCGGCCTGTCGCCGACGGCGGTGATCTCCGCTAGCACCATATGTCCCCGGACGCGAGATCACAACAACTGGAAAACCCATCTCCTCAGAGAGCGAGCGCGCCAGCGCTGTCTGAGCGCTGGCCGTGTTTTGGGGAATATCCTGCGGATCGCGCTTCAGCCAAGTATCACGATCACCGCGCAAGACAACAATGACCACTGGAGCACCGTCGATCTCTCCCCCCACGAAATAGCGCAGGCACGCGACACCACCCGCATATTCCGTCCAGACTCCGCCTGCAGATAAATCGCAAATATCTTTTGAGGGCTGCCCGCCCCAGGACAAAGCCTGCTCTGCCCAGGCGTGGGCCGCTGAAAGCAATAACAGGGCAATAGAAATGATCAGGCGTTTCATGATCAGACTGCGTCTCCCGAAGCCCTGGCCTCCAACAAACCTGCATAAGCCACCAGCCCCGAAAGATAGTGCTCCACGTCATCAATCCGCACCCTGAACGCATGATGGCGGATGAAAAAAGAACCAAGTATCTGGTCTGGATTGCGGAAAAACATCGCGTACTCAGGCCAGAAGTGCCCGTTCAGCAGATAAGCGGCACGGAAGTGCAACGCCTGGTCAAACCGCGCCTCATCCAGCCCAGCCAGAATATCTGCTCCATTGGGCATAGCCTTCAGACGGTCAAGCATCTTGCGCCCAGCCATCATCAGTTCCAGCAAGGTCGGAAACGTCGTAATCCTTTGTAGGACAAAGTCGAGATAACCCTCGAAATTCTGGATCCCGAAGCGGAAGTAGCGTAACTCGGGTCGGTAGAGCGTCAGCTCGTTAGTGCAATAACTGAGCCAGTGGTCGTGATGTTTCCAGTAGTCCTTTTCGATGAAGTGGCCAAATGCCCTCTCCACCGCGCCGATCCACCGCTCGTCTTTCGTCAAGCTGTAAAGCCGCATCAGGGCAAAGGCAGCCTCTCCCTCGTAATAAACAATGCGAAACTTCTCTTTCACCTCAAGGCTGGGCCATGTCAGTACATGTGTGAACGAGCCGTCCTGCGCCTGCATATGCAAGATTCCCAGAGCCAGCTTTTCCATCAACGCAGTAAAGCGGTCCGAGCCAAGCACGGCGCTGTATTTCGTCATTGCCAGGATGGCAGTGGCATTGGCCCCCAGCTTGATCTCATTGCCGGTATCGACCACAAAAGCCTTGTCGTCGCAGTCTTGGATGAACTGGGTGGTCAGATAATCAAGTGCGCGTTCAATCGCCGCTAGCAACTCTGGCTGCCGCGTCTTTTCCCAGGCCTCCAACATCGAATAGGTCGTGCTGGCATGGCGCAACGCGTTGTAGGCTGGGATTTGGCGGTTAAAACAAGGATGGTAGCCATAGACGAAGCGCCCCTCCTTATCGACCTGACGCGCGAGAAAATCTGACGAATTCCTGATGATATCGGCCAGGGTTTCATCATCAAGCGATTCGATCTTGCGACGACCTGCATTGCGACCATTGCCATAGAGCTCATGGACAATCCCATCTTCCCCGCAGAACAGACCCGCAGTCTCCAGAATATAGACTTCACCATCTCCCTGGAAATCAACGGTGGTGCCAACACCATATTTCTGCTGGGCGGCTAGCTGAAAGTTATTTTCGTTCAGAACACAATGACTGACCTGATTGCCGCCATAGAGCATGGCCTGAGCATTTATCTCCATCTCAAGGAAAAGCCGACTAAAACTACGATCCAGCGCAATTCCCTTGCGGCAATAGTTCCTCTTCACCTCGCGCAAGCGCTTACGTAACAGATCCCAAGTCCATGTTTCAGCTTTTTCGACCCAATCAACACGCAGGAAGCGTCCACGCAGCTTGCGCCGAGCCATGATCTTTTTCAACGTCGCTGTCGCAAGATCCCAGGCAGCATCCAAATCCGCGCCGCTTCCCTGCGCCGTAACGGCTCTAGCGGTACCATCAGATACAGCAAAAACCAGGGTGACAGCCGGAAAGGGCGCATCCAATAGGCTGAACTTACCCGTCAGGGCCGCTTTTAGACTTGCCAGCCGAGTTTCAAAAGCGATCAAATCGGCACCCGCTACCGCGTTGTCCTGCACATCCATGTCATATTTCATCATTGTTAAAACTCGTCCGTGATAAGCGAGAAATCGCAGCACTGAAATGGTGAAAATGCCAGCCGCACTCTGCTGCCAAGCTAAGGGCTGAAGGCACGCATCTATTCCAGGCTTCCTTCATATCAGCGCTCCCGCATGGCTTCTTGCGCCCGAGTAATCGGCTTCATCAAATAATCAAAAACCGTTTTCTCCCCCGTTTTGATATCTACCGTGGCAATCATCCCCGGCACAATGGGGTAACGAATGCCGCTCTCCTCGTTCACCAAAGCATCGTCAGTAGTACGGATAAAAGCGCGGTAATAAAAAACTTCGGGTTTGATTTCGTCCTGAATCGTGTCGGGTGACACAGTCACCACCTCGCCATTCAAGGCGCCATAAATGGAGTAGTCATAGGCTGTGACTTTGACCTTGGCCTCCAGACCGGGCCGGATAAAGGCAATGTCACGCGGCGAGATACGTGCTTCCACCAGCAACTGATCTTCCATAGGCACAATCACCATCAGGCGGCCATTGGGTGGAATCACCCCACCTTGCGTCGTCACTTCAATGTCTTTCACCACACCGCGTACGGGCGAGCGCAAAGTCAGGCGGGACAGCGAATCCGAGCGTCCACGGATGACCTCTTCCAAAGAGTCCGCCTCGGCCTTGGCACGCGCCAACTCTTCGCGCGCTTTCACCATGTATTCGGCCTGCCGCTCGGTAACCTTCAAACGAATTTCCGACACCTGACGTTGCAGCTTGAGTACGTCCACATGGCTGGCAGCCCCGGCTTTAGCAAGCGACTGGGTCAAGCGCAATTCTTCGCTGACAATGCCCAAGGACTGCCTCAAGCCTGATATGGATTCATTCAAGCCAGCCTGGCGCGTGTTGTACAAGCGCGTTTCGGCCTGAATCAACGAGGGGAACTCGTTCAAGGACTCCGGAAAGCTCAGCTTGGTGCCGTTCACTTCGGCTTCCAGTCGTGCCACGCTGGCTACTGCCGCCCTGTGTTTGGCCGCACTTTCACCAACGTTCGCTTCTGTTTTAGTCAGATCCAACTGCGCCAGGATCTGCTGCGGCTCCACAATGTCGCCCTCGCGCACATAGAGATGGGAAATAATCCCACCCTCCAGGGACTGGATAACTTGCTCACGCGAATTGGGAATGATCTTGCCGGTTCCAGAGGAAACTTCTGTCAATTCCGCAAAGTAGGCCCAGACAATCAACACCACCAGAAGCAAACCAAAGAACCAGATAATGCGGTTGGAGCGCACAATCTGCGCTTCGCTTACATCATCCTGATACTGGTGCTGATCCCGATTGGGGTCAAAGAGCAAAACCGCGTCCAGACTTTGATCCGACTTATCCGAGCTTTTGGGATTTTTTGAGTTCTTAGTTGTCATTGGCGGGCTCCTGCTTTTTCTTTGCGCCTTGAGCCAGCTTGTCCAGCACGACTTGTTTCTTGTCATCCATCACGATCTTGCCATTGCTGACCACCAGAATCCGGTCCACCAGCTCCAGCATGCGCAGCTTGTGCGTGGCCATAACCAGGGTCTTGTCCTGTGCCCAGTGATGAAGGTGGCGAATAAAGTGCCGCTCGCTGGCGTCATCCATGGCCGAAGTAGGCTCGTCCAGCAACACCACATCCGGATTGGCCAGAATCAGGCGCGACAGGAGCAAGGCCTGACGTTGTCCGCCCGACAGGCCTTTCCCACCCTCGGTCAAGACATGATCAAGGCCGGTAGGCAAACGTTGAATGAACTCGATGGCACCGGTCATGGTCAGAGCTTTCAGGATGTCCTGATCGCTGGCCAGCGGCGCACCCAAGGTAATGTTGTCGCGTATGGTTCCGTAGAACAACGATGCGCTCTGACTGAGCAAGCCCATATCACGCCGCAAATCTGCCGTATCGATATGCGCCAGACTGACGCCCTCTATCGTGGCGGTGCCTTCAGAAGGGATCAGCAGACCGGATAACACTTGCAGCAAGGTCGATTTACCCGCCCCGTTACGTCCCAAAATGCCAATTTTTTCACCCGCCCGAATCTGCAGATCTTTGATGGACAAAGCCACAGTGGGATTGTCGGCGCGGTAGCTGACCTGGCAATCCTTGAACACATAGTTGCCACGAACATTGGCAACATGAATGCGCCCTTCTTCTGCGCTGTCATCATCAGTAGGCAAGGCCATTAATTTGTCGATCGCCCCAATGGCTACTTTGGTCTGCTGCCAGCGCGATAGAACCGCTGTCAACTTGGCCATCGGAGCCAACATACGCGTGCCCAAAATAGAAGCGGCAATGACAGAGCCTGTGCTGAGTTCACCGTCAATGACCTTGAAGGCGCCAAACATCACGATCAAAGCAAACACCGAACCTTGCACAGTGCTGGTCCAACTGCTCAGCCAGCTGTTTAACGAACGCAGCTTCAAGGCTACATCCGCGCTGGCAGCGTTGAAGTTATTCCACTGATTCTGAAAGCGCAGCTCCGACTGCGTGGTTTTGATGTCCTCATAGCCTTGTACCGCTTCCACCAAAATGGCATTGCGTAAGCTGGCCTCGCGAGCAGACTGGCTGGCGTACTGTCGCAAACGTGGCTGGGCCAGCAGGCTGGGAGTAACCATCAAGACCACGGCGATCAAAGGCACCCACACCAGGCTGCCGGCCAGATACCAGAACACGACGCAGAACAACACAAAGAACGGAATATCCACCAAGGAAGTTATCGTGGCAGAAGTCAGCATTTCACGGATGCTGTCCAGCTCTCGAACCTGGGCAATCAGACTCCCCGTGGACTGTGGCCTGTCACTATTGCGAATGCGTAACACCCGGCCATAGACCCGGTCGGATACTCGTAAATCAGCTCGCTTGCCCAGCATGTTAATAACCTTGCTGCGGGCAATTCTGAAGATGAAAGCGAAGACCAGGGCCACCATCACCCCGCTGAACAGCACATACAAGGTGGGATAGGACTCGGCCGGAATCACCCGGTCATAGACCTGCCGGGTAAATAAAATCCCCGACAAGCCCAACACATTGATCAGAAAAGACGCCACAAACAAATGGGAATACGGGCGCCACTCACTAAAGACAATTTGCTTGAGCCAATGCTTTTCAAAAGGTTTGACGTAATCATCCACGCGGGCATCGGCCACGGCATGAATGGGCCGCATCACAAACGCCGCCCGGACATTGCTCAGCAGATCCGCAACCGCCACTTCGCTAAGCAAACCTTCATCGCCGCTATAACGGATACCCAGCAAACCGCCTTCATTGATCTGTTCAACCACCCCGACCTGGCCATTCTCCAGCTGTACCAGCAAAGGCAGGCGCCAGATATTCAAGTCCCCCTCGCTTAAGGTAACCGGCTTTACATAGAGGCCGGCTTCTTTTGCCAGACGGCGCAGGACGTAAGCAATGTCTTTTCCTTTCAACCAGTTGGCCGTCAATTCCAGATTCTGGGGCGAGACATCCAGGCGGTAATGTCTGGCAATGGACAAAACAGCTTCAATCCAGGGTTTGTACAAATCCTGGGGCCTGGCCTCGAGGGCTGCGTCAACAGATACGGCTTCCTGCAATGGCATGCATTCATCCTTGTGAAATACAACGATCAAACGTCTTGTCATTGACCTGCCTACAGGGCAGTGACAAGAGGTCTGCAAATAGGCAATCGCTACAAAGGCAGCGAAGACAGAAAAGCACTGGGCTTTACAGCCCAGTGCTCCCGGAGATGAATTAGCCTACAAGGCTGTGCTCATCCAGCTCGTCAATGACGGGGTCAACTTCGACTTCCGGTACCAGCACGTCTTCTTCGCTGATACCTTCAAACGAGGTTGGCTCGCCAGCGGCTTGGCCAGACTGCTCCTGTTCATCCTCCAATGCGCCCAGATCAACGTCCGTTTCCTCGGTACCCTGAAGCTCAATGCTCTCTTCAAGAACCGCAGGCTCTTCTGTTGTCTCTGGCGTATGGTCTTCAACGTTGTCCAAGGACAAGGCGGATTCATCTGCCCCCACCTCGTCAAAGTCAGCGCTGAAGGCGGACGCTTCAGGAACATAAGGACCGTCACCGTGCTCAACACCCACCGTCAGGGTGGCATCAGCCGTAGTGCCGTTTGGATGCTCCAGACGGTACTCAAAGACATCCTCATTACCAGTCTCTTCCAGACCAGGTTTAGGCTGGTAGGAGTAGCTGCCGTTGGTGTTGATCGTCAGCGTGCCATGCTGACCTTCCACCGTGGTTCCATTGATAACTTCCACAAAGTTGCCGTTGGCATCCTTGATCAGGAACTTGGTGTAGGTCGAGGCCAGATGATCGTCAGCCAGAACATTACCGCTGGCGCCGTGAATGTTCTTGATGACATATTCATCCAGATGCGTGACCGACTGAGTCTCGTAACCCAACTCCAGCTTGCCGCCCGTGCCTGTACCACTACGCTGATACGTTGCCGTAACGGTGTAGTTTCCAGCCTCAAGCCCTTGCAGCATTTCCTGAACACTCAGGTTGCTGAGCAGACCGCCCGACCCGGTGTACGTCTTGGAATATCCACCAGGACCGGTCACCGTCACCTTCAAGCTATCGGTAACGAGAAGCTCGTCAGGTGAAGAGGCCGTGATCTTGACGTTAGCCTTGCTGTTTGGATCAACCGTAAAGCTGACCGATGTGGTCTTGGTAACCGCTCCAGCAAAAATTCCGCCAATATCTTGGCTAGGAGCTTTCTGGCTAGGTCCACCTTGGGTCACACGGTAGTCACTGTCGATAACAGCTTCGCCCGTGTTGCTGTTGGCAACCAAGTCAACTTCAGCTGGCTGGGACGGATCTTCGGGCCAGATCAGGCCTTGGCCATCACTGTCGATACGGACGTGGATCTTGGCGGTGCTGATGGAACCGTCAGCGGCCTTGATCGTGTACTCGAAGGTTTCCACCTGGCCAATACCGGAGCCGTCGGTGTTGTTTGGCGTGTAAGTAAACTCGCCATCTGCACCGATGGTCAGTGTGCCGTACTCCCCTTCAAACGTCGTCGTACTGTTGGCACCTACTTGTTCCCCATTGATATGGGTCACTTTGGCGCCTTCGCCAGCAGCGTCGTTATCGAGCACATTGCCGCTTACCGGAGTGGACGTGTAAGAGCCAGCCTCAGTGTGGTCGTAGAACGTTGTCGAGCCTTCCACCTTGGTGGTGCTCAACACGCTCAGGCCACGCACAGCCGCGATCACCTGGTACTCGCCTGGAGGCAAGTCATTGATGGTGAACTTGGCCTTGCCACCGAAGATACCAATGATGTCGATCAAGCCTCCGGATCCCGACTCCTCAAGCACCTTCCAGTCGCCGTTCTCATCCTTGACACGCAGCTGAACCTTGACGTTATCGAGCACACTAATCGCAGAACCCGAAGAAACGCTGATTTCGCTGGTAGCAGTCTCACCCTCTCCTACTGTGAAGCTGAAGCGCGGAGCACCATCAAAGAAGGCATCCCACAAACCACCAATGTCGATAATCGACAGACGGCTGTCGGACTGAACCTTAGTGTCCAGTTCGGTAGGTTCGATATCCAGCTTAGCCGTGAAGTAGTCGTCGGAGACGTCGGCATCGGCGTCAGCGTCGGCGTCCGCATCGGCGTCAGCATCGGCGTCCGCATCCGCATCCGCATCAGCATCTGCGTCTGCATCTGCATCCGCGTCGGCATCGGCATCAGCATCTGCATCGGCATCGGCATCAGCGTCAGCATCTGCGTCTGCATCGGCATCGGCGTCAGCGTCAGCGTCAGCGTCGGCATCGGCATCGGCATCGGCGTCAGCGTCGGCATCAGCATCCGCATCGGCATCGGCATCCGCGTCAGCGTCAGCATCGGCATCGGCATCAGCGTCGGCGTCAGCATCAGCATCAGCATCGGCATCCGCATCAGCATCGGCATCAGCATCGGCATCAGCGTCCGCGTCAGCGTCAGCGTCAGCATCAGCGTCAGCATCAGCGTCGGCGTCGGCGTCGGCGTCGGCGTCGGCGTCGGCGTCGGCATCAGCATCGGCATCGGCGTCAGCGTCAGCGTCCGCGTCAGCATCGGCATCCGCGTCGGCGTCCGCATCAGCATCGGCATCGGCATCGGCATCCGCGTCAGCGTCGGCATCCGCATCAGCGTCTGCGTCAGCATCCGCGTCGGCATCAGCGTCGGCATCAGCGTCTGCATCTGCGTCGGCATCGGCGTCAGCATCCGCGTCAGCATCAGCATCGGCATCCGCGTCGGCGTCCGCATCAGCATCGGCATCCGCGTCAGCGTCAGCGTCTGCGTCTGCGTCTGCATCGGCGTCAGCATCTGCGTCAGCATCGGCGTCTGCATCTGCGTCAGCATCTGCGTCAGCATCGGCGTCTGCATCTGCGTCTGCATCTGCGTCAGCATCTGCGTCAGCATCTGCGTCAGCATCTGCGTCAGCATCTGCGTCAGCATCTGCGTCAGCATCTGCGTCAGCATCTGCGTCAGCATCGGCATCTGCGTCAGCATCGGCATCCGCGTCGGCGTCGGCATCAGCATCCGCGTCGGCATCAGCATCGGCATCCGCATCAGCATCAGCATCGGCATCCGCGTCGGCGTCCGCATCAGCATCGGCATCCGCGTCAGCGTCAGCGTCAGCGTCAGCATCAGCGTCGGCGTCAGCATCGGCATCAGCATCGGCATCGGCATCAGCATCAGCGTCAGCGTCAGCGTCGGCATCCGCATCAGCGTCTGCGTCTGCGTCAGCATCTGCATCTGCATCAGCGTCAGCATCTGCATCTGCATCTGCGTCAGCATCTGCATCTGCATCTGCATCTGCATCTGCGTCAGCATCGGCATCAGCGTCGGCATCCGCATCAGCGTCTGCGTCAGCATCGGCGTCTGCGTCTGCATCACCGTCGCCATCATCAGGATCTACGGGCCCCTTACCGCCCGAGCCACCGGAGGAATGGCTGGATGCCATTGCAACGCCTGTCAAGCCAGCCAGCAGCAGGCCAAGGACCCACGGTGGAGGTGTGCTAGTGCCAGCGGCAGCAGCGCACACAGTTTCGGAAACAACAGGAGCCGTATTTGCAAATACGGCATCCTGGGCGGAGATTTCTACCAGCTCTCCGCTGCTGTTGAGCCACCACAGTTGGCAGGCTGAATCTTCCAGAACCAGCTCGCTATGTTCGCCGTCTGGGTTTTCGTTGAAGAAACCTTTCAAGGTGACCTGTTGACCATTGGCCATCACCAGGACAAGGTTATTTCCTTGGCGGGTAATACTGACAATATCGCCAGGACTCGCGTTCAATTTGACGAGATGAGGGGTGGCCAGCACTTGATCCGCTAATTGCGTCTCCAGTACTGGCTTTCCCGCTCCCGATCGTTCTGCTAGGATCATTTTCATGAATAGCCCAACCTTTTAATAATAAAAATGGCCACAAGGCCCCTCTTCACAACGGTTAATTCAAGGCAGGCACATTGAATCCAGCGCTCAACAACCCCTGGGAGTAAGCGCATTCAATCTGCGAAGCTTTCAAATCCAACTCACTGTTCAACACCTCGACACGGGCCTGGTGGTATTCCTGTTCGGCATTCAATAAGTCGACCAGTGAACGCGTTCCTAAATCCAAATACTGTTTTCTGTACAAATCTTTCGTGCCGCTAATGTTCACGACACGATTGGCCAGCAGCGCCTTGCGACGCTCCAGCCCTTGATAACGATTGACTTGATCGGCCAGGCGCTGCTCCACCTGCAGGCGGACTTGAGACTTTTCAGCGCTGGCAGCGCGCAAGGCGCCCGAGGCTGCGCGTTTACGCGCCGACAAGCCTCCCCCTTGATAAAAGGGCATGGAGAAATTCAGGCGTATGCCGGTCTCGACACGACTGCCATAGAGCGGGGTCGCGTTCAAAGCGCGGGAGGCATTGGCTTGCAAAGAGAGGGTTGGCCATTCTTCAGAACTGGCCAGATCGACATCAGCCACCGCTTCTTCGGCAGCCATATCCACCATCACCACTTCTGGAACACGCGCCCAGTTAATGCGGGAGATCGTGCAGCTTTGATTGAGCTCGAGAGGGAACTGCGCCAAGGACACGGCGCTAACGTCAGGAAGTTGTGCAAGTAGTGCAATTTCCTGCAACCATTTGCGATATTCTGCATCGACGTTCAATACCAGCGCCTGGACCGAATCCAGGCGGGAGCGCGCTTGTAAAACGTCGGACAGGTTGCTGGCACCTTTCTCGTGGCGCTGCTCGACCAAGCGGGTTAGCTGCTCTACTTCCTGGACGTGCGCTTGGGCCAGATCCAGAAAACCCTGATAACGCACCGCTTCCAGTACCGCGTTGGACGCTTCGCGAACCAATTGCTCGACAACCAAATCCGTTCTGGCTTGGGCTTTCAGTTCCCCGAACTCGGCTTTTTTGACTGAATTGGCGGTTTTGCCGAAGTCGTAAAGTAGCTGTTGTACGTTCAAGTCCAGGCTTTGCAGGGCCTTTTCGTCGTAGCGACCGGAACGGTACTTTTCATAGCTACTTGAAACACCTCCGCTAACTTGCGGGTAGTAATGAGCCTTGGCAACATCAATCATCTCGCGTGCGCTTGCCTCGTAACCCATGGCACTTTCCCGCCCGGGGTGACGCGCAAGGACGCGGTCGACAACGTACTGAATACTCAAGGGTGCGTCATGATCGGCTTGTTCCAGAACTGAATTTTCCTGAAGCCGTTCAAGCATCGTTTGTGCCTTGCTCGATGTGGCAAGAACAGCCATAGCCAACACGATCCCCACTGTTTTTGTTCTAGTCATAAGGCACCCAAGCAAGTGACTTTTTGTATCCTCAGCGCAGGGACAAAAAGCCGCACATTCAACACAAACACACTCTCAAGAGGTAGAATCACCGAACGCAGGGCGCAAAAAAGCCACCTGCCTATCCAAAAAGCAAGCAATGCAAAACTGTCATTTACCTGGATTGCGCGCTACCTCCGACACGCCTCACACAAAGAAGCAGACGCAGCACAACACGTTCTTATCGAGAGAATCGATTTTGTGACAAAAGAATAAGCTATCGCATGAAATTAGCGTTTTTGTGTAAAAAAGCGTATTTCCGGTTAGTTTTCTGTTCAGGAAGAATATTACGACAAGATCTTGTCGCTATCAAGCGATTACTTGGCGAAATTGAAAATAATTGACAAGAACATGAAGAAAAAGACGCAGGATTGTAAATTAAAACCGTTGGGGCCCCTTACCACCACAACTTTTGGGCAGACCAGACCACAAGCATATGGAAAATGAATTTAAAGACTTCTCGGACCGGATAAATCTAGCCATCGCCCGTGCAGGCGGAGCCAAGAACTTGGCGGACAAAATGGGAATGTCCACTTCGGTGCTGCGAAGCTGGCGCTCAGGGAACTCCGACCCATCCCGTTCCAGCCTAGTTAAAATGGCCCAAGCCACCAACCTGTCTGTCAGTTGGCTGGCCTCGGGAGAAGGTAACCCCTCACCTTCCGAACCCTCTTCAACCTTGGTTGATCTGGATATCCTGGAAGAAATCATTGCCAAGACTCAACAATTATTCCAAGGTCAAAGCGTGAATCTGAAGCCGGAGGCCGAGGCACGTATCATCCGCCTGGTCTATGAGTTCTACTTACGCCAAGGGCAGCAAATGGACGAAGCCAGTTTGAACAATCTGATTGAACTGGCTTCGTTTCGATAAAAGCCACTCGCAATAGTCAAATCAGGAAAGGGCGCTGTATCCAATGTGACCTCGCTTAAATGCAAAAGTCATAGGCAGCCCCTTTCCCTGGCGATAACTCAACCTGTTATTAATCTCAGCCCTATTGAAAACAATAAGAACCAGTTAACGAATCACAAACCCAAGCGTGGACTAATGAGCTGAGAACACATAGCCCACGCCCCACACAGAACGAATCGGCAAACGCTCGCCGTGCTGTGCGACCTTACGTTTCAAACGGCTAATTACCACATCTATGTAGCGACTAGGTGGTTGATCCCCTTCCTTGTCACTAAACAGCTTTTCGCGGGCTACGGGTTCAGGACTCTCGGCCAGCAACACACGCAATACTCGTCGCTCCGCCCCTGTCAGCGTGATGGCATGTCGCTGCGGCGTCATCAAGCGCCAACCGTCCTCCAGCAAATCCCAGCCAAACAAGGGCTCCCGAGTTTCACCATTCAGGCGGATTTCCGTAGGGGCAGTTGGGAAAGCTTTGTCCTTTCCATCCGCATATTTAGCTCGCAAGGCCAGCTCCCGTCTGCGCAGAGCTTGGATACTAGCCAGCACTTCCATACTGTGAGTTCGTTCGTCAAAACAGATATCGGCACCAGCCAGCAATAGCAAGCTGCCATGTTCGGGGGTTAGTGTTCCTTCAAAACGCAAAACCACCAGACCCATTGCCGCAGACTGAGCCCGCAAGCGACCTACATCACCCAACAGATCCTCATTCGGGGAATGCATCATGATCAGCTCGCCCGCCTCGGCCTGTTCGTCCCGCGTAAATGACACCGCGCTGTGTGCTTGAAGCACTTGCACCGGTATACCCCACAGGGCCAAATCATCGATCAGCTTTTGTATCAGATCGCCGTTATCGAACAACAGCACGATTCTCTCTGTTCTCAACAGTACCAAGCCTCCCTCTCCCCAAAACCGTGGCTATCATTGCCTTGTAGGCCTGCACGCGTTCAAGCGGCTTTGCCTGGCGCTCACTATCGTCTTTATTGTGTTTCTTACTCACCCAAGACTTGGTGCGCCTACAGCCGATCTGTTAGCAAGGCCACTCTGTCTTTCTGCTCCTGGGTCCTTCCAGGGCCCGATGGGCATCCTTCCTGTGATGCCGTCCATCCAGCATAAACACAAAATCTTGCATAAACAGTCAAGTTCTTAAAACAAAAGTAAGAAAACCACATCATTTACATTTTTTATGCAAATTCTTGTGTAGTTAACTTGGTTTTCTGTTCAAATTGAATAATAAGACAAGTATATAGCACCATCAAGCACAATCTTGACCAAATAACCAATAACGACAAGAACATGCAATCCCTGGAGGTGGCAATGTATTTCAAACACTCAGTAAAGCGATTAAGCCAAGCCGGTCAAAATGCCGTGGAGGAAGGTTTCCAACACTTCCCGGAGCGAATCAAGCTGGCGATCGAACAGGCCGGCGGACCACAAAAACTGGCTGAAAAAGTGGGTGTGTCCCTATTGATTCTGCAAGGCTGGCAATCAGGCAAAACCGAGCCCTCTCGTCTTGCTTTGATCAAGCTGGCCAAGGCCTCCAAGCTGCCTATTCAATGGTTAGCCTGCGGGGAAGAAAAGCTTGATAAACGGGTTCTTGCTCAATCAAAGCCCAACATGGCTGACATGGACTCGTTGGAAGAAATCATCCTGAAGATCAGGCAGTTATTTGTGCAGCAAAAGCTCAGCCTGCGCTCTCGTGCCGAGGCTCAGGCGATTCGCCTGGTATACGAGTTCTATCTGCATCAAGGTCGTCAAATGGATGACGCCAGCCTGGACAGTTTGATTGAGCGTCTTGCCCCTCAGTAAACCTATACGTACAAAACAAGGCACCTGATCATAAATTGGATGAAGCTAGGGCTATTCTGTTTCCATTAATCACGCCTTAAGCTTCCCTGTGCTGGCGAGCGTTTAATCTGCTCGACCAGCAACAGCACTGTCTCAAAAAAGATCTTTATGTTCTATTTGTAACTAACATTATTCTCCCCTGCTTTGCCTAAACCCTTGGCCATATAAGTTTGAACCATTCAAGTATGAATCAAGAAATCAGGCCTGAAGATAAGAACCTCAGCGAAATTCATACAAAACTCTCTGGCTGGAGATAGGCAAAACCCTAGGAAAAGTTGTAATCTCTGGCTTGATAAAGACATAAGACAGCTTATTCAATGCAGGTTTTGGCCCATAAAAAAAGAACAAACAAGGCTTAACGGAAACCGCCTCTTAAACGCTTTCGCTATTATTTTTATTTATAGCTATCGGGTAGATATCGAGCCATTTTTTTGAGCGTTTTAAGCTTGCCAGGGCCTCTCTCCAAACATACTTAGCCGCAGCGTATAGGCCCCCTTAACCGGGGGGGGCCTATTCAGCAGCCAACAACATCACAAACAAACTGCCGTCTGCCCTGAGCCCGCCTTTCAAGCTGCGCCCCGCTCTTCAGGCACAAAAAAGCCTGCATGTTCTGCAGGCTTTTTCTATTACAGCATCCCTAGTTGCAAGCGGGCTGATTCACTCATACGTTCCCGGCTCCACGGTGGATCCCAAACCAAATCCACTACGGCCTTCTCTACGCCCTGGATAGTCTCCAGCTTGTAGCGGGCCTCATCGGCAATCATGGTGCCCATACCGCAACCAGGGGCCGTCAGCGTCATTTCCATGGTGATGGAGAACGCTTCCGGACCAGTCTGGTTCACATGACAAGCGTACACCAAGCCCAGATTAACGATATCAACCGGAATCTCCGGATCATAAACGCTCGCCAGCACAATCCAGGCGGCGTCTTCAATGGTTTTTTCGCTCAGGGGCAGCTCGGGTACAAAAACCTCGGGCTTGTCCTGGGACTCAAAACCCAGCGCATCGGCATCGACACCTTCAATCCGGTACAGGTTGCCCTCTACCATCACGGTATAGCTGCCACCCAGCTTCTGGGTAATCGTTGCTGTACAACCCGCCTCGATCGTAACGGGAGCACCGTAAGGGATACTGACAGCCGGACAATCCCGGCTGACCAGCACATCATGTCGTTCAAAGTAGCTCATGGCTTGTTTGCGCCTTTATTCGGTTTGCGCGGTTTCTTTGGCCTGATTGATGGCGTTATGCAGGGTATGCCAGGCCAGAGTGGCACATTTAACCCGTGCGGGGAATTCACGCACACCAGATAACACTTCCAGCTTGCCCAGATCTCGATCGGGATGGGCCTCTGTCAACATGGCGTGCATATCTTGAAATAGAGACTCAAACTCGGCCAGACTCAGGCCTTTTACGGCTTCGGTCATCAAGGATGCCGAAGCCTTGGAAATAGCGCAGCCATGCCCCACAAAGCTGACTTTTTGCACAATGCCGTCTTCAACCACGGCGTACACAGCCAGTTGATCCCCACACAGAGGGTTATGGCCATTGGCAAAATGGCTGGCGTTTTCTATTACTTCAAAGTTACGCGGGCTACGGTTGTGATCAAAAATGACCTCTTGGTAGAGCTCGCGCAGCCCGTTGAAATCCTGGCTCATTTAGCCAACTCCAAATAGTTTTTGAGCTTTGCGCAGGCTGCCCAGCAAAGCATCAATATCAGCGTAATCGTTGTACAAGGCAAAGGAGGCACGAGCCGTACCTGGAATGCCAAAGCGCGTCATCAAGGGCATGGCACAGTGGTGACCGGCACGCACAGCAACGCCGTCCATGTCCAGAATGGTGCCCAGATCGTGCGGGTGAATACCGTCGACCAGGAAGGACACAATGCCTGCCTTGTGTGCGGCCGTACCAATAATGCGAATGCCAGGCATGGCCAGCAAGGCTTCGGTGGCGTAGTCCAGCAACAGCGCTTCATGGTCGGCAATACGCTGCATGCCTATACCCATCAAATAATCGATAGCGGCAGCCATGGTAATGGCACCAGCGATATTGGGCGTACCTGCCTCAAAGCGCTGTGGCACAGGGGCGTAATTACTTTGCTCGAAACTGACCGTGGTGATCATATCACCGCCCCCCATCCAGGGCGACATGCTGTCCAGAATCTCGTAGCGCACGTACAAGGCACCCATACCTGTGGGGCCGTACAGCTTGTGTGCTGAGAAAGTGTAGAAATCAGCATCCAGAGCCTGTACGTCCACCACACCGTGGGGAACGGACTGAGCTCCATCCACCAGCACCTTGGCACCGACGGCATGCGCCTGACGGGTCATTTCAGCGATGGGGTTGATCGTGCCCAAGGCATTGGACACATGGCCCACCGCCAGCAGGCGGGTTTTCTCGTTGAGCAGTTGCTTGAAAGCTTCCTGATCCAGCTCGCCATTATCCAGCACAGGCACCACGCGAATAATGGCACCGGTACGCTGGGCAACCAATTGCCAAGGCACGATATTGGAGTGATGCTCCAGGCCGGTCAGCAGAATCTCGTCGCCTGCTTTCAGGTTGTCCATGCCCCAGCTATAGGCCACCAAATTAATGGATTCTGTGGTGCCACGCGTAAATACAATTTCTTCGTCGCGCGCGGCATTCAGAAATGCCCGCACTGTACTTCTGGCCTGATCGTACAGCTCAGTAGCATGCTGAGACAGCCAATGCACACCACGGTGGATGTTGGCATTGGACTGCTCATAGAATCGCGCCTCGGCTTCAATGACCGAGCGCGGCTTTTGCGTCGTCGCGCCATTGTCCAGATAGGACAGGCGTTGGCCCCGGATGGGGCGAGCCAGGATAGGAAAATCCTCGCGGTGATTCAGCAAACCAGCAGCAGTTACGGGCATAGGCGCATTCATGCAAGATCTCCAAGGGCAAGACCGCCAGGCAACAAAGCATTAATACCGACTGTGGCACGGCTACGAAGACTCTCGGACGCAATGCGCTCCAGAGACTGAGCGGCAAATGCGTAAATCAGCATATTGCGTGCATCTTCCATGGTCATTCCACGCGAGCGCAGGTAGAACAGGCTGTCGGCATCCAGCTGACCTACAGTGGCACCGTGTGCACACTTGACGTCGTCGGCGTAGATTTCCAACTCAGGGCGGGAGTCTGCACGTGCCATCTTGGACAAGAGCAAGCTGTCCGAACGCTGTACCGAATCCGTACCATCCGCGCCCTTTCCTACCAATACGCGACCACTGAACACGCCGCGGGCGGTGTCGGCCAAAATGCCACGGTAGAACTCACGGCTTTGGCAGTTAGGCTGAGCGTGATCAATGATGGTGTTGTGGTCCACGTGACGGCGGCCGTCCACAAAATACAAACCATTGAACAAGGTTTCGCAGCGCTCGCCGTTGAAAACAGTAGCAATATCGTTACGGGCTATACGAGCACCGAAAGACAGAGAGTGCGAATTGAATACCGAACCACGACCTTGCTGCACATCGATTGCGGCCAGGTGGAAGTCTTGCAAGGCTTCTTGCTGCAACTTCATGTGTGTCAGGTTGGCATCAGGAGCCACGTTCAGGCGAGTCACGGCGCTGCTCAAGGAAGCATCCGTTCCTTCCTGACCCACGTAGTGCTCAACCACCGTTGCACTGGCACCGGATTCCAAAGAAATCAGGTTGCGCGTAAAACTGGCACTGCCACCTTGAGTGCGTACAAAAACCAGATGAACAGGCTGTTCCAGATGCTTGCCAGCGGCAATATACAAGGCAGCACCATCCTGGGCCAAAGCCAGGTTCAAGGCAGCCGTCGAAGCACCCAGGGACTCATCCCCGTAAGCCTGCTGCAGCCAGTCTGCATCTTGCTCCAGACAGGTACTGAGCGAGGCCAAACGCACGCCTGCTGGCAACTCGTTCAGGTGCGACAAGGCCGCATCGTAGTGACCATCCACAAAGACCAGGAAATAGCCGTCTTCTTGCTGGCGCACTGACGCCACCAATTCCGCGGCCGAAGCCGATTTCTGAGGAGCAAAGCTTTGCTGTTCCAGCAAAGCCAAGGAAGTGTGATGCCAGGCTTCAATACGCGTAGTTGGCCAGCCTTCTTGTGCGAAACGATCCAGCGCGCGCTGACGCACGGCGCTTAGCCATGGCAGGCCGGCTCCAGGCGCTTGTGCAGCCTGAGCGGCAAAGCTGTTGACCCAATCCGGCAGACTCATACCGCAGCTCCCTTGGCTTTTTGTTCGGCAGCTGCTTGTTCCAGCACCCAACCGTAGCCACGCTCTTCCAGTTCCAGAGCCAATTCACGGCCACCGGAACGAATGATCTTGCCGCCGGCCAATACGTGCACAAAGTCAGGCACGATGTAGTCCAGCAGACGTTGGTAGTGAGTAATCACCAGCAGGGAACGCTCGGGGGAACGCAGACGGTTCACGCCGTCAGCCACCACACGCAAAGCGTCAATATCCAGACCGGAGTCGGTTTCGTCCAGAATGGCCAGCTTGGGTTCCAGCAGGCTCATTTGCAGAACTTCGTTGCGTTTCTTTTCGCCGCCAGAAAAGCCTTCGTTCACGGAGCGGTACAGAAACTCTTCGCGCATGCCAACCGTCTTCATTTCCTCTTTGACACGCTTGAGGAAGTCCATGGCGTCCAGCTCAGGCAAGCCCTGATGACGGCGCACGGCGTTCACGGAAGCACGCAGGAAGTAGGCGTTGGACACACCGGGAATTTCGATGGGGTACTGGAATGCCAGGAACAGACCGGAACGGGCGCGGTCTTCAATCTTCATTTCCAGCAGATCTTGACCCAGCCAGTCAACCGAACCGCCTTCCACGGTGTAGTCTTCACGACCGGCCAGAACCTGGGACAAGGTGCTCTTGCCCGAGCCGTTCGGGCCCATGATGGCGTGGACTTCACCGGGTTTGATTTCCAGGTTCAGACCTTTAAGGATAGGTTTATCTTCAACCGAAGCGCGCAAATCTTTAATCGTCAGCATTTCATTATTCTCCTTAACCTACACTGCCTTCCAAGCTGACGCCGAGCAAATTCTGTGCTTCGACCGCAAACTCCATGGGCAATTCTTTAATCACTTCTTTACAAAAGCCGTTCACGATCATGGAGACGGCATCTTCGGCAGTCAGGCCGCGCTGCATGGCGTAAAAGAGCTGGTCCTCGCCAATGCGCGAAGCGGTTGCTTCATGTTCCACACTGGCGCTGGGGTTCTGCACTTCCATGGTTGGGAAGGTATGTGCAGCACAGCGCTTGCCGATCAGCAGCGAATCACACTGGGTGTAATTGCGGGCGTTTTCTGCCTTGGGGGTAATACGAACCAGGCCGCGATAGGTATTGATACCTTGGCCCGCCGAAATCCCCTTGGAGATAATCGTGCTGCGGGTATTGCGACCCATATGAATCATTTTGGTGCCGGTATCGGCTTGCTGGCGGTGGTTGCTCAGGGCGACCGAGTAGAACTCGCCTTGGGAATCATCGCCGCGCAGCACCACGCTGGGGTATTTCCAGGTGATGGCCGAGCCGGTTTCAACCTGCGTCCAGGAGATGTGCGAACGTGCGCCACGGCATTCGCCACGCTTGGTGACGAAGTTGTAAATACCGCCTACGCCGTCTTTATCGCCGGGGTACCAGTTTTGCACGGTGGAGTACTTGATCTTGGCGTCGTCCAAGGCGACCAGTTCCACGACCGCTGCGTGCAACTGGTTTTCATCGCGCATCGGCGCCGTACAGCCTTCCAGATAGCTGACCGAAGCGCCCTCTTCCGCAATAATCAAGGTGCGCTCGAACTGACCTGTGTCGCGGGCATTGATGCGGAAGTAGGTGGACAGCTCCATCGGACAGCGTACGCCTTTGGGGATGAACACAAAGGAGCCATCGGAGAACACGGCCGAGTTCAGGGCGGCGTAGAAGTTGTCGCTAGGAGGGACAACCGTACCCAGATACTTTTTCACCAGTTCCGGATATTCACGCACGGCCTCGGAAAAGGAACAGAAGATCACGCCCACTTCTTCCAACTCTTTGCGGAAGGTGGTGGCCACCGAGACCGAGTCAAACACGGCGTCAACCGCCACACCGGCCAGACGCGCGCGCTCGTGCAAAGGCACACCCAGTTTTTCATAGGTGCGCAGCAATTCAGGATCCACCTCGTCCAGGCTCTTGGGGCCGTCGGCCTTGCTCTTGGGCGCGGAGTAGTAGCTGATGTCCTGGAAGTCGATAGGTGGATATTCCACAATCGACCACTTGGGATACTTCATGGTCAGCCACTGGCGGTAAGCAGCCAGGCGCCATTCCAGCATGAACTCCGGTTCGCGTTTTTTCGCGGACAGGAAACGGATGACGTCTTCGTTCAGACCTTTCGGTATGGTTTCAGACTCGATGTCGGTGACAAAGCCTGCCTCGTAATCACGATCGAGGAAGGTGTCCAGATGTTCGTTGACGGTACTCATTCGGTTAACTCCACGTTGGAGGTGTTCGCCTTGTTTCTGTTTTTCAATTCGGGACCCGGCTTGTGTGTCAGGGGAAATTCGTTAACGGGCACGCGTATCATGTCTGCAACACTGACCTCTTCCAAGGTGCGTCGGACAATATCGTTGATACGCTGCCAATTACTGCGTATATGGCAATCTGACTCCACGGAACAGGCTCCAGGAGTAGCTACACATTCAGTCAAGCCAAAGGGCTGATCTTCCAGTGCATCAATAATCTGCGCTACACTTATCTGTTTGGCGGGGCGGCCCAACACATACCCTCCGCGTGCGCCTCGGCTGCTGATGACCAGCTCGTGCTGGCCCAGCAGTTTAAGCACCTTGCTGACAGTCGGTTGGCCCAAACCCAGGATGGCGGCCAAGTCAGACGCACTGAACACACGGTCTGGATCGCCAGCCATGTGTGTCAGCACCAAAGTGCCGTAATCAATGATTTTACTGATTCGCAGCATTCCTTCTCTCTGAACAGGTCGTAGAGCCATATAGTACCGCTTTGGTACTATATGGTCAAATTATCCCTCCAGACTTTGCTGGATATTCCACATCCGGGCATAGGCGCCATCCAGGGCTAAAAGCTCGCTGTGCGTGCCCTGCTCCACGATCTGTCCGCGCTCCAGAACCAGAATCAAATCCGCGTCCGTAATCGTGGAAAGACGGTGAGCAATGATCAAGGTGGTGCGGTCGCGGGCAATCTCGTTCAACTCCGCCTGAATCGCCCGTTCCGTGCGCGTGTCCAGCGCACTGGTGGCTTCGTCCAGAATCAGCACCGGTGGGTTCTTCAGCAAGGTGCGGGCAATGGCCACGCGCTGCTTTTCGCCCCCGGACAACTTCAAGCCACGTTCACCCACGATGGTCTCGTAACCATCGGGCAGGCTTTCGATGAAGTCGTGGATACTGGCGGCCCGTGCTGCTGCCACGATCTGCTCTTTACTGGCCTCAGGACGGCCATACGCAATATTGTGCAAAATCGTATCGTTGAACAGGACCGTATCCTGGGGAACGATACCGATATGACGGCGCAAGCTCTCTTGCGTCCATTCGCGCAGCTCGCGCTCATTGAACAGGATGCGGCCTTCCGTCACATCGTAGAAACGAAACAAAAGACGCGACAAGGTGGATTTACCTGCGCCCGAAGAACCCACCACCGCTACCGTCTTGCCGGCGGGGATCTCGAAACTCAGGTTTTGAATGACTTTGCGACGGCTGTCATAGGCAAAGCTGACGTTCTCGAAACGCACACCCGCCTGCTCACAGGACAAGACCTGGGCATCCGGCGCATCTTTCACCTCTTGCTTGCGACGCAACAAGGAGAACAGGCGCTCCATATCAGCCAGTGAATTCTTGATTTCGCGGTAAACAAAACCCAGAAAGTTCAAAGGCGCATAAAGCTGAGTCAGGAAGGCAGACACCAGCACAACGTCACCCACCGTCATGGTTCCGGCCAGCACACCTTGCGCCGACATGAACAGCAAGGCCGTCACCCCAACACTGATAATCGAGGCCTGACCAATATTGAGCAGGTTCAGCGATACCTGATTACGCACGGCAGCCTGGACCCACTGGCCCATATTCTGATCGTAGCGATTGATCTCGTAATCCTCGTTACCGAAGTATTTGACTGTCTCGTAATTGAGCAAGGCATCAATCGCGCGAGAGTTGGCACGACTGTCCAAGTCGTTCATGGCTCGCCGATAACGCATGCGCCGCTCAGTCACCAGCAAGGTGAACACAATATAGGCCGCAATCGTCCCCAAGGTCACCGCCGCGAAGGCCCAGTCGTATCGCCAGAGCAAGATGCCACAGACCAGAGCTATTTCCAGCAAGGTTGGCAAAATATTGAAGACCAGGAAATTCAGCAGAAAGCTGACGCCTTTGGTGCCCCGTTCAATATCCCGGCTCAAGCCACCTGTCTGGCGTTCAGTATGAAAGCGCAAGGACAGATCCAGCAGGTGCCGAAAGACGTGGTTCGCAATCAGCCGCACCGACCCTTGCGTGACTCGCGCAAACAGGGCATCCCGTATTTCACCAAAAGCGCTGGAGGCCAGACGTACGGCTCCATATCCCAACAAGGCGGCCACCGGCAGCATCAAAGCCGTAGCGGGCAGACTCAACGCATCGATTACCTGCTTCAGGTAGATCGGCATCATCACGGTGGCGACTTTTGCCAGCAACAAACAGGACAAAGCCAAGACCACGCGAGTCTTGAATCGCCAAACGTAAGGAAATAAGGATTTCAGGGTGCTCAGACCACCGGAGACACCATCAAGCACTTCAGGACGAGGAGGCACACGCAATAGGTCCATGTTCAACAGCACAAAGCCGAAAAACCGCGGACAGCTTAAAAATAAGTTGCAGCACAACGCTGGAATCAAGGCAGGACAAGCAGACTATGCTTTCCACTGGCAGGCAGGCCCTGCCATGTCCTTGATGCGAATACAGAAATGAGGTTCTACGCCTGGGAAATCATCAAAACTGCCAGGCAGTACATAACGAATAAGTATAGCCTTTTGAGCTGCTTATCCCTGCCAAGACCCTGCCGTCGGCGTGCTTGTTTGGCAGATTATTGACCTGCAAACCACAGTCACACGAATAAGGGACCTGACCAGCAAGTATCCAGTGCTGAAAATCGGGAAATTCACGGCTTGTCACTGCAAAGAAAATGCTGGCAATCCAGCACTTTGTTACCTTCAAGCCTTCAACGAAAGGCATACAATACCTGCTTGTCTGAAACTGGCGCAGACACAGTAAAAATAGCGCCTGATACCAGACATCTGGCTCATGAATCCCTTTACCGTGCAAAATCCATCCATGCCGTCTTCTTCTTTTTCGTATTCTTCTTCCCTGGACCAGTTAGCCGCACAGGACAGCCAGGCGCTGGATGTGCTGTACGACCAGGAAGCCCCCTTGATGCTGGCTTTGGGCCAGGCCGTATTGGGCCGCCGCATTGATGCCGAAGAGGTTCTGCGCGATAGCTTTGTTTTGTTATGGAAGAACGCTGCCGGCTATGACCCCGATTTAGGCGAAGGGCGCGCCTGGATTTACAGCATTCTGCGGTTCAGGCTACTGGCTCGCCTGCGTCAACGCGCGCAAAGCGGCGATAGCAATTACGCCCTGCCTGCCATCAAGCCGCAAGCCGGCCAGCGTTTCATCCCTGCCATGGGCAAGCTGGATGGCACCAGCCAACGCGCCATGATCCATGCCTACCTGCACGGCAATAGTTACGAACAGTTGGGCCCTCAGCTGAACCGCTCCCCCGCACAATTGCGCGCTGTGGTCCAACATGGCTTGCAACAGCTCACTCCCCTGATCAATGAAGGCAACGCCAACGATCCACGCCATGCAGTGATGATTGGCGAATATACCTTGGGGCTACTCAGCCAGCATGAACTGGTCCAAGCCCACACCCTGATGCAGCAAAATGATCAGGCAGCGCGTCTGGCATTGGCTTGGGAGCAAGCGTGGCTGGAGCTGGTGGACTGCCTGACCCCAACAGTGCCTGCCCCCACCAGCCTGGCTCATATTCACCATACCCTGGGCTTGCCTCCGCCAGCTGCACGTCGTCAGGCTGGGAACACAAGCAGTCCGGCTGCTGAAGCCCCCAAATCGGCAAGCACTGGCAACGCCAGCACAAGCGCTCCAGTTAACAAAGCGGAGCGCCAGGAACCCAGTATCAAGACCAGTACTTCGGCAGACCAAGACACTAAAGCGGAAGCTGCCACTCGCACTGAGCCTCGCTGGTCCGTCAACAGTTCGAACGACAAGGCTGACGATCACACACCGCCCTTCCCCACCTTGCTGCGTGCAGAGTCCGACCCAGCCACCAAAGCAGCTGCTGTCACAGCCGAAGCAGCGCCCACAGCACCAGCCAAGGTCGCCGACAAGAAAAAGCCCATCAAAAGCGAGCCTGAGTCAGTCCCGGTAGAGAAAAAACGCAAACCCGAACCTGTCGATAGCGAACGCAAGTCCCGTGGCTTTGCCATGCCCATGCCTGTTTTGTGGGGCGGCTTGGCTGCGGTCGTGATTCTGGGCCTGGTGATTGCCCTGCTCATGAACATGAACTCGGAACCACCTGTCAACGTCATTGAGATGAAGCCACGTCAGGCAGCCATCCTGCAGGCCCCTGGCCAATCCTCTACTCCGGCCTGGATTGCGACGGTAGACCCACAAGGCAATGTACTGCTGGTGCCCAAGGTCAGTACCGAAGTCAAAGCAACGCAGTCAGTACAGCTGTGGACACACACACCACGCGGCACGCAAATTCGTTCATTGGGTTTGATTGATCCTAATCGCCCCATCACCGTACCCGCGGCTTTGATCGGCACCGTGGAAGATGAGCAGATATTTGAGATGACGCTGGAAACCGAAGGCGGCTCCAATAGTGGTGCACCGGAAGGCCCCGTTCTGTACATTGGTCGCATTGTGAGCTTTGGGCAGCTGGATAACCTGCCCAAGCCCAACACGGAAGCTAGCTCGTCGGCAACCCGCTCTTAAAAGCGGCATCCAGCCGCTCCAGCTCGTCGATTTCCTCGGCAGTGAAGCCCGCCTCCAGGCGGGCTTCGCGATTAAAGGGGCCACGCAAACGCGGTGCGCGATAGCGCAGCGCCAACTCGCCATACGTAGCAAAATCAGGCAAGCCTTGTTCCTGGCAGACTTTGCGATACCAGTAATTTCCCAACGCTACATGCCCGACCTCATCGCGCAAGATGATGGCAATAATCGCGGCGGCTTTTTCATCACCAGCATCCAGCAACTTCTTATGCACCAGGGGGCAGGCATCCAGCCCCCGTGCTTCCAGAGTACGCGGCACCAAAGCCATACGCGCCAGCAGATCAAAGCGTGTTCGCTCTGCCATCTCCCACAAGCCGTCATGGACAGGCAAATCCCCATAGCGGACACCCAGCGTTTGAAGATGATCGCTCAGCAGCTCAAAGTGCAAAGCCTCCTCCACCGCCACCTGTAACCAGCCTGCATAGAATGCGTCGGGCAAACCGGGATAACGCCACAACACATCCAAGGCCAGATTGATGGCATTGAACTCAATATGAGCCAAGGAATGCAATAAGGCTGCTCGCCCCTGGGGCGTACGCACGGACCGCTTGGGCACATGCTGAGGGCTCACAAAACGCAAACCCTCGGGCCGTCCCGGTACGCCGGGCGGCTCTTCCAAATGTTCATCTGCCCCTACGGGCAAGCCATGGGCAATTGCTCGTACTGCTGCCAGCTTGGCAGCCGGCTCTTGTACTAACAAGGCCTGTAGAGCCTGACTACGTAAGTTCACTGCTAATCCCTTCCATGAAAAAAGGCCGGCACCAAGGCCGACCTTCGTTCCTGCTTAGCAACCCCGGATTACTGAGCCGAGCCAGGATCCGTCATTGCCAAGGCTTGATCCAGCATTGCCTGGATCTGACCCAAGTTGGTGCGCAAGGCCTGCATCTCCTGACCGGTCAGACGCACAGCGGCTTCCTGGTCAAAAGGCATATCCGGACCATCGCCCAGACGATTGCGCGCACCACTGATCGTAAAGCCTTCGTCGTACAGCAAACCGCGAATCCGGCGTATCAGCAGCACCTCATGGTGCTGGTAATAACGTCGGTTACCGCGTCGCTTGACGGGCTTTAACTGCGTAAACTCCTGCTCCCAATAACGCAGGACGTGGGGCTTGACCAAGCAAAGCTCACTGACTTCACCGATGGTGAAATACCGCTTGGCAGGGATAGGTGGCAAGGTCGCCGTCTTTTCGTTTGTGCTCATGGCCACTGATGCTCATCGACAATAGGAGTGATTTTACACGTTCAGTCAGGCAAAACTGTACGCAAACGTACCAGGCTTCAGTCCTGGTCATCCTCGGGCGCCACTGGCGCCCCTTCGACTACACTTTTGAGCTTCTGACTGGCGTGGAATGTCACCACGCGTCGCGCCGAAATCGGGATGACTTCGCCCGTTTTGGGGTTGCGACCAGGACGCGGGGGTTTGTCCCGAACCTGGAAATTACCAAAACCGGACAACTTGACCTCGACACCATCGGCCAGGGAATCGCGGATCTCTGCAAAGAAAGTATCCACAATATCTTTGGCTTCGCGTTTATTCAAGCCAACACGTTCAAACAAGAGTTCAGCCAGATCTGCCTTGGTCAGAGTACGCTCTACGTTCATTGTGTCTCCTTATGCTCGTGCCCGTGCGCCATGCGCAGACACCAGTGCCGCCAACAATGCTTCCAGGCATTGCTCGACGCGTTCATCGTCCAGCGTGCTTGCGCTGTCTTGCAGCCAGAATCGAATCGCCAGACTCTTTTCCGATGCATCGTTCTTGTCGCGCCAGACGTCAAACAACTGAATATCTTTGACGATAGCCGCTTGCGCTGCCGTGCTACGCACCTGGTTCAGTGTATCCAGCACAGCTTGATAGGATACGTCCTTATCCAGCCAAACCGCTAGATCTCGTTGCACAACGGGTTGCTTGGATACTTCCTGAGCGTGTACGACTTCGTCGTGAGAGATGGCATCAACGTCCACCTCAAAAACGACCGGCGCTTGATTCAAGCCAAATTCGCTCAACCACTGAGGATGGACTTCACCGATCCAGCCTATGGTTTTACCATCCAGTTTCACACTGGCGCTACGGCCTGGGTGCAAGGCCGGGTGAGATTCAGGCTCGAAACGGACTTGAGCAGCACGTTGGCCCAGCAAGGTTTCCAGATCGCGCTTGACGTCAAAGAAGTCGACAAGACGATCGGGCTGTCCCCACTGCTCAGTCACAACAGGGCCCCAGGCTGCGGCCGCAATGCGGTTGGGCTGATGGATACCGGCCACGGTCAACGGACCATTTTCTTGAGAGGCATCGCGCATGAAGACGCGGCCAAACTCGAACACACGCACGCGCGACTGACGGCGGTTGGCGTTGCGTTCAATATTGGCCAGCAGACCAGGAATCAGGCTGGTACGCATCACCGCCAACTGGCTGGCAATGGGGTTCAGCAAACGGATAGGGTCAGCCTGTCCGTTGATGTCTTTTTCCCAGGACTCTTGCACAAAGGAGAAATTGATCACCTCCTGATAGTCCTGGGCGGCCAATACAGCACGCAAGGCGTGCGGGCCACGCAAGGACTCGACTGGCACACGCATTTGTGCAGCAGCGACCGGAGGCAGATCAGGAATATTTTCAAAACCGTAGATACGGGCAACTTCCTCGATCAGGTCTTCTTCAATCGTCAAATCGAAACGGAAGCTGGGAGGATTGACCGTAAAGACTTCGTCAGCCACCGAGAAGTCCAGGCCCAGCAAGGTGAAGATGCTCTCCACCTGCTTTTGATCCAGAGGAATACCCAGAACACGGCGGCAACGATCCAGGCGCATGGCAACGGGCTTGCGCTCGGGCAAGGCCACAACCTGGTCATCCATAGGACCCGCTTGGCCGCCGCAGATTTCCAGGATCAGCGCTGTGGTGCGTTCCAGATGCTGGGTAATGGAGTCGAAGTCCACGCCACGCTCGAAACGGTGGCTGGCGTCGGAAGAAAACTTGTAGCGACGGGCACGGCCCATGATGGCTTCTGGCCACCAGAAAGCGCCTTCCAGATACACATCCGTCGTATCCAGTGTGACAGCGCTTTGTTCGCCGCCCATGATACCGGCCATGCTTTGCGGCACATCGTTAACCGCAATCACACCCACATCGGTATCCAGCTCGACATTCAAACCGCTCAGCAGCTCCAGCGTCTCGCCTTTACGTGCCCAACGCACTTCCAGACCAGACTGTACGTGCTGCAAATCGAACACGTGCGTAGGACGGCCCAGTTCCAGCATGACGTAATTGGAGATGTCCACCAAAGCAGAGATCGAACGCTGGCCGCTGCGCTCCAGACGGGTTTTCATCCAGTCCGGGGTTTTTGCACGCGCATTGACGCCACGAATCACACGGCCGGCAAAACGGCCGCACAGATCAGCGTCTTTCACGGTAACGGAAACGCGATCTTCAATCGTGACAGGAACAGGTGTGAAGTCTGGCAGTGTCAGTGGTTCGCCAGTCAGGGCGGCTACTTCGCGTGCCACGCCCAGCACGGACAGGCAGTCCGCCCGGTTAGGCGTCAATTTCAATTCGATAATCTGGTCGTCCAGATCCAGCAGTTCGCGCAGGCTCTGGCCCACGGGTGCATCAGCATCCAGCACCAGCAAACCATCGTGATCTTGCGACAGACCCAACTCGCGACCCGAGCACAACATGCCGGCGGACTCCACGCCACGCATTTTGACCGGGCCGATTTTCATGCCACCGGGCAGCTCTGCACCAACACGGGCGACCGGGATCTTGATGCCTTGAGCCGCATTGGGCGCACCGCACACAATCTGCAGCAGCTTGCCCGAGCCGTCATCGACCTGGCAAACGCGCAGGCGGTCAGCGTCGGGATGGGGGGCAATTTCAGCGATGAAGCCAACGACAACATGCTCAAAAGCAGGCGCAGCAGCTTGAATTTCTTCAACCTCCAGGCCAGCCATCGTCAGTTGATGACCCAGTTCTTCAGTTCCCAGTTTGGGATTCACAAAGCGGCGCAGCCACGATTCGGAAAATAACATGATGCAAAGATGGAGACGTAAAACGGCGTATACCGGAACCGACCGGGCCTAAAAGGCCCAGCGGCGCGAAGTAGGAATCAACGATTGAACTGCTTCAGAAAGCGCAGATCGCCTTCAAAGAACTGGCGCAAATCGTTAACACCATAGCGCAACATAGTCAGGCGCTCCAGTCCGGAACCAAAGGCGAAACCGATGTAACGCTCTGGGTCCAAACCGAAATTGCGCACCACTTGCGGGTGAACCTGCCCGGAGCCGGAGATCTCCAGCCAACGGCCCTTGTTGGGGCCGGAGGAGAACATCATGTCAATCTCGGCGGATGGCTCGGTAAAGGGGAAGAAAGAAGGTCGAAAGCGCACGACCAGATCGTCGCTTTCAAAGAAGGCGCGCAGAAAGTTCGTGTAAACGCCTTTCAGATCGGCAAAGGAAATATCCTCGGCAATCCACAGCCCTTCCACCTGGTGGAACATGGGCGAGTGGGTGGCATCACTATCGACACGATAGGTGCGGCCGGGAGCAATAACCTTGATAGGGGCCTTGTTCATGCGTGCATAACGCACCTGCATGGGACTGGTGTGCGTGCGCAGCAAATAGGGCAAACCCTGCTCGTCGTTCATATCGATATAGAACGTGTCTTGCATCGAACGAGCCGGATGATTCTCTGGATTGTTCAGAGCGGTAAAATTTGTCCAGTCATTTTCGATTTCAGGGCCGTCAGCCACATCGAAACCGATAGAGCGGAAAATGGCTTCAACACGCTGCCAGGTCTGGATCACCGGGTGGATACCACCGGTGCCACGACCACGGCCGGGCAACGTCACATCAATTTGTTCTTGAGCCAGTCGCTGGTTCAATTGTTCTGCCGCCAGGGCAGCACGACGATCGTTCAGCAGATCTTCAATTTCGCGCTTGAGCACGTTGATGCTGGCACCGGCTGCTTTTTTCTGCTCCGGCTCCATCTGGGCAAGGCCTTTCATCAAGGCAGTGATGGCACCTTGTTTGCCCAAAAATCGAGCTTTAGCGTTTTCCAGCGAAGCGGCGTCCTGAGACTGCTCAAATAAGGCCCGAGCCTGGGCAATCAGATCGTCGTGGGAGGAAGTCATGGCGTGTTACTTTCCAAAAACAAACGGAGCCCCAAAGGCCCCGTTTGTGAACTATACAGTCAGATACCGCTTAAGCAGCCAGAGCGTTCTTAGCCTGTGCAACAACAGCAGCAAAACCTGCCTTGTCTTTAACAGCCAAGTCAGCCAGAACCTTACGGTCCAAAGCGATGGAGGCTTTGTTCAGGCCGGCGATAAACTGGCTGTAGCTCATATCCAGTTCGCGGCAAGCTGCGTTGATACGGGTAATCCACAGCGAGCGGAATACACGTTTCTTGTTACGGCGGTCACGGTAGGCGTACTGACCTGCCTTCATGACAGCCTGTTTGGCTATACGGAATACATTACCGCGACGGCCGCGAAAACCTTTGGCCTGGGCAATTACTTTCTTGTGGCGTGCGCGTGCGTTAACACCGCGTTTTACTCGTGACATGTTCGATTCTCCCTAATCAAGCGAAAGGCATCATTGCTTTTACGGAAGCGACGTCGGCTTTATGAACCTCGACGGCACCGCGCAACTGACGTTTGTTCTTGGTCGTCTTCTTGGTCAGAATGTGACGCTTGAACGCTTGGCCCCGCTTGATGGAACCGCTACCACGAACCACAAAGCGCTTGGAAGCGCTTTTTTTGGTTTTCATTTTAGGCATGAAATTACTCGACTAATTTGTGTCTGCGGGTGGTCGCCTAGGAAGCTGGCGGACACTTGTATGACCCAAAACAGGCACTTATTTTTTTCTTTGCCCGCTGCCAGAACAGATCCAAACAGGGGAAAAGCTCTTGATTATAAGGTGATTCCTGAAGGATTGTCCAGATATCAAAGGGATTTTTTATAGTTATGGCGTTGTCCGCCGACCAATCAGGAAAACAAGAAACCGTGGCCCCGTTTGGATACCCTCCAGCGCGTATGATCTGGTCAATCTTCGAGCCTAGCCATGTCAAGATCAGGCAGCAAATTATCAATAGGATGGGTGAAAACATCGGCACCCTATCTTGCTGGTAGCCGATAACCCCAAAATACTCGCCCCCCCCCCCTATCAGGCGAAGGCGCGCAATTTCATACGTAGGCTGACAGTCCAGGCGAACGACACACAGGCCCACCATGAAAGTCATGGCGCCTGTCGCCCTCAGCCTGCAGCCAGCCCAATCCTGCCACACCTAGTAGCGACACCCGCCTTCTTCTTACCTCGATTCACGGCAATTCAGGCCGGAACTGCAATGCTTCCGCGATATGAGGTCTGGCAATCTGCTCTACTCCGGCCAGGTCAGCAATTGTCCGCGCTACCCGCAAGACCCTACCCTGCACTCGCTCTGACCAATGCCAGCGCTTGCGTGCACTGGCCAGTAGCTGCAAGGCCTCCGCAGACAAGCACCCATGTTCTTTCAAACCAGCCACTGACAGACGAGCATTTCGTACCGCCTGACGTGCCAACTGCCTCTCAATCGCCTCCTGTACCCGCAGCCTGACCTGACTGGATGCCTGCGCTGCTTGATCACGCTCCGGTTCGGACTCGCTTAAGGTCACCAAAAGATCAATCCTGTCCAGCATCGGCCCCGATAGGCGCTGCCGATACAGCTCCCGTTGAGCAGGAGAACACCGACACGCCCGATGACGGCTCGCCGCCCAGCCACAGGGACATGGGTTCATGGCAGCCACAAACTGAAACTGCGCCGGAAACACCGCTTGCTTCTGGGCACGAGAAATATGCACGCAGCCCTGCTCCAGCGGTTCGCGCAGCGCCTCCAATGAACGCCGACTGAACTCAGGCAACTCATCCAGAAACAGTACGCCATGATGAGCCAGCGAAACCTCCCCCGGTCTTGGGCGGCTACCACCGCCAATCAAGGCAGGAGTAGACACACTATGATGTGGAGCACGAAAGGGGGGGCGCCTGCTGAAAAAGTCTTGTTCTTGCACAAAGGAATACAAGGCGGCTACTTCCAGCTGAGCGTATCGCTCCAGGTCTGGCAATAGACCCGGCAGACGTTGAGCCAGCATGGTCTTGCCCACACCCGGCGAGCCATTCAACAAAAGGCTATGGCCACCCGCAGCGGCCACCTCCAAAGCACGGCAAGCCAAAGGCTGCCCCAGCACGTCCGACAAGCAAAGTTGTGGGCCATCACTCCACTCTTCTGGCCACGGCCTGGCCAATGCGGGTTCTAGCTCCTTGTCCCCTCGCAGATACCCCGCCGCCTCTGCCAAACTGGTAACCCCGTAGACCTGCAAGTCAGGAACATGGGCCGCCATTTCTGCACTCTGCGCAGGCAAAAGCAAACAAAGCTCCGGATGCCGACGCGCCATACCCAAGGCTATCGTCAAGGCGCTTTGAACCGGCACCACTGCCCCGGTCAAAGACAACTCTCCGGCCATGACATAGCGATCCAGACCTGTGATGGCCTGCTCACGTTGCTTGTCGTCTGGACGACTGAGTTGGCCGCTTGCCAGCAAAATTGCCAAAGCCACGGGTAAGTCAAAGCGTCCCGAATCCTTGGGCAAATCGGCAGGAGCCAGATTGATGGTCAGTCGGGCAGCGGGAAAATCAAAGCCACTGGCCTGCAAGGCAGCCCGTATGCGCTCCCGGCTTTCACGAATACCAGCATCGGGCAAACCAACAATATGAAAGGCTGGTAATCCAGGAGCCACGTGCGCCTCAACACGCACGTCGATAAAATCCAGGCCCGACAAGGCACAACTGTTCAACACGGCCAAGGACATATGCCCTTCCCCCTTTCCAAGGCAAACATTCAGTCTGCCCGTCGGGAGAAATAAGCTCCAGATGCCTGCCTTAAAACATCACTGCGTACTTGTACGGTCCCAGGGTTTTACTGAACCTGCACCCCCATGGAGCTGACCAGTTGAACTGCCTGCTCCACGGACAGGCAAGCTCCTTGGAAAGAGTTACTCAAGTCGTACAAGGTAATGCTGCCCAACTCCACACTGCGCAGGTCCGCCCCTTTGAAGTTCACCCCTCGCAAGCTGGCACCCCTCAAGCTGCCGCCGTCAAATACGGCATCCTGAAAATTGCAGCCGCCCAAGTCCGCATCGGAGAAATCCAGTTGCACCAGATTTTGCTTGCGGAAATTAATGGCGCGCAAGGTGGCACCGACCAACTTGCACTCACGCAGGCTCAGGTCCAAACCACGGGTTTCATTGAAGATTGCCCCGCTCAACTTGGAATCCTCGATCTGCAAGGAAGCAATGTGAGTGCGCACCCACTTGCTCAAGTGCAGATCACAAGCACTAAAACGCGCCGAACTGAGATCTGCCAAGCTGAAATCTGCTTGACCCAATTTGCAACGCTGCCAGATCGTGTCTTGAGCATGTGCCCGTATCAATCGGGTATTCAAAAAGCTGCAGCCCGAAAACTGCGAACCATCCAGCTCCAGACCCGACAGATCCTCATCATCAAAACTGCAGTTCTCGAAACTCAAAGACTCATGGGAGGCGGCCAAAAGATCAACCAACTCATCTCTTGTGATCTGGACATTACTGACGAGCATGCGACTTTCCCTTCCAAAAAACTGAGCCAGCTTTATTGAGCTGGCTCTTTCATGATCTGTTTCATCTAATCCGGTACTGATCTGAGCAAGGCCTAACGACCATTGGGCAGACCCAAATGCGACAAGCGCCAGGCAATGATCAAACCCAAAACGGCAAAACTAACCGTCGCGACCCAAGCCCACTGCCATCCACCCAACGCATGTACAACCGACGCCACAACAGGGGGGCCCACAAACTGGCCTAGTGAAGAACATTGCTGTACCCAGCCCACCGAGGTCGAGGTGGTCTCCGGCGAAGGTGCTGCCGTGACCGACAGGAAGAACAAGGTAGCTGGAATCAAGCCGCCCACAATCGAAAACAGCAGGATGGCGACAAATTGAACCACCAAGCTTTGTGTCAGCCCAAACGCAAGGACCGCACATGCGATCATGCCCAAGTAGCCTGCCTGCAGCAGCCTATGAGGTGGGATACCGGCATGCAAACAGCGCCCTGCCCCCAGATTACCTACGACATTCCCAGCAGCAATCAAGGCTGTCAGCAAACCGGCAGTGCCGACTGCTATCTGCGCCTGATTGTAAATAGTGGGCATGAAGCCCACGACTGCCGCCCATTGTGCCGCGTACACACCAAAGGCCAAAGCCAGCAACCAAACCCGGCCGGAGCGTAAAGTCGTGCGTAGCAGACTGGACCAACGGTGAGCAGAGGTATGCTGCGCCGCACTCCTGGTTTGAGTCTGAGAATCCGGTGGCACCAGAAGGAAGGTCAAAATCATGAAGATGGCCGTCAAGATACCCAGAACCACCCACAAGGTACGCCAGGAGCCGACTGCCAACCAGGCAGCACCAGCCCACAGCATCAAGACCGCCCCGGCGGGCATATAACAGCCCCATAAACCCATGACTCGGCTCAACCGTGCCGTATCGGTAATGCGTTTGATCAAGGCCGGAATGGGCAGCACCACCATCAGAAAGCCACAGCCTTCTATCATGCGGCCCAGCAACACCAGCGTGCTATGTTCAAACAAGGAGCCGATTAACGAGGCCAGACTCAAAATACCCAGCCCCGTCAAAATGCAGCGACGCAGGCCGATTTTCTCGGAAATCAGGCCTATGCATAGCCCCAGCAACATCCCGGCCATTTGCACACTGGCAAGCAGAAAACCTGACTGCACCAGGTCCATGCCCAGTTCGCGCTGCATAAAAGGCAAAGCCGGGGGTACTTTCCACACATGCAGTGCGGCGCACACCCCGGTCAAGACAAGAAAGACAGCAATAAAAAAGGGGCTGGCCGATTGTTTGCCCCCAGGCCTGGTGACCGTATTCAAATGAAGTGATCAGCCTTGGCTGCCCTCTTGAGCAGAGGTGTCACCATCTTGAGGAACAGGAGTTTGCCGCCCTTCCAAAGCTTGCAAACGTGTTTCCAGAGCCGCCACACGAGCCAGTGCGCGTTCCAGCATCAGCTTGTAGGTATCAAACTCTTCACGAGTAACCAGGTCCATACGGTTGAAGGCCTGACCCATAAAGGCTTTTACATTGCGCTCAATATCGGCAGCCGGACTTTTGGCGATCAGCTCCGAGACGTTTTTTTGCAGATCTTCCAGCCATTCGCTTCGATTAATCATGGTCCTCTCCTGAAAATATTGACACTACCAGCAGTATAGAAAAAGCGGGTGCCAAAGGCACCCGCTTTTTGCATTTGGCCAGACAATCAGCCGAATTATTCAAGCCTTAAGGTTTGGCTTGTTCCGAAGGCACGGAAGATGGCGAGGAATCAACACCATTACCCAGCTTGTCCTGGATGGCTTTGTCAGCCTTGGCAGCGCCGTCTTTAATGGCATCGCCCGTACGGCTGGCAGCATCGGCTACTGCATCCTTGGCTTCACCAGCTTTTTCAGCGACTTTATCGCCAGCAGCCTTGGCATCTTCCTTCAAGGAGTTGGTATTTTCCTTGGCGTTTTCTTTCTGTTCCTCTGCTTCTTTTTTGACGTCGTCAGCAACTTTAGCGGCGTCCTGCTTCAGTTCTTCCGTTTTTTGCTCCAGGGACTTGTCAGCCTCGGGTGCGGGTGGAGTGGCAGGTGCTGTCGATTGTGGAGCAGCGACAGGAGCAGGTGGCGCGCTCGTAGCGGCTTTGTCGTCCTCTTTGGAACACGCAGCCAAAAGAGTCATCGAAGCAGCAGCGGCCATGACAGCAAAATGAGCACGAGTCAGTTTCATAAGATTTCCTTCCTACTATTCCAAGGTCGCTAGATAGAATGGGCCGATGCCTGGTGCGACTTCCGGCTCGGCCTTGGGTCTGTTACAACTCCCCTAAAAGCCATTCTATCGGTGCTGAGCACGCAGACCAATCTATTAGTGTAAATCCTGATTTCAATTATTCTGACGATATAGCTCAAGCTTCATGACAAACCCTTTAACAACAAGCACCTAGCGAGCAACCAGGTTCCGATACGTTGTTACAAATGGAATCCCTCATAGGACTACAGCCGGGCTTTGTTACATATTTGCCAACTAAATTGGCCTGTTTTCAATTACTTAGGCGGCTAAGGTGGCCAGATCGATGCGCTCGGCACGGTTCAAGGCACTGGCCACTTTCACGCGCAAGGCATTGGAATGCGATAGACGCACTTCTTTTTTCACATCCAGCAGTTGCTGCGGATGCATGGAGAATTCTTTCAGGCCCAGCCCCAGCAACATGCGAGTCACCGACGCATCCCCCGCCATTTCCCCACAGACCGCCACCGGTTTGCCAGCACGATCAGCCGCATTGATCGTGTGTGCAATCAAACGCAAGACGGCTGGGTGCATGGGGTCGTACAGGCTGGCAACCTCGGCATCGCCCCGGTCTACAGCCAGAACATATTGAATCAAGTCATTGGTGCCGATGGACAGAAAATCCAGTTCCTGTACAAAGGGCTCAATGGCGATGGCTATGGCGGGCACTTCCACCATGGCCCCCAACAAATAGTTGCGTGCGAATGGGGTACCGGATTTTTCCAGTTCCCGAGCTGCCGACTCAATAGCCTGACGACTGGCATGCACCTCGTTCATGGAGGAAATCATGGGGATCAAAATACGGATTTGTCCATGCAAGCTGGCACGCAACAAGGCGCGTAGCTGGGTGGCAAACATCTCGGGCTTGTCCAGACAGTAGCGAATTGCACGCAAGCCCAAGGCCGGGTTAGTCGCTACCGTAGCATCTCCATCCAGGGTTTTATCGGCCCCAATATCCAGTGTACGGATAGTGACGACCTTGCCCTTCATGGCTTTTACCACCCGGGAGTACGCTTCGTACTGTTCCTGCTCGGAAGGCAAATCCGTGCGTCCCATGAACAAAAACTCGCTGCGGAACAAGCCAATGCCATCGGCGCCAGCTTTCAAAGCCAGCTCCGCCTCCTCGGGAAGCTCGATATTGGCTTCCAGGCGGACGTTAATCCCATCCAGCGTCATCGCTGGCGCATCCAGCAACTCTTCCAGTTCGGCCCGTTCGCGACGATAGGCTTCCTGACGCTCCCGGTATTCGGCCAACACTTGCTCGGACGGATTCACAATTACCGCACCCGAGAAGCCGTCCACAATCAGAAAGTCGCCATCGCGTATCAGACTGCGGAAGCTGCCCAAACCCACGACAGCAGGAACACTCAAGCTGCGAGCCACAATCGCTGTATGCGAGGTGGGCCCACCCAAATCCGTCAGAAAACCGGCGAAATGACCACCGCGCAAGCGCAGCATATCTGCCGGGGAAATATCGCGTGCTACCACAATCAGCGGCTCTTCCTGAGCGGCTGAAAAACCAGGCAGCAAAGCAGGCTTGCCTGCCAGAACGCGCAATACGCGCTCGATAACCTGGCGCACATCAGCACCACGCTCGCGCAGGTATTCGTCTTCCATTTGGGAGAACTGCTCGACCAGCATCTGACCTTGCGAGGTCAGTGCCCACTCCGCGTTGTAGTGACGCTCGGCAATGATGGCGCAGGTTTGCTGCGTCAGCATGGGATCGTCCAGCAGCAGGCTGTGCACCGTCAGGATAGGAGCTAGCTCGCGTGGCGCATCCACAGGCAACTGATCAACCATGGCTCGAAGTTCATCGCGAGTGCTAGCCATGGCGCTTAACAAGCGCTGGCTTTCAGAATCGACGTCTTCGGCGGCAATCCGGTAATGAGGGACTTCCAGTGCTGCTGCGCTCATTACCACGGCCTTGGCAATGGCGTACCCCTTACCGACTGCTTGGCCTTGAGCGGTAAACATCGCGGACAAATCAGACGCCGGGGTTCGAGCTGCAGCACTATTCATGACCAGATTTCTTCCTTATTCGTTTTCACCAAACTTGGCGTCAAACAACGCCTGAATATCATTGAGGGCCTGATCGGCATCGTCACCCTGGGCGTCGACAACCACAGTGACCCCCATTCCGGCGGCCAGCATCATGACACCCATAATACTTTTTGCATTCACGCGCTGAGAGCCACGCGCGATAAAAATCTCACTGCTATAACGGCCGGCCAACTGGGTAAGCTTGGCTGCTGCCCGTGCATGAAGACCTAATTTATTACTGATCGTGATGGATACGCTAGGCATAAGGGCAACTGGAAAAATGAAAGTGAAAATTCAAATTAGCAATGGCAGTCGGCGTGAACAATGCCACGCAATGCGCCTGCCATGACATCCTGAGCGAACTGCTCGGGATTGTCACGTCGCTCGGTCAAGGCTTTCAACACCATGCACATATTGGTGCCGGTCAATAAATAAGCGCCCTGCCCTTGATCTTGCAAAGCTTGCTGGACTCGACGTGCCACATTAAAGGGGGTGGCACCGTAAAGGTCACACAGTATCAGTGTGGCGGGCGAGTCCGGCGCTTGCGTTTGCAACTGCCCCAGCAAGCGGTCCACCGCCGTATCCGTGCATTCGTCGGCCTGAATGTCAAAGACAAACAGATCGGGCTTTTCGCCCAGGACGTGCTCGGCACAGCTGGCAAACGCACTGGCCAGGGGCTCGTGCATGATCAAGGCAAGGCGAATCACGCGCGTCCCGTCGCTTTTTCGACGGCCTCGGCAAAACGCTGCGCAACATCAAAGCCAGTCTGTTCAGTAATTTCAACGAAACAGGTTGGGCTGGTCACATTGATTTCCGTGACGTAGTCACCAATCACATCCAAACCAATCAGCAGCAAGCCACGTGCGGCCAGCACAGGGCCCAGCGTACGGGCAATGTGCCAGTCGTGTTCGGACAATGGCTGGGCAACCCCGCGGCCACCTGCGGCCAGATTGCCGCGTGTCTCGCCCGCCAAGGGAATGCGAGCCAGGGCGTAAGGTACAGGTTCGCCGTCAATGATCAGGATGCGCTTGTCACCCTTGACGATTTCAGGGATGTAGCGCTGCGCCATAATGGTTTGCGTACCATTGGCTGTCAGCGTTTCCAGAATCGCACCCAGGTTGGGTTCGGGATCTTGCAGACGGAAAATACCCATGCCGCCCATGCCATCCAACGGCTTGACGATCACATCCTTGTGTTCCTGGTGAAAGGCGCGCAAGCGGGCCATGTCCCGGGTGACCAAGGTGGGTGGGGTAAATTCCGGAAATTCGGTAATAGCGAGTTTTTCAGGGTGATTGCGAATGGCCGCGCCTGAATTGAATACCTTGGCCCCCTGCTCCTGCGCAAAGCTGAGCAAGTGCGTGGAATAGGAGTATTCCATATCGAAAGGTGGGTCTTTGCGCATGATGACTGCATCAAAGACATTCAATTCCTGCTCGGTGGCAGGCTCGGGATGTGTCCACCACGAAGGCGCACGCAAATCGGCATCTGCAGCAATACTGACAGCCTGACTGCGCGTACGAACCCGACTTTGGGAAATGTACAAATCAGACTGCAAGGTCACGCTGACGCGATGACCACGCGCCAGAAATGCACGCATCATGGCAACGGAGGAATCCTTGTAAGCCGACAGGCTGGGCAAGGGATCAATGATGAATAAAACGTGCATATGACACCTAGAGAAAAACGCCTTTGCAGCCGGGCTGCAAAGGCGATTGTGCCCGACCCGCTACTTGGGAGCGAGTCGAGCGACGCATAATGCTCCTGGGCGGATCCAGGCAGTATCGTGCAAGAGTATCAGGACGCTTTCTTGCGAGGCGCCAAGACCATGACCATTTGACGGCCTTCCAGCTTGGGCATGGCTTCAACCTGACAGATTTCGCTGACTTCGTCGCGAATCCGTTCCAGTACGCGCATACCCAGTTCCTGGTGAGCCATTTCACGACCACGGAAACGCAAGGTCACTTTTACCTTGTCGCCATCATCAATAAAACGCTTCACATTACGCAGCTTGACCTGGTAGTCGCCTTCGTCCGTACCGGGACGGAATTTGACTTCCTTGATCTGAATGATTTTTTGCTTGGCCTTGGCTTCTTGTTGGCGTTTCTGTTCCTGATAGCGGAATTTGCCGTAATCCATCAAACGGCACACCGGTGGTACAGCCGCAGGGGCGATTTCCACCAGATCCACATCATGCTGTTCTGCCATTGCCAAGGCGTCAGGCACCTTGACGATACCTAGCTGCTCACCCTCGACTCCAATGAGTCGCACCTCTGGAATACGAATTTCACCATTGATGCGATGTTTTTTCTCGGTTGCGATGTCGAAAACTCCTAAAAATGTCGATAAAAACGATAGCGTTCCTGTTTTACTGACGGCTATCGATCTCTTGCTTCAATCGTGCTGAAAAATCGGCTATTGGCATGACGCCCAAGTCCACGCCACCACGCGCACGCACGGCGACTGCGCCGTTTTCACGCTCTTTTTCACCCACGACCAGAATATAGGGCACTTTTTGCATACTGTGCTCACGGATTTTACGAGTGATTTTTTCACCACGCAAATCAGAGGAGGCACGGAATCCCATTTTCTTCAGGTTTTGCGCCACGGATTGAGCATAATCGGCTGAACTTTCGGAAATGCAGCATACCACCACATGCTCAGGAGCCAACCAGGCAGGCAAGGCACCGGCGTGGTTTTCAATCAGCATGCCGATAAAGCGCTCGAAGGAACCCAAAATAGCACGATGCAACATGACAGGCACACGGCGCTGATCCTGGGCATCCACATACTCGGCACCCAAACGGGCCGGCATGGAGAAGTCCACCTGGATGGTGCCACACTGCCAATGACGACCAATGGCGTCTTTCAGCGTGTACTCAATCTTCGGACCGTAGAAAGCGCCCTCGCCTTCCGAGATCTCGAACTCGCAGCCAGTACGGCGCAAGCTTTCGATCAGGGCTTGTTCAGCCTTGTCCCAGACCGCATCGTCACCGATACGCTTTTCCGGGCGAGTAGCCACTTTGTACAGAATTTCGGTAAAGCCAAAGTCCGCGTAGACGGCTTGCAACTGAGCGGTAAAGGCAGCGCACTCGTCTTGCAGTTGGTCTTCGGTACAGAAAATGTGGCCGTCGTCTTGGGTAAAGCCGCGTACGCGCATCATGCCGTGCAAGGCACCCGAGGGTTCGTTGCGATGGCACTGACCGAACTCGCCGTAGCGGATAGGCAGTTCACGGTAGGAATGCAGACCGGAATTGAAGATTTGCACGTGACCGGGGCAGTTCATGGGCTTCAAGCCGTAAACACGATTCTCCGACTCAGTCGTGAACATGTTTTCAGCGTAGTTGTCCCAGTGACCCGTTTTCTTCCACAGCGACAAATCCAGAATTTGCGGTGCTTTCACTTCCTGGTAGCCATTGTCCTGATAGACACGGCGAATGTATTGTTCGACCTGTTGCCAGATCACCCAACCTTTGGGGTGCCAGAAAATCAGACCGGGGGCCTCTTCCTGGAAGTGGAACAGATCCAGTTCACGGCCCAGTTTGCGGTGGTCGCGTCGCTCGGCCTCTTCCAGCATGGTCAGATAAGCTTGTTGATCTTCCTTGGTCGCCCAGGCAGTCCCGTAAATGCGTTGCAGCATTTCGTTATTGCTATCGCCACGCCAGTAAGCCCCGGCTACTTTCATCAGCTTGAATACTTTCAGCTTGCCAGTAGATGGCACGTGAGGGCCACGGCACAAGTCAATGAAATCGCCTTCGCGGTACAGGCTGATCGGCTCGTTGGACGGAATGGAGGCAATGATCTCTGCCTTGTAGTCCTCGCCAATGCTCTTGAAGAACTCGACGGCATCGTCGCGCAACCACTCTTCGCGGGTAACCACTTCGTCTTTCTTGGCCAGTTCCGCCATTTTCTTTTCAATGGCTTCCAGATCCTCGGGCGTAAAGGCACGCTTGTAGGAAAAGTCGTAATAAAAGCCGTTGTCAATCACCGGGCCGATGGTAACTTGGGCATCCGGAAACAAGCTCTTGACCGCGTAAGCCAGCAAGTGAGCGGTGGAGTGACGAATCAAATCCAGACCGTCAGCGTCTTTGGCGGTAATGATGGCCAAATTGCTGTCCTGGTCGATCACATACGAGGTGTCCACCAGACGCGACTCGGTGCCGGGCGTGCCGACACGGCCAGCCAGGGCGGCGCGGCCCAAGCCAGTACCAATCGAGTTCGCCACTTCGCTGACGGAAACCGGGCCCTGAAACTCTCGCTGGGAGCCATCGGGCAGTGTGATTCGGACCATAACACTTCCTGAAATAAAAAACGCGGCCTTGAAAAAGCCGCGCTTTTGAATTGAACGTTCTTGGAAAGCAAACGAAACGCTACGCGGCCACGGCTAGATTTGCCGACGGGTAGTTCGCGTTGAGTTCATAAGATTCTGCTTCCCAAATAACACATTTGATTGGATAAGTTTATCACCTTCGCCCGCTATCGCGGCGTTGTATCGCCACAAAAACCACATTTGGCAAAGAATTCAGTCCATACGGGGATACCAGCTACGGTAAAAGGCCCATTCTTCGGATTCCGAACCGTCTTTCATCAAGCAGGTTCCGTAGGCACCACGTCCACTTTCATGAACAATGGTTTGCCCGCCCATGCGCTGACAAAAAGTGGAAGCCAGATTGGCCTGCCCGACTGGTTTGGTGGCCGTTTGGGGGGAGCTGGCGCATGCCGACAACATCAAAGAACCTGCACAGGCAGAAACTAAGCGGAAAAACATGATTTCCTTCTCCTTGACCTGATGTTTGCTGATGCCTGACAAATCATTCGAGATGAAGACTGTCCAGGCCGCGTCTGCTGTTAGCGCAGGGTTAAAACCCTCAAGCGCTGGTCGCGAAACAGATCGTGGAAGTAGCTTACTACACTTGTTTGATATGAAAAGTGTGCGAGGGCAAGCGTGCAGCAAAAGCAACACGTCAGGTAAAAGAAGCTGCTGAAATCAAGCGTAAATATCGGTGCTTTATTGCAAAGCACGACAAGGCTGGGTGTAGATCAAGAGCGATGCAGCCAAAAAGACAACAAAATAAAGCCCAAAATACCGCAGCCAGCCAGCATTAATACCATAGGTACATAATCGATCAGATTCGAGGCATTAATCATGGCGTACATCCCAAAGTCCCAACTAAAACAAGCTTGAGAGTATGGTAGCGGGCCACCTTCAGAACATGAAGTCAACGATTGTCAAGATCCGACACAGAGACAACACAAAGACTAGTATTAGGCTACACAAGCTTACTTTTGCGGCAAAAATCTTCGCAAAAGTGCATAACACGCAACAAAAGGCCAGGAAAAGACGTTTTGCGCCTGCTCCCTATCCATTGAGCATTGTAAAAATGGCGTAAACCACAGGAACAGCCAAGGGGGTAATCATTAATAAAGCCGTATCTCGCTTCCACGTCTTGGGACGGGTATAACAGAGTGTGACTCCCAGCAGGACTGTCACCAGCAGATACAAGCCAATAATAATGATAGTGGCTGCCATATCCTCTCCCCTTTGTGATTTGTTTTGCTGTGCTTTTGGTATTTACAAAGTCAGGGCTTGCGCTGCGTCTTGTCCGAACATGGGTGGAAAGGTATTGGCCGCCCACTGTCCTAATCGTGCCGCCGCTGCCTGGCTGGCCAGCTTCAAGGCTTCTGTCGGTTCCAAACCCCGTTTCCAGGCCAGGGCAAAGCTGGATAGAAAGGCATCCCCTGCCCCCACCGTTGAGCACACCGCCACCTTGCACGCAGGCTCCACATACTGCTGACCATTAAAAGCCAACACCGCCCCCTGCACACCCAAGGTGATCAACAAGGCTTGTTGAGGGTGATGCTGCAGACGCGCAGCCAGTTCGCACGCTTCCTGAATCGATAATTCCAGCTGAATATCGGCGTCCTGAACGCCTGCCAGCATTTGGGCCTCCACCGCATTCAAGCCCAGCACATCTGCGCGTGCGTAGACCTGCTTGAATCCCTGGCCTTGATGCTGCAAACACGCCACACTGGGATTTACCACCAGGCAGGCCGAGGTCTCCCTTCTTTCCGCCAAGGCCTGCGCCACGCTTTCCATAGGCTGCAAGGCCAAGGGAGCCACATAAATCAGGTCTGCTTGCAAGTCTTGAGCCTGGACACGCAGGCAGGCATTTGCCCCACGTCGTGCCAGCACCGAAGCACTGCCGGACGGCTCGACCAGGACGATGGCTTTACCGGTGGGCTGATCAGGACAGATCTGCATACTGCTGACGTCCACTCCCAACTGCTCGATATGTGAACGCAAACGCTCACCCAAGCCGTCTCGACCCAGCGCCCCCAGTAGCCGAACCGACTCGCCTTGCTCCATGAAGCTGGCTGTCGCATTAAGCGCCCCACCACCTGGATACAAGTCGATCGAGCCCACTTCCTGCTTGTCGCCACGCGCCAGCTCGGCTGGCATGCCTGAGACCACAATATCAACGGTAATACTGCCAATCGCTACAAGCTGCACCCTGAACCTCGGCCATGAAAAAAGAGAGCATGAATCTGCTTGGAGCAGTATACCCACGGGCGCAAGCAGATAGTCTATGGTGGAAAATCAGGGCTGGGCCAGTCGTGCAAAGTCGAACAAGCGCACACATCTTTGCAGCCTGTTTGGGGGCGCAGAAGAAGCCGACTAATAGTTGATGCAACAGACATCACAAAAATCTGGCCCAAGATAAAAAGACATGCTAAATTACTGTTCATCCATACAGCAAAAAGAAGCATCATGTCCTATACCATCACTTTGCACGACGCTCCTTCCGATATCACCGAACGCGGCCGCCGCGAGGCTGAGGAGCGTTTTCGCCGCAGCTTAGAAAAAGTCATGCAAGGCCCGGAGGCCGTGGTCCAGGCCTATCGAGCGTGGCAACTGGCCGAAGAAACGGCAGAGACGGAATTGTCCGGGGAAGACATTGCCCTGGCCAAAAAATGGATTGCCGCCGCCACACGCGCCATGAGTGATGGCTTTCGTGATCTGGGCGAGTCCGAAGCGTACTTTGAGGTCCGTATCGAACGCTAATATAAAAGCCAGCAAATAGCTGGCTTTTATGATCTGGCATCAGGACTTTGCCGAAGGGTGGTCACGGCGCATCAGCTCCCACTCCTCGATCACCGTGCCATCCGGCAAGGTGCACATGCCCACTTGCCCTGTTGGTGTGTTGACGATATCCAAACGCCCGCCCTTCTCCACGCAATAAGCCGAGGCCGGATTGGCAATACCTACGGGTGGCTGTGTCGAGGCTTGATTGGCGCAAGCAGACAAGACGCCGACCAGTCCCAGGATTCCCCATTTCTTCATCGTGTTCTCCGGATAAACTCTGTACTGCAGTGTACTGTGCACGGACTAGTTTTCAGGTTGATTTTTTGGTGCTGTCAAAGGATTGGAAATATTTTCCCAGTGCTGGCAGTGAACTGAATGATGTTCACCGTGTGGAATGAGCTTGCAATCCATGCCGACCTTGGCTTTGCCATCCACAAAAGGAAAGGCAAAATCGTAACGGGCCGGAATCCAGATTTTCAATGATTGATCGTGAAAGCCCATTTTCCCTTTGGCGACGAAACGAGCCAGACCCTCTTCAAAATAATCAGGGCCGTTGTCGTAAATAAAGGGACGCAGAACTGCTTCGCCCCTTTCATTCACATAAACCCAGCCTTGTTCATCCTGTATCAGGCTTTGCCCTTGAGCGACGGGGACAAATACAGGCAGTAGCGCCAACATCAAAGCGAACAGGGTTGAAACAACCCGACGCCCGGATCCCAGTCCAGCAGCTTGCAACCCTGCAATTACCGTTGCTGTTGCTGTTGCTGTTGCTGTTGCCGCACCAGTATCCATGTACGAACCCATGCCATTGCTCATAGCGCGTACAGTTTCCACCTTAGCCACCACACTAATACGATTACTGGCACCAAGCCCAGTCCCAGTCCCAGTCTTACAGCTTGCGCGCTTCAAACGAAATAATTCCGTCAGTGTCCTGCGGTGTCTTGCCGTACTGATACCCGCCGGAGATAACAATCTCGCCAAAACCCACTTGCTCCAGCGCCATGCGCAGTTCCTGAACACCCCACCAACGCAGCGAGAACTGTTCCAGCTGGGTTTCCAGCAAGACACCATGCTCCCACAACTCGTAGCGATGCATTTCACGGCTTACCTGAGCGCAATAGTCCTTGTCCAAGGCGGTGGCATTGAGAGTAATAAGCCCATGCGGAGCGGCCGACCAAGTCCGCATGCCTGGATGCACACTCAAAATCGCCGCCACCGGGTCCAGATCCAGCAACAGTCGCCCACCTGACTTCAGGCTGGCATGAAAACGGCTTAGCGCGGCCATGCCTTGCTCAAACGAATCCAGAAGCTGAAAAGAGCCAGCCGGCACCACAATCGCCTCCAAGGAGCGGTCTGCTGTGAAATCCGTAAAACCGGCCAGTTGAAGCTGTGTCGTCAAAGAACGCAGTTCCAATTCACGGTGGCAATAATCCAGCATTTCCTGCGACAGATCGAAGCCGCTGATATCCAGCCCCGCCTGCAACAAGGGAATCAGAATGCGCCCTGTGCCTACTGCGGGTTCCAGAATGGGTCCGCTTGTGCCTTGCAAGCGCTCCAGGTAGTACTCCACATCCCCGAAAGAGCGTCCTACCGGCTTGTCCAGGTGATATACCAAAGAAGCCAGCTTGCCGTAGCGATTGTTCATCATTGTTCTACATCCTGCTATTTGTCTTACTCAACAGCCTGAACACGCATTTCGGCGCCTTCCACCGCCAAGACCACAACCGCAGCGCCCTGCTCCAGATTTTGGGCCGCTGTGGCACTGTAATAACTATCGTTGAGCCGAATACGTCCACGGCCGTTCACAAAGCTTCCGCTGACCTGCGCGCGAGCCCCCACATAGGCGCTCAAGCCGGTATTCAAAATATCAGGCTGATTGGCCCGGCTGCGTCGTTGCCAACGTACACCAACGACCACCCACCCCAACATGGCCACGGCCAGAATCAGCCATTGCAACCAGGAGGGAGCATCCGGCCAGGCGGCGGCAAACAAGCCCACCGTCAAAGCCCCCAAACCCAGCCACAGCAGATAGACGCCAGAGATGACGACCTCGGCAGCGATCAGCACGACGCCAGACACCAGCCAGTACCAAAAGGAATCAAAAATGAATGACAAGATCAGCACCTCCAGCTATCCGCTTAGCCTTGTCCCAACTTGCTGCCGGTGGTCTTGAGCAGCTCGGTCACACCTGCCACCGCACCGGTAATGCCGCTGGCCTCCAAAGGCATCAGCACCAGCTTGCTATTGGGGCCCGTGCCCACATCACGCAAGGCTTCCACATACTTCAGGCCCACAAAGTATTGCAGGGCTTGTACATCACCGCTCTTGATGGCTTCGGACACTTCGCGGGTTGCACGGGCTTCAGCCTCGGCTTCACGCTCACGCGCTTCAGCACGCAAGATAGCGGATTGCTTTTCACCCTCCGCACGCAACACAGCCGCTTGCTTCTCCCCTTCGGCTTGCAGCACTTCGGCTTCTTTCTGGCCGCTGGCCTTGGTCACGGCAGCACGACGATGACGCTCAGCCGTCATCTGCAGGTTCATGGCTTCCTGCAACTCGGGAGCCATATTCAAATCACGGATTTCCACGCGGGTAACTTTCACCCCCCAAGGTGTCGTCGCTGCATCCACCGCTGCCAGCAGGCGATCGTTAATCACTTCGCGATTGGACAGCATGTGATCCAGTTCCATCGAACCCAGGACCGAACGCAAGTTGGTGGTGGTCAGGTTCACAATCGCCATTTCCAGGTGATCAATCTCATAGGCAGCCTGGGCAGCATTGTCGATGCGATAAAACACGACACCGTCAGCCGTCACGGCCACGTTGTCGCGGGAAATCACATTTTGCGAGGGAACATCCAGCACGGATTCCATCATTTTGAGCTTGCGGCCCACGCGGTCCATAAAAGGGACCAGCAAGGACAAGCCCGGCGTCAGGGTGCGGGTGTAGCGGCCAAAGCGCTCGACCGTCCATTGCTGGCCCTGAGGCACAACTTTGACCCCAGCCATCACCACGACCACAGCCAAGAACGCCAACATCACCACAAAAGTAAAGGAGCCACTCATGTCGTCACCATCTCCAAGAACACAACTAAAAAAGCGATTCTAGCCCAGCCTTAATGACAGATCTGCTAAAGCGGATGTTTGACCGCCCTATAGCCTATCCATGCCCCATTTGACCGGGCAGGAGCTAAAGAGAAATGCGGACAAGCTAGACGAAAGGGGCGCAGCCGGAGAAAACCGTTGCGCCTTTAAGGACAGACAGGATCCAAAAGAACGAGCGGCTGACTCAATTCAAAATATCGTACAAACGGAAAATCCACAGCCCTTTATAGACTATCGTCAGCACCACCAAGGCCGCCTGATAGCGCTTGCTGGGCACCACCATGGCGATCAGGCCCATGACAATGAACACGGCTTGCTGCAAGGGGTATTCCATACCCAGCAACAAGAAATACTCTTTTCCTTTAATGGCTGTATCGACCAGGTCCATAAGCTGAATCAGCACAAAAAAGCCGTAAAGCGAGCGCCGCCGGGTCTGGAAATAATCCTCGAAACCGCGGTATTCCTCCATATTGGACGGAAACAGCAAGGACGCCATGATGGCAAACACACAGGTATACAAAATCAGGAAAAAATACAGCTGAAAGGACCAGACCTGCACTTTCACCAGACTGAACTCATACCACCAAAAATGGATAATCGTCAGGAACAGATACAGCACCCACCCCAAGTGAATGGGATAGACACGCTTGGCTTTGGGGTGTTGGATGAATTCAGAGACGCCTACGATCAGTCTGGAAATGCTGATACCCAGCACCATGCCAATGATGATGCGTACGTGGACAAAATGCTCTGGATGGATCAACTCTGGCGGCACGCGCTGTCCTTGCAAAGTGGCTAATCCTGGCACACCTTAACAGAGTCATTGCAGGGCTCCAAGCGCGTAATTTCCCGCTAAGAGCCCTGATATTTGCGTGAATATCTTTCGTCCCTTCGTCAAAATCCATCTACTCTTTAGCCAAAGAGAGCGGTCAAGTCTTAATAACGCGGCGCAGGCGCGTATTGCCCATTGCCTTTGTCAGCAGGAAAAGGATTGGGCGACGGCACGGTAGTTTGAGCCGGAGTCACCGGGCGTACTTCGTAAAGCACCGTACCGATCACACCGATATTGCGTTTGTCACCCGCCAGAGTGTTCGCCGCGTAAGCCCGGTCCTTGCCCGAGAAACGGAAAGCGGCCACTTCATCAGCACTTTTACGAAAGCCCTCGATACGCAAGACGGCCCCGGCCTGCAAGAGATAGCCGTTATAGCTGCGGCTGCCCGGTTTGCCCGACAAGACATCCAGACCATCTACCGTGGTGATGATTTCATAAGGCGTAGCGCTGCGATTGGTATAGACCAGAACGTAACGTTCCCCTGCTTTGCCCGCCAGCTGATAGTTTTTCTGCCCGATGCTGCTGAAAATTGTCAAAGGCGCGTCGCGCCCATCATGCACAGACAATTCCACCTTGCCTTGATCCAGCAAAATACTGCGCTGGGCATCCAGGTTTTGACCCAAAGCCTGGCGAATACTGCGTTCATCGGAATAGGCTAATTGCAGCTCATCACGCAGAGGCTCGACGCGCTGAGCCTGGACCGAATAGGCCCGTGACTCACGCCCTTCTCCCCATTGCGTCCCCAAAGTCGAGGCCGTTTGTGGGGCTGCCGCTGAGACCGCCTCACGCTGTGCCGATTGTTGAGGCACACTGCTGCAAGCTGATAGCAACAAGGCAGCGGCCAGCACGCTCCACCGTCCACGGTGCCGTGCGAATAATGTTGATTGAGACAGACTCATGCGCTTCCCCTTTTTGTCAGTACAAGTGCCATGACAAGCCCCTGTTGAGCGCGAGTATTCCTGATCTCTCTGCGTTTGTGACGTCAGCAAATTTCTAAATTGAAATTGCCTGTATCAGGAGAAATTAGTATGGCAACGAACCAAGCCTCACAAAGAGGCCTACTATAAACGTCATTCCTCCTCACGAGCCGCAAGCATGGATATTCAGAACCTACCCTTTTGCACCGTTAACTGGTCAGACATTACTCCTACAGAACACAAAGGCGAAACAGGCATGGCCCTGTGGCGCACCCAGCAATTTGGCCCCATTCGCGTACGCATGGTGGAATACAGCCCCGGCTATCTGGCCGACCACTGGTGCGTAAAGGGCCATATGTTGCTGTGTCTGGAAGGCCGGCTGGATACTGAACTGGAAGACGGCCGCCGCTTCACCCTGGAACCGGGACAGTCTTACCATGTGGCTGACAATGCCGAGCCGCACCGTTCTTCCACCCAGACGGGCGCCAAACTCTACATCGTGGATTAAAGCCTGTTACGTAAAAACACCCTTTAGATGGTCGGAACTGGCTATCTAAAGGGTAAACAATCCCTCTGTGCTGACGTTCATTTTTGTCATCTACGCCTCATAGTTTGTCCCTCCCGCTTTTTAAACCAGCGATCGCCTCACTCCCCGTAACGGCGGCCCTCACCATGCCGCGTCCTGCATCTGCATAAGATCGCCAGGCAGGCTGCCCAATGCCCCGATCTGCCTCTGCCTCTGCCTCTGCCTCTGCCTCTGCCTCTGCCTCTGCCTCTGCCTCTGCCTCTGCCTCTGCCTCTGCCTCTGCCTCTGCCTCTGCCTCTGCCTCTGCCTCCAACAGGCTAGTTCAGCCTGCAGAAATAATCCTTATTTGATTTGCGCATCGACTTTTCAGCCAAGCATAAATACACTACCAAAACGTTTTGGTTGAGCATAAAATCAAAACCAAATCGTTTTACTCATAAATTCGATAAAAACTTAAAGGACTGCAGCAGGCTCTTTAGCACCTGACAATGCAGCACAGGAGACACTGATGAAAGACACCCCCACTGCGCAAGTGGATGAGCTGTATTCCCCTCAGCGCATGATTGCCTTCGGGCTACAACACGTACTGGTCATGGCCGCCTCCCCTATCGCCGCCGTGTTCTTGATGAGCAAAGCCCTGGGCTTTGATGCTGCCCTGACCACTCAGCTATTGAGCGCCACCTTTCTGGTCTGTGGCATAGGCACCTTGATCCAATCCTTCGGCCCAGCCGGTATAGGCGCCAAACTACCTTTTGTGATGTTGCCCGGTGGCGCACCCATTATTTTGTTCATTCTGATCGCGCAACAAACCGATCTGCCCACCGCCTCCGGGGCGGTGATTCTGTCCGCCCTGCTGTACTTTCTGATCGTCCCCATCTTCAAACGCTTTTTGCGTTACTTCCCTTCGCTGGTCATCGGCATCATGCTCTTGCTGGTTGCCATCAACCTGGCGCAGATATCCGGCAAATTAATTGCCGGCACACCCGGCTCGGCCAATTTCGGTAATACCGACAATTTGCTGCTGGCCCTGATCACCATTGCATCTACGGTGCTGTTTGCCCGTTTGCTCAAAGGCATGTGCCGCCAGTTGGCTATCTTGCTGGGCTTGATTGTGGGTGCCTTGTCCGCTGCCTTGATGGGCGACATCAGCTTGAGCGGCGTGGGCAGTGGCCCACTGCTGGCCCTGCCATCGCCTTTCCCCTTTGGCCCGCCCAACTTTGATCTGATCGCCGCTTTGCCGCTGCTGCTGTTCACCTTGATTTCCATGGTGGAAGCCACTGGCCAGACCATTGCCTTGAATGAGGTCCTGGGCAAGGAAAACGAGGCCGAACAACAGGCACAAGTCCCCAATACGATCCGTGGCGACGGGCTGGCTTCTTTGCTGGGCGGTATTTTCGGGACCTCGCTGATCATTACCAGTGGTGAAAACATCGGCATCATTCGCGCGACCCAAGTGCGCTCCCGCTATGTCACGGCCGTCGGTGGGCTGTTCCTGATTCTGTTTGGCGTGTTCTCGCCGCTATCCGCGCTGATCAGCGTCATTCCTGCCTCTGTCATTGGAGCAACCGGGCTGGTGGTCTTTGCCATCGTCGGCACCATGGGCATAGACATGTTGCGCAAGGTAGACCTGCGCGGCCATGCCGCCATGTATGTGGTTGCCACGGCCCTGGCGGTCGGTTTGCTGCCCATCGTCGTTCCCGGCATTTACGACCAACTTCCCTCCCAAGTGCGATTGCTCTTGTCCAACGGCGTTGCTATGGGTGCGCTGACGGCGGCTGTTTTGAACTACCTGTTCATTCACCTCGGCCAGCGCTCGCCCAAAACCGCCCCCCTTCAACATTCTTGATGAGCTGTGCCATGAATCACGCTTCTTTATTCCAATCCCACGACCTGGCTCAGGCCCGCATTCTGGAACCCGAACACCTCTTGCTGCCCCAAGGACCTGTCAGCGGACACGCTGTCCTGATTGAAGAAGGTCGCTTCAGCGATATTGGCACGGTAGAAGAGATAGCCGCCCGTCACCCTGGACTGCCACGTCTGAGCTTGCCCGGCCATTTGCTGATGCCCGGTTTTGTCGATGCACATCATCACGTCACCCAGTCATATGGAAAGTCGTTGGTATATGGCGAACCTTCGGAAATTTTCCGCCGGGTCTGGGTGCCGCTGGAAAGCACCTTGAATGCACGCCATCTGTATGCCTCCAGCAAGCTTTCTGCACTGGAAGCCTTGCGGGGCGGTTTCACGACGGTTTGCGACGCTGGCACGCGATCGTCCGAGGATCTGGACGCGATTGTGCAAGCCACCACAGACGTAGGTATACGCTGTGTTCTGGGCCTGATCTGCAACGACAAGCACAGCGCGGTACTATTGGACGCCGAGCCTATTGTGGCTCGCGCCCAGGCCCACCTTCAGCAATGGGAGCACCATGCTTTGATCAGCCCTTCACTGGCTATCTCTATTCCCGAAGCCGCCAGTGATGCAATGTTGCATCGTATCTATTCCATGAGCGAAGAAGCGGGCCGTGTGTTCCAGACCCATGCCAACGAGCATTTGGTCGCGGTGGAGCGCTCCTTGAATGCCCATGGTCGTCGCCCGATCGAGCATCTTGCCCATATTGGTGCCCTGGGTTCGGCTTCCTTGCTAGCCCATGCCACCTTGGTTACCCCCAGCGAAATCCGGCTGCTGGCTGATTTGAACGCTGCCGTTTCCTACAACCCGGTTGCCAGCGCCTGGAAAGGCAATGCCGTCGCTCCTGCCGAAGCCATGCGCGTTCAAGGCATACGTTTGGGCATGGGGACGGACGGCACTCGCAGCGATGCCTTTCGCATGATGGATTATGGCGAGGCGGCGCAACGCTTTGCCTTCGGCATGATGGTGGGCGACTCCTCTTGCGGTGCGGGTTGGACCTGGCTGGATATGGCGACCCGAGGGGGGGCCGAAGTCATAGGCCTGGGAGCTCAAACCGGGCAGATTCGGGTGGGCGCCCAAGCCGACTTCCTCGTGGTCGATCTGCAAGTGCCCGAGATGACACCCTCCTGGGATCTGCCTTGGGAACTGGTTCGGATTGCTGCTCGCGATCAGATTCGGGCTGTCGTTGTCCAAGGCAAGCTGCGTCTGTGGGAAGGCCAGCCTGTGGATTGGGATCCCCTGCCCTTGCTGGAAGAGGTCCGTGAGCTGGCTCGCCATGCGGTCGCGCAATCGGATATCCGCAAGCTGCACGCCCCATCCACCGAACACCTGGCGCGTCACGCCGAGCAGGAAAAGGCCTTGGCATGACAGTGGGTTTGCTGATTGCTTTTGCCGCCGTGCTGGCGGGTGCCTTTATTCAGGGTGCCAGCGGGATGGGTTTTGCCCTGATCGTAGTCCCGGTACTGGCTTTGGTTCATCCCGAGGCCATACCAGGAGCGCTCCTGTTTCTGATGCTGCCGCTGAACGCCTATGTTGCCTGGCGTGAACGCGGAGCGATCGACCGCAGCGGCGCGGGCTGGATCACCGTCGGACGTTTTGCGGGGACTTTTGCCGGTTTGGGGATTTTGCTGGTGCTGTCGACTTACTGGTTAAACCAGTTTGTCGGTATCAGTACCTTGCTGGCCGTGCTGGCATCGGTACTGGCTCCAAGCTTCACGCCCGGCAAGAAGGCCTTTATTGCCACAGGTCTGGTCACCGGCATCACTGAAACCGCCACCGGCATTGGTGGCCCGCCTTTGGCTCTGGTGTACCAGCACGCCCCTGTCGCCACCTTGCGCTCGACAGTCGCCTTGTGCTTTCTGGTGGGGGAAGTGATTTCGCTGGCCGTGCTGGGTATCTCCGGCGCGCTACAGTGGTCCCACCTGAGCTACGCCGTGTTGTGCCTGCCCGCATTGCTGCTGGGGATGGGCTTGAGCAGCCTGGTACATCACAAGCTGGATCAACGCCGTTTGCGCATTGGCGTTCTGGTGTTTGCGACCGTCTCCGGTCTGGCCGTCATGCTGACTTAATCGTCCAGCTGTGTAGAGGCACGGGCCCGAAGTTCCGGCTTTGGGCCCAAAGCCGACAGGCGGCTCTTATCACCCGACAGATGCTCGAACAGCAGTTCTACCGCCAGGGTGGCCACTTGTTCCAGATGAAGATCCACAGCTGTCAACGCCGGTTCTGCGGTACGGGCACGTAAGCCATCGTAACGGGTGGCGATCATTACATCCTGCGGGACACGCAAACCGGCCTGCTGCACAGCCGCCAAGGCGCCCACTGCAAAGGCATCCACAGGCACACATAAGGCATCCGTATCAGGATACTGTGTTAAAAGCCGGGCGCAGGCATCAAATCCACCGGCTTCACCCAAGCTTTCCTCTACCTGCATATAGCGCACTGGCATGGCGTGCGCTGCAGCGAAATTCTCGTAGGCTTTTTTATGGCTGGCGTAAGAGTCACGTGCGGCACTGCTTTGCACCAGGGCGATACGTCGCCGTCCTTGCTCCCACAAGTGATTCAATAACAAATGCGCGGTTGCGGTCGATTGCAGATCAATAAAGGGAATGCTGTCTACGCTACCGCCTTGACGCCCAATCGACACCAAGGCCACGCCACGCTCTTGCAACAGGCGCACATTGGGATCATCCGTCATGGGCTCCAACAGAATCGCCCCATCAATATCCAGACCTTCCAGAAAGGCCTGGGCATTTTCCAAAGGCGGCACGAACACCAGAGCCAGGCCACGCCGCATAGCTGCCTCGGCCGCAATGCCCGCCACTTCCATCATGAAGCCCAGACGCGAAACGCCACCCGACACGGCAAAAGGCATGGACGATACCAGGGCAATGCTGTTGGCCGCCCCCGAGCGCAAGCGCTGCGCTCGTACATTGGGCCTATAGCCCATATCAGCCGCGATCTGTTTGACCTTGGCACGCGTTAACGGGTCCACCACCCCCCTATCATTCAAGGCATGTGAAACCGTAGTCAAAGACACCCCTGCCGCCTTGGCGACATCGCGGATGGTGATACGACGAGAGGGGGTAGCAGAGGAACGTGGCAAGGCTGGATCAATCAGAAAAGGGAGAGAGAGAGGAAAATAGCATAGCGCTGGGAGCTTGTTTACGTAGAGTAAAACAGTGAATCAGCCAAGATCAGCCAAATTTAAAAACAAAGAATCTTAGCTAGAGTGTTTGGTCAAGCTCGTTCAGGAGCCATATTACAAGTTAATACCTACTCAAGGGGACACTAACATTTCGACGCCCCCTCCAGCAGACCGTTAATTATCAGTGGAGTCTCGCCATAGGCACTGCCATTGCAAACGACAGTGGCTCCTTCGGGATCGCAAGGATAAGTGACGGCGATACAGGAACAAGCAGCAGGAAGCAGGGAAAAACACAAAGCAAACAAGGCCTTGATGTCATTCATTCTTTTCCTGCTCCGTATTTTTCCAAACCACTCCATGCATTAAAATGCAATAAAACCTAATTTAAGGTAGCCCAGTGAAACTTTCCAATCCTGAGCAATTCAGAATTTGAATCTTATCAATAAACGGCCAGCTCAATCTCAAGATATATCGATCTAAAAATCAGAACAATAAGGCGCCAATGAAAAAGCCGCCCATAGGGCGGCCTGGCTAGTTAACGGTCTCCGTTTTTTTTGAGGTTTTATATTGAATCGTGTTTGCTCGGAAAATCACTGGGCCAGTTCATGGGCGTATCATTCATATCCAAACCTCCTGCTGTTTATTTAATCGAGAAAGCCTAGAACGAATTTTTATCCTAACAAAAAATTTACAAACTTCAAGCACTAAATAGCATATTCAGTGTTTACCCTGTACAAATAGAAACATCAAAAAGGCTCTCGCAAGGAGAGCCTTTTATTTTCCGACTTGTGCCCCAGATCGGGGCTTACATCAGGAGCGTCGAGCCATGGCCAGGATCACGCCAAAACCTATCATCATGCTGCCGCTAATGCGGTTCACCCAACGCAGACCACGCGCATTTTGCATCACGCCGGACAAACGAGTGCCTACATAGGCATACGCCGCAATCGCGATCACTTCCAGCAGCAGGAAAATCACACCCTGTGTCATGAAGCTAACCCAATAGTTGTTCATATCTACAAACTGCGGGAAGAAGGCGGTGAAGATCAGAATGGCTTTAGGATTGCCGATAGCCACAAAGAACTCCTGGCGCACCAGGCCCCAGATATCTTTTTTGCTCACCTCGGTTTGCTCTGCTGATGTTTTGCTACTGGCACGCAGCACCTTGATACCCAGCCAGATCAGATACGCCGCTCCCGCAAGCTTGACCACGGTAAAGGCCGTCTCCGAAACCATCAACAAGGTTCCCATTCCCAAGGCCGCCACCACAATCATGATGGCAAAGGCGACCAGACGCCCCATGGCCGCTACCATGGCAGTCGACACCCCTTGCTTGGCCCCTACCGTCATGGACAGCAGATTATTAGGTCCGAAGGCCATATTCAGGGCAAAACAGGCGGGCAGAAACAGCAAAAGACTACTAGCGGTCATGATTCCGGCAGGCTCCATAGATAATGCCAGCCATTCAATTTGAAAGGCTGGCATTCGTCGATTGAAAACAGTGTGTATGAACTTTACTCCAGTCAGCTTTAAAATTCAGCCCTCTCAACTGGCCACGGCATTCAGCGCCACTTTGGGCGATGAACGCAAGGACACCATAAACACCAGGAAAGCCAGCATTGCCACGACACCCGGCACGGCAAAGGCCATGAAGTTCATCTGCAAGGGCAACTTGGCCGCCATTAGCGTGCCGCCCAGAAAAGGCCCGGCAATCGCACCGATCCGCCCCACGCCTGAAGCCCAACCTAGTCCCGAGGAACGCATGGACAAGGGATAGAACTGCGCCGTATTGGCGTACAGCAGGATCTGCGTGCCAATGGTGGTGGCACCGGCAATCACGATCAACACATACAGCACCAGAGTCGGGCTCTTGAAACCTAGCAAGGTAATGGACACCGCCGACACCAGAAAGAACCAGGCCACCACTTTAGGCAAGCTGAAACGATCCCCCAGCCAACCACCCAGAATCGCACCAAACATGCCACCCAGGTTCAAGGCCACCAGGAAGGACAAGCTGGAACCCAGGCTATAGCCCGCGTTGGCCATCAATTTTGGCAACCAGGAACCCAGTGCATAGACCATCAAGAGGCAGCAGAAAAACGCCACCCAAATCATCAAGGTGCCAAGCAAGCGCCCTTCCTTGACCAGATCCAGCATGGGCACACCCGTCTTTTTCTGCTCATGCAAGGTCAAGACGGTATCTTGGGACACACCCATTTCAGGGGCCAAGGTGTGCACAATGCGGCGTGCTTTTTCCTCTTGCCCCTGGCGCATCAGAAACGCCAGTGACTCCGGCAGTTTCCAGACAATAAAAGGCAGCAGCAACAACGGAATGGCTGCACAGAAAAACATGGACTGCCAGCCAAAACGAGGCAGCATGTAGATGCCAATCGCTGCCGACAACAAGCCACCCAATGAATAGCCGCTGAACATGATGGCGACCAAGGTGCTACGCGAGCGCTTGGGCGAATACTCGTTCATCAAAGCCACAGCGTTGGGCATCAAGCCGCCACAGCCCAAGCCGGCCAGAAAGCGGTAGACACCAAACTCGGTCGGTGAGCTCGCAAAGCCATTCAGGAAGGTCGCCAGACTGAACAAGGCAAAGCAGATCGTCACGCCCTTTTTACGGCCAATCTTGTCTGCCAGCGGCCCAAATACAAACGCGCCAAACATCATGCCAAACAAGGCGTAGCTACCCAAGGCCCCCGCTTGCACCGGCGTCAAATTCCACTCGTCCATCAGCACCGGCAAAACCACACCGTAAATAAACAAGTCATAGCCATCGAATATCAACAACAAGGCGCACAGGCTCATCACCATCCAGTGAAAGCGCCCGAAGCGCGCCTGCTCAATCACTTCATTAACGTCTAGTGTTTTCATGATTTGTCTCCCCCAAATGGAGTTTTTTGTCTTGATGCCCTTCGCTCTACCAGCCGCGCGCATCGTTTGATCAGCCCTGGTCGCCGCCTCCTACTGGCAAAACAGTGCCGGTGATATACGACGCCTCATCCGAGGCCAAAAACAAAATGCTGGCGGCCTGTTCATCCAGGCTCCCGTAACGCTTCATCAAACTGCTGGCCACGGTCTGATCCACAATCTGCTGATACCAGATCGCTTCTTGGGGATCGTCCTGGTTCTGGGTATTGCGGGGAATACGCCGTGGCGGAGCCTCGGTCCCGCCAGGCGAGACAGCATTAACCCGAATGCCGCGCTGGGCATTCTCAAAAGCCAATGAGGCGGTCAAGGCATTGACGCCCCCTTTAGCCGCTGCATACGGCACGCGGTTAATGCTGCGAGTGGCAATCGAGGACACGTTCACAATGGCACCACTACCCTGCTCCTGCATGCTGGGTAAAACGGCATGACAGGACCACAGGGTTGGAAACAGGGAACGGCGTATCTCGGCCTCGATCTGTGCCGGTGTGTAGTGCTCGTAAGGGCGCGTCCAGATCGTTCCCCCGACGTTATTGATCAAAATATCAATACGTCCCCATTTATCCAGCGCCGCCTGGGCCGCAGCCTGAGCACCTTCAACGGTTTCCAGATCCACTTCCAGTGTCAGGACCGCCTCGCTGGCCAGTTCCCGCACCAGCTCGGATCGGTCTACGGCCAGTACCCAGGCTCCTTCAGCCTGCAAGCGCTCGGCAACACGACGGCCAATGCCTTGGGCCGCGCCCGTCACAATGGCCACTTTTTGATGAAAACGCACAGGCGCAATCATGATCTTTCCTTGTAGGAGTCATCCAACACAGGGCGCCCCGCAAAGGGGCGCTGTCTGAATACATTTATTGGCTGGTGATGAATTTTTCGTAATAGAAATTCGCGGGAGCATGGGCTTGCGCATCAATGAACTGGCTGACGGCATCCACCATGGGTGGCGGCCCGCACAGGTACACATCCACCTGCCCTTCATGCCAGTGCGCCGGATCCAGATGCTGGGTCACGTAGCCTTTGCGCTCGTGGCTGGATTGCGGGTCCACCACGCAGGTGGTGTAGCTAAAGCCGGGCAAACGCTGGGTAAAGGACTCCAACTCTGCCAGCATCACCAGATCCTGATCACGGGTGACGCCATAGACCAGATGCACAGGCTGCGTACAGCCTTGCTTGACCAGGACTTCCAGCATGGACAAGAACGGAGCCAGACCCGTGCCGCCGGCCAGGAACAATAAGGGGCGCCTCACCTGCCGCAGATAAAAACTGCCCAAAGGCCCTGTCATTTCCACCTGCTGACCGAGCGGCTGCGCCGCCAGCCAGGAGCTCATCAGACCGCCCGGAACCTGCTTGATCAAGAAGCTCAAGCGCGACTCGCCCGGTGCAGAGCTGAAGGAATAGGAACGATGCGCCTGCCCGCCGGGCACCGTAATGTTCACGTACTGCCCAGGCAGAAAAGGCAAAGCTTCATCGGCCGCATCAATCTTCAGCTCGTACGCCGCATCCTCATACTGACGGCATTCCGACACTTGCCCCTGCCACTTGGCCACGGCCGTCTTGCACACACCCGATGAAATCGGCACGGCAATCACGCAGTCCGACTTGGGAATCATCTGGCAGGTCAAAACCAAACCCTTGTCCGCCTCCTCTTGCGTCAGGGCGTCCTCGATATAATCGTCGCCCTGCTCATACTGACCACTTTCGGCCTGACATTTACAGGTGCCGCACACCCCGTCCGAGCAATCCATGGGCAGATTGATCTGATGGCGATACGCGGCATCTAGCACTTTCTCGTGTTCACCACAATCCACGAAACGGGTGACACCGTCCTCAAAATTCAGCGCAATACGATAGCTGTTCACGGCTAGCCCCCGACTTTAAATGTGATACACATCAATCACTTGACGGATGTAGTCGTTCTTGAGCACTACCTTTTTTTGCTCGATCAACCAGCCCTGCTCCTGAGGCGACAAGGTCAGGTAAATCGTGCCGAAGAACTGATCCGTCACCCGGTAGCGATGGTTAAGCGTCAAAAAGTTGTAGCGGACGTCCACCTGCCCATCGCGCTCGGCCAGAATCTCGATATTGCTGAGCATGTGAGCGGTACGTGGCTCGGGTGTGGAGGCACCGGAGCGCTCAGTCTTGATGCGGAACACCCGATCCTCCAGACCGTTACGGTTGGGATAGAAGATCAAGGAAATCTCACTATGCGGATCTTCGGTCAACTGATCATCATCATCCCAGCAAGGCATCCAGTACTGGGCGTTGGGGCTATAGCATTCCAGCCATTCATCCCACTGACGGTCATCCAGCAAGCGGGCTTCGCGATACAGGAAAGCGCAAATAGAGTGATACGTTGCGTTCATGGCTTAGGCCTCCCCGTTTTCTACTTTTAACGCCTGGCTCATGGTCTTGGCCCAGTACTCGTGCTGGCAGACAAACAAGCCTTCATCTTCACTACGCCCGCCACTGATCAAGGGCTTCATGCCCATGGCTTTGGCATTCTCGTCCGGCCCGTGCACCCACAAAGGCGCACCTCGGCTCAAATCATTCCAGGGCGCCGCAATACCCGCATAGCCTTCCTGACAGGCGCGGAACTCCTCCAGATCGTCTGCCGTTCCCATGCCGGACACATTGAAAAAGTCTTCGTATTGACGGATACGGATGGCACGCTGCTCAGCGCTTTCCCCTTTGGGACCAAAGCAGTAGATCGTGACTTCAGTCTTGTCCACACTGATAGGACGCGTTACCCGAATCTGGGTAGAGAACTGATCCATCAGATACACATTCGGGTACAGGCACAGATTGCGAGTCTGATTCACGATGAACTCGGCACGGTCCTCGCCCAAACGCCGCTTCAGCTCCTCGCGATGCTCGTAGACCGGACGCACAGTTGGATTCATGGTCTTGGTCCACAGCAGGATATGCCCGTAATCAAAGCCATACACGCCGCCCAGGCTCTTGCTCCAGCCGTTCGCATCCACCGCTTGCGTACCGCCCTCTTTGCGGCGACCCATGGTGGCGGAGTAATTCCAGTGCACGCTGCTAACGTGGTAGCCGTCCGCCCCGTTCTCCATCTGCAGCTTCCAGTTGCCATCGTAGATATAGGAAGAATTGCCGCGCAGCACTTCCAGGCCTTCAGGGGCTTGATCCACGATCTGATCGATGATGACTTTGGTTTCACCCAGATACTCGTCCAGGGACACCACATCCGGATTCAGGCTGCCAAACAGGAAGCCGCGATAATTCTCAAAGCGCGCGACACGCTTCAAGTCGTGCGAGCCTTCGGTATTGAACTGCTCGGGATACTGGGTGTTTTTCTCGTCCTTGACCTTGAGCAACTTGCCCGCGTTATTGAAGGTCCAGCCATGGAAAGGACAGGTAAAGCTGCCCTTATTGCCATGCTTGCGGCGGCACAACATGGCGCCGCGGTGAGCACAGGCATTGATAAAGGCATTCAAGCCACCGTCTTTACCACGCGTCAAAAACACGGGTTGACGACCAATATAGGTAGTGAAGTAATCATTCACATTGGGCAGTTGGCTTTCATGCGCCAGGTAGACCCAATTGCCTTCAAAAATATGCTTCATCTCCAGCTCGAACAGATCCGGATTCGTGAAGATGTCACGACGGCAGCGATACACGCCTGTTTCTTGGTTTTCTTCCAGGGCGGTATCAAGCAAGTGCCTGATATCGTTGGTCTTATCCATAAGGACTGACATAATGTGGCCTTTATGAGAGTTGCAGCCGTCCCTGCCCATGCCCATGAAGGCATAGCAAGTACGCGTGATAGAAAAGAAAAATCGCTCCGGATTGAGACCGGACTGACTCGTGGCAGCGTATTGCTGGCTTAGCCTTGAGCCTGAATCAAACCCGATAGGGACACCGTCGGGCCGATATTGCCCAGCCCACTTTCGCAAGGAAATTCGGGGCTGTTCTGCATGACGTTCATTACAGTCTTTGCTCCAGCAGGCTTCCAATACAATATCGGTCCCGCTCCATAGCAAAATGCTATAGTTTATTTTTTTTCCAATAAAATCAGAATCTTGCAGGGTATGAAAAACAAAACCTATCGTTAACCCTAGAGCTTGTCAGGTATATGCTTGAAGCTTGGATGGTCGAGATAGGTGATATATTGGTCCGGATTTTCTGGACCTGGACCACGGGCAAAGCATATGGACTTGAAACAAATCCGCTACTTTGTTGCGGTCGCCAAAGCGCGCAATTTCACTCGCGCTGCCGAGCAGTTGCACATTGCCCAACCTGCACTCAGCAGACAGATTCAGTTGCTGGAACAAGAGCTCAATGTTTTGCTGCTGTCACGGGAGAGCCGCCCCCTGCAGCTAACCGAAGCGGGCCGCATTTTTTACGAGCAATCTCTGCAATTGCTCAATCGTGTGGAGGTCATGAAAGCGGCGACCACCGAAGTCGGTCTGCACCAGCGCCCGCAGTTGTCGATCGGCTTTGTAGCTTCCACCTTGTACGGTGGCCTGCCCATCCTGATCCAGAAGTTCCGCCACGCCTACCCGGATATCCGCTTTCACTTTCTGGAACTCACCAGCAGCCAGCAGATCGCCGCCTTGCGCGCCGGACGCATTGATATTGCCTTTGGACGTGTGCGTATTCATGACAGCGCGGTGTGCCGTACTGTCTTGCGTGAAGAGCGCCTGGTGCTGGCGATTCCGCCGAAAATTGACTTGGCCAAGAATCGGGGGCCGGTGTCCTTGCAGGTCATCGCCGATCACGCCTTTATTGTGTATCCCAAGTCCCCACGCCCCAGCTTTGCCGATCATGTGCTGAATATCCTGCATGACAACGCCATCTTCCCCACCGAAGTGCATGAAGTACTGGAGTTGCAGACGGCCATGGGACTGGTCGCGGGCGGCGTGGGCTTGTGCCTGATTCCTTCAGCCGCACAAATACGCAGTGATCTGGTCTACCGGCTGATTGACGACGAGAAAGTGACTTCGCCCATTATTTTCAGCCACAGGAAAAACGACAACTCCTGGTACATCGCCCAGATGCATGCCTTTATTGAGGAAATGTATGCGGAGAAACCGCCCTGGCTGATTCCGGGACACAGCGCCTTGAGTAACGGGCCGCCACCCTGTTGATGGCTGCAAGCCTATGAGCAACTGGCCTGCTCAGGCTTGCAGCGAAACCTTCTGCCTCACCTGCTTGCGCTGATACGGTCAGACGGCAAAGCTGCCACCGTCTAATACAACACGGCCCTGCAAAGCGTCGTTAACGCTTCTTGCAAGGCCAGATAGATGCGGCGTTCACGACCACCAGCCGCAGACCTTTTCACTGAAAAAAGGTCTGCTCGGCAGTCAGTTAAAACCGCTTAGATGCGCTTGAACAACGCCGAACGCACCTTGCCAGTAGCACCATCTGCGGCTGTCAGGAACTGTTCCATGTGAATATCGCGCTCGAAGAGGCGACTTTGCATCAAAGTGGAAATGGCCGCTTCAATCATAGGGGGCGGGCCACACAAGTAGGCCTTGTTACCCGAGCAACGCTGCTCAAAGAACTGCCCCACGGCTTCATGCACAAAGCCCACAAAGCCTTCCCAGGCATCATCCGGCAAAGGCGCATTCAAGGCCGGAATGTAGTGGAAATTGTCGTGCTTTTCGGCCAGTTGATAGAAATGATCCGCATGATACAGCTCGGCTTTATTGCGCGCACCCTGGAACAGATAAATAGGACGGGTATCGCCCTCTTCCAGCAAGTCCATAATCATGGATTCGGGGCTGGACAGGCCCGAGCCACCCGCGATGAAAATGGCGCCTTGCGGGTCGGACTTGCGCACAAAGAACTGACCATAAGGGCCAGACACATCCAGAGACTGCCCCACTTGCAGTTCATCATGAAGCCAGGTCGTGCCGGCGCCCCCTTCTACCTTACGTACATGCAAATCAATAATGCCGCTCATGGACGGCGGATTCGCAATGGAGAAAGCACGGGTGCTGTCGATGGACGGCACATGCAGGTTGATGTACTGCCCGGCCTGAAACGCCATCGGACGATCCAGCTCCAGACGGATGTGCTTGATCGTGGGCGACAAGTCTTCAATCAGGACGACCTTGCCCTGATAATCCTCGACAGGCAGGCCCTGGAAATCCGGGTCCACATCCACGTCGGCCTCGATGACCATATCGGATTCGGGCAGACAGCAGCAAGCCAGCAGCTTGCCTTCGTCCCGCTCCGAATCCATCAAGGCAAAGCTGGACGCATCGCCTGCGTCTGCATAGCCTTCCAGCACCTGCACCTTGCAGGTGCCACACGTGCCATGTCCACAGGCAAAAGGCAACCAAACCCCTTGTCGCAACGCAGCGTCCAACAAGGTTTGTCCATCTTCCACCTCTACCACATCACCTGTGGGTTCTACGGTTACCTGATACGTCATTGCTGCCTCCGCCTCTTATACGCCCGTACCCTTGTAGCCATTCAGGCCCGGGGTCTTGAAACGCAACAAGGATTTGTGATCAAAGCCCTTGGAACCCAGGGTGTCGTCAGGATTCAGTTCAACCGCCTCGCCATTCAAATTCCATTGCACCTTGCTCCATTCGATCTGCTCAAAGTCAGGATGCTGGGCAAAGCCGGCAGGCAACAGTTGCTGGATCATCTGGGACACGGTCATGTCGGGCTGAACCAGAAAGGCCTTGGCCGAGCAGAACAAAAGGTGCTCGTCCCAGCCGATATACAGCAACATGCTGTCGCCATAGTGCGATTGCTGGTCGCGCGCATAGCCTTGGTAGTCCGGGGTAATTGCAGTAACTGCCATATTGATCTCCAATTTTTATAGGTAGTGGCAGTGCCCACCGAGGCACTGCCCTTTTTCTAGCGTGACTAGGCCGTCACTCCTTTCCATTCGTTCCAGCGCGCTTCGTCCACCGAACCCTTGAAGTCCATATTGTCGACACCTACGTTCAACTGGTAGTAGTCGCTCAGGATTTTCTCCAGCTCGGGACCACCGCAGCCACCTTGCAGGATCTGGTTCACTGGCAGCCAGGCCTGGATGTACTTTTCGGGCTCGTGCTCGAAAATGTCGCGGCAGCCGTCCGAGCAGGTGTGATAGCGCTCGCCCTTGTACTGGCTTTGACGGTAGGTAATTTCGTCGGGTTTTTCCATGTCGGTAAAGGTCATGGGTACCTGACATACCTGACACAGCTGCGGCAGACCGCTGGAGTAAAAGCGCTTGCCTTCGGCTTCCATCTTCTTGGCCATTTCCCAGCGTGGGCGGTAGTACTTGTCGAAAGTATCGGGATACTTGGCGCTCAACCAATCCAATTCCTCGTCGCTAGGGATCCAGGTGTGGAAACCGGCAGCGTGACCGAAGTTGTAGAAGATCCACCAGGCCTGGTGCGAGATGTGCTCTTTCTCTTTTTCGATCACTTCGCTGTACTTGGGCATGCGGATGCCGTAGCGGGCCAGATCCTTGAACAGTGCACCACCAGCCTGTTCGAAATAGACCTCCCAGGCTTCTTTCCAGGACATAACCTTGTTGGGCAGCATGTAGTCCATCATCATGCCGACCACGGACAGCAGGCGGGTACCGCGCCAGAACCATTTGTCGATCCACTGCTGAACGATAGGCACGTTGTCTTCGTGCTGCTCCAGCAGGAACTTGATCACTTCCAGGCCCAGCGTCATGTGGCGTGCTTCGTCAGACTGCGAGCTGAAGCCGAAAGTCACCGTGGCCATGTCGCCGTTGTAGGCTGCACCCGACATAAAGGGCACGAACAGCAGGTTGGTCAGCACGTACTCGAAGGAGAAGCTGATCGCCAGCAGGAACTCGAAGGGGCCGGCAGCGCGGGCATCTTCAAAGAAAGACTTGGGCACCGACAGGTACCACACGCGATCGTGCATATGGCTCCAGTCCTGGAAGCCATTGAAAAACTTGTTGTAATGGCTCATGGCGTGAACCTGCGTCTGGACGTGACGCAGCTCGTCAATCGACTGCATCTGACACGCAATACGTGCGCCGATGCCGCTGAATTGACGTCCCACATGGGAGTAGCCCTGGTAAGCCTGGTATTCCAGCGGGGTCACCGCGGTCAGAAACACCTTGATCGCGTTCAAGTAACGCGGGTCGGAAATATTCATCTGGCCATTGTTCTGCGCGAAGGCATCAAAAATGGCGTACAGCTTCTTTTCTTTTTCGGCCTGGTATTTCCAGTACGCGTCCATTGTCAGACGGAACGGATCTTCCCATTTGGACCAATCGGTAATCTTGATGCCCTCAAACTCCTCGTAGGGGAAGGCGTCCTTACGATCCTGGTAGCTGAATTCCCAGTCCAGATCACGAGTCAGATAGCGATATTTGTCTTTGATATTTAGTTTTTTCGTGGCCATGTTGCCCCCTTTTCTGATTTAGCTGTTCCAGTGCAAAAACAAGCGGTCTTCATCTTCATCCACGTTGCCACCCAAGGTGATCAGATTCAGATGCAGCTCCTGCATGTCCCACTGCTGCCCATACTTTTCTTCCACGGTCTCGCGCTTGACGGTCAGCTGGCCCACGCACTCAATGCGAATCATGGCTGGCTGATAAATCACCGTGGCGTCCGGGTTGTCTTCTTCGATGGCCTCGACGATGTAGCGCGACATGTCGTTGTCTTGCAGACCGATATAAACCTTGGATGTCATCAGGCTTCTCCACCCAGGCTCAAGCCTGCTTTCGTGACGCGTTTGGCAATGGTTTCCTGCGCTTGCTCCCAGACCTGATCCGCCTGGTCGGCAAAGGCAGCCTGGATGTACGGCATGAAGGCGGCTTGCACTTGTGGCAGCCACTGATTCAGCCAGCTTTGCAGTTGCTGCTTGTTTTCCTCACTTTCAGCCGCCGCGATTTTGAAGACGCTATCGCTCCAGTTGGACAGGTCTTTATGGCACTCCAGCATGAACTCCAGCAGCATATCCAGATCGCGGCCGCCTTCCTTGGCCAGATCCGCGACCAGACCCTGATACACCACTTGATGCACCACGGTATTGATCAACAAGGACTGCACCAACAGCAGTTCAAACCAGTCTTTCTGGACCAGCGTTTTTTCGCACAAGGCGCGCAGACCTTGCCAGGCCGCATCCTGCATCCAGGCCTCTTTGGCTTGGCTCAGGGAATCGGCGCTATTGCCATCAATCAGCAGCCCAATACGGGAGACGTATTGCGCCATACCCAGCGAGTCCATCCCGGCATAGAGACAGGCTTGGGTAATGGTGGTGCCATACCCGTAAGCCGAGCCGGACATGAAATTCAGGTTGGCGGTTTGCTCGATGTGACGCAAAGGCAGCAGCAAGCGGGTGACCTTGGCTTTGACGTCCTCGCTCAGATACTGAGCCAGTTCCCGCTTTTCAAAAAAGCCGTAATTGGTTTCAGCCGATTCCTGCATGCGGGCACGGTTTTGCACGTAAGCACCGTAGTAGAACTGACGAGGGTCACGGAACACATACCAGTCCTTCATTTGAATGGCGGTGTGTGTGGGGTCGTTCAGGGTCTTGTCCGGCATCCACAGGGGTCGGTAATGGAAGTTGGCCGTCGCCTGGGCGTCGTATGTGGCTTCCTGGTAGCGCGTGGCCGGTTTTTCGCCAAAGCGGCGGGCCACGTTGGCAAAGGTTTGCCGCACGGGCTGCAAACTGGCCGTTTTAATTTCTAATGTCATCCTCTTGTTCTCCTGAATAAAACCTACTGGGCTTCAGCCTGACGACTGTTGCCGACCAAAGTGTCATAACCAAAACGCCATTTCTCTTCGTTCTCGTCATTGACCCGCATTTGCTCATCGCTCATGGGCTGGACATTGTTTTGCAGACAAAACTGCTCAAACGCCGCCGGGGGCATGACCAGTTCCACAAACAGGTCCGGCTGGCCGATGGCAAAATCAAATTCCACAAAACGGGCGTTGGCCGGACTGCGTACGCGTACGTACTTTGTCAAAGTGGGCAAGCTCGTGTCTGACATCTGTTCTCCTCCTGATCAAGCTGTTGCATGAGTGTCCACAGCCTGTTCATAGCAAACCGCGTGCCAACTTTAAATCTGAAGGATTTAACCCTTTAGGATTAAAGAGATAGCTGAAACCCGGCCTAGAAGGAATGCGGCCTGCGAAGGGGTGGCGGCAGGAAAATTGATCATTTGATCAAGTGCTTAGCGCCGTTTTCATCAAATGCTGAGTTAGGGTAAAACCTTAGAAAAATCCGTTTTATCCGTCCGCTGGACACTATTATGTTTTCCTTGAGCCACTAGAAAGACAGGCGGCATACTGGTTTTAGAACACTCAAAACCACAATAAGAAATCACAGGACGGAGACAGCCATGGGGGCTACTGAACTCACACTGCCATTAAGTCAGGACCTGATCGACGCCATTCGTTTTGATGCGCGGGAAGGCAAAATATGGTTTGGCGAGCAGCGCATGCTCTTGCTGCACGCCAGCGGTTTTGGCCAGCTACGCAAGGAACTGATTGCCTCTTTGGGCAGCGAGCGCGCCAAATACTTTCTGATGCGCTTTGGCTACCACGCGGGCATGAAAGATGCCGAGGTCTCACAAAAAGTGCGCCCGGACCTGTCACTGAAAGAGACCTTTTTGGCCGGCCCGCAAATGCACACCATCCGCGGCATGGTCAAAGTCGTGCCCACCGCCCTGACCTTTGACCGCGACGCAGGCCAGTACTACGGCGAATTTGACTGGTTTGACTCCTATGAAGTCAGCAATCACCAGAAAGAACATGGCCAGTCCAGCGAGCCGGTCTGTTGGAGCTTGCTGGGCTATGCCAGCGGCTACACCAGCTTCTATATGGGCAAGAGCATCATTTACAAAGAAACCCAATGCGGCGCCATGGGCCATAGCCACTGCAAGATCGTGGGCAAGCCAGCCGAGGAATGGGAAGATGATGACCCCGAGATTGACCGTTTCATGCTGCCCGATCCAGTCCAGGACGAACTGTTTGCCTTGCGATGTGAGCTGGTGAAGTTGCGCGAACAGGAGTTCAAGCACTCCAGCGCCAACTTCACCTTGCCCAACTCCATTGGTCAGTCCGCCGCTTACCAGGCCGCCTGTCATCTGCTGGAAAAGGCGGCGCAAAGCAAAGTCTCCGTGCTGCTGCTGGGGGAAACCGGCGTAGGGAAAGAAGCTTTCGCACGCGGCCTGCACGCCGCCAGCGACCGGGCTGATCAACCCTTTGTTGCAGTGAACTGTGCATCCATTCCCCCGGAGCTGATTGAGTCAGAGCTGTTTGGTGTCGAGAAAGGCGCTTATACCGGCGCACATAAATCCCGCCCCGGACGCTTTGAGCGTGCCCAGAGCGGCACCATCTTTCTGGATGAAATCGTGGAGCTATCGCCACGGTCCCAAGCCGCCCTGCTGCGTGTATTGCAAGAACAGGAACTGGAACGCGTGGGTGATGAGAACACTCGCCATATCGACGTGCGCGTGGTGGCGGCCACTAACGAGGATTTGGCCGAAGCCGTACAGAAAGGCACCTTCCGTGCCGACCTGTACTACCGCCTGAATGTCTTTCCCATTCACATTCCGCCGCTGCGCGAGCGTAAAGAAGACATTCCGCTGCTGACCGAATACTTTCTGAACAAATACTCCAGCATGTACAAAAAGCACGTGCTGGGAGTGAGCGACCGCAGCCGTGAATTACTGATGCAATACGACTGGCCAGGCAATATCCGCGAATTTGAAAACATGATCGAACGTGGCGTCATCCTGACCGAGCACAATCACGAAATCGAAACTCACCACCTGTTCCCGCAGCAGAAAAGTGCCTTGCAGTATTTGAGCAGTTTGAATACGCAAGGCTTTATGGCGAAAGAGTCCTGTTTCAGCGCGAACCAGACGCAATATCTGGAGAACCTGCTGGAAACGCCCTTCAACCTGGACGACCTGGAAGAACAAATCATCCAGCTGACGCTGAAGAAAACGAACGGGAATATTTCAGAAGCAGCAAGACGACTGGGGCTGACACGGCCGGCGTTGGCGTATCGCTTAAAAAAGGTGACGATGCCAGCCTGAACAAGGCATCCATAAGCCCGCTTTGGCGAGCAGTTGAAACCTTTAATTGAGTCCGCCTAATCAATCCGAAAACCCGGGCAGAAAATTATTCGCAAGGCAAAATCATCAAAATCTTATAGAAACCGACAAGCTTAAAAACCACAACCCAGCACACAAAGACAACACAGACGGCCAATTCGCTATAATCGCCAAGACAATTTTTAAAAACAACACCAGAAAAACTGATTTTTTAAAAAATAATGCGGATTCCAGGAAAAATAAAAAATCCAAAAAATTCGTGGCAAAGCGAATAGCAAGCAGAGAAATCAAGGAGCCTTACGGCTCCTTATTTTTTATTAATCAAGTAATTTTACTTTTACCGTGAGGCCTGATATGTCTACAAATAACTCAACTGCTCAAGCCATGCTTTATGATGCCAACAAAAAAAGCCTGGGCGTGACCTACCTGCTCTGGTTTTTCCTGGGCACGCTAGGTGGCCATCGCTTTTACATGGGTAAAACGGGTAGCGCCATTGCCATTTTGGTGCTGACCATTCTGGGCGCACTGCTCAGCGTGATGGGGGTTGGGCTGATCATGTTGGGGGTTGCACTGGTATGGGTTCTGGTAGACGCCTTCCTGATCCCGGGCTGGGTACGCAACAAAAACACCTTGCTCGCCACTTCCTTGTCTAACAATGCAGGTTTGCCCGGCTAAACATGATACGAGCCGTCCTGAAAAGGTTTCTTTTAAGGACGGCTCAGTGATACATAAATGAAACGCACACTACTCATCGCATTTTTCCTTATCACCTGCACACTGAGTGCTTTATTCGCCTGGAATTATTTTTCCATCTGGCAGCCCGTTTCCCAGAGCCTTGATAAAGACCATAGAAACAAAACAATTGAAGTCAGAGCCCATTATCAGTACGCCCTCAACCCAAATGTCCTGGTGTTTGATCTACGGTCGTTCTCGGCAGAGACCAGTCAAATCGATATCATGCGCGTACTTTTTCAGACAGCAGACAGCTTGCGTGAAAAATCATTTGAACAAGTTATTCTGGCCTATCAAGGAACAGAGAAATTTGCGCTATCGGGAAAATACTTCAAGAAAATCGGCAAAGAATACGCCTGGCAAAATCCCATCGTCCTGACCCGTACCTTTGCCGAGAACGTCACGGATCTGCAAGGAAAGCCGGCTTTCGGCACCTGGACCGGGGGAATATTTGCGGTCATGAAAAACCAGCTGGACGACCTTGCTACCTTGCATCGTCGATGGTACTTGGACGACTGGATGGCAAACATACGCTGACAGACATGTCAGCCCCTTTAGCTGACTTGACTGCAGGCTCCTGCCCCTTGCGCTGGCCTGATTTCCCCCACCCATTACAATGGGGGCTTATCTAAGGAGTCGTATGTTGGAATTTCAGCCCCGTGAACGGGCGTATTTAGAGAGTATCCATGCCCTGTCGCAAGATCAGGACAGCAATGAAGTGTTTGTAGGACTGAGCCTGACCGAGTCCATCTGGTACGCAAACTATGTGAAGCAGTCTTACCAAGGGGACGTGGCACGCGGCGATGAGGCCGAAGCTCGTTACCTGAGCCTGCATGAGCAGCACGAGCAAGCACGTTGTGCCGTTCTTGCCGCTGAATCGCTACTGCAGTCGTTTGACACAGCGGCACAGTAGGACCCCGTATAGCGACACGCCTCAAGCTGGCGCATCGCCCATAAAAAGCCCGCCCATGTTTCAACAGGCGGGCTTTTTATTACATACGGATTCACGCATTTTTCAGGCTGCCCTCACGCCCCAGCAAGCTCGGCGACAACCGGGAAAGACGCTATAGACGCAGTTCTTTGGATAAAAAGGTTTGCACCCGCTGCGGCCTGCCGTCCAGATCCCCAAAGAATACATCCGTGGGCACGTCTTCCAGAATCTGGCCCTGATCCATGAAAACCATCCGATCCGCCACCTTGCGGGCAAAGCCCATCTCATGGGTCACGCACATCATGGTCATCCCCTCTTCCGCCAAGCTAACCATTACGTCCAGCACCTCGTTGACCATTTCAGGATCCAGGGCCGAGGTAGGCTCGTCAAACAACATGCAGACCGGATCCATGCACAAGGCCCGCGCAATGGCGACACGTTGTTGCTGCCCGCCCGACAAACTGGCTGGATAACGATCCGCCAGCGCTTTCAGGCCCACCCTGTCCAGGTACAGCAAGGCCCGATCATTCGCTTCGTCCCGCTCCCTGCCCAGCACTTTACGCTGCGCCAAGGTCAGATTGGCCAAGACGTTCAGATGCGGAAACAGCTCGAAGTTCTGAAAAACCATCCCGACCCGACTGCGCAAGTCGGGCAGATTCGTTGCCGGATCACCGACAGAAATCCCATCCACGACAATCGTGCCCTGCTGAAACGGTTCCAGACCATTGACGGTTTTCAACAAGGTGGACTTGCCCGAGCCCGAAGGCCCGCACACCACCACGACTTCCTGACGGTCCACCTGGGCCGTGCAGTTCTTGAGCACCTGAAACGTGCCATACCACTTGGAAACACTATCGATACGGATCATTTGCCATCCAGTCGCAGATGTTTGTCATAACGTCGAGCCACACGATTCGCAATCAACTCCAGCGTTGCGCAGATCACGTAGTACATCAGCCCGACAAACAAGAAGATTTCAGTGGGGTGCACCATAACCCGGTTGCTGACCTGGGTGGCCACAAAAGACAGTTCCGCCACGCCAATAACGTAGGCCAGCGACGTATCCTTGATCAAGGCAACCCACTGATTAATAAAAGAAGGCAGCATCACCGGCAAAGCTTGCGGCAGGATGATGGACTTCATGATTTGGGCAGTTTTCAGGCCCAGGGCCTTGCCCGCTTGCCATTGCCCCGCGGGCAAGCTGCTGATGCCCGCAAATACCGAGTGCGCCAGATAGGCGCCACCAATCAAGGACAAGGCGCAGACCACGGTAAACAGACCCGGCACATCCACCTTGAACAGAATGGGCAGCAGAAAATACACCCAGAAAATCAGCATGATCACAGGGATGGCGCGGAAAAAGCCCAGAAACAGCAGCAAAGCGGTATGCGCCACGCCACGCGTCAAGACCAGGGCTATACCAAAAACCAGCCCCAGAACGGCCGACAAGCTTGCCGAGAGCACGCTTAGCAAGAGCGTCAGCGCAGCCCCACCTAAAGGGCCATGCGGATACGCCCCCACCAGGAAGTACAGCAGATTGTCATGGATTACATCGAAGTTCATTACAGCCCACCTCGCACTTGCAGACGGTGGCGTTGTAACCACTGCCCAACCACTTCAACCAGCATGACCAGCAAGACATACAACAGCGTTGCAATCCCAAAGGACTGGAAGGTCTTGAAAGTTTCAGTCTCCACCTGACGGGACGCATAAGACAGCTCTGCCAAGCCAATGGCCATGGTCAACGAGGTGTTCTTGATGACATTCATGTACTGCCCGATCAGCGAGGGAAAGGTATTGCGCAAGGCCTGCGGCATCACCACATAGCGCCAGACCTGCATGGAAGACATGCCCAAGGAGGCTGCTGCGGCCCACTGCCCTTTGCGCACTGCCCTCACACCAGAGCGAAATTCTTCTGCAACAAAAGCCGTGGTGTAGATCGTCAAACCTACAAAGGCGGCCAACATCTCGAAACTGGGCCAATGCACATCGAACAAGACCAGTTGCAAGACATGCTGGGTGTTCAACCATTGAACCAGCTCCGGCGGCATCAATGCCGAGGCGCCGAAATACCAGAAAAACAGTTGCACCAACAAGGGCGTATTACGGAACAGACTCAGGTAAGCACGTACCGGCCAGGCCAGCCAGGCAAACGGCGAGAGCCTGGCAATACACACCAGAAAACCCAAAACAGTTGCAGCGAAAGAGACAACTAAAGAGAGCTGGATCGTGACCCAGAACCCTTGCAGCAACCAACCCACATAGTGGGGTGCCAGCCAGAAATCAGAAGACGGCATAGCAAACACCAAAAAGCAGGATCAAGTGATCCCGCTGTTAAAAACACAAACAGGAAAAGGCCAGCCTGAACACTCAAGGCTGGCCTGCAAGCAAGTGATGACTTAATGTTGCTGACCGATGCGGTACAAGCGCTCCAGCGGTGTTTTGGACTGAGGGCCAAACCAGACGTCATAAATGGCTTGAGCCTTGCCCTGGCTTTCCAGCTCCAGCAAAGTTTCATCCACAAAGGATTTCAGTGCTGTCTCGCCTTTGGGGATACCAATACCGATCAAGTCCTCGGAAATGCTGAAGGCCGGAATTTCATAGTTTTCCTTGTCCGGCACATTGGCCAGCAAACCAATCAGCTTGGGACCATCCTGAGTGATGGCCTGCACATTGCCGTTACGCAAAGCGGTAAAAGCAAAGGGGGTATCGTCATAGGCAACCAGCTTGGCCTGGGGGTATTTTTCACGCAGAACGATCTCATTGACCGTCCCTTTATCCACACCAATACGCAGCGAGTTCAACTGCTCGGGCGAGGACAAAACGCCTTTTTTAGCCAGAAACTGCTGGCCCGATGCAAAGTACGGAATGCTGAAATCTACCTGTTTGGCACGCTCTTCCGTGATGGTGAAGTTGGCCAAAACCAGATCTACTTTATTGGACGTCAACAGCGGCACACGATTGGCCGGGTTGGTTGGCAAGACTTCCAGCTTCACGCCCAGCTTGTCAGCCAGAGCCTGAGCAAAATCCACATCCAGACCGGTGATCTGGCGGGACTTCTGATCCACAAAACCAAACGGTGGATTGCTGTCGAAAGACGCTACTTTCAAGACACCCGTTTTCTTGATGTCATCCAGACGATCAGCCTGGGCCACTCCAGCCACCAACGCCAGGGTAAGGGTCGCGGCAATGCTTAAAAACGACTTCATAGTAAAAACATTCCGATAAAAAAAATGGCACGTCCGATACATACCGTCGTGCCATTCGACCACAGCCAAAAGCTCTTCAAAACGATCTAATTCCCCCATGCTTATAACTAAAAACGCTAAGAGGCTATGCTGTTTTATGCAGGCGCAGAAGCATCGATCATCGAATGCACGCTACTGCTTGGTGGAAATCACCTTTTGGACCGCAAAGCCTTGGGATGCCGCGTAATCCAGCAAGTCACTGACAAGCTGCGGATCAGCCTGTTTTTCTCGGGACAAGACCCAGAGATATTTCCGATCCGGCGTACCGACCAAAGAATACTGGTAATCCCCTTCCAGCTTCATGATCCAGTAGTCACCCCACACCATTGGGAACCAGGACAGCCATTTCGGAGCAAAACGCACTTCCAGTATCGCCGGATCAGCAGGCTCCACACTCGTCGACAAACGCCCCTGCCCGATGGCTTGCTTCACCTCACCGTCCGTACCCTGACAACGATTGGTAACAGTAATCGTCTTGTCCGCTTCCATCAGGTAATTAGCTTGCACATCTCCAGCACATTCACGCTGAAAGTTATTGGGTAGACGCGCCTGCTCGTACCAGGTGCCCATGTACTTACTCAGGTCTACATCTTCCTGGGTCGCCAGATCGGCGTTGGAAGAAGCGCAGGCGACCAATAACGCAGATAACGACAGGAAAAGAATTCTTTTCATCACGGAGTTCTCCTTGTAGGTGACCCAAGATCGAGTTTCTGGAATCTTCCTTTGATAGATCGACCGGTCCAGTTTGCAGCAAGCGCAGCCCTGGCCCTGCTTATGCATCTGGCCAGTCATAGCATCAGGAAAACAGCTTAACCACCTCTTCGCCTGTCATCTCTCGCGTTTTGTTAGCGAATGCGTAGTTATCAGGCTTGTCATCAATAAAGACCTGCAGCTCGAACGGCCAGCTCCCGCTATCCTTGAACAAGCCAGCAGAAACAGCATGGAAACCACCGGCCTTGAGCTTGTAAAACAAGTGCGTACCGCATACATCACAAAAACTGCGCTCCGCCCACTCCGAAGAGGCATAGGAGCGCACATGCTCCGCGCCTTCAATTACTGGGGCTTCATGGGACTCCAGCGACAAGAAGGGGCCACCTGACCAACTGCGGCAGATGCCGCAGTGGCAAGCGCTGATTGAAGGCTTTTGCTGCTGAAAACTGATCGAGACGGCACCGCACAGACAGTTGCCGTGAATCGTGGATTTATTGTTTGCCATACGAGCCTCTGTAGGTAGATGGATAAGCAATTCTAACGGCTGAATCGTCCCGTAATGGAAATTCGATATGAGGCTTTCCCAAGGCCAGGTGCAACAAAACCTGGGCCCCAGAAACAGCACTGCCCGCTACAAAGCGGGCTTATTCGTTCAGTCCGCTATAACGGACCCTTACCCATTTACTGCTGCTTGATGCTCATGTTTTCTTCAAGGCTAATGGTGCAAGACCTCCCTTTGCCAATCGTCCTGATACGGCCTTTAATTGTCACCGTGTCACCCATATTGAACACATTCAGTTGCTCAGTGCGGCGGTTGATCAAGGAAGAAAAGACGATAGGTCCGCTGCTGACTCGAACGTCAAACTGCTTGGCACTGCCCCATACTTTTGAGTTCATGCCACTCATGGCCTCGGCCAGTGTATTTTGCTCCATGGCCACCAATTTGCCAGTCACCTCAACCGTTTTCCCACTGTATTTGTTCACAGCACGCGCATGATTGGAACGCATCTCTGAACAAATCTGTGCCGGAGTGTCAGCAATCGGGCCCGCCCCCATCGCTTCATTGACACTGGCAAACGCATCATCAATGCCTTTAGTCATGGAGTTCATCGTTTCACATCCCGCCAAGCCCACTGACAGGGCAGCTATAAATACGATCTTCTTCACTTCCCGCTTCCTTTATTACCAAAAAAAAATAAGCCGCGAGTACAGCAGGCAGGGTCAGCCTATTCCGGACAAAAAAGCATAAAGCCAGACGATGGACACTTTAAATAAAACTTAATTAATTTTTAGGAATTTTTCCTACCTATTGCCGTTGGAGACTGGGCTCCGCTCCCCCTCAAAAAGCCTCCTTAAAGACAAGCCCTTGCTTTCCGACATAACGCCCCAAGGTAGGGGCATGGTGTGTAAATACACCCACTCAACTTTTCATGTATTTATCAAGATGACAAAAAGCGCTATTAATCCCTCCACCGTATTCAATTCCTTGCAATACGGTTTCAGCCAGGGCCTGGTGGTCACAGGCAACCGCCGTGTCATGCTCTCTGGCCAAGTAGGTGTAGATGCTCAGGAACAAACCGTAGCTGGTGGAATGCGCGAGCAAACAGAAGCCGCCTTGGACAATATTGAACTAGTCCTGGCCGAGGTTGGCGGCAAGATGGATCAGGTAATCATGCTGCGGATTTTTATCCGGGAAGATGCAAGCTCACCACAAGAGCAGGACGACATAGCTGCTGCGCTGCTGAAGCGATTTCCCGTCAATCCACCACCCTCTTCCTGGATCTTGATCAGTGGCTTGGCCAAGCCTGAGTGGCTGATCGAGATTGAGGCTGAAGCGATGCTGGATTGATCGCTGCTGTTAAGTCGCCTCCCGTACGGAGTCGACATAAAAAAAGACCTCGGATCTTGACGAGGTCTTTAGGCTCCCTTTTCGCTGGGGAGCTTTTTTTATTCATAAGCCTACAAGCTGCGCGTAAAAACTTAAAGAAAGTCTCTGCTTACTCCTCGACAACCGGAGCATCAGCCATCCCTTTTTTCACAGACTCAATACTGTGTTGTGCGCTCTGCTTACTGCTATAGCCTTCGGAGCTAACGCAAATAATGTTCCCATTCGCGGCCTTGAATCGCCACCGCCATTCACCACTTTTGTCCTTGTAAAGCACAAATTTCATGATGACCCTCTTTAGGTATGAGCGCACGTCGCGCAAACCGTATCCTAAAACTGGAGTTGATCAGCAGGTATTGGGGTTTACGTGGCAGGCCAACAAGTGACTGAATTGCCATCAAACCACACCTCTTTTACTGACAACGCAAGAGATATGCCATCAAGTCAGGCAAGAACCCAAGCAAGGAAAAAAGTGCAACTCATCAGGTTTTGGGTAGTGGACACTTCGAGCGGCATTCCTCATCCAAAGCGGCGAACGAATGTCCCGCATTGACCTAACAGAGATCAATACGAGAGCTTGATTTATGCGCTAAGCTTTTCCGACCACGTCGACGGTCTTGCAATCGGCGTGCCGAATGTTCGGAGAGAATAAAGCATCATGTATTACGGTGAACGTTTCAATGCCTGGTCACATCTGATCGGTGCAGTTCTGGCTGTAGGCGGCGTATCTTGGCTAATTGTCATGGCGAGCTTTACCGGGGACCCCTGGCGCATCACCAGCACGGCCATTTACGGCGCCACACTTATCCTGCTGTACCTGATTTCCACCTTGTACCACTGCTTCAAGGGACGGGCCAAAAACGTCTTCCGCAAGCTGGATCACTTTTCCATCTACCTGTTGATTGCTGGCAGCTACACGCCCTTCTGCCTGGTAACGCTGCGAGGCCCTTGGGGATGGAGTCTGTTCGGCGTGGTCTGGGGTTTGGCACTGATTGGCATTCTTCAAGATATTCGCCCACGTTCGCCGGCACGCATACTATCGCTGGTGATCTATGCCGTTATGGGGTGGATTGTGTTGCTGGCACTGGGTCCGCTGGCAGACAATCTGGGCTCGGAAGGCTTTTCCTGGCTGGCGGCAGGGGGAGCAATTTATACCGCCGGGATCGTGTTCTTTGTGTTTGATGAACGCTTCCGACATTGGCACGGTATCTGGCATTTGTTTGTGCTGGCTGGCAGCGCAGCGCATTTTCTGGCCATCTCCCAGTATGTTGTCATGTAAAACAAAGCACCCGGGCGCGAACACACAAAAAAGCCTCTACCGAGGCTTTTTTTTCGACTGGCATACGCTCTGTTATGTCTGATGAAATCTGATTACATCTAAAGGTAGGGATCTGTGGCGAAGATCTTTTCCTGCTCCTAGAATAAAGCAACGCAACTAGAAGCGAGGCTTGCATGATCACACTAGAGACGGGACTATATCTTCGTGTTCAAGAGCTGAAGGATGGGCCCAAGCCCTCCCCGCTTCAAAGCGGATTCAATATGCAGACCGCTTACCGTGCCCTGGGGATGTTCAACCCGTCAGAGACATCGGACGCCTTCTTTATTTTGGCTAACGACAGGGACGAAATCTGGTTTATCTGTAATCGCCATTTACGAGCCGTTGGGGTCAGTCCTGAACCTAGAGAGCTTAGACGCGCGCTGGATTCAATATAGGCATTGATAGTGCAGGCTATGGCCGTAGAAAACAAAAAAGCCCCAAAGCATTGATCTTTGGGGCTTTTCTTGGCACAGCTTGGAGCTGTGTGCATGTATTCTGGTAGGCAGTACTGGAACGGGGGTGTTTTGTTAGGGTGTTGATATGCTTGGGCTTCCTCTTTCACGAGCAGGCCGCATACCCCCATCCATGCCCCCAAACGTGAAAGTGCGTCTACAAGGAGCGGATGACTACCCTACGAATTAAGCCCCGACACGTCACCGACAGCCCGCCTTAGAGCGGGCTTTTTTTGCATCAATATACTTCTAAACAAACTCATGGCCAAGTGAAGCGATTAAATACCTTGATTGCATCACTACATGATTCGGGGCTTGTCCCATTAGATTGGTCTAAAGCCGCAATTCGAGCACCTTCAAAAAAAATAGGAAGATATACCTGTTGGTCACTTTTAGAGAAGCGCCTATCCATCCACCCTCCTACCCGCTTGGACTCAGCCTCCACCTCCACTCCGCAAGCTGCAGCCCTACCCAGCACAATCGCATAAGTCGTGAGTCTATCAATATCAGCATCGGAAACTGCGTAAGACTGAACCGAGAAACCCATTATAAAAATCGATAAAAAACCAAATATTTTTTTCACTCGCACACCTGAGATTTAAAGTTTGTATTAACCGAATGAAGCTCTAAGACCCGCTAAGCAGCATCATGCACCAGCAACTGCACTTGACAACCATGTCGGCCTAGGTAGTCAAGCGTATAAACCTTTATATGATTCCTATCGTGCCCAAGGCTTAGCGCAGGCAGAATCAAGTGTGAGTCACGCGAATAAGTTGCTGGCTCATTATCTAAACGGTATAGAAAACCGGACAAGCCTCTATCCCATCCAAGCTATTGCCTAAAACGGCTTTCCCCAAACTATAAAACCTCATAGCGAAGTAAGCTCATCGGCTTCTTCATCTGGAACTGCAGGCGGATTTTCGACTAAGTTTCCTTTATTCAAATGCTCAAATGGCTTAGCCTCTGAATCAGCCAGGACGGAATCCCAATTCCCCCGATTAACTCCTTCCACATTTAACCAAAGCAGCACAATCTCATACTGAGATAGCTGCGATTTAATGAGATCATAATAGCGTTTTCGCTGCACCGCTGCAGCCCCTATTTCTGCCCCTTGATCCTTCACATATTTGAATAAGTGATAGACTGTCCTAAAATAGTGCTCTATCTCCCAACCATCCATTTCCAAAAAGCGCTGATACGCAGTTGTCAGCGGCACTCTATCTTTCTGTGAAATTGAAACTATTTTCCGGTAAAAAAGTCGAAAACAATCACGGCCGTAAATAACAGTCTTGTCTTTCATCTTACGATCAATAGACTGCAGAACTGAATCATGAAGCGAAAGCAGTGTAAAAAACTGATGCTCAAATGCCTGAAGCTTCGCTGCTTGGGTTTGGCTACGCAAGGTCGCCGCGACGAGTACGACTGAAATTAAGCCAAATATAGGATTGAGCAATCCTCCCATGTAGTCACCGAATTGCCCCCACTCAGCGACCGCGTTAGAAATATCTGCCTTCCTAAAGTTCAGAGCAAATGCCCCCAACAGAACCACAATAGCGGAAACTCCGAAACGAAATGGATAACGAATAAGCATATTAGCAATTTTCATAAATGGACAGCGCGATAATTAGCGACAAAGGTTTAACTGCCCAGCGTGCTATAGATCGTATCAACCTGAAACCACTAACCAGTTGTTCGTATCCATATTGTTGGCTGGAGAAAACAATAAAACTTGCAGCCTGAATTTTCAAGCATGTATTTTGTGTGAAGCTCCAAACAGTTTATGAAGCAAATTTACAATAAATTCTGTTGCAAGGCGTATAGCTTGCATTAAAACAGACTTATCTGTAAAGGGTAAAAAAGCACACAACGTGGCATAACTTAAGGCACCCTTTAAAATTTGAGTGGGAGAGGAGCAACCCAAATGGCTGTTATGGAATTGCAAGTAGGAAGTGCACTTTGGGTCTTGGTTTCAACTTATAGATACCAAGTACCCAGCAAGTGGCACATTCGTACTCAAATACTAGTTTCTACTCTTTACACACGCCCCACTATTCCCCAACTCTCTTTCCACATGGGCAAGTACTCTAATCGGCATAGCGTCGGCCTCAGCAGTACAGCGCCTCTGAAACGGCCGCTGGGCAACGGCACAGTAACTACCGCACCCGGAAGGCTTCACACACCAAGCCAGTTACTCGACGTCGATCAGCCTCTGCTGCGTAGACTTTCGCAGCCTCATCAAGCCCTCCAAGCAGCTCGGCAAACATTCGGATGGCGGTGTCGGCTGCCTGGCGCTCTGCGGCCGCATAGCTCCAAAGACTTAACAACACAGTTACTCTACCTACCTTTATAGGTACAATCGGCTAGAAAAAACCAAGGCCCGTAGATTTCATAGTCAAACTCGTAGCACTCATAGGGTGCTTAGACTAAATTCAATCACGGCGGAAAATGCACAGGAAGCTATTACATCTAGAAGGTCTGAAATGGATTGGGTCACATCAGTTGATATAAAAGATTGGTTAATCATCATTTCCACCCTGTTATCTCCGCTAATAGCCGTACAAGTAACTAAATTAATTGAGCGAGGCCGCCTACGCCGAGACGAGCAGATGGGTATTTTCAAAACCCTAATGGCCACTAGAGCTGCAAATCTCGACCCCCGACATGTTGAGTCACTCAACGTCATTGATGTGGTGTTCCATGGCTCATCAAGGAGGGAAACAGAAATTAGACATCATTGGAAGGAGTATCTTGACCACCTCAATGATCGCCATTATCCGAGAGATTCTTGGGGGGTAAGGCGTGTCGAATTACTTGTCGACTTACTCCATGCGATGGCTACATTTCTCAGATTTGATTTCGATAAAACCCACATCAAAAATCAAGCGTATTATCCTGAAGGGTATGGTGATATAGAGGATGATCACACAGCCAACCGTAAAGCGCTTCGCGATATTCTAACGGGCAAGTCTGCTCTCCCTATGAAAATCACTAACTTGCCCCAACCGCAACAGTCCGAGGACCGCTAAAAAAACAATTAGAATAGGGTTAACAAACGCTGCGTGAGCCCATAGTTTGATGCCTCACCTCTCCAGTCAAATGCGCTCTCTTAGAAGTCGGCAACACATACATCGAACGTGACAACTGCCACCAGACTGCTTTCTTTTTTCTAATTCCGACACGCCAGCCGTATCCAAGTTTCAGCTTCCGTTTCCACGTAACGCAGCACGCGGATCGGCGTAGCGTCGATCTCTGCATCAGAGCGCCACTGGAACGGGCCCTGGGCAGCCGCGCAATAGCTACCGCCCCCGAGCATCCGTGTACGCAGCTTCACACGCCAAGCCCGCTATTCGGCGTCGATCAGCCTCTGCTGCGTAGACTTTCGCAGCCTCATCAAGCCCTCCAAGCAGCTCGGCAAACAGTCGGATGGCGGTGTCGGCTGCTTGGCGCTCTGCGGCAGCGCTGGCAAGCGCGGTATCCCGACGATAGCGGGCTGCGTATTCTTCGGCTGACTTGCGCACCCGCTCATCAGCAGCGCGGCGCTCAGCAATAGCGACTTGCTCCAACTGTTCCAGCGTTTCACGATCTCGGGCCTCCATTTCTTCGGTTAATTCATGTTCGATCTGCCGCGCCCTGCCCTCCGCATGGGCGACAGCGATCATGTATTCGGCCTGGGCTTTGTCGTAACCCTTCTTGTGCTGGGAAGCGCCATACATCTGAAGCCCAATAAAAAGGGCTGCCAGAGTAGCAGCCCCCGTTACTGCAGATCTGATAGACATATTTGCCTCTCTGCTTCGCGCCGCCGTTCAAGACCGCGCAGCTTCTTGCCCCCGGCATACACCCATAGCGGCAACTGATTGCAGGCCCCGGCCAGATCGCCAGACCGTAGCTTGCGCAACAGTGTAGAACTCCCATATGCACCTGGGCCCACGTTATAGACGAAGCTGGCCAGCGCAACGCGCACGCCATCCGGCAAAGGCTGTGGCGCAGAGCGATCCACGACTGCCAGAGCCTTGCGAACTTCCTGCTCGGTCAGAGCATCACAACGCTCCGGACTGGCCACATCACCCAGCTTGACCCCCAGGGTATAGCCGTCGCAAATAGTCGGAATGCCCACCGGGTCCACATAGGCAACCAGCGAACGCCCCTCCCAGGCTGCGACCAGGCCAATGGTCGCCGCAATTACTCCTGTGCCGATCTTAGTTTTTAGATCCACGTTTCCACTCCTTGAAATTCCCCCATGCACGCTGCAGACCACCAACCAAACGGGCTGCCGACCGCAAGAAGTCTGGTAGCTTGATCACAATAAGAATCAGCACATAGGCCGCCCAGAGCAGTAAAACGAACTCTTGCAGCGTCCATTTGTAAATCAGTAATGCTGAGCCGGTCGTAATCGGCAGATGTGCTCCATCGTTGTGCAGCATTGGTTTCTTCCCCTTGTTTACGGTCGGCATGGCTGTCTCCCGTGATGCGCTGCAAAAGCAGCAGACGTAAAAAAAACCGCTCGAAGGCGGCACTCAATCAATCCTAGCGAGCTCATTCACCGGAAGTCGAATAGACGCTTCCCCATAATGAGAAGCACTTACAAACCATTTCATTTGACTACAGGTTTACCCTACTACGCTGGCTTATCCTCTCGGCTTCAATACTTGGAGAGGCCAGATGGCAAGTCGTAACAACAACCAAACCCAACAACTCAGCAAGAATGAAGAAATTGCACTTGAGCTCACAAAAGCGGCTGTGCAAAGCGGCGCACTGCAGCGCCTGAAAGACACCAACGGTATCCTCAACCGTGCGCAGAATGACGCCAGCTACGCTGTCGCGCTGTATCAGTCTGTCTTGAGCCGTCTGGCCAAAGCCGACTCCTGATAAGCCGGACATCCCCGCACTAGCGGGGATAAGCCACGCCCTGCGTCATGCTATGGAGCGCAGCCAGCCGGCAATTCTCTTTGCCCATAGCGAAAATCCAAGTCCAGGCCGTGGGTGAATCCCATCCCGAAGATAATGTTCTGCTGTGTATGCATTGACTGTGCCGTCTCTGAGCATATCCATACTCGGGCAGCCGGCCCGTTGAGCCACATCTGCAATGGCGTCGTTTACATCCGTCAAAGCAATATTGTTTGCACGGGCAATCCAGGCATCTTCATCAGCATTCGGCCCTCCCCCAAAGGTCCTATAGGACGGAAGTTGAAACACAATGCGAATATTCGGGTAGGCCACCTGGATCGATTGAATGATGTGCGCCACTGAGCCACGTAATGTCATGCCAGTAGGGTCTGCCCCATAACCGGTCCCTAAGTCCAGATCTGGGCGAGTCCAGTCATTCGTGCCAAATGCGATCACTAAAACATCAACAGTGGACCAGTCCAAAGCAGCCAACGCCGCCGCTTGAGGCCGGTTGTCATCGTTGGTTGGTGGTTGTGCCACTGCCTCAGCACAATCCAGCAAATACGTATAGTCGCCGCTGCCAATGCAGGTAGCAATTGCGTACCCGCACATGCCGTCATAGCGACCAACACTGGTCGGATAGGCCGACATTCGGCAGCCACCAAAGCCAAACTTGTGCACAATGGCGCCAGTCGCTGAGGCCAACTGCTCTGGCCAGTTCCCGCTTTCAACGATGCTGTCGCCAATCACTACAATGACGGATCCAGCTAGCGGGTTGTCACCACCGCCAACCTTCTGATAAGTCTGCCAAGTAGCAACGCCTGCACTTGTAATGGTGCCCGACCGCTGCCACACACTTTTCATATGATTCCGATAACGCACGGTCTGCACAGCAAATGAGCCGTACACCTCAACGTCAACAAGCGCCGTTTCACTCGGTGCGTCTGCGGGCAGCCCCGTTGCCGGTTGCGTGAGCATGTAATGCCCTTCGTCATGCAGGTCGTCAGCGTTGCCCTGCGCGGTCAATCCACGATATGCGTAGTTACGGGTGAAATTAGAAGGGGCGGTTAAACCAAACCCCTTGATGATGGACCAGTTGCCTCCGCCAATCGACTGCCAGCGCAACGCCTCATTCGAAGTCGTGAACAGCGTAGTGACCCGAAAGCCACCATGCTGCTCAACTTTAGCCAGTGGTGTGGCACCAGAGGGCCAGTCGCTGGGAAGCTCAGAAGGCGTCCCTGTTAAAACATAAGTTCCTGGGCGCAGAAGCTGTTTGGCATTTGCGTTAACGACACCCGTAATGGATTGATCAAAAGGCATCACCCAGCTAGTGGTCGCTCCACTAGACAATACCCGCCTGGTCCACTGAAACTGAGGCCGATCTGTCTGGTACAGGTACTGAGTGACATACGAGCTCACCCCAGCATCCAATTGTCGTTCTACCCGAATTACTTTGCCCACACCGACCGGGAAGCTACTGGGTAAGTCTGGGTGATCATTCTCCGCCGCACTCCCATAAATCCCCATTTTCAACAATGTCGAAAGAGCTGCGTTATTAGCCACAGTCCAAAATCTATAGTCAGAAGGCTGGAATCCTGACCAAATCCATTGCGAACCATCGGATACCCAGTAACCATTATTGGCTGGATTGGGGTCGTTAGTTACTCGGATTACCGTGCCTTTAGGATTAGGGAGGGCCGCATCTGCTTCCATTTTTGTGAGGTAGGTCCCCATGGAAGCGATATGCTCGGCAATATCTGCCGCCTCTTCAGCCCGCTCTGCGGCCCCCACAGCCTCCTGCACCAGCCCCGTGGGATCCACGGCGGATTTTAATGTTGGTCTGACAACTCCGAACCTGTCTTCCCACGTGCTCTCCTGACTATTTACCGCTTCATCTAAATTCTGGGAGTTGTCGTATAGATCCTTGGGGTTTGCGCTCCCGATCGGGTTGCCGGTTTTGTATGTCGTCATTTCAAACGCCCATAAAAAAACCCGCCGAAGCGGGTTGATTGATGCTGGTGCCGGAGTTAATCCGGCGGATTGTTGTTGTCATCGGCGTATACACGCACGTCGTAATTAGCTGCGGTCACATCAGTAGCGTCAGTACCACGCGCCTGGATGTTCGTGATCAGAGCGGGCTTTATCCAGTCCGCCGTCAGACCAAAGTAAATGTGCGGCAGCTCCTGCTTCAGACTGACCTCTGGCCAAGGCTGCGGAATATTCGCGATGATCGAAAAGTCGTCAGGCCCTGGAGACGCAACAAACGGACCAACAAACTTGCCCTCTGGTGTTCGATACCCCACGGAATGCGGTGCACCAGCAACCCATCGCAAAGGCTCACTGATGCGCAGCAGCGCACCACCAGAGGCAGGGCTAATATCGACCAGCAAGCCCATCTGCGCCTTGCCTGGCTCATCGTCAAACAGCGGCACATAAGACAGGTACTCACTGTTAAAAGCGTCCATTTCTGTGCCGAAGCTGTACTCACGGTTTCGATAGGCCTGCTCTCGACGCCGGCGCATACCGATTCGCCATGCCCGGATCCTGTCCGTCACGCCATCGAGCTTTAACTTTTCCAACTTGAACCCCTGATCACCTGGTAGCAGGCACCTCACCGTCATTGATGTCCAGGTCTCTGCATCGATGTACTCCACTTCCACACCATCTGGATCCATGGGTTTGCGTGGACTCACGCTTTCACGCAATGGCTTGGTCATGCTCAGCGGTGAGTAGCTTTGCTCGAACTGCGTACGCACATCATCGCGGACCGGTCTGATTAAGCCATGCGATACAGTCAACTCAGAGAACCCGGCCCGAAAAGCAAGTTTCAGGGCATCTTGAGCCGTCGTCAGGTCATACACATGATCGAGCGTTTCACCTCGGGCCTTCCAAATTGCATCCAATCGCTGCAGCTCGTCGGCATCCAGATTCAAGTCTGAGTACCCGATCGAGCCGGTGATATAGCGCGCAAACGCAGAGATGTCCCGCGTCGGCTGTGGCGCTGACCAAGTGCCATCGCTTTGCAGAACTGGCAGCATCCGCGTAGCCACCACATTGATCTGGTTTTCCGACTGCGCACCCAGGCGCCCACCGACCCGCAGCCAGGCGGCCATGGTGGTCCAGCGCGGGTAGCTTGTTCGCGTCCGCAGACGGCTTTTTAGGCCATACCATTGGATAGTGTCTTTGACCTGCGTTGACGTGGCGCTCGCCCCTACACGGCGAACCCGCACAGCCGGCCGCATTTGCGGGACACTGATCGACTCGGTAATACCGATCTGATCCAGCGTCCAGTTTTCGTACCATTTGCTGATCGTCGTGCGTGGACCCCCATCTGCATTGCGGCACTGAATTTCGATGCCCAGCCCTTGAGTGGTCACATCACCATTGTCTCGTATGTATCCCAGCCCATTCGGAAAGAAGAAGTCAATCTCTATAGCGGTTGTTGTCTCTTTGCCAGGCGTGGCCACAAACTCGCTACTCCACTCGCCATAGACCGTGCCGCCATTGAACGTCACTGTCGCTTCTGAGCTGGTCAGTTGCGGGAAGCCGCGCCAATCAGGATCGTTGTTTCCGTTGGGCAATAAACGCCAAACAACGATGTTGTCTGAAGAGTATTGTTGGACTGAATAGCGTGGAACTGGAGACCGCTGGAATACAAGCGTTTGCTGACCTAACGGAACAAAATTGACCCAACTGACGGGGTCTTCCGGGTTCTCTCGCGGAAAGACAAACTCCATCCAACCGTCGCCGTTTTCGTCCAAGTCATACGCGCCAACTAAGACGTCGTAGCGTTGATTGTTAAAGTCCATCAAGAAGCCGTTGGTTCCGATCAAAGGCAACAAGTGCTTGAATGCTCCCGTGAATCGATTGCGCTGAGGATTCGGAAAGGTCGTGTCAGGTCGCGTCACCTCAAATTGCTGCGGGAAATGGATGTTAACGATCGTTCCTGCGCCCCAGCCGGGAGGAAATTCGCTCTCGGAAGAACGCCAGATATAGCTGCCATCAAACGAATAGCTTGCAGGCTGCGTATTCTCCCGGTTTGCAAGCTCAGTGGACATTTCCAGGCCTGCCGTGCCCGAAGATGTACCGCCGACCGCCGGCACTGTGTGCCAGTGCTCATGCGTAGACGTTCCCGACAGATCTGCCCCGGGGCCGTAGATAGCATAGGAGCCGTCGGCACCCAAGGCAGAGAACGGCGTGTCCCCTACTTTCACGTCCGCATCGTGTATCTGGTACTGACCAGGACCAATACACGCATGGAACTCCAGCCACTGCTCGCGCCAGTTCACGAAACGTCGGCGCGGTGGCGTGAGGTAATCAGGGAATCGACGGAACCGGCCAGCCAGCCCTGGTACCACATCACCCAGCTTTGCCTGGTTGGCCTTAGCTGAAGTCGTTTCAAGACGCTGGCCCTGCTCCGGGGAGCCATAGTTCTGGCTACCGCTTTTAGGCATCAACCAGCCGAAAGCAAAGTTAAAGACGCTCCCTAGAAGCTTTCCTAAGCCTGAGAAAACGCCACCGTACTGAATCGCAGTCATCACCACATCGTCGTCAGCGGCAAGATGAAAATCAGCCCACTCAAGTATCGGTAATGGTTTCCCATTAACCGTCACGTGCGATCTAGGAAGCTCTGCCAGCGTATATATCCGTCCTTTAGACGACAAAAAACCGGCTAAAGTGCCGGTCCATTCATACGTCTCGCAAGGTTGTTCGCAGGCCCCGCTAAGAAAGACTCTGATCGTCATAAAAAACAACCCGCGTGTAGCGGGCCTCAAAAGCGTTAATCTTGGTGAGCGTTGGGCCCGTGCCGACATCCGTCTCCAGCACCCAGAGTCTGCCGTCCGCCTCTACGATAAGCCCGACATGCACACAGAGCCGTGCGCGCCAGCCGGTAACAATAGCACCAGGCCTGGGCTGCACTTCTTTAAAACCGCCCTGCTCCCGAACTTCACTGGCTGCCACGGTCAGGCCTGCTTTATCCTCCGGGTCCGTCTCCGAATAACTGGGCAGCATGGCCCTGCCGAACAGCGAAGCTCTGGCCAACCTGACCAGCCCCCAGCAGTCCAGCTCCGGAACGGTGCGGCCAAACGGCTTGTACCGCGTACGTAGAAAGTCATCGATCGTCATAGCCATTGAATCCCGGGTGCTGACTCTGCCGTGTAGCGCTCTCGCGGCCAGGCGGTATTGAGCAAGTCGTAGTAACTGGCCTCCGCCACAAATGTGCCGTTCTCAAACTGTCCGCTCAGCACGGTCATGACATACGGCCGCTCAGCCGGTGCCGTAATGTCGCTAGCCAAGTACGTACGGCTAGTCAGTGTCACCATTTGCCCGGATTCGAGCATGGTATCGACAATAGGCCGTATTCTTTCGTTGGCCCCGGCAATACCAAACCGCAACGTCTGCTGACCAGAGGCGTTACGCGACGGCAGCGATAACTCAACGGCTGCTGCCTCGAACAGCACCAGTTGGCCATCAACCCCCAGCATCCGATCTTCATACCCCTGAACGATCCGCACCGGGGTCACACCAGGCGCGGAAACCTCAAGCGTATATAGCAGCATCGAATCGGTCGGAGCGCTTGCATACACAATCTCTAGAACACTCATGCTTCTGGCCACTCCCGGTTAAGTGCAATATCGATAATGCTCGCCCCCAGAACAAACTCGGGGAACTCGCCCCAGCCTGGCGGCATGAGGGGTCGCTCCCAAATTTCCAGAGTCGCGCCGACTCGCCAAGCACACATACCCACTGGATCAGGGCCTGTATACATAGAGACGAAACGACAAACGTAATGCTGTTCACCAACCGGGGTTTTAAGCGGCGAGTTAAACCACTCAGCCCCGTCTTTAATAGCGTCCCGAAACCAAGCCTCAAACAGCGCAGCCTCGTTATCGCCATTGAAGATCCAGTTCACATTGACGGTTGTAGGGACCGAGCTGAATCGCCTTCGTTGGCGGGCTCGGCCATCCTCCATCTGCGTTCGCTGAAAGGGCTGAGTGTGTTTTATCCCGTAGCCATCACGGATGGGCCAAGGCAGGCCCTCGGGGTAGTTAATATCTGTGTGAATCATGCCCCTACCCTTCGTACATTGCTAACAGACTGCAGCGCGTCAAAGGACTGACCGCCTTGCAGAAACTCCCGTGACATCACGCGAACAATCATCTCTTCATCGGTCGAACCACGCTCTTCTGTCACCTGCGCCCCCTGAAACTCCCCGCCCATCAGTTGAACCACTACACGCGGCTCTGACCTGGAGGACGAGCCAGGCTGCCCGTCAAACGCACGGCCAGCACGCTGACGCGCATCAATCCGCTCCAGCACCGAGTCCAGTCGGGCACTCGTTTTGGCTGTAGTGACCCGCTCACCTTTCTCCAGCAGCCATGTCCCTGTCTGCGGGACGGAATCAATACCGTCGTGGGCCATACCTGCCATTGCGGTCATGCTAATAGCCGTTGCCAATGGCGTAGCAACCGCCAAGGCTGCCCCCATCGCAGCAGGTGCTGCGGCAGGGCCAACAACCGGGATTGCAGCTGTACTAGCAAAGGCAGCAAGACCGGCCTGCAATGCAGTTGCATACGCATTAGCTGATATAGCCATGGCGCTGGACGCCTGAGTGGTCTTGCCTACAAACAGCTGGACAGCTTGGTAAGCCAGCCATTGAGCAGCCATCTGACCTAGAGCGTTAACCACTGAACGCAACATGTTCTGCCCCAGCTTCTGCATCGCGTCACCCAGGTTCTCCGAATCGAAGATCATGGACTCAAACGCATTGCCAAAACCACGGGTCATCGAATCCAGCATGCCAGTGAACAACGCGTCTGTCTGGCTAGCGATATCCTGAGCTTTGGTGGCGAAGTTGTCCCAAGCCCGAGACATGCCATTCGTCCAGTCAGCCTCGGCTATGGCTCGCGCTTCGGCTGACTGCTGCAGGCCGGCGAGCTTCTGCTCCTCGAACTGCTGGAATAAATCAAGACGGTACTGGTATTGCTCTTGAGTGAGCGCCGTTTCCTTTACCTGCTGGGCCATCTCCAGATCAAGACGCTTCTGCGCATACTCCTGACGGATCGCGAGGTCAGCCTGGGCCAATTCACGCTGACGATCGCCCATCCCAACGCCTGCCGAATCCAGATTCAGCTTTTGCTGGAACACATCCATTTCCTGCTGGAAGGCTAAGTACTGGCGGCTCGAATCAATCGCCGCTTGCATAGCCTTCTCTGTTTCGTTCCAGGCTTGGATCTGATCGTACAGCGTCAAGGCTCGTTTACGGTCTGTCTCCGAGCCCTTGGCCATCTCAATTTCGTACCGGGCAGCTTGCTCAGCGGTCATGCCTAAAGCGCCCTTTTGAAGCGTGAGCTGTTTGATTACATTCTTGAGCTCATCCTCTTTGGATGCTCCGCCACCTCCTGTCGTGCGCGGTACGGCATTGGCGTAAATATTGGAAATCTGCGCCTCAGCCTCTTTGCTCACCTGAATAGCGGCTTCAGCCTGGGCAAACCCAGCAAGCATGTTCTGCAAAATTCCGCTTGCCACATCGCCCGACACCTCCCCGCGCGCGAACGCATTGGTCGCGGCAATAAGGGCCTGGGTTTTGATCGCCAGCAACTCCACTTTCTGTCGCTCAACATCCAACGCCCGGATATTGTTTTTCGCAGCCTCGGCGGCTTTCTTATCCTTACCCTCAATCGCGGCTTGCAGCTTCTTGAAAGCATCTGTCTGAGCAGCAACTATCCCGGCCATTTCTTGCTGAACGGAATTAGCGCCAGCCTGTGCAGCTTCGAACACGCCCAACTGTCTGGCACTCATGCCGATCGCATCGCGGGCATCAGTCAACTTTTTGAGATATTCATCCCATTTTTCGATACCAGCAGCAAAACTGTTCGAGGTGGATGAAAGAATATTCAGTGACCGATTGGTGGCGTCTAGGACATTCTTCGCACCCTGCGCATTTTGTTCTAGCTCATCAAAATTTCCGGCAAAAGTTACCCACTCGTCAAGGGCGCTACGCGGGATGCCAAACCGAGTAGCAAAGTCACTCAAAATTGGAGATAGCGACTCACCGCTTGCACGCGCTGCATGCAAGCGATCAATGACCAAATCCAACTCTGCAACGGGGACGCCAAATCGAAGAAGATTGATGCCGCCAACGCTCGCAACAAGGTCAGAAAATGCTGAGTCCGCCTTTCTTGTGCCCTCTTCAAACGCTTTTGTATACTGAACGAGTTTGCTTGCCTGTTGATCCTTGCTGAGTTTATTAAAGCTTTCTACAACCGAGCTGAGCGGTGATTTCAGATCTTCTACAGTACGAGCTAGAGCATCAGCCCCGCTCTTCGCCTCAGAGAACGCTGAATACATGGCGTACCCAGCGGCGGCCAGCACGGCCACAACCGCGCCGATAGGGTTGGTTGCAATAGCCGCTGTGACCGCGTTAATGCCACTAACTAACCCCACCTTCAACGATTGAGCGAGGGCTACGATTCCACCGATAAGCGCAGGCGCATAGAACCCAGACAGAGCCACAACCGCAACGTCGGCATACTTCCCCACTGCTACCAAGGCCGTTCCCAAGACCTCAAAAGCAGGACCCGCCCAAGCCCCAAATGCCAACACGTAATCACCAGCTTTGCGTATTCCATCAGCAAAGCCAAGCATAGCCTCTGCTAGCGCACCTGAGGCGCCTGACGCTTTATCGATTTTGCCAACAAACTCAGTTAGGTTGTTCTGTACCCGCACGAACGCATCAGTCAGAGTGGCGGGCATCAACGCGGCCTCTTCGCTCAGACGGCTAAGCGATGAAACCATGCCAGTCGCAATGACATCGCTCGTAACCTTCCCTTCCACTGCAAGCTTACGCAGTTCGCTGGTGGTAACTCCCATCTGATCGGCCATTGCCTTCAGGATTCGTGGGCTGCGCGAGACGATCGTGTCGAATGCCTGGGCATCGAGCTTGCCTGTTGCCAGGGATCTCGAAAGCGAACCAATCACCACGTCTGCATCCTGCCCGCGCGTGGCCGTTGTCACCAGAGCGTGGTTCACTGCCTCAGTGAAATCGGCGGCTTCGGACGCGCTACGGCCCAGATCACGGAATGTCGATACGTTTCTCGCGTAGACGCCAACGGTCTGCTGAAGCGGTGAATATGACGCGTTCGCCATATCCGTCAGCCGCTGCATAGAGGACGCAGCGCCCTCCATATCGCCTGTTGCCGCACCCACCTGGCTCTGCAAATCAGACCAGCCATCGGCGAATTGCTGAAGCTGGCGAAGCGCAAACAAACCAACCAAACCCTTTGCGGTACGCATGGCGTCTGCGTACATTCCTGCCAAACTTTTGCTGGCCTTGGCTGCGTTCTTATCAACGTCGCTAATGTCTTTGGCGGCTTTTTTGCTGCCATTTGCCAGGCCGTCAGCCGCCTTCTCCATGGACTCGGCCGCACGAACCAATTTATTCAAAGCGCTTGCGGTGCTTTCAACTCCTTCAGCGCCATCAACACGAAGACCTAATGCGGCGACTTCCATTATTTTTCATCCTAAAAAAACTTAAACGCTGGGCCATTTACCGCTTCAGCATGTCCCGCGTGAAAGTTTTGCTTTCCCCGCCCTGATGCGAAAGGTAAGCGTCATCCATAGCGCGGATGATTCCCGCGAATGCCGATACAGCAGTGATACGCTCGGCTTGCGTATACGCCTGAATCGCGGTCCAAGGTATCGGGCCTGATGCCATACCCACCTGCCTATCTGTAGAAAGCTCCCAGAAAGCCTGCCAGTAACCCCATTCGACGTCATGGAGATCAGGCGGTATCAGGCTTTCCGGGATGCCTTGTCCGAATCGCTCATAGTCCTCAATGGTTTTCTTCGCGTTCGGGTTATCAAGGCTCCAGCGCAGGCGGGCAATCAGTTTTTTGTGGCTTCCTCCACAAACAGGCTTGCGTCTGCGTCTACGCGCTGAGCTGCCTGCAGAACCAGGCCCGCGAATCGTTCGCCGTTACGGGAAGTGATGAAGCTCACGGCCAACTCTGGGCTATATGCCAGGTCTTTGCCGCCATCCTTCAGGCCACGCCAGCCCTTAAGCACCACCTCAGCCAAAGTTTCGCGCATGGCCTTGGCCAGTTGCTCTTCATTCAAGGGCTTACCACGGTTCTTCAGGCGCAACGCTGCTTGCTTTTGGATCAGGGCCTTCTGAGCATCTTTGGAACCAATGCCGCACACCAGCAATTCAACGCCGGGGGCACCATCCAGATCACCCACCCAAGTGCCTTTGTCGATTACGTTCAAGGCTTCGTCAGACAAAACCAAATCTTTAATATCCATTTCCAATCCTTTTAGTCCCAGGTCTCAAAACGGGGCAGGCAGCGAGACCAGTTCCGCCCGCCCCTAACCGCTAGGGCGGGTTCTTAGATTTCAACAATGTTGCTATCGACGGCAATTGACCACGCACGCAAATGCGCAGCGGTTGCATCGCCGCCTTGACGAGCGCCTGGCAAGGCAAGACCGTAGAACATATCGGTCATGCCGGCAGGCGGTGCCGATGCTGAGTGCGTGCCAGTTCCAGCAGCCGTCGTTTCAATGCCAGTTGTGCCGTCAGGAGTAGCGGCAACAGAAAAAGCGTTAGCCGTCAGGCCATCGGCAATGACGTAATAGACCTTCCCTGCCTCCAAGCCAGTGGGCAGCGCACCGCCTTCATTGCTGAACACAACAGGCTGACCGGTCTCTAAACCATGGCTTGGCCAAGTAACCACAGCCGGAGCTGCAACGCTGATCGTTACATCAGAGGAAGGCATGCAATCCGCGCCCCATTCAATTTTGAATTGGTACGGAACGCAGTCTGCAATAGCCGCTTTGAACTTGATCTGGCCGGGATCCAGGGCCATCGGCACAAAAGAGTTTTCCATCGTGCCGCCATTCAAAGTGGTCTTGAACTTGCGCACACGCTTCTCATTGATCAACGCCTGTTCACCAACCTCTTGCGTATCGCCGATTGCGCCCGCATTGGCCCAGCCGCCGACCTCCGTCCAGGTTGCGTCTGCAAAGTCAGCCGCAGTAACAGTTCCCTTGGCGGTTACACGTCCGCCGATATACAGCTTTGACCCGGATACCGGGTAAAGTCCACCGCTCATGGGTTTCTCCAATAAAAAAGCCCCGCTGATTTAGCGAGGCCAAAAAAAGAAAACCCGGCGCTTGGCCGGGTCGGGTATTGCGCCCTGTACAGGCGTAAAAAAACCGCCCTTGGACGGTTTCAAAAAATCAGAAAGCAACTATATGGAGCTAGTCGCCTGATCTTTTAAATGTATGAACGGCTTTATCGACTAGACGGTCAATTTCCTCTATGCCGCATCGCCTTGCATACAAAATCAGCCCAACCAGCTGCAAAAGGCCAACTATAAGAGGGCCGGTGAAGTTGTCAGACTCCAAAAGATAATGCACATCAAACAATATGACGAGAATAAGCGCAAAAATAAACCGTTCCTCAAGACGCTTATCAATTTCATCTTGAAGACGCTTTTCTAAATTGGCTGCCGACATGGCCGACGCCTCGCCCGCCTGCTGTGAGCAAGAGACATCCTGAGCGGATGTTGCCAAGTCATCAAGCACCCCATTAGGTATGCTTGACCTCTGTTCCTCAACGCCACTCACTTTTTGACACCCTTTTGACGAGACATATATTCCTCTACGATATGCTCGTGAGGAATCGCTCCCCCGCCAAAGCGTGAGTCGTAATGCCTTGCCCAAGCACTGTGACGATCATGAACAATTTCTACCAGTTTAAATGGCGCCACACCAGAAAGCTTAGAAACCGCTTCATCAATGATGCTAGCCTCCTCACCTTCCGGCATGTCATCAACGCCATGGAAAACATTCTTGATGGGACGAGCACCAAAAGACCTAACGTTGCGATAAACATCTGGAAGCACTGGGCCATAGTCCCACGCCTCAAACGACTCGTCATCAATCAACTTGGGGCGACCCTCACGGCCAGCGTAAACCATGTACGCAATGTACAAAATTTTCTGCAACTGAAGATTTGTAAGCCTCCATCCAGAAGCTTCACAAGCACGCTTCGCTGCTTGCATAGCAGTAACACTCATCGCAGCCTCCCCATAATGTTGCAACACTAAACGCCAAGCTGGCGCAATTTAGCTGATCGCTAATGATAAAGCAATGCCCAGCTGTATATAAAGACAGTTTATCAAGACTAAAGTTCCCGTACTCTTGACGATCCACCTCCTTAAGCCTCTTTACCGCCTGGATGGCGGCTATTCTTTATTAACGGATGTTTTCGTCCGCTCCGGTTTTCCGGTGAACTCCTGGCGGCCAGTCTTCGGTTTCAGGCCCACCATCTCGGCTGCGCCCTTAGCCATATGGCCGGCAGCCTCACCGATTTTCCCGTTCACCCAAGCATCACGCGCCAGCTTTCGCCGGGCCTCACAATCTGTGCACATCGCTATCTCCTATGCAAAACACTGCCATGGGATGCGGACCGGAACAGTCCAATACCCGTTATCTTCATAGCCTTCTTGAACGTGGGGATAGTCAGTCACTGACACGCACACGCCGCCGTAGGTCATTTGCGTGCCGTCACGAAAATGATCCGCTACAGCTCCCGCGATCTGGTCGTAGGCTGAAACGTCCTGGCCAAGCGGATAAACCAGAGTGATGATCAGAGCCCCTGTGCGCCGATGAGGCTTTCTTGGAGCGATCATTTGACGGACTGGCGCCACAGTGACACGTCCTACCCGCAAGTAAGGCTGAGGCAGTCCAGCCGCATGCGGTACCTCAAAGGTCTGGCCCGGCCAAGCCTTGGTATAAGACAGGGGCAGCGACTCTATCTGGCCCTTTATAGCCAGCCAAATTGCCGTTTCGGTTTTTGCGCTCATTTGCTCTTCGCCTCGACTCCTGATTGCAGCTCCGCCACCGCTTTGGCTACGATCTGCTGCCAATTTGCGATGGCACCTTCAACGAAATATGAACCAGCCTGGTTGTAAACGCGACCTAATGAATCTGCGCCGACAAACCCGTAGTTCTGCCGCCGAGCGTAGATAGCTTGGTAGCCAATCCAAACAGGCTGACCCAGCTCAAGAGTGGCGGTAACCGCCCCCACGTCTTGATCTTTAAGAAATACCGCAGCGCCCTCTGCCCCTTGTGGCATACCTTGCGTAGAAGCCATAAGCGACCGCACCAAGTTCCCTGTCTGAAAAGGTAGGCGACCACCATTTGGTTTGGTTTCCCGCATTTCATCAGCAAGCAGCTCAATCGAGCGTCTGTGAGTTGCTGCAAGCCTCTTCTCGCTTTGTGCAGCCCAGGCTGACACTGTTGCAGCAAATGAATTGCTCATTCCAGCCCCACAGAATGATCCAGGCGGTATGTGGTGTCACAGCCGCATGAAATAACGTGTTTTGCTCCGCCGGCCGGATCGTGTGCGTGCTGCATACTCGTGCCATCAGGAAATACAAATGGCGTATCCAATCCTCGGACCGACTGACCAGACATAGCCACGTGATCTGGACGACTCTCTTTGGTTGCGCCGCGCCGATGATGCCAAGTCTTGATAATCGCGCTCTTGTCCAATCCCTTTGACTCCGCTAACTGCTGCCATTGCTCGTCCCGAGCCGACATAACGGCATTAGCTGTCTCAGTGGCTGCCACCGTATCCGCCCTTGCCTTCAGCAGCGCATTACTGAACTGCCGCTCACTGATCAAACGATCAGCCTCTGGCGCCGCCGTTCCTGCTTTGTAAGCCCGGATAATCCGCTGCTCGGTCGCGGCGTTCACCTTGTACCGGAGCGCCAGCTTGCCATCCTGCCGGACAATCACCAGATCTCGCACACCATCTGCGGTGCGCATACCCTGTGTGACTGCCTGCAAACGTGCTGCACGGGGAGCGTCCAGCCCCATCACACCGCCAGCGCGTAGCCCGCCCTGCACTCTACCCGCCAGATCGACTGCTATATTGCGTGGCCCTTGGCCTCTGCCGAACCCAGCCTCAATGACCATACGAGCCACTTGAGTCTGTTCCTCGGCGAAGCCCACAACGCGATTGGCGACGTTCTGCCGAATCCACTCTTGCGCGCCGGGATTCGTCATGCGAAACCTCGTGCCGATGCTGCCCAAACCTTGCGCCTGGATCTGTGCTGCCGTAGAAGCGCCAGCCAGTGCATAGGCCTGCGTCATCTTGGACGAATACTCAGCCCAGGCCGCTTCATTGATATTGAGCGCAGCAATCGCACCCTCGACGTCCGTTCTGGCCAGCGCTTCAAGCAAAGCCCGCCAATCGACGTTGGCTTGTAGGTCAGTGACGCTGGCCATGAAAGCCCGGTGGATCTCCGGCTCAAGCTCTGCAATGAGCTGGGCAAATAAGCGGGCCTGCGACCGGTTGGGTCTGCGTGTCGCCATATCAGCCCCGAATAATAAACTTCACCGCGCTCGTAACCCCAGCAGCCGGAATCTTTTCAACCGCAATAATGTGAACCGGTACACCGTCCACAGACAGCACGTCGCCCGCCGTGTACTGCATCACCGGAACTGTGCATATAGCCTGCCGGTCAGATGCAAGAATCACCGTCCCGTCCATTTCAGTGCCGATAAGCTGCTTGCTCACACCGCGCACAGCGCCATGTAGCGTTTCCGTTTGAGTGACCGGCTTAACTGGGTCCCAAGGATTGGGCCCTGGCGCACCTGGTGTTTTTCGAATGAACTTTATCTCGCCCTGACCCAACCCCCCTTGGCTGGTTGGAGCCAGCAGCTGAGCGGCCATCTTTGCCATATCTGAATAGAAATCGGCCATATCAAACCCTCAAAATGCACTGCGTCGCGCCACGATTGACCAGCAGGCAGCGCAGCAAATCCTCTACCTCGGCAAGTTGCGACCGCTGCATGTCCAGCGTCAGCGCCACGCCATCAGATGGCCCAAACCGCTCCCGTTCGATCACATCTACGCGCTCGCGTTTGTTCACGGCACCTGGTGTAAAACTCGGGCTGGACGCGCCCGGCGTAAGCAGTTCTACCAGCGCCAGCGCATAGGCGGCGCGCTCAATCTCGATCGGCACAGCATCATCCGGCAGCGGCTCATTTGCGCAATGGTCAACAGCCCCGCTGCGCGGCCACGCCAGCGGCTGAGAGCGCCCCAAGGCTGGGCGGCCCGGATAGCGATCACCATACTGGCCATCCAGAGAGCGGCTGGCACGCACAAGTGCCGCCGTACGCTGCTCATCCGTCACTTCAGCTGCATCCCACGCGGCACCACCGGCCGACATCGAGTGATACTCCAGTGCCCCATCCAGAGTGCCGTAATTTTTCATGCCGGCTCCTTACGCCGTTTGACGCAACGCCTCGCGTACTTTGTCAGCACCTGCCTTGTGATGGACGGAAACCCCGCGTTCCTTAGCCAAAGCATGCAGTTGTTCTGCGTTTAGCGCGTCCAGCCCATCCCCAAGCGTTGTATTGGCATTAGCTGCATCAGACGCCAGCTTTTCAGCCTCAACGCGCTCTGTTGAGTTCGCTTCGAGCTCAGCTTTAGCTTGCTCCTCAGTCTGCTCACGCTGTGTAGAAGGGTGCTCGTAACCAGCCGGAGCAAAAGCCGCATCAATGATCTTGTAGCCTTGAGACCGCAAATCCGCCTTCTGCTCTGGAGTGACCGGGTGTTTTTGATAGATGACTTTCATCCAAATCTCCAATGAAGTAGAGCGGCCGAAGCCGCTCCTACCGATTAACCCTGCCCTTCGGCCATCACACCTGCGCTGTGCTTGATGCTGGACACAACCAGATCCCAATTCGACCCGGTAGCGATCTCGGAATCAGTAGGAGATTTGCCGCCATTGGCCATATCCCAGGCATAGCCTTTCAGGCCCACGGTGAAGTCGTAGTCAATCTGCAGCGTGGTTTCAATTCGTTCCTTGCCGTTGCTCGTTTCCACGTTGGAGACCAGGTTGCGAGGATCGCGCACCAAGGCTGCGCCGGTAGTCAAGGACAAAACACGACGCTTCGCTGGGTCTTCCGCTGCGGCTGCAGTAAACAGAGCTGGCGCATCAGTCACAATCGAAGGACGCCCCAAGATATCGACCACACGAACGTTACCTGCCTGGAACAACGTTTGAGCATTGGCCAGATTCAAGGCGATGAAGTTGTGGTACTGAATGCCATCCATCACCTGAGCAACGATCTGGCTGGAGTGATCCCCAAACAAAGCGTGCGACTCGTTCACCGTCAAATAATCAACTTTCTTGGATGCAGACACATCCACGGTAGCGGCCGCACCCTGATTGCCAATGGCGGCCACCAGCGCAGCAATGACGGTATTGAGCTGGTCTTGCAGCAGCAACTCAGCAAAGGCGCGGGAGGCAACCTCGACACCCTCAGCCGTAGGCTTGTTAAGCCACGTCATCTGAGATGGTTCATAGCGTACAGGGCCAAAGCCACCAGCAATCTTTACCGCGACAAATTTATCCTGAGACAGATCAATCGGTGTCACGGCATTGTTGGTGCCATAGCGATCAACGCGGCGACGCGCATTGGACAGGTTTTTGAAGAACGAAGTCATCACGAAATCGCCTTCAAAGCCTTCTGTGGTCAGGACAATGGAACCGTTGGAGGCGGCATTGAATTTATCGACCATTTGGGCCAGCGTTTCAATCGTCGCTGGCATGAAGTACTTATTGAATACTTCCATTTGAGAGAGAGACATCTGTAGCTCCTATAGCTGTAAAGATGGATGCCGCGCGAGGCGGCTAAGTTTGTGTTGTCGCGCCTCGCGCGTTGCTGCACCCATCGGGGCAGCTGTCTATCGGCCAAGCTCTGGATACTTGGCAGCGATTGCTTGCTGGCGCTCTTCTTTGGAACCACCAAAATTCCCGGCAGCCTGACTGCGCTGCCCTGCGCCGTGGCTTCCAGGTGCGCCGGGACCGGACGCCTTGGCCAGATACGCCTTGCCTTGCTTGGCAGCAAAATCTTTCACGAACTCCACCGGGGAGACTTCACCCAGATCGGTATCTGCAAAAGCGACACGCTGACCATCGTCTTCGCGACGTACTTTGATCTGATCGGCAAGGAACTTGGACAACATCGGCTTATGGACAGGATCAAAACCTGCTTCATCAAGGGCCGCATTCAGCGCATCACGCCGAGTCTGCCCGTCGATATAGCCGTCACGCTCGGCCACCTGCGCCGTCATGGCGTCCAGGTCCGTCTTGTGCTTGGCTTTCAGACCCTCAACCGCCCGGGCATGCTGCTCTTTCAAAGCCGTAATCTGCTCGTCAGGCTTAGCACCAGATTTAAGGCGTTCCCATTCGTCGGCGTCGAAGTCCTCGGGCAACGCACCAATGCGGCCTTCCAACTCCTCGATCTTGGTCAAGCGCTCTTTGGCCTTGGCAGCGTTTTCCTTGTTGGCGCGAATCACGCCGGAAACCTTCGGGTGCGCGTCGATATCCGCGACGTCCAAAACAAAGCGGCCATCGGCCGCTTCTGTGTATAGGTCTTTGAGGTTTTCTGGAACCTCGCTTGCTTCGGTATAGAAAGATTTCAAAGCCACGTCATGGCCTCCTTAGTTGGTAGCGCCCTCGGCGCTGGGAAATAGCGAGCCTACGCCCGCCAGAGGATCGCCATCAGCGTCGTCGTCGCCAATGTCCTTTTCCTCTTCTTCATAAGCTTTGTCTTCGTGGATCACGCCGCCCTGCTGCAGCTTGTCGAAAAGCGCCCGATGTGACATAGCCCCACTCTGCCAGGCAGCAACCAACGCCTGAATGTCCTGCGCTGTGATCGAACGATCAAAAAACTCTAAGTTCGGCGTAACGATTACTTTTTCTGGGTCTTCGCCAATCCACTTGGCGATATTGCGCAGTGCCCGCTCCAGGCCAGCGGCAGAGGTCTGAGCAATGCTTGTAAGCGTGGCTGTCTGGCTTGCGGCCCGTAGCTTCAATGCCTCGCCGCTTTCCGCAGACTGCCCTGACTGGAGTACTTGGGCGCCAAACTGAGCCGCTCGCGCAAGGGCTTCTTGAATGGCATTAGCCTGCTTCTCCAGGCCTGGACCACTAAATTCCAAATACTTGGCGTCGCCACCTTGCGGCAAAATCCACAGCACTGAAGAACCCAGCGTTTTGGGCGCAAGTCCTTGCTGAATTGCACTTACAGGATCGTCAAACCCTATGGCCACTGGCGTCGGCTCGCTGGTCATATGCAGCGAGAAGGAGAAATCAGCATCCAGGCGGTAGATACGCACGGCCAGCTTTGCCAAGCCATAAAGAGGCACATCGTCTGGCTCAGGCGTTAAGTCCAGCGAGCCGGCAAACACGAACGGCAAAAAGTCCAGAGCAGCCCCACGCGGCGTAGAGGCGGCAACCTCCTCGCCGGCGGACCAACCGCCATTAGCCTTTTCCCAAACTCGGGCTCGGTACACGCCGTCAAAAGCAATGCACTCACGCAGTCGTGTCACCTGTTTCCACTCACCTGTTTCACGATCACGGACGGGCCCAGACTCATCCAGAACCACGTAGTCCGGTACGCCATCAGTAGAGTCCCAGTTGATGATGGACTCAGCCACGTAGCCGGACAGATACGGAATCCCGTCCTCGGTAAGACCGGGCAACAGCCCATACCGGCCGGTGGTCATGATTTCCATGCCCATGCGCCGGTGTAGGGCGTCCAGTGTCAAGCCGTCAAGCGTGGCTCGCTCGCGCAGATGCTCCATAGACTCCGGAAGCTCAACCTTCGCAGGCTTGGCCAGCATAATGCCGACCGCCCCCCGAATTGTTGGCGCCGTAACCTCGGGGAACTCAGCTCGCGTCTTATATAAGTCATACACGCGGGCCTTGGCGACCAGATCCTCAATGGCTGTTGTGCCGGTCTTCATCGGCAAGTATTTCTCGCCTTTTTCCTTAACATCGTCCTCACCTGCTACCGCATCACGCATCAACTCCCATGAAGGAGCAAAGCTGATGTACTCCGGGTGCTTGATACTTGGGTCTTGCATGTGATTATCCAAAAGCGGTTGTGACAACACCAGCCGACTTCAAGCCGATGTTTGGTGCCAACTCGGTCAATGCCCAGACTGTGGCATCAAGCCGGTCAGGCGACTTCTTGGCCGTTGTTGGCACATATTCCATAAGTTGGTTTTCAAGTAGGTACAGAGCGCCTTTATGTGCAACCCGGCCCTGCTCGTAGAGTGCTGAGATAGGCTCAGCTCGGGCGAACTTGCCTTTGCTGGCATGGACGCGGACGATGCGGCCCTTAAACCCTGCATTACGCAACGTGGACTCGGCCATGTCACCGCCCTGGTTCGTCTCGATAACGATGGCATCGGCATTGTGCTTCTCGTATGCGCCGATGGCCTTCTGAGCCCAGCCGTTCGGGCTGTACTTACCGCTGTAGTCACCATCTACCGAATACTGGCGGTTATCACCAGACCCGTAGGAACTGGCCGCCACAATGCCGGTCTCGTCGCTTTCGTCGCTCGCAGTCGTGGCCGGGTCAACCGCCACCACCGTGCGTACCAGCTCATGCCGGATCTGCAGAGCATGGGCTGCTGTAATCAGCGCCTCAGTCCACAGCGCCCCCTCGGCATTGAATCGGCGCGGACGCTGCATGTACTGCGCCTCTGCCGTCCGTCGGTGAGAAAACAGCGCGGTCCGGTGTGATTCGTTGTGCTTGAAAGGCCAAAGCCACCCATCAGGCAGGCCATGATCAATCGGTATGCCGTGTGTATTCTCTTCCGGGTACGGCAAGCTGTTGTCGATGATCACTGGCAGATTCAGGTGGTGCCACTTCTCCCCAGACCCGCCACGCAGCAAATAGCCGCTCAGGTCCTGGTAATGAATCCGCTGCATGATCACGATCATCGGCGTGGTTTCAATCGCCAGCCGTGATTTGATCGTTTCATTGAATCGGTCGTTAATGCCGCCGCGCACCGTATCGCTGTATGCATCATCAGGCTTGACCGGATCGTCAATGATCAGCGCGCCCTGCCAACCCGGCTCCATGTGCCCGGCTCGAAAGCCCGTCACCTGGCCGGCGGCTGACGACGCATACACGCCACCGCCGTGCTCAGTCCACCACATGGCCTTACTGTCAGCATCGTCGCGCAGCACCATGGGCCACATGGCTTGATAAGCCTGTGACTTCACAATTCCCCGCGCCGTACTGGAGTTCAACAACGCCAGATTGTGCGAGTAAGACAGGTGCATGAACCGGGCGCGATTGTTCAGCGCCAGGCCGCGCCCGATCATATTGATCGTGGCCAGCTCAGTCTTGGTGTACCCAGGGGGGACATTGATGATCAGGCGTGTAATCTCACCAGCCACCACACGATCAAGCGTTTGCTGGATCACCTTATGGTGCGGGGCCACGATCATCTTTCCACCGGTGCGCTGCTTGAAGAAGTACCGGGCAAAGAAAAGCCCCTCGTCCTGACAACGGACCTTTGCTACTTGGCGCAGAACATCAGGCTCAACATCAGTACTCATCTTCAAGTGCTGAGACGGCGGCAGCGACTGATTTTTCATCGACCACCACCGTTCTATGTTCCATGGGCTTTCCGCCTGGCCCGCTCAGCTCCCGCTTGTTGGTGAACATGCCGCCCATCTCCTTAGCAGCCTGTTCCATCAACGAAGCAGCCAGGACGATGTTCTTACGGCGCATCGCCTCGTTCGCCATCCGGTGAAGCTGGCGCAGTCGGAAGGCCTGATCAGCAATCGGGATCTCGGCTACTTCGCGTCTAAACTGATTTCGAGTTTCGAGAAACATCACACGATATTTCTCACTCAGATTTCTGCCAGCGTGCTTTGTGGGGTCGTAAAGTGCTACCTGAGATCGCGGCACTTCAATACCATATTCTTCCTTAACAGCATCTGATACCTGTTGGGGGGTGTCATAACAGGCCAACGCCTGCACGATGAACTGTTTCACCGCGTCTGTCAGTTTGGCCATAATCATAAATTCCGTTAATGCCTGGTTAATCTGCGCGCCTTAGCGCTTCTCCCCCTGGAGTTGTATCGATGAAACGTAAAGCATCACTGCCTAAAGCCGACCGAAGCTCTGACAAAATCATGCGTAGCATGCGTGTGCTGGTATACGCCGCCCTTATGATTGCGATGGGCACCTATCCGCTCTGGTTTAATGTGATTAATCAGCAACCGCTCTCGATCGATCCCAGTGATTGGGCGAGCTTTGGTGACTTCTTCGGCGGCACAGTTGGCCCCTTCATTGGATTTGCTTCAATCGTCCTTCTTGTAGAAACCCTCAAGCTACAGCAGCGAGGGCTAAAAGAACAACGCGAGCAACTACAACAATCAGCAGAAGAGGTAAAGGAACAGAACAGAATCCTAATGCTCCAATCCTTCGAACAATCTTTCTTTTCTTGGCTCAAAGACTACAAAGAACAGATCGAGGAATTGCACGTCGAAACTGACTCCGACCCACAACGCAACGAGCCAGTCACAACACTACGTGGACGACATGCGCTAGGCTGCATTATGAGTTCTTGCTTCCACCCATTCAATACAGCCAATCGACTCTACGATTCACCAGCGAAGAAAATACTCCAAAGGAGCCCAGATCTATCTGCGAATGACATAGAAACTGCCCTAAACAGAGTGCTAGAACAATGGGTCAGCAACATGTATTTGCATGCGGACTGGCTCGGTAGCATGCTTAGGACCCTATACAGCCTTTTTAGTTGGATAGATGAACACAAGCAATTGTCGGAGAATGAGAAACAACATTACGCAAGCATCGTGCGCGCTAGGCTCTCGAATGCAGAGCTCAGAATGTTATTTATCGATGGTATGACAACGTCAGGGCGGAAATTTGCGAAATACATCAACAAGTATTCTTTGTTTTGCAACCTACCAAACCCCGATACGCCAGCTCTCGATGCGATTAGACACCATCCAGAATGTCCATATACAGAAGAAGCTTATACAGCGGACGCTTAGGCAAATAAATTCCACGCTATGCAGCTACTCTCAGACAGGTGCCGCATGCATGTGCAATGTTGGCCCTTGCCACCGATGGGCCTGCCTTGGCGGCGTCAATCAGCCGCTGCACATCTTGAGATGCGCCGTAGCGCTGGACCACCCCAATGAACTCTTCCACGTCGTGACCGACCATACAGAGCTTGGGGAATCCTTCTTTATCAAACTTGGGTGAGCCAAACTCATCTATTTGCTGGCCAATGTGCATCAACTCATGCTCAACCAGTGCGCAGAACTCGATGTCGCTGCACTGGGAGCAGTAATCGGCTGCCAGGGTGATGATGAACTGCGGCACATGGCCGAACCACTCGCGCATCTGTTGCTCTTGGCGGGCTTTCTGCCAGCCTCCAGCGCGGAACATTACTTGCTCGCATTGGCCTAGTACTGTACGGCCTTGCTTAGTGAAGGCCGTCGATGCCCACAAGAAGCACAGATCGGCATCGATTAGATGGGAGTGGTCGGGGTTATGGATGGGGCCGTCGTCAGCCAAGATCGTCGCATTAACCCATTCTTTTAACTCAGGGGATGGCTCTACCCCACCCCACAACGAATCAAGAAGCTCTTTCGATGGATAGGGCCGGGTTCCGAGCAAAGCGCGTGGATTATTTTTCATAAAACACATTGTTTTTTTGCCGCAAATCAGCAACAATGGATTATCTATAGATTGCCCATAGATCACTTAACAGGAAGCCCTATGAGTTACCCGACACCCGAGACCATTGCTGCCCGTCTAAGCCAACTACACTCCGAAGAGTTCGGTGGAAAGACGATGGGGCGCTATCGAATTGATAGAGAGTTGTTTAAAGACCTAGCCAATAGAGACAAGTTGGAAAAAGTCGTTGTAGATAAAGTCGCGAAAGCCTTAATGGAAGATCATGGGTTAATTCTCATGGACCTTGGTCCATATCTTGCAGTTCTTCAAGCAAAAAAGGCTCTAGCTTGGCGAAGTGCCACTAAAAAAATCGTCTCGACAGCAGTTGAAGATATCCAGTAGACCGTTTGCGAGGTAGTGGCTAATCCTGCCCCCATTTTTCTGCCCATCCCCACAGTAGGCGCACTCGATAGCCACCAATCCTAGTTACAAACGAAAAACCCGCCGATCTCACGATGGGCGGGCCTGTTTTAAGCTGCGTTTTCATTGGGCGCAACTTCTCTACCCGTATGTTACCGTCTGCGTTACCGAATATGCGGCCTGATGTTATCGTTCGGTAACATCAGCCTGACCCGACGCCAGACATACTTATCCCCGTACCGCCCAGGATCTGGCTTAATGATTTCTACCACTCCGTGTTCCTCAAGCGCCTTCATGTGCCGCTGAATGCCTCGCTCATACTTCTTTCGATCTTTGGTGTTTAGGTCTTTGCCCTTCGCTACGTGTCGTACGAGCTCATACATACGGAAATGCCTACCTGGGTAGCACTCCATCAAATCACCGGCATCCGCATAAATACTCATCCTAAAGCCCTCCACACCTTTATCTTGAAATCCCTCAACGCCAGCCTGTAATACAGCGGCGACACGCCAATTTTGCTACTCGCCCGCTCAGCCCTGGTGTGATCGGTCGAGTTTCCGTACTCCTTTATCCGAGTAGACTCAGCCTGGACTACACGCCGCTCTGCGTGGCAAAGCTGCTGGTAGACGGCCTCCACTTTCCTTGCCCGCTCATAGTTCACCGGCACTTGGACTTCATAGTCGTCATCGACTGCCTTAAATGGATACAGGCAATCTTTGCTATCCATGCGAACCCGCCTGGGGCCGGGATAGTCTCCCTCCCAATGCATGCGTGACCAATTCCGTATTTCGTCATCGACCCACACTGGTATCGTCATTGCCCTTTCCTTTGAATAGATCCTTTAACCCTTCCCGCGCCCGTTCCCGTTTCGCCTCGGGCTGTCGCGCCTGGTGCTCTTGCCGCTTTCGGCGAACAAAATCAACGTGCTTGGATGGATCTTGGTACATCCAGCTTGGGTATGACATGGCTATACTTCCTGAATCCGCAGAATCACAGCGCCACCGCGCACAGGCTCTTTCATGCTCACAACCAAGGGGTCAAACGCGCTGTCATCCACCCCCAGTGCATCACACACGCCGTCAATCCCCGACTTCATCGATGCCAGCAGATTGTCCCGGTCCCGTCTGCGCCTGTCCGGAGGCATGAACTCCAACACCAGGGCCGGTCTATCCGGCACCGACTGTTTATGCTGGCTGGTCAATAGTCGACATTGCTGCCGGTAAGCGGCTTTCAGCTTTGCCAGCGCCATGTGGTGAAGGCGGGCATTCGGGCTTAGGCCTTTGTGCGGCCAAGGCAAGCGGATTTCGATCATGCCTGCAGCCTCCGAGGCTCAGCCTCAATCATCACAGCGCCCAATTCCTGCTCACCAAGCTGCTGGAACCCAATGCGGCGACTGTCAGACCCACCCAAAAGCACCTGCTTTGCTCGTCCTGCATCACCGATTAGCACGGGCGGCTGCGATGGAATCCCGTTCTGGGAGTTCTGCGCCTCAGCGATGCCTATCAACGTGCGCGGGTATTCATCCGCCCCACCACGATTCCGATAGCCGCGATAGCGGTTCTCGAACTCCGTGGCAACAAACGGCCACTCATGCTCGGTCTTGGCACCCAAGGCTACCCACCCGCCCATATCCGTCACAACGGCGTGAATAATCGGGTCATCAAAGGCCACCGTCTGGTAAGTGCCAACACTGCGCACTGCCGTATTTACCTTCGCCCAGGCCTGCAGCGCGCCGTCCTGCGTGGTGCCTCCGATCATCCGAATAACATCAGCTGGCTTAGGCATAAACTGGCCTGAGTCGGGACTCTGCATGTGTCGACTGAGGCCGTCACGCACGGCACTCAGGTCATACTGACTCAGGGCATTCCACCACAACGAAATCGCCATGCCGGACATAGTTTTCCCGTACAGGTCCGCAGCCGCATTCAGCATTTGGGAGAACTGCTCAAAATCAGCCTGTTGCATTGCCACCTCCAAAAATCATTGCCTTGGCATGCGCAGCGGCTGCCATATTTTGTTCAAACAGCGAGCCACCAGACGAACGGGAAGCGACATGGGCGCTAACTGGCACACCGTCCTCCCAGCGGCGTTGGTTCAGGTACGTCAACGGCGCAGGCTCATAGCCTCCCAGCCATTGCGGTGTGGTCTTGATGGCCAGCAGATGGCTCAAGATATCGTCGGCGACCTCGTCCAGCTTTCGGGATTTCCAAATCTGAGCGCACTTCGCCTTGGCAACCTTGCGCCCAGTGCTTGGATAGGCCTGCCAGAACTCCTGGAATTTTTCAGATGGCAGAACGCGGCGGTTCGGTTCGGTAGAACCGGACATATTTGTTTCTGTAATCTCTGTAGTAGTCTTCCCTATTAACGAAATGCGTTTGGCGTCATCCCCGAAATGCGGAATGTGTTGTTCCCCAATTGCGTTTTCGTCGTTCGGGAAATGCGCATTCCGCAATTCGCCATTTTCAGGTTCCGAGTCCTTGGAAACAGACTCAATCCATGCGTTAAATGCCTCACGATCCAGCTTGTAGTAGATGCGGTGATTGAGACGCTCAGGAGTCTCAATAAGCAGCCCCAAATCGCGTAGCTTCTTGCGTGCCGTCGCTTGCTCCCGATAGGAAAGGCCCGTCTCATCTTCCCACTGCTTTGACTCCTTATGGACGCCGCGCTCGTCCGTAGATCGCTCGTCCCAGTACATCAGCTAGCCAAGGAAGATGGCCGTAGCCACACCGCCGACATGACGGGCTAGAGCCGCGTGGTATGCGATTGGCCTGCCTATGGCCCTGATAGTGTCTAAGGGCTTCATGCGTCCCCCTGTAGTATGTTTGCCGCCCTCAGCGCGCCATCAGGAACAACGGCGCCACGGTCCAGCAGTGTTTGTATGCACAGGCGCAGCAAATTGCGCTGTGGGTTGTAAATCGACTCGAACTCTTTCTTCCAGGGATGGATGGCAACCAGTCCAGGGGCACCTGTTCCATCCTGGTGGTGGCCGGCACAAAGCGGCAGAACGAGCCAATGCGCATCCGGCTTGGTGCGGCCATCAATATGGTGGATGCTCACGACTGGCTGGCAGTGCTTATCCAGGTGGCAAGCGATGCAGCCGAGCGAGGCCATCATGCTGTGGAATCGCTTCTGGTCTGCCGTGGGCGTAGAACCTTTCATGCCGCGTGACTTGATCGCCTTCGGCTTGGCTGGCTTCCATGTGCCGCGCTGCAAGGGCTTTGTTGGGGCTTTGAATGTGCTGTTGAACGCTCTCATTGTTTGGTCACCCAAAAAAATATCGCCCCCAAAAAAGCAGATATCCCAACGACCATCACAAAACCCTCACTAGCGACCCGAGCAAAACATATGTAGAAAACGATCAGCCACATTTGCCAGTGCTTCATTTGCCTACCTCCGGGAACTCAAGAAACACACCACGCTCTCGGAAATCAGACTGCACAGCCTCGGCATATGTGCTCAACTGCTTGCGGCTCATGAGCGACGTCACCGGCATAAACTTCATGACCAGCAGCTTTTCTTCGTAGCTGCGGCCCTTGATGATCGAGTCGTACATGCTGCGAAACTCAGCGTCCTCAGCACGCAGGATCGGCACGCCGTGATGCAACTTGCAGTAGCAGCGCCAGCCCAGCGCATCGTCATCGGGTAGCTCACGCGCAATCTGCCCGTACCAGACATGCGTAATGTCGTTCTGGGGCAATGTGCGGGCTTTACCGGTCTTAATTGAAATGCGCAGATAGCGATGCGCCTGGTATTGGCTGCGCACATCGCCCATAAAACGCTGTAAGGACTCGTCACTGTTAACGATCTGCATATCAGCGCCCTTTCTCTACTGCGCGCAATGTGTTGCGCTCCATGCGATGTAGAACGACACGAGCATCACGCAGCAAAGGAATCAACTGGTCAGCCTCGGCCTGATTGATCACACCATCGGCAACAGTTTCCGCAGTGACGGCGGCGATCTTGCCGATCTTGGTAGAGATCAAAAGGAATTTGTCCTGTAATGCCCTGCCCTCATCCGCCCAACCACCAACTGGCGGAGGGGGAACAAGATCCACATGAATGCCGCGCTGAGCATTCATCACCAGCAGCCAATCCCAGGCGTACTCAGCACCGCCCGCCTTCTCTTCCATCCACTCGCTGAGCATTTCAGCCATGGAAATACTGATCTCGTCGCCATTAACGGCGCGCAGCTTTGCACGCAGGCTTTCGGGGTGAATACCTCGACCGCGCCGCTCTGTCAGAAACAACGCAGCATCAACCACCCCGCCTGGGGTTTTGCGAACGCTGTTATAGAGAACGTCCAGCCAATCTGTGTTTGAGTATTTGCAGGTCATTACCTTGAAACCCTCGTAATTTCAGCGTTTCGAAATTCACCTGCTGCTCCTATGATTTCTATCTCTGGAACGGAGCAGCACATGACCGAAACTGAAAAAATATTGACCCAGGCAGAAGACATCGCCCGGCGTACCTTTGAAGAACCAACGCAACAGACAGTTATGCAACTGTTTGCGCGTCTGTGTGATGAGCAGGACACGCGGGAACTAGATGAACCTGCCTGTCCCGCCCATGAACTGCATTAAGTGGCCAACTCCAATCAGCTATGCTTAGAGACTCGTGTAACTAAACTTTTTGAAAGGAATTGGATGTGGACTTAATCGGACTTTTCTCGACGCTCACGAATAGCGTCTCTGCCTATAAAACGGCAGTGGAAACGCTTGATGAAGCAAAGATCACGGCGGCTACCAATGAGCTGCAGATTCAATTGATGAAAGTCGGAGCCGAGGTTCTCTCCATGCAAAAAGATGGCGTTCAAGCCACCGAGCGCGAGCGCGCGGCGCTGGCTCAAGTGCACGAACTTTCCGAGAAGATTCGAGACCTTGAAAAGCGCCGTGCTGATCGTGAGCGCTACGAACTGATTGAGCCGTACCTCGGAACCTATGTACTTCGAGTGAAGGAGGCGTGCAGGCAAGGAGAGCCCGATCACTACCTTTGCCCCCACTGCATGGATAACAAATCGGTGAAGGCAATACTCAGCTTTACATCCGAAGCTAAGGAGGTTGGCCGCTGCCCGGAGTGCAAAGCCTATTACCGGATTCTTCCGGCAAAAAACAGCGGTTACTCTCAAAGAAACCCTTTTTTTGGTGCGTACTAACTTACGCATCAGCACTCCCTTTCGTAATTACGTCGGTCGGGCCGATGGGTATCGGCTCTCGCTTTTCTGGATCACACATTGGCGCTCTCCGCATAGTTTGGGTTTCCTGAACCTCGCACCACAGCCCAGTTCACAGATGGGCATAGTCGTTCGCAGGAGACGCCAGTCAGGGACTCAATAAGAGGTGCGTGTTTTGCAGGCACTTCGCGACCCGGGTTTTTCCACTGATTCATAGCGCCGCGCGTCACTCCAATTGCACGGGCCAAGGCCGCCTCCGACCCAAATTTCTGGGCCGCTACCTGAAGAGGATGGATAGGTTCTGTGGTTTTCATAAGCAAAGTATAGGATTTCTATACTTTTCAGTCAATATTAAATAGACCATACATGTACAGATTTTCTCTACACTCGGCCACATGAAGCTAAATGAATGGATCAAAGCCGCAAGGCAGTACAAAGAGTTGACTCAAGATCAGCTCGCGGAGCAGCTCGGCCTTACGAAAGCAAATATCTCGGCTTGGGAAGTCGGACGGCATGAGCCGTCTTTTGGAAACCTAATCAAGATTGTCCAAATCACAGGGTTCGAGATGCCGTTGCCTGGGCTTGATGCGCCGATAGTCACGGAGTCCGCATGGCCATTCAGAAAAGTCAGCAAGGAAAAGATTGAGAGTCTGGATTGCCATGATCAAGCTGGGCTTGAAGCAGCCATCCTCCTATCCGCCGCCCAGCTCGGCCTGGACGTGAAGAAAGACGAGAGCAAGTAAATGACTGGAAACGTGACCCAGCCCAGGGAGGCTGTACGTAAGACGGACTGAGCAGGAAGAGACAAGGAGCCATTTGGCTGACATGGAGCACAATAGACTGTATAAAAAAACAGCAGTCAAGGATAATACGAACCTGTCACTTCTCAGCAACTAGCAATTTTTAGGCTTCACACTCGGCACTCCCACTGCTACCCTCATGTGTACAGGACTAACGAGCAAAGACCCCTTTCATGACACGAGTACAAATACAACCAGAATTAGTTTACTGGGCGGCCCAACAAGCTGGGCTGCCTTTGGATGTATTTGCAACTCAAATTTCTCGTCGTGATGCAGATAAAATCATTGAAGGCTCTTTTTCTGAGGCTCAAATCCATAGAGCTTCTCAGGTTGCAAAAATAAAATTCTATGAGCTGTTCCTTGACGAACCGCCAGAGCAACCTAAGGTTCCTTTGATTGACTTCAGAACGGCTCAAACATCTGACCCAATAAGCAAAGATTTTTTTGATATTTACCATGACACTCAGTACAAGCAAGAGTGGTACAAAGACTACTTGCTAAGGGAAGGGGCAGAACCACTACCATTTATTGGTAAATATCGCACCATCTCGAACCATAAAAAGATTGCTTTAGCTATTCGTGAAAAGCTATCTATGGAGGAAAGACCAACGTCGGGAGACTACAATGCTTACTATTCCTTTCTAGCGCAAAAGATTGAAGATCTCGGTGTGCTTGTTTTAAAAAATGGCATAGTAGGAAACAACACCCGTCGCCCTCTGAATGTTAGGGAGTTTAGAGGATTCACTATTTGCGACCCGATAGCGCCAGCAATATTTATCAATGGAAGAGATGCTCCCGCTGCTTGGATATTCACACTTTTACATGAACTAGCGCATTTGCTTAGAGGCGATTCTGGAGTTTCCGATGCATCGGGGAATAGTACTAATAGAGAAGAGGCTTTTTGTAATAAGATAGCAGCAGAAGCTCTCGTCCCGGAGGCGGATTTTGCAACGATTTGGGAAAACTCCACTCATCGAAATGCTGACGACAAGCTATTTGAAGCTCAGTCGTTTTTTCGAGTAAGTATGCTTGTGGTGGCAAGAAGAGCTCTAGATCTCGAGCTGATTTCTCGTGACAAATACCTTGAAAAAAGCCGATATAGTGAAGCGAAGAACCCAAGAACCTCTTCGGGCGGAAATTTCTACGCCTCTTTAAATGTAAGAAACAGCAGAACCTTAACAAAAACAGTAAGTAATTTAGCGGCTACAGGAGCCCTATCTTTCAAAGAAGCAGGGAGGCTGCTTCAGGTCCCTCCAGTTAATGTTATGAAGGTGTACAAAAATAACAATGCGATATCTTCTTGATTCCGACACCTTGATAGCTGCGAAAAACCTTCATTACAGACCTGATTTTTGCCAAGGGTTCTGGCAGTGGGTGGAGGACGGTCATCTTGCGGACAAAATATATAGCATCGATATTGTCTATAGAGAGTTGATCGCTGGTGATGCAGATGACCACCTCCATGCATGGTCAAAACATATTGATCAAAACCAGCCCAATTTTTTCCTCCCAACTAAAGGCTGTCTCCCTCAATGGGCAAGGCTGACAACGTGGGCGACTAGCAAGAATTACAAACAAGGGGCCATTGAAAAATTTCTGAACCCAAACGCCGCCGATGCTTGGCTAGTTGCCTATGCCCTGCAAAATACAGAGCCGTTTACGATCGTCACAAATGAAACCCCCTCCCCGGCAAGTTTAAAATCTATAAAGCTCCCGGATGCAGCACATGCTTTTGACATACCTGTTATGAATCTTTATGATTTACTGAGCAGGCACGGACCAGGGAATTTTAATTTTCATCCTTAATATCACAGTCTAGAGCAATAAACAAAGCCCCTCCCGGGGCTTTTTTGTTGGACTTACAGACCAGGCCCTGACGCCCCCATGTCCCAGGAAGCGTTACAAAGCACTTCTATGCTTAAAGGGGCGAAAAGCCCATACTGGTACAATGAGACTGATCTCATTCAAAGGTGGCAATCTCGCTACCTCACTACCCTTCAAATTGCACGCCACATCATTGCTGAGGAAAACCTCCATTTCTAGGCTGCAGCGGTAATTTGAAGTCATACAGAAGGTATTACTATCTACGAAAAACTTAACCAGGCTAGTCGCAGCCCACTACACACTTCTCCGTTGCGCGAGCCCGCTCGCCGAACAGTCGAAAGCCATCAAACCTATACTAAGCAAGTGGTGTCGACCCGGCAAAAACTTATCCGACAGCTAAAAGACCGGTTCCCCGGCCTTCCGTTCTGATACGTCAGCTCACGTAACGAGCCCATACGACAAAGCCCCTCACGGGGCTTTTTTGTTGTCTGCTACGGTCGCTGCACTATACAGAGCGATTTCCCCGCCTAACCTGCCTCTGCGTTGGGGACGTGCTGGCACTTGGTTGCGCTTGCTCGTCGGCCTCGCTTGTTGGTTGGATGCTACTGGGCTCTTCTTCCTTGATTCCAAGATGGTTGGCTATCTTGGCAACTGCGTTCCTGGCCGTTTCAACATACATAAACAAAGCAGCAAACGCTATTGAATAAAACCCAGCAGAAACGCAAGAAATAATCAGAGGCCAGTTTGTCACTGTCTTAACAGATGGAGCCAGCCCATATAGGCCTGGCTCTACGACGGTAATTTCCCCGTAAGTGTAGGTAGCAACCGTAGCAGCAATAACGGTAAATAATGCGAAAAGCAAAGCCATCATCCCCAGCGCACCGGATGTCTGTTTATACACTCCCCTCTCCCAAGTAACGAATAAAGACGAAATCGTACCAGATTAAGAGAGCAAGGCCTTTTCAATTAATGCTCCCACACAATACAAAGCCCCCATAAGGGGCTTTACTATTAGGTGCCGGAATAAATATCCCTCATCCAAAGCGACGGACAACCACGACAGATGGATCATCGCCCAGGAAATCATCAAGCTTGAGGCTGTTTCTTAAATTAGCGCAATACCCAGAGTAACTCACAGGAGGCCTACCGAACCTATCCCAACTCCTGCTTATGCATGCGGCAGTACTGGCGACAAGATAAATAGGTCGGCGCTTCAAATCTTCATCGCTTAGTTGAACGCCAATATTGAAATTAATCTTACTGGTTTTTGCAAAATCGTTGCGTGAGTCTGAATAATTGCCGAGATATGTTGCATACCCACTCCATCTGGACAATCGAAAACTAACCTCACCCAACCTCCTTAAAGTTTCTCCATCCGCTGCATATGCTGCAAAACCGAAAAGATTGGGGTCACTTATACCTTTTTCTGCAGTGACGCTCATAGTGGCTACAAGGAACTTATGATCTCGGTCAGCCTCATTGTAGTGATATGAATCGTCATACCGATCAAACACAAACCTCCGCTCACTGCTCAGTTGGCCAACCGTCACCTGTATTTCACCATTCTTGATAGCCCCCGAAGCTGGCAACCCCATAAAGCCTGCAGCAGCTAATCGTTTTCGCTCTTCTTCCTGCTTTTTTATTTTGCTTTCTAACTCGGCGACATCTTTCTGTGCCTTCGCAAACTCTGGTGATAAAGAAAAGCGTTGCTGTAGCATACTTAGCTTATCCTTTGCCCCGGCCAACTGAGCCTTTTTAATAAGCTCCTGAAGCTCAGCGTAAATAATTGGAGCTGTGACAGACAGTTCTTCCACCTGCCTTTTTAGCCCGTCTCGCTCCACGCCTAGGGCTTGCAACTGCTGCTTTTGATTAGCAACCTCTGCAGTGGCTTTATCTAGCTGTCCTTTTAACTCATCCAGTTCGCTACGCAGCGCATTCTTTTCAGCAGAATCCCCACAGCCTGCAAGAGCAGCGACAGATGCGGCCACGACAAATAGCCTTTTCATCCCTTCTCCATCCGTAACAGTCGAAAACCTAATGCTACCAGAACAGGGGTAGCGGAGAGCTGAGGTAGCCTACCTGTCCGGCAACAGTTCGGACATCCAGTAAAGTGCAATACCTTGACCCAAAATACTGTATGGATATACAGTTTAATTATCCCCCTGCCCCGCCATATTGATGCGCTCCATGTAGCTCCCACGAATCAGAGCGCGTATCTAAAACGCCCACTTGTAAGAGAAGAGCATTGCGATATGACGAGTAATACCGACAAGCCACCAGCAGCACAGCGCGAAGCAAATGCGCTGCAGTTCGCTGAGTACGACGCCGGAATGGAGTCACTCCTTCAGAGCATTTCACTGTTGCGTGCCTGGGCCGCTGCTCCCGGCATGTTCGACCACATCAGCCAAGCCGATCGACAGAACATATTTCTAACAACACTTGAACTTGCCGAATCCGCGCACGCTCGCTTCACCTCCCTCCGATAAAGCTTAACCAGTAGCCCTTCCACTATGGTCGGTCTACTTTTTCTATCCCTTTGGTATAGATTTAGTTGACTTGCAAGTAAAGAGTTTCTATACTTCATTCCAACGCTTAACCAACCGCAGAACAGCCTAGCCCTCAGGGCAGCGTAGTAACGGAAGTGAAGCGGGATGATCTTTAACAACGAGCAAAGCGATAAATAGGCCAATGGTGCGACAGCGCACGGCTAGGCCCAGGGCGCATCCCCACACCCCCTGATAAAGAGTGAGACGGACAACCCGTGACGTGGGGGTTTAGAACGTTGCGCTACCTGGAGCCAGCTCAGCTGGGAGTAGCCAGGAGCGCAGCGTTAGTACGAGCCTAGAAACAGGTCGTTTTGGTGGATGGCTTCAATCGAGGCCAGCAACTGAAGCGAGGAAATTATGTCTACCGAAATCAATATCAACATTAACGGCCGACAGAAGCGGCTAAAAGGTTGGAAAGCTACGGCAGCAATCATAGGTGTTTTGGCTCTGCTTGGCTTGGGCGTTAACTCTGCCTTGTCAGTTCTCTATGGCAGTTTGCTCTGACTCATCGTCGACCTGACGACGTTTGGCAATCATTCCTGGAAGAGTAAACGCATACATCAAGAAGGTCTCAGTGAAAGCTAAAAGCTCCGCTGCCTCTTCTCGCGTTACCTCGGCTTCGTCATGTACGGAGTCATTACCTTCATCTCGGACGATATGAGCCCAATCAGCCATCTCCGGCGTGATTTTCCCTGTGTCACGTAATTCCTCAATCCTACCGTAGAGCTTCTTTTTAGAGTCTGGCAGCAAACGTTTTGTTGCCAGATCAAGCGCTTTTCTGCTGAGCATCTGAGAGGTTTCATGCTTCTGCCGGTGCAAATTCTCTGAGGCCTCAACAAATGTAGAAGCAATTCGTTCTGGTACGCAGTCCGGTGCAACGTGAGAAGGAGGACTAGGGTAGGTCTGAATCACTTCAAACCTAGCGAGAGAGTTACTCCCAGCCCTGCCCCAGCCGGGAACTGGAATATCCTCAACTTGCCCATCAGGGCCATAACCCATCGAGGAATGCACTTGAGCAACAAGCCCATCTAGGCAGCGATTGCAGGCAAAAAACACATTCCACAGCGATTCGCCATCGTCATTCCGATTGGTGCAGACCTGAGCTACAGAAGTAAAGGCAACATTTTCCGTTCCACAATGTGGGCATAAACCTTTATAGATTGCACTTCCAGCCATGAATCAACTCCCCTATCACCAAAATGTAATTAGCAACATTCTTGCTTCTGCAGACCGTCCTGAAGCGGCCTTATTACAACGTTACGAAACAGCCGGCCAATACGCCAAGGAGGATTCTGTTATTGCCTTAATTGGAGCTTTGGTTGCTGAGCGCGCCCGCAGAACATCAGAACAATAACCCAAGAAAAAAATGCAGTGTAAGGCGGCGTGACTAGCCACGAACGTTAACGGCAATCACGACTCGGCAATCGTTATCGCAACGGATACCATTCTATTTGTCATTAACCATCGACGCACTTAATCTATTAAAAACATGACCAAGTCTAAGCACACAGATACGGACGAAAAATGGCTACATCAAGCCAGAGCTGGAGTAGCAATAACCGAGATTGGCGGACTTATTTTGGGAGAAATTTTCCGACAATCAGACGAAAGAATAGAGTTGCGAATCATCGCCAATACCGTTGCGCGATCCATCCGCACTACAAGCTCGATAGTCTTGCTCTCTGACAACCAAGACGTTCAAAGCGCATGGGTTTTACATCGAACATTAGTAGAGCGGCTTTTTCACCTTGCACATCTTGCTGAAACAAAGTCATATTCCAGTTTCGAAGAGTGGTCATTTTTTGAGCAGGTAAAAAGGCAAAAAAAACCGCTCAATGATAGCCTTTTTCGGCATCGCGCCACTGGGCCTGAATATCAATTAACAAATGAACAGAAATTACGCTTTAAAGAAATGCTAAAACAGCCGCCCGTCTGGAGACGGCCCCAGCCGGAGGAGGTCGCAAAGCGTATGAAGCTGAAATTTATTTATGACTATGCCTACGACTACGCATCAATGCTAATTCATCCTATGGCAAACGATGGTGAAATGGACCTCATGGTCACACAGTCAGGAGATACATATCGGCAAAATAAACAGCTAGTGCTAAACAACTCGTTAATTGTTATGACTTTAATTTTACAGGAGGCCATGAACTCGCCATTACTTAATTGGTGTCGGGTGGCATACGACATGGTGGAAGCAGCCCGCGCATATATAAACGACCCTACAGCCGACTACAAAACACCACAGCAAAAATCACTGGCTCTTAAAGAGATTGACGGGCTCTCTGGTTTTCCAGACTCATAACGCTACTTCTCCAACCTCCATCAAGCTTAAGCCCGATCAAGACTCGCACTGCCGCAGGCTCACTCGATGAGAGCGAACCCCCTCCAGTCGCAGCGTTCCCACCCCTTAACCAATTCTAAATCACCCCCGCCCACGCCATGGGCGGCGGGAGTGCTGCGACTAGAGGGCATAGAACTCTGGAACTCCACCAATACCGCTCCGGTGCGCACCGGACGTGAAGGTGGTGGCCACAAGCTAACCCTCTCCCCTTTCAATGGCGCCGGACGCGGCGCAATCCCCCGGAGCTAAACATGAACGCTATCGCAGAACGCGAGGTATGCGCGTACGAGCTGGCGGAGCGCCGCCGCGCCTATATCGCGGAGCAGATCCGCAACTGCCTGTACGGCAAAACGCTGTACGTAAACATCGCCTGGACCCTGCAATCGATTCCTCAAAAGGTAAGCCGCATAGGGCTGATTGAGGAAATGGAGAATGCGCTTCTGGCATCCAGTTCGGCAGGCTTCGACTACTCCGCCAAGCTGCTTGCTGCGCTTGATGATGAAAGCCTGCGCCCTGCCCTGCGCACCGAACGCGAACGAATCATCGGCGACTGGGCAGACACCACGCATAACTGCATGACCCAGCAAGAACTGGAGGCGCTGCCGTGCTGATCGAGTTTTTCATCTTTGCGGTGTTCTTTTGTTGCGCCGCTTTCTTTATCGCACTCGGGATTGAGGGCGTTCTCAGTATCTGGAGGCAGTCATGAAAACGCGAGTTAATGACGGCGGGCCAGCGTACCCAATTGCAGACTGGGACTATCAGACCTTCGAGCCAAAAAACGTTGAAGAAGTACGCCGCCTGCTATCAGGAATGAGCCTGCGCGATGCGTTCGCTATCTCCGCTCTACCGATGTGCATGACTGCAGAAGTGGATGTGGAAACAGCCGCTCTTATGGCATACGGCATGGCAGAGGCAATGTTACGAGCCCGGAACACCACGCAAGGAGAGCCTGATGCCTAACAGCCAAAACCCCGGCTTCCCCCGCACTCGCCGCCGTAACCCTTTCGATGGCCAGGGATGCTACGCACCAAATAGCAGCACCCCGCCCTGGGGATGGTTCCCATCCATTCTTATAGGCATCGCCATTATCGCCGTCTTTTGCGGCGCTATTTTTTACGGCTCGGCGCTAATAGCTCGTGCCGCTGGAGCATGACATGACCGAATCCACAGAACTGATTGAGCTGCCATCGGAAGACACGGCGCTGGCAACATTCACCACACCTGGCGGCTTGGATCACTATGTAGAGCAGGTGCGCGAGAAGGTCAGCGGCACGGTGTACGACATGAAGATACGCAAGGACCGTGAAGCCTGCGCCGCTGACGCCTACAAGGTAACGCGTACAAAGACGGCTATTGAAAAGATGGGTGCCGCGCTGTCGGCGAAATACAAAGAAGTGCCAAAACAGATCGACGCACAGCGCCGGGACTGGAACGCCAAGATGGACTCGCTGCGCGACGAGGTCCGCAAGCCGTTGACGGAATGGGAGGAAGCAGAGGCCAACCGGATAGCAATGCACAGGAACGGCTTGGAGAGCATGGCGTCTCAAGCGCGAGAGGTTGGTGCTCTTAATTCGGACGCACTTCGCCTGCGCATCGAATCGGTAGAGGCCGAAGTAATTGGCGAGTCCTGGGAAGAGTTTGAGGCCGAGGCTCACCGGGTCAAAGCCAAGGCGCTAGAAATCCTGAACACTGCCCTGTCTGAGCGCCAGAAGTACGAAGCCGAGCAGGCGGAACTGGCTGAGCTACGACGCAAGCAGGCCGAGCAGGAGCAGAAAGACCGTGAGGCGGAGATTGCCCGCCAAGCCGCTGAAAAGGCCCGAGCCGATGCGGAAGCCAAAGCCCAAGCTGAACGTGATGCTGCCGCAAAGCGTGAAGCCGATGCCAAGGCCGCAGCGGAACGGGCTGAGCGGGAGCGGGCCGAAGCCATCGAGCGCCAGAAACAGGCCGAGGCTCGTGCCGAAGCTGAAAAGCTGGCTGCCAAGCAACGCGCCAAGGATGCCGCCGAAGCCGCCCGCCAGGCAGAAATCAAGCGCCAGGCCGACGAAAAGGCAGCCGAAGAGGCCGAGCAGCGCCGCCGCGAAGAGGACAAAGCGCATAAAGCCAGCATTAACAACGCCGCCCTGACTGCATTCATCGAAAACGGTTTACCTGACGAGTGCGCCAAGCAAGCCGTCATTCTGATCGCCAAGGGTTTGATTCCGGCTATCCGAATCCAATATTGACGCCATGCACAAACCGAAACCACAGAACAAGCCACGCATTAAGTTGGTTGATGGTCGGTGGTACGCCAGCCCTGGCCACGGCATACCGCTTCGCCAGCGGAATTTGATGCTGGCAGCCGCAATCAGTTTTTGCAGGCGACTGAATCAATCTAGAGGTAACTCATGAGCACAGAAATTATTGACCGCCCCGCTGCTGGCATTGTCCCTCAACAGGAGGGGCGAAGCTCCGTCACCGAGGTAACACGCCACGTCATCACGGTGCAGGAAGTAATGCGGTCCGTCATGAAGCCGAATGTGCATTATGGAACCATCCCTGGAGCTGGGGATAAACCCACGCTGCTGAAACCGGGGGCCGAGGTGCTTTGCATGACATTCCGGATTGCAGACGACTATGAAGTCGAAGACCTGTCCGGCCCCGGATTCGTTCGATACCGGGTCAAGTGCATTGGACGCCATCAGACAACCGGCGTAGCCCTTGGCTCAGGGATGGGCGAGGCATCTACCGACGAGGAAAAGTACAAATGGCGCAAGGCCGTATGCACCAAGGAGTGGGAAGACACGCCCAAGGACATGCGCCGTATGAAGTACGGACGAAAGGCTGGCGGGCACTACACCGTTGAGCAAATCCGCACAGAACCAGCGGACCTAGCCAACACAGTCCTGAAGATGGCCTGCAAGCGAGCCAAGATCGCCATGGTGCTGAACGTCACTGCCGCCTCCGATATGTTCAGCCAAGACCTGGAGGACCTGGACGCCGAACTGGTGCGCCATCTGGCCGAAGACGAGCGCGAGGCACACATGCAATCGGTTCGGGAGGAATGGTGCGGGAAGGCGGCCACCGCACCAACCCGCGACGAGCTGCAAGCCACGATGAAGGCTGGCGTCAAAGTATTCCAGGAATCTCGGGATCCAGACGGCTACAAGCAATTTGCCAAGGCGGTCCAAGCGCGAGGCGCAGAACTGAAGGAGCAGGAAGATGCGTGACTTGAAAATCCGAGCCTCTTGCGTGGGCAAAATAATGACCGACCCCCGCACTAAAGCCGAAGGCATCTTATCCGTGGGCGCCAAGACCTATTTACGTGAACTCGCCAAGCAGGAAATTTTCGGTGTCGAGTTTGAGATTTCCGGCAAGGAGCTGGAAAAAGGCATCGAGGTGGAACAAGAATCTATTGAAATGCTTAATCGGGTTCGGGGCCTTAATCTGGTCAAGAACACCGAGCGCAAGACCAACAAATGGCTGACCGGCGAATGCGACCTGTTTGATGCGGCGGCTGGCAAGGGATACGACCTGAAGAATGCTTGGTCTACCAAAACATTCCCCGGCTGGCTGATCGACTGTGGCGATAAGGTGTACGAATGGCAAATGCGCGCCTACATGCAGCTATGGGACGCCGATGCATGGGAGGTGATCCATACGCTGGTAGATACCCCCCAACGCCTGATCGGATACGAGCCGCTGCAAATGCACATCGTATCTCACATCCCCGAACACATGCGCCTTACGGGCTGGATTGTTGAGCGCGACTTTGCAAAAGAGCGTTTGATGATTGAGCGAGTCGAGGCGGCAAGGGAATATGTCCTGGAGGTGATCCAGGAATTTGACGCACTTCACATGGAAACAGCATGAACAAAATTACAGCAACCGGGCGCATCGTCGCAGATGCAGAAGTGCGCTACACGAGCAACAGCGACGCCATTTGTTCGTTCCGACTTGCCTCGGACGTGGGGTATGGCGAGCGTAAAACCACCAACTGGTTTAGCTGCCAAATATGGGGGAAGCGTGGTGAAGGACTGGCCGAGCACCTGACCAAGGGATTGCCTGTAACAGTATTCGGCACTCTCACCCTGCGCGAATGGGAAAACCGGGATGGGGCAAAGCAACTCAGCCCAGAAATCCGTGTCGATGAAATCACGCTGCACGGCCAGCGTGATTCCTCACAGCGGCCAACCGAACAACAGCCCCAGGGCCAGCAACGCAACGGTTACGCTGACGCTACCGGACGTAGACAGCCGCAGCAACGTCCACCTATGACGGACAACTTAGCCGATATGGATGACGATATTCCGTTCTAGGCAGGCGGGTAGCCCTCAGCGGCCCTGATATCCCTGATATAGGAAAAAGCCAACTCAGTGGCTGCTTTCTGGGCTTCCTCCATGCTGTCGTAAGGACCGTCGAGCATCCGAGCTGGGTGTTCGCCAGGACGTACTCGAACGTAGATCTTTCTGTCTACGATTTTAACTTCGACCGCACATACCCATCCTTCGCTTGTGACCTCCCCGGTCAGTCCCCATCCGTCATCCATTTACACCTCCGCTGTCGGTTAAATCAATTTTTCAATAAAGCATAGCCCATCCTGAAAGGAATACACCCATGTGGTTTAAAAACCTGCGTATCTATCGTTTGGATACGGCCTTTGCCTTGTCCGCTCAACAACTGGCCGAGATGTTGGCCAAGCATCAATTCGCCCCTGGCGGCAGCCAAGAACCTCTCAGCCTGGGTTGGGTGCCGCCGCGTGAAGGTGGTGAGCTGGTGTATGAAGTGAATGGGCAGTATCTGATCTGCATGCGTGCTGAAAAGAAACTACTGCCGAACGCTGTGGTCAACCAAGCAGCCCGCAAGAAGGCCCGCGAAATCGAAGAGCAGCAAGGCTACAAGCCAGGCCGCAAGCAGATGAAGGAAATCAAAGAGCAGATCATTATTGATTTGATGCCGCGCTCTCATGCGGTGCAGCGCGACACCATGGTATGGATCGACACACGAAACCACTGGTTTGTGATTGATGCCGCTGCCGTGGCAAAGAGTGATGAGGTCTTGGGTCTGTTGGCCAAGAGCGTGGAGCCCTTCCCTGTGCAGCCGCTGTATACCGAAGGGTCACCAGCAAGCGCTATGACGGCGTGGCTGGTTGATGATGACGCTCCCGCCAACTTCAGCATCGACCAAGATGTTGAGCTACGCTCCACCGGAGATAGCGGTGCAGCCGTACGCTACGTGAAGCAAAGCGCGGATATCGACGAAGTGCGCAAGCACGTCGAAGCAGGCAAGCAATGCACCCGTTTGGCCATGACCTGGGCGGATCGCATCAGCTTTGTGCTGACCGATGCGCTGGACGTCAAACGCGTGGCCCCGCTGGATATCTTGACTGAAAAGCAGGACGTGACGGCCGTCAACGATGATGAAATCTTTGATGCCGACATGACCTTGATGGCTTCCGAACTGGCCAAGATGATCAGCGATATTTCCTGCGCTCTAGGCGGTAAAAGAAGATACTAGAGAACACTCCCACTGACTTCAAAATCACTCAACTAGGCTTACTAGTGGGCGCAAGTCTCGGAAATACCCCCTCGAACTCGCCTAAAAGAGAGTCTGACATCCTCATTAACTCATGGGATTTTGACCGTATCGATCCAAATCTCTTAACAAGTTCATTCTCATCGTCAGAACCGGCTACCAACTCCGCTTCTTTTATAAATTCTATTGCCATGTCCCTAACTCTAAAAGAGAGCTCAACTTTTTCAAAAGACCTAAGCAGATAGATAGGCATTAACTCAAACACCTTTAGTGCCCCTTGTATTCCGGGTTTCCGATTATCCCGCCATTTACATACAAACTCGCGCTCATCTATTCCTGCGGCATTAATATCTAACACAACCTGACGGCACTCATCAATGACCTGTCTAACAATTGCCCCTATACCATCTTCTACCCCATTGTTCCTCTTATCTTCTATTGTTAATGCAGTATTTAATGCATTTTCAGACTGCATCCTTCCGATAAAAAAACTACCAATTATGGCAGCTATAACACCTACCGCCTGAACCCAAGCAGCCCATTCGCCGCTCGAGCTAGGCCAATTAAAAACAAATATCATCAGGCCTATTGCAGACGCAACTTTGGCCCAACATGGCCAGTTCTTAAATTCCATACCAAGATCTCAAAAAAGTTTTATGACTACGCAAGGATCATAGCCGAACCCTTGTAGCTAAAACATAGGATGCCACCCCTACGAAGCATCACAACTACCGCAACACCCCATAACCCCGCTTGATTTACTCAACCGGGGTTTTTCTTTACCCACACTCAACCAACCTTAATGGAGGCCGGCAACCGCGCCGGTGTGTCTATGCGTTTCTTGAGCGTCTGCTCGGGCATTGAAGCAGCTTCTGTTGCCTGGAATCCGCTGGGCTGGAAAGCAGTCGCTTTCAGTGAAATAGAGCCCTTCCCATGCGCCGTGCTGGCCCACCACTATCCGGATACCCCGAACTGGGGTGACATGACCAAATTTCAGGAGTGGCCCGATGAGCCAATTGACCTTCTTTGCGGAGGAACCCCTTGTCAGTCATTCAGCGTCGCAGGACTGCGAAAAGGACTGGATGATCCACGTGGCAACCTCATGCTCACCTTTGGTGCCATTGCTGCAAAATATCGCCCCAAATGGCTGGTATGGGAGAACGTCCCCGGCGTCTTGTCCAGCAACGGAGGACGGGATTTTGCCAGCTTCTTGGATATGCTCGAAGAGCTTGGGTATGTTTTCGATGTTGAAATACTTGATGCACAATTCTTTGGTATCCCACAAAGAAGGCGACGGGTATTTGTATGCGGCCAACACAGAGACGATTTACTGAAACAGAAGACGGATTCATCCGCGCTAACTATCGCTCAATGCTTGCAAGAGATATTGCACAGCATCTTGATAGAGGCATCCAGCAGATTCGGAAAAGAGCTGGAAGGCTCGGGCTTAGCGTACCTCTCAAGAGATGGACTCAAGAGGAGGATGCGGTTATTCGGGATTCTTGGGGATCAAGAGAACTGGCCTCTGTTGCGCAACAACTTGGTAGAAGCGTTTCTGAGACAGCAAGCAGGGCGAAACGCATCGGATGCGTCCCATGGAGAAAACGAAAAGGAACGCACGCCGGAAGGCCAATTGATGGTTTCGTCAATGGAAAGCCCGTTTACTCTCACAGAACAGTCGTTGAAAAAAGTCTTGGACGACGCTTATCAAGTGATGAAATCGTTCATCACATCGACGCCAACAAATTCAACAACTCAAGCGCAAATCTTTACGTGTTCAAGAGCCGCGCTGCTCATCGGAAGGCTCACTCTTCTTTTGAGTCAATCATCCCCGCCCTTTTGGAGCGCGGCATCATCGTGTTTGATAGCGATAGAGGAATTTATAGATTATGCGAGATACACAAGTAGCGACCTTTTTGGAGATGTGGAGCGGGTTCAGGCGTGGCTTGATTTCCTCGTCGAAGCCGATGGATTGTGTGAATCTATCGGAGATATTGGAATCGAATGTTTCGGATCGGTTCTTCCTGTCCCCGACAGCCTGTCGGGGAATCCTGCGCCGAGCCGCCAAACGGGGCAAAGACCTGCCCCAACCCTTAGCGCTCGCACTCAGGGCGGTGGCGGACTCGGAACGGACTTCAAGTGCAATAGCGGCTTGATTCCATCCGTTTCCCAGTGCATCACAACGGGGACAGGACAACGATACGATCCTGAGACTGAGACTGAGACGATTTTGCCAGTTCTCCCCTTCGACACCACACAAATAACCAACGCTGCTAATTTCAGCAGCCCAAAACCAGGCGATCCCTGCCATCCACTGGCCGCTGGAGCACATGCTCCCGCAATCGCCTTTGACTGCAAGAGTAGTGGCCATAACGGATTTGGCATCGGCATAGAGATTGCCGGCACTCAGAGAGCAATGGCCAGCACCGGCAGCCACCAGAACGGAGGTGGCCACCAGGCCGTTGTCACCACTCTTGCCATCCGGGGTCGCGGCGACTATCACAATCTGGGAACCCGGACAGATGGTACGGCCAATGCGCTGCTCACTCCGAACGGCGGCCGAGCCGGAATAGGAGTTGGCGCTATCCATTACGGAATGCAGGTACGCCGCCTCACACCAGAGGAATGCGAAGCCCTGCAGGCATTCCCCCGTAACTACACACGCATCCCCTGGCGCAAGAAACCTGCTGACCAATGCCCTGACGGCCCACGGTACAAAGCGCTGGGTAATTCCTGGTGCGTTAACAACGTGCGCTGGATTGGCGAGCGCATAGAGCAAGTCAATCGAATATTGGAGAGCCGGTGAAACATCAGCATTCCAACAAACCCCTGCCCCGCCTTCGACACATCGAACCGGGGCAATTTTTTACCCTTCGCCATGACCCAGAAGTGCGTGTGCTCCTGCACAAAACAAGCACTCACGGTCATTTCAATAACGGATATGCATCCCTGTGCCATGAGCTCGACTTGAGTTGTATGGCTTGGAGTGAGAACGGATGGAGAGCCAGAGAATGACGGCTACTGTTTTAGATCCCTGCTGCGGTGGCCGCATGATGTGGTTTAACCGCCAGGACCAACGCGCTCTCTTCGGAGATATTCGCAGCGAGAACCACACGCTTTGCGACGGACGGGCCTTCAACATCACGCCCGATCTGAACATGGACTTCCGGGCCATGCCCTTCCCAGATGAGAGCTTTCGCCTTGTCTGCTTCGATCCCCCTCATCTGCGTCACGCTGGCCGGGAATCGTGGCTACGTGCCAAGTACGGAATCCTCAGTGATGACTGGCAGGACGATCTGCGTCGTGGCTTTGCGGAATGCTTCCGTGTCCTCAAGCCTGAGGGTGTGCTGATCTTTAAATGGAATGAGATCCAGATCCCCACGCGCCAGATTCTTGAGCTGACGCCACACAAGCCCCTATTCGGCCATCCCAGCGGCAAACGCGCCGACACCCACTGGATCACCTTCATGAAAGGACAGTCATGAACAACACCCAACATTCTCAAAAGAGCGCCCCCACCATCCACCCCGAAGGCCTGTACCGGTGGGACGAGTTCGCAGACCGCATCCCGTTTAGCCGCGAGACCTGGCGCAAAAGAGTACTTGCCGGGAAGGCGCCGGCCGCCAAGCTGGTAAGCAGAGCCTGCACAGCCTGGAAAGGCGAAGACATCCTTGCCTGGCTCAACAACCCCGACTCCTATAAATAAGAGGGAACCTAAAGACATGGCAAAGAAGATTCCACCGCTGACGGACTCAAAGTGCAAAGCAGCAAAATTCAGCAAGGGCGGTAAGAACCGCCTTTTTGACGGCGGTGGTTTGTACCTTGAGCTGCTCCCATCCGGTTCCAAGCGCTGGAGATTGAAGTACCGGCGTCCCATGACAGGGAAAGAAAACATCCTGACCTTCGGCCCTTATCCGGAGATAGGCCTTGCTGCCGCTCGGGAACAGCGTGAAAAAGCCAAAGCCCGATTATCAGAAGGCCTGGACCCTGTCGAGGCGCCCCCACCGGTGACAACGGGCATCACATTCAAGGCGGTCGCAGACGAATGGCTGGAGACCCGTCGGCCAGTATGGAGCGAAGGCTACTTTACGCGGATCTCGAATGCTCTTACCGCGAACGTGCATCCTTATATCGGCCAGCGCTCGATTTCCAGCGTGACCGGGAAAGCTGTGCTTGAGCTGGTGCAGCAAGTAGAGCAACGCGGCGCGCTAGAGATGGCTGCTCGGGTGCTGGAAGCAGTCGGCATGGTCTTCCGATACGGCTGCGGTACTGGCTTGATTCAGGTAGACGTCACACAAGGGCTACGGCAGTTTTTGCAAGAACGCCCACCGGTAGAGCATTTTCCGCACGTAGCAGAAACGGATCTCCCCGCCCTACTCGCCAGCGTTGAGCGCTATCACGGCAGACCAGAGACCCGGCTCGCCATCAAACTGATGATGCGCACTTTTCCGCGGACCAACGAGCTGCGCTGGGCGCAATGGAGCGAGATCGATTGGAAGAATGCCTTGTGGCTGATACCGGGCGAGCGCATGAAGGGGCGCCTGGCACAAAAGCAGAGTGCGCCCGACCATATCGTGCCGCTTTCAACCCAAGCTCTTACGATCTTGGAAAGCCTACGCCAGCACTCGGGGCACTTTCAGTACCTGTTTCCCAATGTCCATAATCGCCGCGGTGCTGTGATGAGCAGTGACACCATGAACCGTGCATTAAAAATCATGGGCTATGAGAGGCTGCAAACGGGACATGGCTTCCGAGGGTTGGCATCGACCATCATGAATGAGCACAGCGGCTTTCGCCCTGACGCCATTGAACGGCAACTGGCCCATCGCGATAGAAACAAGATTCGACGCGCATACAACCACGCCATGTACCTGGAAGAGCGCAAAAAACTGATGCAATGGTGGTCGGATTATCTGGACGAGCAACTCGAAAAAGCCTCGTGATTTCCATACCCCCATTCCTGTTACACCATACCCCCATCCATACCCCCAAACCATCTGGGACTGGCTTGGCGCAGCTTGGAACGCTGGGCAACAAAAAAGCCCCAAAGCATTGATCTTTGGGGCTTTTCTTGGCACAGCTTGGAGCTGTGTGCATGTATTCTGGTAGGCAGTACTGGATTCGAACCAGCGACCTCTACGATGTCAACGTAGCGCTCTAACCAACTGAGCTAACCGCCTGCGGTGAAGAAATGAAATAATAGATCTTCCCTATGGGGCTGTCAACACTATTTTGCGTTTTTCTATAAAAAAGATGATCTTTTTTATATGTCTTAGCTGGAAAAATTGCTCTCCAAGACCGATAAATCTTGTAATCCATTGTTTTATAATAATTAAACAAAAAACTGACGAATTCCCAGAAATTTATGTCCTTCCTGGCAAGGCAGAGACAAGAAACATATAGATACACTCAATCTGTCTCCAGCCAGCATCAAGCCACCTTACTGGCGCACGATTTTTCTATTCAAGTTCTTCGGGCAAAAATAAAATGATCGCTTTACGCCTGCAGATCATCAATCTCGTCCGAAACAGATCTGCGGCTGCTACGGGACACCTACGCACATGACTTGCTCTTCTCTCCCGCCTACCCCGACTCAACTACTGGATTTACCCGGCGTTCAGGAAACTACGCTGGAAGCGGTGCTTTATACGCCGCCCAATGACGAGATTTTTGATGAAAACCCCTGTCTAAGCTGCGGCGTGTGCTGTTCGCACTTTCGGGTGTCTTTCTATAGCGGTGAGTTAAGTGGCGAGACTGGCGGTACGGTGCCGGTCGAGTTGACCACCAAGGTTGGGCCGCTGCGCGCCTGTATGAAAGGAACCGAGCAAGGTGAAGGTCGCTGTATTGCCTTGCGTGGCACCTTGGGCCAGCCTGGGATTCATTGCGCTATTTATCCGGATCGCCCTACCCCCTGTCGTGACTACCAAATCTGGGAACTGGATGGCAGCCCAAATGTGGATTGCCAGCGTTTGCGTAGCAAACACGGTTTGCCTTTACTGCCTAACCGCCCACTGCCTGCTCCACCCGCCCTGCCGGAGCATGATGAGGCGGCCTGACACCCGTAGCTGAGCCTCTCTTGGAAAGCCTTCACTGCTGATGCGTGAAGGCTTTTTTGTTGGCTACCAATTGACACATAAAGCTTCTTTCACACGTTCAGAGATATTTTATTGCTTGAATAACTTTGGGCATATTCGTAGATCTCTCATTGTGTTTTTACCTATAGAAACCCCTGCTCCAGAGCTGTAGCCTTGAGGTGTTGGCTATCGCTTTTTTGAACTCTCAAAAACACAAGCAAGCTTTATCCAACACCTCAAACATCGTCATAACAATACTGGAGCAAAGAGACATGCGTTTTAGTCGTTCACGTTTAGCAGTTGCCTCATTGGCATGCCTGGCTGGGATCAGTACCCTCAGCCCAATAACATTGGCGGCCTCACCTGCCGCCGACCTGCTAATCGTGAATGGGCGTATTTATACGCAGAACCCGGAACAGGCTTGGGTTGAAGCCATTGCGATACGTGATGGAAAAATTGAAGCCGTGGGCAGTACAGAGCAACTGCAATCCAGGCGTGGAGACAAGACTCAGCTGATTGATCTTGGCGGGAAAATGGCTATGCCCAGTATCAATGAAGCACACTCCCACCCTGTATGGGGTGGCTTGAAGCATCTGTTCCAGTGCAACTTCCCTTTCACGGTAACGCCGGATGTATTGGCAAACACCTTGAAAGCCTGCGTGGCGCGTAGCGAAACGCTGTGGATTCAGGGAGGCCAATGGGACAGTGATTTCTTCAAGACTCACAAAATTGCTTCGCCGCGCGCATGGCTGGATGCCGTCTCTGGCGACAAGGCTATTGTGTTGACCGACGATACGGGTCACAACGCCTGGGTCAACTCCAAGGCTTTGGGCCTCTTGCAGATTGATGCCAACTTTACGCCTCCTAGCGGCATGACCGTCAAGCACGAGCTTGATAGCCGCGAACCCAACGGGGTTTTAGTCGAGGCCAATAGCTATATCCGTTCTTTTGTACCGGATTGGACGGATGATCAATATCTGAAAGCAGCGCGGTATGCCATCCAGGAGTCCAACCAATTCGGGATTACGGGTTTAAAGGATGCCGATGCCAGCGAGGCTGTTGTGCGCTCGTATTACAACCTGGCCAAACAAGAAGGTTTGAATGCCCATATCGCCACCGCCATCCGTATCTCTGGCAAGGACAGCAAGCATGTTTTTGATTTTGCTGAAATTGACCGCATCAGCAAGCAGTATGCTCTCCCTGACCTGAAGACCAACTACGTCAAGATCTATACCGACGGTGTTCCTACCGCAGCACATACAGCCGCCATGCTGGAGCCCTACGCGGACACTCACCAGGATGATCCTTTGTCCTTGGGGGCCTTGGTCGTTCCTGAAAATGAACTGGATCGCGTCGTCTCTCACCTGGATGCAGCGGGTTATGGTTTGAAGATGCATACCGCGGGTGATCGGGCTATTCGCGTGGCGTTGAACGCTATTGAAAAAGCACGCAACGCTAATGGTCCTCAAGGTTTGATGCACGAGCTCGCGCACTCGGAGTTTGTAGACGATCAGGACAAACCGCGCTTCAAGGCTCTGAATGTAGCCGCCGACTTTTCTCCCTATATCTGGTATCCCTCCGGTTTGACTGACGCCATCAGCTCGGTAGTGGGTGAACGCAGCAGGAACATGTTCCAGGCCCGTATGTTGTTGGATCATGACGCCACCATTATTGCCGGCTCGGACTGGCCCTCTGGTGTGAAGGACAACAACCCTTGGCCCGCGATTGAAGCTCTGATGACGCGCGCCAATCCCTTCGGGCAGCGGCAGGGTGAACAACTGGGCGCTGAACAAGCCTTGAATCTGACCGAAGCACTGCAGATTTTTACGCAGAACGGTGCCAAGGCTTTGGGCCGCGAAACAGAAACGGGGTCTTTGGAAACAGGGAAATCTGCTGATCTGATTGTGCTGGATCGGGACTTATTCAAGATTGAGCCTAGCGAAATTAGCGACACCAAGGTGTTGATGACTATTTTCCAAGGTCGTCTGGTGTACACAGCTACAAAATAAGCTGCCCGGCAGGCTGACTAAATACGCTACCATGCACGGTTTGTAGGGCCGCCCGGCCCTGCGCTTTCGGGAGTCGAAGCAAATGAAATACCGCAAGCTGGGCAATACAGACCTGGATGTCAGCCTGATTGGCTTGGGCACCATGACATACGGGGAACAGAACAGCGAGGCCGATGCGCACGCTCAACTGGACCTTGCTTTGGAACTGGGTGTGAATCTGGTGGATACCGCCGAGATGTACCCTGTTCCCCCTATGGCGGCTACGCAAGGTTTGACCGAGCAATATATCGGCACCTGGCTGGCTAAAACCGGCCGCCGCAAGGACATTGTTCTGGCCAGCAAAATTGCTGGCCCCCAACGTGACCCCAAACGCCCTGGTCATATCCGCAATGGCGGTACCAGCCTGGATCGCAAGAATCTGGAACAAGCCCTGCATGACAGCCTGCGTCGACTGCAAACGGACTATCTGGACCTGTATCAACTGCACTGGCCGGATCGCAGCACGGTGACATTTGGGCAGCGCAGCTACCCGTGGAAAGAAGAAGACACTATCCCCATCGAGGAAACCTTGTCGGTACTGGATGACTTTGTGCGTCAAGGCAAAATACGTCACATAGGTGTCTCCAATGAAACGCCTTGGGGTGTTTCGCGATTTCTGGAGCTGTCGCGCTCCCGCTCTCTGCCTTTGATTGCCACGATCCAGAATCCCTACAACCTGCTGAACCGCGTGTTTGAAGAGGGGCTGTCCGAATTCTGCCGTTATGAAGGCCTGGGTCTGCTGGCCTATTCACCTTTGGCGATGGGTGTGTTGACGGGCAAATATGACAACGGAGCTCGTCCCGAGAAAGGACGGTTGACGCTGTACGACCGTTTCACGCGCTACGATGCTCCCCGCGCTCGTGAGGCCGCGTTGGCCTACAACGAACTGGCTCGCGAATACGGTTTGACGCCTACCCAATTGGCCTTGGCCTGGGTGAACCAGCAAGCCTTTACCAGCAGCAACCTGATCGGTGCGACTACGCTGGAACAACTGCGCGAGAACATCGCCAGTGCAGATGTTCAATTAAGTGATGAGTTAGTTGCCAAGATCAACGCTATTCATCACCACACTCCGAACCCAGCGCCTTAACTGGCTTTCACCCCGCCTTGGGCCCAGGCGTCCAAGGCGGGGCACCCCTCTTTTTTCTTTCCCTACCCTGCTCTTGTGCTTGCAGTGTGCTGTTTTTTTATTTATGCTCAAAAAAAGCATAACAATAGAGACGCGCTTCTTTCCGATCAGAAATTCATATTCCCCATTTTTTTATTCTATTTATGCTCAAAATGAGCATCAAGGATGAACATGATTCAGCATTTCCCCGTGGATGTCTGTCAGCCCGACGCCAAGGACGCCTTGAGCCGTCAGATTACCTGGCATGAAGTTCCTTCCAAACTCAATCTGCAAAGCGATAAGGCCGCTTTGAAACAAGCTCTGGCCAAGCAGTTGAAAGAGCAAGACGCCGTACTGGTGGCCCACTATTACACAGACCCGGATATTCAGGATCTGGCCTTGGAAACCGGTGGCTGCGTGGGCGACTCTTTAGAAATGGCACGCTTTGGGCAGGAACATGAAGCCAGCACGGTCTTGGTAGCCGGCGTGGGCTTTATGGCTGAATCCGCCAAAATTCTGAGTCCTGAAAAGCGCGTACTGGCCGTGCATGACGAGGCGACGTGTTCTCTGGATCTAGGTTGTGCCCCCGAGGACTTCAAGCAATTCTGTGCTGCGCATCCGGATCGGGAAGTGGTGGTGTATGCCAATACCAGCGCGGCTGTCAAAGCCCAGGCGGATTGGGTGGTGACGTCCTCCATCGCCCTGGACATCGTGCGGCATTTACATGCCCAAGGGAAAAAAATTCTGTGGGCACCGGATCGTCATTTGGGCTCTTATATCCAAAAGCAAACCGGCGCAGACATGCTGCTTTGGCAAGGCTCCTGTCTGGTCCATGACGAATTCAAGGCCGATGGCTTGAAAGCCTTGATGAGCGAACACCCCGATGCCCAGGTGCTGGTACATCCCGAATCACCCGCTTCTGTTGTTGCGCTGGCGGATGTGGTTGGCTCGACAACGCAGCTACTGCGCGCTGCCATCAATCGTTCTGCCGACACCTTTATCGTCGCCACCGATCAAGGAATCTTGCATGCCATGCGCCAGCAAGCGCCGGGCAAAACCTTTTTGGCCGCCCCTACCGCGGGCGAAAGTGCTACCTGCAAAAGCTGCGCCTTTTGCCCCTGGATGGCCTTGAACAGTCTGGAAGCACTGCATCAACGATTAAGTCAACCAGGCCCTGGCATTCAAGTAGATCCTGACCTGCGTGAAGGCGCCCGACGTTCTTTGCAACGCATGATGGATTTTGCTGCCGCTCAGCAGAACAATTTGCGCGTTAGTGCTGACCTGGCCGAGCACAGTCAGCAGTTCCAGCATGTAGGAGCTGCTTGATGCAATCAGGCTCGACACAGACGGAGGTGTTAATCATCGGTGCGGGGCTGGCTGGCACCAGTCTGGCTCTATCCTTGCCCTCCACCATGAAAGTGACTCTGCTCAGCAGCGCCCCCGCTCCCTGTGGGGCCAGCCCGATGGCTTTGGGAGGTCTGGCCGCCGTACTCAGTGCCCAGGACAGTCTGGAACAACACATTGAAGACACGCTGGAAGCGGGTGCTCGGCACTCGGATAAAGAAGCGGTGCGCGGGATTTTGCAAGCCGCGCCAGAAGCGGTGCATTGGCTACTGAAAAAGCAGGTTCCTCTGGACAGAACGGAAGATGGCCAATTGCACCTGACTCGCGAGGGTGGGCACAGCCAGCGACGCATCGTACACGCGGCCGATGCCAGTGGTTACGCCATCATGCAGGCTCTCCTGCCCCAATTGACTCAAGCCTCTCATATCCAGCAGCGTACAGACTGCCTGGCATTAGACCTGCGCCGCAATGAACAAGGCGCGGTGGCTGGCGTGGATATCTACGACCAGCACAGCCGTCGCTACGAAACCATGTTGGCGGATCATGTCGTGTTGGCAACTGGTGGGCTAGGTAGCCTGTACGCGCACAGCACCAATCCCGATAGCGCCTTGGGAGAAGGCATTGCCCTGGGCTGGCGCGCTGGTGCGGCGATACGCGATCTGGAGTTTGTGCAGTTTCATCCGACCTGCTTGCATGCGGAGGGTCCCACCTTCTTGCTAACCGAAGCCTTGCGTGGTGAGGGTGGACATCTGCTGGACAAGCAAGGTCGCCGCTTCATGCCGGATTACGACGCCAGAGCGGAACTGGCTCCACGCGATATTGTGTCGCGTGCTATTGCCACACAGATGCGGCAAGAAGGTAGCAGCCATGTCTGGCTGGATGTACGCCATCTTGGTGCAGACATTTTGCAGCAGCATTTCCCGAAAGCATTGGAAGAAGGTTTGCGGCGAGGACTGGATTTACGTCAGGATTGGGTGCCGGTAGCGCCTGCCGCGCACTACAGCTGCGGAGGAATTGAAACAGACTTGTCAGGCCGCACAACGGTAGCTGGTTTGTACGCCGTGGGTGAAGTAGCCTGCACAGGTTTGCATGGGGCAAATCGATTGGCCAGCAACTCCTTGCTGGAGTGTGTCGTCATGGGGCGCGCTACTGCCCAAGCGATTGCTGGAAGCAAGAGAATCCAGCGTTCAGCTTTGGTCCCTGAGACAGATGTTGCAAATACAAGTTCGATGTCACGTTCATGTTCATACAAGAACTCCAATCCAAACTCCAGTTCCAGTTCCAGTTCCAGTTCCAGTTCCAGTTCCAGTTCCCAGGCTAGTGTCGGCCCGAATTGGGGTTTGAGTTTGAACGCTAGTTCGCGCTCGACCCCAAACCCAAGACATTCCCTTATGACTGCGGCGGCAGCCAATGCAATGGAAAACATAATCAACGACAAAGGACGTCACTATGGCAAAAACAATAGCTATAGCAACGGCAACGGCAACAGTAAAAACCGCAGCCCATCCACAAACAATCCACCCTCCCTGCCCGCCTTGCGCAGCTTGATGCAAGAGCATGTCGGCCTGTTGCGCAATCGCCAGGGCCTGACCTTCGCCCTGCGCACCCTTGATGATTGGCGCGAACAGATCCGCCAACTCCCCTGCACCCAAGAACAAGCCAGTCTAAGCCTGCAACTGGACACAGCCTGGCTGCTGACCCAGGCTGCCTTGGCTCGTCCACACAGCCTGGGGGCGCATTTCAGGGTCGATTAGGTGCCTGCCCTCCATGGGATAGAATAAAAAAATCAAATCAAGAGGCACCTCAACATGCAGGAGCCCATCCGATGGAGGCAATATGCGATTACTCATGGTCGAGGACAATGAGGATTTGGGAGAGGCCATCGCCAGCCGGCTCAGCGCAGGCGGTCATAGCGTGGAGTGGGTCATGAATGGCGAGCAGGCCCTGCGCTATCTGGAAATGGATAACTGGGACGTCCTGCTCTTGGACATCATGCTGCCCGATCAGGACGGCTTCAGTATTTTGCGGCATCTACGTCGGCAAACGCCCAGCTTGCCCGTACTGGTCATGACGGCTCGCTCAGAAATCGAGGACCGTGTTTCCATGCTGGACCTGGGGGCGGACGATTATCTGGTCAAACCCTTTGATCTGCGCGAACTGGAAGCACGGCTGCGCGCCCTGATGCGTCGCCCCGCTACCACGCAAGCAGAAATCTGGCAGTTGGGACACGTCAGTATTGATATCGCAGCGCGGCGCATCAATAGCCGGGATCAAACCGTGGAGTTCGGCCAGCGCGAATTCTGCCTGCTGGAATTGCTCCTGAGTCGTGCCGGGCAAGTCGTCACCAAGGAACGGCTGATGATGCAACTGTTCAACTTTGATGAAGACTCCAGCCCCAATGCCGTAGAGCTACATGTCTCCCGTCTGCGGCGCAAGCTTAGCGATATTGCCATTCGCATCGACACGGTGCGTGGCACCGGCTACATGGCTAGCCTGGGCGATGTCAGCTAATGCGCCGCGCCCTATCCATCCAGCAGCGTGTGCTGGCGCTGGCGGTGTGTCTATTGGCCGCCGCCCTTTTGGCCCTGGGTCTGGCGTCACGCCAATACGCCCAGCGCGCTGCCGATTCCGCTTATGACCGGCTTCTGAAAGCCTCCGCCCTGACCATTGCCAACGCTATTCAAATTGATGAAGGCGAGCTCTCCCTGGAACTGCCCTACTCGGCCATGGCCATGCTGCCCGAACAGGAACACATTTTTTACAGTGTGCGCTCCACCAGTGGGCTGATTTCCGGCTACCCGGACTTGGGAGACGCCCTCCCACCCGCCAACAGTTCTGAACCCCGTTATGACACGATCAGCTATCACGACACGCCCGTGCGGGTCGCCACGATCGGGCGCTTGCTGACAGGTGAGCACTCATTGGGCCGGGGCTGGATCACCATACGCGTGGCCGAGACCTTGGGAACCCGGCAGGCGCTGGCCGACGAGCTGCTGGGCCGCAGTACCTTGTCGCTAACGGGCCTGATTTTGCTGGCACTGATGATTACCAGTCTGGGAATACGCCGTGCCTTCGCCCCCTTGGCAGAATTGGAGACCGCGCTTAGGGAGCGCTCTCACGACAACCTGCAGCCCATAGATACGCCAGTACCCAAGGAAATTCGCCGCCTGGTCGACACTCTGAATGCCTTCATGCAGCGTCTGCAAACCGCGGTAGGCACCCTGAACAACTTGGTCGCCGATGCGGCCCATCAGATTCGCACGCCTTTGGCGGCCGTGCACCTGCAAACCCAGCTAGCCATGGATCAGCCCGGCTCGGAGGCCGTACGCCCGCGTCTGCAACGGATTCTGAACAACACCACCCATGCTACCCATTTGCTGAACCAATTGCTGATGGATGCCACGGTCAGCCATCGTCTGGATCGCAGCACCATGCGCCCCTTGGACGTGCCCCCACTGATTCAGGAAATCCAAGGGCGTGTGGACCCGGACCGTGCGCATCGGCTGCAAGTCCACATTACCCCTTCGGCGCGGCGTGCCCAGGTCTTGGGCGACCACGTTTCACTGCGAGAAATGCTGCGCAACGTGATCGACAACGCCATGCTCTACAGCGAGGAGCACATTTCGGTACGCATCTATACCCGGCCCAGTGGCTTGGTGGTATTTGATGTTTCTGACCTGGGCCCCGGCATCAGCGACGAGGACAAAACCCGCTTGCTGGAGCGCTTTCAGCGCGGCCCCAGCAGTCAAGGTAGACCAGGCTCGGGCTTGGGGCTGTCGATCGTGCGCACAGTAGTGCAAGCGCATCGGGGAACCCTGCTCTTGCGTGATCACTCGCCGCAAGGGCTGACGGTCCGCATCGAAATCCCGGCGCTGATCCAAGGTCCCAAACCTGCAAACACCCTGCCACAGACGCTGGCGATTCTGGCCTTGGCATTGACGGGCCTGCTTGCAAACCCCGATACCACTCATGCCCAGGACAAAATCGCACGGCCTGATATGGGTATACGCAGTCATGAGTACCCGGCGCTTGCTCCCAAGCAAAAAACAGACGATCAGCCTTTGCTGGTGATCGCGGGTCCTACCGATACGGAGCTGTTTGAAGTGCTGGTCCACGACTTCCAGCAAATCCAGCCTCAGGTCAGCATTCTCTACCACGAAATGGACTCCACGGCCCTGTATCGGCATACCACTGAAGGCAGCCTGCCTGACACGGATTTGCTGATCAGCTCGGCCTCGGACTTGCAGGTGAAGCTGGCTAACGATGGCTACGCTCGCCCCTACTCGTCCAGCCTGACCAATGCCATGCCCAACTGGGCACGCTGGCGCAATGAGGTGTTCGGCTTCACACTGGAACCGGCTGTCATCGCCTACGCCCCGTCCCGTTTACCGCCCGATTTACCCGCCTCCCGCGAGGCCCTGCTCCGACTGCTGGAGCGCAATAGCGGCAGCTTGATGGGACGCGTCGGCACCTACGACATCCAGATCAGTGGCGTGGGCTATCTGTTTGCGCTCTACGACGAACGCACCTCCTCCACCTTCTGGGGGATGGCCAATGCCCTGGGGCGTGTCGGCACCCGCTTGTATGCCAATACCGGCGCCATTCTGGACGATCTGGACAATGGCACTCTGGATGTGGCCTACAACGTGCTGGGCTCTTATGCCCGAGCCCGTCAAAAAGCCGGTTCGGACATTGCCATCGTCGTTCCCAGCGATTACGTCTCGGTGTTTACCCGCAGCGCCCTGATCCACAAACAGGCTCGTCGACCGGATTTGGCCGCCACTTTTATCGATTATTTGCTCTCGCCCCGTGGACAGCAAACCATTGCGGGTCCGGCTGGATTAGGCCCGCTCAATGCCATCGAAACCGGCAGCTGGTTTACAAAACCCGTTTCAAATCAATCAATTGGAATCGTTCAACCACTTATCCTGAACCCTTCCTTGCTGGTGGGTCTGGACCCCACTCGACGCCAGCGCTTCCTACAAAACTGGCGGCGTCTGGTCACGGACACGCCCACCGGACTAGGGGATGTTCCCTATCAGCAGTGACAGGATGCTGACAGCTAGTGTCAACACAATGGAATGACATTGATCCTAAAAAAGTCCCGCATCATGACGGGACTCCAAACCAAGGAGACTCGAATGTCAGCATTCACCATCCCTAGCCGCCTTAGCCTGCTAGCCCTGTCACTCAGTGCCAGCATGCTTGCCGGTCAAGCGGCCTGGGCACAAGGCGATCAAGCGCAAGCCGCCGAAAAAGAAGGCAAGGTCATCGTCTACTCAACGACCGATACCAAGGCAGCCGCTCCGCTGATTTCCGCCTTTGAAGCGGCCAACCCCAAGATCAAAGTCGAATACCACGACATGAACAGCACCGAGCTGTACAACCGCTACATCAGCGAACAAGCCTCGGGCAGCAATAGTGGTGACGTGGTCTGGAGTTCGTCCATGGATTCGGCCATGCGCCTGGCCACGGACTACGCCGCCAGCTACGCCTCCCCTGAAATTCCCTCCCTGCCCAGCTGGGCCGTTTGGGAAAACAAGGCATTTGGCACCACCTACGAGCCTACGGTGTTCATCTACAACAACCGTTTGATCAAACCCGAGGAAGTGCCCAAGACCCACGCCGAACTGGCTAAATTGGTCGAAAGCGATAAGGACCGTTTCCGCAACAAGGTCACCACCTACGACATCGAGAAATCCGCTGTGGGCTATATGCTGGCCGCTCAGGACAGCAAGAAAGGCGACAGCTACTGGGATTTCATCAAGGGCGTAGGCTCGGCCAATCTGGTTCTGCAATCGTCCACCGGCACCATGATGGAGCGCGTCAGCTCGGGTGAAAACCTGATTGGCTACAACTTGCTCGGTTCGTATGCGGAAACCCGCGCCGCCAAGGATAAAGCCATCGGCATTGTGTACCCCTCGGACTACACCCTGGTTCTGTCGCGCGTGGCCTTCATCAGCAACAAGGCACAAAACCCCAACGCTGCCCGTGTCTTCCTGGACTACATGCTGTCCAAAGACGGTCAGGACATCCTGGCCAACAAATCGGAACTGGCTTCGATTCGCTCTGACGTGGAAGGCGATAACGACGTGGACGGCCTGACCAAGAAACTGGCGGGTGTGGAACTGACCCCCATCCCGGTGGATTCGTCCCTGCTGGACTTCCTGAAACAAAAGGAACGTCTGGACTTCATCAAGCAATGGCGCGCTGCCGCCAATAAGTAAGACGCTTCGTCTTTGAATCGGGTGGCGGCCCCTGCCGCCACCCCGCCTCTTTTCCGCCTGGAATCCTTATCATGCAAGCCTTACGCCTTCGGTGGCAGGCCTGGCCGCGCCATGTCGTTGTTCTGATAACGGCATTGGCCATTTATGTGCCGCTTAGCCTGATCATCATCCAAAGCCTGCTATCCGCCCCTTTCTTCGCGGCTGACAAGTCTCTGGGGCTGGATGCCTTCCGTTTTATTTTCGACGACCCGGACTTTTACAAAGCCCTGGGTAGCGGTTTCATCATGGCCTTTGGCCTGGCCGGTATCTCGATTCCTTTAGGTGGCATTCTTGCTTTCCTGATGGTGCGTACCGATTTGCCGGGTCGTACCTGGATTGAACCGCTGATTCTGGTCCCCATTTTTGTCTCTCCCATGGTGCTGGGCTTTGGCTACATTGTTGCCGCCGGGCCTGTCGGATTTTTCTCCACCTGGACGCTGGACCTGATCGGTTTTGTGCCCTGGAACATTTATTCCTTCACCAGCATTGTCATCATTGCCGGTCTGACCCACGTTCCACACGCCTACCTGTACATTTCCTCCGCCCTGCGCAGCATGGGTTCGGACGTGGAAGAAGCCGCCCGTAGTGCCGGTGCCAGCCCTTGGCAAGTAATGCGCTCGGTCAGCCTGCCCATGGTTCGCCCGGCCATTCTCTATGCCTGCGTACTGCTGTTTTTCCTGGGCCTGGAAGTGTTTGGTCTGGTTCTGGTGCTGGGTGATCCCGAGGGCCACCTGGTCCTGGCCACCTACTTGTACAAGCTGACCAACAAGCTGGGCATCCCGTCCTATCACCTGATGGCCGCGGTTGCCGTAATTCTGATCGCCATGACCATTCCTCTGGTGATGCTGCAACGCCGTCTGATGCGTACCGCCAACCGCTTTGTAACCGTCAAGGGCAAGGCTTCCCAAGCTCGCTCGCTGCCACTGGGCCGCTGGCGCTGGGCTGCCGCCACACTGGTTGCACTGTGGCTGTTCTTTACCGTGATCGTGCCGGTTGTCGGCGTGGTGCTGCGTGCCTTTGTGTCCAACTGGGGCATTGGGGTGTCGCTGATGGACGTGCTTTCTCTGGATGCATTCAGACAAGTCTTTGGGCAAGCCAACCTGCTGCGCGCCATTCTGAACTCGATCGCGATTGGTGTGTTTGGGGGTGCCTTGGCAGTGATCTGCTACACCTTTATCGGTTTGGCCATGCACCGTAAGCCAGACGGTATCACCCGCTTCCTGGACTACAGCGTACTGGTGCCACGTGCGGTGCCCGGTCTGCTGGCCGGTCTGGCCTTCTTGTGGATGTTCCTGTTCGTGCCCATGTGGCTGGACCAGTCTCTGGAAAACGGCTGGCTGTCGGTATTGCCCATGGCGGAATGGCTGCGAGGCTCGGTCGTCGGTCCCATGCGTGCCCTGCGCAGCACCATCTTCAGTGTGTGGCTGGCCTATAGCGTGGTTTGGATGGCGTATGGCTTGCGCCTGATCTCCTCTACTCTGCTGCAAGTGGGTCCTGAACTGGAAGAAGCGGCCCGCAGTACAGGCGCCCGTCCCGGTCAGGTCACACGCCAGATCACCCTGCCTTTGGCAAAATTCGGCCTGATTGGCTCCTGGTTGCTGATGTTCCTGATTTTCGAGCGGGAATACTCCACCGGCGTGTACCTGCTAACACCCGGTACGGAAACCATCGGTTCCATGCTGGTTTCCCTGTGGGCCACCGGTGCCATCGACATTGTGGCTGCCCTGTCTTTTATTAATATCGTTCTGGTGGTCATTGGCCTGACCATCGCATTGCGCTTCGGAGTGAAACTACGATGACCGAGCTGACTGTAGACAATATCCACCTGGCCTACGACCGCAACCCCGTTTTGAAAGGGGTCTCCATGAGCCTGAACAAAGGCGAAGTGGTTTCCCTGCTGGGTGCCTCGGGCAGCGGCAAAACCACCTTGCTGCGCGCCGTTGCCGGGCTGGAACAACCATCCCAGGGCCGCATCGCCATCAATAATGACGTGCTGTACGACTCGCAGGCCCGTATCGACCTGCCCGCCGAAGCCCGCAATCTGGGCCTGGTGTTCCAGTCCTACGCCTTGTGGCCACACATGACGGTGCAGGAGAACGTCGCTTACCCCTTGACGCTGCGCAAGACACCCAAAGCGGAAAGCCGCCAGAAAGTGGACGCCATTCTGGATCAGCTGGGCTTGAAAGGTCTGGGCGAACGCTACCCCAGCCAGCTGTCTGGCGGGCAACAACAACGTGTCGCCATTGCGCGTGCTCTGGTCTATAACCCGCCTGTGATCTTGCTGGACGAGCCGCTGTCCAACCTGGATGCCAAGCTGCGCGAAGAAGCCCGCGTCTTCCTTCGCGAGCTGATTGTGCAGATGGGTTTGTCGGCTTTGATGGTGACCCATGACCAGGCGGAAGCCATGGCAATTTCGGATCGGATCTTGCTGCTGAATGGTGGCGAAATCGAGCAGCAAGGTAGCCCGCAAGAGGTCTACAGCAATCCCAAGACACTGTACACCGCCGAGTTCATGGGCTCGAACAACCGTCTGCAAGGCAAGGTGACGGAACAACGTGACCAGCAAATTCGCCTAAGTGGGCCCGGCTGGGAATTGTGGGGCCATGCCGCCGCTCCCCTGAACGCTGGCCAGCAAGCCACCGCCGTGATTCGTGTCGAACAAGTGCAGTTGAATGCACAACCCGGCCCCGATACGCTGCAACTACAACTGTCCACCAGCATGTACCTGGGCGACAAGTGGGAGCACGTTTTCCGCATGGCCGACCCGTCTGCCGGCACCTTGCGTGCTTTCGGGCCCGAGCCCCTGCCCAGTGGTGTGCATCACCTGCAATTGCCACCCTCCAAACTGTGGATTTACCCCTCCTGATCCCCAGCCCAAACCGGGAGTTGCCCCCAGCGGCTCCCGGTTTACCCTGATTGCAAACTTTTGTAAGCACAGCTACTGTAGTCGCGTCACTACAGGCGGTATGAAAGAGACCTGTTCAGTCAGGCGCCGACGGAGCAACCACCCCGGAATCTCTCAGGCAAAAGGATCGTACCAGCCCGACACTCTGGAGAGCGGCGTTTGACGCCCACCGAAGGAGCCCAGCCAGACACACAGGTTGGATAAACTCTCAGGTCACAGGACAGATGGGGTATTGCCACTACTCGGTGGTAATTCACCTGTCAGGAGCCTGTTATGTCGCATATTGCCGTCATTGGCGCCGGTATTTCCGGAATCACCACCGCCTACGCCCTCAGCCTGAAAGGCTATCAAGTTACCGTTATCGACCGCCTGCGCTACCCCGCGATGGAAACCTCCTTCGCCAACGGCGGACAGCTGTCTGCGTGCAACGCCGAAGTCTGGAACAGCCGCAGCACCATTCTCAAGGGCTTGAAGTGGATGATGCGCAAAGACGCCCCACTGCTGTTCAACCCCAAACCAAGCTGGCATAAATACAGCTGGATGGCGCAATTTGTGGGCGCGATTTCCGGTTACGAGCGCAACACCGTGGACACCGTCAAGCTGGCCATCAGCGCCCGCGAGAATCTGTACCAGTGGGCCAAGGACGAAAACATTGATTTCGACCTGGAACAGCGCGGCATTCTGCACATCTACCACACCCCCGGCGGCTTTGAATCTGGCAAGAAAGTCAGCCAGCTGCTGCACAAAGGCGGCTTGGAACGCCGCACGGTTACCAACGAAGAAATCCACCAGATCGAACCTGCTCTGCAAGGCACCTACTACGGCGGTTTCTTTACGCCTTCGGACGCCACAGGCGATATTCATAAATACACACGCGGCTTGGCCGATGCCTGCGCCAAGCGCGGCGTGAAGTTCCTGCAAGATACGGAAGTCCTGGGTATTGATTGCGGCCCACCACACCGCATCCAGTTGCGTACCGGTGAAGGCGCTGAAGCCCACACCCATACACTGTCTGTGGACTCCTTGGTAGTTTGCGCTGGCGTAGGTAGCCGTCACTTGGCCCATATGCTGGGCGACTACATCAACATCTACCCGGTCAAAGGCTATTCGATCTCCGTGTACCTGGATACGCCGGAAGCCCAACATGCCGCCCCTTGGGTCAGTTTGCTGGACGAAGAAGCCAAGATTGTGACCAGCCGTCTGGGCAAGGACCGCCTGCGTGTGGCCGGTACGGCGGAATACAACGGCGCCAACAAGGACATTCGCGCCGACCGTATCGCCCCGCTGACCAACTGGACCCGTCGCAACTTCCACGACGCGGCTACCGACCGTGTTGTACCGTGGGCTGGCTTGCGCCCCATGATGCCGGACATGATGCCGCGCGTAAAAGCAGGCAGCCGCCCTGGCGTGTACTACAACACCGGCCACGGTCACCTCGGCTGGACACTGTCAGCCGCCACCGCCCAAATCATTACCGAAGTGATTGCCCAGAACGAGCGTCAGTCCGCACCTGCTCAATTTGCCACCAGTCCGGCAGCAACTGCTGCACCCGCCGCTGCCCATAGCGCTCGTCCAGCAGATACACAAAGCCTTGATCCTGTTCATCGCGAATCACACGACCCGCGGCCTGTGTAATCTTGCGCAGTCCCGGATACAGATAGGTATAGTCATAGGCCCGACGCTCCCCAAAGAGCCGGGCCATGACTTGTTTGACGGACTCATTGGCCGGATTGAACTGCGGCAAACCCAGGGTGGCAATAAAAGCACCGATCAAGCGTTTACCGGGTAAATCCACCCCTTCCGAAAACGCCCCACCCAGCACCGCTAAACCCACTCCCTTCCCATCCAGCGTGAAGCGGTCCAGAAACTGCGTTCTTTGCAGATCGCTCATGCCCGGTTGCTGATGCCAAAGCGGCATATCCGGCCAGCGCTCCTGCAAGGCCTGACTGACCTGCTGCAGATAATCAAAGCTGCTCAAAAACAAGAGATAGTTGCCCGGCTGCTCCTGATACGCCTGCCCGACAATATCGCAAACGCCGCTCAGGCTCTGGGCCCGGTCGGCATAGCGCGTGGACAGACCGGCATATTGACGTACCCGCAACTGCTCAGCCCGATAAGGAGATGCCACGTTCAACTCTGCTGTGCTGGGCGGCAGACCCAAGACATCACGATAAAACTGCGAAGGGTTCATGGTGCCGGAGAACAGCACCACACCGTGCGCGTCGCCATAGCGTTCGGCCAGAAACGGAGCAGGCACGATATTGCGCAAGTTCAGGAGCACGCCATCGCGCTGCGCCAAAATATCGAATAAGGAATGCGAGCCGAACTGGCCGGCCAGGTCCACAAAGTACAGCAGCTCGAAATAGAACTGCAGCAAGGGGCTGTCTTGCGGCATGGGATTCTCGGCCACATAAGCCCCTAAACGGGCCGCCAGATAGTCGCACTGCTCCAGCAGATCCTCCGGGATCTTTTCCAGCCCCCATTGGTCACCGCCTTCCTCAGGTATCAAGTTCTCCATCAAGCGAGTCAAAGGGGCGAAATGACGCTTCAAGGCCGAAGGCGAGGCTTTACGCGCCATGCGCAACTGCACTTGCGAGAAAGACGCGGAATACATGGAACGGGCTCGTTCAACCAGATTGTGAGCCTCATCCACCAGAACCGCGCTGCGCCATTGTTGGGCCAGGGTCTGGCTATACAGCACCGCATGCGTGTCGAAAAAGTAGTTGTAGTCGCCCACAATAGCGTCTGCCCAACGCAGCATCTCCTGGCTCAAATAATAGGGGCAGACCTGATGCTCGCTAGCCACTTGTTGCAAGCGCTGGCTAGTCAGCATGGGTTGTTCCAGAGCTTGCTGACGAGCAGCCGGAAGACGGTCGTAAAAACCTTCGGCCAAAGGACAGGACTGACCATGACAGGCCTTATCCGGATGGGGGCACTGCTTGTCACGGGCCACCATTTCCAGCACCCGCCACGCACCCTCGCCTTCCGGGCTTAAGCGCTGCAAGGCGTCCAGCGCCATTTGCCGACCGGAGTTCTTGGCCGTCAAATAAAACAGCTTATCCAAACCCGCCTCGGGCATGGCCTTCAGGCCTGGAAATACGACGGCCAAGGTTTTGCCAATACCGGTGGGCGCTTGGGCTAAGAGGCACTGTGCGTCACGTTGGGCCCGGAACGCGGCCACGGCTAGCTGTCGCTGACCGGCACGAAATTGTTCATAGGGAAACTGCAACGCTGTACAAGCTTGATCGCGCGCCAGCCTGTGTTTTTGCTCCTGCCGCCCCCACTCTACATAAGCGCGGCATTGCTCCTCGAAAAAGGCCCACAGCGCTGCGCGCTCCATATACTCGGAGATGCTGGTCTCTTTGTGCTTGTCCACGTGGTAATACACCACGCTAACCGTCATCCCCGGCAAATCACGCTCCTGGCACAAGATGGCGGCATAGACCTTGGCTTGTGCCTGATGCAGACGTCTATGGTGCTCGGGGATAGCATCAAAGGCCCCACGATAGGTTTTCAGTTCCTCCAAGCAGTTGCTGACAGGATCAAACCCATCGGCTCGACCACGCACCAGCAGTCCTTCCATCTCGTACGACAGGGGCACTTCGGCTTCATAGTGCTCGGGGCGACGCAGCTTTAGCTGCTGGTGGCCAAGGATACCTTCCTGTGCTGTGGCCGCAGGCGTAAAGCGCAGGTCCAGATCCCCGCTACGTGCAGTAAATTCGCATAAGGCTCGTACACCTACCGTCCAGGCTTTCATGGCGATTCAGGCCGGGTCACATAGCAGATACGCGCAGGGATGGCATGTTGCTCGAAATAACTTAACCAACGCCGCTGGTTGTCTTGCAAGCGATCTCCGGGGCCTTTTACCTCAATCAATTCATAGCTTTGCTGAGGCGGCATGAAGCGCACCAAATCCGGCAAACCGGAACGGTTGTCCCGCCAATCCTGCAAGATACGCTTGAACACCAGCTGCAAATGCTGGGCGGGGATGCAATGCAAGGCCTGATCAATCAAGGATTCGTTCAAGGCTGGCCAGATCAGCAAGGGACACTGTATGCCGCGCTTTTCCTGCCAGCGTTGCCAGATCACGGTTTTATAGTCTGCGCCATCCAGCACACTTAAAGATTGATCAAACAAGTTTTGCCTGCGCGACACAAAGTCCGGGTTACCCCAATCGGCCGGACAGGCTTGATAAGGGTGAAAAAATGCACCGGGCAAGGGAGCGAAAATGGCATCCCAGCTCAACAATCCCAATAAGGCCGGAAACAAGGCGTTTTCTACGTAAAAAACCGGAGCCAAGGGACTATCCCAATGGGCCAGCACCTGGGACTCGACCCGATTGCCGTCATCAAACAAAACCAGATCACTACGCTGCGTGCGGCTTGTAGGTTTAGTGGATGGCGGGCTGGGCGGAGCTTCTACCGCCAGTTTTCGACGCAGCCGGGGCAGCATACGCAGCAGCTTCTGGGTTTCACTCTCATTTTCGGGCTGCTCCCACGCCTGACAAAACAAGGGCCAGGCCCCTTGATGCTTGTCCTGACGCTCCAGCACCCGCAATTGACGGTAACGGGCGCCCGGCCAGTTGGTCTGCACATAGGCTTGCTCGGCCAACGGCCACCAATGTTGGCGCTCGGCTTGCTGGCCTAGCTGAAACAGGGTTTTCGCCTTGCGTCGTTGAAGCCAATCACTGTCGGTCTCAACAGCCTGAACAGCGGCAAAACGTTGGGCCCACAGATCTGGATCGGCCTCGTCTTGCGCATCACGCAGCTCGGACAGAGTTTCATACAGGCGCACGTCCTCATTATGTCGAAACGCCCGACTAGCCTGATCCAGAACCACAGTTTCATATCTATACAAGCCAAGATCGCTGAGCACGAACTCGGACCAGTCCTGGTAATGATTGCCAAAAAACAGCAGCTGCAAACGCTGTGCCCAATGCATGACTTGTGGTGAGAGACGAAGCGTCGGGGCTTGCAGGCCAGGATCTGTGCACCACTGCGTAAAAGGCCGGGCCTGTTCACCCTGCGTCTGGCCAATCCATTCCAGATAGTCTGACTTGCGCCCGGTGGCTGGCAGCTCACTGAACAAGCGGCGCAGCTCGGGAACGGTATGGACAGCAAACAACGTTTCCAGATCAAGCTCAGGATCGGTTTCTATCAGCTCGCAGGCCGCCAGCTCTTGCACGGCCTCTTCCAGATTTTCGATCTCGGCATAACGCAGCTTGTCGATACGGAACACCGGGCCTTTACGCATCAGCAAGCGTACCAGCAAGGCTTGCGCAGGCTGGGAAGCATGTCCAAAACGATGGCCACATTGGACGTGTTCAGGCTCCAGCAGGTCGGAACTGGCGTGCTGTACCCACTGCAAAACCTGGTGGAAATTGTGCAGATAATAAAAAGGAGGAAGCTCGGGCGGAATCATAAGCAGGCTGTGTATATATCCAGCTACTTTAGCACTCCTTCAAGCCGGGCGCGACTCCAACAAGCGCATCCAGTCCCGTAACAAGGTATTCAGGTTCTGGCGCTGCGTGGCATCCAGCCCTTCCAACAAATTTTCTTCATTGGCCAAATGATCCACCACGACCGCATCCACACAGGCCAGACCCGCAGGGCTCAAACGCACCAGAATACGGCGGGCGTCTTCCGGGTCAGCAATGCGTTCGATCAAGCCCTGCTTTTCCAGGCCCTGCAAGCGATGCGTCATGGTGCCGGAGCTAACCATCAAGGTGGAAAACAAGGCGGTAGGCGCCAAGGTATACGGCGGGCCGGAGCGGCGCAGACTGGCCAGCACATCAAATTCGCCCAGCTGCAGGCCGTGACGCCTGAAGTTCTCGCTCATTTGTTTTTGGACCAGTTGAAAGCAGCGTGTCATGCGGCCCAGCAAGGCCATGGCGTCCAGGTTCTGCAAGTCTGGCCGCTGCTCGCGCCATTGATTAATGATCAGGTCTACCGCGTCGTGTTCTTCGCTCATGATTTCTCGATTTCGATATTTATCTTGATATTAAGATAAATCATCCCTACACTGGCATTTATCTCGACATCAAGATACTTTCATCATGAAACGACTTTCTCTTTGGCTGGTGACGGCCTTGACCGCACTAGGCCCCGCCATCTGGGGTTCCACTTACATTGTGACCACAGAAATTCTGCCCCCCGACCGCCCTTTTATCGCGGCCTTTTTGCGCTGCTTTCCCGCTGGCGTGATGCTGCTCTTGTGGAGCCGACGCATGCCCGCCCCAGGCGACTGGGGCAAGACCCTGATTCTGGCAGCCTTGAACATCGGGGCATTTCAAGCCTTGCTATTCGTTGCGGCCTACCGCCTGCCGGGTGGATTGGCTGCCGTTGTGGGTGCGGCTCAACCCTTGGTGGTGATTGGCCTGGCCTGGGCTTTGGAAGGCAAACGTCCGGTGACCATGGCACTGGTCGCCTGCGTGATCGGTATTATCGGCATGGGTATTTTGCTGCTATCGCCAGAGAGCCAATGGGATACCTGGGGCATGGTCGCGGCCATTGTCGGGGCCCTATGCATGGCCTTGGGCACGTACCTGTCGCATCGCTGGCGCAGTGGCATGCCCATTCTGGCCTTCACGGCCTGGCAGTTGATGCTGGGTGGACTGATGCTGGCCCCTCTGGCCTTGTGGCTGGACCCACCGCTGGACAGTTCCTTGAGCGGCGTGCAAATCGGTGGCTATCTCTACCTGTGTCTGGTCGGTGCACTCCTGGCCTATACCCTGTGGTTCCGAGGGATAGCCGTTTTACCCTCTGTGGCCGTGTCTTCGCTGGGTCTGCTTAGCCCTTTGACCGCTGTAATTCTGGGGTGGCTGATTTTGGGTCAGGCCATGACAGGCTCCAGCCTGCTGGGCATTATTCTGGTGATGGGCAGTGTGCTGGCGGTGCAGTGGATCAGCAATCGGCCCGCCAAATAAGCATCTTGCGCCCATAAAAATAGCGCCCCTATTAACTATCTGGATGGGCGCGGAAGAGAGTTCACTATCTTGCTACTCCGCTAGAAGCAGCAAGATAGTGACTAATAGCGTTCTTGCAGAACTTGAGCTAAATCGGTTGCAAAGCGTTGAGCGTCTTTGGCATTCAGATTCGCAAAACTGACACGCAAGCCTTGAGCGGGGTTGCTCACCCCAAAGACTTGGCCGGATCGAACCAGCCAGCCACGTGCGGCCAAGCCTGCCAGTACCGGCTCGGCTTCCCGATCCAGCGGAATCCACAGATTGAAGCCTTCCTCGCTATCCCAAAAAGGAATGCCCTGCTTTTTCAGGGCTTGCATCAGATCGATGCGAGCCTGTACGTAAGCGGCTTGTGCAACACGAGTCTGCGCCTTGATGTCGGCATCGGTCAGCCCATGAACCACCATTTGCTGCAACAGATGGCTGACCCACTGAGCCCCCGAAGCCAGACGTTGCGACAAGCGCTCGCTGGTTTGCAGGTCTGACGCGACCAGAGCCACGCGCAAATCCGGGCCCAGGCCCTTGGACACGGAACGGATCAAGGCCCAGCGCAAATGATCGGCAGGAATCACATTTCGATAAGGGCTGCTGGCCAGCATCCAGAAGTGGTCATCAATCATCAGCAACAATTCGGGATACTGCTTCAGAATTTGCTCGATCTGCTTGGCACGGGCACGGCTTAGCGAACATCCCGTAGGGTTGTGCGCACGCGGGGTCAGAATCAAGGCGCGCAGTCCATCTTCCATAGCCGCCTCCAGCGAGGCCGGCACAATCCCTTCGCTATCAACAGCAATACCCACTGGCTTGTAGCCCAGCGTATGCACGGAGTTGATGCTGTTCAGGTAGCCGGGATCTTCGATCCCGACCTTATCGCCCGCCAGCAAAAAGGCTTGCAGCAAGCGCTCGATCGCGTCGACTGCGCCGTAACTGACGTGGTAATCGGTATCGGGGGGGGTGTCTTTATGGAACACCTGCTGACATACGGCGCGCAATTCGGGCACCAACGGGTCGGCGCCGTACAAAGCCTGGGTTTGACCGCGCACCCCAGCTATCAATTGGGTAGGTGCAGGCAAATAGCCCGGCGCCGGATTGCCACTGGCCAGATCCTGCAAGGCCGAGCTGGCCCCATGCCCTTCCCGCGCCAGCTCCCGGATCGCCTCACGAATCCGTGTACCGCGACGGCCTTGTGCATCGGCCACCCCGGCCGAGACCAGGCGCTTGTATGCCAGGGCAACCGTATTGCGGTTCAAGCCCAGTGTTTGAGCCAGTTCGCGTACCGGCGGCAAAATCTGGCCCGGAGCGATTCGCCCCAGTGCCACTTGCTGTCGGATATCATCGAAAAGTTCCTTCGCATTGCTTCCCTGGATATTCATTTTGACCTATGACATAATAGTTTATGCGCGACCCGCAGGGTCGAGTTTATCTTTTTTTTCTTCCTTACTGGTGCGCCATGTCCGAATCCGCCCCTGATCTACTTCACACCGAGCATTATCCCACCTCCACCAGTGTAGAGGCATTTCGGGAACGCATTGCCCTGGTACAACAAAGAATTGATGCCGCCTGCGTGCGCTACGGGCGTGCCGCTGGCGATGTACGTTTGCTCACCGTCAGCAAAACCTTCGGAATTGACCGCATCCGCCTGGCTTACCAGGCCGGTTGTCGCCTGCTGGGCGAGAACAAGGTGCAAGAGGCCGAAGGCAAGTACGAAGCCCTGCGCGAAGAACTACCGGATTTGGAATGGGCTGTTATTGGACACCTGCAAAGCAATAAAGCCAAGTCCGTTGCACGCTTTGCTTCTGAATTTCATGCACTGGACAAGCTCAAGACCGCAGAAGCCCTGGACCGCCGCTTGCAAATTGAAGGCCGCAGTCTGGACGTTTTCGTGCAGGTAAACACCTCCAACGAGGACAGCAAGTTCGGTTTACCCCCGGAAGAAGTCCATGCTTTTGTGCGCGAATTACCACAGTTTTCTGCTTTGAAAGTCAAAGGCCTGATGACCTTGGCCTTGATGGACGCTGACCCGGAACGGGTACGGCCTTGTTTTGCCCTGCTGCGCAATTTGCGCGATCAATTGCGCAATGACATTGCCCACGCGGAAAACATCCGTGAGCTGTCCATGGGGATGTCGGGTGACTATGAAGTCGCTATTTCCGAAGGCTCCACGATTGTGCGCGTTGGACAAGCCATTTTTGGTGCACGCGCCACGCCCAATAACTTTTACTGGCCCGTCTCCGATACGGCAACAACATCATGAATCCACTACGCCTGATCATCCGCCAAAACGGTAAAGAAATCGGACACTTTGAGTCCAGCCCCTGCTGCCCGCCCGAGCAGTTGATTACCGTGGCTCGCCACCTGATGACGCTGCCTGACAGCGAACTGGAGCTGCAACAAGCCAAAGGCGAACACCGCATTCTGGATAGCGGACCGCATGGCTTGCGCGTGCTAAGCGCACAGGTTCTGTACGAAACCGTTGATTTGCAAGCCTGGTTACAGCAAGGCAGCAAAGTTACTGCCTGAATCTGATCGGTACCCGGCCACAAGCCTGCTACCCTGATTCGGCAAAGCGGCGTACCCAAGACGCCGCAACCATAAAAAAACATACCCGGCTATTCGCCGGGTATGTTTTTTGTGTTTCAGACAACAGGAGCGAACGGAGACTTAGCGGTTCACCTGTTTGGCTGGCAAGGCGAATGCCAACAAGCAGCTCACCATCAAGCTACCGGCAAACAGCCACAAAGCGGCGCTGCCCGAGCCTGTCAGGTCGGTCACCCAACCAATCAGGGAGTTGCTGACCAGACCGGCGATATTAGCCAAGGAACATGCCAGAGCAAAACCGGTCGCTGCGGCAGTGCCTTTCAGGAACGTCGCTGGCAAGCTGAAGAACACAGGCACAGCACCCATAATCACAGCCGAAGCCACGGTAAAGGCCAGAACGGTCAACCAGGCATGATGAGCCACAAAGGTACTGGCAACCAGCGCAACCGCACCGATAGTCAGCGGCACGATCAAGTGCCAACGGCGTTCACGGCAACGGTCCGAGCTGGCACCAATCATCAGCATGCCCACCACACCGGCCAGCGATGGAATCGCCGTCATCAAGCCAATCTGGAAAGGATCCTGCACACCTGCCGCACGGATAAAGGACGGCATCCAGAAGCTGATGGAGTAGGTACCCAATAGAATGGAGAAGTCGATCCCACCCAGCATCCACACCTTCAGGTTGAAGAAACCATCTTTAAAGCTGTGCTTGACACCCTTGCCTTCGGCATCGTCGGCAGCCAGGTCAGCTGCCAGACGAGATTTTTCATCATTACTCAGCCATTTCGCAGACTGATAGTTGTTTGGCAAGGCCCAGAAAGTCAGGAAACCGAGCAGCACGCTAGGAATCGCCTCCAGAAGGAACAGCCACTGCCAACCACGCCAACCGTTCATGTGATCAAAGTGACCAATAATCCAGCCAGACAAAGGACCACCAATCACGCTGGACAAAGGCAGGCCAATCATGAACAAGGCAATGATCTTGCCGCGTCGGTAAGTAGGAAACCAAAGGGTCAGGTAATACAACACACCTGGCAGGAAACCGGCTTCTGCCGCACCCAGCACAAAACGCAGAATGTAGAACTGCGTCGGCGAGGTGACAAACATGGTCAGGCCAGAGAGCAGACCCCAGGTGATCATGATGCGGGCAATCCACAGCTTGGCACCCACACGTTCCAGAATCAGGTTGCTGGGTACCTCAAACAGGATGTAGCCCAGAAAGAACAGGCCAGCACCCAGACCGTAGGCCGTTTCACTCCACTGCAAATGATCGAGCATCTGCAGCTTGGCAAAACCCACGTTGATGCGGTCCAGATAAGCAGCCAAATAACAAAAGCACAGAAAGGGGATCAGACGCCAGACGATCTTCTTATAGAGATCTCCGTTTCCGTCCCGACCTGCAGGCACAGCCGTGGGACTTTGGATGGATGAATGCACCTTGTATATCTCCAGATAATTATTGGTATGCCTGGTGAACCAGAAAACTGCCTAAGAACAGCGCCTGACAGAACACAGCAGGGCCCTGAACGCGTCCGCATTCCCCCCATTGGGCTGCAGACCGTTTACAGATGAAGAATGATGTATCAACGGTGACTCCCGACTGGACATGCCTGCTTTATCTATAAAGGCAGGCCAGACACAGCGGGACCCGATCAGATTGATGCGCTGAGCCCGGATCGCTCCCGGACTCAGCACCGTGCACTGCTTAGCTGGACTTCAGGTCCTGACCGTACAGGTCGTAGCCGTAAACCCAGGCCGGATCTTCTTGCGTGCGCAAGAAGGTATTGGCGTTGGAGACAGACTGAACACGAGTCGCACGCTCTTTGCGGTTGAGCTCGTACAGATCGAAAGCCGTACGGAAATCCGACAAGCCGGTCTCTTGCAAGCAGCGCGTCAACATGGCGGCATCTTCAATCGCCATGCAAGCACCTTGAGCCATGTGTGGCTTCATGGGGTGACATGCATCGCCCAACATGACCAAACGACCACGGCTCCACAAAGGCAGCGGATTACGGTTACGCAATGGCCACTTGGTAATGCTTTCAGTCGATTTGATCAGATTCTGAACCGTGGAATGATAGCCTTCAAATGCGGCCAGCATCTCTTCTTGCGAGCTGTCTACGTAAGCACCCTGAAAATCCCAGGCAGGATGTGGCACGCCAGTCACAAAATAGTATTCATCACGTTTGCCAGTGGTGTAGTACACCATCATGTGACGGTCGTCTGTCCACCATTTCACACAGTCCTCGAACTCGTCGGCAAAGCGGGCCAGTTTTTCGCCACGGATCAGGGCACGGTGTGCCACCCAGCCGCTGTAAATCGGGTCTTCTACACCCAGCAGGGTTTCACGGATCTTGGAGTGGATGCCATCGGCACCAATCACAATGTCAGCCGTTACGCTGGTGCCATCGGCAAATTCCAGCAAAACGTCGTCACCACGGTCCACCAGATTTTGCAAACGCTTGCCAAAGTGCACGGTGCCCGGCTTGATGCTGTCAATTTGCAAAGCGTGCATATCGCCACGGTGCACGGTGATGTACGACGCACCGTATTCTTTCTTGGCAAATTCACCCAAAGGGATACGGGACAGGTAGTCACCCGTTTCGCCATCACGGCTGAACCAGAAATCCGGGTGCGAACCCATATCGTCCAGCGCTTTTTCCAGACCCATGCGGCGGAAGATCTTCATCACGTTGGGGCCCACGTGGATACCGGCACCCAAACGCGAGAATTCTGGCGCCTGCTCAAATACTTCTACCTCAAAGCCAGCTTGCTGCAACAGAGTCGCCGCAGCGGCTCCGCCAAGACCGGCCCCTACAATCGCAATCTTGACTGTTTTTTCCATCGTTAGCTCCAAATCACGGCACTCATCAAAAGTGCTCACCACATGTTTTTTAGTAGTGTACACACTAAGTTTAAGCATGAAAACAGGTGATTGAGCTAGGGTTTATACCTATCCAAAGGGGATTTAAACAGCCTATAAAGAAGCTTTAAACAAGCCATTAAAACAACAATATCAACAAGTTAATTAAAAAATCAAAAACAAAAACGAGCCTTGAATATCCGTACTTCAAATTTATTTAATCTTCCGATTTAACAGTGTGTAGACTTATTTATTGCGGTGCACACCCTGAAATAACAGATACTTTAAACGCGAAATAACTGATCTGGATCAGACGTGAACCGGTCCTCGGGAAGGTATACTTGCTCAGTTGTTCTTTAACTGGCCTGCCCATTCCACAACAAGACAGAAAGACTATGCAGCCTACCTCCCCCGTTTCTGAGCCTCAAACCTTGTCCTACGATGTCACCGAACAAATCGGCCACCTGCTGCGCAAGGCGGGCCAGCGGCATACGGCCATCTTTCAGCATTACGTGGGCGACAGCCAACTAACTGCGATTCAGTTCGTGACGCTCTGCGCTCTGCGCGACCATGGACCCAGCTCGCAAACCGAGCTGGTCGAAGCGACGGCGGTCGACCAGGCCACCATACGGGGCATTATTCAGCGTCTGAAATCACGCAACCTGATTGAACTGGCACCGGACAAGGACGACAGACGCAAGGTCATTGTGGAGCTGACCCAGGAAGGACTGGACCTGCTTGATCGTGTCATCCCTCGTGCCCATACCATCAGCGAACTGACCATGGGCAATCTGAACCCCGCAGAACGCGTGGCCATCGTCTATCTTCTGCGCAAAATGATAGACAGCACCCTGGATATGAGCGACAAAGAATAAGGCTGAACATCACTTGAAGAGACTATGTTTTATTCGGCCTTTAAGATATATTTAAAATACATCTTATAACTGATCTGCCATGACTCCTTTGACTGCCTCCCCCGCCTCTACCCGCCCAGAATGGCGCGCATTCCTGGAACTGGGATTTCGTCCCCTCTATCTTTTAGCCACGCTTTGGGGCGCTGCCAGCATTGCGCTCTGGCTCTATACGCCCGGATGGCTGGCCAATGCGGCCATCCCTTCCCTGTACTGGCACGCCCATGAAATGCTCTGGGCCTTTATCGGCACCATTGCCGTGGGATTTTTGCTGACTGCCAGCGCCACCTGGACGGGGCAACCCACCTTGCGTGGCCCCTCTTTAGGGGCCTTGTGTCTGATCTGGATTCTGGCGCGCTTCAGCCTGCTACTTCCCAATGGCCTGATGGCGGCATTGCTGCTCGATGCCCTCTTTTTTGCCATTGCCGCAGCTGAACTGGGGCGCGTCATCCTGATCGCCCGCAACAAGCGCAATTACGGTATTCCGCTAGCCATGCTGGCTTTGGGTCTTAGCCATGCGCTGTTCATGTACAGCCTGATGCAAGGGCAAGACCCCATGCCCTACTTCTACAGTGGCTTCTGGACCATGGGCTTGATCACCTTGCTGATTGCCCGTCGCATCATCCCCTTCTTTGCCATGCGCGCCTTGCCGGGCCTGAGCCTGCCTGCTCAAACTCGTAGCGGCCATTGGCAAATGGGCTTGAGTGCCATCGCCATTGCCTTGTCGCTGAGCCCCTGGCGTTTGTCATTAGCCCTGGTTCTGGCTGCTTTGGGCTTGATCGCCTGCTTCCAGTGGGTACGCTGGAAACCCTGGGCCAGCCGCAATACGCCGCTGCTGTGGATCCTGTATCTGGGCTATGCCGGTCTGGCACTGGGTCTATTAAGTGCTGCGGCGTATGAGGCAGGCTGGATTCTGCGCGCAGCCTGGCCGGTACATATTGTGGGTCTGGCAGGTTTCAGCGTGATGATTATTGGCATGCTGACCCGTACTGCCCTGGGTCATTTAGGCCGCCCCTTGCGTGCCACACCCAAAGTGGTGCTGGGTTACGGTTTCCTGATTGCCGCCTGCGTCTTGCGCTTGCTGGCCCTGATCCCAAGCAGTTGGAGCCTGCCCTTGCTGCATACGGCTGGCCTATGCTGGATTCTGGCCATGCTCAATTACCTGCATCAGTTTGCCCCCATGTTGATTCGCCCCAGATTGAACTGATCGCAGCGTCGGCGCCACACTTTAAAAAGCAAAGTCCCTGGCACCGTTTATCTTTATTTTCTGCCTGACCGTGCCTGCTTATACTAAGCAGGCACGTTGCTTGCACCCTCTGCAAGCAACGCGGGACGGATCGTTCTGATCCTTGTTTTTTCCGCGCTCTCATCCTCATGTATCTCGCCTTTTCGGCTGGTCCTTCCCTGAAACACAGGCTGCTTGGCGGACTGTGTGCTTTGCTCTTGTCGTTTTCTGCCCAGGCCGCCGACGCTTGTCACGGCAGCCGAGATCTGGTCGTCGTGGGCCATATGGATGACGATCTGCTGTTCATGAACCCGGACCTGTCCAGCAATATCCAGGCAGGTGGCTGCATGCAGGTTCTGTATCTGACCGCCAGTGAACGCAAAGGCGGGCTGGAATATATGTACAGCCGCGAGCAAGGTGTGCGCGCCGCCTATGCCTATATGGCCGGGCTGGTCAATGAATGGCAGCAAACCCGCTTGATGGTCGGCAGTGCCTCGATCGCGCAATTTACCTTGCGAGCCAGGCCGGGCATTCAGCTTAGTCATTTGCGTCTGCAAGACCCTTGGCTGGGCCCCGGCTGGGGAAGCCTGACTCCCTTGAGCCGTGCAGAATCCGTACCCGGCCAAACCGTACAAACACTGGATAGTCCTCAACAAACATTGAACCGCGAGCAACTGGTTCAAACGCTGGCGGCCTTGATACGACTGTATCGGCCTACCAGCGTTCGCTATCTGGATGACACCAATCCCGTGCCTTACACCCAGCTGTGCTGGCGTTGTAGCGGACACGGGCACCCGGACCATATCGCCAGCGCCCGACTGGTTCGGGAAGCCATGCTGGCCGCCCCCGGCAATTACGCGCAAATTGGCTATGTGGACTACCCGATTCAAGAACAGGCCCGCAATCTGACCTTGAATGAAATTCACAGCAAAACCGAGATTTTCCGGCGCTACGCCTGGCATGATCAACACGCCTGCAAAGGCCCCGCTGTGTGCCAGGAACCCGCTGGTCCTGCCGCCGCCTGGGTACAACGTAGTTACTACACCAGCCGTGCCGACTATCCGGCCAGCCTGTTAAGTGACAAGGAAGGCAGGCTCAGCTTTTTCGTCTCGGGTGAACAAAACGACGCCATCAATCAATGGGATGTGCAAGAACAGCGCTGGACCACCCTGGGCGGACGCACGGCGGATGCCTTGAACGCCTTCCAGTATGCAGACGGCAGCCCCGGCCTGTTTGCACGCGATGCAAGCGGGCAAGTCTGGTTCAGCCGTGCCCCCGATGAGGACGACTGGCTCGCCTGGCAAAAAATACCCGGCCCACGCGTACTGCACACACCGATGGTCAGCCGCCGTGACAGCCAGGCCTTGGCCATGGGCACCGATGGCCGCTTTTACTGGAGCGCCGCCCGCCAGCCTGATTACGGCTGGAGTGCCTGGAAAGCCCTCCCTGCACTGGAACAGGCCGCCTACCCCGCCACTCTAAGCCTGGATAAACAGGGACGCACCCATGTCTTTGCCAGCAATCTGCAAGGCCAGCTTTTTCAGACCTCTCAGCAAAATGATTCGAAATGGCAGGCCTGGCAAGCGGTTCCGGTCCCTCCCATCAGCGGCGGACTGGCTTCTATCCTGAATGCACACGGTCAGATTGAGCTGTATATGCGCGATCGCCAGAGCCAGCACTTGCAGCGCCTGAGCCAAGACAGCCAGCAGCGCTGGTCTCATCCGCAAGATCTGGGTTTGAACTACGTAGGCACGCCCGCTCTTAGCCTGGGCGAAAAAGAACAGGTTGTTGTGGCGATTCAAAAGAGTCCGGGTGGTGCCATTGTGCTGCTTGATCAAGGGCAGGAACAGGAAGTGGACAAGCAATCCGCGTCCCAGCCCGTTCTGTACAAACAAAACGGCACCCTTTACCTGGCCAGTCGTCCGATTGGTCCCGAGCAGCGCTATCGATTATTGGAACGCCGTCACGGCAAATGGGTACAAGTAGCATTGACCCAGGCTCCACCACCAGGAGGTGGACAATCCTTTAGCGAGGCCCCTGCCTTCATCAGCCAAGACTATGTGCAGCCTTGAGGAGCGAAGCATCCGCTTAAAACGTAACAAAGTACGCAGGCATGCGCCGGGCTTTCAAGACAAAGCCGGGCCAGGAAACGAATCCAGTTATTGATCCAAGCCCCAACCATAAACCCGGAATCCAGGGCCATATCGTAGTATCTTGTTGCAACAGTGTGCGCTGGCTCTCTCAGCTCCAGTACAATCGCCCGCTAACGGCCGCCGGCTTATCGGTGCCTTACTCTTTTAGCTACTCTTCAGAGATCATGAAGCCAACTACCTTATTTGCAGCCCTGTTGGGCGTCGTCATCGGCGCCGGTGGCGCGATTTATTACGCCAAAAACATACCCGTACCGGCCAGCGGCCCGGTCAGCAGCGCCCCCAGCAGCATGGGTGCTGCTCAAACCCTGGTATTGGGCCAATCCGTCTCCGGCGAATTGACCAGCAAGAGCTTCTTGAACCTGAGCGATGGCGTACGCAGCAGCCTGTTTGATGTGAAGGCTGAAGCCGGCCAGATCATCAAGATCAGCGTAAGTGGCCCCCTGCGCCCGCAAATCAGCGTGCTGCGCAACGGCGAACTGGTCACTCGTACTCAGCGCTGCGAAGACTGCCCCGATAGCGAAACCAAAGGCCAGGCCACCACACTGGGCTTCAAGGCGGATTTCAACGACACCTACCAAGTGGTTGTCAGCGGCTTCAACACCAGTTCCTACGGTCCGTTCCAGGTCGTCGTCGATACCCTGAAAGCCTACACCGGCGAGCCTTTGACTCAAGACCAGACCATTCATGACTGGGCACTGGGCGGCCAGAAGCGTTACCGCTTGAATATCGACAAGGACGGCTTGTACAGCCTGGCCATGAAGGCCGAGCAAAACAGCATGGACGCCTATCTGAAGCTGATGGATCGTCGCGGCATGGAATTGGCCTCGGACGATGACAGCGGTGGCGGCACCGATGCACGTCTGCAGGTTTATCTGAAAGCCGGCGAATACATCGTGCAGGCCAGCTCGGCCATGGGCGCACAAAACTTCCAGGGCGGCTTCTCGCTGGAGATCAAGCCCGAAGAAATGACCGGCGAGATCGAGCTGAAAAACGGCGACAGTCTGACTCTGGACGGCGATGGCAAAACCGGCCTGTTCACGGGTGAAACCCAAACCTACAGCTTCACCTTGTCCGAACCCAAACTGGTCACCGTGCAAATGGACGCCCAGGGCTTCCAGGCCACGATGGAAGTAGACTCCACCAGTGCCAACCAATACGGTGATGAAGCCGGCCAACAACGCGTCCGCGGCGTACTGGCTGCAGGCGAACACCAGGTGAAGATTTCTGGCTCCAACCAGGCTGGTCTGTTTGCCCTGTCCGCCTCGGCTGATGAAGTCCCTGCCAATGCCGGCGGCGGAACCATCCGTGTGGGTGAGCCTCGCCAGGCTCTGATGCTGCAAGGCATCACCAGCGACAGCTACCAGTTGACCGTACGTCAACCTGGCAGCTACGTCATTGACATGACCTCGCCTATCTTCGATACCTACCTGGTGCTGCGTAAAGACGGTCAAACCGTTGCTGAAGACGATGATAGCGGCGGCGACATGAACGCACGTCTGGAAGTCCAGCTGGAAGCGGGCGAATACGAAGTCAAAGCCATGTCCTTGGGTAGTTACGACCAGGATATGGAATATGAGCTGTCGGTAAAACGTCGTTAAGACGGTTCAGACAAGCGGAAATCAAGGCTGAAAGCTCCCGGGCTTTCAGCCTTTTTTCTTGCCTGGCGGCCATCCTGGCCTTGATCTGAGGCAAGAGTCTTCACGCTACGGGTATACACCTAAGCACGCTCACCCTGCCCGCAAAGCCGCACTGATATTGGCTTTAAGAAGTGCTCCCCCTCCTTTTTTGCCTGACGTTTGATCTGCTTACGATTTGCTTTTGGGATTACCTTGATAATATAAATGCAAATCATTATCATTAATTTCATTATTGATGCGCTACCTTTTATCAGGAGCAATGCATGCAGACACTCGCCCAACAGTCCCAACACGCTCTTACCCAACGCGACGAACTGGCCTCCTGGCGCAATTTGATCACACAGGGCAACCAGGCCTTTCAATCCCACAATTACACCGATGCCATCACGCACTATCAGCAAGCTCGTGCGTATGTGAAACCGCTGCTGTTTGGCTCTTGCGAAGGGGCCGACGCCACCATTGCCGCCTGGGTCATTGCCCATTTGAATCTGGCCGATGCCTGCGAGCAACTGGGTCAAAGTGACGAACAGGGTCTGCACCTGTGCACAGCTCATGAAACCTTGTGCTGCGCCGCTGCCAATACCCGTCTGGCGGACGACTGGCGCATGGCTGCCTGGCAACACAGCCGCCGCACTTATGCCGAACTGGCCCGCTATGCGCGACGCTACCCCCATCATGTCCCTACCTGCTCTGCCCTGTTCTTAGGGGCGGTCAGCCCGCAGGAACGCTCTTTTTCTCATTAGTTTCATTCTGTCCCCCAGGCGCCACCGGCCTGGGGTTTATCGAGGAGTGCGTCTTGTCTTACACCTTACCTGCCCTGCCTTATGCCTACCATGCTCTGGAGCCGCATATCGACACCCAGACCATGGAGATTCACTACAGCAAACATCATCAGACCTATATCAATAATCTGAATGCGGCACTGGAAGCGGCCAACTTGCCCTACCCGCCTATTGATGAGCTGGTAGCCGGGCTGGATACCTTGCCTGAATCCCTGCGCAATGTCGTGCGCAACAATGGTGGCGGTCATGCCAACCACAGCTTGTTTTGGACCGTCATGACGCCCGATGCCGATAGCACCCTTCCCAACGATCTGGCTTATGCCATAGACCGGGATCTGGGCGGTTTCGAGTCATTCAAGGATGCCTTTACCAAAGCGGCGATCTCACGTTTTGGTAGTGGCTGGGCTTGGCTCAGTGTCACCCCGGAAAAGAAGCTGGTGGTAGAGAGCACCGGCAATCAGGACAGCCCGCTGATGCACGGCAACACGCCCATACTGGGCCTGGACGTGTGGGAACACGCCTACTACCTGAAGTATCAGAATCGTCGGCCTGAATACATTGCGGCCTTTTTCAATGTGATTAATTGGCCCGAAGTGCTGAGACGATACCTGGAAGCCGTTAAATAAAGCGGTTTTACGCCCCGTCAAACCCTGTCGCCTTACTCGGAGACAGGTAGCAACAAGCACTTTAGCTTGTTGCCTTTCCAAGCAACCCTCCAGTTTCGGAGGGTTTTGGCTTTAGGGGCACATCCCTACACAGTCCAGCATCCACGCCTGGGTTTGGCCCAATTGCGCAGTGCATCACCAAACGCTATGTTGATTATTAGCGCCCTTACCACACACATCCCAGGCCCCCACATGTTGAGTCTCTGCGATCGTATTCAATCCCTACGCTCCCTGTTTCACTTCGATGCGGTGCAGCTTCTGGGCTGTGCACCACAAAGCCGTACGCATCTGGAATTGCATTGTGAAGGCTATAACCTGAACTGTGCCTCTGCCTTGGGGACAGGCTTTCCGCAAATCTATCCACCCGGATTTACGGCGCAAGCCTCTCCCCACGATTTGCTACCCCCCTCCATTTCCGAGTGCTCGGACACCATGGACCCTCCTTTTCGCAGCACTGCTATCTATACCGATGCTCTGCTGCGTGGTGGATTTCAGGATGGCATGACGGTAGAACTGCAGCGCGGGGATTCCTATCTGGGGATGATTCACTTTTCTTCCCAACAGGCCGGCAGCTTCAATCGTCACGTCCGCACGCTGGCGCTGGGCGCAAAAATCCTGCTGGAAGAGGCCATGCAAAACATGGTCGCGCAAAACGGCATCGTCTTGCATTTGGTGCCACAGGCAGGCGGCCTGATCATGCGTGAAGACATGCTCTCCAATGCCTCCCAATTCAGCCCCGCACTGGCTAAAGCCTTGTCCTTCATGGGTCAGGAGACCTCGACCTTGCAAGCGTTCTGGTTGGAAGGCAAACGAAGCTATCGACTGCAAGCGCAGCGTTTTCCCAAGGGAGATGTTCTGGTTCGACTGGTGCCCGCTCCCTTGCCCGCCACGCTCAGTGCCAAGGAAATGCAAGTACTGGGCTGGCTGGTAACGGGCTATACCGACCGGGAAATTGCGGCCAGTCTGTTTTTAAGCGAACGCACTGTGCATTCGCATGTCACGTCCGTGCTGCGCAAGCTGGGCATTACCAGACGCACAGAAGCCGCTGTTAAAGCGGCTCTGAATCACTGGTATGTGCCGGATGCACATGGCGCTATCCTGGCTGCCGTGCCCGGACTCTGCCACTGAACGGCAGACTCCGGGGTAGCGTTCAAGCCATGAACATCACGGCGTATTAGCGTAGACCGCTCAACAAGCCTGCGGCTTCGTCCACGCAAGCACGTTCCGCATCCAGTAGCGTATCGCCGCCCATCCCGCCCAGAAAGTCCGCGTAAGGATCAGCCAGCGTACGTACACCGGTCAGCTCCTCGATGACAGCCTGACCACAGAATGGCAAGTAATGCGGGCTGTACCCCCCTTCCTGCACAAAAGCGATACGACCTTCGCACACTTCCTCGGCGCAGTCGATAATTTGACGCGCCATCTGACGGAAACCGGAAGCCGTCACCATCATGCGTGCCAGCGGGTCCATCATGCTGGCATCAAAGCCCGAGCCCACGATAATCAGCTGCGGTTTATAGGCGCGCAGCGCAGGCAACACCACTTTTTCCATGGCATAGAGGTAAGCGGCATTCCCACCACCGGGAGGCAATGGGATATTCAGGTTGTAGCCCAAGCCTTCGCCCTCGCCGCGCTCAGTCGTAAAACCGCTATTGGCCGGGAAGCAAAGATGCTGGTGCAGGGAAATGGTCAGAACCGAAGGGTCATTCCACCAGATATCCTGCGTACCATTACCGTGATGCACGTCCCAATCCAGAATCGCGACACGATCCAGGCCCAGTTCTTCGCGAGCGTACGCCGCGGCCACCGAGGTGTTATTAAAAATGCAAAAACCCATCGCACCAGCACGGGGTGCGTGGTGGCCGGGTGGGTTTACCAGTGCGTAGCCATTACTGACTTCACGACTGACCACTTTCTTGACCATCTCAATGGCGCCACCGGCAGAAAGCATGGCAATTTCAAGGCCGCCATTACCCATGGTGGTGATGCCGTCGCCGGTGTCGCCGCCGGTTGGCAAGGCACTGACACGCTTCATGTTTTCCAGATGCTCTGCCGTATGCACACGCAAAATATCCTTGTCGCGTGCAGGCTTGGCCTGGATGCTGGTCAGATGATCAATTTGCCCGGAGGCGCAAACCAGCTCGTGAAAGCGGCGCTTCGTATCGGGATGGGCCAAGTGGTGGCTGATCGGTTGTAAACGGGCCCCCAGATTGGCCGAGGCAAGACTGCCCGTCCCCGTATCTACCCAGCCGTAAAGAGTGTTCCAAATATATCCTGTTGCCATGTCGTCTCCTTTCTTTTGGTTTGTCTGGCAGAACCATAGTAGGGATCTGAACGGCGGAAAGAATCCGTAGGATTGCCGAATTTCAGGACTGACGGAAAACACCCACGTCAAAAGAGGCAGAGAACGCTCTTTTTCCAAAGCGTTCTCTGCCTCTTTCTTAAAGCTGATTTACTTATAGATGGCGGCCACACCCAAGACCTAAACTAACTCGGCAACATTGATTACTTCTGCTCCACAAGCCTCAACCAATTCGGCATCGTAGCTAGCGAACAGCACAACACGGTCTTGTGACCAGATCTCGAATTGTTCAGCCAAAGCAGCACGAGCTTGCGTATCCAGGCCATTGCTAGGGCCATCGGCAAGAATCACAGCCGGGTCACCCAAAGCCGCCGCCGTCAGAAAAACCTTGCGGCGCGTGCCTGTCGACATCTGCTCGAAGCGCTTATCCAAGTGTGGCTCCAACCCTAATCGGTAGGCGAAATCCAGCGCATTATCATCCACGCGGGTGTTCTTTTCTGCGGCGATTTGCGCCAGCAGTTCACGGCCCGTCTGGGACGGAAACAGCATGCAGTTGTCGGGTACATAAGCCATACGAGCGCGGGCTTGTCGGGGTGTTTTCATTAGCGACTGCCCATCTATCCACACTTCCCCCGTGTCCGGCTCGAGCAAGCCTGCAATGATGTTCAGCAAGGTAGATTTGCCGGTACTGTCTTCTTCACAGAGCGCCACGCAGCCAGGCTTAAATGTATGAGTCAGCCCCTTGAAAACGGGGTAGTCGCCATAGTTTTTACTGAGATTGTCTATGCGTAGCATGCTGGAAATCACTGCCAAAGAAGCGCCTGGGCAGACAAAAGATGCTCTGACGAGGCGGGATAAAAAAACAAGTACGGGACTGCCCCGAACAGGGGCCTTAGTATAGGTCTTTATGGGCTGATGTTTGGACTGCTTGCTGTGCTGTGGCCATGCAGGGTTCAGCAGCTATGGAGCAAAAACCTTGTCGGGCACAGCCTTGCCAGGCATTCATGCGCGGGTCTACAGCCAAAACCAAAAAAATAGCCTGAAACAAGACAAGCTTGTTCAGGCTATTTCTCCGCGTGGACTTGCTTATCCCAAGGCCGTATCCAGCAACATCATCAAGACAAAACCGATCATCAAACCGCCGGTTGCAAAGGTTTCATGTCCTTGCCGGTGCGATTCGGGAATGATCTCGTGGCTGATCACAAACAGCATGGCACCCGCTGCAAAGCCCAGACCAAAAGGCAGAAGCACCAGCGAGCTGCTGACGGCCACCGCACCCAGCACGGCCCCAACCGGCTCAACCAGACCACTGGCCATACCCAAAACTACCGAGAAAGTACGGCTGTAACCGGCAGCCAGCAAGGCCAGTGCCACCACCAAACCTTCAGGCACGTCCTGAATGGCAATACCCGTAGCCAACGCATTGGCACGCACCCCTTCATTGCCCACATAGCCCACGCCAATGGCCAGACCTTCCGGGAAGTTGTGCAGCGTAATGGCGATCACAAACAGCCAGGTACGGCGCAGCTTGGTGGACGTCGTACTGCCAGGACCTTCACGCCCTTTGATGAAGTGTTCGTGCGGCAGGATGCGATCAAGCAGCATCAAGGCTGCAGCCCCCAACAAGATGGACAGGCCCACGGCGGAGCCCGCGCCCCAGGCACCACCGCCAAACACTTGCTGGTTCTGTGCCGCTTCCAGACCCGGCAGAACCAGCGAGAAAGCACAAGCGGCCAGCATCACCCCCGCCCCAAAGCCATACAGCGTATCTTGCGTACGCTGCGACATGGTTTGAGAAAACATGACGGGCACGGTGCCCAGTGCTGTGGCCAGTGCCGCGATGGAGCCGCCCACCAGGGCCTGCAAGACCACCGGGTGATCTTGTGCGTACAGCCAGAACTGATGACAGAGCGCCCAGACGCCCCCCATGGAGATGATGAGTCCAACCCACAGGCGCAGGTGTTGGCGCCAGTTAGGCGAGCTTCCCTTATTGGGTGAAAAGTAGTGGCTTGTTTTCGGTTTCATAGCCGTGCGCCCCCAGAAAATTACGCAATCCAGGTTTGCCTGATACAGACGCAAAGAGCCGTAAAACGGCTCTTGCAAAGGCATGGATGCTGTACAAACCATCATAGCGACTTCATCTTCGATTTAAAACATAAATATCGAAATGCTAACAATTCTCATTAGCGTTTCAACAAATAAGCCACAATCCATGAAATCAGCTTGGGGTTTGACAGCCATCCAGCCTGTTATCTGCGCTTTGCATGGCGATGCAAAACCGAATGAATACTAGCTCAGGCAGTATGCAATTGATGCTTGATTGCCTCCAAAGCCTGGGCCTGTTCAGCCACAGCATTTTCCAATTGAATCAGCTCTTGCTGGAGCTGTTCCAGACTTTGCTCAGCCTGCTCCACGACCTGTTCCGCCAGCTCCTGGGCACTATTCATCACCCCATCACTCAAGCTCATGTACAGACGGTTGTAGTCGATCAACGGCGCTTGCCCTTCCCCCTGCTCCTGGAACACTTCATAGCCAATATGCGCAGGCAGATTCAGTGTCGGCACGTCTGGCTGCATCAACTGGAAATTCGCCAGGATAGTCTGGCTTAACTCCGCAAACGCCTCGCTCAAGTTCTGGCCAAGTTCGGTACGCACAGCGGCAACATCTTGCTGGGCGGCATGTTTTTCCAGTACTTCGGGCAATTGGGGCACCACTCGCCGCCAGGTGCCTTCTGTCAGAGCTTGCACGGCTCCTTGCAAAACCAGCGTTTGCTCTTCAATACGCTGACGCAATTGGGTAGCGGCCTGCTCCAGCGTTTGCGTCAAGGGACTCAGAATCACTTCTTCTATATGGTGCAATTGCAGCTCGGCAGGTTTGCGCTGCTTGTATGCCAAGGCAGGCTTCAGCAGGTTCTGCACTGCCAGATACAAGCGCTCGAAGCCCGCCTGCTCCAAACCCTGCTCTTCATCCTGCTGACTGCGCGCCATATGCACAGACAGGGACAAGGCCGGTTTGAGCAAGTCACTGCCCAAGCCCCAATGGTTCAGGGCCTGCGCTGCCCGCGTCATCACGTCCTCTTCCTGCAACTGGCGGTTATCGGCCGTCTTGTTGCAAAGCACTTTGACAATCTCGTCGTCGATCTCATCTTCCTCGATGCGATCGCTGCGGGTAATCACCGGCAGCAAGGGCTTGTTGCGGCGCAATTCCACCAGCAAATCGCCCAACTCCTGTACTTGCCCCGGTGCGCTGGAACTGCTCAACCACAAGAGCGCATCCGTGCTTTCCAGAAACTGCTGTGTCAAAGCAGCGTTATGCGCATTGGCCGAGTGCAAGCCGGGGGTATCCAGCAACACCAGCTTCTCGCCCAGACACACCCCTTGCAAGGCAACCGTGGTTTCCGTTGCCCCTTCCTGAAAACCTTCAGGCATGGGCTGCATCTGCCCATCGGCCAAACGAAAGAAATCCACGCTATGACCCTGACGACGAAAGCGGTCCGCCAGGAAATTACACAAGGAGCTTTTACCGGCATTAAAGGAGCCAAACACCAGCAACATAATGCGATCGCGGAAACGATCCGCCAACTCCTGCGCTGGTGCCAATGCAGACCAGGAAGCCGCCCAGGCCTCTTTTTGTTCTTGCAACTGCTGATTCAGTTGTCGAGCACTGTGCGCCAATGCCCCCTGCTCGGCCAAAGCCGTGCAGGACAAGGCTTGCGCCACGGTCGTCTGGCCCAAATCCGCCAGCCACTGCTCCATCTTGGCAATAGCGGGCTGCATATCCTGACTGGCAGGATTGAGCTGCGCAACCGCCTTGATAAACGTGCTTTCCACCGACATTACGCATGCTCCAATGTGGACAGACCTTCCAAAGCCTGACGCGTTTGCTCAAGCTGATTTTCAGTCGCCTCGATCTGCTTCTCCAAAGCAACACGGCCATCCGAGACTTCAAAATAATGGGTGAAATCCTGAACCAGCTTGTCGCGACCCGCCTGCTCGCAGAAAATACGACGCAGATCATCTCGGTACTTCACCGACACACCCATCACCGCAATCATGACGGTATCCATGCTGCGCACCGAGGTACGTTGGGCCGCTGGCAAGCCTACGGCACCGTATTCCACCAGATGCCCATTGATCGCAATACACGCACGCGAATAGGCAATCTGCAAACGGGCACGCTCTTGCTTGCCTGCCGTCATCTTGAAACCAAACTCGAAGGTATCCGGCACCAGGGAATGATCCACGCCGGGGGCATTGACTACCGGCTCCAGATCCTTCTCGATGCCTTCCAGAATCGTGCGCAGACCGTCCACAAAATCAATGTGCTGCTGCTTTTGCGTCTGCTGCAGGCTATGCAGGCTTTGCTCTTGCGTTTGCTGCAAGGCGTTCAGTTCTTGCGTCAGCTCGGTCAGCAAGGCTTCACGCTCGAACTCGCGGGCTTGCGGCACACGTTTCAAGGCCGCTTCCAAAGAAGCCTGCAAAGCGGGAATTCCGCTTTTCTCCAGCATGCGCTGCTTGCCACCATCACGGCCCTGGCGATAGCGGGTGCTGGACACGGGGTGCAGTGTCACACCGGCACACTGCTGCTGAATCGCGCCCAGCACTTTTTCTTGCTGCTCGTCATCGGCCAACTGGTCAATCTGGCTGATGACCATCAGGTTCTGACGCTGCGAACGCTGATGGTCTGCGGCCAGCTCTTGCAGCAAATTGCTTTCCAGCGCGTCCAGCTCGCCCTCTTTGGCCGCGTGGACGAACAGACGAATATCCGCCTGCAAACCCATGGCTTCACGTGCCAGAGCATCGTCCTGCAAGGCCACGTCTGCGTACAGACCGGGCGCATCCAGCCAGCGCACCCCTTCATGGACATGCTCGGCCAATGCGACAGTTTCACGGCGATCAGCCACATTGAAAACATCACTGCCCATCAACTCATTGAGCAGACGACTTTTGCCGTGATTGTATTTACCGACTACGGTCACCGTTGGCGGCACGTTCAATTGCAAGAGAACGCGCAAACGATCCAGATCCCAGCGGCGCTGTGGCAACACGGCCAACACAGGCTCCAATACTTGATCAAGGGATAGTGCCAACTGATTCATAGTCTCTTCCTTTTGTTTCACTTATGTTTGGACCCAAGCAGGCGATAAGCCACCAAGCCAAACACCACGCCCCAAAATGCAGCGCCCAGTCCAAACAAGCTCATACCTGATGCGGTGGTTAAAAATGTGATGACAGACGGCTCGATATAGCCGCTTTCACTGACCATCACCCGCACATTGGCCACAATGGCCCCTATCAACGCCAGACCCGCCAGGGCTGCAATCAAGGAGGCGGGCAAAGCCGTAAATAAATACACAATCGAGCCGGCAAAGGTGCCGCCCAATAGATAAAACACGCCATTGGCAATACCAGCCACATAGCGCTTGTCGGGATCAGGATGGGCATCCTTGCCCGTACACAAAGCGGCGGTAATGGACGACAGCACAATGGTGATGCCCCCAAAACAGGCCACCAACATCGAGGCCAAACCAGTGCCAGCCAACACGGGGCGCGATGGCGTGGGGTAACCCGCCAACTGCAAGACCGCCATGCCGGGCAGATACTGCCCCGTCAAACTGACCAGCACCAAGGGCAAGGTCAGGCTCAACAAGGTCGCGATATTGAATTCCGGAGTAACCCACACCGGGCGGGCCAGCTCCAGCTGGAACGCTTCCATATGTACTTGCCCGCTGGCCATGGCCATCACAAATCCGGACAAGGCCACCAGCACAATCGCGTAACGCGGCAAAAAACGCTTGCCCAGCAAGTACACCGCCAACATCACCAATACGATGGCGGGCATGTCGCTGCTGGACTTGAACGCCGCCATACCGAACTGGAGCAAAATACCGGCCATCATGCCCGCAGCAATGCCCTTGGGGATGAAGGAAAGAATCTTTTCAAAACCGCCTGTCAGACCAATGACGACGATAATCAAGGCAGCACTAAGATACGCCCCCACCACTTCAGGCATGGTGATGCCTGGAAACAGAGTCAGCAGCAAAGCCGTTCCCGGTGCGGACCAGGCTGTAATGATGGGCAGCTTCAAATACGCGCTCAGGAGCAAACCGCTCAAACCAGCGCCTATGGAAATCGCCCAAATCCAGGAGATCAACTCCGCGTCAGCAATTCGGCCCACTTGTGCGGCCTGAATAAAGATCAGCAAAGGACCGGCATAGGCGATCAACACCGACAAAAATCCGGCCACCCAGACCGACGCCGATCCACTTTTCAATCCCATCGTTTTGTCTCCCCAGTCTTTTTGTTTGAATTCTCAACTTTACTCGGTGCTCAGGCTGCGCTGGGATCGCAGCCTGAGTTTTTTACTGCTGCGTAACTTAAATAGCCGACGGGTGCGTCGCCAAGGGAGTCACGGAAATCTGCATGTAAGGGAACAAGGGCAAGGCGCTGAGCAGATTGTGCAGCTCTTCATTGCTCTCTACATCGAATACGCTGTAGTTGGCGTACTGACCCACCACGCGCCAGATATGCGGCCACTTGCCCGAGCGTTGCAGATCCTGCGAGTAGGCTTTTTCTTCAGCCTTGATACGGGCAGCCTCTTCGGCTGGCAGGGAGTCAGGGATATCAACAATCATGTGAACCAGATAAAGCATGGTGTTCCTTTCTAAAAACAAGCGCTCGGGCACTCAGGCCTGGGCTAAAAAATTCAGTACGGCACGCTCGAAGGCTTCGGGCGCTTCCAGATTGGACAGATGCGAGGCCGGTACGACCGCCACTTTGGAGCCAGGAATATTGGCTTGCATGGCCTGGGCATCGGCCACCGTGGTGACCGGGTCCCATTGGCCAGCGACCAGCAGGGTCGGTGCCGAAATACGGCTGATCTGATCACGCAGATCCGACTCGGCCAAGGCATCGCAGCAGGCGGCGTAACCCAGCGGGTCCAGCTTGGCCAGACTGTCCTGCATCGCTTTTACCAGCTCCGGCGATTGCTGGATAAAGGCCTCACCAAACCATCGCGAAGGCGCCGAATCCGCCAAAGTACGCATCTGTGCGGCGCCGCCTTGACGCAAGGCTTCGGCACGCTCCTGCCAGGCTTGAGCAGTACCAATCTTGGCAGCGCTATTACACACGATCAGCGCATTCAAACGCTCCGGGGCATTCACCCCCAACCACAAGCCGGTGTGACCACCCATGGACAGACCACAAAACGCAGCGCGCTCAATATCCAGCGCATCCAGAATCGCCAGCACATCACGCCCCAAATCCTTGAAGCGGTATGGGCCAGGCGTGACCGGACTGCCGCCATGACCACGGGTGTCATAACGGATCAGACGATAGGACTGGGCGAAACCTGCCACCTGCGGGTCCCACATCTCTTGCGTGGTGCCCAGGGAGTTGCTCAGAATCAGGGCCGGGGCCAGCGGATCACCTTCCACGCTGACGCGGAACATGCCCCGCTCGGTATTCAAGGCGCTGGGGCTGACCGTCATTGGCCCTCTCCCTGCTTTGCCGCGGCAATGGGCAAACCAATCATTTCCTCCAGCGCTTCATGCGTCAAACCAGGCACCAGATCAATCAGTTGCAAACCTTCTGGCGTGCAAGCCAGGGTGGCCAAATCGGTATATACGCGCTTCACGCAAGCCAGGCCGGTCAAGGGGTAGCTGCATTGTTCAACCAGCTTGCTGACGCCTTGCTTGGTCAGCACATCCATCATGACCCAGGTTTGCTTGGCACCAATGGCCAGATCCATGGCACCGCCTACGGCGGGAATCGCGCCGGGCTCACCCGTGCTCCAGTTGGCCAGATCGCCGGTTGCCGACACTTGGAAAGCGCCCAGCACACAAATATCCAGATGGCCGCCACGCATCATGCCAAAGCTGTCGGCATGATGGAAAAACGCGCCACCGGGCAGCAGCGTCACCGCTTGCTTGCCCGCATTGATCAAATCGTAATCTTCCTGCCCGGCGGCCGGTGCCGGGCCCATGCCCAGGATACCGTTCTCGCTATGCAGTACCACTTCCACACCAGCGGGCAAATGGTTGGCTACCAGAGTTGGCATGCCAATACCCAGATTCACATAGGCGCCGTCATGGATGTCCTGGGCGACGCGCTGCGCCAATTCGTCTTTACTACGGCGCTGATAATTGAGCGTCATGCTGTCCCCCTTCATGCTCTGTCCGTTCATGCCTTGAACCCACCTGCTTCTGTGCGACTGCGTGGCACCACCACAACGCGACGCACATGAATGCCGGGCGTCACAATGGTTTCGGGGTCCAGTTGACCCAGCTCCGCCAGTTCAAACACACTGGCAATGGTGGTACGAGCTGCGGTCGCCATGACCGGACCAAAGTTGCGCGCCGCCATGCGGTAGGTCAAATTCCCCCAACGGTCCCCCCGCTCGGCCTTGATCAGGGCGACATCTCCATGAATGGGCTCTTCATAGACATGCCAGCGACCATTGATCAAACGTGTTTCCTTGCCCTTGGCCAATTCTGTGCCATAGCCTGTGGGGCAGAAAAAGCCACCGATACCCGCACCGGCGGCGCGCAATCGTTCGGCCAGATTGCCTTGAGGCACCAACTCCAGCTCGATCTTGCCGCTGCGATACAAGTCATCAAATACCCAGGAATCAGCCTGACGGGGGAAGCTGCAAATAATTTTGCGAACCCGGCCTGTTTTAAGCAAAGCCGCCAGCCCCACATCGCCATTACCCGCGTTGTTGTTGACGATAGTCAGATCGCGAGCGCCTTGCTCGATCAGACCGTCGATCAACTCTGTGGGTATGCCAGCCGTTCCAAAACCACCGACCAGAATCGTGGCGCCGTCCTGCACATCATGCAAAGCCTGTGCAACACTGCTTACCTGTTTATCGATCACTCCGTTCTCCGTATAAAGCACTGACGCTACGGATGGGCTTCGCCCTTACGTCAGGCACAGCAAAAACAAGTCAGTCCAGGGCCTGGTTTGACTTGGCAAACACAGGCCCTGGACCGAAGCAAGACTTAGGCAGCCAGACGTGGACGATTCACGATCTGGTTGTCCTTGCCATCGACCAAGGGGGTCAAGGAAATATCAAACACGATCTCTGCAAAAGGACCATCCAGGTTTTCGGCAGCGATGCGGGCAGGATCCGTGTGCTCGGTCAGCGGTGGCACCAGACCATCGCGAGTAGCGTAGGCGAAGTCGTCATACACCAGCGGGTCGCCATCGATATTGATCTGCGTGGTCAGCTTGCGGTGGCCAGGAGCCGTCACAAAGAAGTGAATGTGCGCAGGACGGTTACCGTGGCGGCCCAGCTCGTTCAGCAGGCCTTGGGTAGGACCATCCGGTGGACAGCCGTAGCCCTTGGGCACAATGCTCTGGAACTTGTAGCGACCGTTTTCATCGGTAATGATGGTGCGGCGCATATTGAAGGGCTGTTGCTCGCCGGTGGGGTCAAAGTGCGAGTAAAAGCCTTTGGTATTGGCATGCCAGACTTCAACCTGAGCACCCGCAATAGGCTTGCCGTCCGCACCAGCCACGACGCCGTGCATGATCAGGGTTTCGCCAGCGGTATCGGAACCGTCATCCAGGCGAACAAAACCTTGCGCCACAGGAGCGCCCGACACGTACAAAGGACCTTCAATGGTGCGTGGCGTACCGTTGTCCAGACCCAGTTCCTTGTCCATGGCGTCCATGCGCATGTCCAGGAAACGGTCAAAGCCCAGACCGGGAGAAAGCAAACCGGCTTCGCTGGCCGTACCCAGACGGTTCAGGTAAGCCACGGCTGCCCAGTACTCGTCGTTGGTGATTTCCAGATCTTCAATGGTCTTGAACAGATCGCTGATGATGCGGTACATGATTTGCTTGACGCGTGGATTGCCACCGGGCTGATCCAGGCCAGAGGCCAAACGCAGGAAGTCTTGTACATCGGGGGTGTCAAAAATTTTAACGCTCATTCTGTGTCTCCTAATATCCTGAAAAAAGTGTTCCAAGCAAAGCCGCTACGACTGGCTTCTTATTGCGCCTAGGCAGCCGAGCCAACACTGACTTGTGTCCTGTCGCGGCGGAAATACTGGACACGATCCTCGTCCAGTACGATACCCAAACCCGGCCCTTGAGGTATCTGTAATTCAAAATTGCTGTAATTCAGTGGCTCTGCCAGGATTTCCTCGGTCAAGAGCAAGGGCCCGAACAGTTCCGTGCCCCACTGCAATTGGTTCACTGTGGCAAACACATGGGCAGCGGCAATCGTGCCGATCGCGCCCTCCAGCATGGTGCCACCATACAATTCAATACCGGCGGCTTCGGCAATCGATGCCACTTGCAAACCTGCACGCAAACCACCGGACTGTTCAATCTTGATCGCGAACACGTCGGCGGCGCCATCACGCGCCAGTGCAAAGGCGGAGGCCGGGCCGGTCAGGGATTCATCGGCCATCAAGGCAATCGGGAAGCGACCTTTCAGATCGGCCAGAGCATCAGCACGACGCACTGGCTGCTCCACCAGCGAGCACCCGGCATCGACCAGGCCAGCCATACCGTACTGGGCCTGCAAGGGGCTCCAGGCCATGTTCACATCCACGCGAACATCGGCGCGATCACCCATCGCTTTCTTGATAGCCGCTACGTGCGCCACATCGTCCTTTACCGGGCGGCGACCAATCTTGAGTTTGAAAATACGGTGACGAGCCTGCGCCAGCATGCGCTCGGCTTCATCAATATCCTTGGCGGTGTCACCCGAGGCCAGTGTCCAGGCAACAGGCAGGCTGTCGCGCATGCGGCCACCCAGCAGGTGCGACACCGGCAGACCGGTACGTTTACCCAGGGCATCAAACAGCGCGGTTTCTACCGCACTCTTGGCAAAACGGTTATCCTGAATCGCCGTGTTCAAGCGAGCCATCAAAGCCGGCACGACGCTGGCATTGGCGCCCAGCAGCAAGGGGGTGAAGTAAGTGTCGATGGCCAGCTTCATGCCTTCGGGCGACTCGGCACCGTAGGCCAGACCACCAATGGTCGTGCCCTCGCCTACACCCACCGTACCGTCCGAACAGTACAAGCGCACCAGCATCAAAGTCTGGCCTTGCATGGTCGTCATCGCCAATTGATGAGGACGGATCGTAGGCAGATCCAGCAGCAAAGTCTCCACCCTTTCGATCAGGGCTGGAGCTGCTAATAGTTGAGAAGATCGCGTGTGTTCCATGCCTTGATTGAACACGAAGCAGGCTCGTTATTTCCAAGACTAAATAGGTCTAGTTCCATACCTTTAGAGTATAGTTTCTGATATAAATATTAAAAATCAAGAAACTAAACACCATCAATTCAGCCTAGGTATGGTTTTCCCTTATGGATCTACGTCAGCTCAAATATTTTGTAGCCGTTGCCGAAACCCGCAACTTCACACGGGCTTCGGAGCGCCTGCACATGGCCCAGCCCCCGCTTAGCCGACAGATCCAATTGCTGGAAGAGGAGCTGGGCGTCACACTGCTGCTGCGCAATAACCGCCCCTTGCGGCTGACCGAAGCCGGACGGGTATTTTATGAGCAGGCCTTGCAGATCTTGAGCCGGGTCGATCAACTGGTGCATACGACACGGCAAATCGGACTGCACCAACGACAAACTCTGTCGATAGGCTTTGTGGCTTCCACCCTGTACGGCGGCCTGCCCGCTTTGATGCGCAAGCTGCGCCATCAATATCCGGAAGTGGATATGCAAACGGTGGAGCTCACCTCCATGCAGCAGCTGGAAGCCTTGAAGTCAGGACGGATTGATGTGGGGTTCGGACGGATACGACTGAATGATGCGTCGGTGCAAAGAACGGTGTTGCGGGAAGAACAACTGGCCCTGGCCATTCCCCCCAGCTCGGATCTGGCCAATTCAGACAAGCCATTGAGCCTGAAAAAAGTGCAAGGCCAAAAGCTGATTGTGTATCCCAAAGAGCCCAGACCCAGCTTCGCGGACCACGTTCTGCACCTGCTGCACGATCACAGCGTGCGCCCAGCTGAAGTTTATGAGGCCGGGGAAATTCAAGCGGCCTTGGGATTGGTGGCTGCCGATTCTGGCTTGTGCTTGATCCCAACCTCGGCTCGTCTGCGCAACGATCTGCACTACCGCTTGATCGAAGAACCGCAGGCGACTTCACCGATTATCTTGACGCACAGGATGAACGATCAGGCTTGGTATATCGAGGCGATCAAGGGGTTGGTCGCTGAAATGTAAGGTCTGACTGTCGTCACTAACAACCCCCTTCCCCTTTGGGCCCGGATTGACTCACTTCTGAAGCCACTCTAATATCATTAACACGTTAACTAAAATTAGAGACAAGCATGCAACAGGTGACGATTCAGCAGGCTGGAAAAGACCCGATCAGCGCGACCTTATGGCCAGCTCCTGATGCCAAAGCGTCCATCATCATTCACCCCGCCACCGGCGTCCCACAGGATTTCTATCGTCCTTTTGCAGAACATCTGAACAGCCTGGGATTCATTGTTCTGAGCTACGACTACCGGGGTATAGGCCGATCTCGTCAGAAAGATATACGCCAATGCGATGTTTCCATGTCCGACTGGATGCTGGAGGATGCGGTTTACGTCACAGACTGGGTCGCCCATCGTTTTAACGGCTTGCCCATGTTGGCTGTTGGTCATAGCGTTGGCGGCCATGCGATTGCTATCTCCCCCGCGACTCGCTCCGTGAAAGCTGCCGTGATGATTGCGTCACATGCGGGGGTTACCGCTTTAATTGAAAAGCCCATGGAGCGCTTTCGGGTGGGGCTGATCATGCGGGTACTTACTCCCGTACTGTGCGGCCTTTACGGCTATATGCCGACCCGGCGTTTGGGCTTTGGCGAGGACCTTCCACGTGGCGTCATGCAGCAATGGAGCCGCTGGACGCAAAAGCCCCATTATTTTTATGACGATCCACAGCTGGATGCCAAACAACGCGCTAGCCAGGTCGATATTCCCTTGCTGGTTCTGGGTTTCGATGATGACCCCTGGGCCAATCCGCGAGCTATTTCCCGGCTGTTGGAACCGCTAGGCAAGGCCCGTATAGAAAGGCATCAACTGGAGCACAAGCAGCTGGGTTTGGCGCATATTGGTCACATGGGCTTGTTTCGTAAACGCAACGCCGAGGCACTTTGGCCTATAGTGGTCGACTGGCTGATCGCACAAAGCGAATCCGGCCCAGCATCGAATTCCTGACGTCTAACCGATATCTATCCAGCCATCGCCACAATGAGCCAGAAATCACAGCCACGTTTTGTCTTTTTGTTGAACCATGCCCACAAGGCTTTGCAGCGCTGGATTCAGAAGCAGCCCTCGGCATGGACAGATATCAGCGCGGCCCAAGTTGGCATGCTGTTCTTGATTCGCTCTCAAGGCTCGGTCACGGTGGGAGAAGCAGCCAGCGCCTTGCAAGTCGCACCGGCTGCGATTACCGGACTGTCCAAACGCATGCAGGCAGCAGGCCTGATTCAACGCCTGACGGACGATGTGGATACACGCAAGATTTGCCTGACGCTGACTCCCGCCGGAGAAGAAGCCAGCATCAAGGCCAAATCAACCTTGCAGGACTTGAATCAGCAACTATCCGACGGCTTTACGGAGGATGAACTGAAGGTGGTGGCACGCTGGTTAAGCCAGGTGGTGAATCTAGACCTGCCCACAGACAAGAATGTTGATCAAAAAGACGAACTGCCTGCTTGATCGCATTTACTTGAATGTAAAGAGTGTCCGTTTTTCGTAAGCCAGGGACGTGAATGTGGTTTTATCCGCTCGCTATGTGAAGCAGTCTTCAAGCAGAGTCGCCCCCTGACTCAGAGCCACTTAGCCGTCAAAAGTGGCCCGCGCTGTTGTGTTACACACAGAAGCTGGCGCGGCCCACCGCAGCTTGATGGCTGCTTAAGCCTCGACCTCCTCAAAACGTGCCGCCGCATTCATCACCGCCATCACACTGGCCGTAATGATATTCGCGTGCTTGCCCACACCAAATTTCGAACCAGGCACACCGGGCATGACCGCTTCCACAATCGCCATCGCGCAAGCGTCCGCTCCTGAACCCAGGCTGCGCTCCTCGTAACTATCGATACGCAAAGGCAGGTTCAAGGCCGCCACTGTCGCCGCAATCGGGCCATTGCCCGTTCCGGTATAGATTTCAGTCTCGCCATTGGCATTGACGCATTGCAGCTCTATGCCCTGCTGCCCTTGTGCCTCATCGAACAGGCAATGTGCTCGGTAGCTGTTGTTCCCCTGGCGCTGATTGGCTTGCAGATAGGTGGTCTCAAACAGTTCCCAAATCTGCTGGCTGTTCAGCTCCGTTTCGCTGGAATCGGCAATCTGCTGAACAATGGCACTGAACTCCACCTGCATGCGGCGCGGCATCACAATGCCGTAGTCGCGTTGCAGCAGAAAAGCGATGCCTCCTTTGCCGGACTGGCTGTTGACACGCACGATGCTGTCGTAGGTGCGGCCCAAATCCTTGGGGTCGACTGGCAGATACGGTACACGCCACGGGGCATCTTCTTTCTGCACCGCAAAGCCCTTGGCAATCGCGTCCTGATGGGAACCGGAAAAGGCGGTAAAGACCAGATCGCCCACATACGGGTGACGTGGGTGAATGGGCAAGGACGTGGCCTCTTCCGCGATACGCGCTACTGCCGAGATGTCAGAGAAATCCAGATTCGGAGAGATACCCTGGGTATACAGATTCAGGGCCAAGGTCACCACATCCAGATTGCCACTGCGCTCGCCATTGCCAAACAGACACCCCTCGACACGCTGTGCGCCGGCCAGCATGGCTTGTTCAGCGCAAGCAACGCCCGTTCCGCGATCATTATGCGGGTGTACCGACAGAACGATATGTTCGCGCCTATTCAAATGGCGATCCATCCATTCAATCTGATCAGCAAAGACGTTCGCTGTCGTCACTTCCACCGTGGTGGGCAGATTGATAATCATGGGCCGCGCTGGACCCGCGTCCCAGGCATCAATAGCCGCATTGCAGACAGCCAGCGACACCTCCAGCTCTGCCATGCAGAACGTTTCAGGTGAGTATTGCAGCACCCACTCCGTTTCCGGGTGCTTGGCCGTCAGGCGCTTGAACACCTCCACATGGTGACGCACCATCTCGATGATTTGCGGCACCTCCATCTTGAAGACGATTTCCCGGAAAGCAGGAGCAATCGCATTGTAGAAATGCACAATCACACGACGCGCACCCGCCACGCTGCGTACCGTGGTTTCGATCAAATCCTCACGCAGTTGGGTGATGACCATAGGCGTGACGTCGTTCGGGATCATGCCCTCGTCAATCAGTTGCCGGACGATATCAAAATCGGTTTGCGAGGCAGACGGAAAACCCACCTCGATTTCCTTGAAGCCAATACGGACTAGCTCCTGAAACAGACGCAATTTACGGTCGCGATTCATGGGTTCAAACAGGGCCTGGTTGCCGTCGCGCAAATCGGTAGACAGCCACACGGGCGCTTGGCTCAGGGTGCGCTGCGGCCACTGGCGATCGGGCAAATTGACGACAGGAAAGGGACGGTATTTGTGGGAAGGATCAGTCAGCATGGGAACCTCGAATATAGGGAATGACATGCCTGGCTTCCCTACTCCAAGGAGCTGGCTACAGTCGGGGTCTGGGGAAACCAGGATAGGACCATTCGCACACACAGGCGTACGGACCCCGACCGGATGTCAGGGCTAGTAGGCCTAGCGATAGCAAGTGCAAATGAGTCACGACAGGTTCAATCCCAAAGTGCTTGATGAAGACGATAAAAGCACTTTAGACTGCAAGACACTTGCCCTTCTATCAAAAAATAGTCATTTGTTTTATTTTTTTGGACATTTCTGAATATGGGCTACGCATCCCCTGAACGCGGTGGGCGAGCACTGGACTTGTCTCACTCCGATACCTCGCCCTTGCTGGTCAGCGGGGTAATCGAGCATTACCCTGCCGGCCATGAAGTCCCCCGCCATCGCCACCACCGGGGGCATCTTTTGTATGCCACGGAAGGGGTGCTGCTGGTACAGGCCGACACCGGCCAGTGGCTGGTGCCCCCAACCACCGCCGTCTGGTTGCGACCCGGCGTGCCGCACCAGCTCAATGCCACCACCGCCGTGAATGTGCATGGTTTATTTATTGATGAAATTCTGGCCGCACAATTACCGGACCACGATTGCGTGATCCATGTCACAACACTGGTGCGTGAATTGATTGCAGCACTGGTGCGGGTGATTCCGCAAGAGAACCCACCGTTACGAGACGCCTTACTGGGACAGCTATTGATAGAAGAGTTGCGTGTGCTGCATCCCCTGCCTTTTCATTTGCCCTGGCCGCAAGAGGAATTGATGCGACGGATTTGCGAAGACCTGGTGCGCTCGCCAGCCCAGCAAAAAACGATGGATGAGGTGGCGCAGCAATACGCCTTGACGCCGAAAACCTTGCATCGGCGCTTTCTGAAAAGCACGGGGATGAATCTGGGGAAATGGCGGCAACAGATGCGCTTGATGGCCTCGATCCAGTTTCTGCTGCAAGGCAGATCCATCACGCAGGCGGCGCTGGAAAGTGGCTATGAAAGTTTGAGCGCTTATTCAGTAGCCTTTAAAAAGACCTTTGCTTATCCGCCTTCGGAGTTTCTGGCGACTTTGAGCCAGTACCCTGATAGGGAGCATGATGCGGGCATGGTCTGAAGCCAATCTCGACGACAAGGATGTCTGGCAGATTGGAGTAACTACTTAGTCTGCCAGCCTGCTTTCTGGCTGATTCCATGCGCTATACGGATATTCATGCGGCCATCTCAGGCCTGTCTACAAGACCCATCGCCCTCTTGAGTTCCTCACAACACCAGCTATTCAGCAGCAACAAAAGTACGACGCGAGCAGGCCAGGACCGCGATCGCAGCCCAGCGTCATCAACTCTTGCAGACTTCCTGCCGCAGTTGCTCTGCCGAGAGCTTGATCATCTTGCCGTTCTCTACCAAGACCACCGAGGTATTGGTTTGCATGGCCACAAAACGTGCCGACTGCGCTGCACGCTCCAAGGCGGCCAGCGAAGCCCGCAAGTCCGGGTTTTTTGCTTTGGAAATATCTTCTTTATTCATCTTTCTCTCCCCACTCCAACAGGACTGGCACACTGCCTGCGTTATCGTACAAAACCCAATCATCCACGGTATCCCGATAATGATGCAGGAAGTTCTTCATGCCAGCCGCAAAGCGGCGACGAATGACGGGCTCAGGGATGTTATGTCCACCCTGACGTACCCGTTCTGCCACTCGCGCGATCGCCATATCCGCATCGGGCAGACTTAAAAAATACAAGCTGACGCGATAGCCCTGCGCCTGCCATTTTTCAATATGGCGCACATAGCCTTGGCCAGACAAGGTCGTTTCCAGCGCGAAGCTCTCGCCCAGGCGAACTGCTTCTTTCAATTCGTCCAGCATCAAACGCCCCGCTTTGATGGCCGCGCTCTCTGGCGCAAAAGGCGACAAACCTGCAGCAATCAGATCTGCATTGATAAAGCGCAGCACCTCCGCCTCGGCCGGGAGGAAAGAGCGCGCAAACGTCGTCTTGCCTGCCCCGTTCGGGCCAGCAATGATCAGAATCTTTTTGCTCTTGCCCGTGTCAGCGTTGTTGCCAGACATAAATACACCTAAACAATGTCCACATTGAACAGATTTGTATCATACATTGGCGAAAAGGCCAGCCAAGCACCTTGCTTTGGCCGCCACGCATCCGCGAGACAAGGCTGTTTTTCAGGCGATAAAAAGGCTCCTTGAGCACAAGGAACCTTTTCAAGGAGCAGGCGGGAATGACCCGTTACCAGGCCATAGCGAGTGATCTATTGACGCTTTTTCAGCGGGCAGGTGCTCAGGCCCAGCATGGGGTACAGCGGGCAAAAACCGACCAGCCCCGTGATCAGAGGAATCAGGCCCAGCCAGCCCCACCAGCCGATGACGTTCGTGACTGCCAGCGCAATCAGCACCACACCCACAACGATACGAGCAATACGATCCAAACCACCTACATTGCTTTTCATGGCGAATCCTTTTAACAAAGAAGCAAGGGAAAACGGGTCGGGCGATGGCCTGCAGGCGATGCGCCCCGCCCCTGATGCCATCAGGCTCAGGGACAGAAAATATCTTTCAAGGTGCCAATCAAGGTGGCGACATTCGGGTCCTCAATGCGGTAATACAGGGTTTGCGCCTCGCGCCGGTAGCTGACCAAACCTTCCTGGCGCATGCGCGCCAAATGCTGCGACAGGGCCGAGGGGCTTAGCGCCACCATCTCGTTCAGTGCTCCCACACTCATCTCGCCTTGCTGAATCAAGAGACACAGAATCACCAGGCGTTTGGGATTGCCCACCGCCTGCAACAAAGCGGCCGCCTGATCAGCGCTCTCTTGCAACAGCTCGATGTCGGATTTGCTTTGGATCATGGTTTATCCAGCTTTTCTTGCGCATTAATTTAGATAAATCTTAATTTAGCATATACTGAATTAATGCAGTCAACAATTTCAGTATTCCTTTGCTTTTGTTAATACGACAGGAGTCATGCATGAGTGAAACTAGCTACAAGCAACTGACCCAAGGCATTTCCAGCAATCTGGCGCAGCTACGTCAGACCCAAGCCGACGTGATGAAAGGGTTTGGAGATCTGGGCAAGGCCGCCATGACAGGCGGCGCCCTCGATGCCAAAACCAAAGAATTGATAGCCTTGGCAATTGGCGTAGCCACTCATTGCGAGGGCTGCATAGGCTTTCATAGCAAGGCCTTGGCGCAGATGGGAGCCAGTCTGGAAGAAGTACATGAAGCCTTGGGGGTTGCGATCTATATGGGCGGTGGTCCATCCGTGATGTACGCGGCCAATGCCGTTGCCGCATTCAATGAATTCAAGTCTTGAACCGAAACAAGGAGAATTGTGATGCCTAAACCCGCTGCTTTTGTATCGACGCTGTTCCATGCCCAGGGCAATCCCGACAAAGTAACTGTGGCCCTGACCATGGCTGTCAATGCGGTTCAGAAGGGACATAGCGCCTGCCTGATTCTGATGGCTGAAGGAGTCGCGCTGGGTGTACCCGGTGCCGCCGACCCCATCAGTATTGGTGCCCCCTTTGAACCGGCAGCAGAGCTGTTGAAGAAATATCTGGAACAAGGTGGACGCGTGGCCGTGTGCAAGTCCTGCATGCTGCATAACGGCCTGAGCGCCGAGCAGATGGACCCACGCTTTGAAATCATTACCGCGCCGGATGTGATCGACCTGCTGATGGGCGCAACAGGCTCTTTGCAGATTTCCTGATACGCTGCTTCCTCAGATGCAAAACAGGCCAAACCATTTTTGTGTTTTGGCCTGCTTTTTCAATACAAAATACTGGCATTCAATTCAGCAAGTCTGCCTTGGCCCCTCTGCTTCTGGCTCTGTATTAGCCAGAGAAACGTACACAATCTCCGGGTCGCCTTCATCCAGATTTTCAATCACGCCGCTACGTCGAAAGCCCAATTTCTGAAACATGCCATGCATGGCCTGATTGGATTGGTTGGTGGAAGAAAACAGCTTTTCTGTCTGACTAATCTGCCGGAAATATCGCAGCAAAGCCGAGCCAATGCCCTGCCCCCGACCAGACTCCCCCACCATCAGCATCTCGACAAAGCCGTGGCCAAAGAAGTGGTAATTCAAGACGCCATAGCCCAGCAAGACGCCTTTCCGTTCAGCCACATAGCACTGCGATTGCCCAATCCAGTCCTGAATCTGCAAGGCGCGTTCGGGCTCCTGCGACGCTACCGTGTCAAGGGCCAGCAAGCCTTCATAATCTGCCTGAATGGCGGATCGGATCTGTATAGAAGTTTGTTCTTTTACGGCTGCCATAGGATGAAAACCCGCTCCTTGTGCTGGATGCTTTCCTGCATGGAAAGGCCATCAATAACACTCAAGCGCACATCATACCGATAGAGCTTCCCCCTTGAGCATCCAAGGGGGCATACAAGCTATCTATGGCCGCTCTTCAAGCCGAATGCGCCAACAAAGCCTCCAGCAAAAAGAAGCTGGCGCAGGCCGATTCCACCAGTTCAGACTGCCCCGGCGCAACTTTGTAAAGATGTCCCACAAAACGCCCTGTTTCACTTAACTCAGGGGTCAGCAAGGCATCCAGATACAAGCGCGATTGCTCGTGCAGCCATTGTTGTTCCGGCAGAATCTGCGACAGCTCATACATAGCCAAAGAAGCAATCGCCCAGGCTGAACGGTCTACCGGACTTAGTGGGGACTCCTGTGTCAAAAAGCCATGCGCAAATCTCCCCCAACGCTCGTGCCAATATCGGCAGGCATTCAGGGCTGCTTGAGCATAGGACTTTCTGTCATACAAGCGCGTTGCGGTTGCCATTCCCAACATGGCCCAGGCCTGCCCTCGTTGCCAGGTTTCAGCGCCCTGCTCGGCCAACACATCGCTCCCGCGCAACAAGACCGTATCGCGCCAGGCTCCGCTGCGTTTTTGCAGATAACGCAGGCAGGCATCCACATGCCATTGCCCAAACTGACGCGCCACCGGCCCACCCTGCGCATCCAGCACTAAAAGCGTAGGGGCCAGAGCATCCACATTCAACATGTGATTGCCCGCCTCCCCGCCCCCCATCCCGGCACCCAAGGGCCAGAAGCCACTGGAGGCATCAAAGCTGTTCAGCAGAGCTTGTGCAGCCTGATCGACATGGGCTTCGGCCTCTCTATCCCCATGCCAGATGCTGCCCAGGCCGGAGCCATACCAGAACACAAAGCTTCGATTGATGCTGGGCTCTTCCAGCCAGACTTGCAGCTTCTGACTCCAGTTCAGCGCCTGCTCCTTATCCTGCTCCTGACCGCTGATCAAGGCGCGTCGCCACCACAAGCCCGCCCAGAAGCCCCCTAACCAGGAGCCACGTCGCGACAAGGTCCATTGCTCGGACGAGGACTGTCTGAACAAGGGAAACTGCTCCCCACATTGCTCTGCAACCTGGTCCATATTCGCAAAAATGGACTCGATGCTGGCTGATCCCAATACCTCTACAGACATTCCATCATTCCCCTTTCGCCATACGACGAACCTGGTACAAAATCAGGCACAACAAACTGGCGCACACCAGAATGCCCATCAGGAAAGGCCAGGCAGCAGCAAAGCCTTCGGGCGAGCGCAGCAGCACACCAAACAGTGGCGGACCAAAGGCAAAGCCACCAAAAAACCCGACGGACAACAGCCCTGCAGTACGAGCCGGCGCCCCAAAACGGACATCCCGCAGCAACATGCTCATGGCAATGGCATTGGTGGCAACCAGGGTCAAGCCAATGGCCAACACCCCGGCTCCCAGGGGCCAGAGCCTGTCCGGTGCAGCCATCATCATCAGCAACAAGGCCACAATCGGGATGACAAACAGGATGCCCAGCAACAAGGTTTCATCCCCAAAGCGGGCAGCGATAGGCGTCAAGAGCACTCGGGACACAATCCCCATTACCCCAAAGCCACTGACCAGCATCCCTATCCAGTACGGCGACACGCCCAGCTGCTGCGCAAACACGCCCAGAAAAGTGATGAAGGACGACAGCACCAGACCCGCGCACAGCTGAATGGCCATTAACAGCCAAAGTTGTTGGCTGGGCCAGGGCAAGCGCCAGGACATGCTGCCGGCTGCGGTGCTGGCTCTGGCTGGCAAAAGCTGCAGGGCAAAGTAGGACAGGCACAGCATGGCAGGTACCCACACCACAAACGCCCCCCGCCACCCCAATTTGTAGGCCAGGGTGGGTAGGACCAGACCGGCCAGCAAGGCCGAAGCCTGCACGCCGGACTGCTTGATACCAACCAGCCCCGCCTTGCGCTCTGCCGGTACCAACTGGGCAATGGCCTGATTGGTCACCGGGTTGGCCAAGGACTGCGCCAGGCCGCACAGGAGCAAGGCCGTCAGCACACCCCAGAAACCCGGCAACACCGCAATCAGGCTAAAGGACATGGCCACCAGCAGGAACAGCAAAAACAAACCGTGCCGATTGCCCATGCGCTGCACCAAGGCCCCCGCCCACGGCGAGAGCAAGGCCGCCAGCCCAAAGGTGCTGGTGGTCAACCACCCCAGTTGCTCGCGCGAAATGCCCAAGTCCTGAATGATTTGCGGACCCAGCACGCCGATGGCGTAAAACACCATCATGGGCATGCCCATCGCCAGAGTCATCAAACTGGCCAGCACCCAGGGTGAACGACTTGCCCGTGTCGATAGCATCATGCGACTGCCTTGTTCATATCTGCCATCTCTTGTGTGGCGTAGTGGGCTTGCAGCAAGTGCTTGCCAACGGTACTGATCAAGGCGTCGTCCGCCCCATCCAGAATATGCGTGGTACGCGCTGCCCGATAGATGCCGGACAAGGGGCTCCAATCGGCCAGCCCTTCGGCCCCCATGATCTGGATGGCGGAATCTGCTGCCGCGCTGACCGCATCCGACGACGCCAGCTTGGCCACATTCACCTCTACCGCATTGGGCAAACCCGCGTCGAACTTGACAGCCGCTTCACGCAGCAAGCAACGGGCCGAGGTAATGGCCCGGTACACCTGATAGACCCGCGCCCGAACCAGTTGCTTGTCCGCCAGACGGGCCAGTTCTCCGCGCTCCGAATGAATGCGCTCGCACATGATTTCAAAGCTGCGTTGCGCCAAGCCCAGCCATTGCACAGATCGCAAGATACGCCCCAGGGCCAGACGCTTTTGCATCAGGGCAATGCCCTGTCCGGCGCTACCCAGAACATAGTCCTCCGGCACGGTCACATTGTTGAACAGCAGCTCGTTCTGCCCTTGATAACGCCCCAGCAAGGGCAAGGGACGCACGACTTTAAATCCCGCCGCATCCGTGGGCACGATCACCATGGACAAGGATTCATTCACGGGACCGTCCGCGCTGCGCGCCACCACGGTCGCGAAGCTGGCCTGTTGCGCCCGACAAATAAACCACTTGCGGCCATTCACATGCCATTGCCCGTCTTTCAGGCGAGCCTGACATTGCATGGTGGCCGGAATCGAACCAATGCTGTCCGGCTCGGACATGGCATAGCTGGACACTGCATCCCCCTTGAGCAAGGGCGTCAGAAAGCGCTGTTTGACGCTGGCCGAGCCATGATGGCTCAACATATACGCATCCAGCGTGGCATCTGCCCCGAAAATGCCAGGACCATATTCGGAGCGCCCTTCCTGTTCAGCCACGGGCAAGTATTCGACCAAACTGGCGATCCGACCGCCGCGATGCATGGGGTAGAAACTGCCGAACAAACCCGCCTGTTGAGCACGACGTGTCAGGTCCAGAGTCAGCTCGCGGGCCAGATTATCCCCCTGGGCCAGAATGCCCTCGTTAGGGATGATCTCGGTATCCACAAACTGCCGCAGCTTGCGGCTCAAGGCCGCGCTGGAAATGGCAAGGTGATTCATGCTGCTATCCCCGCTGCAGTCTTGGCCCCAGAGCCCAATGCAGCAGCATCAGCAGCCAAGGCGCGCTTGTCGATCTTGCCTGCAGGCGTCAGCGGCAGGCTGCGGTAAAAGCGCAGATACTCCGGCAGCTTGTTCACTTCGAGACCCTGCTCACGCAAGAAGTCGGTAATCTCTTTCAGGGAGAAACGTGGCACGCCTTCACGCACCGTCACGCACAAGCAAATACGCTGGCCCAGATCCGCGTCGGGAACCGGCACGCAAGCCACAGTGACTACATCCGGGTGAGCCATGACCAGGCCTTCAATTTGCACCGGGCTGATGTTCGCGCCACCACGAATGATGATGTCTTTCTTGCGACCTGCCAGCACCAACTGCCCTTGGGCATTGATGTAACCCAGATCGCCCGTTTTCACCCAACCCTGTTCGTCCCGATACTGGGCATCCAGCTCCGGAGCGTTCACATATTGCATGGGGCTCAAGGGACCACGTGCGGTGATTTCGCCTACCTCACCTTGCGGCACTTCGGCACCCTCGTCATCAATCAGGCGGATCTCGCACACCTGCGGATTGGGGGTCCCCACACTGCTCAATACCACTTCGATGGGATCGTCCAGCGTGTTGTGGCAGTTCACCCCATCGGCTGAGCCGTACAGGCTGATAAAGCCGCACCCAAACGCTTCCACGCAACGGCGTACCGTAGCTTCGTCAATGACTGAACCGCCCACAATCAAGCCGCGCAAGCTGGCTTTATCGGCCTTCTCCAGCTCAGGCGCTGCCGCAATACGCTGGAACATGGTGGGCACGCCCAGAATAAAGCTGGGTTTGAAGGCATTGATGGCGGCAATCGCGCTAGGCACATCAAACTTGGGCAAGACCACCAAAGAACCACCCAACCAGCACAGCACGCCAAAGGTGGCCGTAGAGCCAAATGAAGAACCCAGCGGCACCAGATACATGCCCCGGAACTCCACATCATTGGGGGAAATGCGTTGCAGGAATCGGCCACGTCCGCCCACCAGGGCATTATGCGAATAGGCCACCAGCTTGGGTTCGGACTCCGTGCCGGAGGACACCAGCAAACGCACTGGCGAATTAGGAGACACCTCGGGCAACTCGGACAAGGCCAGGGGTTCGCCCTCGAACAGGGAATCCAAAGTCATCCAGCCCGGACGCGATGGGCCTTGCACAATCAGGACACGCAAGGACAACAGCGTAGGTCGCAAGGACTCGATCACTCCGCACAAATCAATGCCTGCATATTCATGCGGCACAATCACCGCCCGTGCATCGCAACGACGCACCAGCGACTGAATATCCAGCTTGCCCCGTCCGGGTGGGAAAGGCGCAACAATCGCCCCCAAAGCCGCGGCGGCCAGGTCAATGGCGCAGCACACCCAATGGTTGCTGAGCTGATACGCCACCACGTCTCCCGCCATAATCCCTGCCCGACGCAAGCTGCCTGCCAGACGCAGAGCCGCGTCCATCAAGGCGCTATAGCTGATATTGCCTTGCGGCGAGAGCACCGCCAGCTTGTCCGGATGAGCCTGAGCTTTTTCCGCAAACAGCGTAAAGACCGGCTTATTCGGGTAGGTACCGTCCTCTATCCAGCGTTGGCGCAATGACGCAGGGACCAGATCGATGATGCCAGCGTGATTCATAAAAACCTCCAGGGAGAATTAACAGACGAATAGCCCTTGTCATGGAAATGGGACGCCAGGCGTGGATCAGCACGCAGTTGCGCCAGATTGCTATGGACGCGGCGGGCCGGTATGCCCAGCACATCCAGTTGCGTTTCCAGGCTACGGGCAGACTGGGACAGAAGACGATCCGGCAAGACCGTCCAGACAGCATCGGGCGACACACTCAGCCACCCGGCCAGGGCATGCAGATGCGCTTGATCCTGGCAGTCGATGACGATGAAGCCCTCGCCCGTCTGGAACACCGCCGACACGCCGGTTTTACTGATGGAAGAAACGGCCTGGGCCAGATGATCGGCCGTGGCCAACAAGGAGCTGTCTACCCGCAAGCCCGACCCGCTCAGGCCCCGGCGCAGCAAGGCGGCACTGATACCCAGCGCGGCCATCACCCCGCCCAGCACATCCAGCACCGTAAACAGCGACCCGCCCCGTGCATCCGAGGTTTGAGAAATGGTGTGAGCAATACCCGACCAGGCTTGCACCGTGAAGTCCGTGCCCGGTGCGTCCACTTGCTCCTGACCCCAACCGCCCGCATAGGCGTAGACCAGATCCGGGCGCACCACGTGCAAGTCCTGGGCATCCAGTTGCAGCTCGGCCGCCTTGCCCGGCGCCCAGTTATGCAGAAACACATCGGACTCGCTCACCAGCTCGTAAATGGCCTGGCGGCCTTGAGCCGATTTGATGTCCACTTCCTGCACCGTCTTGAATTGATTGAGCGCATCAAAGCGCACCGAGCAGCCATCCACGCACGGCGGCATGGCACGCAAGGGATCACCACCGGGCGGTTCCAGACGAATCACTTCGGCCCCCAACAGCGCCAGCAAGTGACCGGCAATAGGCCCTTGAATCCGACGGCAGGACTCCACCACCCGCAAACCACGCAGGGGCAAATCGGCCTTGGACGGCAAGGTGCTCAATGAGCCGGGCGCGGCATGACTCTGATGCTGCCACAGACCGGCCAAGGCCGCGTAATCACTATCGCTCTGGCGTTGAGCCGGTGTACGTACCGGCAAGATGGCCATGCCGGTCTGCAAGGCCAGTTCCTGCAAACGGGCAAAGTTCAGGGCTTGCAGACTGCTTAAACATGCCGCGGGCATGGGGCACACCGCCTTGGCATAGCGCAGCAAAAACGCTTTCCAGGCCTGACCAGCCAGATCGGCCGGTACGCCCACTGCTTCCCAAAAGGCGCGCCAGGGTCGCGGGTCCAAGGTTTCCAGTTCAAAGACCACGCCGTCTTGCGAAACAAAGGGGGGCCGCAAGCCGGGATCGTAACTACCCGCCAATAACTGTTCGGGATCTTGAGCCGCCGTTGCCCCGGCCAGATACTGCCCGATACTGAGCAGGCCGCAGCCCAAGGGCGAAACCGACACCGTAGAGAAACGCCCGCCGCGCAATTGGCCCAAGGCCGCCGCCAAGGTCGCTTGCAGGGTCATGGCTGAACTGAGCACGGCCAGATAATCCAGGCCCAGCGTGCCCGAAAGCCCACTGGAGCGTCCATGCACGGACAAGATACCGCTGGCAGCCTGCATGCTCAGCTCGCTGATCGCGGCTTGCGTCATGCCGCCCGCCTCGGTTTCCAGATGCGTGCTAATCGTTCCAAAATCAGGCGAATACAGGCTGAATGCTGCTTCGTCTTGATGGCCTGCGGATTGTCCTTGTTCAGATAAACCCAGCAATCGAGCCTGACGGCTCAAGGCAGCAGGCAAGCCCGGCCAATACGGGGGCTGTGAGCCCATCTGCCAACGTAATCCGCAGCCATGTAGTAATTCAGACATAGTTCCAAACCAGAGTGATGCGCACGCCAAGTGCTGATTGCAGAAACCAGCACTTGCACCATGAAAATCCAGACCAGATGGTCTTAGCCCCCTGCTACGGCAGGCAGTACGGTCAGGCTGTCGCCAGCACGAATGGCGGTTTTCAGGCCATCACTGAAACGGATGTCCTCTTCGTTCACGTAAATGTTCACGAAACGGTGCAGGTCTTCGCCGCTCATCAGGCGCGCCTTGATGCCGGGAAACTGGCCTTCAAGATGCTCGATCACTTCGCCTACCGAAGCGCCCTGGGCCTGGACTTTCTTCTCGCCGTTCGTCAGTGGACGCAGCAAGGTCGGAATAGAGACTGAAATGGACATGCTTAAAACTCCTTTGAAATAGTGGTTTCCAACAGCCGGGACACACGCTCCCCTTGGGGGAGCAACGCTGCTCCCTAGACAATCACGATGGTTTCTTCGGTCACACCGCCGTCGATAATCCGGAAGGACCGAACCGGCACGGTGGCCTGATCCCAGGTGGACACGATCAAGTAATGCAGTTCGGGATGGCCCGCAAAATCAATGTCATCCTTGCTCGGGAAAGCCTGGCTGGCGGTATGAGAGTGATAGATCACGCAGCACTCCTGATCGTCCTCATCCAGACGGCGGTAGACCTGAAATTGCTCGCGCGAATCGAACTGATAAAACACCTCCGAGGCCGCCCGGTTTTGCATGGGCAGCACGCGTTCGGCCACCAGCGAGCCCTCCTGGGCGGCAATCAGTCCGCATGCCTCGATGGGGTGATCCTGCTTGGCATGATTCAGAACTTGCTCCAGAGCGGAACGACGAATCTGCAAGGCCATGATGTGCTTCCTCCCGAACTTAGTAAGACGCCAATTCGGGAGCGACCTGCTCCACCCAAGCCAGCACGCCGCCTTCCAGATTGCGCACCTTGGGGGCCTTCAACTTGATCAGCTCTTCGCACACGGTCCTGGAACGCGCACCGGAGCGGCACGAAATCACCAGATCCGCATTCGGACCAAAGGCAGCCAGAATCTCGGCGGCGACGGTGGGCGATTTGGGCATCAGAATCGCGCCAGGAATATTCACGATTTCCCATTCATTGGGATCGCGCACGTCCACCAGGACAGGGGCCTGCTCTTGGTCCAGCCGTTCTTTCAGCTCCAGCACAGTCATGACAGGCACGGGGATGGCCATGGCATCAGCCGGTGGATTCAGGCCGCAGAAGGTTTGGTAATCGCCCAGCTCGGTCACGGGCTTGCGATTGGGCAGGCGGCGGATGGGCAGTTCGCGGTAGCACATATCCAGTGCGTCATAAGCGATCAGGCGGCCGATCAAAGGATCGCCAATGCCGGTAATCAGCTTGATGGCTTCGGTGGACATGATGGAGGCAATCGAGGCGCACAAGACACCAAACACACCGCCCTGCGCGCAAGACGGAGCCAGCTCGGGCGGTGGGGGCTCGGGGTACAGGTCGCGGTAGTTCAAACCTATGCCACCGGGCGCGTTTTCCCAGAACACCGAGACCTGGCCCTCAAAGCGGAAGATCGAACCCCAGACATAGGGTTTATCGGCCAGCATGCACGCATCATTGACCAGATAGCGGGTCGCAAAGTTGTCGGTGCCGTCCAGAATCAGGTCGTAGCGCGAGAACAGCTCGACCGCCATGTCAGGTTCCAATCTGTCGGTATACGTTTCTACCTTGATGTAGGGGTTAAGCTTGTGAATCGTACGCTTGGCGCTTTCCACTTTCAGCTCGTCAATGCTGTCTACGGTGTGAATGATCTGGCGCTGCAGATTGGATTCATCCACCCGGTCAAAGTCGATGATGCCCAGTGTGCCCACCCCGGCTGCGGCCAAGTACAGCAAGGTGGGCGAACCCAGCCCCCCTGCCCCGATAACCAGCACTTTGGCATTTTTGATGCGGCGCTGGCCTTCCATGCCCACATTGGGAATCAAGAGGTGACGGCTATAACGGTTAACCTCTTCGCGGCTCAAAGGCTCACCGGGCTCAACTAATGGGGGCAAGGTCATAATGACTCCTGGTTAAATACATATGAATACGAACAAGACTTATTCTCAAATATGACTGAAAATGACACAATAGCCTTTGGGTTCTAATTTCTATGCGAAACGGAGCAAAAACGATGAACGCCAGCGCAACCTGCACACGCTGGCGTTTTCAGACCCTGACTTACTGGCTACGCAGCAAAACTTCGGTGCTGGCACCGACGCTGTGGCGAACGCGCCAAGCCAGTACAAAGGCGAACAGAACACCCAAGGTGAGCACGCCCAGCATGACAACCTGACCGAAACGGTCCAGCACGATGCCGGCGACAATGGGAACGGCCATACGGGCCAAGGTGAAGATGGTCGACTGCAAACCGTAGTCCGATGCATTGCGCTGTCTACGGGTAAAGAACATGGTCAGCCCAAAAAGCAATGCCGACACAGCCCCCATGCTGGCCGCAATCAACAGGGCGCTGCTGATCAGCCACACCGGCCCCAGCTTGGCCCAGACGGAAACCATCAACAGAATCAGGGACAGCAAGGCCGCCAGCAGATAAATCGGAATGGCACGCGCGGCACCCAGAAATGAGGCCAAACGTCCGCCAATCAGGCTGAACACGGCACCGGTAATGCCACCGGCAATCCCGACCGTCCAGGCCACCTCTTCCAAAGGCATGCCCTGGTCCAGCATCAAGGGTTTCAAGTAGAACCAGACAGCGCCAATAAAGGGGAAGCTGGTCAGTAGCAGGCTGGTCCACTGCTTGGCCCCTTCCTGCCCGAAGAAGCTGACCCAATCGGCGACGAAACCGGGTGGTGCCTGCTCGGTCTCAGCCGCTTGCAAACCGGCTTTGGAACGCAAAAAGACAAAGGGCAAACAACCAATCACCAGCCCCAGGCCCATCAAGGCAAACGGTGCCTGCCAACCCCAACGGGCCTGCACCAGCACCATCACCCCCGCCCCGACGATCGCGCCCAGAAACAAGGCGGCAGAACGAATACTGCCTGCACGCAACTGCTCGTCACGCGGCAGGTATTGCACCGCCAAGGCATTCAAGGGGATGTCCATCCAGGTCGCCACAATGCTGATGGCAAAGGTCAGGGCAAACAGCAGGGTCCGCTGATCAATCAGATTCTCGCGGCCTATGCCTACATACAAAGCCAACAACAAGACCGCCATCAACCACAGCCAATGCACAAAATGTCCGCCACCCAGGCGGACACGCTGCACCGGCATGGCCAGCACCAGCTTGAAAATGGCGGGCAAGGCCGCCAGCTGGAACAAGCCTATCTCGGTGCCGGACCAGCCATGCTGTCGCATCACCAGGGGCATACCCAGCATCAGGTAAATACTGGGGACGGCCAGCACCAGATTCATCCAGCCAAACAGCAACTGCGCCCCCCATGCTTTCCACGTCTTCATTCTCATCACCCTTTGCACGCCTTGCGCGCAATCAATGCAGTGACGGGCGCAACCGGAAAGCGCACCTCATCAAACTGCTGAACATCATCAAATCCGGCTTGTTCCAGCAACTGGGCCAACTGCCCTTCCGGCAGCACGTGGCGGCCTTGCATGCGCATATGCAGGTAGTAATGCAAAATCCGTTTGGCCTTGCTAACCTCGGTATGCACTTCGGCGTGACAGCACACCAGCACCCCGCCGGGGCGCAGCGCACGATACAGACGGGCCAGCAAAGCAGGAATATCCGGTACAAAATGCAGCACGGAAGAGCACCAGATCAGGTCATAATCCGCCCCGAAATCGTCCACCAGCAGATCACCGGCCAAGGTGCTGACACGCGCTTCCAGACCGGCACCAAGAATTTTTTGCTGGGCGACAGCCGCCGCCGCTTCGTACTCGAACACCACGGCATTCAAGTCCTGCTGCTGTTGCGCCAAGGCGATGGCTACCAGTCCTGGCCCACCGCCCAAATCCAGCAAACGTTGCGCCTGCCAGAACTCCGGCACGGCTCCAAAAATTTCACAGGCCACCTCGGCCGTCACCGCCGTTTGTTCCTGGGCAATTTGTGAACGTGCCGCCGCTGCCCAGCCTTGCTGAATCAATGCCGGATCCGCTGGAGGCGATTTGCCATTACGCAGCAGCTCATCGAGCTGATTGCCCACCTGACGCAAGACACCATGCCGAAACAACAAGGCATCGCCACAATATTGCGCCGAACCCGGATTCAGATAACGCGCCGTTTGCGGCAGGCTGCGATAGCGTCGCGGACAGGTCCACTGACACTCCAGCAGCTCCAGACTCCACAGCAACTCCAGCAGGTAGGCGGTGTTGTCGGCGTCCCACTTGAGCACAAGCGCAAGTTCCTCCGCAGCGATAAACTTATCCAGATGCGCAAACACGCCATACCCCAAAGCCAGGTTCAAGGCATCTGCACTTAAACCCGCCAATTGCGCGTCCCAACAGGCTTGCAGAGCATGCGACTCCAGCAATTGCTCCGACAAAACGACTTCTCCTAGCGATCGATCCAGCACTGTTTTTTACCTCCGTGAATTCCACAATGGCCCTTCCCTCTGCCATCACAGCTAGAAATGATATATATTTAATGAGAATTATTTGCATTAAGATCTATGCTGAACGGAGCAATTCATATGCGAGGCGCTTTTAGCAGGAGAAATGATGAACACGCGCAAATTTGGCTATCGCTTAACCACGGATGAACCCAGGTCATGCCGCGCTCTGAGCGATGGCCGAGTCCGGCTGCAACTACCCGAAGAACTGGGCCACTGCTATTCCGAATGCGTGGAACTGGAACAAGGGTTCTTGTTGGGCCGCTTGCACTATCACCCCAGCCGGTCGCTGGTTGAAGAGAGCAACGGCCCCCATGCGGGCCGTGTCATTGTGGTGACGGTGGGTCTGCAAGGACAGTCGGCCTATCAGGGTCGGGAGAGCTCAGATCTGCTGTTCAAGGCAGGCCATACCACGGTGACGGCTTTTCGATCCCTGCGGGGGGAACGCCACTATCAAGAGGACCAATCCGTATCGCAATTACGGCTGGTCATCAGCGAGGCGGCCTTGAACAAATACGTGGGCCCGGAACGCGCCACCCAGTTGATGGATTGCGTGGGACTGCACCGTCTGTCCTTTCATGCCAGCAGCCAGGCCACCATGGCCCATGCGGCGGCACTGGCACGCTATATGCAGCCGTGCACCCCGGAGCAGCCCATTCATCACCACAGGCTGAATCTGCAAATCCATGCACTCAGCTTGCTGGCCGAGCAGTTCAACCGCCTGGCCCCACCCGACGCCCCCAACAGCGCCCCGCTGTCGGTGGATGATATTCAACGGGTCGAGCGAGCACGCGATTTGCTCAGCTCGCAACTGGACCAGCAAATCACGGTGGAGTATCTGGCCACGACGGTAGGCATTAACGAGCACAAACTTAAAGAAGGTTTTCGCTATCTGTACGACAACACGCCTATCGGCCTGCTGCTTGAACTGCGTATGCGCAAAGCCTATACCTTGCTGGAGTCCGGCCAACAAGTGGCCCAGACCGCTTGGCAAGTCGGCTACAAATACCCCAATAATTTTTCCGTCGCCTTTACGCGCTACTTTGGCCGCTCGCCCAAATCCATTTTTGGCAACAAGCGCGCCTAAACCTTTGTATTTCCGCTGTTTTCGGCCTCTGCATTCATAGAGGCCCACCCTTCTTTCGGGCCGCCCCCTGCGGCCCTCTCCCTGAAAAGTTCCCCTTCTGCTTTGACAAATTCCTGCAATTGCAGCGGATTTCCGGTCCTGCATAGGAATTGCTCCGTCCTGCATATCAATCTAAGTGATAACTATTCTCATTAATGTGAATAATATCCCCGTGCCTTTCCTCACCTTTTGAGACAAGGGGTGAGCCTGGCCAGCAAACGGGAAGTATTTCCTCACGACAGATTGTTATTTTTCGCACGGAGCCCTGGTTCGTTTTATGTCCGCTACCCTTTCACCCTACACAAAAAAACACGCGCTCAAGCCGCTGGTGTATGCCTTGATTCTGGCCTCCTGGGCCGGGCAGACACAGGCCCAAAGCGTGGGCAGCGCCCCACCCTCCTCCCGTCAGGACGAGAGCCAGGAAGACACGGACAGAGCCACTCGTCTGGACACTATTACCGTCGTACGTGAAACCCGCGATGAGGCCGGCAAAACCGATGTATTCGAGAAAGACGTCTCCAATGTGTATGCCGGCAAGGAAGAAATCGAGCTGTACAAGGGCAGCTCCGTGGGGGATTTATTCAAGGGCCTGAACGGTGTGTATGCGGGGGACTCGCGCAATAGCGGCGCGCTGGACCCGAACATTCGCGGTATCCAGGGTGAAGGCCGAATTCCCCTGACGATTGACGGCACGGAACAGGCAACATCAGTCTGGCTGGGACCGGCCGGGGTGGCCAACCGCAACTATGTTGATCCCAATATGATCAGCAGCATTCTGGTGGAAAAAGGCGTGTCGGCAACGTCGGGAGCTAGCGGGATTGGCGGATCGGTGCAGATCCGCACGCTGCAGGTTGAAGATATTGTCAAACCGGGCGAGACCTTCGGGATTGAGCTGAAGGCGGAAACGGCGACGAATTCGACCAAGCCGAATGAACGGGCTTTTGGGATTTTCGGAAAGGACTATCGCGATATTCCGGGAGCAACCTTTCATAAAGGTGGCACGAATGGTGTTGTTCTACCTGACAACATCTCGCCAGACCGTATGCCGAAAGTCGGAAATAGCGGCAAGAACTTCAATTTTGAAGACCACTCCTATCGCCTGGCCATCGCCACACAGCAAGAAAATTTTGATCTGCTAGCCGCATACAGCTACCGCAGTCGCGGCAACTATTACAGCGGTAAGAAAGGTAGTGACAAGTACGAGAACGACACCTGGCAAGAGGACGCAAATAGCGACTACAACCCGTCGTACTCCTTCCCCAGAGTGAGCTACATCGCCAAGTACTACCGTCCTGGTGAGGAAGTTCTGAACACATCCAGCGAACTGGAAACCACGCTGCTGAAAGGCACTTTGCGCCTACCTCACGATCAAGCCATTGATATGAGCTACATGCGCAGCAACCATACCTTTGGCGAAAACGTGCCATGGAACGTGGTCTGGGCAATCCATGCCCTGGATGGCTATGGTGAAAAAAATATCCTCCAAACCGAAAACCCATATAGCAAGGTCAAACAAGACACCTGGAACCTGAACTACTCCTGGAATCCCGAAGGCAGTCGTTTCATCAACTTGAAGGCCGGAGCCTGGATTACCCAAAGCGATAGTGAGCGTCATCAGAATGGCGACATCATTTATGGGATTCAAGGCCAGGGCTTGAACAACGGACGCGATGGTGACTGGGACAACTACACAAATTGCCATGTCCTGGGCACAAACGGCTCTGAATGCGCTTGGGTACCTCCTACCGCCCCAGAAAAGCTCCCCAATACAGATGGGCGCTTCAACATCGTCCCCAGAGCTTTGCAAATTACTGACCATAGGCGTAGCGGGCTGAACATCAGCAACGCCATGACATTGCACCCAACTCTGGACCTGGGCTTGTTCGCTGATTTCACCCGAGAAAAACTCAAGCAGCATGATGCTTCGGAGAAGCTCGAGAACCTGAATGAATTGACCTGGGGCGTGAACCACATGGGGCCTCGTTCAGGCACCCGCCAGCAATGGAATTTTGGTTTTAACTTCGACTGGCGGCCTGTGGACTGGCTGCAAGTGAATGCTGGCGCACGCTATAGCGACTACTGGTCGTACGACGACAAGCTGGCCGAGATGCGTAGTCAGCAGCATAAGGACTGGGCTATTCAGCCTGCCCTGAAAGGCTATAACTACCAGGTTCAGCGCTTAATGAGCAATCAAGAAGTTGCTGATTACGAAGGCCAAATCATTGAAAAAACATTGCCCATTTACAAGCAATATGAAGAAAACTGGCAGTTCATTTCTGACTTAGATCCAAGTCTACTAGAGGCCGTCTTCGGGCATACAAGCAAAAAAACATTTGAAGAAATATTAGGTAATACATTCCATGAAGGAAAAATCAACGGCTATCGCTATATCGAAGAAACGGTTTTTGTTCCCTCTGGAGAAAGTCACAAAGGTTTTACTGCCAATAACCCCTTTACCAATGGAGAAATTGACTCAAAAGAGCAAGTCACCGATGCGCAGGGACAAAAGGGCACAGTAGACAAATACATTGCCTCGATAAGCAATCGCAAACCTGTTTACCAAGACGAATCTGAAATATCCAATAAATGGGAAGAACCTAAAAAACAAAAAAACCATGCATGGGTTCCCCACATCGGGCTGACAGCCTTCATTACAGACGATATTCGTCTTTATGCCCGATACAACGAATTTGTACGTTTTCCAAGCCTGTTCGAGTCCTCCATGGCCTTGGCTGGCGGCAGCAAGCGCTCGACCGGAACCGCTAATCGTCCTGAGCATGCCTACAACTGGGAAATCGGCTATGTCCACAATCTAAGCAGCTACTTTCCAAGTCTGGAATATGCAGACATCAAAATCAATTACTTCAACAACCGGATCAAAGACTATATAGACCGAGACTGGGACTTCAATACCGTGCAGTTTGACGAGAAAAAGATGTCCGGTATTGAACTGCAAGCTCGCGTGGATAGCGGTAAATACTTTGCCAACTTTGGCGGCACATACCGCTTGAAGCAGCAGCTATGCGACGCCGATTACGCCCAGACGTTTATGCCCATCCCTGGAGCCGCAGGAAGCGACCGCATACCTGCCTGCGTTGATGGCGGCTTCCCTCGCACCTTTGCCAGAACCAGCCTGCAACCGCAGTACTCCCTGAATCTGGATGTCGGTGCACGCCTGCTGGAAAAGAAACTACTGCTCGGAGCACGTGCGGTGTATCACAGCGCTGCGAAAAACAAAGATGAAGGGCATTTTGGTGGCCTTGGCTGGGCATTTAACAGAACGAACTACTGGAACCCCATTTTGGTCTTCGATGCCTACGCCAGCTATCAGGTACAGAAAAACCTGAATGTGGACGTGGCGATCAGCAATCTAACTAATCAGTACTACCTGGACCCTATGGCCCGCACCTCCATGCCGGCCCCCGGACGAACGGTACGCGTCGGTATGACAGCACGTTTTTAAGTTAATCGGTTTTTTTGGTCGTTTTCGTAAAAACGCCCTTTTTCTTCACTTAATGGAGTTCGTAATGAAAGCAAGTCTGAATGTACAAAAACTGGCTATTGTTTCGGCTTTCCTGCTGGCCTCCGCCAGCAGCTTCGCTGCCCCCGTCGCGGGTGGCTCCTCGAAAGCATTTGTAGTGGCGGATAAGCCGTCCACGATGATGGCTCAGGGCGAAGCTGGTATCTCCATGCCAGGTACTGACCCTTATGACGCCACCAAACAATCAGGAGTGGTGAGCTTCAAAAGCGGTCCTCTTTGGCAAACCAATCAAGTGCTGGGTGGTTCTGATGGCAATGGATATATTCAAATGCCGTTAGGAACAAACATTGCTGAAACATGGCGCCATACCATCACCAGCGGTGTAGGAGCAGGCACTCAAATTTACGCCTATCGCCAACTGAACAATCCTCTGCCAGGCTACCCCCACTTCGGTGGCGAAGTAGTTGCCAAGGTTTCCGGCCAGGAAGTGTATTTTGGTGAGTGGGCTCCCCGCATAGCCGGCACACCCCCAGCAAGCAGCACGGATCTGAACCTGAGCCATGCTGACCGCACGGTGTTCTACACCGGCGAAAACCCAACCACAGCCATGCCTAACCTGGTCAATGCCAAGTACGACGTTGTAGGTGTCAACCAATACAACCCCGGCACCCAGGCTGGTATCTCCAAAGGTACCCTGACCGCTAACTACGCTGGCGGCTCTGGTACGTTGACAGGCTTGGTCGGCACCGTACTCTTCAATGGCACAACCATTAGCTCCAACGGTACCTTCGCCCAAGATCTTGCCGATTCTTCCAAAATCCGCGGTCAGTTCTACGGCGCTGCCGCTGATGCGCTGGCTGGTATTTACTACAACACCCCTGGTGGCACTAAAGACATGGCCTTCGGCGGTGCCAAGCAGTAATCCGCCTCTGACAACACGCTAGTTTTGCCATAAGAAAAAGGGATCGACACGCTCGATCCCCTTTCTCTCCGGACCCTGCGTCCATCTCCCCTTTTTCTTGCAAGGTTTTCATTCATGCATGGGCGAGCCCTTCCCCTTTTGTGCCTGCTGCTGGCCATGGCATCCAGCGCGGTGCAAGCCAACGACGACGATACGCGCCGACTTCTGAATCAAATCGACCGCAATCTGAACGAACGCGAACGCTCCCATTTAGTGGAAGAAACCCCACCCGATGTGGACCCGTCGGCCCTGATCACCATCAACGGCACAACCTATAGCGTCGATGCCACGCTGACCGATCTGGAACCGGCCATTTATGTCGCCATCAATCTGCAGCAGTGGGCCAAGGTGGATCAGTTTGTAGAAAAATATCAGGAGCTGCCCGGCCACAACCCTGCCCTGGTGCTGATGGCTCAAGGGATGGTGGCCCGTAGCAAAGACAATCACAGCCTGGCGATCAGCAAGCTGCGCCAAGCTCAGGAAAGCGATCCCAATATGATGCGCGCCAAGCTGGAACTGGCCCGCCTGTTGTTCGAGGACTATCAATCCAGCGAAGCCAAGGAGCTGTTCAGCCAGATTTCCTCTGCCGGTATTCCTGATGAAGTACGGCCCGTAATTGAAGGCTTCCAGGGTGCCTTGCAGGACCGCAATGCCTGGCACGGTTCCGCCTCGATTGGCTTGGGCTACAACAGCAATATCAACAAAGAAAACGGCCAGCAAGACACCTTCTTTACCTGCTATTTCTTTGGGTGCTTTCCGTCAGTGCGCAAGATGCCGGACCCGGTCAAATCCACCGCCATGGTCTACGACCTGACCTTGAACCGGCGTTTCCAGCTAAGCGGCAACCACAACCTACTACTGCGCGGCCTGAGCTACGGCAATCTGTACGACAAGCACAAGGAAGCCGAGCCCAAGAATATTTATTACAGCGACAACACCAGCATTATTTACGCGGGCTACAACTATCAGGACGCTAAAAACGATCTGTCGATTACGCCCTTGTTCGAGAACAATTACACCAACCGTCGCACCAGCTATCAGTCCTGGGGCGGGCGCGTGGACTGGAAGCACAATCTTAGCGACAGGCTGCAAGTAGGCGTGAATGCCCAGCACAAGAGCCTGTCCTACAAAGGCGATTTACGGCAGTACTTTGAAGGCGTCAAAGAGAACCAGATAGGCTTGTACGGCTCGTATCTGATTGATGCCAAAACCGTGATCTACGGGGGCCTGAATTACACCCGTAATCTGCAGTCTCAGCAAACCGCGCAAAGCCGCAGCTATATGGCAAACCTGGGAATTTACAGGGCCTTTGATGCGGGTTTCAATATCAATGCCACGGCCCTGTACCGGCAGACCCGTCACGATGCCGAGGACTTGTTCCTGGGCGGGCTGCGCAAGGACCGTCAGCAGATTTATATCCTGAACGTAGGCATGCCGCGCTTTGCGTTCAAAGGCATTACACCCAATTTGTATGTGAAGCACACTTTCAACAACAGCAATATCGACTGGGCTTTCAAATACAAGCAAACCGAAGTCGCGCTGAAGCTGGAAAAGCGTTTTTAAGCAAGGACTTCTTCGACCTCGGCGGCTGATCGGGTGCCGTCCCTTTTTAGCATCAAGCGCCTGAAGCGACAGGTATCTTTTTTAGTGACAGGGAGCGTCGTGCCACTGTTGAAAGAAGCGTTTTCAATGAGGTATCGGGGTTCTGTGGCAGGTCTCAAGGCCCAGCGGCCGCGTGTAGATCAGCCCTTCCCGTGATGCTGCTCCAGGAGACAGGGCGATAAGGTCTTATTCCCTGGATCAAACACTTAACAAGCATGAGACTATATGAACTTGCGGGGCAGACCGCCCTGCATTTGCTTTGTCTGCTTGCGTTGCGCCCTATTGCGCCCCCAGCGCGGACAAAAAAAACCACAAAAATTGCCAAGTGAAAGCCCGGTTGACCATCAGTCGGGATATAGTCGAGCAATCGATTTTCCTTAGCAGACAGAATACTTATCCCTTGGAGTCTTTCCCCATGCTTGGCCAAGAAAAAGAAACTCGCTCTGATACCAGCCCTCAAGACAGCGCCTTTCTGGAAGAAAAAGCCTTCCGCGCCCGTACTGTGCTGGTCTTTGGCACCATCACGGATAAGCTCGCCTCGGAAACCGTGCGCAAGCTGCTGGCGCTGGATGCCGAATCCACCGCCCCTATCACCATGATCGTGTCCTCGCCGGGTGGTCACCTGGAATCGGGCGATGCCATCCATGATGTGGTGCGTTTTATTTCCTCGCCCGTCACCATGGTGGGTACCGGCTGGGTGGGCAGTGCTGCTACCCACCTGTTCCTGGGTGCCGCCCGCGAGCGTCGTGTGTGCCTGCCTCAAACCCGTTTTCTGATTCACCAACCCAGCGGTGGCGCCGGTGGTCAGGCCAGCGATATGGCCATTCAAGCCCAGGAAATCATGAAAGCGCGTGAACGTATCGCCCAGGTAATTGCCCGTGAAACCGGCCAGCCTATCGAGCGTGTGCGTGACGATATCGAGCGCGACAAATGGATGAGTGCCGAGGAAGCCATTGAATATGGCCTGATCTCACGCATTATCGAACGCCGTGACGAACTGCTGCCTGCCAGCAAGTAATGACCATTTGAGGGCCCCATCATGCTGACTATTCTTGGCAGAGAATCCTCCATCAATGTACGCAAAGTCATGTGGACCTGCGCGGAGCTGAATCTGGAATTTGAGCGGCAGGATTGGGGCATAGGCTTCAAGGACGTCAACACGGACGAATTCCGTGCGCTGAACCCCAACGCAAAAATCCCCGTCCTGCTGGATGGGGAACGTGTGCTGTGGGAATCCCATACCATTGTGCGTTATCTGGCCAACCGCCAGGCACCGACGGCCTTGTATCCGCAAGATGCCTGGCAAAGAGCCAAGGTGGATCAGTGGCTGGACTGGCAGGCCTCCGAGCTGAACCCGACCTGGACATATGCGTTCTGGAGTTTGGTGCGTCAATCGCCCAAGCATCAGGACGCCGCACAGGTTCAGGCATCCTTGGCTGCCTGGACCCAGGTAATGGGAATTTTGGAAAAACACTTGGCGCAGACCCAGGCCTATGCCGCCGGAACGGAATTCACCCTGGCCGATATCATTCTGGGCCTGTCCATTCACCGCTGGCTGAATACGCCGTTTGATCGCCCGGTACTCAAGGCAGTCGAAGACTACTACCACCGCCTGGCCGCGCGGCCTGCCTTTATAAAGCAATGTGCCGGTTTCCCCTAAGCGGTACTTTGCCTTAGCTGACCAAAGCCGCCCACTATGTTCGCGGCTTTTTTATGTGTCATTGACGCTCGGGGCCACTTGACGCCCGTTTAAAAACTAGAGATGTAGACATAGACGAAACCATACGAGTTGGCTGCGGTGCAGTCATTATGCAAAACGACAAAATCCTGCTGCTCAAGCGTGTGCGTGCACCAGAAGCTGAGCACTGGGGGATACCGGGCGGCAAAGTGGACTGGCTGGAAACCCTGGAGCAAGCCGTTACACGGGAGATTATGGAAGAAGTGGGTTTGCGTCTGGAGAGTCTGGAGCTACTGGTCAATGTGAACCAGATTGATGCCGACAAGGGCGAGCACTGGGTGGCGCCAGTTTATTTGGTCAAATCCTTCACCGGCCAGGCCGTGGTGCAGGAGCCTGAGAAGCACAGCGGCATGGACTGGTTTACATTGGATCAACTGCCAGAACCCTTGACGGTGGCGACCCAGGTGGCGGTGGCTGCAATCAAGAAACGTAGGGAGTGAAACTGCCAAGTCAGAAGCAGCACTAATACCAAGGTGGGCGGCAGGATCAGGAACAAAGACAAAGATAAACCAGCCAGATCAAGATCAAGATCCACGTGTAGCTTGGTGCCAGATAACTGGCGAATGCCTCATCAGTCGGCCCCCACTTTTGTAATATACTTTTCCGCATGCGCGCCCTGGGTCCCCGTTTCGTTTCCCGCGAAATCCGAGTTTGGCAACTTCTGTTTTGCCTGGCTCTGCTGGCCTACGTCTGTCGCGCCATCGTCCCGGCAGGCTACATGCCTACCCGCTCAGGACAAGACAATGGCTTTGCCATTACCTTCTGTACGGCTGGCAATGCTGCCAATACGCTCTGGATTGATCTGGTCGGCCAGGATGGCCAGGCGGATTCCGATACGCATCACAATCAACAGGACTGCCCCTTTGGTATCGCGGCCTCCCCCGCCTTGTTGCCGACCCAGGATGCGCCTGTTCTGATCAGCCTGATTAGGTACCGGCCGGTTTTGTTAGCCCAGAGCAATCAAACCCTGCCACCGCTGCCGGCACAAGGCCCTCCTTTAGGTTCACGCGCCCCGCCTTTATTCCTCGCTTGATGTGTTCCCGTCCTTTGACGGTTTCTCTTTTTTATCTAGCCGAGGTTTTCAATGTCGATTTCTTCCACGTATTTCCGTGCCACTCTGGGCATGGCTGCCGTGCTGTTCGCGTCTTCCGCTGTGGCACACGTTTCCCTGCAAACCAAGCAAGCCCCGGTGGGCAGCAGCTACAAGGCAATTCTGTCCGTGCCGCATGGTTGCAAAGGCTCTGCCACCACCAAAATCCGTGTCCGTATTCCTGAAGGTGTGGTCGGTGTCAAACCACAACCCAAAGCCGGCTGGACGCTGGAAACAGTAAAAGGTGACTACAAGCAGGCTTACACGCGTTGGGGTGCCAAGGTCAGTTCCGGTGTTCAGGAAGTGGTCTGGGCTGGCGGCCCTTTGCAGGACGAGCACTATGACGAGTTCGTGTTCATCAGCTACCTGGCCGATGAGCTCAAGCCCAATAGCACGCTCTACTTCCCGGTTGTTCAGGAATGCGAACAAGGCGTGGAGCGTTGGATTGATCAAGCAGCTCCGGGCACCAAGGAAGCGGCTGACCATTCCGACGCCCCTGCTCCTGCGCTGCAACTCTTGCCCAAGCCTTAAACACCCAGGCGGCTGGTGCCCTTGGGCATCAGCCTGAAGGAGATCTTATGCAAACGCAGACCCTGCGTAGGCAGGCAGCTTGCCACCCACTGCTCGTGCTACTGCTTGCCTTGCCGTTGCTGGCCTGGGCGCCGGTGCTGTATGCCCATGCCTCCTTGGTCGCCAGCAAACCCGATAGCGGCACGGTGCTGGCCCAGGCTCCCAGTACAGCCAGCCTGAGCTTCAATGAGACCGTATCGCCCTTGCTGATGAAGTTGATTCGTCCCGATGGTTCCTCCAAGGAGCTGGAGGACGTTCTGACACAAGACCAGCGACTGGAACTGGCCTTGCCGCCCATGGAAACCGAAGGCACGTATGGGCTGAGCTGGCGGGTTATTTCTGCTGACGGTCATCCCGTAGGCGGAACGCTGACGTTTTCCATTGGGGCACCCAGCTCAAATCTGGTGGACAGCACCCACAGCAATCCCCTCAGAAATGGACTGATCTGGCTGGCCCGACTTCTGGGCTATGTGGGCCTGTTTACGGGGATAGCTTGGGTGGTCTACCGCGCCTTGGCTCCAGCATCAAACAACACATCAGCGAGTCAAGGTCATATCGCGCCACGCATGCTGACTTTAGGGGCCGTCGCCTTATTGCTGAACCTGGGCTTGGTGGGTGTCGATGCCCTGGACTTGCCTCTGTCCGCCCTGTTCGGCACGGCCGCCTGGCAAACGGCTGCATCGACCTCCATGGGCCTGGCGGTGCTGCTGGGCTGGCTAGCTCTGGCCTGTGCCGCCTTATCCTGGAAAGCGACACACTCCGCTAGCCAGAAATGGCTGGCTGCTTTGGCGCTGATTCTTCTGGGAGCTTCCCTGGCGTCCAGCGGACATGCCAGCACAGCAGATCCCGTCTGGCTATCTCGGCCCAGTGTCTGGCTGCATGTCGTGGCGCTGACACTGTGGATTGGTTCCTTCCTGCCTTTGGTTTATGCACTTCAGCATGCTCAGGACTCCCGCTTGCTGACGCTGTTCTCGCGCTGGATTCCCGCTGTCCTGCTGGTTCTGGTCCTGAGCGGAGCCGCGCTGATCTACGTGCAATTCGATCAACTCGCTTCGCTCTGGGAAAGCCGATATGGACAAGTGCTCAGTGCCAAGCTGATTCTGGTCCTGCTCTTGCTGGGTTTGGGAGCCTACAACCGCTATCGTCTGACTCAAGCCGTCTTGCAACAGCGTAGCGATGCCCGACAGGCTCTGCGACGTGTGGTTCGTCTGGAATATGTGTTGGCGGTGCTGATCCTGGCCGTGGCCGCATTATGGCGCTTCACCCCGCCCCCGCGCGCCCTGGCCCAACTAGTTCCACCCAGCGTTTCCAGCCATATTCATACCGAAGCCGGTATGGCAGATCTGTTGTACATCCCGGCCTCCACCCAGCACCCCGCCATTCTGACCGTCTCTTTATACGAGCCGGATTTCAGTCCTCTGAAGGCTCAAGAAGTGGAGGTGATTTTCAGCAACCCGCAAGCCGGGGTGGAGTCCATTACCTTTCCGGCGGAACTCACGCGGCAGGATCAATGGGAAGTGAGTAATGTCGAGCTGCCGCATCTGGCCAGCTGGAATATTCGTATTCAGGTGCTGATTTCAGACTTTGAACGCATACACCTGGATAGCACGCTGGATTTGCAAGCCAACTAAACCCGGCATCCCGGAATCAGAACGGCTTCATAAAACGTTTGGTGGCCTCAATAAAGGCGCGAACATTGGGATGATGTTTGCGCCCGCCTTCAAACAGTAAAGACACCGGCAAGGCTGGCGCCTCATCATCGCGCAGCAAAGGCACCAGCCGCCCTGCCTCTATCTCGCCCGCTACCTGGTAAGACAAGGTGCGCAACACACCCAGACCATCCACCGCTGCGGCAATTGCCGCATCTACATGGCTGACAGACAGGCGCGGTACACCACCCACACGGCGCACTTCGTCCAGCCCCCAACCGCGATGCGGCCCGCCTTCATCCTCGACCCAAATCAAATCGTGATGCCGTAAATCTACCAATGAAGCCGGTCGGCCTTTACGCACCAGATACTCGGGACTGGCGCTGAAAACACGTCGAACTTCTCCGACCGGCACCACATGCAAGGAGCTGTCCGGCAAGTCGGCAATGCGGACCGCTATGTCAATCCCTTCCTCCACCAATCGCACCAAGCTGTCGCGCAGGATCAGGCGGATTTGCAATTGCGGATACAGGCGCAACAACTCCAAAACCACCGGCATCACATACATTTTTCCGAACATGACCGGGGCCGTTACCGTCAGGGTACCGCTGGGCTCAGAACGACTCCCCTGCACGCTTTCCACGGCCTGATCGATCTGGGCGATTCCCGCCCGACAACGCTCCAGAAACAGGCTGCCCTCTTCCGTCAGCCGCACGCTGCGCGTGGTGCGCATCAGCAATTGCACGCCCAAGCTGGCCTCCAGCGCCGCGATGGTGCGCGACACCGTAGTGGGCGACATATTCATGCGCCGCCCGGCTTCAGCAAAGCTGGCCTGCTCTGCCACACAGATAAAAGTACGTAGTGTTTTCAGCCTGTCCATGCGCCCCGCCTTTAAAGACTATGCTCAAGAATAGCAATAATGAAGTGCAATTCTAGGCGATTGTTTCGTACTGCCATAGAAAGCAGAATGAATACCTCTTGTTTATGACTGGTGAACTGCCATGAAGCTCTATCACTACGCCCTGTCCGGGCACGCCCATCGCGCCGCCCTGTTTCTGTCTTTAAGCGGCTTGCCCCATGAGTTGATCGAGGTCGACATGGCGGCCAAAGCGCACAAGCGAGCAGAATTTCTAGCCTTGAATGCTTTTGGGGAAATTCCCGTGCTGGATGACGATGGCCGGATCATTGCCGACTCGCTGGCAATTCTGGTCTATATCGCCCGCAAGATCGGACCCTCGCACTGGCTGCCCAGCGATCCCTATCAGGAAGCGCAAGTACAACGCTGGCTGTCTGTGGCCGCAGGCAAGATTGCCTACGGCGCTTGTGCAGCTCGATTGGTGACTGTGTTTGGCGCCAACTTCAACCCTGAAGAAGTGATTACTCGCGCCCATGCCACCTTGGCGACCCTGGAACACAGCCTGAAAGACCAGCGCTGGATTACCGGAACAGAAGAGCCCACGATTGCGGACATTGCCCTGTACAGCTATGTAGAACGCGCCCCCGAAGGCAATGTGGATTTGTCCAGCTACCCCTGCGTTCAAAGTTGGCTACGCCAGATCGAGGCCTTGCCCGGCTTTATTCCCTTTCAGAAAACCCGCGCCGGGCTACAAGCCTGACGGACGCCCTTGGAGCAGAAATACATCATGAACTTCAACAAACTGGAACTGGACCATATAGGCATACGGGTAACGGACCTGGACATTGCAGAGGCCTTTTACGCCAAGCTGGGTTTTCTGCGCGACCCCGACGAGTTTGCGCCTCAAGCCAAAGCTTGCGGCCTGGTTCATGCCAACGGAATGCGTATTCACTTGATCTATAACGGCTTGGCCGCAGAGGAAGGCAATGTATTGCTGGATGCACCTGTGAAGCGGCCCGGCTACACCCATGCCGCCTTCATTATCGACAGCATGGACGAGTTGCTGAGTTGGCTGGCGCGGGAGAATATTCGCGTCAGTGAAGGCCCGGTAATGATGGGGCATGGCCGTCGCATGGTCTGCTTTATCCGCGACCCGGATTTGAATGTGCTGGAATTTAACGAGATTCTGGCGGCCTAGCTTGGTCCACAACGTAGATCCATTCCAGCCCCGGCAAATATCCAAAACTTGCTGGGGCTTTACCCCAGCTTTTTCTAACAAACCTATCGCAGACTAGCGCATCAAGGCTTCGATCGTCGCAACAGCCACCGCCACCCCATCTTCCTGCTCCATATCCTGCGCGATGTGTTGAGCACGTGCCCGCACATCGTCTTGCTGAACAAAGGCCAAAGCCGCTTTCAGCTGAGCACTATTGACCCGTTTGCCCGATAAAGGCTCCGGCGCCACACCCAACAACGCCAGCCTGTGCGCCCAAAAAAACTGATCACCGGCAAAGGGCAAAACAATGGACGGCACACCCGCTCTGGCGGCTGAATGCGTGGTTCCCGAGCCGCCATGGTGGATAACAAGGGACATGCGGGGGAATAAATGCTGATGCGGCACCTCGCCCACCTTGAAGAAATTGTCTGGCAAGACCGCCTCTTGCATACCACTCCAACCGGGGCTGAACACCACGCGGCGACCTTGCATGGCTTCAATCATCATCTGGATAAAGTGCGCGCGATCAAACCCGGCCATACTGCCAAAACCTATATAAATCGGTGCCTCCCCCGCTGCCAGAAAAGCTTCCAGCTCCGCATCCATCGTCCAGCCCCCAGACGGCATGATCCACTGACCACACAAGCGCGCATTGTCTGGCCAGTCCCTGGGCGGAGCCAGCAAGCTGGGAGAGACACCGTACAACATGGGATGGTCGGACCAGACCTTGTTCTGGGCGGGCAGCCCGCAGATTTGTTGCCGAGCCTGATTGGTAACTCGCTTGAACGCCCGCCACAGTAGCGCATTTACCCACTCATGACTGCGTTTGTTCAAAAAGCGCGGCACCTTGGTCGGTGGCAAGAAGGGAGAGGAAAAGGCAGCGGTGGGAGTGATGGGTATCAGCCCGGTACCAATGGCCTTAATGCCGCGACGCTCTGCCACGGACAGCCCCACAAAAGCGGCCAGACCCGAAACGATAATCGCGTCACAACCCTCGCTGGCATCCAGCACGGTTTGCATCCAAGCGGGTGTGTTGACATTGGCAATCGCCGACAGCGCCTTGGCCGTTTGTTGAAAACCGCCCTTTTCCTGCACCGCACTGGACAGAATCTGCCCAGGCATCAGGGCCTGCCGTATATCACCGGCCAGAGGCAGACATGGCACACCCAAGGTTCGAGCAGAGCTTAAAGTACCACCGTCCGCCAACAGGCAGACTTCGTGCCCCGATGCCATCAAACCCGCCGCCAAGGTGGCAAGCGGACGTACATCCCCCTCGGTACCATAAGTCACAAGCGCAAATTTCATGATCTGGCCTTGATAGCGATAACAGCTCGCGATAACAGCAATGGCATCATAATATTGCACGTCGTATACTTATGCAATTCGTATACTTTTTTAAACTGACATGACTACAGACCATGATCCGGGCCGCCGGGAACGCAAACGCCTGCTCATGCTGGAGCAGATACGCCAGACAGCGGCCACCCTGTTTGAGCAGCACGGCTACGAGGCTGTGACCATGGAGCAGATTGCAGACCGGGCCGATATCGCCAAGCGCACCTTGTACAAACACTTCCCCAGCAAAGAGGCGGTGCTGGCGTTACATGTGGATGCGCAGCTAAAGCAGGATCTGGCCTATCTGCAACATGAGGTGGCTCAGTGCCCTACGTTTCAGACGCAGGCTTTGTGCATTCTGCGTGCCTCGGCAGACTGGTGCACCGAACACCCAGAGTTCTTGAGAGCCTATCTGCGCCATCAATTGCTGAATACAGGCACAGCCAGCAAGGACAGTGACATCACTCAAACCTGGCAGGCATTGATTGCCTTAGCCCAAGACTCGGGGGAGTTGAATCCGTCACTAAGCCCCGAGCAACTGGCCCACTGGTTTCATCACCTGTACTTCGGAGCCATGCTGCGCTGGCTGAATCAGCCCGAGCTGTCCTTGCATCAGGAATTCGAGGACATGACCCAGTTGTTCTTGCAGGGTGCAGCAGTAAAAGGCACGGCATAAAAAAGGCAGGAAGGGCCCCTGCTTTTTCGTGACTGACCTGACGAATCAGAATCAAGTCGCGTCATCGTAAATAGCGCGGCAAATCAGAATCAAGCCGCACTATCATGGCTAAGCAGGCAAATCTGAATCAAGCCATACCATCGTGACTATCCAGGCGAATCAGGTTCAAGCCGTACCATTCAGCGCCATCAACAAGCGATCCAAAGCCTGCTCATAAACACGCTGCGCCGCTTCATCTTTCGTAATAGAAGCAGGCAGACCGCTACCATGGGCATGGTCGATCAAGATGCCCAGCCATAGTTCCGGCTCCTCGGTGCAGTCCGCCAGTAAGCTACGCAAGCGCTGGGTAATCTCCTGCGTCACCCCGGCAAAGGCAGCTGGATCGCTGAAGATGGCCACGGTCAAATGCGGATGACGGCTAACCGCCTGGTGATAGCGCAGCAAAATCCGGCGCAGTTCCGAGCCTTCCTGCTCATCCAGACCTTGCAGCACCTGGGCATACACCCGGTCGGACAAGACGCGCAGCAAGCCTGCCCGATCCGGCACGTGGTTGTACAGACTCATGGGGGTCACGCCCAGACGGGCGGCCAAAGCACGCATACTCAAACCTTGCTCGCCGCCCTCGTCCAGAAGCGCCAGCCCAGCGTTCAGAATATCGTCCAATGTCAGGCCGGCGCCTCCAGCCGGACGTCCTCGCCCCCGGCTCATGACTTGAACTGATAACGAGACTGTACCAAGCCGGAAGGAAAGCTCTGGCTGGAGAGCAAACGCCAATCCATATCCTGATTCACATCGCCAAACAGTCGGCGGCCTTCACCAATAAGAACCGGCATGGTGGAAAGAATCATCTCGTGCACCAGACCAGCCCGCAAGAAGGACTGGATAAGCTGGCCGCCGTCTACATAAATACGTTGCAGATTTTCTGCTGCCAATTGCTCCATCAGTTGCTCGGGAGTCTGGCGGGAGAAACGGACTTTGCCTTGCAGATGCTCAGGAACCGACGTGTCGGCCAGTTGTCTGGACAAGACCACCACAGGCAGCTGGTAAGGCCAGACGTCAAAAGTCAGGACTTTCTCGTACGTCCCACGTCCCATGACCACCGCATCCTTGTCCGCAATAAAAGCCATATAGCCGTGATCTTCCGCAGGATCGCTGCGCTCCAGTAACCAGGCAATGTCGCCGTCCGGTTTGGCGATGAATCCGTCCAGGCTGGTTCCGATGAAAACGTGTGCAGTGCTCATGATCTACCCTTTTATATATACGGCGTATATTTTATAGATAAATCTGCAACTGGAAAAAAAAATCTGCGCTCAGCTCTCTCCCGCTCCAGCGCTGTCTGCCTTGCGCACACAAAAACAGGCCGCATCACACGGCCTGTGGTCCCTCTGTTGATCGGATACCCTCTTTCTGGCAGCCATGCCGCCCGCAATTTAACGGGCCAGCAAACGGCTGGCCTCAAGCCTGGCTTCGCCTTCATCAACGACAAAGCTGAATTGCAGGCCCAGCACCCGGCCCAAGGTCTGCTGTGCCAGGCGTGCTGCAGCAGGAATGGCCCGCCCCTTGCTGATCACTACCATGCCAGCGCACAAATCCTTCAAGCGCTGCTTGTTCTGCTTGAAGAACAAGGCGCGTTGCTTGCGATCCTCGTGGCTTTCCTCATGGGCATGGTCCCCACCGCCCAACCTGTCGGTCAGCAAGACAAAACGTTGGCCCCGATTCAACAAGGCCTCCAATTGATCCTGCGCCTGTTGCGGCGTTTGCTGCGAGCTGTGTTCTCTTAGAAACACCAATGGAAACTGCGTGTCATCAACTTGCATAAGCGGCTCCTTGCCATCAATAAAGACAGCCAACATCGAAGCGGCGCACGCCCAGATGCGGAGGGCTTCCGAAAGCATGCATCAAGCCGCTAGGTAAATACAGCCAAGCGGTATCGCGCAACAAATACGGTCGAACCGTTGCGCCTTCACCTCTCATCACAGTCTGGACTCCACAAAATCGCGCAGTTGGGGATCTCGAATCTCCAAGGCATCAAACAAGCCTAGTGCTTTCAGAGCCGGCAAGGCCGCCACAATATCGTTCAAGGCGCGCTGGCGTTCAGCGTCGCTGACATCAGGCTGGCGCAAGGCGGCAGCATTAGCCAGAAACGCGCCTACCGTGCCTTTACGAATGGTGGTGCCATCAATCTGAACTTCACTGGCGTGATCGGGAAGAATGTCATGGGCTTGCATGTGTCACTCCTTTATTCATCAAGGTTTTCAGTGTAAGCAGAAAGGTTTTGGCAGCTGTACACTATATCGGTCAATAGATAACAAAATTACGCCATGCCTGAACGCAAGATTGGTTTGCATGATTTTCTGAACTTTCCCGAGCACCCCGTCCTGTTCGCCGTCACCGGCAACCATGACTCGGAGCTGTCCTCGCGCCCCCATCAACACGCTCGCGGGCAGTTGTTCGGCTCCCTGCGCGGCCTGCTTTCCGTTGGAGTGGAGGACGCCGTTTGGGTAGTACCCGCCATCCATGCCGTCTGGCTGCCGCCGCACGTCCTGCACTCGGGCCAATCGCATGGCCCTTTTCATGGCTGGAGCGTCTATATAGACGAAGCGGCCTGCGCCGATCTGCCTTCCCAGGCCTGCACCTTGCGCACCTCCGGCCTGCTGCGTGAAGCCGTGCTGCGCGCCTGCTCCTGGGATTTGATTCCCGCCGCGCCCTTGCCCCAAGCCCAGGCTCATATTGCCTCCGTCATTCTGGACGAAATCCGCAGTCTGCCCATCGAACCTTTTGGGCTCCCGCTTCCCCAGGACCCGCGTTTGCAACGCATTGCCCGCGCCCTGATTGCCGACCCCAGCAACAATCAAGGCATGGAACATTGGGCCGACTGGGCGGCGGTCAGCCTGCGCACTTTAAGCCGCCGTTTCGTGACAGAAACCGGCTTTAACTTCACCGCCTGGCGTCAACGCGCCCGCCTGATGCGCTCCCTGGAAATGCTGGCAGCCGGTGCCCCTGTCGCCACCATTGCCTACGATCTGGGGTATTCCAGCCCCAGTGCCTTTATCAGCCTGTTCCGACGCAGCTTTGGTCACACCCCGGCGAACTACCGCAATCAACTGTAAGCCCCTCAAACCGCTTTACGACTCATCAGGAATGCCATAAAGTGATTGATTAATAATCCACGCATCACTTTCAGACATGGGATGGCCGAGATGGAAATGCGCCAATTACAGATTTTTTGTGCGGTTGCAGAGCACGGCAGCTTTACTGCCGCTGCCCAGATGGTGCACACCGTGCAATCGAACGTCACCATGCGCATCAAAGAACTGGAGGCCGAACTGGAACAGCCATTGTTCATACGCCAGAAAAGTGGTGTGTTACTGACTCCGGCTGGCCATACCTTTCTGGCCTACGCCCGCCGTATCTTGCAACTGACCGAAGAAAGCCGTGCCGCCCTGCAAGACACCGGCACTCCCAGCGGTCTGCTGCGTCTGGGCTCCATGGAGACCACGGCCGCCATCCGTCTGCCCCAGGTTTTGACCCAATACCGCGAACGCTATCCCCAGGTTCAGTTGTCCTTGCAAACCGGCACCACGGCCGAGCTGATCAAGGCCATTGAGACCCACCAGCTCGATGGTGCGTTTGTCGGTGGCTTTCATCAAAACGCCGCCCTGACTCAAGAAGAAGTGTTTGAAGAAGAACTGGTGCTGGTCAGCAGCAAGGCGGTGGAATCCCTGCCTGCCCTGATTGAAAAAATTCCCCAACAAACCGTACTGGTCTTTAGAACCGGCTGCTTTTACCGCTCTACGCTGGAACACTGGTTTTATCAGGCTGGGCTGGTGCCCAACCAGATCATGGAAATGGGCACACTGGACGGCATTCTGTCCTGCGTAGCCTCGGGCATGGGCATTACCTTGCTGCCCAAAGCGGTCGCCCAGAACAGCAGCTTGCGCCTGCCCGTGCAATGCCACGAACTGCCACCTGACGTTGCGCGGGTAAAAACCGTGTTTATCCGTCGTGCTGATGCCAATCCTGGCTCGGCCCTGCGCAGCTTTGTGGCCCTGGCTCAAGCGCAGTTCGCCCAATTACCGAAACTGGATCAAGGCGAAGCCGCACTGTTGAGTTGACCGGTCAGCCTGTGGGTCTGTCCAGCCGCTCCGCACAGGCTATGCCGCAGTAAAGCGTCAGGACAAGCCCAAAACCAGCTCCTCGACCCGCTCTGCCGCAGGCACAATGCTGTGGATCTTGCCCACGCCCTGACCGGCATACAAAGACAGTTTCCTGGCCATTCTGTCCTTATCAATTGCCCGCACCCCACCCCCGACCAGACGCAGCACATTCCACTTGTCACGGTTGGGAATCACGCGATGCGGCGTGCCATAGGTCCAGCCAAAAGAATAGCCGGTGCGATATTCCGTATCGTCCGTGCTGGCTTCCAGAATCTTTTGCTTGTAGAGCGGATGCGCGTTGGACTCCTCGCTGGCCAGAAAGGCCGTGCCCACCAATACGCCGGAAGCCCCCAGGCTCATGGCCGCCCTGACATCCTGGCGGGTCGTAATCCCGCCTGCCGCCAGTACGGGACGACCTTGCGCACAGTCCAGAATCGCGGGTAGTAAAGACATCAGGCCAATGGTGCCGCGATTCAGATGGCCACCACCCTCACTGCCTTGGGCGACGATAATGTCGGCCCCATGCGCAATCGCTTTACGAGCCAGAGCCACCGTGCCGGTTTGCACCATCACAATCATGCCGGCGTCTTTGGCGCGGGGAATCATGTCGGCGGAATAGTCCTCGGCATAGAACAGCGACAGGATGCGAGGCCGCTCCTGCAGGATCACTTGAAACTGGGCCTCGAACACCTCCGGGCCACCAAACTGCGGCACCACATTCACCCCGAAAGGCTGGTCCGTCAGTGCCCGGGTTTCCCGCAGCCACTTACGCAGCATCAAGGGAGCCAGACGCAAGCCACCCAGCACACCCATCCCACCCGCGTTCGCTACCGCCGCCACCAATTGCGGCCCGGAAATCGCAGCCATGCCCGCCAGAAAAATCGGGTACTGCACTCCGCACATATCCGTAATGACATTGCCCGTAAAGTCTCGATTTGCTTCGCTCATGATTTACAACTCCACCTGTTTGCCCAAGATGCGACGCAAGGCCAGATTCTTCAGTACAAAATGGTTTTTGAATGCCCCGAAAAGGTGCAAGGCCAACCCCACCAAAAAGGCCGTGGCGCCAATATTGAACAGCACATCGACCACCGCCTTGACCTGCTCATTCGGGCTGATCACGGTCGGTAACGCCAGGCCACCGGGCAACTCCACCGCCACGCCAGCCGCCGCACGGGATAGCCAGACGGCGAGAGGCAACAGCACCATCGCCAAGGCCAGGGCTGTCGCCACGGAACGGGCCACTATTACTTCCACCGGGTTGGGCGAGCCCACCGGCAAGGGGTGAAAAGAAGTCACCCGCGCCCAGAAACGGTAGATGGAAATCAGGAACAGCAGCGTCCCCAGCAGATTTTGCAGCTGCACCAGTCGCACATCGCCGGGGCTTTGGGCCATGGCCACCCCCAAGCCCAGAATGGAAAACAGCAAGACCGCTACAAGCCAGTGCAGCACAATAGTGATGGGCGAGAACCTGAGTCCGTTGTCGCGCAATTGCATGATTAGCTCCTTGAAAAGGTCACCGGGGGCAAGTCCTCTACAGTGCAATACCGAGAGTGATACGTCGTGAGCCACCTGCCCAACAGGTACAAGCGGCCAGTTTCGGCAGTCAGCTTGTCGCCTGCAGGCCTGGGCCTGTGTCACAGTGGCCTCAGAGCCTTGGTGGTGCCAAGAACCGTCGTTTAGAAGCCCTGACGATAAGCGCAGCAACCAATCAAGTAAAATGATGAATACTGATTAATAAAATCTTTTTTAGTGATTTATAAACAGAAAGTTCTTCTCAGAACGCCAGGCGGCAGGCGTGCAACCTTCATCATCAAACCATCCAAGGGCAACAAGTAACACCCGCTGGTCGTTCGCAAGAAACCGCAGGCTCATCCAGGCCTCGCCTACATGAATCTCTTTTTGATCATTATTAGTGATTCATAGAATCATTATTCATCATTTTACTTGATTCATTCAGTCTTCTATCTTCCATATCGATAGCCCTGCTATCCCGCCCTCAAACCAGGAGACTGAAACCATGACTCGCCCCGCTGCCTATCTTGAACACTGTAAAAAAAGCCACGTCTTGCCCGGCTTTTGAATCTTATGGTGACGGACGCTCAACGCGACATCATCAAGACCGCTGCCCCGCTGCTGGCAAGCGGCGACAAAGCCCTGACCACCTATTTTTATGAATTGATACTGCGCGACTCCCCACCGATGAGCCCCTTGGCCAGCCAGATCGCCAACAATCACCTCGCTCTACAGTTCCAGCCCGAGCATGACCCAATGATGAGCACTTGCCAGCTGCAAGCCATACGCGAAGAGCTGATCGCGAGGATGACAAGCAACGAGCTCATAGATGGATGGGTCGCCGCCTATCAACAGTTATCGAATTTGCTAATCGAAGCCGAACGTCTGATTTACGACGATATGGCTATCACTTCCGGCGGCCTTGCAGACCGCAGCCCCAATCAAGAATGAACCATCATGCCACTACTGAAATTTGATCTGATTCAAGGCCGCAACGACAAAGAGCTGCGCCTGCTGCTGGACACCGCGCATCAAGCCATGGTGCAAGCCTTTGATGTTCCCGCCAGCGACCGCTACCAGTGCGTGACCCAGCATCGTCCCGGCGAGCTGATACTGGAAGACACCGGCCTGGGCTATCCGCGTAGCGACAAGGTGGTACTGCTGCACATCGTGTCCCGCCCCCGCAGCGAGAATCAAAAAATTCAGTTCTACCGTTTGCTGGCAGAGCGGCTGGAGCAGAACTGTGGCGTCTCGCCCAATGATCTGATCATCGCTCTGGTCGAGAACAGCGATGCAGACTGGTCCTTCGGGCGTGGACGAGCGCATTTTTTGACGGGGGAGCTGTAATCCGATTACTGCGTCTCAGCTTCCCTGCCAGCCTGCTCCCAGGGATTTATACAGAGCAATGGCAGCCAATACCTCGTCCCACTGGCTAAGCGTCAAGGCATCTCGTGCCTGATTGGCGCTACGCTGTGCCACCAGGATCGGCAAGTAGGCGCTTAAGCCTGCTTTATACAGTTGCGTCGCGTGCTCCAAAGCCTGTTCGCTATCGAGCAGTGCGGCCTGCAAGGACTTCTGACGTTGTACCTGGCTATGCAGAGAGGTCAAGGCATCTTCCACCTCCCGCAAAGCCAGATGCACATCACGCTCATAAATCAGTTCAGCGGCTTGCGCCTTCGCTTGTGCCGCTTCGATGCCCGATTGCGCAAGGCCACCATCGTGCAAGCTGTGCTCCGCTTGCAGCCCTGCCGCCCACAACAGACTGGCATTGGAAAAGATGTCGTGAATCACGCTGACGGCAGTCCCTATTCCCAAGGGAATCCGGAACGTCGGAAAGCGTTGTGCCTGGGCTTGACCTATATGCGCCGTGGCCGCGGCCAAACGCCGTTCATCTGCTCGCAAGTCTGGCCGGGAGCGAATCAGATCCGAGGGCAGGAACGCGGGCAATTGCGGCGGCACGGGCAAGGCAGGCGCGGGTTGCGTCAGAACCGCATGCCAGTCGCCCGGAAAGCCGCCCGCCAACACACCAATGCCATGACTGAAACGGGCAATGTCGGCTTCCAGTATCGGGAGCTGCGCCTGTGCCATTTCACGCTCGGCTCTGGCCTGCAAAAGTTCAGACTGACGAGCCAACCCGCGACGTCGGGATTGCTCCACCAACTGTTCGGTATCGCGCAGATTGCGCACATTGTCCCTGGCAATATCCAGCCGTCTTTGCGTCGCCCGCAAACCGGCGTAATGGCTGACCAACTCGGCAATCAAGCTGACCTGCAAAGCACCGTGGTCCTGCGCCAACGCTTCAATACCGGCATCGGCGGCCTCTATCGCCCGGCGAGTGCCACCAAACAAATCCAGCTCCCAACTGACATCCAGCCCCAACTGCCAATTTCGTAACTCCCCTCCAGGTGGCGAGTCCAGAGCTTTACTATTGCGGCGCGCCTGCCCCGACGCCCCGGCTGATACCTGGGGGCCAAGATCGGCTGCAATCTGGCCGCGTTCCGCCTTGGCCTGCTTCAAACGAGCCACAGCAATATTCAGATCCTGATTACGGCTCAACGCTCTTTCCACCAGCGCATCCAGCGTCGGGTCCTGGAATTGCTGCCACCAGCGACGCAAGCTGTCCTGATCCTGCCTGGCAAAGCCTGTTTGTTCATGTAGCCACGTCGCAGGAAGCGGCTGTTTGGGCTCCACATAATCCGGGCCTACCGTCGTGCAAGCTGACAAACTCAGGAGCAGCACCACATAGGGTAAAAAGCGGCGTGCGCGGTGACGTTCAGGCATCAAAAAATTATCCATACCTGCCTCTTAAAGCCAGCGCTGCAAAAAGGAGCTGATGCGGCCTTGTGCACTGCCCGCACCCAGCGCGGGGCCGACAGCCACACTGCCTGTCATCCCGGCCGCCAACAGCACATCCGCCGGCAAATCATCAAACTCCACCCGTACCGGAATCCGTTGCGCTAAACGAATCCAGCTGAAGTTGGGCTCCACGCTGGGCAAGCCCTGCGCATCCGCTTGCTGATTGGCATCAGTAATACCGCGCCCGATGCTGCTGACATGGCCGGCTATCAAGCCTTCATAGCCCATCAAACGAATACGAGCCTCAGCTCCCGGCTCAATACCCTGCAGCTTGGTTTCCTCAAAATAGCCCGTCATCCAGAAACTATGGGCATCCAGCAAAGCCATATTGGCCTGCCCCGCCACCGCATAATCACCCGCGTTCAAACGCAGGCGAGTCACATAACCATCAACAGGCGCGTACAGCACCGAACGCTCCAGGTCCAGCTTGGCCGCGTCCACAACCAATTGCCGGCTGCGCTGCTCGGCCTGGGCAATACGCACTGCGTGCTGAGCTTGCTGGATTTCTTCAGCAGGCAGCAGGCTTTCCATACCGCGACGGCGTTTGGCCTCTGCCGCCCTCTGGTTCAGGATGGCTGTTGCCGCCGCCAGTTCGGACTGCGCCTGCTCCAGCGCCAGCTGAAAACGCGCCGGGTCCAGGCGATACAAGACATCCCCCTTGTGAACCCGCTGATTATCAGTAACCGCCATCTCCCGCACCGTCCCCGAGACCTCGGGCGCGATACGCACAATTTGTGCGCTGACCCGGCCATCCCGCGTCCAGGGCGCCCGCACATAGGCGTTCCACAAAGCCATCAGCAAATAGGCTGTTATCAACAGCAAGAAGGCCGTCAGCACAAACCGGCTGACTGGCTTGATCAAAGCAGGAAATTTAGACATACAGAATCAAGGCCGAGACAAGGGACAAGGACAAGGCAAACTCAAACAAGGCCGGGTGCCAAACATGGCGCAACACTCCCGTGCGCACCAGCACGTAACGCAACCCTAGATAAATAGGCACCGCCAGGCAGACGTAGACAAAAAAAGGCGGGACATACATGCCCGCCAGGGCAACTTCACTAAGCATGAACAGCACTTCCTGATTGAAGGGAAACAGACGCCGGGTGGCGCTCCAGCAGCATCGCAATATCCAGCAGCACAGCAGCCAGACGCAGGCCATCATGTTGCGGCTCAGCGTCCCGGCACTGCACGGCCTGAGCAAGACGCCGGGCATGGCGCGCTGCCAAACGGGGTTGATCAGCCCGGCGAGCCATATGACGCAAGGTAGTTTTCAGGGGCTGGGACACATGGGCAGGCACCTGGGCTTGTCGTACATACGACTGCAAGCGCAGCAGTTCCCAACCCAGATGCACGCTGTCCAGAGCCTGCGACAAGGCTTGCTGCATTTGCGCAGGCTGCGCCTTTAATCCGGCTCCCAATTGCGCCAGGCGATGCTGCTGTCGCCAGCGCCAGATCTGCGGCTGAAAACGCTTGCCACGCAGCACCGCCAGACTGTTGGCGCGAATACGCAGTTGCAGACGGCTTAAATCCCGACTCAGTTTGCGAGGCCAAAACAGCTGAAAACCCAGCAAGGTAAAGAAGGTGCACAGCAACCAGGCCACAGAACCATTCACGAACAGTTCGAAGTCGTAGTGCATGGGGTTGGATGGCGCTGCCAAGGTCGTAAACGACACCAGATAGGCCACACCGACCATGGCGTATTTGGGTACCGTGGTGGCATAAATGGCGGGTAACCAGAACAGCGCCAGCACAATCAGCAGCAGTGGCAAGCCTTCGATCAAAGGCAGGACCACAAAGGTGCATAAAAAGGCCGCCACAATCGAAAGCGCAATGCCCTTGATAAACGCCATCGCCGCCGCAGGTGGGTTAGGTGCCGGGGACAACAAGGCGCAGGCTGCCGCCAGACCGGCCAGCATCATATTGCCGTCCGCCCAGCCCGTCAGAATCCAGAATGTGCCCCCCAAGAGCACCGTCAGCATGGCGCGAACCCCGTTTTCCAGTGCCAGCGAAATATCCCGATAAAAAGGAATGGCGGGATATGAGCTTTGCGTGGGCAAACGATACAGAGCACGCAAGCTATCCAGGGCCGCCAGATAATCATCCAGCTGCTCAATCAGACGATCCCCGGCAATCAGAAACGGAGCCGGTTCTGCCAGGCGCTCCAAAGGACCGGTATTCAAGATTTCCTGCAAGCGGGCACGCAGCGGCATCAGCACGGCACTGGCCCGCTCCAAGCCGTCCGGGCCCTGTGAAACCAGTTGGGCAGCCTGCTTCCAGGCCTGCTCCCATTCTTGCCGCAAGGCCGCCAGGACGGGCATGGGTGTCAAGGTTTGCGGAAGCGGGCCCGCGCCCCCCAACATGGCGGAAAACAGGCAGGCAATGGCATGCCGCAAAGCGGTTGCCCGGGCGGCCAAATCGGCAGACTCCGCCTTGCCAACCGACAACAAATCATCCGCCCCGTACACATCCATCATCAATTGATGCCGTACACGCTCCTGGTCACTCTCTGCCGTCTTGCACGCATGAAGGGCCGCTTGTCTGCCCGCCAGTACACGGGCTGTTTCCGAGGCCAGGCGCAATAACTGGGCCTGCAAGCGACTGCGTACGCTGCGGGTACTGAACAAGGCAGACACCACGCCCAGGCACAGCACGCCCACCAGCACCGAGGAACCCCGCCCAATAACATGATCAAAGCTCAGTTGCGCTTGCCCCATGGCGCCGTATACCGCCAGGCCAACCGTATAACCTGCCAAGGCCGCCCCGTAAGACTTGTAGTGGCGCAGCAAACCCATGGCCATCACACACAGGCCCAGCCAGAACGCAAAGCCCAGCAAGAACAGCCAAGGTTCCTGCCCGAAGGCACTCATCAACACAAAGGCGGCCAGCATTCCGACCAGCGTGCCCAGCACCCGCCAGGTCCCCTTGCCTATCACCGCGCCTTGCATCGGATTGATCACCAGTAGCACGCTGGATGCGGCGGAAAAAGGCGCATGCAGATCCAGCAAATAGGCTACTGACAAGGCCAGCCACGCGGCCAGAATGGAACGCAGGATGTAGCCTGCACGAGGGCTGGTGATATCCACGGAACTGAGGGCCAGACCCATCCGACCAAGAAAGGCTTTCAGCCCGGAGGCAGACTGCGGTGAGGGACTGGCAGACGACACAAGAGGACTCTTTACAGTGATGAATGAAAATCACTATAAAAGTCCCCAATGCGTCCGAAAAGTGAATTTATTGCACTCACTCAAGTGCGTGAAACGCACTTGAAAACCAATTTAAATTACAGCTTGCTGCGTTTGGCCGTCTGCGCATCGTCCTCGGTACACAAGCGATGGATGGTCGTGCGTAACCATTGGTGGGCCGGATCTGTCTGCAAGCGCATGTGCCAGGCCTGCACCAACATGGCTGTCTCCATGGGCACAGGCAAATCAAACACTCGGATCGCCAAGCCCGCCGCTTTGGCACTGCTTGCCAGATGCTTGGGCAGCGGCAGCAAAAGATCGGAGTCATGCAAGGCAAACAGCGCGGTGTAGGGATTGGATACCACCAGGGCCACATTGCGCTGCAAGCCACTGGCTTGCAACAAGGCATCCAGGTTGGATCGGCCCTTGCCCCGCCGCGACACATTGATATGGTCCCAGCGCACAAAGCGTTCCAGCGAAATGTCTTCGTCGAAGATAGGATGGTGCTCCCGCGCGACACCCACAAAATGCGTCGTGAACAAGGGCTGTACGTGAATATCCGGCGCCAGCTTGCGTGAGGCGCTGATGAACAGATCAATACGGCCACTACGCAAGGCGTCGTCATCCATATCGTCCTCTTCGGGAGACAGGCGCAGCATGGCTTTGGGCATTTCCTTGGCCATGGCCTCCAGCAAATGACCCAAATGCACATTCACAAATTCGTCCGTCGCACGCACATTGAAACTGCGCTCCAGGGATAGCAGATCAATCTCGGTATTGGAACTTAACACCTGGGTTGCCTGCTCCACCGCCGCCCGCACTTGTTCACGCAAGGCATAGGCTCGGGGCGTAGGCAACAGCTTGCGCCCTACTTGCACAAACACGGGATCATTCAGCGTATCCCGAATGCGGCTCAAGGTTCGGCTCATGGCAGGCGGGCTCAGATTCATGCGCCGTGCCGCTCCCATGACGCTGCCCTCCTCCAGCAAGGCATCCAGTGCGAACAATAGATTCAGATCAGGGCGAGCCATAGTCGAAGCCTTTCAAGGTTGCGTCAAACGGAATCGTAATGCCATTCAGATGATACTCAAAGCATGCACCCGCCTGCCATATCTGGGTACGAAGACAGGTATACTCGCCCAGACCGTTTTTACAGGGACGGTCTTTTCACCGAGGGGAGCCTGGCGAGCAGGCTGAGAAACTGCCCGAGCAGATTGCACCGCAGTGACCCGTTGAACCTGATCCGGGTCATGCCGGCGAAGGGACGGGTCTGTACCTGCTCGCCGCTTGCTGCCGGATGGCTATCCTTGACTAGGAGTTGCTATCTTGTCTTCTGACCACTCTCCCTTCCCCGTCGGCCCGGTTGCCGCCACCCTGGCTGCCGTCATCCATCAAGACCGGATTTTGCTGATACGCCGCGCCAATCGGCCCGATGCAGGACGTTGGGCCTTTCCCGGCGGCAAGATTCGCGCGGGCGAAACCATCATGGCGGCGGCCCACCGGGAACTGGCCGAAGAAACCGGCGTACAAGGCCAGGCCCTGCAGATCTTTGATGCGCTGGATGTATTTGACCGCGAACCCAGCGCCACACCTTTGGCCTATTCGCATTTCATTCTGATTGCCGTGCTGTTCCGCTGGCAGCAAGGCGAGCCACAAGCGGGCGATGATGCGCTGGACGCGCGCTGGTTCAGCAATGCGGAACTGGACAGTCTGGATGTGGCACAAAGCTTCGATGTAATCCGAGTTGCCCGTCGGGCACTGGCGCTGGCTGCCCCCCAAGATCAGGCAGGCCAAACATGATTCCCAATGTCTTGAGTATTGCGGGCACGGACCCGACCAGCGGTGCCGGTATTCAGGCTGATCTGAAAGCCATGTATGCCTTGGGCGCTTACGGCATGAGCGTGATTACCGCCGTGGTCGCGCAAAACACCCAGGGTGTGCGGCGTTTTGTGGCGCTGGAGCCGGACTTTGTGGCGGACCAGTTGGATGCGGTGTTTGAGGATGTGCGCGTGGATGCCATCAAGATCGGCATGATCGCCACTGCAGGGATTGCGGAAGCAATTGCAGACCGCCTGCACCATCACGGCCTGGACTGCCCGATTGTGCTGGACCCGGTCATGGTCGCCAAAAGCGGGGATCGTTTGCTCAGCCCCGAAGCCGTGTCCATCGTGCGCGACAAGCTGCTGCCCATGTGTACCCTGCTTACCCCCAACTTGCCCGAAGCGGGCGATCTGCTGCACAAACCGGAACCCGCCTCGCTGCAAGAGATGCACAGCACCTTAAGCGAACTGTGCTTGCTGGGCCCTGAGTGGGTGCTGCTCAAGGGCGGTCATCTGGATGGCCCGGACAGTGTGGATTTGCTGCAAGGCCAGGGGCAAAGCCATGTTTTTCAGTCGCCTCGCATCCCGACACGCAACACGCATGGCACGGGCTGTTCGCTGTCCTCCGCCATTGCTGCCCTGCTACCGGGCCGCAGCGTGCCGGCTGCGGTAGGCTTGGCCAAGGAATACTTGAATGGCGCTTTGGCCGCGGCTGACCAATTGCAGATCGGCCTGGGGCAAGGTCCAGTCCATCACTTCCATGCTTTGTGGCCAAAGCTGGAACCCCTCAAAACATCTTGAACTCAAAAGCCAGGCCGATTGCAACCTGTGGACCGCAGCACATCAAATCGGCCCGGCTCTCTGGCCCAGGCTCCCCTTTTAATGCGCCCGCTCCCCACTGGGGTAGGCCGACCAATCCGCTGTAACCTGTAAAGCAATCAAAAGCGCAGCAAACAGCATCACCCCCCCGCCCGTGAGGAACACCATAGGAACACCGCCCAGGCCGAACATGAAGCCACCCACTGCCGCCCCCGCAGCAATCGAGGACTGCACCGCCGCCACCACCATGCCGCCTGCGACTTCCGCCTGATCGGGCATGGCATTGGCCACCCAATTGGACCAGGCCACTGGCACCCCTCCGAAAGCCAGTCCCCATAACGCCACCAGCCACATCAAACCCATATTGTGCACCGGCAGCCAGACCATGCCCCAGGCCGCCAAACCCACCAAGGCGGGCATCACGACCAAAGTCACCCGCAAGCTGCGTTCCATCAGCCAGCCCGCCAACAAGGTGCCTACGAAATTCGCCAGCCCGAAGCCCAGAAGCATCAAGGCCAAGCCATCCATATCAATAGAGGCAAAACCTTCCAGCGCCGGACGAATAAAGGTGAACAGGACAAACTGCCCCCCATGAGCCAGCACACAGGCAAACATACCGATCGCAATACCGGGCCTGCGCAGCAAATCCAGTACCGTTGCAGTGCGTGCATGCTGACGCGGTGCCATGCTGGGCAAGGTCAGCCACTGAAACACCAAGGTCAAAACACCAACCGCCGCTGCCGCAAAGAACGCGCTGCGCCAGCCGAACAGGCCCCCCAGATAACTGCCTAAAGGGACCGAAACCACCGTCCCCACGGCAATCCCGCTAAAAATAATCGACAAGGCACGCGGCACTAATGTGTTCGGCACCAAACGCATGGCAACGGCTGCCGCCATGCTCCAAAAGCCGCCCAGGGCAATCCCCAGCAAGACCCGCATCAAGAGCAACACTGTCAGGCTGGAGGACAGCGCCACCAGCAAGTTCGATGCAATCATCAGCAGCGTAAAACCAAGCAACACATTACGCCGGTCAAAACGACGGGTCAGCGCTGGAACCAGCAGGCCCGAAAACAAAGCGACCACCGCCGTTACTGTGACGGCCTGTCCTGCCAAGCCTTCCGATACACCCAAATCTACGGCCATCGGTGTCAGCAAGCTGGCGGGCAAATACTCCGCCGTCAACAAACCAAACACACCCATGGCCAATGAAAATACAGCTACCCAGGCAGGTTCCATGACCGGGGCCCGCAAACTGGCATTACACACATCACGACTCATCGCTACTTCCCTGGAGAAACAAAAACAGCTCCCAGTCTAGAGATCAGAAACCGGATGATCTATGATGATCAGTCTTGAAAATTTGATCGAAACGCCGAACATGACCGAGCAAGAACAATTCGCCCTGTCCTCCGACCTGATCAGTGAACTGCTGACCGGTATGCGCTTGCGTGGGGTGCAATACCGCCGGATTCAAACTGGGCCTCATTTTGGGCTGGGTTTTGAAGAACGCCCCGGTCATGCCTACTTTCACTTTCTGGCTGTAGGTTCGGCATTTCTACGTACCCGTGATGGCACGATTCACAAGCTTTCAGCAGGCAGCACCGTGTTTCTACCGCAAGGTGAAAGCCATCAAATCCTCTCCAAAGAAGAAGTCTCGGTTCAACACATAGACAGCTTTGAGGCCGCTCCACTGGGACAAGCCGTCAGCGGTGTCAGCACATGCCCTAGTTCCTACCCCACCCCTAGCGCAATTTTGTTCTACGGTTGCATGGAGTTTGATCTGGGCGGCATGCACGGACTGGGCAAACTCATGCCCAGCGCCATGATTGCCAATACTGGGGCCCAAAACTATCCTGGCCTGCTGCCCATTCTGGATTCCATGAAAGGGGAAATCTGCGCGGGCCGGATTGGCTATGCCGACATCATGGCTCGCTTGGCCGAAGTGGCGGCCGCCATGATTGTTCGCGGCTGGATTGAATCCGGCTGCGGCAATGCTTCCGGCCTGGTGGCTGCCTTGCGCGATCCTCGCTTGGCACGTTCCATTCTGGCCCTGCACCGCCAACCTGGCTACGAATGGACAGTGGCAGAGTTGGCAGCACAATCTCACCTGTCTCGTTCCGTCTTTGCCCAACGCTTTCAGGCCACCTTGGGCATGTCTCCACTGCGTTACGCCACAGAATTACGCATGGGTCTGGCCAGCCAATGGCTGAGTCAGGAAAAACTGCCTATTGAAACGATTGCCCAGCGTTTGGGCTATACCTCACAGGCGGCGTTCAGCCGGGCCTACAAGCGTCTGAAAGGACAGGCTCCCGGTGCCAGTCGGCAGTCCAGAACCTGACCCGCCCCCTCCTTCCCGGACAGACGCTTTAGCCACCAGACAAGCATCCCAGACAATTTCCGGCGCATTTCTGGATTTCCAGCCCGACAGCCCTGAGATTTTTATTAGAATAATGTGCTGACTAATTACTCCTATAATTCAGAGCACATGACGGTGTTAACAGGATGAATCAATATTTATATTTCCTGACATCAAACATTACCGTTTTGTCATGTTCACCTCATAGTCGGCATTAGCCTTTTTGATCAATCCATTCCTGGAATGGATGAGTCTGCCACTTCATAAATCTCCGAGAAGCCAAATGTGGAATTGCTTACTGATTGAAGACGACCGGGAAAATGCCCGGTATTTAGTGAATGGCTTATCCGAGCTGGGCTATTCGGTGGTAACCAGTCATGATGGCGTTTCCGGTTTGGAAAATGCCATGAAAGACGTATGGGATGTGATTATTCTTGATCGCATGCTTCCCAATAATGTCGATGGCCTGTCTATTCTTTTTACTTTGCGATCTTTAGGTAAAAAAGTCCCCGTACTGGTATTAAGTGCCTTATCCGGTGTGGACGATAAAGTTGATGGTTTGAAAGCCGGTGGCGATGATTATTTAATCAAGCCCTTTTCCTTTCAGGAATTGGCCGCCCGCCTGCACGCCCTGATACGCCGCAGCAGTGACAATGCAGAAATCAAGAATCTGCAGGTGGATGATCTGGTCATGAATATCCGCAACCAGAAAATCTCCCGTGGCGACGAGGTGCTGGAACTACAACCTCGCGAAATCAAGCTGCTGTCCTACCTGCTGATGAACAGCCACAAGATCGTTACCCGCACCATGCTGCTGGAAGTGGTCTGGGGCTATAACTTCGACCCGCAATCCAATGTGATTGATGTGCTGGTCAGTCGTTTGCGGCGCAAGGTGGACAAGGAAGGCGCCACTCCCCTGATCCATACCGTGCGTGGCCGTGGCTATGTACTTAGCGACAAGGACAGCATCGACGGTTTCAAGCTAAAGCGCTGCGATGATTGATTTCATCAAACGCCTGTGGGAGTCCACCTCCTTCCGGCTGACCTTGAACTACAGCATCCTGGCCATCTTCACCACGCTGTTTTTAATCGGTTTTTTCTACGTTCAGGTGTTTGGAGCCTTGCGCGACGAGCACCTGCGGCAAATCAACGTCGCCGTACAGCGGCTTAGCATTGCCTACGAAGTCGGCGGGCGCGAAGAGATCCTGCGCATGATCGAGCTGACCCTATCGGACCGGATTGATTCGGGCCAGGAAATCTATCTGCTGCTGGACGAATTCAATCACACCCTGGTGGGCAATATCAGCGAGATCCCCGGCCTGAACAACCTGCCAGAACGACAAGTAGTGGAAGTGCAGATCAAGCATATCGACGCGCTATCCGAAGGCAATGTCCGCGTCACCAAACTGTCCGGCGGCGAAACCCTGGTGGTTGGCCACGAGCTGGGCACCTTGATCGAGCTACGCGCCATGCTTAGCCGCATCATCGTCACCTCCATGATCCTGGCCTTGATGCTGGTAATTCTGGGCGCCTATGTCTTTAGCAATGAGCTGAAATACCGTGTGGGCCGCATCCGCCTGCTGACGGAACAGGTGGGTGCGGGGGATATTTCCAAGCGCATCACCTCCGAGAGCGAGGACGTCTTTGGTCTGATCCACCACGACATCAACCGCATGCTGGACAAGATCGAGAGCCTGATGCAAGGCGCGCGGCATATCTCCGATACCGTGGCCCACAATATCCGCACCCCGCTCACCCGCATCGTTGGCAAGCTGCGTGAAACCCAGAACCTGCCTGGCGTCCCCCCGCATGTCCGGCAAGCACAGCAAGACGCGATTGAAGAAGTAGAGAACCTGAGCGTGCTGCTGGGCAAACTGCTGCAAATTGCCGAGCTGAATGCCGGTGTGCAAAGACAGAACTTCAAGGCCTGCAATCTGGAAGTGATTGCCGAAGACGTACTGGACCTGTACAGCTTCTTTGCTGAAGAGAAAGGCGTCACGCTGCAGAAAAAGAAAATCGACAGAGTCATTATTAATGGTGACAGCAATTTATTAGCCAGCGCTTTAGCAAATCTGGTGGATAACGCCGTTAAATATGCTCATAGCCATGCCAGCGTAGAAATTAAAAAGCGCTTTGACAATAAAATCTCCATCATTGTGGAAGATGATGGCCCGGGATTACCAGAAAGCGAATATGAAAACGTAGGCAAGTATTTTTATAGATTCAATAATGATAGTGAAGGATTTGGATTGGGATTAACCAGCGTTGCCGCCATTATTGAATTGCACCGAGGTGAGCTGATTTTCTCCAAAGGAGTATCCGGCTTGAAAGTCACCATTGTGCTGCCTGTTTAAGCCTTACCAAGCCATTCAAACATGACCAAAAGGTAATGAAACTGTCACCCTAAGCCCTCTCCTGCTCCGCTAAGCTAGCCTCATTTTTAATCGCTCTTTTTCAGGGTTTATAAAAATCATGCTTGCTTTAGGGGAATGAGGAGATTCATGAGCAGACAAAAATATTATTCAGCCGGCCTGATGGTGGGAGTAGGCGTATTTACCGTCCTGATGGGACAGAAATACTCCTTGGGCACCATGGCCCGCATGGGACCGGGCTACTTCCCGTTTCTGCTGGGCATCGTGATGATTGTGCTGGGCGCTCTGTACCTGTTTGTAGAGACCGCCGCGCACGACGATGAGCAGGAGGAGGACTACGGCCCGCCGCAATGGCGTGGCTGGATGGCGATTGTGGGTGGCATCATCGCCTTCATTATTCTGGGTCGCTACGGCGGACTGGTTCCCGCCACCTTTGCCCTGGTGTTCATCTCTGCCATGGGCGACAAGGAACATTCCTGGCTCACCGCCCTGCTGCTGTCCATTTTCGTGACGCTGCTGGGTGTGGTTATTTTCTCCTGGGGGCTGGAGCTGCAATTCCCCCTGTTCACTTGGGGCTAAGCCATGGAAATTCTATCTAACCTGATGCACGGCTTTAGCGTTGCCTTTCAACTGGACAACCTGATGTGGGCCGTGTTTGGCGTGTTCATGGGGAACCTGATCGGGGTGCTGCCCGGCATGGGTGTGCTGGCAGCCATCTCCATCCTGCTGCCCCTGACCTACGCCATGACCCCGACCGCCGCCCTGATTATGTTGGCCGGTATTTACTATGGCTCCCAGTACGGTGGCGGTATTACTTCCATCATGCTGAATCTGCCCGGTACCGCCTCGCACGCGGTGGCGTGTCTGGACGGCAACCCCATGGCCCGCAACGGCAAGGCCGGATCGGCCCTGTTCATGTTGATGTTGTCCTCCTTTTTTGGAGCCACCATCGGCATTCTGGCCATGATTCTGTTCTCGCCCGCGCTGGTCGATATTGCCTTCAAATTCGGCCCGGCTGAATACTTTTCCATGATGATGCTGGGCCTGCTGGCCGGCGCCACACTGGCCAAAGGTTCTGCCATCAAGGGCGTGGCCATGGTCGTCATGGGTTTGATCTTTGGCGTGGTCGGTACGGATGTGAACAGTGGTGTATCGCGCTTTGATTTCAATATTCCGGAACTGCAGGACGGCTTGCAGATTGTGGCGCTGGCCATGGGCCTGTTCGGTATTGCGGACTTCCTCAAGAACATCAACCGGATCAATAGCGGCCACACCAAGGCCATTGGTAAAGTCTCCACCCGTTCCCTGCGTCCGGAAAAAGGCGATATCAAGCAATCCAAAGGCGCTCTGGTGCGCGGTACTGCGATTGGTGCGGCTTTCGGGATTCTGCCCGGCACTGGCCCGACCATTGCGTCTTTCATTGCCTACGCCACGGAAAAGAAAGTTGCCAAGAACCCCGAGCGCTTTGGACGTGGTGCGATTGAGGGCATTGCTTCGCCCGAAGCCGCCACCAGTGCCTCTACCCAGACCAGCTTCATTCCTACCCTGAGCCTGGGCATTCCCGGCGACCCGGTCATGGCCTTGATGCTGGGCGCGCTGATCATTCACGGCATCCAGCCTGGCCCGCAAATGGTGGTCGAGCACGCCGATATGTTCTGGGGCCTGATCGCCAGTTTCTGGGTGGGCAACATCCTGCTGCTGGTGTTGAACCTGCCCTTGATCGGCATGTGGGTGCGCCTGCTGTCCGTGCCCTTCAAGTACCTGTACCCCGCTGCCCTGTTCTTTGTGTGCGTGGGTGTCTATAGCACCAACAACAACCTGTTCGATGTGAATATCGTGCTGCTGTTTGGGGTGCTGGGTTACTTCTTCATGCGCCTGCGCTTTGAGGCGGCCCCCTTGCTGCTGGGCTTTGTCTTGGGACCGATGGTAGAAGAAAACTTCCGCCGCGCCCTGCTGCTCTCGCGTGGTGATCCGATGATCTTCCTGGAGCGCCCGATCAGCATGGTCTTTATCATTGCCTGCATCTTGCTGATGCTGGGACTGAGCTACTCGTTCTGGCGCTCGAACAGCCAGAAGAAGCTGGGAGCCCTGGCCAAGGCTTGAAGCGCTGGCAACCACTAGTCATGGAAAGATCGGCTAAACGCATTGCTTTTACCGCAGCTTCCATAAGAAAAAGCCGGGCTCATGTGCCCGGCTTTTTTGTGCCTGCCCCTATCCAGGACTGCAACACGCCTGTGCACTCTTCCTGGCGGAACCAAACACCAGATGACTTAAGGCAGCCAAAGCAAAGGCAGTTAGCGCACCATACACCATGACCCAGCCAAAACCGACAATCAGGGCTGCATGAACCGCCTCGACAGGATCGGCGGCATTCGCCAGCAAGGCGCTACTTTGCGACACGATATTGATGTCGCCAGAGGCTACTTTTTCAGCCAGATGACGCAGTTCGCCATCAACAGAAATACCCAGGCGAGCACGCAGATCACTCATGATGCCTTGCACCAGAACAAAGCCCATCACGGCAATATTGAAGGCCAGGGAGATCATGCGGGCACTGGTATCCGCCCCCGACGCCATACCGGCGCGTTCAGCCGACACCGAGGCGGTAATTACATTGGTGGTCGTAGTATTGGCCATGCCCAGACCAATCCCGGCCAGCACACAGCCTGGCAGAATCAGCCAGCCCGGTTGGTCGGAAACACTGCCTATCTTCATCACTACAAAGCCCAGGCCAATCAAGAACAGACCTAGCGTAATGACTCCACCCGGCTGCCAACGCTGTGCCAGACGCTCGGCAAACGGAGGCACAAACAAGGTCGGCAAGGTGTACGCCAACAAGGCCAGGCCAGTTTGCACACTGTCATACCCCAGCCCCACATGAAAGTAGATGGGCAAATAGATGATGAAGGGCCAGAAGCTGAAGTTCTGCCCCATCGAGCCCAACAAGGCACCGGAGAAACTGCGGATACGAAATACGGAGAACTCCAGCATGGGCCTAACACTGCGCTGCTCCACGATTACAAAGGCAATCAGGCTAAGGACGGACAGGGTAATAATGCTCAAGGCTGGCAGGCTGGCAAAGCCCAGCACCGGCCCCTGAGTGACAAACAGCACCAGGCAAAACACGGCCAAGGACAAGGTGGCAATACCGGCTACGTCCAAGGTGCTGGCGCCCGGATCACGCGACTCCTGTACGCCAGCGCGCGCCAGCAGCAAGGTAATAATGGCCAGTACGGCGTGAATCAAAAACACCCATTCCCAGCTGGCCAGAGTCAGAATCAGGCCACCCACAATAGGCCCAAAACCCAGCCCGGCACCAAAGACCACACCCCACCACGCAAAGGCCTTGCCACGCTGTTGTCCGTCCCGAAACTGGTTCGACAAAATCGCGATCTGGCAGATCAGCATCATGGCAGCGCTCAAGCCTTGCAGAAAACGTGCGCCAATCAGAACAGCTGCACTTTCCGTCAGTCCGCACACCAGGGAAGTGATCCCGAACGCCACAATCCCGATCGTAAAAATGCGCTTGCGGCCGTAGCGATCCGCCAAAGTGCCTACCCCCATCAGAATGGTCGTCATGGCAATGGTGTAGGCTGCCATCACCCATTGCAGTTGCCGGAAACTGGCCCCCATGACCTGTTCTATGGTGGATAAAATCGGCGGCACGCTGGAGATCTCCAGGCCCAGCATCAAGGCTGACAAGCACACGGCAGCCAAGGCGTAGCGGCCCTGACTCGAGATAGAGGGAGTCATCGTTATCTTTCCAAAAAGTCGTCAATACACGTCGCCGTCCCGGCGAGCCAAAGTGCGGACACCAAAACCCAAAAGCTCGGGACCGCTCAGTCAGGAGAGATAGTAGGGACGGGCCAGCCATTCATCAATGATATGATCGGGCATATCAGAAACAACAAATATGGATAGATCATGAGCCGCCCTGTTCTGGATGTGGAATCCGTACAAGCTTTTGTGAGCATTGCCGAGTTCCAAAGCTTTACCAAAGCCGCAGAAGCCTTGGGCACCACACAAGGCGCGATCAGCGTGAAGCTGAAACGCCTGGAAGAGCGCCTGGGTTACAAGCTGATCGAACGCACTCCAAGGCTGGTACGGCTGTCTGCTCAAGGTACGGTTTTCATTAATCCCGCACGGGAATTCATTGCTGCACACGACCGCGCCAGAGCCGCCCTGCTCTGCGATTGCCGCCGCTTTCGTTTGGGAATTGCCCAGCACGTTGCCGGGCCGGAAGTCCCTACTTTGTTGTCCCGTCTGAATGAACGAGACCCTGCCCTGACGATTGAAGTTCGCCTGGAAAGCTCGCATCGCTTGCTGGAAGATTTTGACAAGGGAGAGCTGGATGCCGTCATCGTGCGCCAGGAGGATCATCGCCGTGACGGAGAGGACCTGGGGCCTGAGCACTTTGCCTGGTTTGCGGCACCCTGCTTTCATCAGCAAGAAGGCAAACCTTTACGGCTGGCCGCCCTGGCTCCCTGCTGTGGCGTGCGGGATATTGCGACACACGCGTTAAGCACTGCCGGGATTGAGTGGAATGAAGTGTTTGTGGGCGGTGGCCATGCGGCCGTAATGGCGGCGGTCTCTGCCGGTTTGGCGGTCGCGGCATTTTCATGCCGCCTGGCGCCGCCAGATGCAATTGATGTGGGCCAACGTCTGGGACTGCCAGCCCTGCCCCCTTCCCGGATTGTGTTGCACTCAACGCTGACCGATCAACGCTCGCGGGAAGCCTTGCGGACCTTGGCAGCGGCTTATCGGGAGCATCGCTCTACCCGACTGACGGGGGCTGCATCGTCCTGATCAGCACAGGTTCAGGCGGCCAGAAGTAAACGTGAAGTTCGCCCAGCCCCGCCAGCATGAGCACCCTTTAAAGCACAGTGGGATTGGGCGCATCCCCATACACGTCTTTGGGATCAAAGGTCTTGGCGGACTCCACAAAAACCAGATCCTGACCCTTGCTATGCTCGACACCAACCGGCACCTGTCTGTAGAAACAGGAGTAATAGCCTACGTGGCAACTGGCCCCGGAACCGGCTACCCGCACACGTAACCACACCGCATCCTGGTCGTCGTCGATACGCATTTCCTCTACCGTCTGCACCAGTCCACTGCTGGCACCTTTATGCCAGAGCATTTGACGCGAGCGGCTCCAGTAATGGGCTTCACCGGTCTGTATGGTTTTTTCCAGGGCTTCCCGGTTCATGTAACCCAGCATCAAGACCTCGCCATTGTTAGCGTCTGTCGTGATGCAGGCAATCAGGCCCTGTTCGTCAAATTTGGGGACCAGTTCGTGGCCCTCCTCCACCTGCTCTACCGAGATTCGGCGGTTTATTTGTACTGCCATATTGTCAGCAGATCTTGTGTCTTGTCCTTTAGCCTTCATGTTTTCTCCTTGTCATCATGGGCTCCGGGCGATATTCACAATCCGGATTCAGGCAGCGTCCGTACACCACATGACTATGTTCCATAACCTGAAAGCCCCGCTCCTGAGCAATCATTTTTTGCTGCTGCTCGATCGTCTGATCATGAAACTCCTGCACACGCCCGCAGTCCGTGCAAATCAGGTGATCATGGTGCTCGCCATCGTCCAGCTCATACAGCGCCCGGCCGGATTCGAAATAAACCTGCTTTAGCAAGCCTGCCTGTTGCAGCTGGGTCAGCACCCGGTAGACAGTCGCCAGGCCAATCTCACTGCCTTGCCGGATCAGTTGGCGATACACATCGTCTGCCGTCAAATGACGAATGCCGGGGGCCTGGAATATCTCAAGAATCTGGATACGAGCCGTCGTCACCTTCAGGCCTCGCTCTTTAAGCTCTTTTGAATCCGTCACGACGTACTCCTTGCTGAACGGGCGGTTAAGGGACTTCCAGAAAACGCAGCGGCCTGCCTTGAGCCTGCCCTTCCAGGACTTCATCACGAACAACACAATGGCCGCGCACAATGGTGTGAATCGGCCAGCCCACAACTGGCATGCCGTCGTAGGGAGACCAGCCGCTGACGCTGGCAATCCAGTCATTGCGGACGCGGCGGCGTGCCTTCAAATCCACAATACTGAAATCCGCATCAAAACCCAGGGCTATGCGTCCCTTGCCTTCCAGTCCAAAAATCCGGGCAGGTCCGGCACTGGTCAAATCCACCAGTCGCTGCAAACTCAGGCGGCCTGCGTGTACATGGTTCAACATCACGGGCAGCAAGGTTTGCACGCCAGTCATGCCACTGGGTGAGGCGGGATAGGCTTGAGACTTTTCCTGCAAGGTATGAGGTGCATGATCGCTGCCAATGACATCCACCACGCCCGAACGAATCGCCTGCCACAGCGCGTCTTGATGAACCTGCCCGCGCACCGGGGGATTCATTTGCGCCAGGCTGCCCAGACGCTCATAACAGTCGGGAGCTTGCAGACTGAGATGGTGTGGGGTGACTTCCACCGTTACGCGATCTTTGTGCGCGGCCAGAAACTGCATTTCCTCTGCGGTAGACACATGCAACACGTGCAATCGGCGCTTCACCTCTGCCGCCAGACGAACAATGCGTTGGCTTGCCTTCAAGGCACTTTCCACATCACGCCAAACCGGGTGTTGGCGCACGTCGCCACTATCCAGGGCGATATATTTGCGTTCACGCAGCCTGGCCTCATCCTCGGCGTGTACTGCCAGCCGTCTGCGACCATGACGCAAGATGCGACGCAGCACGTCGTCCTCATCCGCTAATAGGTCTCCAAAGGAGCTGCCCATAAAGACCTTGATGCCTGCACAACCTGGGAGCTGTTCCAGTTCCTGCAAGGAATCGGCATTCAAGGCAGAACCACCGATATAAAAGGCATGATCACACCAGCTTCGGCCTTGAGCAGCATCCAGCTTGGCTTGCAAATCGGCAGCACCCAAGGTCAAGGGATAGGTGTTGGGCATTTCAAAAACCGCCGTAACGCCGCCCAGGACTGCGCCCCGTGTACCCGCTTCCAGATTCTCTTTGTGCTCCAGCCCCGGCTCTCGGAAATGCACCTGACTGTCGATCACCCCTGGCAAAACATGCAGGCCATTAAGGTCCAGCACACAGTCTGCACTCCAGCCGGGCAACAAATCACCAAGAGCCGTAATCCGGCCTTGCGCACAGGCGATGTCGAGACGCTCGGCCCCATTAGGAGTCATTACCGTAGCGCCACAGAGCAGCAAATCGGCATGACGCAAAGTATGCTGCCTGGCGGTTTCTGCAGCCTCAGAGGTAGAGGCCTTCGGGATTACTGGCGTCATGGTTTTACCTTTGAGGCTTCTACATCCAGAGCGTCTTGTGCCGTCAAACGAATCCGCTCCATCATGTGAAACAGACCATTGGCGCGATTCGGTGACAAGTGCTGCTCCAGTTCAATTGCCCGTAAAAAATCAGGGGGATGGGACAGGATTTCTTGCGGCAAACGCCCCGAGTACACCTGCATCAATAAAGCCAATAAGCCGGTGACGATGGCGGAATCACTACGGGCCTGAAAAAACAACTTGTGATCACGCAATTCAGACACCATCCAGACCTGTGCCTGACAACCGTGCAGACGGTTCATCTCGGTACGCCATTCGTCCGGGAAGTCCGGCAAGGAGCGCCCCAGATCAATCAAATATTCGTAGCGGGCCATCCAGTTCCCCAGGAACTGGAAACTCTCCACAATGGCTTGCTGGGCTTGAACTATGGACTCTTCTGGTGCTGCATCCTTACCCACGGTCTTCTCCTGCTTGCTTGAGCGATTGCCCACCCCGATCATCAAGAGCTGGAACAGGGTCATGCCCGCCCGGATGCCAAGGGTGACAACGAACAAGGCGCCGTGCAGCCAGCCAAGTTCCTTTGAGGGGGCCATGCGCCTGCAAAGCCTGAATCGCATACTGGGAGCAAGTTGGATAAAAGCGGCAACGTGGCCCCAGCAATGGGCTAATAAAAAGCTGATAGCCGCGAACAAGCAGGACTAGAACATTCATGGCGCCACGCCCCCGCTCAGTCGCAGAAAAGGCATCCCTTCCGATGAAGGAGTTTTGAACGCCACTGCATCATGGGGATGCAGACTCTCCAGATGTCGGACCTGAACACCAGGATTCTGATAGTCCCCCAAGGCCGCTGCTATACGACGCGCCGCGTCTTCCACAAACATCAGGTTCTGACCATTCAAGGCGGCAAAGGCTTGCTCGTCTGCTCGTTTGACGGCGGTTTGCAAGGGTGTTGCCAATGACTCTTCAATGCGATCAATCAGCGTCAAAAACCCAAAGTCCTCACTGTCTTCCGATACTTGGATCTGAACCAAAGCCTGACTGCGTTGGCTATGGGGAGTGGCTAGGCTGGCGTGATTGTGCAACCAGGCAGCTACCTCATCTGCATGCAAGACAGGTTGCTTTCCAAAAGCCTGCATAAAGCCCTGTTCAATCAACTGCCGAGCCAGCGCAGCCGAACAAGGACAGGTCGATGAATAAGCTATCTGAACCTGCACCTTGCACATAAAGATACCGTCCAAAAGTCTGGCCTCCAGCGCGACGGGATAGGACTTCCAGCCTGCCAGACCCTGCGTGACCAAGGCAGGCCGTCGCACCAATAAATCAAAGCGAAAACACAGTCGTGCACTGCGCGTTCCACAGTCCTGCTGGCTATCCACCATGCCTTGCAAAAGACGCCGCAGCCCTAACGGTGACAAAGCTTGCTCTGATGGCAAGTCATTCAGCAAGCGGTACAGCCTGGACATATGTATCCCTTTTACATGCGCCAAGGGCAAATCAACCTGAGCATCCACCCGCGCATGCAACTGCTGCTTATAGCCTCGTTCAAGCACGGTAATGGGCAGGTCGACTCCCTCCATACCCACCCAGGAAAGCGGAGTCAGGCCATGGGAGGAATCATTCAAAGCCGGGTCGGGAAGTACAACAGTCATACTCAACATCCAATCAAAAGGCCTTGCTCACGCTGGCAAAGACCTGGCAAGACCTCAACGCTATCAAGGCCAGTCTGAAAACGGATTCGTCCATGTTGTCCAGGTGCTGGGGCCGCTGGCCATTTCTTCATCGCTTAACAGGCAGGCATCGAAACGGGCGCGCAGTGCTTCCTCGTCCATATCCATGCCAATCAGAACCAACTCCTGACGCGCATCCCCTACTCGTTCGTCCCATTTTTCCTTGATCAGCGCTACCGCTTCGGGATCCTCCGGCCAGCGTTCAGGCGGCATGGACGCCCACCAGTAACCCGCCACGTGATAGCGAGCCACCGCGCCAGCCTGTGACCAGGAGCCCGCCAGAGTCGGGAAGTTCGCCAACCAGAAAAAGCCTTTGGAGCGCACCACCCCAGGCCATTCACTTTCGACCAGTGCCTTGAAACGCTGCGGGTGGAATGGACGGCGGGCGCGGTAAACAAAATTGCCTATGCCGTACTCTTCGGTTTCCGGGGCATGAGTACCACGCAATTCCTGCAGCCAGCCTGGCGCTTTGGAAGCCTCTTCAAAATCGAACAAGCCGGTGTTCAGAACGCGGTCCAAGGGCACCTGGCCGAACTCGGCTGTTTCAATACGAGCACGGGGATTCAGACTGTTCAGAATGGCCATCAGGCGCTCGCGTTCTGGCTCGCTGATCAAATCAATCTTGTTCAGAACCAGCACATCACAGAACTCGATCTGCTCAATTAACAGGTCCACAACGGTACGCGCATCTTCTTCACCCAAGGATTCGCCACGGGACTGGATGCTGTCTTGCGAGCTGTAATCGCGCAGAAAGTTAAAGGCGTCCACTACCGTGACCATAGTGTCCAAGCGCGCGACTTCACCCAGGCAGCGGCCATCCTCGCCCTCAAAGGTGAACGTTTCAGCCACGGGCAGTGGCTCTGAAATGCCGGTGGATTCAATGACCAACTGATCAAAACGCCCTTCCTTGGCCAGACGGTCCACCTCCAACAACAAGTCCTCGCGCAAGGTGCAGCAAATACAGCCGTTGCTCATTTCCACCAGTTTCTCATCGGTGCGCGATAGCTCGGCACCACCGTCACGAACCAAAGCGGCATCAATATTGACCTCGCTCATATCGTTCACGATGACGGCCACGCGGCGGCCTTCGCGATTGTTCAGGATGTGGTTCAGCAAAGTCGTCTTGCCCGCCCCCAGAAAACCGGACAAAACCGTTACGGGAATGCGGGCTGCGGGATCGACTGGCGTGTTATCGAGGGTCATCGTCATTTCTCTTCTTCCTTGAGGCATCAATGGGCCGTTCCTTGCAGAGGACTTCTGTCAATTTTGAGATGTTATAACATAACAATAATTGACCAAGAAAAAACCCTCTTGCAAGGAGGGCTTGACGACCAGGACAGAGAAACCGGTTTTCACAAAGCAAGGTCACAGGAATCTGGAATCTGGAATCAGGTGTCAGGTGTCAGGTGTCAGGTGTCAGGTGTCAGGTGTCAGGTGTCAGGTGTCAGGTGTCAGGTGTCAGGTGTCAGGTGTCAGGTGTCAGGCACGTAGCGTAGCTCTGTTTGTGTTGCACGCCACTGCTTGAACAAATCAGACCGATGCCGGGGATAAGACTCCTCCAGACAGACCAAGCGCTGTATCCTGTCCGTCCGGAAATGCCGGAAGTCCCCTTTCAATTCGCACCAACCCACCAGAATCCGGAAGTGCTGAAAGTAGCCCAAGGAAAAAGGCCAGATCACTCTCTCCGACTCCTGGCCTGCCCCGTCTACATAAATGATGCGCAGCTTGCGCTGCAAACGAATCGCTGTACGCGCAATGCCGAGATCAACAAGCTCAGCATCCTGAATCACTCTAGGCCCAACCCGTAAAGCGGTGCTGTCCAGGCTGTCTCTCAAGCTATCGGGCAAGACCGCAGAGATCTTGGCCATGGCATCGCCAGCCGCTTTGGTCAGCGGCTCGTCCGCAAACTTTTCTACCCAGCGAAAACCCAGTATCAAGGCCTCCAGCTCTGCTTGAGAAAACATCAAGGGTGGCAGCATGAAACTAGGTCGCAACACATAGCCGACTCCCGGCTCCCCTTCTATATCGGCACCTTGCACCTGCAAGGAAGCAATGTCCCTATATAAGGTCCGAATGCTGACGCCCAACTCTTGGGCCAGCCGCGCACCACTCACCGGACGTTTGTGCCGGCGTAGCACTTGTAAAAGGGAAAGAAGTCGTTCTGCTCGGGCCATGCCAGATACTGCCATTTTTTGGCAGTATGGTCACCCATAATGATCTGCTCAATCACCTTGTTGGAGCGATCATGAATCACCCAAACCTTTTGCTGCTCTATGTCCAAGACCCCGCCGCCAGCAGCCTTTTCTATGAGAAGCTGCTTCAAAAAGCGCCCGTTGAATCCTTCCCCACCTATGTCGCGTTTGAACTGAACACGGGCCTGACCCTGGGTTTGTGGTCTACCCAGGCAGCCAGCTTTGTCTCATCCGGAACTGGGCATCGCTCCGAGCTTTCTTTTTTAGTGGACGATGATGCGGCTGTTGATCAGCTGTATCAAAACTGGGTGACTGCGGGTATCACCATAGAGCAAGAGCCCATGACAGCCGTTTTTGGGCGCACATTCGTTGCACTGGACCCGGATGGACACCGATTAAGAGTCTGCACAGCAGCGTAAGACTGACGCTGCATTACTTGCAAAGCCGTCGGACTCCAAAGAACAAGGGCTATCCTGGACTTGATCCAGATAGCCCCTGCTCACTCCAGGCTCTGCGAACAGCACAAATCAATCTGTCACCATCGCTCTGCGCATAATTTTCTGCGCGACTGACGAAGATGCCATCGTTCCCAAGGTGCCGTAATGCGCTCCCCAAGACCCCACATCCCCGCCGCTGCGCGTACTTAAAAAGACATCCGCCACCTCTTGAGAGCTATAGCGCAGCAGCTCCGCCGCCTGCAAGACGCGGGCGACGGCTTCGGTCATGGGGCGGGCCAGGAACTCGTCCTCGATCGCCGCTATCACCAGACGCTCGGTGTGCTGCACCAAAGCATCGAAGCGCTTGTCTTGCCCGGCCAAGGGTCTGATTTCATTGAAAACCGCCTCCACCGTAAGCGGATCTCTGATCATGGCGCGCCGCACATCCATGCACATCATATTCGCCGTCCCTTCCCAAACGCTGTTCAAGGGGGCCTCTCGATACACACGGGCCATGGGGTTTTCTTCAATAAAGCCATTGCCGCCGTGACATTGCAAAGCCTCATTCGCAATGGAGGGGGCGCGCGAGCAATTGAAGTACTTAGCCGCAGGCGTGGCCACCCGAGCTAGCAGCCTTTCGTGGTCAGTGCTTTGCATCAGGTCAGTGGCCTTGGCCACGCGCAAGGACATCAAGGTTGCCGCTTCCACTTCTACCGCCATATCCGCCAGCACATTGCTCATCATGGGCCGATCGGCAATGGAGGTTCCAAAGGCCTTGCGTGATGTCGTGTGACGCAGGGCCAAGGTCAGCGCCTGTCGCATCAAACCCGCCGAGCCAATCGCAAAATCCAGACGTGTCAAATGCGAGTGCGACAGAATTTCCCGAATACCGCGCCCTTCTTCCCCAACCCGAATTGCCAGCGTACCCGCATACTCCACTTCACTGGACGCGTTGGAACGATTGCCCGCCTTGTCCTTCAAGCGTTGTACAAAAAAGCGGTTATAGCTGCCGTCCGGCAAGGTACGGGGCAAAAAGAAACAGGTAACACCGCCATTGACTTTAGCCAGCGTAAAAAAGCCATCAGACTGCGGCACTGAACAAAACCACTTATGCCCCGTCAGCTCATACCAATGCGCTGTAGCGCCGTGATAATCCGCGCTATGGGAGAAGCGCGCAGTAGTCTGCGTCTCACGCAGATCTGAACCGCCCTGCTTTTCTGTCATCGCATAGCCAATGACCACCGAGGGTTTATCCCCCACTTCGCGACGACTGTATTCGTAGCGCGTCCCTTTGAGCTTGTCCGCCCAGATCGCCAAAGCAGGTTCAGCCTCGAAACCGGCATACGCCGCATACGCCATGCCGGTCGGGCAGCCCGTACCATGCTCCACCTGATTCCACAGATAGGACAAGACCGCACGAGCGAAGTGGCCGTTTTTCTCTTGCGTACGCCAGCTTAAATTCGGCACCTCGTACTGCCAGGCCAGGGTCATCAATTCATGCCAGCTGGGGTGAAATTCCAGCCAATCAATCCGGTTGCCGAAGCGATCATGCGTTTTAAGTTCAGGGATATGACGGTTCGCCAAACGGGCCAACTCCTGAACATTTTCATCACCAGCCACCGCCCCCAAAGCCTGACAACGCGATTCGGCCCACGGGGCTTCGCGGCGAATGGCCTCAGTTAAAACCTGATCGCCCATAAAAGCATTGAAACCACTGGCGGGCAGAGCCTGATTCAAAACCTGATGCGTGCTGTAACGATCCTCGGGCGCATTCAAAATGCTGGGGGGAAGCGCTTGGTTCATGGTTGTCTCCGAACTGTTTTTCTAAGGCGTGGCAGAAAGGACTGCCACGCTGGCGCACGCCATCTGGGCAATCTGGTCAGCCAGCGCAGCCACTTGGCGCTGGTAACTGTCCGTGCCATCGTGCTGCTGACGGCTTAAAGGAGAAAGCGGGCCAATCAGCCCTTCCATGAAACCGCCCACAATGACGGTAGCCGCAATATCGGGCTGCACATCCTGGCGCATTTCCTGGGCATCTTGCCCCATGGAAACAATGGAGTGGATGACCTGGCTGATCGCGGCGCGATACACCAGACGAGCCGCGTCGATTTCCTTATCGCATGGCTCGGCAATCAAGGCATACGCCAGACGAGGATTACGCATGGCGCGTTTTACGAATGTTGAGACTGCGGCATGCAGGCGCAGCATAGAGGCTCCGTCAGCCTGCGCAATGTCTGTGAGTACATCCACCTCCCGCTGAGACACTTGCGACAGCACTTGCGCGAACAACTCGGCCTTGGACGGGAAGTAGCGATAGACCGTCCCAGTGGCCATACCCGCCGCAGCCGCCACACTGGCCACTTGGGCTTCCTGCCAGCCACCTTCACTGACCAAAACACGAGCGGCTTCCAGGATACGGCTACGATTGTCTTGCAGACGAGCTTCAACGGCGGGGGTTTGACGATAGGCCATAAAGAAGTGAACCTCGATTCATTACATGAGTGAATCCTAGTTCATTTCTTTATGGTGGACAAGAATTTCTTTAAGCAGAGGTGTCAAAATACTCGCCTACTGGCATTGCAGGCGGCTTGGGAGCATCTGTTATTTAAAGCAACACAATCAGCAGCCCCAATAAAACTGCCCCCAGCAACAGCGATGGCAAAGCCATCAATACTGTTTGCTGGGGGCAGTCTGAAACTAGCTAGCGCGAAGGTATCAAACCAATCAGGCCGACAGTTCCTTGCGAACGATTTCAGCACCGGCGCTCAGGGCGTGCAGCTTGCCACGAGCCACGGCGCGTGGCAAAGGTGCCATACCGCAGTTGGTGGAGGGGTACAGCTTGTCAGCGTCCACAAACTTCAGCGCCTTGCGCAGTGTGTTGGCCACTTCGTCAGCGGTTTCAATCACGTTGGTGGCCACGTCAATGGCGCCAACCATCACTTTCTTGCCACGGATCAGTTCGATCAAATCCATAGGAACGTGGGAGTTCTGGCATTCCAGCGAAATGATGTCGATCTTGGATTGCTGCAGCTTCGGGAAGGACTCTTCGTATTGACGCCATTCCGAACCCAGGGTCTTTTTCCAATCGGTGTTGGCCTTGATGCCGTAACCGTAGCAAATGTGCACGGCGGTTTCGCACTTCAGACCTTCAATGGCACGTTCCAGCGTAGCAATACCCCAGTCATTCACTTCGTCAAAGAACACGTTGAAAGCAGGTTCGTCAAACTGGATGATATCCACGCCTGCGGCTTCCAGCTCTTTGGCTTCCTGGTTCAGGATCTTGGCAAATTCCCAAGCCAGTTTCTCACGGCTCTTGTAGTGGTTGTCGTACAGCGTATCGATCATGGTCATGGGACCAGGCAGCGCCCATTTGATCGGCTGCGAGGTTTGCTGGCGCAGGAACTTGGCATCGTCCACAAATACGGACTTGGGGCGATTCACAGCACCGACAACGCTTGGAACGCTGGCATCGTAACGGTCACGAATACGCACGGTCTCACGCTTTTCAAAGTCCACGCCTTCCAGATGTTCGATGAAGGTAGTGACAAAGTGCTGGCGGGTTTGCTCGCCGTCGCTAATCAGATCGATACCGGCGTGCAATTGTTCTTGCAAGGACAAGCGCAGTGCATCTTTCTTGCCTTCGACCAGGTCCTCACCTTCCAGTCTCCAGGGCGACCACAGTTTCTCGGGTTCAGCAAGCCAGGAGGGTTTAGGCAAACTGCCAGCGGTGGAGGTGGGTAGCAATTTTTTCATAATTAAATAACCTTGTTGTTTTTGATGAATCAAAGCGCGTAACTGGCTGCCCATTGATCAAGAATAACTTTGTATGGCTTGATAAAACTCTCTTCGGTAAACCGGCCCTGCTCAACCGCCAGACGGCTACGTTCTTCACGATCGTAGACAATTTGCGTAACCGAATGATCCGCATTTTTCAGGCTGGGCTGATAGCGCATTCCTGCTGCCGAATTGGCATTGTAAATCTCGGGGCGGTAGATTTTCTGGAATGTCTCCATCGTGCTGATGGTACTGATCAATTCCAGATTCGTGTAGTCACTGAGCAAATCACCACGAAAGTAAAAGGCCAAAGGCGCAACGCTATTTGGGGGCATGAAATAACGAACCTGCAAACCCATTTTCGCGAAGTACTCATCGGTCGGCGAGAACTCATTTTGCTGGTATTCGACGCCCAATACCGGATGCTGATTACCTGTACGGTGGTAGACCTTGCTGCTGGATACGCTCAGGCAAATCACGGGGGATTTGTTGAAGTTTTCCTGATACAGCGTGGAGTTCACGAAAGCCTTGAACAACTTGCCATGCAAGTCACCAAAGCCTTCCGGGGCGCTGAAACCGTTTTTGTTCTTGTTGTGCTCCAACAGAACCACACTGAAATCGTAGTCACGCACATACGAAGAGAAGTTGTTACCCACAATCCCTTCAATACGCTTGTTTTCCTTGTGATCAACGATACTGGTTTTCAGAATTTCGATGGTCGGAAACGTAGAACCATTGCCTTCAACATCAATATCAACAGAGACGATATCCAGTTCAACTGAATAACGGTCCCCATTCGGGTTGTCCCAATGCGCCAAACTATTGAAGCGATTGTCGATCATCTTCAGAGTATTGCGCAGGTTTTGCTGACGGCTTTCACCACGGGCCAAATTGGCAAAATTAGTGGTGATACGTGTGTTATCAGCTGGACGGTAGTTTTCATCAAAACGGATGCTTCTGATGCTGAACGCGAATTCTTTATTCATTTTTATGTATGCCCTAATTTCTGATTTCAATCTCGAATTTATTTTTGAGCCAAGTCATTGATCTTGAAAAATAAATTCATCTTATTTATGTACACTCTGTGCTGATTGTCTGAGCTGCTTCGGGGGGCTGCACTGCTTACTCTCTTCTTCCTGGTGAAGCCAGAAAACAGGTTTGAATCAGCCTCAAAAAAAGTCCCGGCATTTGGCCGGGACTTTCCGCCAAACTCAGCTCATGACCTGATCAGGCACTTGCCCGCAAAACTTTCGCTGCGGCCACCATATTGGTCAAAGCGGTAATCACCTCAGCCCATTGACGTGTCTTCAAACCGCAGTCGGGGTTCACCCACAAACGTTCTGCTGGCACGCGCTCGGCGGCTTTTTTCATCAAATTCACAATGTGCTGCTCGGTCGGAATATTGGGCGAGTGAATGTCGTACACGCCAGGGCCGATCTCGTTGGGGTACTGGAAGTTCTCGAAGGCTTCCAGCAATTCCATATCCGAGCGGCTGGTTTCAATGGTGATCACGTCCGCATCCATATCGGCAATGGAAGAAATGATGTCGTTGAATTCCGAGTAACACATATGTGTGTGGATTTGCGTCTCATCGCCCACGCCGTTGGCGGTGATGCGGAAGCTTTCCACGGCCCAGTCCAGGTAGCTTTGCCATTGCGATTTACGCAGAGGCAAACCTTCACGCAAGGCGGCTTCGTCAATCTGAATCACATGCACACCGGCCTTTTCCAGATCCAGCACTTCTTCGCGAATGGCCAGCGCCAGTTGCAGGCAAGAAGCCGAGCGAGGCTGGTCATCACGCACAAAGGACCAGTTCAAGATCGTCACGGGGCCGGTCAACATGCCCTTCATGGGTTTTTGAGTCAGCGACTGGGCGTAGGTGATCCATTCCACCGTCATGGCTTGAGGACGGCTGATGTCACCAAACAGGATGGGTGGTTTCACGCAGCGCGAACCGTAGGACTGCACCCAACCGAACTGGCTGAATGCGTAGCCGTCCAGCTGCTCACCAAAGTATTCGACCATGTCGTTACGCTCGGCTTCGCCGTGCACCAACACGTCCAGACCCAGTTTCTCCTGCTCACGCACGCTGCGCTCAATCTCGGCACGCATTGCGGCCTGATAGCTGTTTTCGTCCAAACGACCGGCCTTGAACTCGCTACGAGCACGACGGATTTCTGCCGTTTGTGGGAAAGAACCAATCGTGGTGGTGGGGAATGCGGGCAGTTTCAGGAATTCAGCTTGCTTGGAAGCACGCTGTTCGTAAACGCTCTTGCGCTTGCCCAGCTCGGCCGAGATGCGCGCCACCGCTGCTTTCACAGCAGGATTATTCACACGGGGCGAGTTGCGACGGGCAGTCAAAGCGGCCAGGTTATCGGCCAGCTCTGCCTTGACGGCATCACGACCTTGGCTCAAGGCTTTACCCAATACACGCAGTTCATCCAGCTTTTGCAAAGCAAAGGCCAACCAGGACTTCACATCGGCATCCAGCTTCTCTTCGCTGTCCAGATCAACCGGCACATGCAGCAGCGAGCAGGAAGGAGCAATCCACAAACGATCACCCAGTTGCTTGGCGATGGGCTCAACCCAGTCCAGTACAGCGGTCAAATCTGTTTTCCAGATATTGCGACCATTGATCACGCCCAGGGACAAGACCTGGTCGTCACCCAAAAGCTTGAGCAGTGCATCCACACCATCACGATCATTGATGGCATCCACATGCAAACCGACAACAGGCAAGCTGGCGGCCAAAGCAGCATTTTCCAGCAACTGACCAAAGTAAGTGGCTACCAGCAACTTCACGCCAGCAGCTTTCAGTTGCTGATAAGCGGTCTTGAACGCTTGCTGCCAATCGGCATCCAGCTCGGTAACCAGAATAGGCTCGTCAATCTGCACCCACTCAACGCCGGCTTTAGCCAGCGTCTCCAGCAATTGGACATACACGGGCAACAAGCGATCCAGCAGAGCCAGCTTGTTGGATTCATCCTTGGCCTTGCCCAATGCCAGATAAGTCACGGGGCCAATAATCACAGGCTTGGCTTTCACGCCTTGAGCCTTGGCTTCAGCCAGTTGCTCCAGCAAACGCGAAGCGTCCAGCTTGAACTGGGTGTCAGCCGTAAATTCGGGGACGATGTAGTGATAGTTGGTGTCGAACCATTTGGTCATTTCACCAGCCGCCACACCACCGCAGCAGGCGCTGTGATCTTCCAGACCTTTGGCCGAACGACCGCGCGCTACGCGGAAATAGTTATCCAGCTCGTCACCATGAAAGCCCTGTACACGCTCGGGCAGGTTACCCAGCAAGAAGCTGGCATCCAGCACCTGATCGTAAAAAGAGAAATCTCCAACGGGCACCAGATCCAGACCCGCCTGATTTTCCCAGTGACGCTGACGCAGTTGTGCGCCCAGAGCCTTGAGTTCGTCACGCGAAGACTCGCCCTTCCAGTAAGACTCCAAGGCGAACTTCAGTTCCCGTTTGGCGCCAATGCGCGGAAAGCCAAGATTATGAATCGTCGTCATGTGCTGCTCTCTAAAGGCCAGTGGATGAATGAATGACTTGCATTGTAGGAAGCCATATCAATGAAGTAAAATGGTCTTATCTCACCAACCCATGAATATCATTCACGTATCATGTTAGAGCGCATCCACCTGGCCGTTGTGCAGCAAGTTGACAAGCAAGGGTCCCTGACCGCCGCCGCTGCCGTGCTGCACGTTACCCAATCCGCCCTTAGCCACACCATGAGGAAACTAGAGCAGCAACTGGGTACAGAAATCTGGCGTCGCGAAGGCCGCAGCCTGCAACTGACCCAGGCAGGACAATACTTGCTGGCCGTCGCCAACCGCGTACTGCCGCAACTGGACCTGGCCGAAGAGCGCCTGGGCCAGTTCGCCCAAGGCGAGCGAGGATCACTGCGCATCGGCATGGAATGCCACCCCTGCTATCAATGGCTGCTTAAGATCGTCTCGCCGTACCTTAGCGCCTGGCCAGACGTGGATGTGGATGTGAAGCAGAAATTTCAGTTTGGCGGGATCGGGGCGCTATTTGGGTATGAAATTGATCTGTTGGTCACGCCAGATCCACTCTATAAGCCAGGCCTGAAATTCGAGCCCGTCTTCGACTACGAGCAGGTGCTGGTAGTGAACAAGGCCCATGCCCTGGCGAATGTGGACTACGCCAAGCCTAAGGACCTGGACAGGGAAATACTGATTTCCTATCCGGTGGACATAGACCGGCTGGATATCTACAACCAGTTTCTGCTACCTGCTGGTATCGCCCCCCGACGTCATAAAACGATTGAGACGACGGACATCATGATGCAGATGGTTGCCAGTGGCCGTGGCGTAGCGGCGCTGCCGCGATGGCTGGTGGAAGAGTATGCGGAGAAACTGGACGTAGTGCCGGTAAGGTTGGGCAAACATGGCATCGCCAAGCAGATCTTCCTGGGGATGAGGGAGACGGAAACGGTGATTGATTATCTGCAGGCGTTTATGGATCTGGCTCGGGGGTCTGGGCCGGGTACAGGGACGTGAAGAGAAAGTAGCAATCTGAATTCCTCTAGGCTCCCACATTGAAATGAGTGGAGAAAATGCGACCACTGTCGATAGGCCAATCTCAACCTAAGCGACTTGCATATACACACAAATCAATTATTTCTACTGAACACGCCCTTAGCGCTTTGGGTGCCTATTCTCAAGACATATAGGTAAGAGATTTTCTTTATACCTCTGGGAAGATTAGCATCAGATCAATGTTAATGCAGCTTGTCCATAGTGTTAAAAATCAGACTCAAAAGACGTTTCATAAGCTGAAAAACATCTGCAAGGCGGAAGGCACTTGTTCGGAAAAAATATCATAAAACCAAATTTACTGCTCGTTGATCTAGAGCCGTAAGCACCGGGTAATAAGATGATGAGGGAGATTTTTAGCCGTCTACATCCAACTCGCACGGCTTTTGGTGCCGCATGGCTTCCCTTGTGGGCTACTGTTGAGATTGAAATGATGGCACGGATCAACGCGCCTGATTAGGCTTTCTTTGATGGTGTGTGCCAGGGAAAATACTTAATAGTGGGTTGTAACCCTTAAAGACAGCAACGCAATCTCTAAAAATACCAATTCAAGTGTTCCGCTAATTCCTAATTACGGAAGGAATAAAAAAAGCAATTATGAGGATTTTTTTTATCGCTTGATATGCTATACCGAGGATTTCACGCTCAGCCATAACAACCAGTATAACAAACAGATTTTATACAGAAAAAACCAGAAAACTTATAAAAAACACCATTCCAAACAGTTCGCCAGCCTTAAATTATCCTCACTAGATCTTGACAAACATAGCCTACAACAACCATATTCCATCTACCCAAGCCTATAAGGATCCACCGATGAGGCAGATGGTAGCAAAAAGGAAAAGCAGATGTTTACAGGATCTATTACTCTCGAACCAGCATGTATCAAAACACTTGTGGCGGTGGAGGCGTGCCCTGCGCGGTCAAACCAGCACGAATTTAATGGAGTCGCTGCACTGAAGGAACTATTTGGCCTAGCAAAAGCAGAATTCCAAGCAAAGTTTTCTGTGTGGGGAGAGAGCACCTCCCACGACGCAAGAGTAACTTGGTACGACTCTCGAGAAGACCACCCTCGTCGTTCAGAGCATAGGCTCTATTTTCAAACAAACCCTGTAATGGCACGCGCACAGGAGGGGGATAACATGGTGATTGGGTTCAAGAAAGGTCAGCTGCACTGCATTCTGATCCCTAACGCCCCTGCACAATACACAGGCTGGACACCATTGCCCTCTTGATCCCAGTGAAGTTCCGACAGTCCTAAACAAAGCCGGGGGAGCAACGTGTATACGATATAGCCCCGGCTGCCAATACCTCGCCAGCCTAAGCATTCGAAAGAGGACCTGCCCTCCAGTCAATGGCAAATAACGCCACTGGGGCTGCACTATTAACCTCACCTTTTCAGCCCTCGCAGTGGCTACCCACGCACTCAGAACTGATTTTTTATACAGGATTCATTTACAAGCGGTGTCTATGGATTAAAATGGTGACTTGCCGTCACAGCTTTGACCCAGAGAGACCACAGAATGCCTATCCAACACTCGCTTGCACCGAGTCATACCCCCCAAACCGACAACGAAACGGTTTGGCCTAATGATGATCAAGCGCTTCTTCAAAGGCTATTAGAAATTTACGATCAGAGACAGCTGGCGGAGAAACTCAATAATGTAAGCCCCGGCACTTGGTGCAGGGAAACCATCAACCGATGGTCAAAAGGTAAGGCGTCTCCCAAACTATCTCATGCCGAATACGAGCATCTCACAGCACTGCTGCCCGCTGCACAGCCAGAACCTCGCACGTTTACGTTCATAGATCTGTTTGCAGGTATCGGGGGGCTCCGAAAGGGCTTCGAAGCTATAGGCGGAGAGTGCCTCTTCACATCAGAATGGAACAAATATGCCGTTCGGACTTACAAGGCAAACCATTATTGTGATCCGAAACGCCATAAATTTAATCTCGATATTCGATCGATCACACTTTCTGCCCAACCTGAGGTAACAGAGGAAGAGGCTTATCTCAACATTGACCGAGAGATTCCTAATCACGATGTTCTACTTGCAGGCTTTCCGTGCCAACCATTCTCGCTGGCAGGGGTCTCAAAGAAGAACTCACTAGGACTTAAACATGGGTTCGAGTGCGAGACCCAAGGTACGCTATTTTTTGATGTAGCCCGTATAATTGCCGCAAAACGCCCAGCAGCCTTTCTTCTCGAAAACGTGAAGAACCTTAAAAGCCATGACAAGGGAAACACATTCCGAATCATCTGCGAGACGCTCAACGAACTTGGGTACGAGGTAGCCGACATCAATGCACCGAAAGGAGCGGATCCCAAAGTGATCGATGCACGACATTTTCTACCGCAGCATCGCGAGCGTATCGTTCTGGTTGGCTTTCGTCGCGATCTGAACGTACATCAGGGATTCACACTACGTGACATCACTAAGCTGTATCCAAAGCATAGACCAAGCTTTGGTGACATACTCGATCAAAACGTGGATGAAAAATACATCCTGACTCCTAAACTATGGGATTACCTGTTCCGTTACGCGGAAAAACATCGAGCCAGGGGTAATGGATTCGGATTCGGCTTGACCGGCCCTAATGACGTAGCCCGTACGCTCTCAGCTCGCTATCATAAGGATGGATCTGAAATACTCGTAGACCGAGGTTTCAACCATATGCTTGCATTTGAACATAAGCTCAACCAAGTGAACCGACCGCGCCGGCTGACACCACAAGAATGCTCACGTCTGATGGGGTTCGACAGACCTGGTGAGAGTTGTTTCGTGATTCCGGTGTCCGATACCCAAGCGTACCGACAGTTTGGCAACTCCGTGGCAGTACCGGTTTTCGAAGCAATAGCCAAGCTTATGAAAGACAGAATCCTCGCCGCTCGGACAAAACTTAGTGAACAAAAACTCCAACTAGAATTAGCCCTGCCAGCCTGACTGTATAGCTGGAAAATAGCCCCCCTGTCATTGGTAAAAGATCAATGATCGATATAGTTGATAACGTGACCCGCTCCAAAATGATGGCGGGGATCCGCGGTAAGAACACAAAACCAGAAATGCTGATAAGGCGATACCTGCACAGCAAAGGCTATCGGTTCAGGCTGCATCGCAAAGACCTGCCAGGGAGGCCTGACCTTGTATTAAGTAAATATAAGCTGGCGGTGTTTGTACATGGGTGCTTTTGGCACCGCCATGCCGCCTGTTTTTATGCCAGATCGCCTGCCACACGCAAGGAATTCTGGCAGAAAAAACTGAACCAAAATGTTGAACGCGATAAAAAACAGGAGTATTTACTTATTGGCCTTGGCTGGAGAGTTCTCACCATCTGGGAATGCGGAACACGACATTGCCAAGACAAGCTGGGAGAAATCGAGGAAATGATTACAGGTAATGAAAGCTGCATGACATGGCCAAGGATATCGCCGAGGCCACACTCGAGCAGCAACCAACTCAGTCAATAACAGGAGGAGCAAGGTTGAAGGATATCGATCAATGGGGCTTGCTAAATGAATGGTTTTCACGCAGCTCAAAAATTCTTATTAAGAAGCTATCCAGAAACGACTGCAGTTGGGCAGATGACCCCACCAAACATCAGAATGGATTTTACGTGCCTAGTGAGCTGAGGCAGGAAGCGTTCTTCCCACCACTGATAGCACAAACGAATCCCGGGAAAGAACACATATACGTCTCTCAGTTCCCTACGTTCTGGCCAGCAACTGGCGAAATAAAAAAGTCCAACATGCGGCATTTTTCTAACAAAGGCCCCGAGGCGCATCTTACACGCGTTCCGAAGAGTGAGTTCTCTGGGCTTACACCGGCCTCACTTCTGGTGGGCGGCAAGCTCTCCGAGCCACTAGGAGGAGGGGTATATCACTGGTTTGTGACCATCGACTCGGCAAGCGCTGATGCAGAGTTACTAGAGACGCAGTTTGAGCTAGATGCAACTTTCACCTTTAACCTATTCGATCCAAACCAGATTGATGCGCTGAAACTGTATGAGGAAGCTAAGCTCATCGATGAAATCGACGCAGCTCTGCAAAGCGGAACATTGCCAGAGCTTCTAAAGCACGTGTCTGTTCTACCCTCTTCCGAAATGCTGGCGGCTACCGCACAGGCTGAGTATCTGAAGACAAACGGCCTACAGTCTTTAGACCCGTATACCTTCGCTAATCCGGGAGATGCGATTATGCAGATCAGTCGCGACATCGAATTCGCGCTGTACAAACGTGCCGAACTCCGACATCGAACTGTGGACATCGTACGCATTCTAACTTCGGCCAATCAATCGCTTGTAAGCTCTATAGTAAAAAACTTCCCAGCTTTGAATGCCTCTTTTTTAAGTGCAAGCCAGCACAGGAAGTCACGCGCAGGCCGATCCTTTGAACACCATATCGCACGCCTACTGACAGACGGAAATATCTGCTTTGAAGAGCAAGCGATAACAGGCGGACGCCGTCCAGACTTCGTCCTGCCATCGAAGCAAATGCTAAGGTCGCCATATCGGGCCTTTGATGACGCGCTGGTCCTATCGGCAAAGACTACTCTTAGAGAGCGATGGAAACAGATTACTCTTGAGAGCGCCAATTGCGGACTGTTCCTGGCTACCGTCGATGATCGTGTATCCTCTGAGGCAATCGAAGAAATGCGCATCAGAAAAATATTCCTTGTAGTACCCGAGTCCCTCAAGACGGCAAACACCACGTGCTATGGGCGCAAAGAAAACGTGCTGAGCTTCAAAGAATTCTTTGATATTGAGATTGCTCGAAAAAGGCCAGCCCTCCGCGCAATAAGTCATCCAAAAATCGCTTGAAGATCATCTCGTCAGAGCGATGCTGAGAACTCAGCTACCGGTATAAAACAAAACTGGCTAACCAAAAATCAGGACGCCCCGATATCTTGGGGGGGGGTAAATCAGTCACATTGGGTATTTACCACTCTTAATACCAGCCACATAAGCACCGTGCTTAACTAATACAGAACACTACTCGACGCTGCCTGATCGTAAAACCAAAAGCCCGCAATTGCGCGGGCTTTTTGACTTTCCAGGCCGTAAGATGTCTGGTCATGCCAGACATGGAATCATTCCCACTCAATCGTCGCTGGCGGCTTGCTGCTGACGTCGTACGTCACACGGTTAATGCCGCGCACTTCGTTGATGATGCGGCCTGAAGTACGCTTCAACAACGAGTATGGCAATTCAGCCCAGTCAGCCGTCATGAAGTCGGTTGTCTGTACTGCACGCATGGCAACAACGTACTCATAAGTACGGGCATCGCCCATCACGCCTACGCTTTTCACTGGCAGGAAGACGGTGAAGGCCTGGGAAGTCAGGTCGTACCAGTTCTTGCCGGTTTCTTCGTCAATCGTATTGCGCAGTTCTTCGATAAAGATGGCATCAGCTTGACGCAGCAAATCTGCGTATTCGCGCTTGATTTCACCCAAAATACGGACACCCAAGCCTGGGCCTGGGAAGGGGTGACGGTAGACCATTGCTGGTGGCAAGCCCAGGGCTACGCCCAGTTTGCGCACCTCGTCTTTGAACAGTTCGCGCAGGGGTTCCAGCAGTTTCAGGTTCAGCGTGTCTGGCAGGCCGCCCACGTTGTGGTGAGATTTGATGCCAGTGGCTTTACCGGATTTAGCGGCGGCGGACTCGATTACGTCCGGGTAGATTGTGCCTTGGGCCAACCAACGGGCGTTGCTGAGTTTGGCGGCTTCTTCCTGGAAGATTTCCACAAATTCGCGGCCGATGATCTTGCGTTTGGCTTCTGGGTCAGTCACACCGGCCAGTTTGCCCAGGAAGCGATCGGAAGCGTCGATATGGATGATCTTCAAACCCATATTGTCCGCGAAGGTGCTCATGACTTGCTGGGCTTCGTTCAGACGCAGCAGGCCGTGGTCCACGAATACGCAGGTCAGCTTGTCGCCGATAGCCTGGTGGATCAGAGCGGCAGCGACGGAGGAATCCACACCGCCGGACAGAGCCAGAATAACTTCTTCGTCGCCGACTTGTTCGCGGATATTGGCAATAGCCTCTTGCACGTAGTCCGGCATGTTCCAATCGCCCACGCAGCCGCAAATGTCGCGCACAAAGCGTTCGAACAAGGCGCCGCCTTGGACAGTGTGAGTGACTTCGGGGTGGAACTGAACCGCGTAGAAGCCGCGATCTTCATCGGCCATACCGGCGATGGGGCATGTAGGCGTGGAAGCCATCAGCTTGAAGCCGGGAGGCAAGGCGGTAACTTTGTCGCCGTGGCTCATCCAGACTTTGAGCATGCCGTGGCCTTCTGCCGTAGCGAAATCCTGAATACCGTCCAGCAGCTTGGTGTGGCCGTGGGCGCGGACTTCGGCGTAACCGAATTCACGCTTGTCCGAACCTTCGGTAACGCCGCCCAGTTGGCGGGCCATGGCTTGCATGCCGTAGCAAATGCCCAGAACGGGTACGCCGGCTTCAAACGCGGCGGCAGGAACTTGCAGAGCGTCTTCGGCGTAGACCGAGGCGTGGCTGCCCGACAGAATGATCCCTTTCAGGCCTTCTTGGGAACGGATGAATTCATCGCTGACATCACCGGGGTGAATTTCACAGTACGCACCGGCTTCGCGTACGCGACGCGCAATAAGCTGGGTGACCTGGGAGCCGTAATCAAGAATCAGAATTCGCTGGTGCATGAAAGTATCGAGCCAATAATAAAGCGGTAAAGGATCTATTTTACGCTGTGTAGCGCCGCTTAGGGAGTCGCAGAAATACTCCAGGCCGAAATTGTCCTGCATCACTGGCATTCATGCGGCAAGGCAGCTACAGTACATGCAGCCATTTTGGGAGTTTCAGCATGTCTTCGAGTCGTACCCCTCGTCCGAGCGAACTTAATGAACACCAGGAATCCCGACCTGCACAGGCCACACAACAACAAGGCGGCGGTAGCTATATCCCTGCTCCCGGCCCCTCCGGTGCCCGCTCGCACAGCTTTGCCTATGAATGTCAGGAAGATACGGACGAAGTCTCCGACAGCCTGACCTTTGTGCTGGTTCACGGTGCTTGGCACGGTGGCTGGTGCTGGTCCAGACTGGCTGCCCGGCTACGGGCCAAGGGGCATAAAGTCTATACCCCCACACTGACAGGCCTGGGCGAACGCAGCCACTTGCTTAGTGCGGACATCACCCTGAACACCTTTGTAGATGATGTCGCTAATTTGATACGTTGGGAGGAACTCTCCAACGTGGTTCTGGTGGGCCACAGCTTTGGAGGACTGGTCATTAGCGGCGTCGCCGACGTCATGCCGCGCTGCATTCAACAACTGATTTACCTGGACGCCTTTATCCTGCCCAGCGGCACCAGCACCTTCGACACCCTGCCAGAAAAGATTGTCGACAGCATGGTGGCCTCTGCTGGGAAAAGCGCCATTCCTGCCGTCCCCCCTCCTCCACTGAGTGCACTGGGCCTGCATGCCACAGAAGATCTACACTTTGTCGGTAACCGCCTGACGCCACAGCCGCTTAGCGTCTACCGCTCTTCCCTGCGCTTACAGAACCCCGTCATCGGCAATGGCCGCCCTTGCTCCTATATCTCCTGCATACAACCCACTTTCAGAGGGGTTGATACCTCACGTGAATGGGCCCGTCAGCAGAAAGACTGGGAATTCCGTGAGTTGGAAAGTGGGCACTGCGCGTTGATGACACACCCCGACATGCTGGCCCGGCTTTTACTGGAGCTAGCGGACTAAACTGCGTCGCCCGCGCTGTCTTTAGAGCGATAAAACTCTCTGGGAGTGACCCCAAAATGCCGCCGGAACACGGCGGCATATGCGCTTTGACTGGCATAGCCATGTTGTAAAGCCACTTGCACAATAGGCTCACCGGCTGCCAAGCCCTCCAAAGACCCCAACAAGCGAGCGAATTGACGCCATTGCCCAAAGCTGATGCCGGTATGGCGACGAAACAGGCGGTGGAAAGTTTTGACGCTCATGGCCAGTTGCCTGGCCCAGGCATCTGCATCTCTATCATCATCGGGGCTAGCCTCCAGATGTCGACACACCAATAGCAAGCGCGGCTCTTCGGGCCAGGGCAGATGAAACGGCAATACAGGCAACTCGCGCAGTTCATCCAGCAATAAACGCATCAAGCGGCCATCGCGACTGTCTTGCGCATACACCAAAGGAATTCGGCTGGCCTCCAGAATCAGCTCCCGTAGCAAAGGGCTGACATCCAGCACGCAGTTACGCGCCGGCAAGCCCGGAGCAGCATCCTCATCCACAAAGATCGTGCGCATTTTGACCTGCCCGCGCATGCGAACCGTATGAGGACGACCCGGTTGCAGCCAAACGCCACGGCTAGGAGGAACCACCCAGCGCCCTTCCTGGGCATCAATCACCATCACCCCTTGCACGGCGTACAAGAACTGCGCACGTACATGCTGATGTTCGTGAATAAGATGGCCGTCCGGATAGTCTGCTGCCAAACCACTAATAGGCATCTTGGCCAGCTCAACCGGAATATGAATAAGAGGATCAAGCACAATCTGTCCCATTTGCGCTAATTCAAGTCAGTTTAGCGAAAGACAGGCAAGTCGGTCTACAGCGAGCATACGTCTTCCTTATTGATGGATGCTTCCAATGCGCAACTATGCTTATCCGCTGGTGACCATGCTGTTGTGGTCCGGCAATGTCATTGTTTCCAAAATGGCGCACGGCCTGATCGCCGCACCTGCCATGAGTTTTTATCGAGTCGTGCTGGCGCTGGCCATCATGAGCCTGTTTGCCGCTCGCCCTGTCTGGCGACACTGGCACTCGATCCGTCCTCAACTACCCAAACTGCTGTTTCTGGGATTTCTGAGTATGGCGTTTTATCAATGCCTGTCTTATTGGGCAGCAGCCAGCACCAGTGCCACCAATATGGCCGTGATTACCGCACTGACACCCCTACTGACCCTGTTGACCACACGTCTGCTGCTGCCAGGCTCTGGCCCTCGCGGCATGCTGCCCGGCGCCCTGCTGGCCTTGTTTGGAACAGTCTGGTTGATTAGCGGCGGCCATCCCATGCAACTGCTAAGCCAAGGAGTCCGCTCTGGCGACTTGCTGATGCTGACAGCGGCATTGAGCTACGCCTTTTACAGTGTTTTTTTGAAGAAATGGCATATCACTGTGCCAGCCTGGCAATCGACCTATCTTCAAGCCTGGGGAGCCTTGATCACCCTGCTGCCCGTCTTCTTCTGGCTACCGGCTGAACAAACCCAGCTGAATGAGCAAACAGTCCCCCTGATCCTGTACGCAGGTATCCTGGCCTCCGTCCTGCTGCCCTACTGCTGGATCCAAGGCATCACACGCTTGGGCCCGGCCCGCTGCAGCCTGTTCCTGAACATCCTGCCCTTCATGACCGCCATGCTGGCCATCCCATTGCTGGGCGAACAACTGGGCGCACACCATGTGAGCGGTGGATTGCTGACTCTGGCAGGGGTGATTTTGGCTCAATGGCCGCCTCAACAATGGCTGTTCAAAACCAAAGCAGCCCCTGCTAAATAAGAAATATGGGAGTTTTATATTCAACTCCTGATATGAAATGATTTTCCAGCTATCCGCCACTAATTTGTGAGCTAACGAGTGACGAACTAATGAACTGAATAGCTGAATAGCTGAATAGCTGAATAGCTGAATAGCTGAATAGCACTCTTAGGGTAAGCGCACCCCGCAGCATCCAAAGCAAGGCGTCCCGTCATAAACGGGGCGCTTTTTATTATTTAGAGTTCTCTGCATTCCCATCCCTCCCACCTCATAAAGAGTCGCTCCCTGAATGAAATAAGGGCTACACAGCACCAGCCAAGGTGGAAATAGCAAAGGCTGAGATAGCAGTAGTTACTGCTATTGCTGTTGCTGTGATCTTGATGGTGGCGGTGACGATGACGGTGACGGTGACGGTGACGGTGACGGTGACGGTGACGGTGACGGTGACGGTGACGGTGACGGTGACGGTGACGGCAGTGATTGTGTAGAGCCCTGACCAAACAGCCAACACACCCACAAAAATCCTAAGTGCAAGATACAGGCAGGGCTATATATTTCTCGATCTGAGCCTCTTGCGGCCTGAGTGGGGGCGTGGGGCGAGTCAGACTGCTTGCCGCGGGCGGTGTCGGGATACGGGATGCAAGCACTCTGCTGTTTGAACCCGACGCTTGTGATTGGTCCGGGGGACCAATCACCGGGTGAGTTCAGAGTGCGCCCGTATCTCGACACCGCCAAGGGCACCAGTGCGCAGCATCGGCAAGCGATCCGCCCCACGCCCCCACTCAGGCCGCAAGAGGCGTCTATCCTGAGACTACCCCCTACCCCACAACACAAAGGCGATACACAAAAAAACCGCCAACCCAAAGGCTGGCGGTTTCTGGCATGCAAGAGACTGGCTAAGATCAGTCAGCGCGGTAGTTCGGCGCTTCCTTGGTGATCTGCACATCATGTACGTGAGACTCACGTACACCCGCAGCCGTAATCTCCACGAACTCAGCCTTGGCATGCAATTCCTCGATGGATTTGCAACCGCAGTAGCCCATGGAAGCACGGATGCCGCCAACCAATTGGTAAATAATGGCAATCACACTGCCCTTGTAAGGCACGCGGCCTTCAATACCTTCTGGAACCAGCTTGTCCGCGTTGTTCGAAGGATCCTGGAAGTAGCGATCAGCCGAACCATCGACCATGGCGCCCAAGCTACCCATACCGCGGTAGGACTTGTACGAACGGCCCTGGAACAGCACCACTTCACCAGGAGATTCTTCGGTACCAGCAAACATACCGCCCATCATGCAAGCGGAAGCGCCAGCGGCCAAAGCCTTGGACACGTCGCCGGAGAAGCGGATACCACCGTCAGCGATCAGAGGTACGCCTGTACCTTCCAATGCCTTGGCAACGTCAGCGATCGCTGTAATTTGAGGTACACCCACACCGGCTACGATACGAGTCGTACAAATAGAGCCAGGGCCAATACCGACCTTGACACAATCTGCACCGGCCTCGACCAGAGCGCGAGCGGCATCAGCGGTAGCAATGTTGCCACCAATAACCTGAATGCGAGGGAAATTTTTCTTGACCCAGCGAACGCGCTCGATAACACCACGGGAGTGACCGTGGGCAGTGTCCACCACCACCACGTCCACACCGGCTGCGGCCAGTTTCTCGACACGTTCTTCGGTACCGTCACCCACACCGACCGCAGCGCCAACGCGCAACTGACCGTGGCTGTCTTTGCTGGCCAGAGGGTGCTCGGTGTTTTTGACAATATCCTTAACCGTTGCCAGACCACGCAGCTGGAACTGATCGTTAACGATCAGCACGCGCTCCAGACGGTGGCGGTGCATCAGGGCCTGAGCTTCGTCCAGCGTGGCGCCTTCGTGCATAGTGATCAGACGCTCTTGAGGCGTCATGACATCACGCAAAGGCAAATCCAGGCGGTCTTCAAAGCGCAGATCGCGGTTGGTAACAATACCCACCAGCTTGCCGGCCTCAACCACAGGCAAACCGGAAATACCGTGCTGACGCTGCAGGTTGATGGCATCGCGCACCTTCATGGTGGGCGTCACGGTAACCGGATCAATCACGATACCGAACTCGTGACGCTTCACACGTGCAACTTCACGTGCTTGAGCATCCGCCGTCAGGTTCTTGTGGATGATCCCGATACCGCCTTCCTGTGCCATGGCAATAGCCAGACGCGCTTCGGTTACCGTGTCCATGGCAGCCGAAACCAGCGGGATATTCAGGGTGATGTCCCGCGTAAAGCGGGTGAGCAAGGATGTATCGCGAGGCAGAACCTCGGAGTAAGCGGGAACCAACAACACATCGTCGAAGGTCAGTGCTTTCTTGATGAGACGCATGCTTTTATAACTCCGTCCAAAAATCGATTATACGCGTAAGCAATTACGCAATCCAGACCCGAGCGTTGCGAAACATCCGCATCCAGGGAGTAAATCCACCATTTGCCATCTGATCAGCACCCTGATCGGCGGCGCCCCACTGCTCTGGCGTCCAGGACATCATGACGTTACGCGTCACGCGTTCCGGGTGAGGCATCATGATGGTGAAGCGGCCATCTGCCGTGGTTACGCCGGTCAAACCGTAAGGGCTGCCGTTGGGGTTCAGCGGGTACTGCTCGGTGCGCTGACCGCGATGATCCACAAAGTGAACCGCAGCGGCGACCTTGGACGCATCGCCTTGACGTTGGAAGTTGGCAAAGCCTTCACCGTGAGCCACGGCTACTGGCAGACGGGTCCCTTCCATACCCTTGAAGAACAAGGATGGCGAAGAGGCAATTTCCACACTGGAGAAACGAGCTTCGTATTTTTCCGACTGGTTACGGGTAAAGCGTGGCCAGAATTCTGCACCTGGAATCATGGGAGCCAAAGCGGCCATCATCTGGCAACCATTACAAATACCCAGACCGAAGGTATCGCTGCGACCGAAGAAAGCAGCAAACTGATCCGACAACTGGTTGTTGAAACGAATGGTCTTGGCCCAGCCTTCACCAGCGCCCAGAACGTCGCCGTAGCTGAAACCACCCACAGCCACCATGCCCTGCATGCCTTCCAGCGATGCGCGACCCGACAGCAAATCGGTCATGTGTACGTCAACGGCTTCGAAACCGGCCGTGTCAAAGGCCCAGGCCATTTCGACCTGGCTGTTGCAACCCTGTTCGCGCAAGATGGCAACGCGTGGGCGCTTGCCGGTAGCGATGAAGGGAGCAGCAATATCTTCCTGCGGGTTGAACATGACACGCGGCGAGATGCCTGGGTCTTGCACGTCTTCCCAGCGATCGAATTCGGCCTGTGCGCAAGCGGGGTTATCGCGGCGCTCCATGATGCGGCGGCTAACTTCGCTCCACTGTTGCGCCAGTTCCACACGAGGGGCCTGGTAAATGCAAGCGCCATCGCGGTAGAACTCGACCTGATCAGTCTTGTTCAGGCTACCAATCACGTGGGAGTGAGCCGACAAACCTGCCTCACGCAGAATTTGCATGACCTGATCACGCTGGGCCAATGGCACCTGGATAACAGCACCAGCCTCTTCGTTGAACAAGGCGCGCAAGGTGATTTCATCACGCTGCACGGAAACCTGTTCGGCACGAATCTTGTAATCGCCCCAATCGGCAGCATGAGGGTCGATCGTCAGCATGTCCAGATTCACGGACACGCCGGTGTGACCGGCAAAGGCCATCTCGGCCACGGTCGCGGCCAGACCACCGTCGGAACGGTCGTGGTAGGCCAGGATCAGATCCTGGTCGGCCAATTGGCGAATCACCTTCACAAACGCCAGCATGGCTTCGGCGTCCTGCATGTCAGGTACGGACTGGCCAACCTGATTGAAAGCGTGAGCCAATACGGAAGCGCCCATACGCTGTTTGCCCTGTCCCAGATCGATCAAGACCAAAGCGGTATCGCCCACATTGGTTTGCAGTTGGGGGGTCAGCGTGCGGCGCACATCCGCCACTTGAGCAAAAGCGGTCACCACCAGGGAAACTGGCGAAATCACCTGACGGGACTCACCGTCCTGCTCCCAGCTGGTACGCATGGACAGGGAGTCCTTGCCCACAGGAATGGACAGGCCCAGGCTCTGGCACCACTGGCTGACAGCCTGAACCGTGTCGAACAAGGCAGCGTCCTGGCCATCCACGCCGCAAGCGGCCATCCAGTTGGCGGACAATTTGACGTCTTTCAGGTCACGCACATCGCTGGCGACCAGGTTGGTCAGGGCTTCAGCCACAGCCATACGGCCGGAGGCAGCAGCGTCGATCATGGCGCTAGGGCTACGCTCGCCCATGGACATGGCTTCGCCACGTACGCCTTCAAAGTCAGCCAGGGTCACGGCGCAGTCGGCCACAGGCACTTGCCATGGGCCAACCATCTGATCGCGACTGCACAGGCCACCCACGCTACGGTCACCAATGCTGATCAGGAAAGTCTTGTTGGCCACGGTGGGGTGACGCAGCACCCGATGCATGGCTTCGGTCAAAGGAATAACGGTCAGGTCCAGCGGTTCGGCCACGCCGTCCAGACGCTTGACGTCGCGTTCCATGCGTGGGGCTTTACCCAGAATCACATCCATAGGCACGTCAACAGGACGTTCCTCGATGCTCTTGGGGGTGTGCACTTCGTCCACGCCAGGCAGGCCTTCGCCGAAAGTCACGCGCAATTGGCGCTCTTCAGTCGCCACACCCACGACGGCAAAGGGGCAGCGCTCGCGCTGAGCAATGCGCTCAAAACGCGGCAGATCCTTGGGCAGAATGGCCAGGACGTAACGCTCCTGGGATTCGTTGGACCAGATTTCAGCAGGTGACAGACCCGACTCTTCCAGAGGAACGCGAGTCAGTTCAAAAATAGCGCCACGCTCGGCATCGTTCACCAACTCAGGGAATGCGTTGGACAGACCACCCGCCCCCACGTCGTGGATGGCAATAATGGGGTTATTCTCGCCCTGTTGCCAGCAGCGATCGATCACTTCCTGGGCACGGCGTTCCATCTCCGGGTTACCACGCTGCACGGAGTCAAAGTCCAGTTCGGCGCGGTTGGCCCCCACGCCCATACTGGACGCAGCACCACCACCCATACCAATACGCATGCCGGGACCGCCCAGCTGAATCAGCAAGGCGCCCACTGGCAGAGGATCTTTGTGAGTCAGGCGATCGTCAATCGAACCCAGACCACCGGCAATCATGATGGGCTTGTGGTAGCCCCAGCGCTGATCGCCAGCCGTTTGTTCAAAGGTACGGAAGTAACCCAGCAGATTAGGACGACCAAATTCGTTATTGAAGGCAGCACCACCAATCGGGCCTTCAATCATGATGTCCAGGGGGCTGGCGATACGGTCAGGAATACCGTGGGAGTCTTTTTCCCAAGGCTCCATTTGCTCAGGGAAGCACAGATTGGACACGGTAAAACCGGTCAAACCTGCTTTGGGCTTGGAACCACGGCCTGTTGCACCTTCGTCGCGAATCTCGCCACCGGCACCGGTAGATGCACCGGGGAAAGGAGCAATTGCAGTTGGGTGGTTATGAGTTTCCACCTTCATCAAGGTGTGAACCAGTGCTTCGTGGCGCTGATACACAGGCTCGTTGGCCTGATCATCAATACCGGCATGGAACAGAGTAGCGGGGCCGCCCGTCATGATGGCGGCGTTATCCGCATAAGCCACCACAGTGTTTTCAGGTTGAGCCGCGTGGGTTTCGCGAATCATGCCAAACAAGGTCTTGCCCTGGTTTTGACCGTCAATTACCCACTGTGCGTTAAAAATCTTGTGACGACAGTGTTCGCTATTGGCTTGCGCGAACATCATCAATTCCACATCGTGCGGGTTACGACCCAGACGCGTGAAGGCATCCATCAGGTATTCAATTTCGTCCTCGGACAGCGCCAGACCCATTTCCTCGTTGGCCTGCTTCAAGGTCGCCACGCCACCGCCCAGAACATCCACGGTCTGGATGGGCTTGCCTTCCAGTTGGGTGAACAGCGCCTGACCGTCAAACTCCAAACCAACAACAGTTTCGGTCATGCGGTCGTGCAGCAAGGCAGCCAGTTGCTCCAGCTGAGCCTGATCCAGTTCCTTGGCACCCAGCAAGCCACGCTTGGGGGTGATGATGTAACGCACGCCACGCTCGATACGACGTACCGCTTGCAAGCCACAGTTATGAGCGATGTCAGTCGCTTTACTGGCCCAGGGCGACACGGTACCCAAACGAGGAATGACACGCAGAACCAAGGCGCCTTTAGGCGGCTGAGGGTCCAGCGCAGGCAGACCATCGTCCAGCAAGTCGCTGAGGTGCTGACGCGCACTGGCATCCAGGCCGGACTCTTCAGTCCAGACATAGTATTCGTGCAAGGCAAGAATGTCGGCAACAGGCAGTTGACGCTGCTCGACACGCTCTAGCAAACGCTCACGACGAAATGCGGAGAGCACGGACGAACCGGGAAAGTACAGGATTTGGCTCACGATACGGGAGGGGCAAAAAAGGTGGGAGAAATAGAAAACACGCCATTTTAACCGGAAGCGACACAAGAGGTCACATCGGTAAATGGCGTGCACAAAAAGGGAAAATTCAGTTCAAACAACGGGGCCGCAACAAGCGGGGCTGGAGACACAGCAAACCCGGCAAGCTCGACAAGACGTCTTGAGGGGCCGGAGCGATTCGCGCCCCGTAATCTCCAATACGGACCCGGTACGGCGTTCAAATCGGGCTGTCTCCATCCAGATCAGGAGCTGGCGCGGGCTCGGGATAGGACACTTCCAGAATATCCAACTCTTCTTTGCCGGCGGGGGTACGCAGCACCACGGTGTCGCCTTCACGCGCCTTGATCAGGGCCCGGGCCACCGGCGAAATCCAGCTGATACGGCCTTGCAAGGGTTCGGCCTCGTCCACGCCCACAATGGTGATGGTGAACTCTTCACCCTGGCTGTCGCTATAAACAACGGTTGCACCAAAGAACACCTGATCGGGATTGGGCTGCAAGCCGGGATCGACCACTTCAGCAATTTCCAGACGCTTGGTCAGGAAGCGGATACGGCGGTCGATTTCCCGCAGGCGTTTTTTACCGTACAGATAATCGCCGTTCTCGGAGCGATCACCATTGGATGCCGCCCAGGAGACGATCTGCACCACCTCGGGACGCTCCTTGTTCATCAAATGGCTCAGTTCGCCACGCAAACGGCGATACCCCAGGACCGTCATGTAATTCTTGGTCCCACTGGGTAGCGCACTGGCCGGGGCGTCCAGATCGTCGTCATCGTCCTGATCGGACTCTTTCACAAAGGCTTTATTCATCGTTTTCAAGGCTCCTGCTAGAGCCACTCCTGCCAAACGGGTTTCAATCCCGAGGGCAAAGGCGGCAAACCGCCTAAATCAACACGCCCTTCGCTGGGACCATGAAAATCCGAACCACAGGACACTTCAAAACCATAGCTGCGTGCTACCTGGGTATACACGCTGTATTCCTGCGGAGTGTGACTGCCCGTCAGCACTTCAATCCCCACACCACCCAATTCCAGAAACTGGGTATACAAAGCATGGCTGCGGGTGCCGTCCAATTCGTAACGTCCGGGGTGGGCAATAATGGCCTTGCCGCCCGATTCACGTATCCAGCCCACCGCTTCTTCCAGGCTGGCCCAGACGGTTTCCACGGCAGCAGGCTTGCCATCCGCCAAGTAGCGGCGAAAGGCCTCATTCATATCAACGCAGTAACCTTGCTGTACCAGAAACCGCGCAAAGTGCGTGCGGCTGATCAGTTCCGGATTGGCCGCAAATGGGACTGCACCTTCATAGGCATTGGGAAAACCCAGTTTTTCCAAGCGGTCACCCATTTGACGGGCGCGTTGCTCGCGGCCAGCACGCACATCATGCAGCGCCTGCTGCAGGGCAGGATGGTCCGGGTCCACGCCCAAGCCAACAATGTGGATAGTCTTGTTCGCCCAAGTGACGGAGATTTCTACCCCGTCCACAAAGCGTATGCCCAGATCCTCGGCGTATTGCCGGGCCAATTTCAAGCCACCGATTTCGTCATGATCCGTCAGGGCCCACAGTTTCACACCGTTAGCATGCGCACGCGCGGCGAGTTCCGCGGGGCTGAGCACACCATCTGAATAAATGGAATGGCAATGCAAATCAACGGGCAAGCGGGCCTGAACACTCATAAGGGGCTATCCAGCTAGAAAGTAGTCGATGTGGTCGATTTGCTCGGCATTGCGCAGCATGGGCGCATGTCCCACATTGGGAATAGTCACCAGTTGCGAATTAGGATTGCGTTGCAACATTTCCTGGGCCGCTTCTGGCTTCAAGAGATCGGACTCTTGACCGCGCACGATCAGCACCTTATCCGGCAAACCCTCATAGGCGCCCCACAACAAGGCCTGTGCCGCTTGCAAGTCCACATCCGCTTGCTGAGCAAAGGCTTGCGACAAGCGCAAATCGTAATGGCGACGCCATTTGCCTTCATGTTCCACAAAGACGTGGCGGGACATATCGGCCCACTCTTCAGCGGAATGCTCCCCGAAGGAAGCCGAGACGGAACGTACATACTCCACCGCCTGTTCGAAGGTATCAAACAGCACGGACTGCCCAACGTACTCACTGATGCGTTGCAGCCCTGTCATATCCAGCGCCGGGCCTACATCGTTCAGAACGACTCGACCCAAAGGCAGTTGCAAGGGCTCGACACCCAGACCTGGTCCGGGGCGAGCCGGACGCAGCAAGGCTGACATGGCTTGCGCGCCTTGCAAACCCAAGGCAATCAAACCGCCCATGGACGTGCCCACCCAATCCAGCCGTGCCGGCTGCAATCGGGCAATCAACACCAACATGTCGGCAACGTATTGAGGAATAGCGTAAGCGGCAGGATCAATCAGCCAATCAGAGCGGCCACGTCCCACAACATCGGGGGCTACCACACGGTAACGTTTGGACAGGCGCTGAGCCAGTTGATCAAAATCCCGGCCAGTACGCGTCAAACCATGCACGCACATCAAGACCTGATCGTTACCGGGATCGCCCCACTCCCAGTACGCCATGCGGTGCGTACCGGAGGCACTGGCACACATAACCCAATTAAGGCGCGGCTCCTGAAGATCAGTTGTCATGAACGCTCAGACCAGAATTTGACAGATAAAGGACTATTGTAGCCCAGCCCGAGGGCTTTACTATGCCGTTTCTGTCCTGCCGTCAGGGCGGTGCTGGGGACTGCCAGTAGCGGGCGTGACGATCACGCTCGCCAAAGTAATACAGGGCCGAAGGACGCGACTCCACAGTCAAAGCGCCCCAATGATCGGTACGCAGGAATAAAGCGCCGGAGCGTTCCCAACGCGTTTGCACCTGCGCATGTGGATGCCCAAAGCGATTCCACCATCCTAGTTGAGCAATCGCCAACCCCGCTTGCATGTGTTTCACAAAATGCGCCCCCGAGGAGGTCCGGGAACCGTGATGCCCGACTACAACGACATCAACAGGCCCCAAGCCCGCCGCCACAATGGCTTGCTCCTGCGCCACACCGGCATCGCCCAAAAGCAAGGCGCTGTGTCGGGCACCTCGAATTTCCAGCACACAGCTGATGGCATTCTTATCTTCCTCACTGCCATAGGCGGCCTTGAATCTGGCTTCATCCGCAGGGGGCCACCAGAACCGGAAACGTACGCCGTCTACCTCCCAGTGCACATCCTGCTCACAGCGCAGGGCCTGCTCCGGGCGAACAGTGGAGCCAGCAGGCACGGCCAGCAAACGCTCCTCCCGATTCAGATGCGCGTCCAGATCAAAGCTGCTATAGGAGCGGCTAACCGGCACCGCCTGCAATACGCTGCGCGTCCCGCCCACATGGTCCATATCGGCATGAGACAACACCAAGGTATCGATCCGCCCTATTCCCTTGGCTTTCAACCAGGGGGCAATGCTGCGTTTGCCTTCATCGGAATCAGGGCCGTAGCGGTTTCCCACGTCAAACAGCAACACCTGACTGCGTGTACGCAGCACCACCGCACTGCCCTGGCCTATATCCAGGGCAAACAAGTCCCAGTCCCCTTCCTGCAATAAAGAAGGTCGCAAAGCCAAGGCGGGCACCAACAGAGACAGGCCGCTCAAGCGGGACACAAAGCCTTTGGGCAAAAGTAATAGCAGTACCCCCAGCAAAGCCAGAACTGTCCAAGCCCAGTGCTGGGCAGGCACTGGCACACTGGCAAGGCTACGCTCCGCCAGCCAGATCGTAGGCTGCATGGTGAAATCCAATACAGCATGAGCAAGATTGGCGACAGACTCGCACCAGCTTGGCGGAGCCTGTAGCGCCGCCAAAATCAACAAGAGCAGCACCAGCGGCGTCACAACTGAGCCGATCAAGGTGATGGCATACGCATTCGCGGGCAAGGAGGCCAAGGATATTTCATGGAACAAGGGGGCCAGTGCGGGCAACAAGGCCAAGGTAATCAGCACCTGCAACTGAGTCGCAAACCAGATCCGCCGCCCCCAGCGCTGCCACCGGGTGCCTGGCTGCGGCACCTGCCCCATCAAAGCGCCAAACGCGAACAAGACCGAAACAGCGGCGAAAGACAGATAAAAGCCGGTGGTCAGCCCCGCCCATGGATCATGCAAAACCACAAACAGAGCTGCAATCAGTAAAGTCCGGCTGGCTCCCAAATGTAAACCCCGAATACGGCAGACACCCAGCACCAGCAACATCAAAAAAGTACGCTGGGCAGGAACACCCCAGCCTGCGATGACGCAGTAAGCACCCGCCCCGGCAATACCTATCCAGGTCGCAGCAACCTGAGCAGGAACTTGTTCGGCCAATACCCAGCGCCCCCAACGAACACGTCGCCAACACCAGGACACTAAGGCAGCCAACAACACGGCCAGGAACGTAACGTGCGTGCCGCTGATGGAGACCAGGTGCGTCAGGCCACTGCGATTGAAGATCAGCCAATCCGCTGCGGCGATACTGGCCTGATCTCCCAAAGACAAAGCCAGCATCACCCCGCCCCAGCGTTGTTCTTGTACGTAGGGCATCAGGACGTTGCGCAAATGATGGCGTAGACGCTCCGTCCATGTGAACCAGGACTGCGCCGGATCGAAGTCCAATCGTTGTGGCTGACCCCGCACACTGCCCACAGCCCGCCAGCCTTGAGTCATGGCATGACGTTCTGCGTCAAAGCCATGAGGGTTACGGGCTCCTTGAGGTGGACGCATCAATAAAGACATGCGCCAGCGCTGACCGGGCATCAGCTCGGGGAAGCTTTGTACAGACGGCTCACGGTACAAGGAGCGATGGCCTTGAGCCGCATTCCAGCGAACCAGAATCTGCTCGGGCAAACCGGGGGGCTGGGAGCTCAAGACTCGTGCCTGAAACTGTCTGTAATTCGGCCCTGCCTGTACCAAGGACCGGATTTCCAGCTCTACCCGACTGACTTTATTGATGTCAGTGACCGGGACGGATTGAGCCAGCCGGCCCTGTATATGCCAAATGCTGTAGCTGGCTCCCAAGCAGGCAAAGACCAGAACATAAGCAAAAGAAAAACGCTGCGCCAGCAAGATGCTCACAACCACAGCACCCAGCCACGGCCAAACAGGCAAGGCCAGATACGAAGGCTTCAGGAAATGGGTGAATGTGGCTGCGGCCACAAAAGCGGCTAAACACGCACGCCCTGTCATGGGCTCTGCCCTGCCATCGTGATCTCCACGCAAATCTATAGCGTAGAGTTCAGGCGTGCCTCAAAGGGTCGAAACAAGGACACTTTGCTCATATCGGCTTGTACCGATAGGCAAAACGCGCCTCTTACCTGACAGATAAACCAGGAGTGAAAGCCCAGTGAAAAAGCAGTTCTGGCAACATCAAAAAGCCTGCCCCCAGCCTAATACCCCTGGCTAGACAAAAACGCATCCAGCCTTGGCAAGACTCGTCGTACCGTGGCCCCGGTCTGGCGAATGACATCAGCCACGCCCGTCCCCCGCAGCTCTGCAAGACTCTCCGCGACTCCTTTCACCTCAGCCGGCTCATTGCGAACCGATGCCAAGGGAGTCCCCGGCTCCACCAGCCAGGACGGCGCCAAATCCGGCGCATCGGTTTCCAGCACAATATCATCAAGACTCATATCCTGCGCCAGACGGCGAATCTGCTTGGCTCGGCCAAAGGTCATGGCCCCACCAAAACCCAGCGCACAGCCTTGGCGTACGAACATCTGCGCCTGCTGCTCACTACCGTTAAAAGCATGGGCGATTCCGCCTACTCCCGGAAATTGCCGCAGATATTTCAGCACCCGGTCTTGAGAGCGACGCACATGCAGGAGTACAGGCAAGCCATAGCGTTGCGCCATGGCCAATTGAGCTTCATACAGCCATTCCTGATGACGACTAGCCTCTTCGGTTTTCAGCTCTGGCACAAAGTAATCCAGACCGATTTCACCCAAGGCGACAAAACGCGGGTCGTCCAGACGCAGCTGGATTTCCTGCTCCAGGGCTTCCAGATCTACTGCCCCCGCTTCAGGAGTAAACAGGGGGTGAATCCCCAGCGCATACACGCCTCCGGTTGCTGCCATCGCGGTCTCACGGGCAGCTTGAAAGTCAAATACACCTACGGACGGCACCACAATCGAACGTACACCCGCCACGCGGGCACGCTCAATCACCTGCTCTCGGTCTTGAGCAAATTCGGGAGCATCCAGATGACAATGCGTATCGATAAGCATAACGAGACTCCCCACAAACCTCAGCCCCTCAAAGGGAAGGACGCGGTATGACAGCCCCACGCCCCTGCCAGGTATTAGACCCGGCGCTCGGCCCTGATTTCCTGGGTCAGATAGCCCTTGTCCATGACCAGCTGACGATGGGCCAGGGAGGCCAGGGCCTGGTCATGGGTCACGATGACAAAAGCCGTGCCGAACTCTTCATTGACCCGGCTTAACAGTTCAAACATGCCTTCAGCGGTATAGCGGTCCAGATTACCCGTAGGCTCGTCCGCCAGGACGCAGGCAGGTCGTGTGACCAAAGCACGCGCCAAGGCCACTCGCTGACGCTCGCCCCCGGACAACTGACCCGGATAGTGATGCACGCGCTGGGACAAACCCACTTGTTCCAGAACCTGCTGAGCCTGCTCGCGCGCCTCTGGGCGCTTCATGCAACGCACGATCAAGGGCATGGCCACATTGTCCAGCGCATCAAACTCAGGCAGCAAATGGTGGAACTGGTACACAAAGCCCAGCACCTTGTTGCGCAGCTGACTGCGTTCGCTTTCATTCAGACTCTCTGTCTGGGTGCCGTTAACCTCGATGCTGCCTGTATCAGGCTTGTCCAGCAGGCCCAAAGCGTGCAGCAAGGTACTTTTACCCGAGCCGGAAGCGCCGATAATAGCCACCATCTCGCCACGACACACTTCCAGATTCACCCCGGAAAGCACTTGAATGCTGTTGCCACCTTCCTCGTAGTGGACGCTGACATCGCGCGCGCGCAGCACGGTTGGAGCGATAAGATCAGTCATGACGCAGCACCTGTGCAGGTTGAAGCTTGGAAGCACGCCAGCTTGGGTACAGCGTGGCCAGGAAGGACAAAACCAGCGAGACGATAGCAATCAGCACAATGTCATAGACCTGCGGATTGGAAGGCAATTCGCTGATGAAGTAAATCTGCTGAGGCAGGAATTTACGACCCATCAGGTTTTCAATAAAGGGCACGATCACGTCGATATTGTAGGCAATCAAGGTACCCAAACCGACGCCCAGCAAGGTACCCACAACGCCAATCAAAGCACCTTGCACCAGGAAAATACGGGCAATCTCGCTGGGGGTGGCACCAATAGTGCGCAGAATCGCAATATCCGACTGCTTGTCTTTCACGGCCATCACCAAGGAAGACAGCAGGTTGAAAGCCGCCACGGCCACAATCAAGGCCAGAATCAGAAACATCATGCGTTTTTCGGTTTGCACAGCGGCAAACCAGGTACGGTTATTAGCTGTCCAGTCCGACACCAGCACGTTGCGCGGCATTTTGCTGGCCAACTCCTGAGCCACCATGGGGGCCTGCTGCATATCTTTAATACGCAGACGCACACCACTATTGCCACTGTCGCGGAAAATCTTGGAAGCATCATCCACGTTCACAAAAGCCAGGCTGGCATCGTATTCGTAATAGCCGGAGGAAAACACGCCGGTTACCGTGAACTGGCGCATGCGTGGCGAAAAGCCGGCTGGCGAGATCGAGCCTTGCGGGGCCATCAGCATGATCGTATCGCCCGTACTGACACGTAACTGATTGGCCAACTGCTCGCCCAGCACAATCCCGAAAGTGCCTGGCTGCAGATTTTCCAGTCGGCCCATGACCATTTGCTGGGCCAGCTCGGACACCTTGCTTTCCTGATCAGGCTCAATGCCACGTACCTGCACGCCCATCAATTGATTACTGCGCACCAGCATGCCCTGCCCGGCCACATAGGGGGCCGAGCCCACCACCGCCGGATTGGTCTGGGCTTTTTGGGCCAGCGACTTCCATTCATTCAGGACTTGCTGATGATCGGCATTGCGCACAATCAACTCAATATGCGGCAAGACCGACAGCATGCGATCACGCACCTGGGTCTGAAAACCGTTCATGACAGACAGCACGACAATCAGCGCGGCTACCCCCAGGGCAATCCCCGCCATCGAGCTGCCCGCAATAAAGGAGACAAAACGGTCTTTTCGTCCCCCACGCCGTTTGCGGCCCTTGGCCAGGCCGGCATACCGCGCTCCAATCCAAAATTCGTATCCCATGCGAGCTGCTATCGCCTCAAAGAAAACACTACAATCGCTGTCATGCAGATCGTAATCAACGGTGCGCTGCCGGAACCGGCCATCGCGCGCGAACTCATCAAACACTTGCCCCAGACGGCCCCTTCACTGGTTCAGTTACTGACTCAGGGCAAAGGCACGCTGTCGGTACGCGACCCGTCCGAGGACCTGTGCACGCCAGCACAAGCCTGGCTTTTGCACGCCCACGGCTTTACGGCGCACCAAGCCCAGCATCTTAGCGCAGGTCTGGCCCCTTTGCGGCTACGCCAGTTGAAACAAATCCACTCGGTGACACCTGAAGAAGCTGTCTGGCTGGCAGAGCTGGTGCACATTGCCCCCTCTCGCGAGGGCGCCATGCTGATACCCAGCGAGCAACTGGCCTTGACTGAGTCCTATAGCCGCGCCTTGCTGGAGGCCATTCGCCCTTATCTGGACGACACCGGCTTTCAATTCGAGTACATCAGCCCGGCCTTGTGGCGTGTCACTCCACCGGCTGATTTTACGGTGCAAGCGGCCTCCACAGAACTGGTCAGCCAAAGCAATTTGAATAATTGGTGGACACAGGATGTGCAAACCCGCCCCTGGCGTCGTCTTATCAATGAATTTCAAATGCTGGCCTTTTCCCTGCCGGACAATCAGGAGCGCGAACAGGCGGGTCTGCCCAATGTGAACAGCTTGTGGCTGTTTGGCGGAGCGTCCTGTCAGCAATTAGGCCCCGAGCCCGCCGAACTGCGCATTATTGATGACTTGCAAGACAGCCTGATACGTCAAGACTGGGGGCTTTGGCTGCAACAACTGGCCGAGCTGGATCGTACCGTGCTCGCCCCCCTGGCCGCAGGGCCCATGCCAGAACTGGTGCTGACCGGACTGGACCGCTATGCTCACGTCGGTCCCGCCTCGCGCCGCATCTGGCCCCTGTCCCTGTTCAAACAAACCTCTAACTGGAGTCAGTGGTGGTCACCCCTATCCTGAAAAACCGTCCCGCTCAAGAAGCCGCCAGCCACGCCCTGAAACAGGCCGGGATTCACGATTTAATGGCCCGTCTGCTGGCCTCCCGGGGTGTAACCGATGCCGCCCAGATCGATCCGGCCTGGCGCAACATGATTCCGCCCAATATGCTGACCCAGGCTCGTGAAGCCGCCGTCTTGCTGGCCGATGCCATTGCCCGCCGGGACCGCATGCTGATCATTGCCGACTACGACTGTGACGGCGCTACCGCCTGTGCAGTCGGCCTGCGCGCGCTGCGCAGCATGGGCGCAGTCGTGGACTTTCTGGTTCCAAACCGTTTTGAAACCGGCTATGGCCTGTCACCCGCCGTGGTCGAACTGGCTGAGCAACATCCCTCGGGCAAACCGGATCTGCTGATTACCGTGGATAACGGCATTGCCAGTATTGATGGTGTGGAAGCCGCTCATATGGCGGGCATGAAAGTTCTGGTCACAGACCACCACCTGCCCGGCGATGAGTTGCCCAATGCCCTGGCGATTGTGAACCCCAATCAGCCCGGCTGTGAGTTCCCCTCCAAGAACCTGGCCGGTGTGGGCGTTATTTTTTACCTGATGCTGGCTTTGCGTGCCGAGCTGCGTCAGCGCGGGGTATATGAGGCCAATGCAGGCCCACGCCTGAACGAACTGGCCGATCTGGTCGCCCTGGGGACCGTGGCCGACGTAGTCAGCCTGGATGCCAATAACCGCCTGATCGTCACCCAAGGGCTGGAGCGCATGCGCAAGGGCCAGATGCAGGCTGGGCTGCGCGCCCTGTTCCAGGTTGCTGGCCGTGACCCGCGGCAGGCCAGCGCCTTTGATCTGGGTTTTGCCCTGGGGCCACGCATCAACGCCGCCGGTCGACTGGCCGATATGGCCTTGGGCATACGCTGCCTGATCACGGATGACGAAGACGAGGCCGCTAATTTGGCTCGCGAACTGGAGGACATGAACCAGGATCGCCGCTCGATTGAGCAATCCATGCGCGAAGAGGCCCTGCGCGCAGCCGAACTGGCCGAACCGGACACCAGCGCCACTGTGTGCGTGTTCCACCCCGAATGGCACCAGGGCGTGGTTGGCCTGGTCGCCTCGCGTTTGAAAGAAAAGTACTGGCGTCCTACCCTGGCGTTTGCACAAGGTGACGAAGGCGAGATCAAAGGTTCGGGCCGCTCCATCCCCGACGTCCACCTGCGCGATGCGCTGGATCTGGTCTCCAAACGCTACCCCGGCCTGATTCTGAAGTTTGGTGGCCACGCCATGGCAGCTGGCCTGACAATCGAAGAAGATAATTACGATGTGTTTGTGCAAGCTTTTGAAGAAGCCGTGCAGGAACTGACAGGCCGCTTCCAGTTTGATCCTGTCATCGAAACGGACGGTTCGCTGGAGCCCGAGCACATCAATATTACGGTGGCCGGCATGCTACAAAAACAAGTCTGGGGCGCAGGTTTTCCAGCACCAGTATTCCATGACCGATTCTTTGTGCGCCAGCAGCGCTTACTGAAAAACAAGCATCTGAAATTGAGTCTGGAGCGTAACGGCGAATACTTCGATGCCATTTGGTTCAATCGCGATACCTTGCTGTCCGAGCATATCGAAGCCGCTTATCGCTTGGACCAGAACGAATGGAATGGAAACGTCAGCGTGCAATTCATTATTGAATTTGCCCAGGACTGCCCCAACGATCCATCCCGCTGACCGAACCCAAGCACTGCCCTTCCCAATAACATATCCGTGACCGCTATCCCTCGCTCATCACACACAAACAGGGGTAGCGCACTCACGATGGGAGAATACGAGGCAAACCTACGCAGAATCAGCACTGCCCTCAACAATGATGCGCCCCATTCGGATAAAACCCTTAGCCTGCCAGGGTGCCTGGGGCATATCTCGTTTGAGCTGAACCAATAAAGAGCGCTCGAAAAGGGCTGCTGTTCTGGTCCGCCTATGCACTGCCCAGCGTCAGAACCCACCTTTTGGACGGCTTAGCTCAAATGCTCACGGAAGAACTCGCGAATGCGTTTATAGGCCGCTTCGCGGGCAGCGGGATTGGCTCCCACATGCACTCCTGCCTGACCATTAACACCGTTAGGTACATTCTTACGGACGTAGACTTCATTTTCGCTGTCAAAGGCATGATAGGCGCCTTCATACACAATCAGTTCAACAGGCTCGTTGCGCTGCTGGCTACGAGTCGTCAAATCTCTGCACGGCGCTACCGGCGTCCAGTCGTCTTTCTCGCCAGCCAAAATCAACAAAGGGCCATACGCAGAAAACTCGGGGCGCTTGCGCGACTGCCAGCCGCAGCCTGGGTATAGGGCCACCGCCGCTGCAAATTGCTGTCCCGAGCGCTTATACGCTTCGCTTGTCGCGTCCATTGCCGACAACGCACCGCTACCCCCGTGCGAAAACCCGATGGCACCGATCTTGTCAGTCACAATGTCAGGGCGCGAATTTAAGTACTGCAAGGCCCCATAGGCATCCCTGATCCGGTGTCTGTTCTTAATATCCCGGTCCGCAAGAGGTGTCGTGCATATTTGTGACACGCCACGTGGATTAAAGCTGTCCACAATCAACACCGCATAGCCCATCTCGTTGAGCAAGTGCGCCATATTGGTAAATCGCGAGGTAATGCGCCCAGTCTTGACGGATAATGCACCGGCGCAGCCATGAAACATGACAACAGCAGGGAAAGGCGCAGCGCCTGCGGGCTTGAACAGGTATCCGTCCAGCGTTAAAGCCTGATCGCCCTTCCACTTATCCAGACTAGGAAAACGAAGCTGCTCAGGCTGTACCGGTTCCCCCTGCGCTACTCCCAGCATGGCCCCGCCCAACACAAGAGCCAAAGCCGCTGAGACCAGGTTCCTGATCCGCGAACCAGACCTAAAGCTGAAGTCTCTTACTATATATCCCGCATCAATCCGATTATTTACCAGGTTCTGCCTACTCTTCTTCATCGCCACCACTACCAGAAAATCTCGTTCAAAACACAAGGCCAAGCGCTGCCGCCAGACAGTACGACAACAATGCGGCTCCAAGCCTAGTGCAACATAATTGGAACTGCGATTCAACCGAGGTTAACAACCCCTTAAGCCTATTGGCGCTCTCAGAACATGGCGCACGGTACTGCCTCGAACAGGCACAATCCATACCTTAGGTAACGAAATACCTAGCGCTAATCCTTGAATTTTGTGTCCAGACAAGCCCCGGCACTCACCTGATCAAACTGAGCCGTTCAACTTTGGGCTTACCCTCTCTTGCCTTTTGGCTTAGTTAAGGCGTCCAAGAAATAAGCTCAACACACCCACAGGCTAGATCACCTATTTATTCAGGCTCCGTTACTTTTCCGGGACCTTATCTTTCCGGTACGAATTTGGGGCCTGCTTAGGCAAGGCCCATATGGCCATTAACAATGAGGTGCCGCCTCCCAGTAACGCACTCGCCCAATCCTTCAGGCCTGGAAATACAAACATGTTCCACAGTAAGGCGGTCAATGCTCCTAGAAGCGCAATTAATAAAACGTTAAGCCATGTTCTGGTAGGTTTCACCACGCTATAGATCAAGGCCAGTAACAGCGCTGGGGCGCCATAAAAAGCAAGTGCATTAAGAGCGGCCAACAAACCACCTGCCATACTGCCTACCAGCACCACCCAAGCCTGATCCCCGGACTGGGCCCCCGAGAGCGCCAGCCACACCCCAATAAACAGACCCGCCAGCATGGGACACAACAAGAAACCCAAAAATACCCGCAAGCGTGGGTACGGACTCATGCTTCGCCCCCCTGATTGGCTATACATCAAAAACTTATACGCAAAACGAACCTAAGCCCTTCTTCCAAGATGAATCAACTTATTCGCCTCTAGGGTACTTAGGCAAGACCCATAAGCCATCAAGGGCTGTCATGGCGCTATTGATTACCATGATTGCTCGCACCGTTATGCTCTTCGCTCACCCGCTCCAAGTGGACAGGGTGTTAAGAAAATGATCGATCTATCGTCTTAATATTTAATAAAACCCATTTACGTTGGCTTTCACCAATTCATGACCGGGTTAATTTCAACTATTTCACTGTTTTCTGTCGCTTACTTCAGACCGTTTAGGCAAAACCCAAAACGCCATCACCAATGACGAAATCGCGCCAAGTACAAATGCACTGGCAAACGGCGTGGTTAACCAATTTTCAGAAATTGCCTCCCAATAACCAAGCCCATCATTAGCAGGAGATATATACTGACCCCAGAAAAAAGCCAGAAACCCACCAAAAATAGAAATAAACAACAAACTCATCAACGATCGAAAAGGACGAAAAAACAACAAAACCATAGATATAATAAAAGCCGGTGGAATATTAATAACGATAGTAAAAAAAACTATTACCGGCAAAGAACCAGAAAAAAAAACCCAAAACCCCAAGCCAACTTATTTTCGGATCTATTATTTGATAATAGGTTCCCACTAAAGTTGCAATAACACCCGCAATTCCAGGGCACAAAATAAACCCCAGACCAACTTTCCAGTATGGATAGCCCTTCATGGTGTGCAACCTTGCTGTTCAGAATAACCTAGAAGCCTACATCCGTATCTAACACGAGACTGATAATCCAAGACATCAATCCCACCAGGCTGCCCCTGCTTATCAGAAGTAACAAAATTATTTCCAGCACCTAATATAGAGTTTGTATTAGTCTGCCATTCGGACATCAACCCAAATAAAAATCTATCCTTAAGATAACCTTCATGGATAGGCCGCAAAGTTTGCTGCTCACTTATTAACTGATTAATATCCCACCGCACCGGGTCGCCTCCGTGGTTATCCAGGGCTTTGAAGTTGCTAAAGCCCGCATTCATCAAGGCGCTACCCGCTTCTGCCCGCCAATCATAAATAGTATCTGCGTTTATTCCAGCTAAAGCAGACCCGAACAGAAAAGTCTAAAAACAACCATCAACTTTCATCCAATTCTGTTCAATTTCATTCCGTATCTTTTATAGTCGGACCACATAATCATCTCAGCACGTTAATCAAGCATGAACACAAAAACTCAGTGCTTATCACCTATTGCAAATTGCCACTGATGCTCAAGCCCTTTTCCTTGCCGTGAAACTTGCAAAGAAAAATCCTCTGAGTAGAAACGCGTAGGTGGAGGCTATATGTACTAGCCTCCACCTTAGTTGAAGAGTTCATAACACAAGCTCAGCATGCCTAGGTTATGTCACTTACGTCCCCAGGCTGTGCTACGTGTCCGACATCGTGCCTTTCAGGTGCGAATTTGGGGACTGCTTAGGTAAGGCCCATAGGGCCATGAATAGTGACGTGCCCCCCCCCAACAACGCGCTCGCCCAATCCTTAAGACCGGGAAACACAAACATATTCCAAAACAACGCAGTCAGCGCCCCCAGAATGGTAATCAATAAGACACTAAGCCCTGTTTTTGTAGGTTTCACTACGCTATAGAGCAAGGCTAATAGCAGCGCTGGAACACCATAGAAAACAAGCGCATTGAGTGCGGCCAGCAAAGCACCTGCCATACTGCCTACCAGTACCACCCATGCCTCATCCCCGGGCTGTGACCCCGACAAGGCCAGCCACACCCCAATAAATGGGCCGGCCAGCACGGGACAAAGCAAGAAACTCAAAAATACACGCCAGCGTGGGTATGGACTCATGGTTTGCACCCCTGTTCCTGGCTATAACCTAGCAGCTTACATCCGTAATTTATCCGCGAGTTATAGTCCAGAATATCGATCCCGCCGGGTGCGGTTTGTCTATCTGGCAGTATTGCGCCCAGACCATCACTATTGGTCATCGTTTTAGATACCCATGTAAACACTACGCGGTCCTTCAAGTATTTTTGATGGATAGGCTGCAAGGTTTGTTGTTCACTTCGTAGTTGATTGATATCCCACTGCACTGGGTCAAGATCTTGGTTATACAAGTCCTTGAAATTTGAGAACCCGGCGCTCATTAGCGAATTACCAGCTTCTTGCCTCCAATCATAAATTGTGTCTGCATTTACCCCCGCGAGAAGCGAACCGAACAGGAATGAATATCCTGAACCCTTTCCGTCCGCACCCAGGCCTGTTAAGGCTGCACGCGATACATCTTCCGCACCCCCATACCACTTCGCCCCCGAACCGACATGTTGCTCATAGCGGTCCGATGCACCAAAGAAGTCCGCCCGGTTATCAATGGTGTTGTAGTACAGCGCAAAGCGTGATTCGGCCCCGAGGCTGTTGTAGACATAATCAAAGGTGTTTTTGGACGAACGGGTCACGTCTCCATTCAATAAGGCCCAGGCATCTTGCATGGCTATGTACTGCGTAGCCGTATTGACCGCAGTACGACATGCATCCCCCACCGGATTGGCCGCGCACAGCGCATTCATTTCTCGATCAAGCAACTGACTGAGACGTTCAGCCTCTTCCTTACTGACCCTCTTTTGCTCCTCGGACGAGCAGGTCTTGCCGCTCAGGCAGGCTTTCACTTTATCGACAGCCGATTGCGTCAGATAGTTGTTATCAAGGGCAGCAATAGCGCTGTTGGTGGCGGTAGCCGCCTCCAGGCCACCGGTCGCACTGATGCCGGCCACCAGCGTTGCAATCAGATTGCGCTTCGCTTCTTTTGCCTGCGCCGTCTCTCCCGGTTGATCCAAGAACAAATTGGTCAACAAGCTACTGCTTGCAGCGCCTAACGCACCGTCGGCACAACCTTGATTACTGGCCGCCGCTCCCGCACACGCCAGCACACCGTGCAAGGCGGCATGCAAGGCACTGCCTTCGGTCAGTGTGCCGTCTTTAACTAAGCCGCCGATATACCCTGCCCCTTGCTGTTGCAGGTAATTGACCACCAGATTCTGGGCAAACTGGGATGAAGCACCAGTCACGTTGCCGCCCGCAGCTGCCGCCAAGGCCGTTAACACCTGACGACCCGTACCACCCGGGGCCCAGATTGCCGTGGCTTTTAGCTGTTGCTCAAGCGCTGCCAAACGTGCAGGATCACGCTCACCTTCCGGTTTGCTTCGTTCACGATCCAATGCCTTCTTAGCGGCAGTGGCTTCGTTGGCCCGATTATTCAGGAATACGCCGGTCTCGCGTTGCAACGCTCCGACAATCTCAAAGCCCGCCTGGATTTCTCGCTCGTTGAAAATCGGCTTGAGGGCATTGCTGCCGTCCTGGCCCGTCAATACGTCACGGTTCAAACTGGCCAGACGCTCATCCAGTGTTTCCCCGGTGAGAAGCTGTTGTTTAGCTTGATCCGTAATCGTGATTTGGGCGCCACTAATGCCGCTATACGTGGTGCTGCTGCTCTTGCCGCTGGCCGCCATGACCATTGGCGGGCTGGCGCTAAAGCCGCCCGTGTTGGGCAAGGTGGTGCCAGGCACCTGCTCGCCCGTGGCAGCTTGGCCTTGCTGGTCCGTACCTACACCCGATGAGGTATCACTGCCGCCTGAACTATACCCAACCCCCAGACTCATACTGCTGGCTTTGTAATGGGCGTAATTGTCTATATCGCTTGCGGTCAGCGTACCCGTCGTCAAGGTGTTAAGCCCGTCCTTGACGGCTTGCTCTGAAGCGGTGATGACGGCCCCTTTCAGGTCCGTATTCCCTTTGACCGTGATTTGGAAGCCCGCATCCCCAGCCTCAATACGAGACTGCTCGTGAACGCTGGCGTAATCACTATTGATCTTCTGCTTGCCAACGTTGGCACTGGCCGAAAAACCGACTCCTACCATCACGCTGCCACCAACATTACTGTCCTTGCTGGTAAAGCGGCTCGTATCTTGCAGGCTCTCTATATTGAGATCGCCCCCCACATCCGCCACCACTTGCTGACCACGGGCTACCGCGCCGCGCAGATTCGTATCACCGCCGGACTCCAGCACCAGACGGTCTCCCGCGGTGACATAGCTATGACTCCAGGTCAGGTCTTTACCCTCGCCTTTGCCCTTGCCACGACTGGCGTTAGCCGTCACACCAAAGCCAATCCCATTGGACCCCAAGGAAACGGCCACCCCCACGCCAGCACTGGAACTACTGCTGCTGCGGTCAGTCTGGACCGTGTTTTCTGCCGCCAGCAAGTTGATGTCGCCATCAGCCTTCAGATGAACATCGCCCCCTGCGCTGACCGTACTGCCACGCGCCGTCAGGTCGGAATCCTGGCCCGCACCCGTCGCACTAATACGGACATTTCCACCTGCTGCCACCGTAGAGTCGGCGGCTGTGTCGTAGGAGGTCTTGGACTTACTGTCGCTTTTACTGGAACCGACCGTAATCGAGAGGTTGATCCCCCCGGCCGTTGTAGGGTCAGCGCTGACCGCATCGTAGGCATTGACGGCCGCCAGCCCCGTCGTGGCGGCCGCTAAGGCTTTCATTCGGGTATCAGAGGTATCGCTGGAGGCCCGCTTCATCTGCTGACCTGTCTGAATAGCGGAAATGACCGGCGAGGTCAAAGCCACTGTCAGGCCCGACTGGCGAAACTTACTTTCCTGAATGTTTATGCCGGTTTCACGAGCCTCAAGAATATCCACCCGCTTAGCATGAATGTCGATATCGCCTTTGGGTGCCAGAACATGGCTACCTGTCTGCTGATAGCGATTACCCGCTGCCAACATGACATCCCCATCCGTCGAGCCGATTGTCGAGGCCGCTGCCCGTGTGCTGGCATCCTGTTGGTCAGCACTTTGCATCTGCTTGCCAATCGTGAAACTCAAACCGCCGCCAGTCATGAAACCGGATTTGTCGACCCGCTTGAAATGGCTTTCCTGCTTGGTATCTGTTGCGGCCTGAATGGTCAGATCATTGCGGGCCGCAATAACGGTACCCGCATCAGACACCAGATTGCTGCCAGTGACCGTGACATTTTCCCCTTGCACAGCCACGGTCTTACCACTGAAGGTACTGGATACGGCCGTTGTTTCCTCCAGACTGTCGCGGGTGGTCATTTTCTTGGAACTGAGCAGACCACGACTTTTGATTTGCCGGCCTTCACTCCAGTTACGACTATCTTGTCCGGCCAAAATCTGGGCCTCGCCTTGCGCAACAGCGACCACAGCGCCTTGCTCACTGGTCACGGTCGCGGCAAGCGCTGTCAAGTCTCGACCTGCTTGTACCCGTACGTCCCCCGCGGTCGTGATACTGGTGCCTACCTCCCGCTCATAACCTTGCTTCAGGTAGTTGTTGGCATCAAGAACATTATTCTCTTGTTCTGCAATGGCGACGGTCCCCAGACTGACATCACGACCGGCCACCAGCGCAGTCTGGCCGTCCTTGCCGCTATTGATCACTTGTGCTGCATTCAGTGTGAGGTCACGACCGGCTGCCGCCAACAGAATGCCATCAGAATTGGTCACGTAAAGGCTCGCCACCCGGTCTAGGTTGGTCCGGCTAAAGTCACTTTTCCCTGCCTGCTTGACATCACTGTGGGTCGTGCTGACCACGTTAAGGTCGCGTCCGGCATCAAGCAGCAAGGCGCTCTTGGCCTGGATCGTGCCACCCACATTGTCAATATCCTCACGGGCACTAAGGACCACTGCGTCACTGGCAATACGCCCTCCCAGATTACGCAGGTTCTGTCCCGTGATCCGGACGGCTGTACGCCCGGCAATCATTCCGGAATTAAGCACATCATCCTTGATAGCAAGATCGATCGCGTTGGCCGCCACTAAGGTGCCGCTCCCATCAAGATCATCCGGTCTGACGCGAACATAGACTTGCGGCACTAAAGCACGGGCCTTGCTGCCATCCGGTAAGGTGACATCACGCTCGACCAGCCAAACCATATCGCTGGTCAGTTGAGCCATTTGCTCTGTACTGAGCGCGACTCCAGGGCGCAAATTCCATTTCTTGGCATAGGAGCTGCCCGCCTCCAGCAAAGCACGATACTGCTCCTCATCATTGACGTAGCCTTCCAAAAAACGGCGTCCCGTTAATTGATTGATCTGGTCACGAACCAGCTTTTGCTCATAAAACCCATCGCCCAGACGCTTGAGCATCGTGACAGGATCATAGCCAAGCCGGGTCAACATATAATCCGAGCTGAGCCATTGGCGATAGTCGGTAAATCGCGGGTCGGCCTCAACCAGATAAGTACCAGCATCGGGGCTGGTGCGGAACAAACTGTTAGTGGGGATCTCGGTATCGACCTGAACCATCCGGATGTGCTCGAGCGTATCACCATTGAAGCCAGGGGCCTGAGCCTGAACTTCACTTATTGGCTTGCGCTCCACGGCGCCATTGCGCTCCAGTTGCCCCCCCACCTGAGCCGTCTGTCGATCATCAATGGCAAAGCCACTGCCTTGTCCCGCCGCATTCTCGATAAGCTTAGATACATCCAGGCTGAATGTAGTGACGCTATCAGCCGGGTTATAGGCAATTTTCGAATGCCATTTGCGCTGGTGATAACGCTTGAAACCACCCCGCCACCGGCTGTAGGTGTATTGGCTGGTTCCAGCCTGGCGAATGACATGCTGCCCAAAGACCGCTTCATTCTTTAGCTTATCCAAATCACCCTGAAGAACGCCACCAGCAATGATCTGACTCTTGTCGTTCAGCAGCTCATTGCCATGTAAAGTGAGATTACCACCGGCGCGAATCAGGGATGGAGCACTTTCGGTCACCTGGGTTTCATATTCGCTGCGGGTAATCTCATACTGAGTCCAGTTGCGCACCTCGGCACCCGTTTCCCGGTGACGATAGCGTCCAGCGCGGCTCCAGCCTTCCCACCGATACTCACTGATATCATGCTTGTTCGGATCCCCCGAGGGCTGAATATAAGTATGCTGTGTCGGTTCACCTACCCGGACCAATTCGGTATTGAAATGCAGATTGCGATTGAGCAAACGGTTGGCATCGATGCTTATGCCACCCAAAGATTCAATGACGGCGCTGTCATTCAGAACCAGGTCCGCGCGACCGGTCGCCTGCCCCTGCCCATCCAGTGCACCACCGACATTAAGAGCATCAGCACCTGGGCCAGCACTGAATATCAGCGCTTGCTCCCGATTATTAATAAGCTTGGCACCGATGTCCAAGCGCTCTCGTGCGGCGATGACAGCAGCACGATCACCCTCTTCCCGGTTATTAACAGTATCGGCCTGAATGCTTAGATGATCCCCATATAGGCGACCCGTACCCGCATTATCCAGCGTGCCCACATCAATATGAGTTCGAGCGCCATCGATAAGGCCACGATTACTTAACGTTCCCTTGGCAACAACGGTGGTGCGCCCCCCGCTGATCTCCCCCGTAACCGTGTTATTGACGTGTTCGCCACGCAGTTCAAGCGTACCCGCCTGAATCACGCCCTGATTGTTCAACTGTGCAGCCGAGTGAATCACTGCTTGGCCGTTAGCCCGAATATCATTCAGGTTAGTGAAATTCTGCTGAACAGACAGGCTCAGATCGCCTTTTGAATGCAGGCTGCCATCACCTCCTACCGTGTCTGCGGCAAGCGCTAAGGATTGGCCGGCAAGCATCGTACCTGACTGGTTAAGCACCCGATGGGCAGCCAGTTCAATACGGCCATCCGAATACAACTGGCCTGCCGTGTTATCCACCACACTGGCCGTACCGCTTCCACGAATCACCAGGGAGTCATCCGCAGCCAACGCACCCTTGGTGTTATCAACATGACCCGCCGTCAACGTGACCTGTTTGCCTTGTATGCCCCGAGAGGGGCTGGCATCTGTGCCTTGAGTATGCTGATTAAGAATCTGCTCCGCTTGAAGGTGTAGCGCCTTACCTGCCGCTATCAGCCCAGCCCTATTGTTCGCCACGCCCGACAGCTCCAGATTGGCATCACCTTGGCTGTAGATCACCCCTTCACGGTTATCCACATTCGCACTGGTCAGCGTCAGGGCCTGGCCGCTCACGATCCCGCCCGCACTGCCCGAGCCTGTGTTGATCAGTTCCTGCCCATGGGTATCCAGACGCAACGCTTTGTTCGATTGCAGCAAGCCGCCGGCATTATTCAATGCTCCACTGTCCAGATTCAACGTGCCATCCGTGCTAGCAATGGTGCCGCCGGCATTGTCCAGCGAGGCCCCTTGGGTATGAACATCAACACGAGAGCCCAGCACGATGCCCCCCGCATTGCCCAACCCAGCATTCATCAGGCGGGTAGCCGCAGCACCTTGTACTATGCCGTTGGCGTTCTCGGTACGGCCCTGTGTCCGTACCTCCATGCCACCGTCCGTGGACACAAGCAGACCGCCTTCACGGTTATCGACGGTTCCGGCGTCAATAAACACATCGGCCACACCCAATACCTTGCCACCTTGATTATTGAGCGACTCTTGAACATCCATGCTCAATGTCTGTGCGGACGATACCGTACCGCCCTGGTTGTGAAGCGCGCCCGCTTGCACTTGCACGTGACCATTGCCGATGATCATTCCGTCACGGTTATCGATTGAGTCCTGCGCCTTCAGTACCAGGGCATCCCCGCCCGTGGCCAGCAAAGTGCCTCTGGCGGTATTGAGCGTGCCAGTCTCAACGCTGATTGTCTGTGCCTGCGTCGTGGCCTGTTGCAAGTCTGTCGTTGTACCGCGAAGATTCAAGGTGCCATTACTGGCAATATGGCCTTGCTGCCCCTGCAAGTTGGCGGCATACAGGTCAAGGTGCCCACTGCCTGCGTGCAAAACCTCACCTTCCTTGTTTTCCAAGACACCGGCTCGAATGTTCAGATCAGCATTACTGGCCAGTTTTCCCCCGTCACGGTTATCAAGTGTGCCCACCACCTGCACACGAGTCGATTGATCGCCTGTAGCGACAAGCTGGCCGCCACGATTGGACAGTTCCTGTGCGCTCAGATCAAGCGAACCGGCCGATTGCAACAGGCCCTTGTCATTACGGAACTGCCCGACGGCAATTTGGGCCTGATCGGCAAGCTTGATTTCCCCCTGACGGTTACTCAAGTCGCCGCCGCTAACCTCAAGCCGCCCTAGGCCCAGGTGTCCCCCATCATTATTCAGCCCCGCTTTGGCAAGCATATTGATATTGCCACCAGCCACAATACGGCCACCCGTATTGTCCAAGCTAGTCGCAATATCAAGCTGTCCCGGCTCCAGCGGCGCAACGCTACCAACGCCCGTGCCTTCCTGGCCAGTGCCCGGCGCCGGATTAGCGCCCGTACCGCCCGTTTCCCCATCCACACCGGTCCCCGAAGGAGGGGGCTCTCCTGACGATGAGTCCTGAGCAATCAAACCAATACGACCGCCCTCCCGGTTGCTGATTTGAGCGGCTGACAATGACAAACTCTGGGTTCCAGCCTGCTCAATGGTGCCTGCCTGATTATCCAAAGACTGGGCTTTAATCGCCACCCGCCGCGCGTTCAGCGTCCCCTGGCGGTTATCAATATCCTTGACACTGTCTATGGACAGCTCACGGCCCGCACTAATGACGCCGGTGTTTGCCAGGCCATCATTTGCCTGTATCTGCGTATCTGCCTTGGCCTGTATCGTGCCACTATTTTCCAAACGACCATCGGCAGTCACCACCACCTGCCCCACATGAGCACCAATCGCACCAGCGTTACGCACCCCGACCCCACGCTCGGTCCCCACGAGAACAATTTTCTGGCTGTACATGCCCCCCAAGGCGCCGACATCCAAGGCAAATGCAGGCGCCCCGCTATCGGTATCGACGGCTTGCACCTTGCTGTGGTCGGCACTGACTTCATTGGCACCCGTAGTGACCTGTAATTGCTGTGCCCAGATGCCTGCATTGACTTGCACCGAGCGGGCGATTAAATCCGTATAGTCAGCGGCACTGGCATCCAAACCTTGACCCAAAACCGAAATGCTGCCGCCTTGCACACGGTAGCCCTCCAGCGCCCCACCATTGATAATCGGTTTGCCGGTGGTCAGCGTGCTACGGTCAGCATTGATAAAACCACAACCATCACACGAGATACCCGCAGGGTTGGCAATGATCAGTTGCGCACGATCACCCGCCACTTCCACATAGCCCCGCAACAGGCTGGGATCGTTGGAGTTGACCTCATTTAAGATAACGCGCGCCGTCCCTTGCGCCAGCCAGGGGTTGCCTTGCACCCAGCCTCCCAATTGGGACTGCACACTTGTACGGGAATTGTTAAGAATCGCACCTTGCGTATCGACATCAAACTGCTGATAAGTATTGCGCGAGACACCCGCAGCGCTAGGCGTTTGGATGTTAACCAACGGCACCCCATTGGCTGCTTCCAGCACCGTTGGCTGCTGATTGCCCGGAGCATTCGGATCGGCTACAAGCTGAGCATGGGCTACCGGCACCATAAAAACCTGACCAAGTGCCATCGCCAAGGCAAAGTAGACAGGATTGACAACGGCCAGGAAGCGACTATGCGCGGTGGTGCTCGTACCAGCACGCCCACCGGGTCCATTGCGGCGCACAATTTCCGCTACAACCTGGAATAAGCCCAACGTACGGTTAAAAACAATACGATATAAATTCTTGTTCATATCATCACACTCTGGATCTGGCGCGAAATAAGAAAGAAAAGTTCAGTTCAGTAGGACCAGCTCAGGGTAAAGCCCGTCGTGACCGAATCGGTCTTGAATCCTTCAGGCTTATGAAGAGGCACACCGGCGTACAGATCCCAGTAAAACCCCTTGGCCCCTCCTCGCAGCCCAATCACGGAACCCGCTAAGTTGCGTCCCTGAAGCCAGCGTGTGGATGGCCCACCTACATGACCATAGTCGGCACCCAAGTACAGTTCCTGGCCGGCACCAACCGCTACACCGATTTCATTGCGCCAGACCCAACCGCGCTCACCCATGAGCATCAGCTCACCATCAAAGCCACGCACCGAGTAACGGCCGCCAATAGAGAAGCGATCCTGCGGGACCAGAGGCGTACGATTCCATTGCGCTCGCCAACTACTGATGTAGCGGGCGCGCTGAGTTCCCAGCGAGAACGGCGCCATCAACTGCACATCGGCAGTAATCAACTTCATCCGTGAGGTGCCTTCTCCGAAGGGCTCCTCAGGCGCACTTTTCGCTTTAAAGGCTCCCGTGCCACGGCGATAAGCCACACTCGCATCCAAGGTACTGTTACCCAAATACTCACGATGGGTCACCCCCAGCTCCCAGCCACCCGTGCGACGGTTCTGGACCTCGATTTCCACATCGTCAATAAAGTTACTCGAGCGACGTGTCCAGGCTCGGCCAAACAAGGCTGTTTTTCGTGTTGCGTCACGGTAAACCAAACGTGACAAGCGTAACTCTGCATTGTCACTGGTGCCGCTGTACACATAGCCTTGGTTGTAGCCCGCAATCGTTTGATGATATTTATAGCTACTGATGGTCGCGCCCAGCGTCCAGTAACCATAGGGCACACTGTAATGAAAGGTCTGTGCCCGGTTACCTTTGCCACGGCTGCTGAACAGGTCGTAGTTAAGGTTGACGTAAAACAAGTCGTTCAGCATCAACAGGTCATCCAGCGAGACGGTCACGCCCCCTTGCAGCTTGCCTGTTGACTTACTGCCAGAGTCATCTAAATGGGCCGATAAACGGATCGGCGGCGAGCGTTGCTGCCATGCGATTAATAGATCACTGTCGCCAGGCCGGGCATCGTCGCCTTCAGCGGGAACAATCTGAATATCTGCCTCTACGGTGGGAACACGCTTGAAATTCTCCAAAGCCTGTTCAATATCGCGCAAATTCAGTAAATCGCCCCGTCGGATAGGAACCGCGTTCCAGGCTGTCGCCTTCAAGGATGTTTCTTCGGTAAAACGTACGTCACGCACACGACCTGGAACCAGCGTTAAGGTCAGTTGGCCCGCACGCAAATCTTGTGCAGGCGCCAACACACGCGTTGTGACATAACCACGCGCGATAATCGCATTCTGAATACGGGCCATCACCACGTTGATCCCGTCCGTACCCAGGCAACGCCCCGTAGCGGGATCATGGGCCGGGTCGGCTGCCCTCAAGGCCCAGGTAAAACGCGGGGACTGGTCCCCCTCCAACCGTATTTGTGAAATAGGAAAGCAAGGACTTTCCTTATCAGGCAATTGCTCAGGAGCAGGGGTCTGCACAGGCGGCAAACGCACATCGGGCAAGGTTTCTTGCTGTTCACGCAGGATACGTTCCCGTTCCTGCTGCCGCAGCAATTCCTGCGCCATACCATTTTGTGTCTGCGCCAATGCAGGAATAAACGGTGCAAACAAAACCAACAAAGGCCACCTCTTGGGCCAAACCGTGCCCCTCATCACCTATATCCTTTTGCGTAAGCATCAATAGTTTTTTCTAATACCTATAAACTGGCGGGACTAATGATACCCAAGTAAACAAAGGGTGAGCACAGCAGTAATACTTTGTAGAACCATTTACGGATGCGGACAAGTTGTGTGGGTATAAGTCAGGGCGATTTGGCTCCTGAACGCTGCGGCAACGTCGCCAACAGCAAACCCGCCAAGGCCAGGATGAAGGCGTAAATATGCACGGTCGTAAAGCTCTCACCCAGCACCAGCACACCTACTGCTGCGGTGCCCAGGGGCATCAAGACCATAAACACCGCGGCTTGCGAAGCAGGTACGGAACGCACTCCCGTCATCCACAGCCAGACCGTCCAGACACTTGCAGCCAAGGAATAAAACACCAGCAAAGGCCAGATCCAGCCTGCCGGTGCCGTGAAATCGAAATCCCAGGCGGCGTATAAACCTAGGGGCGTAATCAGCACCAGGCTACACAGATTGATAATCGCGCTGATGCGCTTGGGACTAAGCACGGCGGTCAGGCGCTTGCCTATGACCGCATAAGCCGACTCGCACAGGACGGCACAAAAGATCAGCGCATTGCCCAGCCACATTTTTCCTGGGTCCAGTTGACCCACACCGTGATCATCCGCCTGTACCAAGGCCAATAAGGCAATCCCGCCCATCCCCAGGGCCAGTGACACCCAGGTGCGCGGCCCTATGCTTTCTTTCAGGAAGTACCAACTGAACAAAGCCACCATGCCGGGGATGGCAGACAAAATGACGCCTGCAGATACCGCACTGGTCATGCTGATGCCCGTCACCATGCACAGCGTGAACAGGAAATTACCCAAAAAGGATTCCAGAAAAATCAGGCCACGGGTACGCAGGTCCAGTGCGGGTTCGGTCGCCGGTTTGCGCAGCCAACGCAGCATGGCTATCGCGCCAATGCCGAAACGCAGCCAGGCCAGCAAGAACACCGGCAGTGCCGCCACCAACGGCCGTGTCAGGGCGATATAACTGCCCACCAAAGACATGGACAAGGCCAAACAGGCGTATGCCGCCAGACGTGATCCCGCTCTATTCACCCACCCTCTCCTAATACACACATTTGCAAGGCAACTAATCAAAATACCACGGCGGCCAAGGTCTACAATACGCCCGAGCTCGGCCTTCCAGGATAAAAAACATGGCCTGCCATGTTGTCCGTTTCGCTCACCACCGCCTGTACCCCTGACCTTACCCAGATCTGCCCGTACAGCCCCGTGTTGCCAGCGCTTTATCCCACCCCATCGGAAAGTCGCGTCGCCAGCCCTTAAGCAGGTCTGCGATGGACGGCCCTACACCCGGCCCGACCCATGCTGCTCCCCATAACAGACTAATCCGCACCGCGCCGGCCCACCGGCCAGCCGTGCTCCTTGAAGGATATTTCATCATGCAGGCTATCGCCCGCCTGAGCCGTTTTGTTGGCAATACCTTTGCCATCTGGGTTCTACTGTTTGCCGTACTGGCCTATTACTTTCCCGACCACTACCGCTGGTTAGGCGCTTATATTGTTCCACTTCTGGGCATCATCATGTTCGGTATGGGACTGACCTTGTCGCGCCAGGACTTTGCGGAGGTGTTTGTACGCCCTGGCCGTGTGGCTATTGGTGTATTGGGACAATTCATCATCATGCCCGGTCTGGCCTGGTTTCTGACCTACGCCTTTTCCCTGCCACCCGAATTGGCCATTGGCGTGATTCTGGTGGGCTGCTGCCCCGGTGGCACCTCGTCGAACGTGATGACTTTTCTGGCCCGTGGCGACCTGGCCCTGTCGGTTGCCATTACGTCGGTCACCACCTTGCTGGCTCCTATCGTCACCCCTGCCCTGATTTACTTCCTGGCCAGCCAATGGCTGGAAGTCAGCGCCTCGGCCATGTTCTGGTCCATTGTTCAGGTAGTGATTCTGCCAATTGCCCTGGGCATTATTGTGCAATCCCTGATGGGTGAAAAGATCAAAGCCGGTGTGGCGGCCCTGCCCCTGGTATCTGTGGTGGCCATTGTGGCTATCGTGGCCGCTGTTGTCGCGGGTAACCAGCCCAAAATTGCGACCAGTGGCTTGTTGGTGTTCTCGGTTGTCGTTGTACATAACACCCTGGGCTACATCCTGGGCTATGTACTGGCACGCTTGAGCGGCATGCCTTTAGCACAGCGCAAGACGCTGGCTATTGAAGTGGGTATGCAAAACTCCGGGCTGGGTGTGGCCCTGGCCAGCGCCCACTTTTCGCCATTGGCCGCCGTGCCCAGCGCAATCTTCAGCGTCTGGCACAATATTTCCGGTCCCTTGGTCGCGACAATTTTCCGTCGCATGGGCGATGGCAAGTAAACACCTGCAGCCAGGTGCAAGGGCTTGAACCCAAGTCCACAAAGTAAAAAGGGACGCTCTACCGGGCGTCCTTTTTTTGCATCCAGCGTGTCGCAAGACACCCGCATCCGCTCAAGCCTCAGCTTTTACGCGAAGACACATAAATCCCGCCTACGATCAGCAAGAAAGCCGCACCGTGGTAGAGCTTGGGGGTATCGCCCAGAATAAAAACCGACATCAAGGCGGCAAATACGGGCATCAGATTGACGAAGAAACCGGCCGTGGCAGCGCCCACTCGCTGGACAGCCACGCCCCAGCATCGCAAGGCGATCAGAGCCGGGCCAGTCCCCACATACAGAATGGCCAGCAACAAGCCCCAGGACCAGTCGATATGCCAGTCGGTAAATTGCCACTCCATGGCGGCAAAAGCGCCCGACCAGATCAGACCAAAAAACACTTGTGCCATCACTACCGTGGCCCAGGTTTCTGCGATAACACCCTCATGGCGGCGCGTACTGAGCATCCAGCTATAGATCGCCCAGGCGATAGTGGCAATCACCATGTACACATCACCCGGCACAAAACGGAAGGCCATCAACTCCTGCCAGTCCGCACGCGTCAGCACCAGCACCACACCCAGCAAGGACATCAAGCCCCCCACCAACTGACGCCCATTGACGGTAGATTTGAAGAACAGGCGTCCAATGACCAGCATCCAGAACGGCAAGCTGGCGTTGACCAAAGTCACGTTAATGGGGGACGAGCTTTGTAGTGCCAGGTATTGCAAAGCGTTATAGATCCCTATGCCCAGCAAACCCAGAATCGAGTAGCGCTTCCAGTTGGTCCACAAATTACTGCCGCGTCGCAGCACTTGCCGTCCTACAAAAAGCAGAATGGTGAAAGCTACCAGCCAACGGAAGAAATTCAGGGTAATGGGCGGAACCTGATCATGAATCAGGCGCCCCACAATAGCATTACTGGCCCACAAGATCGTGGGTAAAACCAGTAAAGCCGTCGTGCCAGGGGTCAGTTTCTGAGTGCTCACAAGCATGTCCTAAAAAACGGCAACGGCGCATGTGATCCCTCCTCAGGTCAACTCTGCGCCGTTACGATTGGCCTAGTATATAGGCAAGCATGCTCTGCCCTCTACGCCTTTACCTGCCTGCTTGTGACGATGAGAACTGGTCAATCTTTGACCAATCCATAAATATTATTTATAATCATACAATTGTCACGTCATGGCGCTGATTGAATTTTATTGGCCCATCCCATCCACGCTCGTCTGACTTTAGCAACATCAGATGCAGCTACCCAGGGTAAATCGACCTTGAAACACCCCCACTTTTGGGAATAAAGCTTGACCCGATCAAGCGCCCCAAGTGCATTACTTGGCACCACAACCAGCACCTTTAACCGCAAGGGCCTGTCCCGCGCGTCGTTATGCAGGTCTCTGTTCCTGGCAAGTATTCGTGTTTTTGCCCGTTTTTCAGGTAGGCAGACCTTGTCTGCCCCGGCTGGATCCCCCTATGAACGGCGGGCGTGTTTTCAATTTGATCCACCTGACCCTGTCTGGAACCAACCATTCCTGACAGACACAGATTCACCCCGATTTTTATGGGCCTAGTGCAAGGCTGGGCTCCAGACACCGCTTGTCCGGTTTGTCGGTCTGCCTTGTTTCCAAGCCCGTCCCCGTCCCGCCCAGCAAGGCCAGACGGGAATTATTATTTTTAAAGGAGTCCCGATTTATGGCCAAAGAAGAGCTACTTGAAATGCAAGGTTCCGTCACCGAAATCCTGCCTGACTCGCGCTTTCGTGTCACCCTGGACAACGGTCACGCCGTTATCGCCTACACCGGCGGTAAAATGCGCAAGCACCATATCCGTATTCTGGCTGGCGACAGCGTCACCCTGGAAATGTCGCCCTACGACCTGAGCAAAGGTCGCATTATCTTCCGCCACCTGCCCAAGCGTATTGGCGCGCCGACCTCTGCCCCTCGTCGCACTCCCCACCGCCGTTAAGACATATCGCCACACCCCTGTCACAATTAGATGCAAAGATAGGCGCGCCTGACAGGGGTGCGACAAGAGCCATCAGCGCTCGGGCGCACCCCACATCTTGTGGGAGTCGCCTTGAAAAAATTACTGACGCTCAAAACTGGCTTCATCGCCTATTTTGCAATTCTGAGCCTGTTTCTAATCCTGATGCTGATTGCCCTGCAACATTTGAGCAGCAGCATCGAACAGCGCAAGCATCTGGAAGCCCAGCGCCATCAAACGACGGCGCTTAGCAAAGACTTCAAACGCATCAGCGAATTGCTCAGCCGTCAGGCCATCGCGTTTGTCTCCAGCGAGCAGATCGAATTTCAGGAAAACTTCCGCCACCTCCTGGCGGTGTTTACCGGTGTCCAGCCGGATCAGGACGGCGTCGCCCTGGCGATGCTGGACCGCTTCAGGGATCTGGAGCTGGAGCCGGCTGAACAGGACCTGCTGCGCTCTGCTTATGAACAGACCCTGGCACTCAGCCGGGTTCAGTCCGAAGCCATTCAAACCGCCAGCGGCCAGTTTGAAGATGGTAACGGCGCTATCCGTATCGCCCTGCCCAATGCCTTGATGGCCAAAGTGCTGGTGTTCAGCCAGCAATACATTCAAGCCTCGGCCCAAATCACCAACACACTGGATCAGTTCGAGCACCAGTTCAGCGAGCGCCTGGACAGTTCCCTGGATCTGGCTGGTCGTAGCAGCGACCGTGCGTTCAGCCTGGCATTAGCGGCACTGGCCCTGTTCTTCATGGCCAGCACCATTGCTCTACGCCTCTTGTATCGCTCCATCAAGCAGCCGCTGGATCAAGGGGCTAATCTGGCCAAGGAACTGGCCCAGGGCAAGCTCAATGCGCAGCTCAGCGTGCGTCGCCATGATGAGTTCGGGACCTTGCTTACAGCACTCAATGGCATCGGCCAGGGCGTACAAACCGTAGTGCATCAGATCCGCGAACAAACCGGCCTGATACGCGACGGCTCGCATGCGATTGTGCTGGGCAGCCAAAACCTGAGCGAACAAATTCTGGACCAATCCACCGAATTGAATCAGACCGTCAAGGCGATGAATCAACTGGCTGACACCGTGCGCCAGAACGCGGAGCAGGCCCAAACCGCCGATCATCTGGCGCAAGACACCTCCAGCCAGGTGGCCCTGGGCAATCAAGCGGTACACAGCCTGCTCGATACCATCGACGCGATTGCCGACAGCTCGAACAAAATGAGCGAAATCACCAAACTGATCCGCAACATTGCCTTCCAGACCAATATCCTGGCCCTGAATGCCGCGGTGGAAGCCGCCCGCGCCGGAGTCCATGGTCATGGCTTTGCGGTTGTTGCTGCCGAAGTGCGCAACCTGGCTTTGCGCTCCACCGACGCCTTGCAACAGATTTCCACCCTGATTTCCAGCTCAGTCGAACAAACCGAGCAAAGCTCGGCTGCCGCCCGAGGTATGGCGCAAGTCATGGCCAACACACAACACAAGGTCAATGAAATGCGCAGCATTGTGGCCGATATTGCCCAAGCTTCTCAGGAGCAGGCGACGCATATCGACTACGTGAACCAGGTCATGACGCGCCTGGACCAGCAAGGCCAGTCCAACCGCCAACTGCTTGAACACAGCGCCCACACCGCTCAGGAGCAGCTGGAGCAAACCACTTTGCTGGCCCAGGTGGTGGCGCATTTCAGTCTGGATAGCGATCTTTCCGGGCCCGATGCTCCCACCCTGCCCGCCGCCCCCAAGCAGCCTTCTTACCGATCCGTGCCCGCCTATCGCACAGCCACGTGCACAATGTCCGGTTCCTGAGCGGCCAATACGTGCCATAGACCTCCGATAAGGGTAAAATCGGAAGTTTGCCGCGCGCCGCCTTGCTGGCTGGCGTGGGTGGCACATCAAATATAGGAAAGCCGCTGAATCATGGAATCGGAACGACTTAATCAACTGGAAGCCCGCCTTGCCGATTATTCGGAGCGGGAAAATGCCTTACGGAGGTATCTTTGACTACGATGACAAAGCTCATCGTTTGCACGTAGTCAATGCCGAACTCGAGGATCCCAACGTCTGGAACGATCCTCAACACGCTCAGGATCTGGGCCGCGAAAAGAAAAGTCTGGAAAACGTGGTGCATGTGCTGGACGCCTTGCACACGGGTTTGAAAGATTCGCAGGACCTGTTTGAGCTTGCCGCGATGGACGATGACGATGCCACTATCGCCGCCATCGAAGAAGATTGTGCCGCCATGGCCAGCCGTATTGAAGAGCTGGAATTCCGCCGCATGTTCTCCAACCCTGCCGACCCGCTGAATTGCTTTATGGATATTCAGGCCGGTGCGGGTGGTACCGAAGCCCAGGACTGGGCCTCCATGCTGCTGCGCATGTATGTGCGTTATGCCGAACACAAGGGCTTCAAGGCTGAGATCCTGGAACAGTCTGACGGCGACGTGGCGGGTATCAAATCGGCCTCCATCAAGATTGAAGGCGATTACGCCTACGGTTTTCTGCGCACTGAAACCGGCGTGCACCGTCTGGTTCGCAAAAGTCCCTTTGACTCCTCCAACGGCCGCCACACGTCTTTCACCAGCGTGTTCGTCTACCCGGAAATCGACGACTCCTTTGAAGTCGAAATCAACCCGGCCGACTTGCGTATCGACACTTACCGCGCCAGTGGTGCCGGTGGTCAGCACATTAACAAAACCGACTCGGCCGTTCGTATTACGCACGAGCCCAGCGGCATTGTGGTGCAGTGTCAGAACGACCGCTCGCAGCACCGTAACCGTGCCGAAGCCATGCAGATGCTGAAGTCCCGCCTGTACGAGCTGGAAATGCGCAACCGTATGGCCGAGCAGCAAAAACTGGAAGACTCCAAGAGCGATGTGGGTTGGGGTCACCAGATCCGTTCCTACGTGCTGGACCAAAGCCGCATCAAGGACTTGCGTACCAACTACGAAAGCTCCAATACCCAGAAGATTCTGGATGGCGACCTGGATGCCTTTATTCAAGCCAGCCTGAAACAAGGTATTTAATATGCACACTTCCACGCTGACTGTTCTAAGCGGTGCCTCTCGCGGTCTGGGCTTGTCCCTGGCACGTCAGGCACTGGCCGCTGGCCATCAGTTGATCACTTTGGCCCGCAGCGAACTGCAACTGGATGCGCCCCAAGAGGCTCATCAACATCTGCAAGTGGATCTGGCCAGCGCGGAAGGCGCACAACAGGCTGCCAAGGCTCTGCAAGCCTTGATCAGCCAGACACAGGCTCAACGCTACGTCCTCATTAATAATGCGGGCACGGTTGATCCCGTTGGGCAGGCCAGCCACCTGCTCGATGCCCAGGCCATTACACAGGCGCTGCAATTGAATGTCGCCAGTGTCATGAGCCTGACCGCCGCCTTCTTGCAAGGCGCCCCCAAGGATGCCCAACGCCAGGTGCTCAATATATCCTCTGGTGCTGGCCGCAAACCCGTCTCGGGCTGGGCCGTGTACGGCTGCAGCAAGGCAGCGCTGGATTTTTATACGCAAACCCTGAAGCTGGAGAATCCCGAGCTGGCCGTTTGCTCTCTGGCCCCTGGCGTGGTCGATACCGATATGCAAGGCCATATCCGTAGCCAATCCCGCGACCAGTTCCCGAACCTGAGCCGCTTTATCGACCTGCATCAACAAGGTCAGCTAAGCAGCCCGGACGATACGGCCGAGCGCATTTTGCGCCACCTGAACAGCCCGGATTTTGGCCAGCACGTCCTGGATGACATCCGCCACTACGAATAAGTACTGACACAATGACTGAACCGCTAGACACTTCCGCCCCCGTCGTAGACGAAAACCGCCTGATCGCCGAGCGTCGTTCCAAACTGGACCGCCTGCGCGAAAACGGCATCGCCTACCCCAACGATTTTCGCCCTGACGCCCACGCTGCCGAGCTGCACAGCCAGTACGGCGAGCAGGACAAGGATGCCCTGGCTGCAACCAATAAAGTCGTGAAAGTAGCTGGCCGCATGATGCTCAAGCGTGTCATGGGTAAAGCCAGTTTTGCCACACTGCAAGATGCTTCCGGCCGCATCCAGATCTACCTGGACAAAGCCGCGCTGGGCGAAGAAAACTACGCGGAATTCAAGGGCTGGGATATCGGTGACATCCTTGCCGTGGAAGGCACAGTCTTCAAAACCAATAAGGGCGAGCTGTCCGTACATGCTTCCAGCGTGCGCCTGCTGGCCAAGTCCCTGCGCCCCCTGCCCGACAAATTCCACGGTCTGGCTGACCAGGAATTGAAGTACCGTCAGCGCTACGTAGACCTGATCATGGGTGAAGACACCCGTCAAACCTTCCTGGCCCGCAGCAAGGTCATGAGCAGCCTGCGCCAGCACATGGCCCAGGCCAACTTCCTGGAAGTGGAAACCCCCATGCTGCACCCCATTCCGGGTGGCGCATCGGCCAAACCCTTTGTGACCCACCACAATGCGCTGGACATGGAAATGTACCTGCGTATTGCTCCCGAGCTGTACCTGAAGCGTTTGATCGTGGGCGGTTTCGAGCGCGTGTTCGAGATCAACCGCAACTTCCGTAACGAAGGCGTCAGCCCTCGTCACAACCCCGAATTCACCATGATGGAGTTCTACGCAGCCTACACGGATTACCAGTGGCTGATGGACTTCACCGAAAACCTGATACGCGAAGCCGCGATCAGCGCCCGTGGTACCGCTACCCTGCAGTACCAGGAACGCGAACTGGATCTGAGCCTGCCTTTTGATCGCCTGACCATTACCGGCGCCATCATGAAGTACGCTCCTTCCTACCAGATCGAGCAACTGGAAGACATCCAGTTCTTGCGTACCGAACTGGCTCGCCTGAAAGTGGACGTGAACTCGCCGCCACTGCGTGATGCCGGCCTGGGTGCCTTGCAACTGGCTCTGTTTGAAGAAACTGCAGAATCCAAGCTGTGGCACCCTACCTTCATCGTGGACTACCCCGTGGAAGTGTCGCCACTGGCACGCGCCTCGGACACCCAGGAAGGCATTACCGAACGCTTTGAGCTGTTCATTACTGGTCGCGAAATTGCCAATGGTTTCTCGGAGTTGAACGATCCTGAAGATCAAGCCGCACGTTTCCAGGCCCAGGTTCAGGCCAAGGACGCTGGCGACGAAGAGGCCATGTTCTATGACGCGGACTACATCCGTGCGCTGGAATACGGCATGCCCCCTACAGGCGGCTGCGGTATCGGTATCGACCGACTGGTCATGTTGCTGACCGATAGCCCTGCTATCCGTGACGTGATCCTGTTCCCGCACCTGCGTCGCGAGGACTGATCAGTCTCAAGACAGAAAAACGCGCGGTCAAGACCGCGCGTTTTTTTATGCATCCTCGCCCCCGCATACACATACACATACACATACACATACACATACACATACACAGATACGCAGCTATTCTTCCCGGTCCCTGAACAAACCCCCGCTCCAATCTCATCATTAGCCAGCCCTACACCTGTAAGGGCAGACTTCATTCGGGCTTGATGCCAGCAGTTGCCGCCACTTTACGAAACAGGGCAATATCACGTGCCACGATCTGATCCAGAGACTCAGCCGAATCAGGCGCGATCACAAAGCCCTGCTCCTCCAATGGCTCCGCAAATTCGCGTGAACGCAGTACAGCCGTGATATCGCGATTTAACACCTCAACTACCTTATCGGGCGTGGCACGTGGCACAAAGACGCCCTGCCAGCTTTCGATCACGAAATCAGAAACACCCAACTCATGAAAAGTGGGAACATCCGGTAAAACCTTCGAGCGCTCCGGCGAGGTCACCGCCAGAGGGATGAGCTCACGCTTCTGAATGTTCTGGATTGTTCCAGAGATATCAATAAGTGCTCCGTCAACATGCCCGCCCAGTATGTCCAACATAGCGGGGGCCCCTCCCGCGTAGGGAATGTTATTGGTTTGCGTACCCAAACGCTGGTTAAGCATCTCGACGGCCAGATGATAAATACTGCCGTAACCAATCGGCAGCGCTGCAGATACTTCGCCAGGCTGACGTTTAAGAAGTGCCACGTAGTCATCAAAGTGCTTAACGCCCAGACCGGGACGCACGACCAGCACCTGCGAATTAACAATAGTGCGGGTCACGCCACGGACCTCCGTCTCGCTATAGGGCAGCTTGCGACCGAGGGCAGCGTTGATCGCAAGCTGATCCCCGCTAGACAAGAGCGTATGCCCGTTTGGGGCTGCACGAACTACCCGGTTGACGCCAAGGCTGGTGTGAGCGCCGGGCACATTATCCACAATCACCGTTTGTTGCCACAATTTGGCAAGATTTTGCGCGAGCATCCGTGCGATACGGTCAGCGTTGCCGCCCGGATTCACCGGAACAACAATACGCACAGGCCCGGAGGGAAACGTATCGGCCTGCTGCGCACGTGCCGGAGCCGTGGCAAACATAGCACCCAGAGAAGAAACAGGAACACCAAGCCGGGCGGCGATACCCGCGCCGATCGCTTTCAAGATCATGCGTCGATTCAAGCCTACCTCCAGTATCCACAGACTGCCCATTGATCAGGCGACATTGTGTTTGCAGTGCTTGCCAATCACGAACTGTAGTCTAGAGAGCCCCCATGCGCGAATCAAGCAGCCCCCGTCCCGACCGCTGCTAAAGCAGCTATCAACGACTTTCGCGCAGTCTGACAACTTGCTCAGCAACACGTCATGCCGAAACAAAAAAGGACGCTCGAAAGCGTCCTCTTTTTATTGCGAATCCAGGTTCATAGCTTCACCGTGTTGCACCTGTGCTGCGAGTACGATTTGCAGGCAATTAATCCACCGGCAAACGCATCACCGCCTGTGCCCATTTATGAGCTACCTCAGGCGAAGAAAAACACGAAGCCTTGTCTGCCACCACGCGCACCGCACGCTCCAGCAGCTGGATGTCAGCCTCGTGCTGACGCGCAACGTGCGGGTCTTCAAAGAAGATGACGCGTTGACAACGATTTTCCAGCACCAGCTCGGCAATTTGCGCATCGCCACCCAAAGGACCACTCAGGTAAGACTGAACCCAGAGTGTGTCCTTGGGCCAACCTTTAGACCAGGCCAGCTCATTCAACAAGCGGCTTGTCGTCCCGGTTCCCACGCGTTGGCCAAAGCGAGACAGCAGATCAAAGTGCTTGTCGGCAAACTCAATCATCTTGTCCTTGAGTGCATCGTGCGCAATCATGGCCAAGGTTTGATTAGGGAAGTCAAAAATACGTTTGCAGCTGGAATCGGGCCACAAACCGCGGCTGACACGCTCCACTTCAATCCATTCAATTGCACCCATCAAGGTAGAAATGAAAGGACGGCCATGCGTGATGCATTGGCGCTTGAGCGCCAGTGCTTCCGGAAAAATGGAGGAAGGGTCTACCGGGTCAATCAGGTAAATGGCGCCATCAAAAGGCGGTGTACCATCCGGGCTTTGCGTGACCCGGGCCACCAGCTTCATCAAGCCGCCATCACGACCATAGGGATAGCGAACCAGGCCGCCATAGCCTTCCAGCAGGCCCGACCGCTCGATGGCATTACAGGTACGACCGACCGTGTAAAGCTCAACTTCCAATTCGCGAATACCGCTGGCTGAGCGCCGCAACCACTGAAACAAAGCCGCATCTGCCGAATCATGGTGCAATTGATTGGCCGCCAAACCGAAACGTAATGACATGAGTTCCTACACGGTAAACGATTCGCCACACCCGCAGGAGGCTTTCTCGTTTGGATTGATGAACTTGAAACCTTCATTGAGGCCATCACGGCCATAATCCAGACGCGTGCCGTCAATAAAGGGCAGGCTTTTAGGATCAACAAACAGTTTAACGCCGTGCTCTTCAAACAGTTGATCGCCTTCAACCGGCTCATCAACAAAATCCAGCTTGTAGGCCAGACCCGAGCAACCGGTCAGACGTACACCCAAACGTAGCCCCAAACCGCCCCCGCGTTTTTTCAAATGACGCTGGATATGTTCTGCGGCGGGCTGAGTAAGAGAAATAGACATAATCTTTTCCTTTCTATAAACCTGAAAGAATATTCAGCCTTCAGGCTTGGACAACTAAAACGCGCCTTTGTTCTGTACCGAGGCAATAGCGGCCTGAACCGCCTCCTGGGCCAACAAAGCACAATGCACTTTGACCGGCGGCAATTCCAGCGCTTGCTGCACATCTGTAGACGAGAACTGAGCTGCCTGCTCCAGACTGCGACCTTGCAGCCACTGTGTCGCAAACGAGGCGGAAGCGATGGTACAGCCACAGCCATAAGCCTTGAAACAGCTATCCTGAATCTGGCCCTGCTCCGATACCTTGAGCTGGATGCGAATCAAGGCCCCGGTTTCGTGACTTCCCGCTTCCCCTGTACCTACGTCAGCATCACGGCTGTTCATGACACCCACATGACGCGGGTGCAGGAAATGCTCCATGACAGCGTCACTATATATCATTGCGCGAACTGCTCCGAAGCAGGCTCGCTCCACAAGGGAGAGATAGCCCGCAATTGTTCAACCACACGACGGATGGCCGCAATCGTGTCATCAATATCCTGCTCGGTCGTGAAACGGCCCAGACTCAAGCGCAGGGAACTGTGCGCCAACTGATCACTACGACCCAGAGCCGTCAATACGTAGGACGGTTCCAGGCTGGCCGAGGTACAGGCCGAGCCACTGGACACTGCCAAATCTGTCAGAGCCATCATCAGAGCTTCGCCCTCGATGTGATCCACGCTGATGTTCAGGTTGTGGGGCACGCGCTGATCCAAGGTGCCATTCAGGAACAGATCAGGGATAGACTGCAGGCCGGCCCATAGACGATCTCGCAGCGCGGTGATGCGCTGATTGTCTAGGTCCATTTCCTGCGCAGCCAGTTCAAAAGCACGCCCCATGCCCACGATCTGATGAGTGGCCAGCGTACCGGAGCGAAACCCGCGTTCGTGGCCGCCACCGTGAATCTGCGCTTTCAGGCGCACCGCCGGTTTACGACGGATATACAAGGCACCGATTCCTTTGGGACCGTAAGTCTTGTGGGCAGACATGGACATCAAATCCACCGGCCACTCCTGCAGATTGATCGCCACCTTGCCGGTGGCCTGGGCGGCGTCCACATGGAACAGCACCTTGTGCTCCCGGCACATTGCCCCCAGGGACTGCACATCCTGAATCACGCCAATTTCGTTATTCACCAACATGACCGAGGCCAGGATGGTGTCGGGGCGAATGGCTTGTTCAAACGCCTGAGGATCAATCAGACCACTGGGCAGGACATCCAGAAAGGTGACTTCAAACCCTTCGTCCTGCAAGGCCAGACAGGTATCCAGCACGGCCTTGTGTTCCGTACGGACGGTAATAATATGGCGGCCCTTGGACTGATAAAACTGCGCGGCACCTTTTAACGCCAGATTGATGGCTTCGGTAGCACCGGAGGTCCAGACAATTTCACGCGGCTCTGCCCCTACCAAAGCGGCAACCTGACGGCGCGCCTGGTCCACGGCCTCTTCCGCATCCCACCCATAGGGATGGCTGCTGGAGGCCGGATTGCCAAATCGTTCCGTCAACCAGGGAATCATGCTGTCGGCCACACGCGGGTCTACCGGTGTAGTGGCGGCATAATCCATATAGATACGCTGAGCGCGACTCATACAAAACTCCGGGTCAGTAGCGGATCTTGCCCACTACAAAGTACATTCTTCTGGCTGGCCGGCTTCCTGAGCGGCCAACTTGAGCTGACGCAGACGCTGCTGATCAACCAAGTCCTGTAGCGAGACAGAATCCAGATAATCGACCATTTTACGACTAAGCGTCGCCCAAAGCTCGTGAGTCATGCACTCGCCTTTCTGCCCGTTTGTGCCCTGCTTGCAATTACCCTTGCCACCGCATTGGGTGGCATCAACGGGCTCATCGACCGCAAACACAATGTCAGCAACGGTGATGTGGCGAGCCAGACGCGCAAGCGTATAGCCACCACCCGGACCACGCACACTATCGACCAGTTCATGGCGGCGCAACTTGCCAAACAACTGTTCAAGATACGAGAGCGAGATACCCTGTCGCTGGCTGATGCCTGCGAGCGTCACCGGTCCACTTTGCTGGCGCAGCGCAAGATCGATCATCGCGGTTACGGCGAAACGCCCTTTTGTCGTCAAACGCATGATAGTTTCCTTGCCAAAGGCGAAAGCGGCCGGACTGCCAACGGCAAATCCGACCAATTTGGTCCAGTATAGCAAATACAGGGGAAACTACCGTGCTTGAGCGTGTGTTTTTACACTTATACTGAAGTGTTATGTAGCCACTCAGGCAGCACGGTAATTGGGGACGCGCTTGCGAACCAGTTCGAACACGCCCTGGCAGGCATCTTCGATATAGTCCATGACCTTATTAAAGCCATCCTGGCCGCCATAATAAGGATCGGGCACGGTAGCCGCTTCATAGTCAGTGGCAAAGCGCATCAGCAGCATGAGCTTGTGACGATAAATGGGAGGACACATTTGCTGCAAGGCAGCGTGGTTTTCCCAGTCCATGCTCAAGATAAGGTCGAAGTTGCGAAAGTCCTCGCGCTGGACCTGTCGGGCCTGATAGGTAGAGATGTCATAACCGCGTTTACGAGCGGCTATCTGTGCGCGTGTGTCAGGATGCTCGCCAACATGAAAGCCATGCGTGGCGGCTGAATCCACCAAAATAGCCTCCGACAAACTGGCCTGGTCGACCAGTTGGCGCAAGACACCTTCGGCGCTGGGGGAGCGGCAAATATTCCCTGTACAGACAAACAGAACCTTACTCATAATGCGTCAAAGTCTGCGGGAAAACCCCAAATAAGGCAAGACGAAACCGGGGTGAAAACAGACCCCGAAAATCGCCTTGAAAACAGCAAATCCGTATCGTTTGGGAGCTGCCAATAAGAACCGGTCGCAGCTGCTTGAAGTTTGGAATAAACCAAAGGCGCAGCAACCTTTGCTTAGCGGATACACCACTTTCTCGAGATGAGATAAATCAAGCAATACACCCGAGTGATGAAAGCCGGTAGCAGAACGGTGTTTTTTCTGAGCTTTCGTCCAGCTTTAGTTGCAAATACACAACAACCATCAAGCCATCAGCAGTTTGGACTTCAGTCTTTGCAACTTGTCGCGCGCGGCTGCCGCTTGCTCGAACTCCAGGTTGCGGGCGTGGTCCATCATCTCTTTTTCCAGACGCTTGATCTCGCGTGCAGCGGCCTTCTCGTCGCGAATCAACTCGTCCGGCACATCCTCGCGCAAGCTGGCGGTTGGATCCGAGGCAACAACACCATCAATCAACTCACGGACGGCCTTGTTCACGCCGCGCGGCGTAATACCGTGCTCTTCGTTAAAGGCGATCTGCTTGGCACGACGGCGCTCGGTTTCTTCGATAGCGCGGTGCATGGAGTCCGTCATTCTGTCGGCATACAGAATGGCTTTACCGTTCAGGTTACGCGCTGCCCGACCTATGGTTTGAATCAGGCTGCGCTCCGAACGCAGGAAGCCTTCCTTGTCCGCATCAAGAATCGCCACCAGAGACACTTCGGGCAAATCCAGACCCTCGCGCAGCAGGTTGATCCCGACCAGCACGTCGAAGACGCCCAGACGCAGATCCCGGATGATCTCGGCCCGTTCCACCGTATCAATATCCGAGTGCAAGTAGCGCACGCGAATACCGTTTTCTGACAAATACTCGGTCAGATCTTCGGACATGCGCTTGGTCAGCGTTGTCACCAGCACACGGTCTTCCTGCGCAGTACGCAGCTTGATTTCACCCAGCAAATCATCGACCTGCGTGGTAGCCGGACGAACCTCGATTTCCGGGTCCACCAGTCCGGTAGGTCGCACCACCTGTTCAACCACATTGTCTGCATGCTCTTGCTCGTAGGCAGCGGGTGTAGCCGACACGAACACGGTTTGCGGCATACGGCGTTCGAACTCTTCCAGTTTCAAAGGCCGGTTATCCATGGCCGAAGGCAGGCGGAAACCGAACTGCACCAGGGTTTCTTTACGCGAGCGGTCACCGCGATACATGGCGCCCAACTGCCCGATAGTGACGTGGCTTTCATCGATAAACATCAGGGAGTTACGCGGCAGGTAGTCGATCAGTGTCGGCGGCGGATCGCCAGGCGCTGCTCCTGACAAGTGGCGAGAGTAGTTCTCGATGCCTTTGCAAAAGCCCAGCTCCTGCAGCATTTCCAGATCAAAACGGGTGCGCTGCTCCAGGCGTTGAGCTTCAACCAAATGCCCTTCCCGTGTCAGAAATTCCAGACGCTCGCGCAGTTCGAGCTTGATGGTTTCAATCGCCCTCAACACGGTTTCGCGTGGCGTCACATAATGCGAGCTAGGGAACACGGTAAAGCGGTTCAGCTTCTGCACGACCTTGCCTGTCAGCGGATCGAACAACTCCAACTCTTCGATCTCGTCATCAAACAGGCTGACCCGCAAGGCCAGCTCCGCGTTTTCTGCCGGGAAAATATCGACCACTTCACCACGAGCACGGAACATCCCACGCTGAAAATCCAGATCGTTGCGCTCGTACTGCATGGCGACCAGACGCGCCAGCAGCTCCTGCCGGGCAATACGGTCGCCCTTGCGCAACGTCAGCACCATCGCATGGTAGTCGCCGGGATTACCGATACCGTAAATGCAGGACACAGTGCCCACAATAATGGTGTCCGGCCGCTCCAGCAGGCTTTTGGTGGCCGACAAACGCATCTGCTCGATGTGTTCATTGATGGACGAGTCCTTTTCAATAAACAGATCGCGCGATGGCACATAGGCCTCGGGCTGGTAGTAATCGTAGTAAGACACGAAGTACTCCACGGCGTTGCGTGGAAAGAACTCGCGCATCTCGGCGTACAACTGCGCCGCCAGGGTTTTATTGGGCGCCAGAACAATGGCCGGACGCCCGGTGCGAGCAATAATGTTCGCCATCGTATAGGTCTTGCCCGAGCCCGTTACCCCCAAAAGGGTCTGGTACATCAAGCCATCATCAATCCCCTCAACCAACTGCTCAATCGCCGCAGGCTGGTCGCCAGCAGGCAAATAAGGTTGGAAAAGTTTGAAGGAACTCCCCGGAAATTCTTGAAAGGCAGGCTCAAATTTCATGCTAGACACACTTTAGGGTAAGCCCGTATTATCACATTAATGCTTTGTTTTTCTACCTTTCTGCACTAACGCCCCCATATCATCATGACATCGCTCTTCGAAACCGTCGAACTGGCTCCACGCGACCCTATTTTGGGTTTGAACGAACAATACAATGCCGACGAACGCAGCGGCAAAGTTAATCTGGGGGTCGGTGTTTACTACGACGATCAAGGGCGTATCCCGATTTTGCAGGCTGTTCAAAAGGCTGAGGAAGCCATGATGAGCAAAGCCGCCGCGCGCAGCTACCTGCCTATTGAAGGGATCAATACCTACAATCTGGGTGCTCAAACCCTGTTGCTGGGTGCCGACTCCCCCATCATTGCCGAAGGCCGCGCCTTGACCGTGCAATCCCTGGGCGGTACCGGTGCGCTGAAAATCGGTGCTGACTTCCTGCAGCAACTGCTGCCCCAGTCCGAGGTTTACATCAGCGATCCAAGCTGGGAAAACCACCGCGCCCTGTTCGAGCGCGCCGGCTTCAAGGTCAACACCTACGCTTACTACGATGCCGCTACGCATGGCCTGAACTTTGACGGCATGATCGCCTCGCTGCGCGCCATGCCGGCCCAGTCCATCGTGGTCCTGCACGCTTGCTGCCACAACCCGACCGGCGTGGACCCCAGCATGGAACAATGGGCCCAGATCGCCGAGCTGATCAAAGAACGTCAACTGGTTCCTTTCCTGGACATCGCTTACCAAGGCTTTGGCGCCGGTCTGGAAGAAGACGCCAGCGTAGTGCGTCTGTTTGCCAAGCTAGGCCTGTCCATGTTCATCAGCTCCTCGTTCTCCAAGTCCTTCTCGCTGTACGGCGAGCGCGTTGGCGCCCTGACCCTGGTTACTTCCAGCAAGGACGAAACTTCCCGCGTACTGAGCCAGGTCAAGCGTGTGATTCGCACCAACTACTCCAACCCACCCACACACGGTGGCAAGGTTGTGGCCACGGTACTGAACTCGCCTGAACTGTTCCAGACCTGGGCGACTGAACTGGCCGGCATGCGTGATCGCATCCGCGAAATGCGCGCTCAACTGGTTGCCAAGCTGAAAGAGCACGGCGCTACCCAAAACTTTGACTTCGTGCTGCAACAGCGCGGCATGTTCTCCTACTCCGGCCTGACTGCCGAGCAAGTCGAACGCCTGCGCCAGGAACACGGCATTTACGCTGTCAGCAGCGGCCGTATTTGCGTTGCTGCATTGAACAGCCAGAATATTGACGTCGTGGCCAAGGCCATCGCTCAAGTCCTGAAGTAAGCTGTCCCTCAGTACAGCCCCAACGCCCTTCTTCGGAAGGGCGTTGTCGTTCCAGCCCTTGGAGCACTACCATGACAGACACGATTTCCCTGAACACCGAACGCCTGATCTTGCGCCCCTGGAAAGCTTCCGACCTGGAGCCCTTTTTCCGCTTGAACAGCGATCCCCACGCACTGCGTTTTTATCCGGCCACCCTGGACCGTGAGCAAAGCGATGCCATCGCCCACCGCAGCCAAAGCCTGATTGACGAGCATGGCTGGGGTCCCTGGGCAGTCGAGCTGAAAGAAAACGGGGCCTTCATTGGCATGGTGGGCTTGAACCGCCCGACCGCCGATCTGTACTTTCAGCCTTGCGTGGAAGTTCTTTGGCGTTTGCTGCCTGAATACTGGGGCAAGGGCTATGCCACCGAAGCGGCACGAGCCTGCATGGACTTTGGTTTTGACGTACTGGGCCTGGAGCAAATTGTGGCGTACACCGCTCAGTTGAACTTGCCTTCGCAGACCGTCATGCAACGCCTGGGCATGACAAAGCAAGCTGGTACCTTTGATCACCCCGGTGTAGCGGCAGGCCACAAACTCGTCCCCCATGTGCTGTACACCCTGGACAGCAAGGATTGGCCCCAGTCAGCCTGAGCAGCCCGAAGGGTCAAAAATTAAGCCTTTAGGGCCCTCACCGCTTGCAAAAACGCCAACTGTAACGCACAATCTTTACTGTATATATATTCAGCAGACAATACTATGACCGCCAAGCTCACTGCACGCCAACAACAAGTGCTGGACATCATTCGTTCTGAAATCGAACGGACGGGTTTCCCTCCCACTCGAGCAGAGATTGCTCAGGTGCTGGGTTTCAAATCCGCCAATGCGGCCGAAGATCATTTGAAAGCTCTGGCCCGCAAAGGCGCTATCGAGCTGACTGCCGGCGCCTCGCGCGGCATACGCCTGCTCGGTACGGATACCCGCGAAAGTGCTGCTCCCAGCAGCAACGCATTGGCCAATCTGGCTGACGCCCTCTTGCTGCCCATTATTGGTCGCGTGGCTGCCGGTAGCCCTATTTTGGCCACCGAGCATATCGAGCGCGAGATTGGCGTCGCCCCTACCCTATTCACCCAAACGCCTGATTACCTGCTGCGCGTACGCGGCTTGAGCATGAAAGACGCGGGCATTTTTGACGGCGACCTGCTGGCCGTCAAGAAAGCCAGTGAAGCGCGTAATGGGCAGATCGTGGTGGTGCGCATTGGCGACGATGTCACCGTCAAGCGCCTGTCGCGCTCCAGCAATCAAGTGGTCCTCTTGCCCGAGAACCCGGACTTTGAACCCATCATCGTCACCGACCCGGATTCCCTGTCTTTGGAGGGCATTGCTGTGGGTCTGATTCGTACCAGCCCGCTGCATTAAGCTTCCTCTCTCTTGGTCACCAGAGCTGTTTTACAGGCTTGGTGCTCCTGACAAGAGAAAAACCCCGTATACCGTTTGGTACATGGGGTTTTTTATTGGTCGAAGTGCATGCCGATATACAGGTTTGAGCAGCCGTAAACCCCTCGCGCAAGCTAGCGACCCTCAACTCCCTCAATATCATTGCCCAAAGATCTGGCTCCCACTGCTGTCAATATGGCTAACCTCGAAGCCACGATCAGTCTGAGCAAAATGTAAACAGGCTACCTTGAACCCAAGGCAGCCTGTTTCACTGCTTGCTGACTACTGCTGATGCTTAGTGCTTGAAAGACTCAGAACCCGCCCCAGCGGCACGCGTGGCTGCCAAGGCCTCAGCGGCCAGGCGAGCTACTTCTTCGTCGCTCAGGGGCGTTACAGCGTCTTGCAGGGCCACTTCCAGTACACGGTCAATCCAACGCACCGGGATGATCTCCAGCGTGTTTTTCACGTTATCTGGAATATCGGCCAGGTCCTTGATGTTTTCTTCCGGGATCATCACGGTTTTGATGCCGCCGCGTTGCGCAGCCAACAGCTTCTCTTTCAAGCCGCCGATAGGCAGAACTTCGCCGCGCAAGGTGATTTCACCCGTCATGGCCACATCAGCACGAACCGGAATACCCGTCAGGCTGGACACGATAGCGGTCGTAATGGCGATACCGGCCGATGGACCATCCTTGGGCGTAGCGCCTTCAGGAAAGTGCACGTGCAGGTCACGCTTTTCAAACACGCTATTGGCAATGCCCCACTTCTGAGCACGCGAACGCACAACCGTACGAGCCGCTTCGACCGATTCTTTCATCACATCGCCAATCGAGCCGGTGCGCAGCACATTGCCTTTACCGGGCATATCGGCCACTTCGATGGTCAGCAACTCACCGCCCACCTCGGTCCAGGCCAGACCGGTAACCAGGCCAACCTTGTTCTCTTTTTCGGCCAGGCCGAAGGAGAAACGACGTACACCCAGGTAATCGTTCAGATTCGCCGCATTCACGACCAAGGTTTCCTGGGTCAGTGTTTTGTTGCGAGCTGCACGCGTACCGGCTTGTGGATTGGCCACCAACAGCTTGCGAACAACCTTGCGGCAGATCTTGCTGATTTCACGTTCCAGGGAACGCACACCCGCTTCACGGGTGTAGTAACGCACGATGTCGCGCACGGCATCTTCGGTCACTTCCAGCTCGCCATCGCGCACGCCGTTGTTCTTCATCAGCTTGGGCAAGAGGTAATCGAAAGCAATACGCACCTTCTCATCTTCGGTGTAACCCGACAGACGAATCACTTCCATACGGTCCAGCAGGGCCGGTGGAATGTTCAAGGTATTGCTGGTTGCCACGAACATCACATCGGACAAGTCATAGTCCACTTCCAGGTAGTGATCCTGGAAGGTGTGGTTTTGTTCAGGGTCCAGAACTTCCAGCAGTGCCGAGGATGGGTCGCCACGGAAATCCGCGCCCATCTTGTCGATCTCGTCCAGCAGGAACAGCGGGTTACGTACACCCACCTTGCTCATGTTCTGAACCACCTTGCCCGGCATGGAGCCGATGTAGGTACGACGGTGACCGCGAATCTCGGCCTCGTCACGTACACCACCCAAAGCCATACGAATGAACTTGCGGTTCGTTGCCTTGGCAATGGACTGTCCCAGCGAAGTTTTACCCACGCCTGGAGGGCCAACCAAACACAGGATTGGAGCCTTCAGTTTGTCGACACGTTGCTGAACCGCCAGGTACTCGACAATACGTTCCTTGACCTTTTCCAGACCAAAGTGATCCGCATCCAACACTTCCTCGGCATTGCTCAAGGAGTTGTTGATACGGCTCTTTTTGCGCCAAGGCAGGCCAACCAGCGTTTCAATGTAGTTACGCACCACGGTTGCTTCGGCTGACATCGGCGACATCAGCTTGAGCTTCTTCATTTCCGATTCGGCTTTCTTGAGCGCTTCCTTGCTCAATTGAGCCTGCTCGATGCGTTTTTCCAGCTCTTCAACATCAGCGCCGTCTTCGCCTTCGCCCAGCTCTTTCTGAATCGCCTTGACCTGCTCGTTCAGATAGTAGTCGCGCTGGCTCTTTTCCATCTGCTTTTTCACACGGCCGCGAATGCGCTTCTCGACCTGCAAGATGTCAATTTCGCCTTCCAGTTGCGACAGCAGGCTTTCCAGACGCTCCAAAGCCTTGGGCGTTTCCAGCATGCCCTGCTTTTGTTCCAGCTTCAAAGGCAAATGAGCGGCGATGGTATCGGCCAGACGGCCAGCATCGTCAATCCCGGTCAGGGAAGTCAGAATTTCCTGAGGGATTTTTTTATTCAGTTTGACGTACTGCTCGAACTGACCCAGCACCGCACGACGCAGGGCTTCGGTTTCAGCAGCATCACCGGAGTCGCCGGGCACTTCGACCACCGAGGCCATGAAGTGGGTTTCGGCATCCTGTACCTGGGTGATTCGAGCGCGCTGCAAGCCTTCCACCAGCACTTTTACCGTGCCGTCGGGCAGCTTGAGCATTTGCAAAATACTGGCCGCACACGCAATTTCGTAGAGATCCTCGGGAGCGGGATCGTCCTTGCCTGCGGACTTTTGCGCCACCAACATAATGTTGTTGCCGGACTCCATTGCCAGCTCAAGGGCTTTGATCGAGCGAGGCCGGCCAACAAAAAGCGGAATCACCATGTGAGGGAACACCACTACATCGCGCAAGGGAAGCAGCGGCAGCTCAATAGGTTCCGTAGAAAGAATCTGGCTCGCAGACATAGTCATTTCCTATAAATGTCCTTAGACGCAAAAGGGAAGCCTGGGCTTCCCTTTCACGGTTTAACCTGTTGTAGCTCAGATTGTGGCGAATTTTGATATTTCAAGTAGGCCGAACGAACATTAGAACAGAACTTTACAGAGTTAAAGAGAGACAAGCCCTTATGCCTGGTGGTCTTCATAGGTCCACTCCTTTCTCTTTACCTTCGCCTGTCGCCCTGTCCCGCCTTCGCCTGTCCGACCAAAGCCAGACAGTGCACAAACGAGGAGATATCTCTAAGCTACTGCGTTTTTCAAGGGCGACTCAGTGTCACTGGCTTCACTATCGGACAAAGGACGACCCAAAATCAATTCGGGTTTACTCTTTCCGACAATGGCGTCCTCGGTCAGCACCACTTTGCTGACGTCTTTACGCGAAGGCAGTTCGTACATGGTGTCCAGCAGCGCTTGCTCGACAATACTGCGCAGGCCGCGAGCGCCGGTACGACGCTTGATGGCACGCTGGGCCACCGCACGCAGGGCTTCGGGCTGAACTTCAAGCTCTACGCCTTCCATGCTCAGCAGCTTCTGGAACTGCTTGACCAAGGCATTGCGCGGCTCGGTCAAAATGCGGATCAGTGCGTCTTCGTGCAGTTCTTCCAGAGTGGCGACCACAGGCAAACGCCCCACCAGCTCGGGAATCAGACCAAACTTGATCAGATCCTCGGGCTCGGCCTCAGAGAATAGCTCGCCTACGCCTCGTTCGGACTTGGCTTTCACGGAAGCAGAAAAACCGATACCGGATTTTTCTGTACGGTCGCGAATCACCTTTTCAAGGCCATCAAAAGCACCGCCCACGATGAACAGAATGCTGGTGGTATCCACCTGCACAAAGTCCTGGTTCGGGTGCTTGCGACCACCTTGCGGAGGCACCGAAGCGACTGTACCTTCGATCAGCTTGAGCAGTGCCTGCTGCACGCCCTCGCCCGACACGTCGCGGGTGATCGAAGGGTTATCCGACTTGCGGGAAATTTTATCGATTTCATCGATGTAGATAATGGCGCGCTGCGCTTTTTCCACATCGTAATCGCAGTTTTGCAGCAGTTTTTGAACAATGTTCTCGACGTCCTCACCCACGTAACCGGCTTCGGTCAGTGTGGTGGCGTCTGCCATCACAAAAGGCACATCCAGCATGCGGGCCAGTGTTTGGGCCAGCAGCGTTTTGCCCGAACCCGTAGGCCCGATCAGCAAAATATTACTTTTGGACAGTTCCACATCGTCACGGCCTGCCTTGCCGCTACGAATTCGCTTGTAGTGGTTGTACACCGCTACGGCCAAGGTGCGCTTGGGCATTTCCTGGCCAATGACATACCCATCCAGAAACTCTTTGATTTCCTGGGGGGTGGGCAATTCTTTACGTTCACCATCAGGAGTGGCGCCCGCAGCTTCGTCACGAATGATATCGGTACACAGATCAATACATTCGTCGCAGATGAACACGGACGAAGGTCCAGCGATCAGTTTCTTGACCTCATGCTGGCTTTTATTGCAAAACGAGCAATGCAGAACTTTCTCGTCGGCCGATTTCTTTTCGGACATAAATTTAAATTTCACTTCAGGATGGTAAAAGGACGGGAACAAGTCCCGCCCCCGAACAGCCATAGTACTGCGTCAGATCGATCCCTGTAGGGACAGATGATTACTCGTCACGAGTGTTCATCACCTTGTCGATCAGGCCATAGGCCACAGCGTCTTCAGCTGCCATGAAGTTGTCACGCTCGGTATCCAGCTCGATACGCTCGACAGGCTGGCCGCAGTTTTCGGCCAGGATCTTGTTCAAGCGTTCACGCAGGCTCAGGATTTCCTTGGCCTGAATCTGGATATCGGAAGCCTGGCCTCGCGCACCGCCCGAAGGCTGATGGATCATGATGCGCGAGTTAGGCAAGGCAAGACGCTTGCCCTTGACGCCCGAAGACAGCAAGAAAGCGCCCATGCTGGCAGCCATGCCGGTACACAATGTCGAGACTTCCGGCTTGACGAACTGCATCGTGTCGTAGATGGCCAGGCCTGCATAGACCGAACCACCGGGCGAGTTGATGTAGAGCGAAATATCCTTTTCAGGATTTTCCGACTCCAGAAACAGCAGCTGGGCCACAATCAGGTTGGCCGAGTTGTCATGAACCGGGCCCACCAGAAAGATGATGCGCTCGCGCAGCAGGCGGGAGTAGATGTCGTAAGACCGCTCTCCACGACCGGACTGCTCGATCACGATAGGCACGTAGCCCAAACCCGTAGGGGCAACGGATTGCCCCCCATGCATTGAGGCGTAGAAGTCGACAAAGGTTGACGACATTAGTTGGTTCCCATGATTTGGTCGAACGCCACCTCCTCGTCGGACACCTTGGCCTGGGACAGTACGTGCTCGACGACGTTATCTTCGAGTACCACTGCCTCAATCTCGGCGCGACGCTGGCGATCGGACAAGTAGTAGGCCACCACTTGGGCGGGCTGTTCGTAGTTCTGGGCAAATTCTTCGATGCGGGCACGAACCTGTTCGGGCTTGGCTTGCAGTTCAGCAGCCTTGACCAGTTCGGAGACCAGCAGACCCAGACGCACGCGGCGAGTGGATTCTTCCTTGAAGGCCTCGGCAGGGATAGGCATCTTGTCTGCGTCAGGCACGCCGCGCTCTTTCAGTTCGGCGCGAGCCGAAGCGATGCGACCTTCCACGTCGTTGTCCACCAGAGCGTTAGGCACGTCAAATTCGCTGGCAGACAGCAAGGCGTCCATCACAGCGGATTTGTTACGGGCGTGCACACGAGCCTTGATTTCGCGTTCGATGTTGGCACGAATGTCGGCCAGCAAAGCGTCCACATCACCTTCAGCCTGACCCAGGGACTTGGCAAACTCAGCATCCAGCTCGGGCAGAACAGGCTGGGCCACGTCTGTCACGGTGATCTTGAATTCGGCAGTTTTGCCAGCCACTTCCTTGCCGGTGTAGTCGGCAGGGAATTCCAGAGGGAAGGTTTTGGTTTCGCCTGCTTTCATGCCGGCAACGGCAGTCTCGAACTCGGGCAGCATGCGGCCACGACCTTGCAGGTACTGGAAACCTTCAGCGCTACCGCCTTCAAAGGCGACGCCGTCAATGGTGCCCACAAAGTCCAGAGTGATGCGGTCATCTTCCTGAGCTTGGCGATCAGCGCTGGATTCGTAGTTGGCGCGTTGCTTGCGCAGCACGTCTACGGTGCGCTGGATGTCTTCGTCGGTCACAGGCGTGTTGGCACGCTTGATTTCCAGTTTGGACAGATCAGGCAGAGCCACTTCTGGGTAAACTTCGAAAGTTGCGGTAAAGGCCATGGTGCCTTCAGCAGGCTCGCCTTCTTTGGCTTCCAGATTAGGAGTGCCGGCTACGCGCAATTTGGAGTCCTGGATCACTTTGTCCAGGGCTTTGCCGATTTCTTCGTTGATGGCGTCGTAACGGATACCAGGGCCGTGGCTGCGCTCGACAACGGACAAAGGCGCTTTACCGGGACGGAAGCCCTGTACCTTGGCCGTACGAGCCACACGCTTGAGCTGGGCCTGGACTTGTTTTTCTACGTCGGCCACCGAAACGACCACATCGACTCGGCGCTCCAAGCCGGACAGAATTTCAACCTCGGGCTGCATTGAAGACCTATATTAAATTGAGTAATTGATAAGAGTAATCCGGCATTTTACCGGAAACTGGCACGGTAAATCCAAACAAACGTATTTTGAATCATAATTTCCTGTCAAGACAATACAGCCGTGCCGGACTATGATCCCTTACTTTACCTTCCCTACGCAAGACTGATATGCACATGAACTCCCCTTTAGGCGGCATCCGGGTCCTGGAACTGGGCCAATTGATCGCCGGCCCCTTTGCCGCCAAGATCCTGGGCGAATTTGGCGCGGACGTCATCAAGATCGAATCCCCCAAAGGCGGTGACCCCTTGCGTAAATGGCGTTTGCTGCATGACGGTAACTCGGTCTGGTGGGAGGTGCAATCCCGTAACAAGAAGTCTCTGGCTCTGGACCTGCGACAGGCGGAGTGTCAGGATGTGGTGCGCGCACTGGTAAAAGAATGTGACATTCTGATCGAGAACTTCCGCCCCGGCGCCCTGGAAGAATGGGGGCTAGGCTGGGAAGACCTGAAAGCCATCAACCCCGGTCTGATCATGTTGCGTGTATCGGGCTACGGCCAGACCGGCCCTTACAAGGACAAGCCCGGTTTCGGCGTGATTGGCGAGGCCATGGGCGGCTTGCGCCACCTTAGCGGTGAGGCCGGACGGCCGCCGGTACGGGTTGGCGTGTCCATTGGAGACTCTCTGGCAGCCTTGCATGGTGTCATCGGCATCATGATGGCCCTGCGCCAGCGTGAACAGAACAAGGGCGAAGGTCAATATATTGACGTGGCCCTGTATGAATCCGTGTTCAACATGATGGAAAGTCTGCTGCCCGAATACTCCGCCTTCGGCGCCATTCGGGAGCCTGCCGGCAGCAGCCTGCCCGGCATTACGCCCAGCAATGCCTACGTCTGCAAGGATGGCAAGTACGCCTTGATCGCCGGCAATGGCGACAGCATTTTCAAGCGCTTGATGAACGCCATTGGGCGCGCTGATATGGCTGACAATCCCGACTACGCGCACAATGATGGTCGCGCCCGAAATGCAGGCGTGATCGATGCCGCCATTGGCCACTGGGCCAGCGCTCTGGAACTGGACAAGGTACTGGAAATTCTGGACCAGGCTGGCGTTCCCGCAGGGCGGGTTTATGACATTGCCGATATCGCAGCAGATCCCCACTATCAGGCCCGTGACATGCTGCTGGACAGCAGTCTTCCAGACGGCACACCGCTTAAAGTACCCGGCATCGTTCCCAAGCTGAGCCACACCCCTGGCGCCATCTACCGCCCTGCTCCGCACCTGGGCCAGGACACCCAGGAAATCCTGGATAACCTGGGGATCAGCGCCGAACAACAAGCCGACTGGCAAGCACGCGGCCTGATCGCCAAGAACCCAAAACGCAAGTAAAACAAAGCAGTACAAAAGCACCTGGGGGCCAGTACAAGATGGCCCCTAATCTATTTGTTTTTCATACGGAGCAAGCACTTGCCGAGGATGAAAATCCAAGCTAGAATCTACTTTTTTCGTGCTGCGAACGTGGCGGAATTGGTAGACGCACCAGATTTAGGTTCTGGCGCCGAGAGGTGTGAGAGTTCGAGTCTCTCCGTTCGCACCAGAGCATGAAAACCGTTGATTCAGAAAAATCAATTTTAAGCAAAATCAACGGCTTAACTTTCATACCCTAACAGCTTTTAATAGCCTGTTTTCAAGTATTCAACATCGTAGGACCCATAAAGGCCCCACGAATTCCTCAAAAAAACAAAAATAGCCACATCGCCTAGGTATTGAGTCCAGTTCAATGCTGTGAGCGATGCACATGACTGCGAGTGCGTCTATTGATTTGGTTCCCTTGTAATTGTTTGGCCGCTAATAATTGCCACTCAATCAACTCGCTGCACGTCTTGTATTGTTGCGTACGAAAGCTAGCCCATTCTCACAATCATTAGTTAAAGCTTGTCCGCGCTAACAAAGTTATTTTCAGGTAACAGCCCACCAAAGCTGCGCTATATAGATCTGATAAATCCAACGGTATTTACTGAAATCGACCTCGAGACTGCTGAGAAAAAGCACATGCCGGGGGGGCAGAATCGCAAGAACCCCGCTGGGCACTGCGCTTTTCTCCTGAACACCTCTACTTAAACATCAGTTGTAGCGATCGTGCTTTCCAGGAAAGTCACTGGGCCAGCGCATGGGTTGCGGCTCGGGCTTGGGAGCCGGATCAGGACTTGGGCTGGGATCCGGATTTGGGCTTGGCTTTGGAGTGCGATTCATCCCCATCTTTCCTTTATAAAAAATCAATAATGACAATCATTCGCAAGTAATTATATTACCTAGTCACATTTGACAATAAATAACATTTATTCCTGCTTTTTACTCAATAACTACATTTTTCATGCATAAAGAGGTCATAAATTTGTCTGAAAGACCGATAAACCGAAGAATATTTGTTACTTTATACTACATTGATGAGCTGAAAGGGAGCATGGACATCGTTCTATAGACGTAGGTCAAAGTCGGTTTGAAACCGGCCCAAGAGGAAGGGATCTTGTCGTCAGGGAGTCTCAGGGGAGGACTTCAACACGGCCAGCCAGACAAGACAAAAACCATGCCCTGCATAAAGAGAAAGTCGGCACAGAGATGGCTGGGCCACAACAAACAGCTTAGTGAAGCAGCAAGAGCAACGGGCACGTCACCTGATATCCCTACTACCAAGCCCGAAAGATTCCCCTCCTCATTTCCGAGCTCCACAAAAGAAAGCCTTGAAGCGCAGACACAAAAAAGCCGCCCTTGAAGGCGGCTTCCCGATTAAATCCGGAGCTTATTCCTGCCGATCGTGTTTACCCGGAAAATCGCTAGGCCAGCGCATGGGCTTAGGCTGCGAATCGGGTTTGGATACCTGATTAGTAAAGGGGGCACTATTCACAAGGCAACCTCCTTCATGAAAATTAAAAATATAGAACCAGGCTTCAATTGCACTAAATCTTATATCAATAAGAGCTAATTAATGGACGCTCTAGTATTAACCCTAGCAGAATGCTGAACAAATTAGCTGGCTCATAATTAATCAGACAGCATTCACGCCCGACAGTTCCTTGCCATTCCTATCCCTAACAGCGGTGCCACAGCAAAAATTCCAAATAAATAATAAGCCGCTTGACGCGTTCCCTCCACGCCACCGGGATCAATGAGTCCACCCGCATTGGCAATCATTCCAGCTAAGGCTGCTCCGCTTGCCGTTGCAAAGAGCTGAATGGTTGTAATCGATGCCCCCGCCAGTTCCTGCTCTTGGGCTGGCACTGCCTTGAAAACCCGCACCAGCAAATGGGGCCAAGCTACCCCTACTCCCACGCCTATCAAGGCCAGAGCCAGACAAATCGGTGCCAGAGCCAGGACGGAACCCGTACTGGTATCTGGCAGTAAAACAACAAGCCCCACCATACCCAGCAGTCCCAGGATAGGCCCAGCCATGATCGCCCGCGCAATGGCTTTTTCCCCCAGGCCCGAGCTGATAATTGCCCCTACCGTCCAGCCCGCCCCCATCAGCGCCGTGAAGTACCCCGCTACTAACGGGGACTGTTGATGCAAGACTTGCAGAAAAAGCGGTGCAAAAACTTCACCACTGGTCACCGTCAGCACTAACAAGGACATCAAGGCATAGAGTTTGGCAATTGCAGATCTGAACTGAAACGCCCCCGATGGCAGCAACTTGGTAGACGAACGTTTTTCCACTACCAGCAAAGCGACGGCCAACCCCCCCGCCAAGCCCAGGCCAAGCGCATTTTGCAGTACATCTGCCGAGGTACTACCGGCAGAGATCGCCAACACCGCCAGCGTCAACAACAGCAGTTGAATCACAGGAATAGCCACCTTGCTCACCGCCGCGGCATGTTGCTCGCGTTTGGGGAGGACTACTAATGCCAAAGCGGCAAAAAGTACGGCAATCAAGGCGACCGATCCAAAAGCCGCACGCCACATTCCCCACTGCGCAAACACGCCACCGACTGCCGGCCCGGCCAACGTTGCCACGCCCCACATCGCTGATACCAACGCCATGGCTCGAGGCCACAAGGGCTCTGCAAAAACCAGACGAATCATGGCGTACGCCAGAGCAAAGAGAAAACCACCGCCAATCCCCTGGACGAAGCGCCCGAACAGCAAAAGGGACATATTCGGCGCCAGCGCGCAAACAAGCGCCCCCACCCCAAAGATCAAGGCCGCGACGGCATAGCTGCCTTTAGGACCCGTCAAGGCCAGCAACTTGGGTGACAGAGCCGAACCCAGAATAGACGCCACGACAAACAGGGTCGTATTCCAGGCATATAAATCCAGCCCACCAATATCCTGCACAACCGTGGGCAAAATGGTGGTCACAATGTAGACATTGACGGCATGCAATACCACTCCACCGGCCAGGACGAGGGCACGCATGGCATTGGCCCCCGACAACAAAGCGCCCCACCCGGTCTGTACCCCTTGCCCGCTACGCGCGCAAGCTTGCTGATTCTTCATAAGATCTCGACTCATTCTTTTGAAAGTAGCCCTGCCGCTTGAAAAGCTTGCATAGGCAAGAGTGGTCTTTTATAAAACCTCATGTATAGATGAGGTCAAGAGATCCAAACACCATGAGAATCGATACCAGCATCCCTCTGTCCGTGGGTGAAGTCGCCCGCCGCAGCGGGGTCACCATTGCAACCGTGCATCACTATGAAACCAAAGGTCTCATTCATGGCTGGCGTAGCGATGGTAACCAGCGCCGCTATCACCGGGATGTTCTACGGAAAATTGCGGTCATCAAAATTGCGCAGCGCGCCGGCATTCCGCTGGCCACCATCAAAACAGCCTTGGATGAATTACCTACTGGCCGGCCACTGAACGCAAAGGACTGGGCGACCTTGTCCACGAGCTGGCGGGATATGTTGAATGAGCGGATTCTCAGCCTGACACAGCTACGCGATGAGCTGGATGGCTGTATAGGCTGTGGGTGTTTGTCCATGACGGACTGCCCACTTAGAAACCCGGGGGATCAGTTATCCCTGTCAGGCGCGGGTGCTGTGCTGCTTGATGCCGGACGACACAATCAGAAGCGGAAGAAAAGAGCGGGGGAAATCTGATCGCGCGGCTTGTGTGAAATCCAGGCTGAACACGCAGCGCATCAGGGTTGGAAATCAGCGAAAACCGACTCTTACTTCACTATGCCAGAAGGCATCAGGCAGCAAAAAGGCCCAGTTTTCACACCAGGCCTTTTTCACTCTCCAAGAAACGCCCTGCTCTCTTAAATCACGCCCCAGAAATACAACAGCGCGGGGAGCAAGGCTGTCAGCACCCCTTGCACGGCAGACACCAGCCCAGTCAGGCGGGCAATGGGTTTATTCAGCACCAGCAGCAAGAAGAACATGAACCAGAGCACTGCCCAGGACAACCAGCTCAGGACTTGCCAGTAGTCAAAAATCCGCTCGGCTACGCTCAAATTTGTAAGTGCGGCGGGAACAGCGATGCAGGCGACCACCAGGGAATACCAGCCCAAGGCACGCCCATCACTTCCTGTAAACGCGTTCACCCCTACCCAAAAATAGGTCAAGGCAAACAGGCCCAGATAAATGGCCGACAAGGGAGAGTACACGGTGCTATTGGCAGGGTTCAAGATATGGGACATGCAGATGAATCCCAGTACGGCCGTGAACAAGTTGACGATAGCAGCATCTTTGGCATCCACCAGCCTGCCAGCATGATGGCCTTCAGAGTAAAAGAGACGAACACCATTAACGAACAGGCACAGGCCTGCAAACGCCAGAAAAGCGGCAACTAGCATTTTGAAGATATCCTAAATAATAGAAGGCGGACACAGAACATGCCCGCAACATGATGTTGCACTCAAGGCTGAGGCGGAGCAGATCATAGAGCTTGGCTACGCAATTGCCATGTGATTTTTTTTATAAGCTCTATAAGAAAAAACCGCGCAATTTTGCGGCGGTTTTCCAGTGAAAATTCTGGCTGAAAAGCGAGCGGTTTGCACAGGCATTAGCAGGCTAACGCCCCCTTCTCCGTTTTGAAAGCAAACTCAGCCCAGGGACAAACAAAATCCCTTTTAATCAATGAGTTAAAACCTGATCGGAGCCTGGGCAAGGCCGCTACAAATGAGGTCTGGCAACTGACCAAACCATAAACAGCGTGCCTGCTCAAGAACCCGCTCAAGCCTGTTCGTTTTGGCCCCAGCGAGCCAGCACACGCACATAGACCAACTGTGCCAGCAGTTCCACCAGAGTCTGCGTCAAAATGATGGCTGGCAACAACGGCAAAGCCCCCGGAATCGCCAAAGCCAGAGGCAGCACCACCAAAGAATTGCGAGTTGCACTGCTGAAAGCCACCGCACGTCGCAACGGGACGGCCAGCCGCGCTTGCCGTGCCAGCGCCCAGCCGATGACAGGAGCCAGAATGGCAAACAGCGCATACACCGGCAACACTCGCCACAAGACATCCAGCGCAGGCTCCAGTTGTCGCAGAACAGCCGCCACGACGATGAACAAGACCAAAGCAGTGGCTGGAACGGGGGCCAAGCCCAACCCCGTTTTTATCTGCGCCCAGCTATGACTTTTACCCGCAAGATACTGGGTGGCCCCCGCCAGCAACAGCGGAATCAGAATCAGGTAAAAGAAAGCATTCAGAAACGGCCCGGCTTTGATGTACAAACCGAACTGTTCCCCCAAGGCCAATTTCAAAAACAAGGGCAGGAGCAGCATTTGCACAAGCAGCAGTACCGGCGTAGCGGCTAGAAGTGCGCGGGCGTCGGCACGACCTAATTGAGCAAAGGTCACGACGTAATCAATGCAAGGAGCCAGCAAGACCAACAGCACGCCCAGGCGCAACACGGTGTGGTCTGGCAGCAAGGGCACCAGCGCAAAGACCAATAGAGGTATCAGGAGAAAATTGGCCAGAAGCAAAACGGCCAGAAAGCGCAGCTGGGTCAGCGCTTTGCCTAACTGGGCAATAGGCACCTGCACAAAGGTGACATACAACATGAAAGCCAGCGCTGGATTGATCCAGTCGACCAGACTAGCTGGCATCACCCAGACACTGGCCATCCAGGCGGCCAGCAACATCGCCACACAATAAATAGCGGTTTGCCGGCGCTCTAATACATCACGAATCACGGCCAATACCTCGTTTGGCAGAACAACTCCGGCACTGCCGTGAGAACTCCCTTTTACAGACCGCTACGGCGCAAACGTGCGGCGGACTGACGGTTCAAATCTCGAGCCTCACGCTCGGCATACTCGCTTTCTCCGGCTTCGTAACGGCCCTCGTGCATGCAGGACTCACGGTCCCAGGTGCATTCATTAAAGAGTTTTGACACGGGGCCACCACCGGGCTTCGCGGAGGAACAAGCTGCCATCAAAGCGGCCAGACCGAGCACCGCGCAACTTTGAATCAGACGTCGAACCATCATTGTGTTTTCCCTACAAAAAATCTTTATTGCAATTACCGCGAATCGAAATCAGAACCGATCGCGGACAATAGGAACACTGTACCCTGAGCCTCCAAAGCCCGTCGATTCCCTTTCCTGATAATTTGCAATTTATGACTCACGAACAATTTTTGCTATTGGCCCAAATCTTGAATCTGACGCCCAATCCCGAACTGGAGCAGGAAGTCCGACATCCTGGCGCGCAAATCAGCACACAAGCACAACAGATCCTGACCCTACATCTCCGGCTGAAGGAAGCCTATGTCATTCACAGGCCCACTGCATTTCGAGTTGTAGTCAGCCATGACGATCTGGACCGTTTCCCAGGTGCCCTGGATTTGAAGCAAGGTATGCATGTACAGCTGGTTTCTTACACCAGCGAGCGCTACATCAGTGTTCGTATCACCCAACTGCCAGCCACCCCCAAGGCGTATTTCAGGGGCGTCGTCAGCGAGCAGAACATCAGTTACCACGTTTTCGAGGTCGGGGACAGCGTGTATTTTTCTGAAGATCAAGTCCACGCCATACTCAATAAATAAAACGGGCTAGTGCCCACACGCCAAGATGCCTGCTTCAACCCGATCTTTTCAGACTGGTGTCAGGCAGCAAGTGCAAGCCTGTCCGTCTTACAAACTCCTCGTAGCTGATGGGTGGTCCAACACGAGTGGAAGCCTGGTTAGCCTGCCAATGTACCCAGGAGCGTCCTGTGGTGGCGTCATACACCAGCTTGAACAAATGACTGGGAACGGCAACCTGGCTGGAACCTATCGTCGCGGCATTGCGCTCGTACACAGGTCCGGTGAACACATACACATTGCCTGCGGCACGCGCCACATATTTACGGGTATCGGCTTCGATCTTGTTCCAGGGGCCGGCGTTGTGGACCTGATTTTGCGGCACCATATTGGCCAGAGAAAAGCTCTGCGCCATGCTCTGCTCCGAAGCCATATCCCCTGCCGGAGCCATATGCCCGCGCGAAAAGCCCGAGCCTCGATAGTCATTCAGCTCGGCCCGCTCTGCCTGCGGCAAACGGCCTTCAGCATAAAAACGATCCGTGCGCTTCAAGCCTTTGGCGGACTGAATCTGCTGACGGTTCAGACGCTGGACGACAAACACCGGCGTCTTGGTTTGGCCGCTATGCAAAATCGCAAAAGAGCTGAAGCACAACTCTCTTTGCGTGTAAGCCATGGGCACGACAGGTCGCGAGCCAGGAAAGAACTGGGGGCAATGTGCAAAAGAGGTTTGAACATACCCCTCGACCGAGGCCGGGACAGGCACACTATCCTGCTGCGTCGCGCCTGGCCAACCCAAAGACACCAGAAACGGTTCAAGACTTTGCCAGTTCAGCCCTTGGGGATGAAGCCAGGCCGTTGCAATCCCGAAACTGGTCAGGGCCGCGGCAAGGACGGACTTCAGAAATCGGGACGGGTTTGCCTGCCCTGTCTTTTTTCTACTACTGGTTTTTTTAACGCTACGACCTGTACTTTTTCTGCTCATACCACTCTTGTTTATGCTTGGTCGGCTTACATCATTGCGCCGACTGCACCTGTGATTATAAGCAGTCCTTTCAGATTCAAAAGAACGAGCCCCCAGTGGGAGCACGTATTTATTTCTGACTCCGGCTTTTTTAACGCGATCAATCGCCAGAACAGGAACAGACTCAGGACTTGCGGTGACGCTTTTTACTGAGCACCCAGAGCCTGCAATTCTTTCAATTCATCTTGCAGTTGTTCCAATTTGGCACGATCACGTTCCAGTTTTTTCTCCAGCTTTTCCACCTTGTCTTGTCGCCCTTCAGCCCGTTTCTCGGCGATTTCATCCAGGCGTTCCTGGATGTCCTCTTCCTGCTCGCGGATATCTTCCTGTACATCACGCAGCAAATCCGCGTCCCGGCAATGCATCTGCACATTGGCCAAGGCGCGCTCCAGGCCACGCTCTCGATGAACATTGCCATGCTGGCGAGCATAGTTGATCTGGTTCTGAATTTCGGCAGCCCGATACTGGCAAGCCGGGTTATCAGCCCAGGCGGGCAAGGCCATCACACTTAATACAGCACTCAAGCACCATACGGAACGTTTCATCCTTGTTACTCCTGCAGTGTTCATCCAGATAGCCATCATACAATCCAGACTCCAATTTACCTCAGGTGGACGATTGGAATAGACTTCGTCAATTTGTCACGAAAACGTGATTAAATTCGAAAATTCTTCTGTTTATGTCATATTCAAGTAACAAAATTGTCGCAAATTGTGCCGAGAAATTTACACAACTTGTCTTTAAGCATAAAACAGTTCAGTTACACTCGAAATCCTCATAAAGCAAACTTTTACTTTTAATCGTGTTCAACATCACCACCAGGAAACTGATTTTTTTCCTGTGCGCTGCTTTGATTGTGTTGTGGCTCTTTCCCTTTGCGCACGTCAACGAAAGTTTGCTCAACTCCTCCCAGGCGTATTCAGCCTGGCATACCAGTGTGCTCAACTCCTTGATGCCCTTGTCCATTCTGGCCGTTGCCAGTCTGATCTGGGCAGAACGGGCGGTGTCCGCTTGTCTGGCCATGGCCGTCAACACCGTCTTGTTTGTACTGGCGATCAAGAATATCTGCGATACCGCGGACCGCTTCTCGCGGGTCTGCGGTATTGATATTTCTGTTTCCTATGGAGCCATGTTGTACGGACTGGGCATGGCCACCCTGTGGGTGCTGCTGCTGAGCTATCGCTGGAAAGGTCCTAAGGAACAATCCGGCCCCTCGGGTGACGCAAGCCTGTAATCAAGCTCCTCTCGTCCCTGCATCATCCGGATGGTCTGCGGGGCCAGTGAGGCCATGAGCAGGGTCTCCTTTATTCTTGCCGTATAAATAGCGGCTTCAAGCCGGATTGAAGGGCCAGAAAACGGGGATCAACAACACGCCCAACACCCAGAAAATCAGATTCAAGGGCAAACCCACTTTCAGGAAATCCACAAATCGATAGCCGCCTGCGCCATAAACCATGGTGTTGGTCTGATAACCCACAGGTGTGGCAAAACTGGTGGAAGCCGCGAAGGTAACGGCAATCAGGAATGGAGTGGGATCGACGCCCATCATTTTCGCCGTGGACATTCCTATCGGTGTCAGCAAGACAGCAGCGGCGGCATTGCTCATGAACTCCGTCAGCATCAGGGCCATCAGGTAGACCACGGCCAACACGGTCAAAGGTCCAAAGGACTTCACCAGACCAACGGTATTTTCGACCAGGAACTGGGCCGCGCCGGTCTCGCTCATGGCCATACCCAAAGGCAGCAAGCCCGCCATCAAGATGATGATGCGCCAATCTATGGCGTCGTACACATCATCTGCTTTCAGACAACCGGCCAGTGTCATGGCCACGGCACCGAACAAGGAGGTGATGCTGATAGGCACCCAGCCCAAGGCAGGCAACAAAATCACCAGGGCCATGGTGACCAGTGCAAACGGTGCACGCCAGCCCATTTCCTTTTCGGCCTCGCGCTCGGACAGCACGATGATATTGCTGTCAGCCCGCAAATCGGCCGCCTCTGCGGCCGGAGTCAACATCAACAAAATATCGCCCACTTGCAAACGCACAGCACGCAATTGCTCACGCAAGACCTGACCACGGCGATGAATGCCCAGCACGGTGGCGTTCTTGTGCCAGCCTGCTCCCAAACTGGCCAAAGTACGACCACTGATACGCGAACGCGGCGCAATCATGACCTCGGTCAAAACCTGATCAACCTGCTCGAAAGACTGTTGTTCCAGCTTGAACTGGGGGTCTACCTCCAGACCCGCTTCTTTGCGCAGCTCGTCCAGCTTGGTCCAGTCTCCGCGCGCCAACAGCACATCGTCCTGCTCGATCTTCTGCTCTCGCGGGCCCCACACTTTGGTATCGCCGCGCAACAGCTCCAGCACAAACACCCCGTATTGCTCGCCCAGCTTGGCATCGCCCACCGATTGGCCAATCAGGGAAGAATCGGGCATCACCCGCAGCTCGGTAATGTATTTTCCCAGCTCATATTGCTCGACCAACTCGCCGCCACGGGCATCGGGCAGTAACCAGCGCCCTATCGTCAGCAAATAAAGACACCCCACAGCCATACAGATCACCCCCAAGGCGGTGAACTCGAACATGGTGAAACCGGGATGGCCCAGATCGCGGGCAATGGCATTGACCAGCAGGTTGGTAGAGGTCCCGACCAAGGTACAGACCCCGGCCATTTGCGAGACATAGGACAAGGGGATAAGCGCTTTGGAGGCCGACATGCCTATCCGTGCGCAGGCGGCCATGACGATGGGAATGAATACCGCTACCACCGCCGTGTTGTTGACGAAGGGAGCAATCACCGCCAGAACCAGAAACAACAGCAGCAGAAACTGCACAGGGGAGCGTGCCTTGCTCAGCAAATCCCCAATCCCGGACAGCGCCCCGCTATTTTGCAGCCCGGCAGCCAGCACAAACATGGCCGCGACGGTAACCGTGGCCGGATTGCTGAAACCACCCACGGCCTGCTCGGGAGTCACCAAACCCAGAACCGCCAAGGTGCTGAGCACCAGCAAGGCGATAGCATCTATTCGGAGTTTTTCTGTAGCAAACAAGACAATCGCGATTAAAGCCAGACCCAAGACCACTGCAATCTCTGTTGTCATGTTGCCCCACTCCTGTTTGTGCTGTGCTGCTCAGTATAGGGAAAAATGCAGCACAGCAAGCACTGCATTTCGCCGCACTCAACAAAAAACACAAGTTTTCAAAACAGGAAAAGTGAAGCCTTCAAGCTTGGAAGGATCGGTGGCGCAAGGCCACCCCTGCAACGCTTAAACCAGCAGCATCACCAAAAACACCAGCCCCAACAAGGCGATATAGGCTTTGGCATGAATGCTGTCCGGGATCTTGCCGATCCAGCGCGAGGTGAAGCGAATCCCCAGCCAGGAGCCAACCACCAGCACCAGGCATGCGCGCAAGTCGATATAACCTGCATGCCAGGCCCCCAAGGAATCGGCATTCCAGGCCAGCATGGCGTAAGTCAGGCTCCCCACCACCGCCATCGGCAAGGACAAGGGATTGGCTGCGGCCGTGGCAGCGGTCATGCTGGCACCGCGTCGACGCATCAGGGGGACGGTTATCACGCTACCACCGACGCCCAAAAAGGCGGCAATCACACCAATAATTACCCCGGCCCCAGCACTACTGGCCTTGCTTAAAGGGCGCATGGTATTGCTGGACTCTTGGGTGAAGCCGGAACGAAACAGGCTATCCAGAATCGTCAGGCCCAGATACACCACAAAAACCCAACGTACCCAGGACCCGCTCAAGGCCATGGCTGCTGCCGCCCCGGGAATCGCCCCCAAGGCGATGAACAGGAGCAAAGGACGCACTTGCCCCCAAGGCACAGTGCCCGCCTTGTGGTGGCGCCAGGTAGACAGGCCAGCACCAAAAATCATGACGCAGGTGGAAGTGGCCACCGCAATATGCATGGCCGCCTGCCCCATCTGACTGTCCACGCCATACATGCCAATCAGCACCGAATACAGCACGGGAACCACCACAAAACCGCCACCGAAGCCAAACAGCACGGTGGTCACGCCAGCCAGCAAACCAAAAAACAGCAATAGAAAATACATAGCCGCCCATCAACACAGATGACAAAACCCAAGAATAGGTCGCCCTGCTTTGGCTGGCATGCTAAAACCGGTCAACAATACTTTCGTTTCGGCCAGAGGCTTGCTTATGCACAATGTACGACTGGATAGCGTAGATGCCACCCCTCGCCCCTTGCTGGCGATTGGCACGGACTACGCGCCGGGCACGCTGCTGGACTTTCATGTGCACCGACGGGCGCAAATGCTCTATGCCATGACCGGGCTGATGGGAGTCGAAACCGACGATGGCGCCTGGGTAATTCCACCTTATAGCGGCGTGTGGATTCCAGCTGGCAAACGCCATCGCGTTCGCATGCAAAGCGCCAGCACCCGAAGCTTATATATAGAGCCGGAAGCAGCACCTCGCAGCAGCACACACTGCGAAGTGCTGGTCATTACGCCCTTGCTGCATCACTTGTTGCTGGCCTCCCTGGCCTTGCCCGCTCTGTACGAGGAGAATGGCCGCGACGGCGCCTTGGCTCAACTGCTTCTGCATGAAGTCGGTTTGGCGCAAACCATGCCGCTCTTTGCCCCCATCCCTCAAGACCCATCCATGGCCCAGCTCTGCAAAGACTTTTTAAGTCAGCCCAATATTCAAAGCACGCCAGAACAGTGGGCCGGGCAAATCAATAAAAGCCTGCGCAGTTTTACGCGCCTGTTCCGGCAACAAACCGGCATGAGTTTTAGTGAATGGCGTCAACAAGCCTGTCTGCTGGCGGCTCTGGCCAAGCTGTCGGCCGGCCAATCCGTCACACAGATTGCACTGGATCTGGGTTACGACAGCTCCAGTGCCTTTTCCACCATGTTTCGTCGCCGCTTGGGGCAAGCACCCAGCAACTTTATTCGTGTTCCTTGAAGGAACTGACCAGACAGCAACTTGATGGAAGCAGAAACAAAAAGGCCCCCGGAGCTCTGACATCCAGGGGCCTGCACTGCCCGCCTCAACTTATAAGCGGCCTGGCATCATGACTGGGGCTTAACGCGTGATACGCGCCCGTCCACCAATCGTTGCAGCCAGACTGGCCACGAAGGCACCCACCAGCAAGGACGCAAATGCCCACAGCGCGAAAGCAGCGGCTGCCTTGCGAGCGGTGTCAGCCGCTTCACGAGCTTGCTGCTCCAGCTTGTCGGCTGTTTCCTTGGCTTGCTTTTGCACGGAGTCCAGACGCTCCTTGGCTTGCTCGGGCGTCAAGCCGGTACGGTTGGCCACCAAACGCAGCAAGTAATCCTGATCCTGCTGGGACACCTCCCCTTCTTTGAGGCTGCGAGCCAGAATCCGGCTGACCTCACGTTCCGGGTTGCCAGTCTGAGCAGGCGCATTGGCAGGATCTGCCGGACGCAACAAGGTGTCGGTGAAATAGCCCAAGCCGGGGCCTTGCGCCTGATCCTTGCCTGCCTGGCCTACGATGGCCGATGCCGCTCCCACTCCAGCCCCGGCCAGATTCGCCCCCGCCTGAGCCGTACCCGAGACCAGCGAGGCGACACCCGAGCCCAGCAAGAAGACGCTGACAACCGCACTCACGGCCCAGACCAGAAAACCATGCGCCGTATCGCGGAAATGAACTTCGTCACCGTGAACACCTGTCCAATTGGTACGCAGACGTCCAGTGACATAGCCCGCAATACCGTAGGCAATGATCTGCGTGACAAAAAGCCAGATAATCGTCCCGATAGCCATCGTGGTGCCTGAGGCCCCGTCATTACTCCACGGGGAAATCGCCATGAAACCCAGGCCGGTCCCACCTACCAGCAAGGTCACCGTCATGGCAGCGGCAATAACCGCGCCCCCGATGACAGCGCCCCAAGACACAGCGGAGTGCGAAGACTCCGCCACGGCTTGCGTCCCCAAACCTGCATCCGAACCAAATTGCGTTGTAGCCATGATGATTCCTTATTTCAGATTGTGATCGCACGCACCTTAGTGCCAAAACAGAGCCAGCAAAATGATGATAGGGATAGGAACACCCAGAAGCCATAAAAGGATCGATCGCATAAGCCCTCCGTTTGAATGAAAAACAAGAACTGAATGCAGCAAAAAACACTTCACGATCATTCTAGGCAGATAAAAAATCGATAAATTTTATAAAATGTAAAAAGAGAAACCGAATCAAAGCGCATGGCTGCAGGTCACCTCATTCTCAACATGGATAGACTCATGACCCTGGACGAAAAAGGGTTAAACCCTTTTTACATAAACCCTACAGAGACAAGCGAGAAAAAAGCAGGCTATACGATCAGGCAGCACACACCCGCAAACCAGGCCTCGCCCAAGAATTTCACACAAAGCTTGTATGGCAATACATGCTTATTTTTTATTATCTTGAAATACTTGATTACGTAGCTGATTGAATTGAGCAGCAGCAATAATAAATAAACAAAATAGCTGCGATAAGAAAAACAAGGGTAAGTAGAAAAATAATTATCGAACCACAAGAAAAAAGAAAAACAACGTCAGAAATAAAGTAAACAGAAAAAACCCAATACAGAAATTGCAGACCTCCGCATTCACATCTGCACATGAAGTTCACTTGGCCAACACACCACCTTCCTGACCTTGCTGACAGACTGCATCCCACACGCATCTGTCCTCAAAAGCGACAAAGAAAGCCACAAAACCGTACATGGAAGGGGCAGACTCGGTTATCCTGTTGCCTCCATTCAAGCTCGGCCGCTGCGGTGGTAAACCGCGCATCATGCGCCTTCTGTATCCCGATACTGCCAAAGACGGCCTGCATTCACAGAGCCTAGCCTATGAGCGACCTCCAAAGTCTGATCGAATCGGCGTGGGAACAGCGAGCTTCCCTCTCCCCCCAAGAACACAGCATTGAACTGCGCACGGCCATCCATACCGTGATCGAAAAGCTGGATTACGGTTCCCTGCGTGTGGCGGAAAAAATCGACGGACAGTGGCAGGTCAACGACTGGGTCAAGAAAGCGATTCTTCTGTCCTTCAGGATCAACGAAAACCGCGTCATGGCCAGCGAGCCCGCTCCCTTCTATGACAAGGTGCCTTTGAAATTCGAGCAGCACGACCAGGCTGCGTTTGCCCAGGCAGGCTTTCGCGCCGTTCCCGGTGCTGTGGTACGCCAAGGCGCCTATGTAGCACCCGATGTCGTGCTGATGCCCTCGTTTGTGAACATCGGCGCTTATGTCGGTGAAGGCACCATGGTAGATACCTGGGCCACCGTTGGTTCCTGCGCCCAGATCGGCAAGCATGTTCACCTGTCGGGTGGCGTCGGTATTGGCGGGGTATTGGAGCCTCTGCAGGCCAACCCCACTATCATTGAGGACAACTGTTTCATCGGTGCCCGTTCCGAAGTGGTGGAAGGGGTCATCGTGGAAGAGAACTCGGTGCTGGCCATGGGCGTCTTCCTGTCGCAAAGCACCAAAATTTACGAGCGCGAAACAGGCAAGATTTACCAGGGCCGTGTCCCTGCCGGTTCGGTAGTGGTCCCTGGTTCCCTGCCTTCGGCCGATGGGCTCTACAGCCTGGCCTGCGCCATCATCGTCAAGCGTGTGGATGCCCGTACCCGCGCCAAGACCAGTATTAATGATTTACTTCGCGCCTGAACATGAGCACTGACAATTCTGTACTAGACACCCTCAAAGCCCTGATTGCCCGCCCCTCGGTCACCCCTGAGGACGCCCACTGCCAGCAATGGCTGGGCGCAAGGCTGGAGCAAGCGGGCTTTAGCCTGGAACATCTGCCCAGCGGCCCGGTGTCCAATCTGTGGGCCCGCCGTGGCACCCAGGCACCCTTGTTTGTTTTTGCCGGTCACACAGACGTGGTTCCTACCGGGCCGGAAGCGGCCTGGGACTCGCCCCCGTTTGAACCCACCGTGCGCGACGGTCAGCTGTATGGCCGTGGTGCGGCGGATATGAAAGCCTCGATTGCGGCCTTCATCCACGCAGTTGAGGAATTTACCCAGGCCCATCCTGAACACAAAGGCTCGATTGCCCTGCTGCTGACGTCGGATGAAGAAGGCCCGGCCACCGACGGCACGGTGCATGTTTGCCGAGTGCTGAAAGAACGTGGCGAACAGCTGGACTACTGCATCGTGGGCGAACCTACCTGCTCGCGCCAATTAGGTGACACCATTAAAAATGGCCGTCGTGGCTCCCTGTCCGGCCACTTGATCGTAAAGGGTCGCCAAGGCCATGTGGCGTACCCGCAATTGGCCATCAACCCGCTGCATGTATTCGCCCCTGCGCTGCACGAACTGACAGACCGCATGTGGGACGCCGGCAATATCGATTTCCCGCCCACCAGCTTTCAGATTTCCAATATTCATGCCGGCACCGGCGCGGGTAATGTGATCCCCGGTCAGCTGGATGTGCATTTCAACTTCCGCTTCTCCACCGAGCAGACACCTGCCGGTCTGCAAGCCGAAGTGGAGTCCATCCTGCGCCGCCATGGTGTGGATTTCCAACTGGAATGGACACTGGGTGGCGAGCCCTTCCTGACAGAGGCCGGACCGCTAAGCCAGGCTCTTGCCAAGGCCATTGAAACCGAAACCGGCGTGGAAACCGATCTGTCCACAACAGGCGGCACCTCGGATGGCCGCTTTATCGCTAAAATCTGCCCTCAAGTGGTCGAATTTGGCCCGCTCAACGCCAGCATCCATCAAATCAATGAACACGTTGCTGTGGCTGATCTTGAGCCTCTTAAAAACATTTATCGCCGTACATTGGAATCCCTGCTTTGTTAAGCCCTTGCATCGATCATTCCTCCCTGCTGGAAGCCCAGCAGGAACTGCGCACCGTGCGCGACTTGTTGCGCTGGTCTGTCAGCCAGTTCAACCGCTGTCAGCTGGCCTTTGGCCATGGCAGTGACAATGCCTGGGACGAGGCCGCCTATCTGCTGCTGCACACCCTGCATTTGCCCCTGGACACGCTGGACCCGTATCTGGATGCCACCGTGCTGGAGTCCGAGCGCGCTGCCTATCTGGCCCTGGTCGCACGACGCTGCAACGAGCGCGTGCCCGCCGCCTACCTGACTGGCGAAGCCTGGCTGCAAGGCCATCGCTTCCGCGTCACCGCCGACACCATCGTGCCGCGCTCTCCCATTGCTGAATTGCTGGCAGAGCAGTTGCAACCCTGGATTGCGGACCCCGATGCCATCTACAACGCCCTGGATTTGTGCACTGGCTCGGGCTGTTTGGCTATTTTGACGGCACTGGCCTTCCCACAAGCCCAGGTCGATGCCGTGGATCTGTCCGACGCCGCGCTGGAAGTGGCCCAGTCAAACATCGATGCCTTCGAGCTGAACGATCGCATGAGCTTGTACAAGAGCGATCTGCTGGATCAATTGCCGCCAAGCGCTTACGACCTGATCATTTGCAACCCACCGTATGTGAATGAGCAGTCCATGCAAAACCTGCCCAAGGAATACCAGCACGAGCCACAACTGGCCCTGGCTGGCGGCGACGATGGTATGGATCTGGTGCGTCGCATTCTGGAAGCGGCCCCCAACTTCCTGGCACCCGAAGGTGTGCTGGTATTGGAAATCGGCAATGAGTACGACAATTTCATCGCCGCTTTCCCGGAGCTGGAGCCGATCTGGCTGAGCACGGAAACCGCTGAAGACCAGATTCTCTTGTTAAGCCGGGAGCAACTGGCTCTGTGATACGCGCAACTGGAATTACGCTGCGTCGCGGCGTCAAAGTCCTGCTGGACAATACTGATTTCATCGTCAACCCGGGCGAGCGCCTGGGCATTGTGGGCAAGAACGGTGCGGGTAAGTCCTCGCTGTTTGCATTGCTGCAAGGCGAGCTGGATCTGGACGGGGGTGACCTGAGCATCCCCGAAGTCTGGGAAGTGGCCAGTGTGCGCCAAACCATTCCAGACCGTGACCGCCCTGCCCGCGAATTTGTTATCGATGGCGACGAGCGCTTGCGTGCCTTGCAGGAAAAACGTGCCAATACGCCCGACAGCGATGGCCAAGCCATTGCCGAACTGGAAAACGCCCTGATCGAAGCCGATGCCTGGTCCGCCCCCTCGCGTGCCGAGCAACTGCTGGCCGGTCTGGGTTTCCGCCCCGATCAGTGGATGCTGCCTGTGCGCGAGTTCTCCGGTGGCTGGCAAATGCGCCTGTCCCTGGCCCGCGCCCTGATGGCACCTTCTGACCTGCTCTTGCTGGACGAACCCACCAACCACCTGGACTTGGACGCCATGCTCTGGCTGGAGCGCTGGTTGGGCTCCTACCCCGGCACGGTCCTGCTGATTTCGCACGACACCGAGTTTCTGGATGCCGTGGCCCGTTCGATTCTGCACGTGGATCAAGGCAAGCTGGTTCGCTACAAAGGCGGCTACAACGACTTTCTGGTGCAACGTGCCGAGCGCGTACAACAAAGCCAGATCGCCTACGAGCGTCAAACCCGTGAAGCCGCGCGCCTGCAAAGTTTTATTGACCGCTTCAAGGCCCAGGCCACCAAGGCCAAACAGGCACAAAGCCGCGTCAAGGCGTTGGCCCGCATGCAGACCGTGACGCTCTTGCGCGACGACTCAAGCGTTTCCATTCGCCTGCCCTCGCCCGAATACACACCCGATCCCTTGCTGACATTGGATCAAGCCGATCTGGGTTACCCCGGTCAGGACAAGGCGATTTTGAGCCAGGTCCGTCTGATGGTACGCGGCGGTGCCCGTGTGGGTATTTTGGGGATGAACGGTGCGGGTAAATCCACACTGGTCAAAACCTTGGCTGGCAAGCTGGAACCTATCAAAGGAGAACGCCTGGAATCCAAAGGCCTGGTGATCGGCTACTTTGCCCAGCACCAGTTGGACTCCATTGACCCGGACTCCACTCCCCTGCAACATCTGGCGCGTCTGGCTCCGGATGTACGCGAGCAGGAACTGCGTAATTACCTGGGCTCCTTCGGTTTCAGCGGTGATATGGTCACCAGCCTGACCGCTCCCTTCTCCGGGGGTGAAAAGGCGCGTCTGGCCCTGTCCCTGATTGTCTGGCAAAAACCCAATCTGCTTCTGCTGGACGAGCCAACCAACCACTTGGACGTGGATACCCGTGAAGCCTTGGCGGCAGCCCTGGCTGATTACGGTGGCAGCGTACTGCTGGTATCGCACGATCGCCATTTGTTGCGTTCTACCGTTGATTCTTTCTGGATTGTGGCCGATGGCCAGGTTCAGGAGTTTGATGGCGACCTGGAAGACTACCGCGACTGGCTACTGGCCCGCAGCGCGCAATCGCGCTCGGAAGCTCGCCAGGAAGCGCGTGCGGATACAGGTGCTGAAGGCACAGACCGAAAGACTCAACGCCGTCAGGAAGCCGAGCTGCGTCAACGGCAGGCCCAACAACGCAAGCCACTGGAAAGCCGCTTGAAGAAAGTGGAGTCAGCCATGGAGAAAGCTCAGCTGCGTTTGCAGGAGCTGGATACCTTGATGCAGGACCCAGACTTTTACTCGGACAGCTACAAGGACCAACGTCCTGCCTTGATGACCGAACATGGTGAGCTCACCAAAACGCATCAAACGCTGGAAGAAGAATGGTTGGAAATTCAGGAAGCGATGGAAGAGATTGGGCGACAGGTCTAGGCCTATCGACTCCGTTCTGCTCGTGAACTCCTGAGAAAAAAGGCGCCATATCTACAAAGATTGGCGCCTTTTTGTTGGAAGCTCTTGATGGTCTGTAAAACGCACATCGAAGCCTTACGAGTTTGCTGACTCCTGGGTATCTGAGCCAGGACTATGAGCAGAGGATCTATACACTCGTAAACTTGGCTATGTCATCTCGTTCTTCGTTTTGCTGTATGCCATTCAGCACATACGTTTAGCCAAGGTGAGTCCGGCCAGCAAACAACAACAACAACAACAACAACAACAACAACAACAACAACAACAACAAACTCATGTGAGCCAAAACTCACTCGAGAACCGGCTCGACAACTCAGCTCCCTTCACCCCCATTCCCACAGCCCGCACAGCCCAAATATCCACACAGCAAATCCACAATGGCCTCTTCCACCTGCTCCGGTGGATACGGCACACCGGGCGGAATGATCGCACCATGGATCAGGGACTCCAGACTTTGCATTACTACCCAGGTGGCTAAATCCAGATCCTGCGGGGCAACCTCGCTACGGTGCTCTTCCAGCAGTTGACGAATGCGGTCACGAATACTTTGATCAGCCTGGCTCTCGCTGGCTGGCGCATCAAAGAAAGGAAAATCCTTTTCCAGTACCCGATGCAATTCCGGGTCCACCCGATGCGCGGCCAACCAGGCTTTGACCAGATCACTCAAACGCCCCCGCAACCCCAGGGACTGCGTATCGGCCAGACTGCTTTCCATAGCCTGGTTCATTTGCAAAGCATGGCGTTCATGCAAGGCGGCAATCAGTGAGTCCTTATTCGGGAAGTACTGATACACCGAGCCCACGCTGACTCCAGCCACCTCCGCGACCACATTGGTATTGGTGCCAGCATAGCCACGCTCGGACAAAACGCGAGCTGTTGCCTCCAAAATCGCCTCCACCAAAGCCCGGGAACGGCTTTGACGCGGGATACGACGGGCTTGAGGGAGCGTTTGCATAAGGACTCCGAATGCGAGTTTTCGATGTGAGCAATTATTCATATTATCTCAAATATCGAGCAATTACTCATGTTTGGAGTGTTTCATGTCTGTACCCAATTCGGCGCAAGCCACCTCGAAGGCGCAGTCGCCACCTGCCGCCCATGTTTTTCTAACGCTACTCCCTATCACGCTGGCCGTGTTCGTCAGTTTTCTAAGTATCGGGCTGCCCCTGCCCGTACTGCCCTTGCATGTACACAATGTGCTGGCGATGAGTACGCTGGTCGTGGGCCTGGTTATCGGTGTTCAATTCGCAGCCGCTTTGCTCTCCCGTGCCTGGGCCGGGAATCTGGCTGATACACAAGGCTCCAAGCACGCCGTCATGCTGGGTTTGATGGTGATGTGCTTGTCCGGCCTGGCCTATCTGGCTTCGTTGAGCTTTGTCAGCACACCAACCCTATCGGTCTGGGTGCTGGTGATTGGCCGTATCTTGCTGGGTTGCGGTGAAAGCCTGATTGTGACGGGTGCCTTGAGCTGGGGCATCGGCCTGGTTGGCCCGCAAAATGCAGGCAAAGTCATGGCCTGGGTGGGTGTGGCCATGTACGGCGCCTACGCCGTCGGCGCCCCTCTGGGTGTTGTGGTGAACCAGGATTACGGTTTTAACGGTATCGCCGTCGCCGTCACGCTGTTGCCTTTGATTTCCCTGGTGATGCTGCTTAAGACCCGCGCCACCGCCCCCACTGCGCTGCGTCGTACCCCTTTCTACCAAGTCCTGGGATTGGTCTGGGGCGCCGGTATGGGCTTGCTGCTATGTAGTGTCGGTTTTGGCAGTCTGACCGCCTTTATCGCCCTGCTCTTTGCTGATCGCAACTGGGGCAATGCTTCGCTGGCATTCACTGCCTTTGGGCTTGCCTTCATTGCTGCGCGCATGTTCTTTGGTCATCTGCCTGACAAGCTGGGCGGGGCACGCGTCGCTTTGCTGTGCGTGCTGGTGGAAGCAGTGGGTCTCTTGCTGATCTGGGGTGCCCACAGCCCTGCGATTGCGTACCTGGGTGCAGCCTTGACCGGATGGGGCTATTCCCTGGCCTTTCCTGGTTTTGGTGTCGAGGCCGTACGCCGCGCACCACCCGAAAGCCGAGGTGTCGCCATGGGCGCCTATGTCGCCTTTCTGGACATTTCTTTGGGCATCACCGGCCCTGCCCTGGGCGCAGTCGCAGGAACCTGGGGGCTGGAAGCGATTTATCTGTTCAGTGCAGGGGTCGTTAGCTTGTCTGTACTGGTGGCGCTGCGTTTGATGCGTCATCCTATAGCCCAGGTTTGAAACCCGTTCCCGCAAAAGCAATTTCATAAAAGCAAAAGGGACTGAGCTTGCCGTTAGGCAGTCTCAGTCCCTTTTTAAACCTTAAACAAAATACCGCAAAGGCAGCTCAAGACAGCCTTATGGGGCTACATACAAAAGGCGGCCCTGTTTTCTGGCTTGTTCCAGCTCCTGCACAACCTGCTGACGCGTCTTATGAACACTGCCCGCAGGCAGGACTGGATATTCATCGTCTGCAAAATCCAGCAAACCGGCTTGTTGGGCCTCTTGCAACTCCTGAACCACCTGAGCGCGCGTTTTAGCCGGGCCTTGTGGAACTTTGGGGTAACCATGCGCAGCGACACTGATCAATCCCTGTTCCCGAGCTTGCTCCAGTTCCTGCGCAACCTGGGCGCGACTTTTGCTGTAGCTCTGGCCCTGCACCTGTGCAGTTCCGTCAGCCGCCCAAGCAGAGTTTGAAGCGATCAAAACCGTGCAAGCCACTGTCCATAAACCTAATTTCATAATGAATCTCCTTGATTAAAAAAACCGCCTCTCCGCCAGGACCTAAACAGGTCGAGCAAAGGGAGGCGCAATGGGATTGGGGGGTGAAGAACGCAGCAGCACGGCCAGACACAAGGCCAGCAAGCTGCACCAAAACACCAGGTTGTAGGCGCTGATCTGTGCAGCGACCTGTGATTCACGAGCCAGAACGCGAGCCAAGGCGGCCACGCCGTCCGAAGCCCGCTCCATAACCAGAGGGTCACCTTCTACAAGATGGCTACTCAGACTGCTGCGGCTGATATCGCCTGCCATGCGCAGCCAGGTAGACACCAGCGTGGCGGCGGCAACGGGCGTAAAGACACGAGCAATGGGGACATACACACCCAAAGCCACTCCATGTTGAGGATTCAGATTGGTCACAAAAGCAGCAATCAACCCGATCAACATGGTGCTCTCGCCCACAGACTGCAAAATCAGGATCGAAACAAACTGCTCCACACGCCAGTCGTGGCTAATATGAGTTCCCAGCCAGGCGGTGAAGGCGATGATGCTTAAACCGAGAATCATCATCAGGCGTGGCTCAAGACGTCGGGCCAGATAGATCGCCAGCGGAGTCGAGGCCAGGTAAGCCCCAAACGCAATCCAGGTGGCAGCACCCGCTTGCAGGGGTTTCAAGTCCCCCATCTGGGTCAGAAAGCTGGGAATCAGCAAAGACGTCGGTGTCATCAGCACGCCGAACAGGCAGGCAATAATCAGGCACACACGGATATTTCGATTGCTCAAAGCCATCAGGCTGGCAAAGGAGTTCTGCCTGCGCATGCCACGTCCTATGGCGGCCACCACAAGCACCACGCCACCGAGCAGAGCAGAAACAACCAGACCGGAATCAGTCCAGCCCAGCCGTTCCGCGGACTCTATCCCGACAAAGGCCAGCACTAAACCCGTACAAAACAAGGCCATCCCGCCCCAATCGGCGTTTTGCAATTGGTCGCGATCTATAGGCGTCAACGGCATGGCTTTCCAAGCCAGAAACGCAATCACTGGCCCCACAAAAGCAGTGGGCCAATACACCCAATGCCAACTGAACTCCTCCAGTAAAAAACCGGACGTGCCATAGCCCGCATCCATGCCGGTTGAAACACGCAAGCTGTACGCTGCCATGACAGCCAGCCAAAGCCGAGGATGCACACTGCGCAAAGCCAGGGACATCGTCAGTGGCAGGTAAATCCCCAGGCAAAGTCCGGCCAGTCCGTGCAGGCTCAACAAGACGGGGTAATGATGGGCAAAGAAAGGGATCAAAAAGGCGGCCAAGCCCAACAGCAGGCTGGGCACCAGCAGTACCCGGGTCGGCCCGATTACGGTTGCCAGCCACGGCGCAATCGGCATGGAGATCAACTGCGCCGCATTCAAGGCCGTTCCCAACCAGGCCGCCTCCAGCACATCCAAGCCAAACTGGCCGCGCAAGTCCGGCAAGGCAGCGGAAAACAGACGCCCTTGCACGGTGGTCAAGACCGCGCCCAGGAAGATCGCCATCACGGTCAGGATGGGGCGTGCGGTTTGCGTATTAGCCATCAGCCTGGAGAACGGCATGGTCAGCCCTCCTGAGCCCGAACGACGGCCAGTTGACGAGTCTGTTTCAAACCCGGCATGTCATAAGCCGCAACGTGGGAACCCGCCGTGTCGATTCTGGCCTGTGCCGACATACCGGGGCGCAGACGCTCCAACTGTGCCTGGCCCGGCTCCAGCTCAATACGCACCGGTATGCGCTGCACCACTTTGGTGAAATTCCCGGAGGCGTTATCGGCAGGCAATAAGGAAGACTCGGCCCCGCTCATGGGTGCAATCTCTACTACGCGCCCCCGCCAACTGCCACCGGGCAAGCCATCCACGGTCAACGCCACCGGCTGCCCAGGCTGCACATGCGCAAGCTGCGTTTCCTTGTAGTTTGCAATGACGTAGGCCTGCTCCAGGGGGACGATGGAAACAATCTGCGTGCCCTGGTTCAACAAGCTGCCTACTTGCACATGACGCTTGTTCAAGACCCCGTCAAAAGGGGCCACAATCCGCGTATAGCCCAAATTGCGACGAGCAGACTCCAAGGCAGCTTCAGCCGATTTCAACTCAGCGGTACGAATCGCACGCTGCCCCTGCAGAACCTTCAGGGAGTTTTTCGCCAGCTCCACTTGCGCGGTAGCGGCCTCCCCTTGGCTGATTGCCTCATCCAGATCGGCCTGGGCGTTTTCATAGCCTTGCCGTGACAAGGCACCTTCCTTGACCAGCCTTGCCTGACGCGAAGGATTATTACGATATTGCCGCACGCGCACCTGCACGGAGCGCAGCTTGGCTTGCGCCTCTTTAATACGCGCCTGTTGCTGTGCAATTTCACCGTCCAGATTGTCCAGATGGGCCTGCGCCTTGGACTGTTCCGCCCGCGCTGCCGCCACGGCCAGCTCGTAATCGGCCGGATCAATCTGCGCAATCAGATCCCCCGCCTTGACCTGCTCATAATCCCCCAAGGGCAAGGCTTTCACGTAGCCCGAAACCTTGGCACTGAGCACCGCAAAGTCGGATTTCACGTAAGCATTCTGAGTGCTCTGTATACGGCGGCTACTGGTCCACTCGTTCCACTGCGTGGTCGCCAGAATCAGCAGCCCAATCATGGCCAGGCAGCCCAGCCAAGGAGCCAGCCGCAGGCCCGGCGCTTTGCGTTCCGTTGAAGTTGTTGAGGTGCTCATAACCGTATCCCTGCTCAATCAAAAATCACAACCTAACACTGTTAGTCTATGAGCGAATGATACACTAACAGCGTTAGGTTGCAAATATCGGAGAGAACATGGCAACAAAAGCGCCCCGTATTCAACGTGAACACATCATCCAGACAGCGCTGGACTTGCTGGACCAGGAGGGGCTGGAAGGCCTGACTTTGCGCAAACTGGCTCAGGCCCTGAATATCCAGGCCCCCTCGCTGTATTGGCATTTCAATGCCAAGCAAGCCTTGATTGATGGCATGGCTGACGCGTTGGTAGAAAACGTGGCGCGACACAGCCCAAGCAACCAAGCCTGGGATGAACAAGTTCGGCATCTGGGTCTGGAGTTCCGGCAGGCCCTGTTGCAAAGACGAGACGGCGCTCGAGTCTTTGCGGGTACCTATGTAGTCACCGACAATGTGCTGCGCACCAGCGAAGCCTTTTTGTCCGCTTTCATGCAGGCAGGCGCAGACAGCCAATTTGCTGCCGAGGCCAGCTTTAGCCTGATTTACTACATTCTGGGTTTTGTCATGGAAGAACAGGCTCTGGGGCCTGGCAGCACATTGGACCTGTCTTTACGCAAACAGGCTTTTTTAGAATTGGCTCAAGAAAAGTACCCCAGCAACTGGCAGGCACGTGAGGCGATTTTTTCCGATGACTTTACGGGCCGTTTTATCACTGGCCTGAACCTGTTGATTGATGGTACAAAGCAGCGCATTCAAAACAAATCATAAACAGACATTCTCAGGACCCGCACATGCACGTTGCTACACAGGAATTCCCCCGTATCTGGATCTCGAACAGCGCCCCATCCAATTGGAAAGCGGAACTGGAAGCCTTGCTGGATCAAGGACAACGCTTTGTCTTGCTGACCCGCGAGCTGCCTGGTGCAGAGGAAGGCACGGACAAGGAGGAATTCTCGCAATGGATCAAGGCCAACCGCAGCCGTCTGAGCGTGTCCTGTGCCGCCAGCCTGGTAGTTGTCAGCAATGCCTTGATGGCCTTTTCCTTGAATGCCTTTGTCGCCCCTTTGAGCGAAAAATTCGGCTTTCCAGTCCGCGTAGTGCATGAGGACGATCTGGACGCGCAAGTTACCGCTTTTCTGGCTGCCAGCCCGGAAGTGGCAGACAGCTAAGCAGTACGAGTTGCAACTTTATAGGCCCTACACTGTCCATTATCTTTTCTGATTTTGGCTGTCACCCGTTTGAGTCTCTCCCCACATCTCCCCACACTGCCGCCTGTACTGGCAGGCCCTATTTTGCGTCGCCTCGATCCCCAGCGCCTGGTGCTATGGCTGGTTGGCAGTTCGGCCTTGACCCTGGACCTGGTCCTGCAAGCAGAGGGTGCCGCTCCCCAGCGTATTTCGCTCAGTAGCGAGCACTGTCGCATCGTACAGTTGGGCAAGCAGGCCTTTATCCACTTTCTGGATGTACCGCTAACTACAGCCCTGCCCCAAGACACGCTTGTTCACTACGATTTGCTCGCCTCAATCGAAGGAGGACCGGAGCAAGGGATTGCTGATTGGGCTCCCCATCTGCTGCACCAGGGTCAAACCTGGCCCAGCTTTGTGCTGGCCAGCCGCGCTGACAATCTGATGTTTGGCTCGTGCCGCAAGCCTCATCACGCCTCGCGCGATGGTTTGGCTCAGGCCGACACAGTCTTGAGCGAGCACATTACCCAGGCCCATGCCCGGCCTGCCTTGCTGATGCTGTCCGGAGATCAGGTTTACGCCGACGATGTGGCCGGTCCCATGCTGGCGGCCATTCATGCCTTGATTGAGCGGCTAGGCTTGTATGGGGAATATCTGGAAGGCGCCGTCGTCTCGGATAGCGAATCGCTTTACCGGCACCCCGCCAGCTACTACCGACGTGCGGATTTGCTGCCTGCCTTCAAATCCAACGAGGATCTGCGCGAGCGCTTTTTTGGTGGTGTGGAAAAACCAATTTTCACCACTGCCAACGCACACAATCACTTGGTCACGCTGGCCGAAGTCATGGCCATGTATTTGCTGGTTTGGTCCCCCATCCCATGGCAAATCATTCCAGAGCCTGAGCCTCCCCAATTGGAGCCCAAGCATCAGCAACGCTGGCAACGCGAGGCACTGGCATTGGAAGGTTTCCGTCAGGACCTGCCCCAAGCAGCACGCCTTCTGGCCCACGTGCAAACCTTGATGATTTTTGACGACCACGACATCACCGATGACTGGAATCTGTCCGCCAAATGGGAAAGCGTCGCCTATGGCCATCCTTTTTCACGGCAGATCGTAGGCAATGCCCTGATCGCCTATATGTTGTGTCAGGGTTGGGGCAACCGGCCCGAGGTGTTTGAGTCGGTGTTGAATACGGTGACCGCCTGGACCAGCCAGACGGATGAACATCAGCGTCTTGAACATGAAGCTCAAGATGCGCTGATCAAGGAACTGCTGGAGTTTCGCCAATGGGACTATGTGCTGCGCACCCAGCCTACCCTGATCGTGCTGGATACACGCACGCGCCGCTGGCATAAACGCCGTTTGCCCAGTCGCCCGTCCGGACTGATGGATTGGGAATCCTTGACCGAGCTTCAACACGAATTGCTGGATGAGCGCGCCGCCATCATTGTGTCGCCCACGCCCATGTTTGGCGTCAAGCTGATCGAAGTCATACAAAGCATCTGCACGTACGCGGGTTTTGCCCTGACGGTGGACGCCGAGAACTGGATGGCCCACAGAGGGGCTGCCAACACCATGCTGAACATCTTCAGGCATTCACGCACGCCCGGAAACTATGTGATTCTGTCCGGCGATGTGCACTACTCCTTTGTCTACGATGTACAGGTGCGCCATAGCGGGCATATTCCACATATCTGGCAAGTGACCAGCAGCGGCATCAAGAACGAATTTCCGGAAGCTTTATTGAACTGGCTGGATCGGCTGAACCGCTGGCTCTACTCGCCGCGATCCCCTCTGAACTGGTTTACGCAACGCCGTGACCTGAGCATCAGCCCGCGTCTGCCGGATCAGCGCAAACAGGGGGAACGGGTATGGAATGGTTCCGGAATCGGCCAGATCTGGCTGGATGAGGAAGGTCGCCCCGCCCGCATCCTGCATCACAATGCCAACAAAAAGCCGCCTACCGAATTTCTGCCTCCGGATCAGAAGAAGAAAGGGGAAGGCGGCTAGCGTCTGGCTACAGCAGGTAGAACTTACTGACCCGCTACAGAGCTGACATAGGTGGCGACAGCATCACGCTCTTCGTCACTCATGGTTTGTGCAAAAGAAGGCATGGCGCCCATGCCTTCTTTCATGACCTTCAGGATCTGTTCCTTGCCTGGCTTGAGTTCATCCAGATCCGGACCAATGGCCCCGGCTGAACCAGCATCAGCCAAGGTATGACAGACCGCACAGGCAATGGGTTTGGCACCTGTCAGAAACAGTTCCTTGCCTTGCTCCTGAGCGTAGGCTTGAGTACTAAAAACAAATACAGATACTGCAGCAACTAGATATTTCTTCATGATTCCCTTCCATAGCCGCCCCGAGCTGACGGGGCGGGTACAACATTCAAGACTTAAACGACCGTGACAGCCAGCATGTGGTCGCGCCAGCTGTTGTTCAGATAGCCACGGTTATTAGGTACGCGCTCTTCAGGCTGTACCGTGCCTGCTTCGCTGGTAGCGCGACTGGCAATCTCATACTTGCCTGGTTTCAAATCCACGCCTGCAACGAACTGACGCCACGCATACTTGCCCAGATCGGGGCCTACAAACGTCGCTTTCACCCAGTTCTTGCCACCATCCACGGACACTTCCACTTCTTTGGCTGCCGACATGCCTCCAAAAGCCAAGCCCTGGATCTGTACCTTGCCGGCCTTGAGTTCTTCGCCAGGCTCACCACTAGGGCTGGTCACCCAGGACTTGACAGGCATTTCCCAAACCGACTCCTGATTGGGGTTGGACTTCTCACCCACAGGCGCCAAACGGTAGCTGTTTTGCTGAATGTTGGCAGCAGACTGCTCTTTGGTAAACGCCAGTTGCTTGATGTACTTGACGTTATTGACCCCGGTGTAACCCGGCACGATCAAGCGCAAGGGGCCGCCGTGAGCCAAGGGGATGGGCTGACCATTGATCTCCCAGGCCAGGATAGCGTCATCAATGGCTTCCAGGGGAATCGAACGCTCTACCATAATGGTGTTCGGGTCCAGCCCTTGAGGAATTTCCTCGCCGCCCTGACCGGTCATGTACTTGGCGCCCTCCTCCATGCCGCCCACAGCCTCCAGCACGGCCTTGATCGGCACGCCGGTAAAGACCACACAGCCAGCGGCACCTACCGTCCACTGAGTACCACTGGGTTTTTCAGGGAAAAAAGCACGACCATTACCCGAACACTGCAGCACCATGGGCACAGCCACCAGACCCAGGCGTTTCAGCTCGGCGACGCTCATGTCTTTCGGGTTCTTCACGCCCTTGATCGACAGCACCCAGGCGTCCGGATCAGCCACGATCTGCTCGGATGGGGGGGCCACGTTATTACGCACGAACAAGCGATCCAGCGGCGTGATCAAACCCGAGCCAAAAGCGCTGCGTTTGGTTTCAATAGTGTTGGCACTGTGCACGATCAAGCTGTCGGCATGTTTCCAGGATGCATAGGCTGGCAAGGCTTTGGCCTGCGTTTTTGCCTTTTCCTGAGCCAGTGCCGCTGACAAAGGAGTCAAGCTTGCTGTACCGGCCAGGGCCATCACCCCGCCCGTCGACAAAAGCATACGCCGGCGTGAGAGATTGCTAGGTTCCATGATCGCCTCCATGTGTGTTTGTTATCTGTAATTAATTTAGGCTTCGATTTTATGGGGGCAGCAGCTTTATAACTAGAATCTATAACCCTTATATATAACGATCATATAGAGCTTTAAAGAAGGAAAACAAAAACAGGAAAGTCGCTTGAAACAAGGGTTTCCCTGCAATCTCTGTGTTTATCCAAAACGTGAAATAAGGTGAGAAATTTTTCCTGGGAGGCATCCGCGTCGAGCACGATGAAGAGTAAAAATGAAGGGCTTGAAATAAAACGGCTGTAAAAACTGCGGCTGTTTGAAAATTTCCATGACATAGGGCAGGCCATAAAAAAGCCCCCGGAGTTTCCGGGGGCATTCAAACTGCGATTGACTGATTCAGTCGTTGCTTCGCTTTTTAGCTAACAGGATCCAGTTTGGCAATGGCCAAGGCCAGAGTCTTGCTGCCGACTTCACGAAACTGAATCAAGGCCTGGGCATCGTCACCCTGACCCGTCAGATTAATAATGGTGCCTTCACCAAAGCGGTTGTGATGCACCCCCTGCCCCACCCGGAAAGTCTGGCCATTCACTTCCAGCACGCTGGTGTGACTGCGACCGCCGTAAGGCTGGGCTGAATAGCTCTTGTCCTTGGACTCCCAGCTTTGACCACGACGGAAGGCCCCCGAACTGGCCTCTGACTGCACGGGTGTACTGGTATAGCGGGCCGACAACCATTTGATGTGTTGCTCCGGCAGCTCTTCCAGAAAGCGCGAACGCATGGCGTAACGCGTCTGGCCATGCAACATGCGGCTTTGCGCCAGAGTGATGTACAAACGCTGACGCGCCCGCGTAATCGCCACGTACATCAAACGACGCTCTTCCTCGATCCCACCGGGGTCGAACAAGCTGTTCTCATGCGGGAACAAGCCCTCTTCCAGACCGGTAATGAAGACGGCATCGAACTCCAGGCCTTTGGCTGCGTGGATCGTCATCAACTGAATGGCGTCCTGGCCAGCCTGGGCCTGATTGTCCCCTGCTTCCAGAGAAGCATGAGTCAGGAAAGAGCCCAAAGGCGACATGGGGGCCAGCACAGAGGCAGCCGGTTGATCCGGGTTCTGCATGGCCTGCTCGGACTCGCCCGCCACTGCTTCGGGGACTCGACCTGCGGGCAGCTCGGCAAAGCCTTCTTCACCCACAAAAACCGTGGCCGCGTTGACCAACTCCTGCAAGTTTTCCAGCCGTTCGGCACCTTCGCGGTCGGCCTGGTAATGGGCCAGCAAGGTACTGTCGTGGACAACGTGCTCAATCAGCTCGGGCAAGGACAGGATCTGCGCCTGGCTGGCCATATCCTGAATCAGGTTCGAGAAACGCATCAGGCTGGCAGCCGCACGTCCTTGCAGGTAAGGAATGGCACGCAGCAAGCTGGTACCACGCTCACGCGCCAGATCAGCCAGCTGCTCCACAGAGCGAGCACCAATCCCACGAGTCGGGAAGTTCACGACGCGCAAGAAAGCGGTGTCATCATCCGCGTTATCCATCAACCGCAAGTAAGCCAGTACGTGCTTGATTTCCTGACGCTCGAAAAAGCGGTGGCCGCCATACACTTTGTAGGGCAAGCCTTGGGAAAACAGTCTGTGCTCGATCACTCGGGACTGGGCGTTGCTGCGATACAGGATGGCAATTTCACGGCGTGGCTTGCCTTCGGCGATCAGGGCGCGGACTTCGTCCACAATCCACTGCGCTTCCAGGGCATCCGAGGCCAGTTCGCTGATGCGTACCAGCTCGCCTTCGCCACTATCGGTCCATAAATTCTTGCCCAGACGGCCGCTATTGTTCTCGATCAGCGCGTTGGCCGAATCCAGAATATGGCCGCAGGAACGGTAGTTCTGCTCCAGGCGTATCACATTGCCACGGGCATAGTCGCGCTCGAAGTCGGCCATATTGCCCACGTTCGCGCCACGGAATGCGTAGATGGACTGGTCATCGTCGCCCACGGCAAACATGCAGGCCTGATCGCCGGCCAAAAGACGCAACCAGCGATACTGCAGCACGTTGGTGTCCTGGAACTCGTCGACCAGAATGTGTTTGAAACGGCGCTGATAATGCTCGCGAATCGGGGCATTGCGGGACAACAGCTCGTAGGCACGCAGCAGCAGCTCGCCAAAGTCCACTACTCCTTCACGTTCGCACTGCTCTTGATAAAGCTGATAAAGCTCGATCAGGCGGCGGCGGTGAGGGTCGTGCGCTTCCAGGTCGCCAGGACGTTGGCCATCTTCTTTACAGGCGTTGATGAACTTCTGAATTTCCTTGGGCGGAAATTTCTCGTCATCCACATTATTGGCCTTGACCATACGCTTGATGGAGGCCAACTGATCTGCCGTATCCAGAATCTGGAAAGTCTGCACCAGACCGGCATCACGGTAATGCATGCGCAGCAGGCGATTGCACAGGCCGTGAAAGGTCCCGACCCACATTCCGCGGGTATCGATAGGCAATAAAGAAGTAAGCCGCGTCAGCATTTCGCGCGCGGCTTTATTGGTGAAGGTAACAGCAGCAAGGCCATGTGGGCTGACCTGCCCGGTCTGGATTAACCAGGCCATTCGGGAGGTCAGTACACTGGTTTTTCCGCTACCCGCTCCGGCCAGCACCAGGGCATGGCCAGAGGGTAAAGTAACGGCGGCTCGCTGTTCCGGGTTTAAGCGATCCATCATGCCGCGTAGCGGCGCAGACGCAAGGCGAACTGCTCAAGACTTTCAATACCACTTTGCTGAGCGCGCTGGCACCAGGTGCGCAGGTCGGACAGCAACTGCTCGCTGGAGGCGCTGGAGCTTTCCCAGATACCGGCCAGTTCACGCTGCATGCGAACCAGGATGGACAGGCGGGAATCGCCAGCCGCCACGGTTTCCAGTTCAGCGCGCTGCTCGGGAGCCAGAACGTCGTCGCCACGACCGATCCAGTCGTTGCAGCTTTCCAGCAGGGACCAGGAGCAATTCGGGTTGTCCTTGTTCACTTGTGGCTTCAGACGAGCGATTTCTTCCGAAGCGGTGGTTTTGATGATGTCCGCATAGCGGGCCAGAATTTCGTAGCGGTGAGTAATCACGCCCTGCAAGGTTGCCAGGCTAATGCCTTCCAGCGGAGCATTCGAAGGCACGCTAGGCTCCAGACGCAGCTTGGGAGCGACCTTCTTGACCTTGGCCAGACCCAGTGCCTTGAACACCGAGATGTAGCACCAGCCCAAGTCAAATTCGTACCATTTGCTGGAGAACTTGGCGGACGTACCGTAAGCGTGGTGGTTGTTGTGCAGCTCTTCACCACCAATGATGATGCCCCAAGGGAACACGTTGGTGCTGGTATCAGGGCTGGCAAAGTTGCGGTAACCGATAGCGTGACCCAGACCGTTCACCACACCGGCTGCCCAGAAAGGAATCCAGGCCATCTGGATAGCCCAGACAGTCAGACCCAGCAGACCGAACAGGAACAGATCAATACCCAGCATGATGGTAATACCCAACATGCTGTATTTGCTGTACAGGTTGCGCTCGAGCCAGTCATCGGGCGTGCCGTGACCGAAACGCTTCAAGGTTTCAGGGTTGGTGGCTTCCTGACGGTACAGTTCTGCACCACGGAAGAACACCTGGCCCAGACCAAAGACCACAGGGGAATGGGGATCGCCTTCACGTTCGCATTTGGCGTGGTGCTTGCGGTGAATCGCAACCCATTCTTTTGTGACCATACCGGTGGTCATCCAGAGCCAGAAACGGAAGAAATGCATCAGCGCAGGGTGCAGGTCCAGCCCGCGGTGCGCCTGACTGCGGTGGAGAAATACGGTAACTGACACAATAGTGACATGAGTCACCGCCAGAATGACGAGAGTGAGCTGCCACCAAGACAGTTGCAGCCATCCGTCAGCAAGAAAAGAAAGAAACGATTGCATAGACCCTTTTAGACCTGATCTTTGTGTTAAGGGAAACCAGAAAAGTGTAGCCCACCTAACCAGTTAACAATAACACTATTTAAGGACGAACTTGCTTTAAATCAAGCACTTTCCGTGATTCGTTCAAGTGCCGCACCAAAGAAACAGTCGGTTTGGTGACGGTCCGTGCGCAGATTCAAATAAGGCCCCTCTAGCGCGAGGGCCGGACATTTGTCCTTCAAGATTTCCCGGGCATCCAGCAGCTTGAACTCGGGATGGTTGTCCAAGAACGCCTGCACTTGCTGCTCGTTTTCTTCAGGCAAGAAACTACATGTTGCATAAACCAAACGACCTCCTGGTGCGACACAAGCCGCGGCTTGCTCCAGAATGTCGGCCTGCATCTGAGTGTACTGCTCCAGAGCTTGGGGGTGTTGACGCCACTTAAGATCAGGATTTCGACGCAAAGTTCCCAATCCACTGCACGGAGCGTCTACCAATACACGCTGTGCCTTGCCATGCAGGCGGCGAACTCGCTGGTCGCCCGCTTCCTGAATCACGACAGGCACCACATTGGACAGACCAGCACGGGCAAAGCGCGGTTTGGCCTTGTTCAAGCGGGTGGCCGACACGTCAAAGGCGTACAAACGGCCTGTGGAGCGCATCAAGGCGCCCAGCAGCAGGGATTTGCCACCGGCACCGGCGCAGTAGTCAATAACCATCTCGCCACGGCGAGGCTCCAGCAAGGCGGTCAGCAACTGGCTGCCCTCTTCCTGAATTTCCAGCTCGCCCTTCTCATACTGTGGCCATACTGCGACAGATGGTCGACCTTCAATACGGATACCCCAAGGCGAAAACGGCATGGCAACCGGTTTGAAACGAGCCATAGGGCCGTTTTGCAGCTGGCGCAACACAGTATCACGCTCGGCTTTCATGGGGTTGACACGCAAATCCAGCAAGGCCTGCTCGTTCATGGCGGCCATCAGCTTGTAGGAATCCGGAATCTCTTTCAGACGCTCTTCCAGCCACTCGGGCAGGCTCAGACGCACGCCAACCGGCAGACCGTCCACATTCAGGGCGCGGATATGGCCCAGCCACTGGCGCTCTTCTTCCGTCAGCCCCAAAGACAGGGATTCCTGACCGATAGCCGTAGACAGGCCCAGAATGGCCAGACGACGGGTAGATGGGCCTACGCCGCTTTCCGCCCAGTTACGGTACTGACGCAGGTGGCGCAGCACATCAAACACGGCCTCACGGATCTCGGCACGGTCACGCGAGCCCATTTTGGGGCGTGTACGCGCCCAGCGTGTCAAGGCCAGGTCGGCGGGGTGCTTCCACTGCAAAACTTCACCCAGGGCGCTGGAGACCTGCTCCAGACGGCGCTGTGCCATCGCGCCCGGCTCGGGTGGACCCGAGGGTTTGTCACGGCGTGCTGCATAAGGGCGACCACGCGCTCCGGACTCGTTACGTTGGGCAGACGAGGACGGGCGCTTGCGGTCCGAGCGGCCGCGGGATTGTTGGTGATCAGACATGAATATTCAAAAATTCCAAATAGCCCGCTCAATCAGGCGGGGAAATAAAAGCCGCGATGCGCAAGTCCGGCAACCTCGACACGGCCATCAGCCTGCAAACGCACCCGTCCCTCGATCAGCCAGCGTACGGCCTCGGTATAGACGTGGTGTTCGGTTGCCAAAACGCGCTCTGCCAGAGTCTGTGCATCATCGTCGTGCAGGACGGGCACGATACTTTGGGCAATGATGGGACCATCATCGAGCACAGGGGTCACAAAATGCACCGAGGAGCCGTGAAACTGCACGCCCGCGTCAAGTGCCTGTTGATGGGTATTCAAACCGGGAAAGCTAGGAAGCAAGGATGGGTGTATATTGATGAGCTTGCCTGCATAGTGCTGAACAAAATCGGTGCTCAGGATGCGCATGAATCCCGCAAGTAGAACATAATCTGGCTGGTAGCGGTCGATCACGCGTGCCAAAGCCTGGTCAAAGGCTTCACGTGTTGCAAATTCGCGATGCGAAACCGTCTCGGTAGGCAGCCCTTGACGCTGCGCCCATTCCAGTCCGGGCGCATCGCCCTTGTTAGAGATGACCGCCTCGATACGGCCATTTAAGCCCGCTGTCTTGATCAGTTCGCCTATGGCCTGCAAGTTGGAGCCCCGGCCTGAAATAAGCACAACAAGGCGACAAGGTAGGGTGGAATCGGTCAAAATCCTGTTTCCCGAGAAATAACGAATCCAAAATTGTAAACTCTCGCTTGTGAAATCTGATCTAAAACTCTATCGCTCTCTGCCGCGGCGCAACAGCACGGCCCGCAGCGCTGTCACCATTGGCAATTTTGACGGGGTCCATCTGGGCCATCAGGCCATCTTGCATCGCGTCAATGAAATGGCGCGTCAGCAGGACCTGAGCTCCTGTGTAATGACCTTTACGCCCCACCCGCGCGCCTTTTTTGCGCAGCGCGGCCAACGGCCCGAACTGATCCCCACGCAGATCAGCGGCCTGCGTGACAAGGTCGAAGCCCTGCATCAATGCGGCATTGAACAAATTTATCTGGCCCGCTTCAATCAGGCCATGGCCGATATGTCTGCCGCTACCTTTATTGACGAGATTCTGGTCCAGGGTCTGAACACTGGCTGGCTGCTGGTGGGCGAGGATTTCCGCTACGGCCACAAACGGGCCGGCGACATTGAAATGTTGCGCGAAGCGGGCAAGCGCCATGGCTTTAGCGTCGAGACTCTGCACGATGTCGCCGATGCCGATGGCCGCCGCATCTCCAGCTCGGAAGTGCGCACCGCCCTGGCCGTGGGCCAGCTGGACCGCGCCCGTGCCCTGCTGGGCAAACCCTTTCATATTAGTGGTCATGTCATTCATGGCCAGAAACTGGGCCGGGACATTGGCTACCCGACCCTGAACGTGCGTGTTCCCGAACACTGTGCCGCCCGCTCCGGCGTGTACGTGGTCCGGGTGCACGGACTGACCGGACAGGCTCTGCCCGGCATTGCCTCCTTGGGGGTACGCCCAACCGTCATAGACCAGGGACGGCTGCTGTTAGAGGTGCATTTACTGGACCAACGCCTGGATGCTTACGGTAAACTTGCCCGTATAGAATTTCTGGAATTTGTCAGGGACGAGGAAAAATTCCCGGACCTCATCACAATGATCGCCGCCATCGACAACGATGCACAACGCGCTCGCGACTACTTTGCTTCAAATGGACTATAAAAACTCTCTCAATTTGCCCGACACTCCCTTTCCCATGCGTGGTGACCTCGCCAAACGTGAGCCGGGCTGGATTAGCCAGTGGGAAGAAAACAAAGTCTATGCAGCAATTCGGCAAGCCAGTGCCGGTCGTCCCAAATTTATTTTGCACGACGGCCCTCCCTATGCGAACGGCGACATTCACATTGGCCACGCGGTCAACAAGGTTCTGAAAGACATCATCGTCAAAAGCCGCAATATGGCGGGCTTTGACGCGCAATACGTGCCCGGCTGGGACTGCCACGGCATGCCCATTGAAGTTCAGATCGAAAAGAAATACGGCAAGAACCTGCCTGTGGCTGAAGTTCAGGCCAAGGCGCGCGCCTACGCGCTGGAGCAGATCGACAGCCAGCGCAAGGACTTCAAGCGTCTGGGCGTGCTGGCCGACTGGGAGAACCCTTACCTGACCATGAATTTCAGTAACGAAGCCGACGAGCTGCGCGTACTGTCCAAGATCATGCAAAAGGGTTTCGTGTTCCGTGGCCTGAAGCCCGTGAACTGGTGTTTTGACTGTGGTTCCGCCCTGGCAGAAGCCGAGGTTGAGTACGCCGATCGCACCGACCCGTCCGTGCACGTAGCCTTCCCCTTCGCGCAAAAGGACAAACTGGCCGCCGCCTTTGGCGTGGACAGCGTGGACGATGGCGCCATCGTTATCTGGACCACCACCCCCTGGACCATCCCTGCCAACCAGGCACTGAACGTACACCCTGAAATCAGCTACGCCCTGGTCAAGCTGGACAGCCCACGCGCCACCGGCTCCATGCTGATCGTGGCCGAAGAGCTGGTGAAGTCCTGCCTGGAGCAATGGGGTCTGAGCGGCCAGGTCGTGGCCACCGCTACCGGCGAAGCCCTGAACCTGATCGAATTCAACCACCCTCTGGCTCACGTGGATGCAGGCTACCAACGCCGCTCCCCCGTGTACCTGGGCGACTACGTCACCCTGGACAGCGGTACTGGCGTGGTGCACTCGGCCCCGGCCTACGGTATTGAAGACTTTATCTCCTGCAAAGCCCACGGCATGAAGGACGACGACATGCTCACGCCCGTGATGGGCAATGGGCATTACGCCGAGAATCTGCCCCTGTTTGGCGGCCAGATGATCTGGAAGGCCAATCCGCAAATCGTGGAAGCCTTGCAGAACGCCGGTACCTTGCTGAAAACCGAACAGCACCCGCACAGCTACATGCACTGCTGGCGTCACAAGACGCCCATCATCTACCGTGCCACCAGCCAATGGTTTGCCGGTATGGACAAGGAAAACAGCAGCGGCCGCAGCTTGCGTGAAATGGCCCTGGAAGCCATTGATAACACCGAGTTCTACCCCTCCTGGGGTCGTGCCCGCCTGCACGCCATGATCGCCAACCGCCCGGACTGGACTTTGTCGCGTCAGCGCCAATGGGGTGTGCCCATGGCTTTCTTTGTGCACAAGGAAACGGGTGAACTGCACCCCCGCACGCCCGAGCTGATGGAGCAAGTAGCCGAGCGTATCGAAAAGAGCGGTATCGAAGCCTGGCAGAACCTGGACCCACGCGACCTGCTGGGTGACGAAGCCGATCTGTACGAGAAAAACCGCGACACGCTGGACGTGTGGTTTGACTCGGGCACCACACACGCTACCGTGCTGGGCGGCAAGGATCACACCACCCACGGCTCGCACGCTGACAAGCTGCAATGGCCTGCCGACCTGTACCTGGAAGGCTCGGACCAACACCGTGGCTGGTTCCACTCGTCCTTGCTGACGGGCTGCATGCTGTATGGCCGCGCACCCTACAAAGCCCTGCTGACCCACGGTTTCGTGGTGGACGGCAATGGCCGCAAGATGAGCAAATCGCTGGGCAACATCATCAAGCCGCAAGAAATTGCCGACAAGATGGGTGCCGAGATCATGCGCCTGTGGGCCGCCTCTACCGATTACTCGGGCGAGCTGTCCATCTCCGACGAAATTCTGAAGCGTGTTGTGGAAGGCTACCGCCGTATCCGCAATACCTTGAAGTTCCTGCTGGGTAACCTGGCCGACTTCGATGTCACCCAACATGCTGTACCTGTTGATCAACTGACCGAAATCGACCGCTACGCCCTGCAAATGACCGCCGACATGCAGGCCGAGTTGCTGGAGAACTACAAGCGCTACGAGTTCCACCCCATCGTGGCTCGCTTGCAGACCTTCTGCTCCGAAGACCTGGGCGCGTTCTATCTGGATATTCTGAAAGACCGTCTGTACACCACGGCTAAAGATGGCCAGCCACGTCGCTCGGCTCAAACCGCGCTGTATCACCTGACACAGACCCTGCTCAAGCTGATGGCTCCTATCCTGTCTTTCACGGCAGAAGAAGCCTGGCGCGACATGCACGGTGGTTCGGTTCCTAGCGGCACCATCTTCACCGAGCTGTTCCATGTCCTGCCCGAGCAAGGCGAACAGTCGGCACTGAACGCCAAGTGGCAGCGCCTGCGCGCCATCCGTGCCGACGTGATGCGCCGTATCGAAGACGTGCGCAGCACCGGCGCCATCGGTTCCTCCCTGGCAGCCGAAATCGACATCTATGCCAACGGTCAGGATCTGGAATTCCTGCAATCTCTGGGCGAAGATCTGCGCTTCATGCTGATCGTCTCGCGTGCTGACGTGCACGCTGGCGAAGGCGATTTGCGCATCGACGTTACCCCTACCGAACAGGCCAAGTGCGAGCGTTGCTGGCACCACCGCCCTGACGTAGGCCAGAGCGCCGAGCACCCCACCCTGTGTGGTCGTTGCGAGGACAATCTGTTTGGCGAAGGCGAAGTGCGTCACCATGCCTGATAAGGACATGGCCCCTTCTCCCGGCCAGGTCCGACTGCCCTCGCGGCAGTTCTGGGCCTGGATTGGTCTGGCCGCCTTTATTGTCGGCCTGGACCAATGGACCAAACAGTATTTCGACAGCAACCTGTTCTATCAGGAACGTTGGAATATCCTGCCCTTTTTTGATTTCACCCTGCTCTACAACCCCGGCGCGGCGTTCAGCTTTCTGGCCGGTGGTCAGGGTTGGCAGCGCTGGTTCTTTGTCGGCATCGCAGCCGTTGCCACGGTCTTTATCGTGACCATGCTGCGCCGCTCGGCCAAGCAACCCTTGTTTTGCCTGTCGCTAAGCCTGATTCTGGGCGGTGCCATCGGCAACGTGGTGGATCGCCTGATGCACGGGCACGTGGTAGATTTTCTGCTGTTCTACTGGAATCAATCCTACTTTCCGGCCTTCAATATTGCCGACGTCGCCATCAGCTGCGGCGCTGCCCTGTTGGTGCTGGACGAGTTCATGCGCATGCGCCGCAACAAACGACAGCGCTCCTGAGTCTGTAAGGATCATGTCCTATGCTTAGCAATAAAAAACTGGTGTTTGGCATCACCGGCGGCATCGCTGCTTATAAAACCGCCGAACTCTTGCGTCGCAGCCAGGACCAGGGTGCCCGGATTGATGTGGTCATGACTGAATCGGCCACGCGCTTCATCAGCCCGGTCACCTTCCAGGCCTTATCTGGCCGTACCGTCTACACCGACCTGTGGGATGCGCGTGTTCCCAACAATATGGCCCACATCCAGCTGAGCCGGGATGCGGACGCCATCCTGATCGCCCCAGCCAGCACCAACTTCATGGCCAAGCTGGCCAACGGTCTGGCCGACGACTTGCTCAGCACCTTGTGTATTGCTCGTGGCCATTGCCCCCTGTTGATCGCCCCAGCCATGAACCGGGAAATGTGGCTGCACCCGGCCACCCAACGCAATGTCGAACAACTGCGCCGCGATGGTGTACACATTCTTGGCCCCGGCAGTGGCGACCAAGCCTGTGGTGAAACCGGCGATGGCCGCATGCTGGAGCCTGCCCAATTGCTGGCAGAACTGACGTCATTCTTTCAGCCCAAACTGCTGGCAGGCAAACGCGTCCTGATCACCGCTGGCCCGACCAGCGAGCCGATTGACCCAGTGCGCGTCATCAGCAACCGCTCCTCCGGCAAGATGGGTTATGCCATTGCCCGTGCAGCCCAGGAAGCGGGTGCCCAAGTGACTCTGGTCTCCGGCCCCGTTGCACTGGAAACGCCCTACCAGGTGCGTCGCATCAACGTGGAAACTGCCCGTCAAATGCACGCCACCGTGATGTCCCAGGTGGATGATGCTGATATCTTCATCAGCGTTGCAGCGGTAGCAGACTGGTACGTCAGCAATGCCAGCGACATCAAGATCAAAAAGACCTCCGAACAAGCCACGCCAGACCTGCAATTCAGCCCCAACCCCGACATTCTGGCCGAGGTTGCCGCACTGACGAACGGTCCTTTCTGTGTAGGCTTTGCCGCCGAGACCGACAACTTGATCGAGCACGCCCAAGCCAAACGTCAGCGTAAAAATGTGCCTTTGCTGGTTGCCAACCTGGCCCAGCGCGCCATGAACGCCGACGACACCGAACTGGTGCTGTTTGACGAGCAAGGCCATATGCAATGGCCTGCTCAGGATAAACTGCTGGCCGCACGCCAGCTGGTGCAAGACATCGCCCAGCGGCTCTAATCCCTTTTCTCTTTTATGATGACGGGCAGCGCTAAAGCAGGTGCGCTGCCTCTTTTTTTTCAGGATACCGTCTATGCACCGCCGTATTGAAGCTCGCATCGTCAATGACTTGTTGGGCACGAGCATCGAAGCCCCCAGCTACGCCACGGATGGCTCCGCCGCCATGGACCTGCGCGCCTGCCTGAGCGAAGCCGTTACCCTGCCCGCTGGCGGCCGTACGCTGGTTAAAACCGGCTTGGCCATCAATATGATGGACCCTGGCCTGGTCGCCATCGTCGCCTCGCGTTCGGGCCTGTCCCTGAAACACGGTGTGCGTGTTGCCCAAGGCATTGGCGTGATTGATGCCGACTACCACGGCGAGATTGGCGTGATTCTGGCCAATGACAGCGATCAGGATTACGTGATCCAGCCCGGCGAGCGTATTGCTCAGCTGATGTTCCAACCTGTGGTACAAGTGGCACTGCAATTTGTGAATGAGTTCTCTACCGAGACCGAGCGCGGTACGGGTGGCTTTGGTAGCACGGGCAAGAACTAAGTCTAAAGCTAGGAAAGGATGCGATGCTGGGTGTCTTGGTACAGTAAGCATCGCTCCTTCTTTAATCCTAATGCTTTGCTTTAAAAACGTCCCAGCACCACGATTCAGACTTACCCAGGCCAATTTCGGATTCCAATGCCCTCTCCAAAAACAGGTAATTCCAACGCCGAATTACCTACTTCAAATAAAACGGCGGCCCAGCTCCACCCACGCAACCGCCATCAGGGCCGTTACGACTTTGACGCTCTCATCAAAGAAACGCCCGAACTGGCTACTTTCGTTTTCTTGAATCCGTACGGTGATCAAAGCATCAACTTCGCAGATCCGAATGCCGTCAAAACTCTGAATCGCGCCCTGCTCAAGAGCTTTTACGGCATAGCGCATTGGGATATTCCTGCCGATTACCTTTGCCCTCCTATTCCGGGCCGGGCCGATTACGTGCACTACCTGGCCGATTTGCTGGCCAACAGCAATAAGGGAGCCATTCCCCGTGGTGAGGCAGTACGCGTCCTGGATATTGGCGTGGGCGCAAATACGATCTACCCATTGATTGCTCATACCGAATATGGCTGGCAGTTTCTAGGGTCCGACATAGACGCTGATGCGCTGACTTCTGCACGAACCATTATTCACGCGAACCCGGGCTTGTCGGCTGCAATCAAGTTACGTCAGCAGAAATCCCCCAGACATATTTTCAAGGGCCTGCTAGGCGCGAATGATTACTTTGACCTGACGCTGTGCAACCCGCCCTTCCATTCGTCGCAGGAAGAGGCTGAAAGCGGCAGTCAACGTAAATGGCGTGGTTTGGGCAAGGCTGCACCCAAGCACAATGCTCCTGTGCTGAACTTTGGTGGGCAGAATACGGAGCTCTGGTGCGAAGGCGGTGAGGCGCTTTTCATCCGCCACATGATCGAAGAAAGCGTGGCGGTAGGCGAGCAAGTGCTTTGGTTCAGCACCTTGGTGTCCAAAGCGTCGAATGTACCCGGTGTGTTGAATGCCTTAAAGAAGGCCAAGGCGATTAAGGTCAAAACCGTAGAAATGACGCAAGGACAAAAGCAAAGCCGCTTTGTAGCCTGGACCTTTCTGGACGCTGCGGCACAAGAGGCTTGGCGCAAGGAGCGCTGGAAGTAGGCGCGTATCAAGTCGGGATGCTCGATACGCTGATGGCATTAGCTGCAATCAGCTAACGACGCCAAGACCCCGACTCCTAAACCTTTCACCCAACAACTACGCCCAGCAACCCCCAGCTTTAGTGCGCAAACGGATCAATCGTCGGATCACTGTTCCAGACGTACTCGGTCCAATGCGCGACGATTTCGGCTTGCTCACGGTTATAGAGCTTCTCGACCAGGGCCAACGCCATATCCGTCCCCGCCGATACCCCCGAGGATGTGACGTACTTGCCATCAAACACCCAGCGGGCCTGCTTTTGCCAAAGCACATCCCCATCCTGAGCCACCGCAAAATCAAAAGCCAGCTTGTTGGACGTAGCCCGCCGCTGCCTCAGAACACCCGCCTTGGCCAATAAAGCTGCCCCCGTACAAACCGATACCGTCCACTGCGTTGCCTTGTCCTGCTTCTGAATGAAGGCCAGTAAGGCTGGATTGTTGATTTCACTACGCGTTCCCATACCGCCGGGAACCATCAGAATGTCGAACTGCGGAGCCGTTTCGAAACTATAAGCGGCCTGTGTCTCTATCCCCTGCGACGAGCGAACCAGCCCTCCCTGCTGAGACACCATGACCATCTCGTAATCCGGCATCCCGCCCCACATTTCAACAGGCCCGAATACATCGAGAGTTTCAAACTGGTCAAACAGCACCATGCCGATTTGTTTTTTTGTTGTGTTCGCTGCTGTGCTGTTGGATGTAGCCGATGCTGCCTTACCGCTCATGGTGTGCCCCTTCATGGTTAAAACTTAATAACTTAGATCGTAGCTCGTACCAAACCACCATCAATAGATAAATTCTGCCCAACGATAAAACCTGCGGCCTCGCTGCACAAGAAGGCACATGCAGCACCAAATTCGGTAGGTGTTCCAGTTCGCCATGCTGGTACTGAGGCAATCAACGTCTCTGCCACAGGCCCCAGCTCCCGCAAGCGATCCGTCATGATGGTGCCGGGCAATAAGTTGTTAATCGCTACGTTATGCTAGGCCACTTCGCGAGACACACTAGCGACAAATCCAGTCAAAGCCATGCGGGCAACGGTAGACAACTCAAGGTTGGTCACAGGCGAGCGAACGGAAACTGAAGTGATGTTAACGATGCGGCCAAAACCTCGGCTCACCATGCCTGGCAATACAGCCTGAATTAACTCGACTGCTGCCAGGAAGTTTTGCTCCAGTGCGGCTTGCGAGTGAGTGGTCTCCAACTGAGCAAAAGGCATAGACGGAGGCCCACCCGCGTTGGTCACCAGAATGTCGATGTCTGAGCACGCGGCGGCTACGGCTTGTCTGTCTGTAGCCTGAGAAAGATTGGCGGCTATCCAATTACCTTAAATACCGGTAGAGGCTTCAACCTGCTTGGCCGCTTCTTGCAACTTGTGTTCGCTGCGAGATACCAGGGTGACTTGCACGCCTTCAGTTGGTAGTGCCTGCACACAGACTAGCCCTAGACCACTCGACACAACACAAATCAAGGCACGTCGCCCGATAATTCCTAAATCAATTTTTTGCTCTCTTTGACGGGTCTTTAAAACGAAGTCGTTCGCATAGAAACAACATCACGACCCACTATCTTTTTAGATAGTACAAGCAGGCTACTCACTACATAGCGACCTATCGGTGGCATCCAGAGATGCCATGATGAAGACTTACAGTCATCCAGAGTCCGCCCAAAACCCATCACTACTATTTACACTACATATATTTAACCAACTCATAAGCCAGCATAACCTTATATAAAAAAATAAAACACTATCTAACACCATCAAGGATTTAAAACTCTCCTCATATTTTTTTAAAATTTAAAGTCTTCCTGAAATTAATGGCCTATTAAATAACCTTACCGAGAAACCTAGCTTTCTATTTATTAATATCGAGACATATTTTTTGTTATCGGTTAATATTATCTCTGATTTCAGTCAAAACCCGCCATTCGACACTTCGGTCTAAATCACAAACAGTCTTCTCTTGAGGCTGCAACTAATTTTGCATGCTCTGTCTTTACATCCCGATCCAGTGGCTACACTCTGAAGGCAGCTCTGCTTGAGGTCATGTACAGCACGGTTTCTTAGTTTCTATTTTTTACTATTAACGCCTATGAATCGCAGTCAATTCGAACTAGCACTTGACCAAGCCAAACCGTCGGATTGGGCTCATTTTGAGATCCTATGCTCAAAGTTCCTCGCCAGTGAACATGCATCTATGCGCACTATGGCTTCCCCTTCTGGAGACGGCGGACGGGACTCGGAGCTCCGCAGTCCAGACGGCGAAATCAATATTTGTGCGCAATACTCTGTGACGGTCGGATGGAATACGAAAATAAAGAATACAGAGAAACAGCTAAAAAACAGTTTTCCCGATGTGAAAATATTAATCTATTTAACAAATCAGGAAATTGGAGCGAAAGGCGATAAAATAAAAAGCGAACTATTAAATAATGGAATTTTTCTTGACATTCGAGATAAGAACTGGTTTCTGGACAGATTCGATATCGACAATCTCAAAATAAGTGGTGCAGAAGAATTTTTTGAACGGGTTGGTCGCCCCTACCTCGAAGGACAACAGGTTATTACAACTAAGCGCAGCGCATTATCCGATCAAGAAGCCAAAGCTGCTCTTGTATATTTAGCGATGCAGTGGGAAGACACCAATACTGACAAAGGCTTGACGAAACTGTCGTATGAGGCGTTAGTTCGATCGGCCCTTCGTAAAACCAATTCAGAAAATAGAATGTTGCGTGCGGCTATACACTCCGCTATCCATTCTTATCTTCCTTCTCAGCCGATTGATTCAATTGCAAAATACGCCGACTCTGCACTGAAAAGGCTGGATAAAAACATTATCAAGCATCGAGAAAAAGAAGATAGCTTTCATCTCGCGTTCGAAGAGCATCAACGTCTGTCAGAAAAGCTGGCCCACCAAGACCTACAAGAGAGAGCGCTCGACCGCGAAATTGCTGCATGTGTAGGCGGTTTTGCTAGTGATCTTTCAGACTCGACTATCGCCTACCTTGGTAAGCTTACAAAGCAAATACTTGATTTAGCACTTTTAAAATCGGGAGAAAATTTCGCTGCATCTGTTTTAAGAGGTACCGTACATAAACTAGATCAAGATCTTGTCCGCAGTCTGATTCTAGAGAAACTTTCAAACTCTGAAAAATCTGTAAAAGAACAACTAGCGAAGTTTCCCAGCATCATTGAAGCTGCACTGGACCAAACCATAAAGTCTCAAAATGAGGCTGTGCGTAAACACCTTAAGACGCTTTCCGATACATATACACTGTTCGCGTTTCTTAGAGAAACACCAGATGTTCAAAAAGCCACCAAAAAAATATTTTCGTTTGGGAAAATCTGGCTTGACACTACATTAATACTGCCGCTTTTAGCGGATCAACTCAGCTTGGACAAAATCGACACGAGATTTTCAACAGTTGTTAAGAATTTAATTGCGTGTGGAGTGGAGGTTTTTGTCTGCAAATCAGCAGTAGATGAAGTTATCAACCATATCCGTATTTCCATAAAATGCGCAGCATCGGGCGCTCAATGGCAAGGAAGAATTCCCTATCTATATAGTAAATATATCCAGGAGGGGCGCAATCCATCACAATTCGCTGAATGGGTTACGCGATTTAGAGGGTACGAGCGACCAGAGCTCGATATCCAGGAGTTTCTAGAACACGACTATGGCATCAAATATGACGAACTTACCAGTGACTACGAGCGCGCGGACGAGCAACTCCGGTTTGCTGTAGATAGACTATGGCGAGACGCTCATGAGACGCGGCGAAACAGCAGCCACATGAACGGAGACTCTGATACCGTCGATATTTTGATTCGCAATGATGTGGTCAGCTACCTAGGCATCATCGAGAGAAGGAAACATGAAAAATCCAGTGAACTTGGCTATCAGCACTGGTGGTTAACGATCGACAGCACAGCTTGGTCAATCCGGGACTCGCTGGCAACCGAGTTTGAGCAGCCGCCTTCCTCCCCTTTAATGTCCCTTGACTTCCTAGTTCAAAATATGTCGTTTGGTCCAAATAAGAGTTTTCTGACGCGGTCCGATGAGCAACTCCTACCTGTCCTGCTCGACCTCGATATATCACAAGTAGTTCCCACAGAAATATTGCATCTCGCGGAGGAGGTTCGGCAGCAAAATGAAGGACAACCTGAATATGTGATTCGAAGAAAAGTCCGGGACGCTTGTGATCGCGCACGTCGACAGATCGGCGACTTTACGAAAGGACGTGAGCAAGTTCAGTGATTTAATGAGCACCTCAAGTTTTCTCGATCCGAAATCTCCTTTCGTTTGGTCGCGAGATGATTTAGCGCCTCAATTTCCTTAAGTAAAGCAGATCTTGGACGGAGTTTCGTGGGGACGTATTGTTTTTCCTTTGAGATACATAGGGATGGAAAAATGTACCTTCTGAGAGTGTTGACCCGGGAAAATATATAATGTCTCTTCAAGGTCGAAAGCAGACGCAAATACATTAATCTAGACTACTTACAAGACTTATGGTTAGAAACAAAAAGCCAATCAGCCTACAGCTGATTGGCTTTTTATCGAAACTCATTCACGCAGCAAAATCCTCTTCCCCCAGATACGCCGCCCTCACCTTCGGATCGTGCAGTAATTGCGCAGCCGGGCCTTCCAGGATAATCCGCCCCGACTCCATCACATATCCCCGATCTCCCAGCTCTAAAGCCAAACGCGCATTCTGCTCAATCAACAAAATCGTCACGCCTTCCTTCGCAATCGTCTGGATCAGTTCAAAAATCCGTTCGACCATAATCGGCGCCAAGCCCATAGACGGCTCATCCAGCAGCAGCAAAGAAGGCCGGGAAATCATGGCCCGTCCCATTGCCACCATCTGCTGTTCCCCGCCCGACAAAGTCCCAGCCGACTGCTTCTTACGCTCAGCCAGACGCGGAAACAGGGTATAGATACGCTCGATATCCTGCCGCACTTCGTGGTGGTCCTTGCGGGTATACGCTCCCATGGCCAGATTTTCTTCGATCGTCAGTTGCGGAAAAATCCCCCGCCCTTCCGGCACCATGACCACGCCGCGTCTCACCAACTGGTGCGATGGCAGGCCGACGATGCTTTCACCTTGGTGTTCTATCTGTCCTGCAGCGGCAGGCACAAGGCCTGTGATGGCTCTCAACGTGGTACTTTTACCGGCGCCGTTCGCACCGATCAAGCAAACCAGCTCGCCCTTGCCCACTCGCAGGTCCAGGCCACGTACCGCCCGGATGCCGCCATAAGCTACATCCAGACCCCGAATATCCAGCATCAACGGTTCTGTGCTCATGCCTTTTCCTCTTCAACGGTAATGCCCAGCTCTTTGGCTGCACCTGCGCCCAGATAGGCTTCGATCACGCGTGGGTTATGTTGGACTTCGGCGGGTTTGCCTTCGGCCAGGACTTTGCCGTATTCCAGCACCAGAACTCGATCACACAGGCCCATGACCAGCTTCATGTCGTGTTCGATCAGCAGGACGGTAATGCCGTCGCCACGGATTTTTTCTATCAGCTGGCGCAGGACTACTGTCTCAGATGGGTTCATACCGGCAGCGGGTTCGTCCAGAGCCAAGAGCATAGGATCGGTTGCCAATGCACGGGCGATTTCCAGGCGACGCTGGTCACCGTAAGACAAGGACCGAGCAATCTCATTAGCGTGCTGGGCAATGCCTACGTAATCCAGCAGCTCGTAGGCGCGGGCCTCGATCTGTTCTTCTTCCTGACGGGTAGCGCGGTTACGCAGCACCGCCCCCAGCACGCCTGCATGGGTGCGGACGTGGCGGCCAATCATGACGTTTTCCAGGGCAGACAGGCTGCCGAACAAGCGGATGTTCTGGAAGGTACGCGCGAAACCGGATTCAGCGATTTGATGGGGTTTGCAATCAGTCAGGTTGCGGCCTGCAAAGGTGCAACGACCCGACTCGGGGATGTACAAGCCTGTCATCACGTTGAACAGCGTGGTTTTACCCGCGCCGTTCGGGCCGATCAGACCGTAGATATCGCCTTTTCGGATGCTGAAGCTGACTTCAGACAAGGCCTGCAAACCGCCGAAGCGTTTGGACAAGCCTTCTGCCTGCAACAGCACCTCGCCGTCTTTTACTTGTTGGTTCATGCTCAAACTCATGCTTGCACCTGCTTCATTTTGCGTTCACGACGGCGCACTGCCGAGGGCCACAGGCCTTCAGGGCGATAAATCATGACCAGTACCAGGGCAAAGCCGAACAACAGCATACGAATGCCATCCGGGTCCAGAATCACGTCACCAAACACGCTTTGCTGCAGAGGTACGACGACGGAGCGCAGCAGTTCGGGGAAGACAGATAGCAGCAAGGCACCCACGATCACACCGGGGATATGGCCCATGCCACCCAGCACCACCATGCACAGCACGGAGATGGATTCGGTCAGGCTGAAACTCTCCGGGCTGACGAAGCCTTGCATGGAAGCAAACAAGCCCCCAGCCACACCACCAAAAGTTGCACCCATGGCAAAGGCCAGCAGTTTGACATTACGGGTATTGATGCCCATGGCCTTGGCAGCGATTTCATCTTCGCGGATCGCTTCCCAGGCGCGCCCAATGCGGGAGTGCTGCAGACGCACGCAGATGAACACAATCAGCAGTGTGATCAGCAGGAGCAGGTAATAGTACTTTTCTGGCCCGGTTATTCGTATGCCAAAAAGAGTTTCCGCCTTGCCGAAGATGAAGTCGCCAATCTTGAAGGTATCGACCCGGTTGATCCCTTGCGGACCGTTGGTGATGTTGACCGGCGCATCCAGGTTGTTCATGAAGATGCGGATAATTTCACCGAAACCCAGGGTCACAATGGCCAGATAGTCGCCCCGCAAACGCAGGACCGGAAAGCCTAGCAGCACACCGAATACGGCAGCCAGAGCGATACCGGCTGGCAGCACCATCCAGAACGGCAGGTGCAGACCAAAATGCGGCGATGCCAACATAGCCCAGACATAAGCCCCTACGGCATAGAAAGCGATATAGCCCAAGTCCAGCAGACCGGCAAAACCCACCACGATGTTCAGGCCCAGGGCCAGCATCACGTACAGCAAGGCAAAGTTCAGGGTGCGGATCCAGCTTTGCCCCGCCATACCCAGCACGAAGGGCAGAATAGCCAGCACCACACCAATCAGCAGCGCACCGACCCAGACTTTGGCGGGCGTTGCGGGGCGCTGCTTGGAGCCAGCGCCACTTAATGTTTGATTCAGACTCATGCGCGATCTCCCACACGTTCACCCAACAGGCCCGAGGGACGGAAAATCAGCACCAAGATCAGCACGATAAAAGAGAACACATCCTGATAGTTACTGCCAAAAACCCCATTGGTCAGGTCGCCGATATAGCCTGCTCCCAGAGCTTCTATCAAGCCCAGCAACAAGCCACCCAGCATGGCACCACCCAAATTACCAATGCCCCCCAGAACGGCGGCGGTAAATGCTTTGAGACCCAGCATGAAGCCCATCGTGTATTGGGCAACGCCGTAGTAAGTCACGATCATCACGCCTGCGACGGCAGCCAGGGCCGAGCCAATGACAAAAGCGGCGGAAATCACGGTATTGATATTCACCCCCATCAAGCCAGCTACTTCGCGGTTCTGGGCGGTTGCACGCATGGCGGTGCCCAGACGGGTGCGGTGCACCAGTACCATCAGGCCAGACATGATCGCAGCGGCACCACCGATAATCAGAATTTGCAGCAAGCTGATGCGCGCGTCACCCAGCTGGAACACCATGGGTTCAATAATGTGCGGGAAGCTCAGGTAATTGCGCCCCCAGATCATCATGGCCAGGTTCTGCACAATAAAAGACACACCAATGGCGGTAATCAAGGCGGCCAGACGAGGCGCACGACGCAAGGGACGATACGCATAACGCTCGGCAGTCCAGCCTATGCCCATGCAGACGGGGATAGCGGCCAAAAGGGCCAGCCCCACCATCAACCAGGCGGACAGGCCTGCCGGGTCCGCGCCGACCAGCGATAACACCACTGTCGTGGCCAGCATCGCCCCAACCATGACTACATCACCATGCGCAAAATTAATCAGGCCAATAATTCCATACACCATGGTGTAGCCCAGCGCCACCAAGGCGTAGACACTGCCCACGGTCAGGCCATTTATTAGTTGTTGTATCAGGATTTCCATAGATTGGGACTCGTGGTCATTGCTCCCTGCCCCGGCGCACGGCGATAGAACAGGGAGCGTGGGCCTGCCAAACACAGGCCACGGTAAAGATGAGCCCCGAAGGGCTCAAACTGCAGGATCAGAGATGCTTAGTTAGCCTGGCTGACCATGGTTTTAACCATCGTCCACTTGCCATCTTTAACTTCGTAGATGGTGACGGCGATTTCTTTCAGATCGCCGTTCTGGTCGTAGGCAATGTTGCTGCTGGTGGCGCCGTTGCGTTTCAATGCGGCCAGTTTGGGCAGGTAGTCTTCTGCCTTGGAAGAACCGGCTTCCTTCATGGCGGTGATCATGTTCCAGGCGCCGTCGTAGGCATACGGAGCGTAAACACCGGGTTCCGCCTTGAAGCGTGCCTGGTAGTCCTTGGCAAACTTCTCGCCAGCCGCCATGGTGGACAGAGGAACACCTGCCAGGGAGGCGTAGGTGCCGTCAGCGGCTGCACCGGCCAGACGCAGGAAGGTGTCGCTGCGCGTCATTTCGCCCGAAACCAGCGGGGCCTTGATGTCCAGCGTCTGCATTTGACGCTTCATCGGGCCGGACTGCGCATCCAGACCACCAAAGAAGATGGCATCGGGTGCCTTGGACTTGATGTTGGTCAGAATGGAGGTGAAGTCATTGGCTTTGTCCGTGGTGTATTCACGGGCCACAATCTGACCACCTGCTTTTTCTACCGCACGGGCAACCTGGTCAGTCAGACCTTGGCCGTAAGCGGTACGATCGTCGATCAGGGCTACTTTCTTGGCTGCCAGATCCTTGACGATGAACTGACCCACAGCGGCACCTTGCTGGGTGTCGCTGGTCATCATGCGGAAGGTGTTGTCGTAACCTTGCTGGGTGTACTCAGGCGAGGTTGCCATGGCGATCTGGGGGATGCCCGCGTCGTTGTACACACGCGAAGCAGGAATCGTGGTGCCCGAGTTGAAGTGGCCCAATACGCCATCAACACCGTCGTCCACAATTTGCTGAGCCACCTGAACCGCCGTACGCGGGTCAGCCTGGTCATCCTTGGCCACCAGTTCAAAACGGGCGGTTGCGCCATCAATTTCAATTTTCTGGGCGTTGGCCTCTTCCAGAGCCAGCACCAGGCCATTGCGCATGTCTTCACCGTAGTGAGCCTGCGGGCCGGTCAAGGGGGCGGAAAAACCCAGCTTGATTACCTTGTCAGCGGCAAAAGCAGGACTGGCTGCCAATGCACCAAAAACCGCGGTCGAAACCAAGGCCAATTTAAAGCTCGTGATGGACTGCATATTGTTCTCCTTCGTTTTTTAATATAGCCGCGCTACATGTCGGCCCGTGCCGTGAGAATGAACGCAGGGCCGCCGCTCCAGGTGAAATGTGCGACCAAACGTGTGCATAGAAATGGGTGCCATCTGATGTCAACCGACCATCATCAAACTGGCATTGCCCCCAGCTGCCGCTGTATTGGTACTGACCGAGACTTCGCGCAACAAACGCTCGATGAGGTAAGTCGCGCCCCCCTCCAATTCCTGCGTCAACAGCCCTTGAACCCCAACAATGGGTCCGCGGCGTTCAGCCACTTGTCCCAGTACGTGCCGGAGTTCGTCGCTGTCGCCTTCAAACAAAACAGCATCATAATCTGCCTCACCCAAATCGGACATGGCAATTTGCTCGGCAGGCGCGTCCTGCCAGCCTCCCAGACCCAAACGGTCCAGTAGGATGGCCTGATTGCCGCTGCGTGCGCAGGCCTCGCGCTGAGCTTGCCAGCCGTGCACGCTGACAGGCATGCACAGAACGCGACCTCGTGGGTGCAACTGATAAATATTGGACTCGCCCGTCGGACCAGGCAAGACCGCGCCCTGCTCCTGCCAAGCTTGCAAAGGCAGGTTCTGCGGGCAACGGCTAAGCAGTCGGCGCAAGTACAAGGGGCCGCCTGCTTTGGGGCCTGTACCCGACAAGCCCTCACCACCGAAAGGCTGTACACCCACCACCGCGCCCACCATATTGCGATTCACATAGACGTTGCCGGCGTGAATGCGGGAAACGACACGCTCCACGGTTTCATCCAGACGGGTGTGAACGCCAAAGGTCAGTCCGTAACCACGTTCGTTGATCTGATTGATCAGGCTATCCAGCTCGCTACGCTTGAAACGCATCACGTGCAGAACGGGGCCGAAAATTTCGCGTTCCAGGTCCTTGACCTGCTCGATCTCGATAATGGTCGGCAAGACAAAGGTACCTGTCAGGCTGCGGCTTTGTTCACTTTGCGTGATACGGAAACCAGCCTCGCGCATGGCGCTGATGTGCTCTTCGATACCGGAGCGGGCTTCTTCATCAATCACCGGACCTACATCCGTGCTGAGCAGGTCGGGATTGCCCACGCTCAGCTCCTGCATGGCACCGTTGAGCATGTTCAGCACACGCTCGGCCACATCTTCCTGAATGCACAGCAGCCGCAAGGCGGAACAACGCTGACCGGCCGAGTCGAAAGCAGAATTCAGCACATCAAACACCACCTGCTCAGGCAAGGCCGAGCTGTCGACCACCATGGCATTCAAGCCACCAGTTTCTGCAATCAGCGGGACGGCCTGACCGTCTGCCGTCAGGCGTTTAGCCAATTGACGATTCAAGCCCATGGCAACGGCGGTCGAGCCGGTAAACATCACAGCATTAACCTTCTCACTGGCCGCCAAAGGCGCGCCCACGGATGGGCCATCACCAGGCAGGAGCTGCAAGGCACCGGGAGCAATCCCTGCCTTGTGCAGCAGCTCGACGGCGGCCGCCGCAATCAGGCAGGTTTGTTCAGCAGGCTTGGCCAGGACGACGTTGCCTGCAGCCAGAGCCGCCGAGACCTGACCCAGGAAAATAGCCAAGGGGAAGTTCCAGGGGCTGATACACAGCACCACACCGACGGGACGATATTCGTCATTATCAAAGTCGCGCAGAACCTGTCCGGCGTAATAACGCAGGAAGTCCACGGCTTCACGCACTTCGGCAATCGCATTCGCATAGGACTTGCCAGCTTCACGCACCAGCAGGCCCATCAAGTCCTGCATATTATCTTCAAGCAGTTGGGCGGCTTGCTGCAGGGCAGCGGCACGCTCTTCTACCGGCGTAGCCTGCCAGATCGGTGCATAGTGGCTGGCGGCGTCCAAAGCCTGCTCCACATCCTGTGCAGTGGCAAACATGACCTGCCCCACTACGTCCTGATGATTGGCTGGATTACGCACAATCGTTGCCTTGGACTCGTCCCAGACCGGATTGCCCTGCCCCAGGATAGGCTGAGCCTGACGTGGCAAGGCAGCGGTTTGCATCAAGGTGGCGGCCAAAGAACCCAGGCGGTGCTCGTTGCTTAAATCCAGGCCAGCCGAGTTCAAGCGCTGCTCCGCCTCCCAGTACAACTGGCGCGGCAACGGAATCTTGTCATGGGGTCGACCCAAGGGTTGCAGGCTCAGGGCCTGAGCCACGGGGTCGGCAATCAGCTGCTCCATGTTCACATCGGCATCGCCAATTTGATTCACGAAAGAGGTGTTGGCACCGTTTTCCAGGAGACGACGCACCAGATACGCCAGCAAGGTTTCGTGAGAACCAACGGGTGCATAGATACGGCAAGGACGGTTCAGCTTGCCGTCCTTGATCGGGCCGACTACCTCGTCGTACAGGTCCTCGCCCATGCCGTGCAGGCACTGGAACTCATATTGGCCGGTGTAGTAGTTCTGGCCAGCCATCACATAAATAGCAGCCAGGGTTTGCGCATTGTGTGTCGCAAACTGCGGGTAGACGGCTTCTGGGGCCTGCAAAAGCTTGCGAGCGCAAGCCAGGTAAGACACGTCCGTGTGTACTTTGCGCGTGTAGACGGGATAGTCTTCCAGACCATCAACCTGAGCACGTTTGATTTCCGAATCCCAGTACGCGCCTTTCACCAGGCGCAGCATCAAGCGGTGACCGCTGCGACGGGCCAGATCAATCAGATAATCAATGACAAAAGGCGCGCGCTTTTGATAGGCCTGCACCACAAAACCAATGCCGTTCCAACCTGCCAAAGACGGATCAAAGCACAGCTTGTCCAGCAGATCCAGGGACACTTCCAGGCGGTCTGCTTCTTCGGCGTCAATATTCAGGCCCACATCGTAGTGATGCGCCAGTTGTGCCAAGGACAACAAGCGCGGGAACAACTCCCGCATGACGCGATCACGCTGGGAACGGCTGTAGCGTGGGTGCAGCGCGGACAGCTTGATGGAAATGCCGGGGCCTTCGTAAATCCCACGCCCCTGGCTGGCACGACCAATCGCGTGGATGGCCTGCTCGTAAGCCTGGTAGTAACGTTGCGCGTCTTCCGCTGTCGTCGCGGCCTCACCCAACATGTCGTAGGAATAACGGAAGCCCTGCTCCTCAAACTTGCGGCTATTGGCCAGTGCTGAAGCAATGGTTTGGCCAGTCACGAACTGTTCGCCCATCATGCGCATGGCAACGTCCACGCCTTTGCGGATCAAGGGCTCGCCACCCTTGCCAATCATGCGGGTCAAGGCGGAGGACAAATTCTTTTCACTATTTACACTGACCAGGCGCCCCGTCAGCATCAGGCCCCAGGTGGCGGCATTCACAAATAGCGAGGGGGACTCACCCATGTGTGCACGCCAGTCGCCGTGGCTGATTTTGTCGCGAATCAAGGCATCGCGTGTCGCGCGGTCAGGGATACGCAGCAAGGCCTCTGCCAGACACATCAGGGCAACGCCTTCCTGGCTGGACAAGGAGAATTCCTGGATCAAGCCTTCTACGCCGCCGCCACGGCGCTTGGCGCGCAAGGCTTTAACCAGACGAGCGGCCAACTCCTGGGCACGCGCACTTTGAGAAGAGCGCGCTGCACTTAACAGCAAGGGTAGACAGTCGGTTTCTGGACGGCGGTAGGCGGCGGTAATGGCAGCGCGCAACACACTTTGCGGTTGCACATCCTGCGCAAAACCGTAAAACGGGATGGAAGGCATGAGTACACCTTCTTCGGCAGCTTCGGAGTCACCCCCGCTTAGCAGCGCCAATTCGCTAGGCAACACACCACGCTCGATTCCTTCGATATAGGACAGCAAGGCCTGCTTATGCAGCCAATGCGGGGTGCACTGCAACTGATCCGCCGCACGCCGCAGCCGCTCGCGCAGTTCTATATCGACTTTAATCCCTAAGGTTGTGCTCGCCATGCTTCATATCCCGGTTACGCTTTGTTGACTGCGATAAGCCGAAATAATACTGGCGGTTAACCCAAATTCGTATTCAGGTTAACCCGAACAGGAAAAAGTTAACCCAAGTGGTTAACTGACGCAGAACATGGCTTTGCTCAGGTTAACCGGGACAGGTTTACCTTGCATTTGTGCGGCCAGTGCATCCGCCCAGCGCTGCTGCAATTGGCGATGCGCCTGCACCAGTTCTGGCACAGAGGACGCAGGCTCGGAGTCCAGCCAGCGGCATTGCTGGGCCTCCCCCTCAAAGCCAACTGGCGTCAGTGTCCAGCTCAACTCCAGGGTAGCGCGTTCGCCATAGACAGATTCGAAGCGCTGTACCAGCACATCGATCTGCCACAGCGGTGTTTTCGGAGCAGCGCTGGCCAACTGGGGAACGCCCAGGCGATCCTGCAAACCAGACGCCAAAGCCAGGGACATTTCATCAGGTAAAGGTGAGGCCCACTGGCTATCATTGAGCAGATTGACTTGCCCGCCCGCAGTCTGCGTCAGTACAAAGGATCGACGATCCAATTGAGCAGGCACATCCATGCGTCGCAGCTGAAAGCCCTTCCACACTTGAGTGGAAGGAGCCGCAGCCGCCGGAGCGGCATTGGACGCTTGCAAGGTGTAGTAAGTGGGCGTGGTCGAGGCGCAAGCCGTCAGCAAACCGGCGAACGCCACGGGAATCAGAAAACGAGACATCATGGCGCAGGCTCCGGCAGCACGTCAGGGGAACGACCTCGCAGGACCGCCGAGGGCTGGCTTTGCAAGGTATCGCTTAAATCACGCAGGGATCGCAAGGAGCGTTTCAGTTCGCTCAGGGTTTGATCCACAGAGGTATTGAAGGAAGAATCCGAATCCAGCATGGCGCCCAGTTTCTGAACAGCGGCATCCATGGACTTGAGAGCGCCATTGAGCTGCGGCACTGTCGTTTTGTCCAGTTGCTTGAGCACCTGACCCAGCTCCGTGAGCCCGCTTTGCAGATTCTTGCCGATCTGATCGAACGGGATAGCAGCAATCTTGGTAACGATATCGCTGACCTGCTCCTGCAAACGATCAAAATCCCCGGCGATCACAGGCACCACCAAAGGTTTGGCGGTCTCGTCGAACTCGGCTTCAGGGGCCTTGTCGAAGAATTCCAAAGCAATGTACTGCTGGCCCGTAATCAGGCTGGCAGGACGCAATTGACCACGCAGACCACGCTCAACCATCGGTTTGAACAAGGCGCTCATTGGATCTTTCTCGTCCGGTCTAGCCTCCACCACCCGCTCGTACAGGCGGCCAAAACGCTGCGGATAGATACGTGCCTTCACCAGGGCAAAGAAGCGCTTACGCTCAAAATCAAACTCCAGATCCACATCGTAGACCTGCCCCAGCTCCAGGCCCCGGAACTCCACCTTGGAGCCCGGCACCAGGCCACGCACGGACTGATGGAAATGGAAGCGCAATTCAACCGCGGGACCATCCGGCTCAGCCATCGCGCGCTCTTGTGTGGGGAACAGTTCGTATTGCGAATCAGCCTGAGCAACATCCGTAGGCTCGCCTTCCATCTGATCAAAGGCCAGACCTCCTGCCAAGGCAGAGACCAAGGAATGCGTACGCACATTAAAGCCGGTGGAATCCAGCGACATATTGACGCCGCTGACGTTCCAGAAGCGCGAGCCCTGCGTCACGAATTTGTCGTTAGGAGCATCGACAAACACCTGCACACGCACCCCATTGCCTTCTTCGTTCAGTTCATAACTGCTGACTTGCCCAACCTGTATGCCCTTGTAGTACAAGGGCGAACCCAGATCCAGCGAGCCCAATTCGGGCGCAGTCAACACGTAGCGCTTACCAGCACGGCCACTGGTTACTTCCGGCGGACTTTCCAGGCCCACAAAGTCCAGTTGCTCGCCTTTTTTATTCACTTCAAAAGGCGCGTCCACACCGATATAAACACCCGACAACAAGGTGCCCAGACCGGAGACCCCACTTAAACCCAAACGCGGGCGCACCACCCAGAACCGCGTGTCTTTTTGGGTAATGAACTCGGAGCCATCACGCTCGAGCTGCGCCGTGACCAAAACCCCTTTTCGATCCGGAGACACCTGAATGTCCGAAATCGTACCCACATCCACTTCGCGATAACGTAACTTGGTTTGGTCCACGGCCAAGCCCTCGGCTGAATCAAAGCTGATCGTGATACGCGGTCCGGTCAACATCCAGTTGCGCAGCACCAAAGACGCCCCCACCACGGCGGCGGCTATGGGCAAAATCCAGATCCAGGAGAATCGGGATCGCTTGGCAGGAATCAGTCTAGGCTGCGCGGGCTCGGTCTGACCGTCAGGCTGATTAGTTGTAGGATCGTGCACCTTGTTTCCTTCAGGAAGTCGCCTGTGAGGCAGGCGGAGACGGCGTAGTTTGCGGTTCTATTATTGGTTCTTCGTGGGTATCCTGGTCCCAGCCTTGGCGAGGGTCGTAGCTAAGCGCGGCCAGCATGGTCAAAACCACCACCATGCCAAAGCTCAAGGCCCCCGCTCCAGGAATAATCTGCGACAAGCCTGGGAAGTTGGCCAGTGCTGCCATCAGAACCACCACGAATACGTCCAGCATGGACCATTGCCCAATCAGCTCGACCATGTCGTAAATGCGATTGCGTTGACGCTGTACAGCATTGCCACGCCAACGACGCCCCAACAAAAGAATCATCAAAGCCAGGAGTTTGGTGATGGGGACCACAATACTGGCGATGAACACGATCAATGCCAAGTCCCAGGAGCCCAGTTGCCAGAGTTCAATGACCCCACCCAGAATCGTATGCGCGCTACTGCCTAAAATGCTGCGCAGCTCCATGACAGGCAGGACATTGGCGGGAATATAGAACACGCAGGCCGTCAACACCAGAGCGGCCACCCGTGCGCGGCTATTGGGCTTGCGTTTATGCACAGTTGCACCACAACGGTCACAGTCCGGTTTCTGGCTGGACTGCACAAAGCCACAGTGGGTACAGGCACTCCAGATTGGATGCTCTTTCAAGACCTGCCGGGTCGAAACCGGCACCAGATCACGATCCTCCGCCCAGCGCCACAAGCGCCCCGCCGTAATACGGCTCAAGCCGGTCAGCAGGAAGGTCAGAGCAAAAAAGGCGTACAGACCTGGCGCAATCGTCAAATGCCCGATCCCGGCAAATTTCACCATGGCCACAATCAAGCCCAGGAACAGCACAGCCGTCATGGACCAATGCTCCAGATGGCTCAAGGCCCGCAGCCCAATACCGAAATCGCCCGGCAAGGGCTTTTCCCTGGCAATCAGGCCCAAGGCCCAGAACTGGAAAATCAGTTGAAACAACGGCAGCCAGAATCCCACCAACCCCGCCATGACGGACAAGCCCCAATACCCCTGCTGCCAGATCAGCAACAGGGCTTTGGGAAACGTGGGCGACACTGTTTTACCCGCCATGCTCAGATAGACGACGGGAAACAGATTGGCAATCAGAAAAAGGATAAAAACCGCCAAGACCAGCGCTTGCCATTCACGTGGTGAAAAGCGGCTGTGGCGGTAAAGTTCAGTATCGCAACGCACACAACGAGCGAGCCCCGCTCCTTGAACGGGGACTCGCTCGTGTACGGTGTCACAGTGCGTACAGACGATTAAGGGGCGCGATGCCCTCACGGCTTAGTCGACTAATTCCGGCTCGGGACGCGAAGAGGCCTTGCTACCGGGCTCATCAGGTCCTGAAGAAGGATATTCCAGTACCACCTCGCCGTTCTCGTCCAGATCCACCTCGACCTGACCACCATCGACCAGACGACCAAACAGCAGCTCGTCGGCCAGGGCACGGCGAATAGTGTCCTGAATAAGCCTGTGCATGGGGCGGGCACCCATGGCTGGGTCGAAGCCCTTGGCAGCCAAATGTTCGCGCAAGGCGTCCGAGAAGGACACTTCGACGCGTTTCTCGTGCAGCTGGTTTTCCAGCTGCATCAGGAACTTGTCCACCACGCGCAGGATAATGTCGCGCGACAAAGGCTTGAAGCCAATGATCGCATCCAGACGGTTACGGAACTCTGGCGAGAAGTGACGCTTGATATCCTGCATTTCATCACCCGAGCGCTGGGGCTGGGTAAAGCCAATGCTGGTCTTGTTCAGCGCTTCGGCTCCGGCGTTGGTGGTCATGATCAGGATGACGTTGCGGAAATCAGCCTTGCGACCGTTGTTATCCGTCAGCGTGCCGTGATCCATCACCTGCAGCAGGATGTTGTAGACGTCCGGGTGCGCTTTCTCGATTTCGTCCAGCAGCAGCACGCAGTGCGGCTGTTTGGTAACGGCTTCGGTCAGCAAACCGCCCTGGTCGAAACCGACGTAACCAGGAGGAGCACCGATCAGGCGCGACACGGTGTGACGCTCCATGTATTCGGACATGTCAAAGCGCAGCAGCTCTACGCCCAGCACAAAGGCCAACTGACGCGCCACTTCGGTTTTACCCACGCCGGTCGGGCCGGAGAACAGGAAGGAACCAATAGGCTTGTCAGGCAGCCCCAGGCCAGAGCGCGCCATCTTGATGGCAGCCGCCAAGGCGTCAATGGCTACATCCTGACCAAACACCACCGATTTCAGATCGCGGGCCAGGGTTGCCAGCTTGTTGCGATCATCACTGGAGACCGTCTGGGGCGGAATGCGTGCAATACGCGAAACCGTTGCCTGGATGTCGGCCTTGCCGATAACCTTTTTCTGCTTGGAACGTGGCAGCAAGCGCTGCGCTGCACCAGCCTCGTCGATCACGTCGATGGCCTTGTCCGGCAAAAAGCGGTCGTTGATATAACGGGCGGACAACTCCGCTGCCGCCGTCAGGGCCGCTGCCGAGTAACGTACACCGTGGTGCTCTTCGAAATTGGACTTCAAACCACGCAGAATCTGGATGGTTTGCTCCACCGTCGGCTCTGCCACATCGATTTTCTGAAAGCGACGCGACAAGGCGTGGTCTTTTTCGAAAATTCCGCGGTATTCCGAGTAGGTAGTCGCACCCAGACACTTGAGCTGACCGGAGGACAGCGCAGGCTTGAGCAGGTTGGACGCATCCAGCGTACCGCCCGAAGCCGAGCCGGCTCCGATCAGTGTGTGGATTTCGTCAATAAACAAAATGGACTGTGCCGTTTCCTTGAGCTGCTTGAGCACCGCCTTCAGACGTTGTTCGAAGTCGCCCCGATACTTGGTACCGGCCAGCAAGGCACCCATATCCAGCGCGTAAACACGCGCTTCGCTAAGAATATCAGGGACGTCACCACGCTGAATGCGCAGCGCCAAGCCTTCGGCAATCGCGGTTTTACCCACGCCAGCCTCTCCGACCAGCAAGGGGTTGTTCTTGCGGCGGCGGCACAGCACCTGGATGACACGCTCCACTTCCTTTTCACGGCCAATCAAGGGATCAATGCGACCCAGGCTGGCTTCGGTATTCAGGTCTGTAGCGTACAGATCCAATGGGGACTTCTGGGCGTCCGAGCGCGTGTCGGCTTCCGCAGCAGCGGCGGCCTTGGGTGGCTCGGGGGCAGCAGGTTCCGGATTGGCCTTGGTGATACCGTGCGAGAGGAAATTGACAACATCCAGACGCGAGACACCTTGTTGCTGCAGGTAATACACCGCATGCGAGTCTTTTTCCCCGTACATCGCCACCAGCACATTGGCACCGGAAACCACATTTTTACCGGAGTTGCTGGACGATACGTGCATGATGGCACGCTGTATCACACGCTGAAAGCCCAGCGTGGGTTGGGTATCGACCTCGCCTTCACCAGGAAAAGTGGGCGTATTTTCATTAATGAATTTACGCAGATTCTGGCGCAGTGCATCAATATCGGCAGCACATGCTTTCAACACTTCCAGCGTGGAGGCGTTATCGAGCAGGGACAACAGCAGATGCTCTACCGTGATGAATTCATGGCGCGCGGCACGAGCCTCGACAAAGGCCATGTGTAGACTGACTTCAAGTTCTTCGGAGATCATGCTTCCTCCTACACGGCAAGAGTAAAACTAGGGGTTAAAGCTATTCTATGACTAATTTGCCTGATCTGAACAATACGGTAAACCATTAAATGGTCAAGCATCAGGCACCGGCTCCATCACACACTGCAAAGGGTGCTGTCGCGACTGCGCCAGTTGTCGCACAATTTCCACCTTGGTGGCGGCAATGTCGCGTGGATACACACCACAGACCGCCCGACCCTCGTAATGTACTTTAAGCATAAGCTGTTCGGCCTGCTCTGGGGTCTTGGCAAATACCCGCTCCAGTATATTCACCACGAACTCCATGGGTGTGTAGTCATCATTGAGCAAGATGACCTGATACATGGGTGGTGGGGCAAGCCGCGCGGATTGGCGCTCTACCGTTGTGGCGCCTTGCTTATCGATCTCAATGGCCATAATACAGAACTAGGTGCTTTCCATAGGTTGACTGGGGGGAACAAAATTCAGCATCATCCGACTGATCGTGTCAACTTCACAATAAAAAGTGAGGTGCCGCGATCACAGGCCCAGGGAGGGGCCGAAAAAAGTATCAACCATACACTAAGTTGAGAGGCAGCAAGCATGTCGGAAACTACCACCACCGCAGGCACTGGAGACAATCAAAAACTATCCGGGACCGTTAAGTGGTTCAATGATGCCAAAGGCTTTGGGTTTATTACACCCGATAACGGCGGCGAAGATCTCTTCGCTCATTTTTCATCCATTCAGATGAACGGGTTCAAGACTTTGAAAGAAGGCCAGAAAGTTCTGTATGAAGTCGCCCAAGGCCCCAAAGGCAAGCAGGCACTTAATATTACTTCGCCTTAAGATCTCTTGCGCTCTCGATTCTAACAAAAGCAGGTTCGCAACACACATGCAGTATCGCACTACGACTACGGGGCCTGCGCGCCCTGTTTTTTTTGCCTGTCTTCTGGCAGCGCTTTGTATTAGCGCCCCGGTCCAGGCGGATGAGACTCTTCCCACCCTGACACTATCCCTGGGTTCCAAACAAATCCAGGCGGAAGTGGCCGATCGCGACGAGACTCGTGCACAAGGTTTGATGCATCGAGAAAGCCTGGCCCCCGATCACGGCATGTTATTCGTATTCGAGCAAAGCGGAATGCCTTGCTTCTGGATGAAGAATACGCCTCTGCCGCTGGATATCGCCTTCATTACTGAAGAAGGCACGATCACCAATATCGAGGCCATGCAACCCTTTGATCTTCAATCCCACTGCCCGGTGCGACCTGTGCGCTATGCCTTGGAGATGGAACAAGGCTGGTTCAAGCAAGCAGACAAAAAGGCCGGTGAGACAATCACCGGCCTGCCTGCCCTGCAACCTTAGTTAGACGCGCTCAAGAATCAAAGCCACGCCCTGGCCGACACCAATACACATGGTGCACAGGGCGTAGCGTCCGCCTGTGCGATGCAATTGGTTAATGGCCGCAATCGCCAGACGCGCACCACTGGCACCCAGAGGGTGACCCAGCGCAATCGCGCCCCCGTTCGGGTTCACGCGAGGATCGTTATCAGCCAGACCCAGCATGCGAGTCACCGCCAGACCTTGAGCGGCAAAGGCCTCGTTCAGCTCGATCACATCCATTTGATCCAGAGTCAGACCCGCCAAAGCCAGCACCTTCTGGCTGGCAGGTGCCGGGCCAATACCCATGATGCGTGGCTCCACACCAGCAAACGCCATGGCCACCACACGAGCGCGCGGAGTCAGGCCTTGGGCTTCGACGGTTGCCTTGTTGGCAACCAGCAGCGCGCAAGCACCATCGTTCACACCCGAGGCATTGCCCGCGGTCACGGTGCCATCGGCACGCACGACAGGCTTCAAGCGAGTCAGGGACTCCAGAGTCGTGGCACGTGGGTGCTCGTCCTTATCCACCACAATGGGATCGCCCTTGCGCTGGGGAATGATCACAGGGGTAATTTCTTCAGCCAGAATGCCGGCTTCCTGGGCAGCGGCCGCACGCAGCTGGCTATTCAGGGCAAACACGTCCTGGTCTTCACGGGACACATTGAACTGCTGAGCCACGTTTTCAGCCGTTTCGGGCATGGAGTCCACACCGTACTGCTCTTTCATGGCTTTGTTGATGAAGCGCCAGCCAATCGTGGTGTCATAAATACCCGCGCTGCGGGAGAACGCCGTTTCAGCCTTGCCCATGACGAAGGGAGCGCGGCTCATGCTTTCCACACCACCGGCCAGGATGAAAGAGGCATCGCCAGCGCGAATGGCGCGAGCAGCCGAACCAATCGCGTCCAGGCCCGAACCGCACAGACGGTTCAAGGTCACGCCAGGCACGTCCACGGGCAAACCGGCCAGCAGAGCGGACATCCGCGCCACGTTGCGGTTGTCTTCACCCGCCTGGTTGGCGCAGCCGTACATCACATCATCCAGCTTGCTCCAATCGACTTGGGGGTTGCGCTTCATCAGCGCGGCAATAGGCACCGCACCCAGGTCATCCGCCCTCACAGCGGACAGCGAACCGCCATAACGTCCGAAAGGCGTACGAATTGCGTCACAAATAAAGGCGTCCTGACTCATGAAATTCACCCTGATATCTTGAATAAAATCACGCGAGAGCACTATGAAGAGCGCTCGAAATCTACTGTTTTGATAGTAGCGCTTGAGTACAGCCGGGTTTTTTCTGGTGATTCAGCATGTCCGCAGTGCGGTCAGTTTAGCGCATCCAGTCCCGAACGATCCGGCGGTCTATGCGCCAAAGCGCCTGGTACAGTGACAAGCCGAATCCGCAGCAGGAAAAGCTTATTCAACTCTCATACCCGCAACGCCAGGTAATCACGGCATTAAGAAAACAAGACGCGCTCGCACAGGAAAGCAGACGGAAGCCCTCTTTCCTGCACTCAAACCAATATGAGGACGCTCGTTTTTACAATCGCCAGCCGAACGACCCACTCAAAGCAGCGCTAGAACGGTTCGGCGCAATTAAGCGCTTGACCACTTGAAGCAACTTTCGCTTGTGCCAATTCTAGTCGGGCGGCCAGGATGTCAGCCTGGAAGGCCTCCTCACTCTGCACACGAGCCACCGCGGCGGCGCCTACCACACGCCCCGCCTCCACATCACTTTGCCAATGTACATTGCAAATGACACGGCTTTGACCGAAAGACAGGCCACGAGCCAGCAACTCATTACTTCGTTCGGGGCTGATCTGCGCCAACACTAGTGCCCATGCCCAGCCAGCAGCCGCATGGCCCGAGGGATAGGAACCATCATTGCGCAAAAACTCCTCATCCGCTGGCGTGCATGTATCTTCATTATGAAGATCGAAAGGACGCACCCGCTGATACTTGTTTTTGGCTCCGTAAGTGGATAGACCCGCATCAGGCAACAAGCGACGCATCATCTGATAAATAACCGGCGTGCTCTCTTGGTCGATTTGAACTCCCAATGCGCACGAATAATTCTGAGCGGGCCGTGGAAATACCAAGTCTGCATCTTGTTTAGCCAGTGCCCAGCGAGCTGACCCTTTTAGCTGCCCGGCAGCCCGACGCGCTTCTTCATCCCGGGCAAAGGCCGCACTATCTGCAGCCGGCGGCGGATCGAGGAGCATCACACTATCAGGCAGTTCAGTTTGGTCCAAGTAACCAGCCACTCGCTTGACGGAAGAGTGACTTTCCTTGACTTCCAAATGTGTAGAAGGCTGAGCGCTCAACTGACCCGCCGACAAAACCAAGACACTGCCCACCAGGCCCAACAAGGCAGGACGAACACGCAAAGCAGCAGACATAGCAGACCTCGACTAAAGGAGCAAAAAGCCCCGGTTTCGGAAAACGCCAACGGCCGCGTGTGGAGCTCTTGACCCGGCTGAGACCGGTAAACACTGAAGCTGCACCCCGGCACGATTGGAAGGCAATCCGCGATCTTGCCATTGCAGCCGCCAAACTGAATAGCGTGCTTGCCATTTGGTGCCACAGATCAAGCACCCTCATGGCCTGCTCATGGCATACTTCCCCCGTTGACATCCTCTACAGGCTCATCACCATGCAAGGCAACCCCGAAGTCCTCGACTATCTGAATCAACTGCTGCGCGGCGAACTCGCAGCGCGCGACCAGTACTTTATCCATTCCCGCTTTTACGAGCATCTGGGTTTCACGCAGCTTTACGAGCGCATGAACCACGAAATGGAAGAAGAAACACAGCACGCTGACGCCCTGATACGCCGCATCCTGATGCTCGACGGTATTCCCGACATGCGCCCCAATGCGTTTGAACCCGGCAAGGACGTGGTCGGCATGTTGCGCAAGGATCTGGAACTGGAATATGAAGTTCGCGCGGCTCTGCAAAAAGGCATAGCACTGGCAGAATCCGCCAGCGATTTCGTGACACGCGACATCATTCTGGCCCAGTTGCGCGACACGGAAGAAGACCACACCTACTGGCTGGAGAAGCAATTGGGCCTGATCGAAAAAGTGGGCCTGGAAAACTACCAGCAATCCCAGATGTAAGGTCTTCAAAAACAAGGCACGGCCGCACACGCCCTATGACTTGTTTTCATTGAAGCCAAAAAAAACCGCCAGCATGCGCATGGCGGTTTTTTTTATTGCCGGGTAGCCCTCCGATGAGCGCTACCCTCAACCAGGACGATTAACCCAGGTTCTTGGCGGCAAAGTCCCAGTTCACCAGGTTCCAGAAAATTTCCAGGTACTTGGGACGGGCATTGCGGTAGTCGATGTAGTAGGCGTGTTCCCACACATCACAGGTGATCAGGGCGACGTCGTCGGAAGTCAGCGTCGTGCCAGCGTTGCTGGTGTTGACGATGTCCAGGGAACCGTCGGCCTTTTTGACCAACCAGGTCCAGCCCGAACCGAAGTTGCCAACGGCAGACTTGGTGAAGGCTTCTTTGAAGGCGTCAAAGCTGCCCCATTTGGCGTTGATGGCATCAGCCACTTTGCCGGTAGGAGCGCCGCCGCCGTTAGGGGACAGGCTGTTCCAGTAGAAAGTGTGGTTCCAAACCTGAGCAGCGTTGTTGAACACGCCACCGGAGGATTTCTTGACCACATCTTCCAGGGAAGCGTTTTCAAATTCGGTGCCAGCAACCAGATTGTTCAGGTTGGTGACGTAAGCCTGGTGATGCTTACCGTAGTGAAACTCCAAGGTTTCCTTGGAGATATGTGGCTCAAGGGCGTTGAGTTCGTATGGAAGAGCTGGAAGAGTGAATGCCATTTCAATTCCTTCTAAAAAAAAACCGTGTTTGGTATCCAACAAGGACGACGCAGCCTAGAGCAGATCGTGCGTGCGCACCACATCCACCGACACATGACCGCGACTCAACTCGACATCGAGTCGTTCACCAATCTTTAAGTCTAACGCATTTTTTACAACTTTCCCCTCGCTATCCCTGACTATGGCATATCCACGATTGATGATAAGGCGCGGGGACAAGGCTTGCAGCGTTTGCTGGGCCGCGGCCAGGCGCTGGCGACGCAAAACCAGCGCATGATCCAGACCTTTTTCCAGCCGTTGGAAAAGCATATTCAGATTTTGCTGTCTTGACGTCAGCTGAGGAATGCTGCGCTCCAAACGCGCCCTCAAGGTAGTCAGGCGCAACGCAGCAGTATCGGGGACGCTGCGAGCCACACGTTGCAGTCTTTGGGTGAGATGATCCAGACGTTGCTGCTGCTGGGCCAGGCGTTGATGCGGAGAGACCAATTTGGCTACCGCCCGATCCAGACGCAGAGAGGCCCGGTCCAGATGACGCTGCACACCGTGGCTCAACGCGCCCATGCGCGCAAACACCTGTTCCAGTAACTGATCGCGCCCCAGACAGGCCAGTTCGGCGGCGGCGGTTGGCGTGGGTGCGCGCAAGTCAGCTACAAAATCAGCAATGGTGAAGTCTGTCTCGTGCCCCACCCCACTAATAATAGGGATAGGACTGGACGCGATCAGACGCGCCAGACCTTCGTCGTTAAAAGCCCAGAGATCTTCCAGACTTCCGCCCCCACGCACCAGCAAGAGCGTATCAACCTCGGCCCGCTCAATCGCGGTTTCCAGAGCTTGCCGCAATCGCGGCGGTGCTTCTGCTCCTTGAACCGGAGCAGGATAAATAATGATGCGCACGTGCGGAGCACGACGCTCCATCGCTGTCAGGACATCCCGCAAGGCCGCGGCTGCCAGGGAAGTGATAATACCTATGCTGCGCGGCAAGGTGGCGATGGGGCGTTTGCGCTCATGATCGAACAAACCTTCGCTTTGCAACTGCCCTTTCAGCCGCAAAAAGGCTTCGTGCAAATCCCCCAGCCCGGCGCGGCGCATGCCTTCCACCTGAACCTGGAAGTCCCCGCGTGCCTCGTACAAGGTAACCGAGCAACGAAACTCGAAGCGCTCGCCCGCACGCGGCACGAATCCCACGGCCTGGGCACGCCCCCGAAACATCACGGCACGAACGGCCGCCTTGTCATCCTTGATGGAAAAGTACCAATGCCCCGAAGCGGCCTGGGTAAAGTTCGACACCTCACCACTGACCCAAACCACGGGCATATGCTCATCCAGCAATTGGCTGACACGGCGATTCAACTGTGCCACGGTCCATACCGCAGGTGCTCTAGATTCTTGATAATGCATCATATTCTTTGTTTTTGACTCGCCCCGAACGAGTTTTCCACCGTTCCGTATCCACAACTGTCATGCTTTTGTCAAATAGACGCCAAGACAATGGCTTCCGTTGAACACCTGATGCAGCACTTTATCGAAACCGGATAAGCCATTGAAATTAAAGACTATTTATAAAAACACCAAGATGGTCGAAAATTAGCCAGAGAACCTCTAAACCACCGCCCGAGCCACTATGGGATGTTTTATACACAGAATTATCCACAGTTTTTGTGGATAGTTTTAGCACTACACCTATTACTTCAAATACATCAGGGGTTTGGCCGTGCTTTGTGGGAAAAGACCGTAAAGTGTACCGCGCTCGCGCCGGAACATTCCCGCAATGCGGACAGGGGCTCTACAATAAGCGCTGATTTATTTCGTGACCGGATAATAGACTCGTGCTTACTTTGATCCATGCCGCTGGCTGGCCTGTCTGGTTCCTGCTGGCCTGCTCCATTCTTGCCCTGGGTTTGATCCTGGAGCGTCTTTTAGCCCTGCGCAGCAAACGAATTCTACCGGCCGGACTGGCACGCCAGATCAGCGAGCTGACGGCCCAGAACCGGATTCAGGACGAGTCCCTGCCCCGCCTGTACGATAACTCCCCTCTGGGTCGAGTATTAGCCACCGTACTGAAAAACCGCCACCAAACTTCCGCCGTGCGTGAGTCTGCGGTCGAGGCAGAAGGCAAAGACATCAGCTACCAATTGAACAAGTACATTCCGGCACTGGGCACCATTGCCGTGATCGCCCCTTTGCTGGGCCTGTTTGGTACGGTTATTGGCATGATCGACATCTTTGCTGCCTACGACCCCGCCGGTGGCGACCCCAGCCTGATTGCCCGTGGCATTTCCGTGGCCCTGTACAACACCGCCCTGGGGATTCTAATTGCTGTCCCGGCCATGATCTTTCACCGCTACTTTCGCAGCCGTGCCGACTATCTGCTTCACTGCCTGGAAACGGAAGCGGGTGCGCTGGATCGTCTGTTGGCTCAGAGGGCCGTCTGATGCGCTTTCGCCGAGCCCAAGACCAGGACACGCTGGAACTGAATCTGGTGCCCTTGATAGATGTTTTGCTGGTGGTGCTGATTTTCCTGGCTGCCAGCAGCACCTTCGTGCGCTATCGCCAGTTGGATGTTTCCTTGCCCCAGGCTCAAGCTCAGGCCGCACAAACCACGGAACTGCTATTGGCTATCAGCCAGGACGGGCGCTACGCCTTGAACGGTATGTGGCTGGATGCCAGCAGTGGCTCTCCCCTTAGCCACGCCTTGTCGAGCGAAAAGACTGACGAAAACAGCAGCCTGCTGATTCTGGCCGATGCCCAAGCCCCCCACTTCGCGGTGGTACAGGCTATGGAGGCCGCCCGTCAGGTTGGCATTCATCGCATTCACTTTGCGACCCAGGCCCCATGAGTGCGCGTGTCCGCCTGACTCATTGGCTTCACCAGCAGTGGCAGAAAAAGGGCTGGTTCAGCCTTGTGATGCGCCCGCTTTCAGCGCTGGCTGCGCTCTTCGTACAGCGCAAGCAGCAACGCTACGAGCAAGATCCCGCCGCATCCTACCGCAGCCCGGTGCCGGTGATCGTGGTGGGCAATATCATCGTGGGTGGCGCAGGTAAAACCCCCGTCGTCCTGGCTCTGACCGAGCAATTGCGCGCCCTGGGATGGACACCCGGCATTGTCAGCCGAGGTTACGGGGTAGAGATCGGCCCCAGCCCGCGCGTAGGCCAGGGCCAATTAGCCGCCGAACAATTTGGCGATGAACCCGCCCTGATTGCCGCCCAAACCCGGGCCCCCATCGCCGTTCACCCTCGCCGTGCGCTGGCGGCCCAGGCTTTGCTCGAGAAATATCCGGCAGTCGACCTGATTATTTCGGATGACGGCCTTCAACATCTGGCCTTGCAACGCGATATGGAAGTCGTGGTACAGGATGCTCGCGGTGTGGGAAATGGCTTGCTGCTGCCAGCCGGACCATTGCGTGAAAGTCCCGAACGCCTGCGTCGCGTGGACTGGCTGATCAGCCAGATTGTGGCCGACCAAACGCCGCCTTCCACCCCTCAACCCACCGAGCCTGGCCGCGCCCTGAGCATGAGCCTGCGTCCTTATCAGCTGGAACACCTGAGTTCGGGCCGTCGCCTGAGCTGGTCGGACTGGTATCAGGAATACGGCCAGCAAGAACTGCAGGCGCTGGCCGCCATTGGCCAGCCCGCCCGTTTTTTCACGATGCTGCGCGCTTGTGGTCTGCATCTGAGCCAGACTTTCCCCCTGCCCGACCATGCCGCCTTGCAAGCTCAGGACTTTCAGGCCCTGCATGAGGGGCCGGTACTCATTACCCGTAAAGACGCCGTAAAATGCCAGCACCTGAACGACCCACGTCTGTGGGTTGTGGATGTCCAGCCCGTGTTTTCACGCCCGGACTGGATTGCTGAACTGGATAGCCTGCTGCGCGAACGGCGCTCAACCTTACCCACATTACCCGGAGTTCAATAATGGAAGCTCGCCTACTCGAAGTGCTGGTCTGCCCCTTGTGCAAAGGCCCGCTGCGCCACGACCGCGAACAGCAAGAATTGGTCTGCAAGGCCGACAAACTGGCCTTCCCCATTGTGGACGGCATCCCTACCATGCTGATCAACGAAGCACGTCAACTGGACGCGCAGGAACCTTCCAGCAACTGATATGACTTTTTCCGTCATCATCCCTGCCCGCCTGGGTTCCACCCGTCTGCCCAACAAACCGCTGGCCGACATTGCAGGCCAACCCATGATCGTGCGTTGCGCTCAACAAGCCGCGCAAAGCGGGGCGCGTCAGGTCTGGGTGGCGACGGACTCACCGCAAGTGCTGGAGGCTGTCCAGGCGCATGGTTTCAATGCCTTGCTGACCGATGCAGAACACCCGACCGGCACTGACCGTCTGGCCCAGGCCGCTCGCCTGCTGGAGCTACCCGAGGGCGAGATCGTGGTCAATGTGCAAGGGGACGAACCCCTGATTCAGCCCGAGCACATCAATGCTGCTGCCGAACTATTGGCCCGCAGCGAACAAGCCGACATTGCCACGCTGGCCGCGCCCATCAAGAACGCCGAGACACTCTTTAACCCCAATGCCGTCAAAGTGGTTTGCGACCTGCAAGGTCGCGCCCTGTACTTTTCCCGCGCCCCCATGCCCTGGGCCCGCGACGCGCTGGCCGGTGGCGAACAGGTACTGGCCGACGGGCTTCCCGCATTGCACCATATTGGCCTTTATGCCTACCGAAATCGCTTCCTGCAGCGGTACGCCCAGCTACCGCGTGGGCCACTGGAGCACTTCGAGTCTTTGGAGCAGCTGCGAGCCATGGAAAACGGCTTCCAGATTATGGTTCACCGCCTCCAGGAGATTCCTGCAGCCGGGGTAGACACCGAACAAGACCTGGAAAGAGTACGCGCTCACTTCGCAAATCGGTTATAAAAGATCTTTTTTCTGCTCTATCCGAATAAAAAATGCGCTAAATATGCTGCAACGCATCATACTGAAGCGAGAATCGGATCGACGCATTTCCTGGAGGAATTCATGCGACTCATACTGCTCGGGCCCCCTGGTGCCGGCAAAGGCACTCAAGCTGCTTTCATCACCGAGAAATTTGGTATTCCACAAATTTCCACGGGCGATATGTTGCGTGCCGCTGTCAAAGCCCAAACCCCGCTGGGTGTAGAAGCCAAAAAAATCATGGACGCCGGCGGCCTGGTTTCGGATGACCTGATCATCGGCCTGGTACGCGATCGCCTGCAAGCAGCCGACTGTGAGCCCGGCTACCTGTTCGACGGTTTCCCACGCACGATTCCCCAGGCCGATGCCTTGAAGGATGCCCAGGTCAAACTGGACTTCGTGATCGAAATCGACGTACCGGAAGAAAGCATCATCGAACGCATGAGCGGCCGCCGTATCCACGCTGCCAGCGGTCGTAGCTACCACGTCACCTTCAATCCACCCAAAACCCCCGGTGTGGACGATGTGACGGGCGAACCCTTGCTCCAGCGCGACGATGACCGCGAGGAAACCGTACGCCACCGCTTGTCTGTCTATCGCGAGCAGACCCGCCCTCTGGTCGATTACTACTCGCAATGGTCAGCCACCGGCGACCCGCAAGCTCCGGCCTATCGCAAGATTTCCGGCGTGGGCAGCGTCGATGAGATCCGCCAGCGCATTGTGGACGCCCTGGCAAGCTAAGTAAGTCAAGATTCAGCCGGCCCCAAAAGGGCCGGTTGTTTATTATCCAAGGGAGACAAGCTCATGCAAATCAATAACAAGACTTTTATTGTCACCGGCGGCGCATCGGGTCTGGGCGCAGGCACCGTACGTATGCTGGTTGAAAACGGCGCCCGCGTGGTGATCGCCGATATTCAGGACGAGGCCGGTGAGGCTCTGGCCAAAGAGCTGGGCCAACTTTATCAGCGCTGTGATGTTACTTCCGAGCAAGATGCCCAGGCCGTCGTGGATCTGGCTTGCCAGGACAGCGCCCGCCCCCTGTTCGGACTGATCAACTGTGCCGGCGTGGCTCCCGCCTCGCGCACGGTAGGACGCAATGGCCCGCACACGCTGGACCTGTTCCAGAAAACCGTCATGATCAACCTGGTCGGCACCTTCAATATGTGCCGCCTGGCCGCTGCGGCCATGGGCAGCAACACCCCCGAAGCCTCGGGCGAGCGTGGCGTGCTGATCAACACCGCTTCGGTAGCCGCCTATGATGGCCAGATTGGCCAAGCCGCTTACGGTGCTTCCAAAGCCGGTGTGGTCGGTTTGACCCTGCCTCTGGCCCGCGACCTTGCCCAGACCGGCATCCGCGTCATGACGATTGCTCCCGGCATCTTCGGCACCCCCATGATGTTTGCCATGCCTCAGGAAGTTCAGGACTCCCTGGCGGCCAGCATTCCTTTCCCATCGCGCCTGGGTCGCCCTGAAGATTTCTCCCAACTGGTGCAGAGCATCATCAATAATGAAATGCTCAATGGCGAAACCATCCGTCTGGATGGCGCTATTCGTATGGCACCAAAATAACTTTCTGTATCGGCTCCAATGGGTTTGTTTCGCTCGGCGGCCACAATTAGTGGCCTGACGCTGCTGTCTCGTATCACCGGACTGGCACGCGATATTCTGATTGCCCGCGCCTTTGGGGCGGGCCCGCTCACCGACGCTTTCTGGGTGGCATTTCGCATTCCCAATCTGCTGCGACGCCTGTTTGCAGAAGGAGCGTTTTCACAAGCCTTTGTCCCAATCCTGGGGCAGGTGCGCAAGGAGCACGAGCAGGACAAGGTCCAGCAATTGCTGGACCGCGTCGCCCTGCTGCTGACCTTTGCTGTCATGCTGGTCACTGCCATTGGCATTGTTGCGGCCCCCTGGGTCGTCAGTGCCATGGCCAGTGGCCTGACCGCCCCCGAGCGACAAACCGAATTTGGTGCCGCCATCACCATGACGCGCATGATGTTCCCCTACATCATCTGCATGTCGCTGGTGGCTTTTGCCTCTGCGGTACTGAACACCTGGAGCCGCTTTGCGGTTCCGGCTTTCACTCCCATCCTGCTGAATCTGTCCATGATTGGCGCCAGCCTGTTTCTGGCCCAGCATATGGAAACACCCATTTACGCCCTGGCCGTTGGGGTGATGGTGGGCGGTCTGGCCCAATTGCTGGTGCAATGGAGCGCATTGGCCCGTCTGGGCCTGTTGCCACGATTTTCGCTACGACTGGGTGAAGCACGCCGCGACCCCATCGTGCAACGCATTCTTAAACAGATGCTGCCCGCCATTCTGGGCGTTTCTGTTGCGCAGATTTCCCTGCTGATCAATACCAATATCGCCACCTGGCTGCAGTCCGGCAGCGTGACCTGGCTGTCCTTTGCCGACCGTCTGATGGAGTTCCCCACTGCCCTGCTAGGTGTGGCACTGGGCACGGTCTTGCTGCCCAAGCTGTCGGCCGCCCATGCCGGCAAGGACGACAAGAACTACAGCGGCTTGCTGGACTGGGGCCTGCGCCTGGTCCTGCTGCTGGGCCTGCCTGCCGCCCTGGGCATGGCCTTGCTGTCCGACGGCCTGGTCGCCACCCTGTTTCACTACGGTGCGTTTGCAGCCGCTGATGTTGCCCAGACCAAATTGGCAGTCGGTGCCTATTCGGTTGGTCTGGTGGGCCTGCTGGCCATCAAGATTCTGGCCCCCGGTTTTTACGCCCGCCAGGATATTCGTACACCGGTGCGCATTGCCATTGCCGTCCTGATCATTACCCAGCTCTTTAACTTGGTACTGGTGCCCACGTTTGCCCATGCCGGGCTGGCCTTGTCGATTGGCCTGGGTGCCACCGTCAATGCGCTGACCTTGCTGGTCATGCTGCGAAAGCGCGGGATTTACCAGCCCAATCATGACTGGTTACGTTTTTTCCTGAAGATTATTCCTGCCCTGGCTGCTCTGGCCGCCGTCCTCTTGCTGGCTGACCGTTATATCGACTGGATCAGCCTGGGAGCCACGCCCATGCTGCGTGTACTGTATCTGGGCGGCGTGTTGCTTGCCAGCGGCATTTCCTATTTCGGCATGTTGTTTATCGTAGGCATTCGCCCCTCTTACTTTACAAAGCGGGCTTAGTATCCTAGAATAATTGTCTTTGCCGATTAAACTTTAAAACTTAGGCTTTATTAAAAATGGCTAATTCCGCACAAGCACGCAAGCGCGCCCGCCAAGCAGTGGCTCGCAACAAACACAACGCCAGCATCCGTTCCATGCTGCGTACCGCTATCAAGCGCGTTCGCCAGGCTATCGAAGCCGGTGACAAAACCGCTGCTAACGAAGTATTCCGCAAAGCGACCAGCATCATTGATCGCGTTGCCGACAAGAACATCATTCACAAGAACAAGGCTGCCCGCCACAAGAGCCGCCTGTCTGCTGCTATCAAGGCCCTGGCCTGATTGCTGAAGATTTTTAATGGTTTAATCGGCTCTGGCCTAAAAACCAGTTAGAAAGGGGGTGCTTAGCACCCCTTTTTTATTAGCCACAAAACCATTGCCTGAACATGCAGGCCAATCATGCTAAGTTATGGATTTGCTTTTTCATTAGCGAGTCCCCATGACACGTCCCATCGTGCTGCAACTGGCATCTTTGGCCCAGCACCCTTCTTTTGACGAAATCGACCGTCATTTCGAGCGCATTGTCCTCCAGGACCTGAACCAGCTCTCTGCCCAGCAGATCGAACGCGTACAGGTACTCCTGACCAGCGCTGTCACTGCTACCCCCGCCTCCTTGATGGACCGCCTGCCCGCTTTGAAAGCGATTTGCAGCGTAGGGGTAGGCTACGACTCCATCGACGTACAGGCCGCCAAACAGCGCGGTATTCAGGTCAGTACCACTCCGGATGTACTGAACGATTGCGTAGCCGATATGGCCTGGGCCTTGATGCTGGATGCGGCTCGCCGTGTGACGGAATCGGATCGCTACGTGCGTGCTGGTCTATGGGACAGACCCAATGGTTTCGGGCTGGGGACACGGGTCAGCGGCAAGAAGCTGGGCATTGTGGGCCTGGGACGCATTGGCCAGACCATTGCCCGCCGCGCCAGTGGCTTTGATATGGAACTGCGCTATCACAACCGCCGTCCACGTCACGATGTGCCCTGGCACTATGAGCCTTCCCTGATCGAACTGGCCCATTGGGCAGACATCATGGTGATTGCTGCCGTCGGTGGCGATGAGACACGGGGGCTGATCAATATAGACGTGCTGAACGCCTTGGGTCCCAAAGGGATTCTGGTCAATATTGCCCGCGGCAGCGTGGTCGATGAAAGCGCACTGATTGCCGCCCTGCAGGAAGGACGACTGGGCTCTGCCGGGCTGGATGTGTTCGAGAATGAACCCCAGGTGCCCCAGGCCTTGCGCGATCTGAACCAGGTCGTTCTGGCACCGCACACGGCCAGTGCAACGCACGAGACACGCGAAGCCATGCTCTCGCTGACGCTGGAAAATGTATTGCAGTATCAAAAAACCGGCAAAGTGCTCACGCCGCTTACCGTATAAAAAACAAGTCGCCTACCGTTTTCGCGGTGGCGACTTATTGAATGCACTGTCTGAATCAGGAATCGACAGGGTCCATATTGTCGGGATCAATGCCGCTGGTTTTTAAATTATTATCATCGGCAAAGCCACAGACGAATTTCCAGGCCAAAGGTTCAAGCTCTCGCAGGCGCGCATCCACCACCACACATCGCACGCCGTCAATCAATCGCGGCACCACATAGGGCGAATAAGTCAGATGACCACCCATCGCCCCAGCGGGACGGAACTGGGACATTACACCGGCCAAGCGTTCTGCCCAATCACTGGGACGAAAGCGCTGATCCTGCCGGGTCACACCATGGATTACAAGTTGCTTCACTGGCTCTGTCATAACAATTAATCGCTCATCGTGCAGTTCAGGTATGCTGCACCTTTTCCTTTCTCGCCACGCATTGTATCCGATCGCGGCCACGCAAAGCCCGGGATTCAATAAATTAGCCGCTTGACAATTTATTGCTAATCATTACTTTGCCCTCTCGCTTTATTCCAAAACCAAACGGTTTCCCCTTCCCCGCCACAGACCGGCTTTGCTCTTAATAGCCGGACAGGTTAAGATGGCTTTCTTTATCCGCAGGATTTTTTTATGGATGCCATCGTGCAAGCAGGACCGCTTCGGCACTTTCTGCAATTTCGCGACTTTTCTCACGACGAAATTTTATATGTGCTGGAACGCGCACGCCTGATCAAAGACAAGTTCAAACGCTATCAGCCGCACCACACATTGCACGACCGCACCCTGGCGATGGTTTTTGAAAAAGCCAGCACCCGTACCCGTGTTTCGTTTGAAGCCGGCATGTATCAGTTGGGCGGTTCGGTCATTCACCTGACCACCACCGACTCGCAGCTGGGCCGCTCCGAACCGATTGAAGATACCGCCCGCGTGGTTTCACGCATGGTCGATATCGTCATGATTCGTACCTTCGAGCAGACTCGTCTGGAGCGCTTTGCCTCCCACTCGCGGGTGCCGGTCATCAATGGCCTGACCAACGAATTTCACCCTTGCCAGATTCTGGCCGACATCTTCACCTTTATCGAACACCGTGGCGATATCAAGGGCAAGACCGTGGCCTGGATTGGTGACGCCAACAATATGGCCTACACCTGGCTGCAAGCGGCGGAAATCCTGGGCTTTACCCTGCATGTGTCGGCCCCTAACGGCTACCACCTGGAGTCGGATCGCACCGGCAACCCGGATTCCAGCATTCTGCGTGAATTCGACGACCCACTGGAAGCCTGCAAGGGCGCGCACCTGGTCACCACCGACGTGTGGACCAGCATGGGTTACGAAGACGAAAACGAAGAGCGTCGCAAAGCCTTTGCTGACTGGTGTGTGGATCAGGAAATGATGGATGTGGCCGACCCTGAAGCCATCTTCATGCACTGCCTGCCCGCTCACCGTGGCGAGGAAGTGACTGGCGAAGTCATTGACGGTCCACAAAGTGTGGTCTGGGACGAAGCCGAGAACCGCTTGCACGTACAGAAAGCATTGATGGAGTTCCTGATTCTGGGGCGTCTGGAAGCCTGAGTGCTTTTACCCGGAGCAGACTTTGCTCAATGACATAAAAAGGGGATACGTCGTATCCCCTTTTTAATACCGGATCGCTTCACATGCCTATCCAAATGTGATTCACATAATCCCTTTGAATATACGTTCCAAACTGGCGTACTGCTGATCCTTTAACCGCCAAACTCAAGTCCTCAAAGCGTCAGGCAATGCGATAAGCAATCTCAAGCAACACCGCCCACATCAACACCAGATTCGCTTTACTCCTGGATTTCCAAACCCGCCAAACGATAGCCAACCTGCAACTCAGTCAGCAGATACTTGGGTTGTGCCGCATCCTCTTCCAGCTTTTGGCGCAGCTGCATCATGTACACCCGCAGGTAATGAGGCCGATCGGAATACGCCGCTCCCCAGGTTTCATGCAGCAAATGTTGGTGCGTCAGCACCTTGCCATGCCCCCGAATCAAGGCCGTCAGCAAACGAAACTCGATCGGTGTCAGATGCACCGCCTCCCCGTCCCGCGTGACCTCATGGGAAGCCAGATCCACCTGCACGCTCCCAAAGCGAACCCGCGAAGAAGCCGCCTGAACATTCGGAACCAGCTGAGAGCGCCGTAACAAGGCCCGGATCCGGGCCAGCAGCTCCGGTACGCCAAAGGGCTTGACCAGATAATCGTCCGCCCCGGCATTCAAGGCCGCTACTTTTTCTTCCTCTCGTTCACGCGCCGACAGCACCAGAATGGGCGAATACACCCAGCTGCGCAGATCACGAATCAAGTCCTTGCCATCCCCATCGGGCAGGCCCAAATCCACAATCATCAAATCAGGGCGACGGGTTGCCGCATCCATGCGCGCCTGCGCCAGCGTGCTGGCCTCAATCACGGACATGCCTTCCTGCTCCAAGGCAATTCGCACGAAACGACGAATATTGGATTCGTCCTCCACGATCAGTATCTGGGCTTTGTTCATGTCAGTAGCTCATCACCATCCATACGGGGAGCCGCTTTCCAGGGCAGGCGAATCTCGAAGATCACGCCATGGGGCATACGCGGCTTGGCGCTGATCGTACCACCATGTGCGGCAATAATCGTTCGACACAGGCCCAGACCCAAGCCCACACCTGCCACAGAGGACTCTTTCTGCCCCCGGGTAAACGTATCGAACAAGCGCTCGGGATCACCGGGCGGCAGGCCTGGCCCATCATCACTGATCATTAAATACATGGACTGACCAGAACACAGGCCGCGCAGGGAAATCGTACTGGTGACGGGCGTATATTTGGCGGCATTATCCAGCAGATTCGTCACCACTCGCTCCAGCAAAACACCATCCACCTCGATCAAAGGCAGGTCGGCCGCAAACTCGGTCACCACCTTGCGAGGCTGCAAAGCCGCTGAGCAACGGGCAACGGCAATCCCCACAATCTCGCCCAGGGCATGCCATTCCTTATGCAACTTCACCCCTTCGCTTTGCATACGCGCCAGATCCAGCAGGTTGGATACTTGGCGGCGCAATTCGTCCGATTCAATGCGGATCGATCGGGCAATATCCGTGCGCTCGGTTTCGCTCAAGCCTTTGGGCTGCTCCAGCGTTTCTGCCAGGCCTCGAATCACGGTCAAGGGCGTGCGTAAATCGTGCGAGACAGCAGATAGCAAGGTATTGCGCATTTTCTCCCCCTCCATGCGCAGTACCGTATCCTGAGCGATTTCCACATAATGAATTCGCTCCAGAGCCTGGGCCAAGATAAAGCAACAAGCATCCAGCAAGCGCCGTCCATCCGGAGTCCTCAAGGAAGCGGCTCCGCCGGACTGCACCACCAAGACCCCACGCGGGGCCATGGGACCTTTCAAGGGCAGATACAGGGCACTGGCACCGCTCAGGGTCTCAGTGCCATTACCGGCGGCTTCCATATGATCAAACACCCACTGCGCCACCGATAGCTCTACAAAGCCTGTATGACGAGTCGCCACCAACTGGTTTTGCTGATCCGGCACCACCAGTACCACCTGCATCTCGAACAAAGGTTCCAGCGTATCGCGGCAGACCGCCAGGACTTGTTCCAGGGCCAAGGCTCCGGCCAAGTCCCGGCTGACACGAGTCAATGCCGCAGCACGGCGTTCACCATCACGGGCAGCCCTGGCTTCGGCCTGCAGCTTGGCAGCCAGTTGGCCAATAATCAGCGCCACTCCCAGCATGACGCCGAAGGTAAAGACATATTGGGTATCCGTTACCGAGAAGGAATAACGCGGCTCGACAAAAAAGAAGTCGAAAAAGGCCACGGACAGCAAAGAAGCCCATACCCCAGCCAGTCGTCCCAAACGCAGGGCAATAAAGACCACAGTGATCAAGAACAGCATGATCACGTTGGAGAGCTCGAAAAAGGGCAAGAGCTTCTCGGCCAGAAAGGTGGTCACAACACAAATAATGGACGCAATCGACAAGGCCTTGCCTTGTGCCATGGGTTGTTCCAGCTCCAGGGGCCGTATGGGCCGCTGTACCGTATCCATACGCAGCAGCAGCAAACCAATTTCAGGGTTGCTGCGCGCCAGGCGCTCGGACAGGCGAGTGCGCCAGGGCCAGATAGATCGCGCTGACGAGTTTCCCAAAATCAGCTTGGTCGCATTGCGCTGACGGGCATAGGCCAAAATCGTGTGCGCCACATCCTGCCCGGCAATATTGGCAAACTCGGCTCCGGCATGCTGAGCACTGGCCGCCAAGCGCACCAGTGCTTCCTGCGCCTTGATCTGCCCGCTTTCCTGCGGCGTATCCACATGCAGCACAATCCAGGGCGTCTGCAATTGCTGGGCCAAGCGCGCCCCCTCCCGAATCAGAGCTTCCTGGGCGCTATCGGCACTGACGCATACCATCAGTAACTCACGTGTCGGCCAAACTGTCCGGATCGCATGGGAGATCCGATACACATGCACGTCCGCATTGACCCGATCCGCCACCCGGCGCAAAGCCAACTCACGCAGAGCAATCAGATTGCCGCGACGAAAGAAGTTCTGACGCGCGTGGGCCACCGAGTCGGCCAGATACACTTTGCCCGCACTCAGACGAGACAAGAGATCATCCGGCGGCAGATCCACCAGCAAGACATCGGCCGCCCGATCAAAAATCCGGTCTGGCACCGTCTCCCGAACCCGTACCCCGACAATGCCGCCCACCACCTCATTCAGGCTGTCCAGATGCTGCACATTGAGCGCGGTATACACATCAATGCCCGCATCCAGCAATTCCTCCACATCCTGCCAGCGCTTGGCGTGTCGACTGCCTTCAATATTGGAGTGCGCCAGCTCGTCCACCAGCAGCAGCTGATAACCCGAGGCCAAGGCGGCATCCAGATCAAACTCCGTCACCACCCGCCCCTGACGTTGATACTCCTTGCGGGGCAGCACGGGCAAACCGTCAATCAGAGCCTGGGTTTCCTGGCGGCCATGGGTTTCCACAATCCCGATAGCCACGGACACGCCCTCGGACTGGCGTTGATGCGCCTCCTTGAGCATGGCGTAGGTTTTCCCTACGCCCGCACAAGCGCCGAAGAAAATCTTGAGCTGCCCGCGACGAGGCTGGTGCGGATCCTCGCCAATCACCTGCAGCAGCTCATCCGGGTCCGGCCTATCCTCAAGTGACATGAATCTGCGCACTCCATCCAGAAAATTGCTATTGATCTTACGCTCTTATCCAAAAAACGGCGTCAGCAGCAAATCAATCAGCTTGATGCCTATGAAAGGGGCGATCAGCCCTCCCAAGCCGTAAATCAGCAAGTTGCGTTTCAGCAAACGGCTGGCCGGTTCGGCCCGATACTTCACACCCCGCAAGGCCAAAGGAATCAAGGCGATGATGATCAAGGCATTGAAAATGACTGCCGACAGGATGGCGCTAGCCGGACTATGCAGCTGCATCACATTCAAGGCACCCAAAGCAGGATACGTGACCACAAAAGCCGCAGGAATAATCGCAAAGTACTTGGCCAGATCATTGGCAATGCTGAAGGTGGTCAGGGCTCCGCGCGTCATGATCATCTGCTTGCCCACTTCCACCACACGCAGGAGCTTGGTGGGGTTACTGTCCAGATCCACCATATTGCCGGCCTCTTTAGCCGCCTGGGTGCCGCTGTTCATGGCCACGGCCACATCGGCCTGCGCCAGAGCAGGCGCATCATTCGTGCCGTCGCCAGTCATGGCAACCAGGCGACCTTCATCCTGATAGCGCCGAATCAATTGCAGCTTGTCCTCGGGCGTGGCCTCGGCCAGATAATCATCCACCCCGGCTTCGGCTGCAATGGCAGCGGCGGTCAGCTTGTTGTCCCCGGTAATCATGACAGTCTTGATGCCCATGGCGCGCAACTCGGCAAAGCGCTCCTTGATACCGCCTTTAACGATATCCTTGAGCTCCACCACACCCAGCACCTTATTACCTTCAGTGACGACCAGCGGTGTGCTGCCCCGGCGGGCGACCTCATTGACCAAGGTGTCCAGTTCGCGAGGAAACACGCCGCCCAGGGACTCGATATGGGAGCGCATGGTATTTGCCGCCCCCTTACGAATCTGACGACCCTCGATATCAATACCGCTCATGCGTGTATGGGCGCTAAAGGCAATGGTCTGCGCACCTTGCAATTCACGACCACGCAAATTGAAAAGCTGCTTGGCCAGCACCACAATGGAGCGTCCTTCGGGGGTCTCGTCCGCCAACGATGCCAATTGAGCCGCGTCTGCCAAGGCCTGTTCCGATACTTGCGGCGCGGGCAAAAAGGCCGAGGCCTCCCGATTACCCAGCGTAATGGTGCCTGTCTTGTCCAGCAGCAGAACATCCACGTCTCCCGCCGCCTCGATAGCGCGGCCCGAGCTGGCCAGCACATTGGCTTTCATCATGCGACTCATCCCGGCGACACCTACCGCCGACAGCAAGGCACCGATGGTAGTCGGAATCAGACACACCAACAGAGCAATCAAGGCGGTAATCGTAACGGGCGAACCTTGGCCGGTCAGCACCGTCGCAAAGCTGGAGAAAGGCAGCAAGGTCACGCACACCAGCAGAAAGATCAGCGTCAGGGCAACCAGCAAGATATTCAAGCCAATCTCGTTCGGCGTCTTGCCGCGCTTGGCGCCCTCCACCATCGCAATCATGCGATCCAGAAAAGCCTCACCCGGTTTGGCGGTGACCCGCATCACGATCCAGTCAGACAGAACGCGGGTTCCCCCCGTCACAGAACAAAAGTCGCCTCCCGACTCCCGGATAACCGGCGCCGATTCACCCGTAATGGCGGACTCATCTACCGACGCTGCCCCCTGCAGCACTTCGCCGTCAGCCGGAATAATCTGGCCCGCTTCAACCAGCACATAGGCACCGGGCAGCAGTTCGTCGCTGGGGACAGGCCAGGCGCGGCTATCACGGGCGGGGTCTTTCAGAACCTTGGCCATGACCCGCTTGCGCGTAGAACGCAGCGCGTCGGCCTGCGCTTTACCACGCCCTTCTGCCGCGGCTTCGGCCGCATTGGCAAACAGGACCGTAAACCACAGCCAGGCTGCAATAGACCAGATAAATCCAGCGGGGGCCTCACCCTGCCCCATCAAGGCCTGCACGCCCAGCAAGCTGGTGACGATACTGCCCAGATACACCACACACATCACCGGGTTCTTGAACTGCACCCGAGGCGACAATTTCTTGAAGGCTTCCTTGCACACCGTGCCCCAGGGCACGGCCTGAAATGCCGTCGAACGCTCGGCCTCTTGCGGGGCTTTCAGATCAGTAATAGACATAATGACACCTGCTCCTAACGCACTGCGGGCTGGGCACGCTTGGCCATGTCCAGCGCCAGATTAAGCTCCAAGACCTGCACGCGTGGCTCGCCCAGCACCCCGAATTGACGAGCACTGGTATAGCGATCAATAAGGACCTGGACCTGAGCCAGCGGCATACCGCGCACTTTGGCGATACGGGCGGCCTGCAAACGGGCGTTGGCCACCGAAATATGCGGGTCCAGACCCGATGCCGACGCTGTGACAGCATCTACAGGCACGGGAGCATCCTCTGCCAAACCGTTCATCAGGCGATATGCCTTGCTGCGTTCTGCCACAGCCTCCAGCAAACTTTTGCTTAATACTCCCTGATTGCTGGCACCACTGGCCGCCGCGTTATAGGGCTGCGCAATGCTCTTGGAAGGGTCAGCCGGATCGGCTCCCAACGTCGCGCTGGGACGCCCTTGGAAATACTCGGGCTGACTGAAGTACTGACCAATCTGGCGTGAACCCACGAGCTGGCCGTCACGCAGAATCAGGCTGCCCTTTGCCTGCTCCGGGAACAGGGCGGTGCCGATAAAGGTCGTGGCCAACGGGTAGGCAATGCCCGTCAACAGCATAAAAAACAAGGCAGACAGCAGCACGGGACGCAAGAAGCTTTTCATCGTCGGTGCAGCCGGTGTCGAAACCATAAATTGATGGGTAGACATGACAGTCAATCCTCAAAAAGTAATGCCATCGAGCATCAACAGGTGCTCTACAATCGGGCCCAGCGCCAGTGCAGGCAGGAAAGTCAGCCCGCCCACCACCAGCACCACGAAAATCAACAGGCCGGTGAACAAGGGGGTGGCCGTCGACAAGGTGCCTGGTCCGGCAGGAACCGCTTTCTTGGCAGCCAGCACACCGGCCAGAGCCAGCAGGGGCAGCAGGGTCAGATACCGCCCCACCAACATGGCCAGCCCTATCGTTGTATTGAAGAAAGGGGTGTTCGCGTTGAAACCTGCAAAGGCGGAACCGTTATTCGCCGTACCCGAGGTATAGGCGTACAGAACTTCGCTGAAACCATGTGGCCCCATATTGGACAGACTATCCATAGTGGATGGCAGCACGCTGGCCAAGGCCGTAAAACCCAGAATGCTGAAGGCATGCGCCAGCATGGCCAGCATCACGTACTTCATCTCCCGCGCCTCGATCTTCTTGCCCAAAAACTCCGGGCTGCGCCCTATCATCATGCCCACCAGAAACACCGTCAGAATGGCGTAGCTGACCAGGCTGATAAAGCCCACGCCTATCCCGCCAAACACGTTGTTCAGCATCATTTGGGCAATCGGCACCAGGCCACCCAAAGGAGTCAGCGAAGAATGCATGGCATCGACCGAGCCGGTAGTCGCAGCCGTGGTCACGGTGGCAAACAAGCTGCTTTGCGCCACACCGAAGCGCAGTTCCTTGCCCTCCAGATTGCCACCGCCCATCGTGCTGCTTTGTGTTTGGTCCACCCCCAGGGAAGTCAGCAAAGGATTGCCTGCCTGTTCGGCGCTATAAATCAGGGACAGAAAACCGATGAACATCACCAGGAAGGCCGCAAAGAAAGCCCAACCCTGGCGACGACGAGCCAGCATGGAGCCAAAGGCGTAAGTCAGGGCCGAAGGCACCAGCAACATGCTGAGCATATGCATGGTATTAGTCAGCGGCGTAGGGTTTTCAAATGGATGAGCCGCGTTCATACCAAAGAAGCCGCCCCCATTAGTCCCCACATGCTTGATGCTTTCAAGGCTGGCTACTGGCCCCAGAATTATCTGCTGCTTGAGACCTTCCAGCGTATTGACCACGACATCCGAGCTCAGTGTCTGTGGCATCCCCTGCCAGATATACAGCAAGGCCAGCAGGAAGCTGCATGGCAAGAGCAAGCGATACAAGGAGCGGGTGAAATCCACCCAGTAGTTGCCAATATCGGCCGAGCTTTTACGGCTTAAGCCACGGATGAAACCTCCTGACGCTGCCAGACCCGTTGTGGCACTGATCATCATCAAAAAGGTGATGGCCGCCATTTGGGAAAAATTGGACAGACTGGATTCACCCGAGTACGCCTGCCAATTGGTATTGGTCGTAAAAGACACAGCCGTATTAAAGGCCAGGTCAGGCGTTTGCGCGGCGCGCTGCAGGCTGTCGCCGGGAATCCAGCCCTGCACCCGCAAAAGAATATATCCCAGAAGCAACATGGCGGCATTGCTCAACAAGAGCGCCAGACCATATCGCTTCCAGGACATTTTCTCTTCAGGATTCACGCCCAGCAGCCGATACGTGCCACGTTCGATCAGGCTGTGATTGGGGCTACTGAAAAAATGGGCAATCCATTTACCCACCACCACTAACAAGACCGTAGAGACGGCCAAAATAACTAGAAACTGCATCAGATCGTCCAGCATGACAGCTCCTCTTACAGCTTCTCAAGACCAAGAACAAATCCGGTCGCCATCGCAAAGAACGCGAACAGCACCGCTAAAAATAGAAAATCACTCATATGCACACCTGTTCCCACAATGAACACTTGCTGGCCTGAACTTAGAATTTTTCGGCCTTGAGCAAGGCATAGAACAAATAGATAAACAGCCCCAGAGAAATCCCTCCTGCCAGAACCGTAAAAAAGGACGCACTCATCCCGAACTCCTGATCAATGCTGACTTGCAGCAGACAGAGAAAGTCTAGGAGTGGCGGCATAAATTCAGAGCAGTGTTTACTAGCCCGCGTATAAAGACGGCATATGGATTTGGGCCAGGGCGACACCGGCACGCTCCAGCAACTGATCTGTCCAGCGTTGATAAGTCTGTCTGGCAATAAGGTGCAAAGTGCTCAGGTGCTGATCCAGGCCCAACAAGATATGTTCTGCATCCTGGGCCACCGGACCGTATACCTGCTCCAACTCGCAGCGGCCGTGATCACACCACTGACGGATGCTGTCGGCAGTCACTTCCAGGTGGCCTTGAAAGGCCCAATGCGGGCCCAGGCAGAAACCTTTATTCAGGCAATGAGGGCCGTATAAAGTCCGGCTGGCCCCCGAGGGAATCTGGAAGGTGTCGTAATGCCAGTTGAACAGCATGGCACGCCTGGGCAGGCCCATGACACGCCGGGCGTAGGGACTGCTCCAGACCTGGCCCCAGCCTATGTTCGGATACGGATTGCGCTGCACGCGGGCCCCCAGGGAACGCGCCAGCAGTTGTGCCCCAAAGCAATGCCCCAGAACCGGAACATGACGCTGAACCGCATCCTGTAACAAGGCATGCTCCTGCTCTATCCAGGGCAAAAGATCATTGACACTGCGATCACTGCCCAGCACCACCACCCCGCTGTAATCACGAGCCGACACGGGCGCCCGGCCATCCAGCGGCGACATGCACAAGTGATAGGGAAGACCGTGGCTCTCCAGATGATCCAGCAGCACCCCCGGCCCTTGCGTGACCTCGTGCTGCAAAACAAGAATGGGTTTCATGAGATGAAAGCCTGACCGCGCAGGCCTGTTGTTCAGGAGAACTCACTGTAGAACTGGCCGTATCAAGACCAGGATCTGTTTGCGATCAGGCTCGTATAAGTGGCATCAAGGGGGTTCCTGCTGCACACAAAAACCCAGGACCGTCATTTGCCTGACATATGCCTTTGCTCAAATGTAATCGTTTTCATTTTGACGGCTGGGTGTCATGGCCAACATAGGAATACTGGATGTCGCCAGAGCAGCACAGGTATCGGTTGCGACGGTATCGCGCGTGCTCAATGAGCCGGAAAAGGTTGGTGAGAAAACCCGCCTGCGCGTGCAAGCCGCGATCGACGCACTGGCTTATGAGCCCAATGCCTCGGCACGCAGTCTGCGCAGCCAGCGCAGCCGAGTCATCGGCGTGGTCTTGCCGACCTTGCTCAACCCCGTCTTTGCCGAGTGCCTGAAGGGCATCGCCGATACCGCAGCCCGCGGCGGCTATGCCATCCTGCCCTTCTTTACCGACTACCACCTGGAACGTGAATCCCAGGCAGTGGCCTTGCTCCTGGCCAGCAATGTGGAAGGCATTGTGCTGGTGGTCTCCAACCCGGCTCACTCTCCTGCTTTAGTTCGGCTGAGCAAGACACGCTGTCCCTACGTACTGGCGTACAACCTGCATCCCGAGCATCCTTGCGTCACCGTCAACGGCGAGCAGGCCATGATTGAATTGATCGGCCACTTGGCAAGGCAAGGTCATCGCCGCATTGCCATGGTAAGCGGTCATCTGCACGTTTCTGATCGCGCCCAGCAACGCAGCCGTGGCTATCTGAAAGGAATGGACAAGGCTGGCCTGGTTCCCATGCCACTGCTGGAAGTGCCTTTCATGGATCAAGGAGAGCAAGAGCAAGCACCGTCTTCTGAGGACGTGCATCTTGCCAGCGTCGCCCGACTCTTGCGCCAACCGGAACGCCCCACAGCCATGATTGGCTCCAACGATCTGATTGCCATTCGCTGTCTGCGCACGGCACAGCAGATTGGCCTGCAGGTTCCCAACGATATCAGCGTGATCGGCTTTGACGGCATCGCCTTGGGCGCTGAACTGTTTCCACGCCCGGCCACCATCGCACAACCCAATGAAGAAATTGGTCGCCAGTGCATCGGCCTGCTGCTGGAGGCGGTAGCCCAGCAAAAAACGGTTCCCGCGCAGGCCTCGGTTCTGCTGCCCTACACCTTCAACCCGGGCGAGTCCTGCGCCCCTGCCCCTTGTTCACCACGGGCGCATCCAGGATGAAGCCCCTTTCCTCTTCGGGATCCGCTCCCGCAACCCCCTGCGTTCAAGCCATTCCCGGCTTTTTCCTGACACCACTGACTGACTGGAGTGATCGACCATGAAACATATGCTGAGTACATTGGCTTGCCGCCTGGCACTGCCCCTGGCCCTGATGACCGTGGGAAGCGCCGCCGCTGCGCAGACGGCCATTTGCTACAACTGTCCACCAGAATGGGCCGACTGGGCCAGCCAGATCGAGGCCATCAAGGCGCACACCGGCATTACCGTCCCGCCCGACAACAAGAACTCCGGCCAGTCCCTGGCCCAGCTGGTTGCCGAGTCCGCCAATCCGGTCGCCGATGTGACCTATCTGGGCATCACCTTTGCCATTCAGGCCCAGAAAGAAGGCGTGACCCAGGCCTACAAACCCCAGGGCTGGGAACAGATTCCCGAAGGGCTGAAAGACCCGCAAGGCCATTGGTTTGCAATCCACTCCGGCACCATGGGCATCATGGTGAACAAATCGGCCCTGGGCAATGTGCCGGTGCCTGCCTCCTGGAACGACCTGCTCAAGCCCGAGTACAAAGGCCTGGTCGGGTATCTGGACCCCTCATCGGCCTTCGTGGGCTACGTGGGTGCCGTTGCCATCAACGAAGCCCTGGGCGGCAATATGGACAACTTTGATCCCGCCATCAACTGGTTCAAGGCCCTGCAAAAGAACAATCCCATTGTTCCCAAGCAAACCGCCTATGCCCGCCTGATTTCCGGCGAAATCCCCATCTTGCTGGACTATGACTTCAGCGCCTACCGCGCTCAGTACAAGGACGGCGAGGACGTCGCTTTCGTGATTCCCCAGGAAGGCACGATTGTGGTGCCGTATGTGATGTCCCTGGTCAACAAGGCTCCACACACCGAACAGGGACGCAAGGTGCTGGATTTTGTGCTGTCCGAGCAAGGGCAGTCCATCTGGGCCAATGCTTTCCTGCGCCCGGTTCGCAGCAGCGCCGTCAGCAAGGAAGCCCAGTCGCGCTTCCTGCCCGACAGCGAATACGCGCGTGCCAAGGCCATTGACTATGAGCGCATGGCACAGGGTCAGAAACCCTTTGCCGAGCGTTATCTGGCAGAGGTCCGCTAAGCGGTCCATGTGGAGTTAGCGTATGCAACGCAAATACCTGCTGCCCTTGTGCTCGGCCCCTGCCGTCGCTTTCTTTGCCGCATTCTGGCTCTTGCCCGCGGTACAGCTTCTGGCCCTGCCCGCACAAGAAGGCATGCACACCTACTGGGTCGTGCTGACATCGGGGCGGTACTTGCAGGCCTTGCTGCAAACGCTGCTCCTGTCCGCCATCGTGACCCTGGCCACCTTGGTGCTGGGTGCCATGGTCGGCATCGTGATGGCTCGCTATCGCGTGCCGGCCAAGCGCCTGCTGCTCTCCCTGATGACGCTGCCCCTGTCCTTTCCTGGCGTCATCGTGGGCTTTTTCATTATCTTGCTGGGCGGTCGGCAGGGGCTGCTGGCCCAGATCGGTCAGGATCTGGGGCTGGGGCGAGTGACCTTTGCCTACGGCCTGCTGGGTTTGTTTCTGGCCTATCTGTACTTTTCCCTGCCCCGCGCCATTGCTACTTACACCGCAGCCGCCGAATCCATAGACCGCAATCTGGAGGAAGCCGCGCGCTCCTGTGGAGCCACACGCTGGGACATTGCCAGAGATGTCTGGATACCGGAACTGGCTCCCACGTCCCTGTCTTGCGGTGCCATTGTTTTTGCCACCTCCATGGGCGCTTTCGGTACGGCCTTCACCCTGTCCAGCCGCTACGAAGTGTTGCCCATCACGATCTATAACGAATTTACCAACTATGCGAATTTCACCCTGGCGGCCAGCTTGTCCATTTCCCTGGGGCTGCTGACATGGTTTACCTTGTGGCTGGCCCGGCGTCTGGTCCGCGATCCCTCGGTCGTTATTTGAGGGCACCATGAAACTGAAAACGGCTTCAAACCCCCATCGCCCTGCCCCCTTGCTTCTGGCTGTCACCGGACTGACCGTGCTGTTCCTGCTCGGCCCCATTCTGGTTTCCGTGCTGGCCGGGCTGGTCAACAATTATCGTATCGGACTGAAAAGTGGCCTGACCCTGAAATGGGTGGAGCAAGTCTGGGCCAACTACGGCAGCACAGTCTGGCTATCCCTGCAGCTGGCGCTGCTTTGTGTGCTGGCTGTCATTGTGCTGGGCGTCCCCTGTGCCTATGCCCTGGCACGCAGCCGCTCCCGTCTGGCGCGCAGCTTTGAAGAACTGCTGACCTTGCCAGTGGCGGTCCCCGGCATGGCCTCGGCCCTGGCCCTGCTGCTGGCCTATGGCTCCTTGCAAGGCTTTCGTCAAAGCTTCTGGTTCATTCTGGTGGGCCACATTGTGTTCACCCTGCCCTTTATGGTGCGTACGACCACAGCAGCTCTGCAAAAACGCAGCCTGATCGACCTGGAAGAAGCGGCCCGCTCGCTGGGAGCCAGCTTTACGCAAATCTTTTTCGGCATCCTGCTGCCGGCCATCCTGCCTGCGATTGTGGCTGGCAGCCTGATGGTCTTCACCTTGTCGCTAGGCGAGTTCAACCTGACCTGGATGCTGCATACGCCACTGACCCGCACCTTGCCCGTGGGGCTGGCTGATAGCTATGCGTCCATGCGTATCGAGGTGGGCTCAGCCTATACGCTGATTTTCATGCTCGTCATCTTGCCCGTGCTGTGGGGGCTGCAGACCTTGGCGCGCTTGCTGGAGAAACACTATGGAAAATAAACACATACCGGTGCGTATCGAACACTGCGCCAAAACCTATGCTGATGGCACACGGGGATTGCATCCCAGCACTCTGGACATCGCCCCCGGTGAAGTCATGGCTTTGCTGGGGCCCTCGGGCTGCGGCAAGACCACCTTGCTGCGACTGATCGCCGGCCTGGAAATGCCCGATGCCGGCAGCCGCATTCTGTTCGACGACCAGGACGTCACCCATCTGCCGATTGAAAAGCGTGAGGTCGGCATGGTGTTTCAACATTACGCCCTGTTCCCGAACATGACGGTGGAAGCCAATATCGGCTATGGCCCGAAGATCAAGGGAATGGATCTGGCCGCACGCCAAAAACTGGTGGGTGAGCTGGTCGATCTGATGCGCTTGAACGGTCTGGAAAAACGCCAGCCCTCCGCCTTGTCGGGTGGGCAACGACAACGCGTTGCCATCGCACGTGCCATTGCCAATCAACCCCGCGTTCTGCTGCTGGACGAGCCGCTGGCCGCCCTGGATGCCAAGCTGAAAGTCTCCTTGCGCGACGAGCTGGCCGAGCTGCTGCGACGCCTGCGTATCACGGCCATTCATGTGACCCACGATCAGCAGGAAGCGTTTGCCATTGCCGACCGTCTGGCCGTCATGCACGAAGGCCGCATCATTCAGATTGGCGATGGCGAAAGCCTGTACCGCCATCCGGCCCACCCTTTTGTCGCTACCTTCCTCGGGCGGGTCAACGTCCTGCAACGCAGCGAACAAAGCCTGCTCAATAACGAAATCCGTCTGGCAGACCTGAGCCTGACTTGCCCCGAGACCTTGCGCGGGGCGCAGGAGTTGCTGGTTCGCCCGGAGGACATCAGCGTTTGCATGGATACACCCAGCGGCTGGGCACGTGCCAAAGTGCGACAACGCAGTTTCATGGGCGGACGGGTGCAACTGACCCTGGACGTGGACGGACAAGCCCCTCTGATTGCCGAGGTAGACCGTGATCACGGAGCCGTCCTTGGCAGTACAGTGGGAATTCACATCAACCCCGGCAAGCTGATGCCCGGTACCGTGCCACTCTCTTAACGCAAACGGATAACGATGCTGAAAACATTACTGATTCAAATGACGGACCCGCATATTCGGGAAGAAGGTCGGCTGGCTTATGGCCGTCTGAATACCGCACCCTATCTGCAGGACGCCATCAACCACGCTCTAGCCCTGCCACAGAAACCGGATGCCCTGGTGTTGACGGGCGATCTGACCGACTTTGGTCGACCACAGGAATATGCGCACTTGCGCCGCTTGCTGGCACCGCTGGGCTCCATCCCGGTGTATTTGTTGCCGGGCAACCATGATGACCGCCAGCAACTGCGCGAGAGCTTTCCCGAATATAGCTATCTGGGCAAGGCCGGGCCGGTTTGCTACAGCGTGGATATTGGAGAGCTAAGACTGCTGGCCCTGGACAGTGCGGTATTGGGAGCCAGCGCGGGCAGTCTGGATCAGGAACAGCTGGACTGGTTACGTACCGAGCTGGCCCAACAGCCTGAGCGCCCCACCATCATTGCCCTGCATCACCCTCCTTTCAACACCTTGATCGGCCACATGGACAAGATAGGCCTGCTGCAAGGAGCGGAACAACTGGAAGCGATTGTGCGCCGACACAGCAATATCGAACGTGTGATCAGCGGGCATTTGCATCGCAATATCCAGATCCGTTTTGGCGGCACCATTGCCAGCACCGCCCCATCGGTGGCGCATCAAGTCTGTCTGGATCTGGCTGAAAATGCAGCATCGGCCTGGACACTGGAACCACCCGGCTATGCCGTTCATGCGCTGGACAGCCTTGGCCAGATCGTGACCCATACTGCCACCGTCGGCCAATTCGACGGCCCCTTCGCCTTCCATGAGCCAAGCGGGAAACTGATCGACTGATTGGATGCACGGCATACACCAACGGCTGCTTGGCCTTGATGGTCTCGTCAAACCAAGTTGACTATAGGTCCCTCTTTGCTAGCTCAAGGCTGTAGCAAACACTGACAGCATTAAGCAAAGCCGTTCAAGAACGCTAGGCCCATACCCTAAAAAAACACCCCAATATCGGATTCAACCGATATTGGGGTGTTTTGATACTGCTGCTTCAGATCAAGAGGGCTGCCCAGAGCCACCCCGATCTGCAAGCCATGTCTTACTTCTTGCTGTCTTTCAGCTGAGGCACAGCCGAACCAGCCGCAGGGGCCAGCAGGCCAGCTTGCGTGTAGGTGAACAGTTTGTCGCGGGTGTCCACGATGTCCAGGTTACGCATGGTCAGCTGACCGATACGGTCGCGTGGCGAGAACATGCTGTCCACTTTTTCCATGCTCAGACGCTCGGCCTTGTAAGTCAGGTTAGGCGAGACGGTGTCCAGAATGGAGTAGTCGTTACCGCGGCGCAGTTCCAGTGTCACTTCGCCAGTTACGGCACGAGCCACCCAGCGCTGGGCGGTTTCACGCAACATGATGGCTTGCGGGTCAAACCAGCGGCCTTGGTACAGCAGACGGCCCAGACGCAGACCATTGATGCGGTACTGTTCGATGGTGTCTTCGTTGTGGATGCCGGTAACCAGACGCTCGTAAGCAATGTGCAGCAAGGCCATGCCGGGGGCTTCGTAGATGCCACGGCTCTTGGCTTCGATGATGCGGTTTTCGATCTGATCGCTCATGCCCAGACCATGACGGCCACCGATGCGGTTGGCTTCCAGCATCAGTTCCACAGGATCGGAGAATTCCACGCCGTTCAGGGCGACAGGCTGACCTTCTTCAAAGCGCACACGCACTTCTTCAGCAGCCACGGCCACATCATCACGCCAGAAAGCCACGCCCATGATGGGTTTGACGATATTGATACCGGCATTCAGGTACTCCAGATCCTTGGCTTCGTGCGTGGCACCCAGCATGTTGGAGTCGGTGGAGTAGGCTTTTTCGGCCGACATCTTGTAGTCGAAGCCGTTTTCCTGCATGTACTCGGACATCTCGGCGCGGCCGCCCAGCTCGTCAATGAAGGTCTGGTCCAGCCAAGGCTTGTAAATCTTCAGCTCAGGGTTGGTCAACAAACCGTAGCGGTAGAAACGCTCGATGTCATTGCCCTTGTAGGTGCTGCCGTCGCCCCAGATATGGACGTCGTCTTCTTTCATGGCGGCAACCAGCATGGTGCCGGTAACAGCACGGCCAATAGGCGTGGTGTTGAAGTAGGTTACGCCACCGGTGGTGATGTGAAAGGCGTTGCACTGCAAGGCGGCAATCCCTTCAGCCACCAGTTGCTGACGGCAGTCAACCAGACGGGCCAGCGTGGCACCGTATTCCTTGGCCTTGCGGGGAATCGCATCGTAATCGGGTTCGTCAGGCTGACCCAGGTTCGCGGTGTATGCGTAAGGGATGGCGCCTTTATTGCGCATCCACAAAAGTGCAGCGCTGGTGTCCAGGCCACCGGAAAAGGCAATGCCGACCTTCTGGCCGACTGGAAGAGATTCAAGGATGGTTGTCATTATCGCGTCAGTAGTGGTGTGCAAGTACAGTTCCGCCCGTAAGGCTCTCTGGTAGAGCCCTGCCCGCGGCAGGATCAATATGTCATTATATCGTCTTGACCGACCCTGGACACCTTTGCGTAGCTGGATTTAATTACTCGATGAACTAGAACATCCATTTTTACCTGGAGACAAGCCATGCCCGAGACCCACGCTCAACCCGCTATCAGCCGTTATCCCGTCCCCACGCTGGCCGAAATGCCCGAGGATATTCGCAGTCGAATTGAAGCCGTGCAGGAAAAATCCGGTTTTATTCCGAATGTGTTTCTGGCTCTGGCCCACCGTCCTGACGAATTCCGCGCTTTTTTTGCCTATCACGACGCGCTGATGGAAAAGCCCAGTGGTTTGAGCCATGCAGACCGGGAAATGATTGTGGTGGCCACCTCCGCTGCCAATCAGTGTCATTACTGCGTGATTGCCCACGGTGCCATCTTGCGCATCCGCGCCAAGAATCCGCTGGTGGCAGACCAGGTTGCCGTGAACTGGCGCAAGGCCGATATTCCGGCACGCCAAAAAGCCATGCTGAGCTTTGCCATGAAAGTCTCGCAAAACGCTCAGGAGATTGAAGACGCCGACTTCCAGGCCCTGCACGAGCACGGTTTCAGCGACGAGGACGCCTGGGATATTGCCGGTATCAGTGCCTTTTTTGGTCTGAGTAACCGCATGGCCAACTTCATGTCCATGCGCTGCAATGACGAGTTCTACATGCTGGGACGCGTTCCCCGCTAAACATGATGCGTTACGCCCTGTTGTTTGCCGGGTGGATTTGTGTGGCGCTGGCGATTGCCGGCGCTGTTTTACCCTTGCTGCCTACCACGCCATTTGTACTATTGGCCGCGTGGTGCTTTTCCCGTAGCTCCCCCCGCTTTCATCAATGGCTGCTGGATCAACGCCATCTGGGCCCATACCTGCGAAATTGGGAGAACGGCCAGGGCTTGACCCGCCAGGCCAAACGCCGGGCGCTGATCATGTTATGGCTGTCGCTGGCCGTCTCGGCCTGGCTGACCAGTCACCTGGGCTGGTATCGACTCGGGCTCTTGATCCCAGGCATTTTCGCCACCCGCTATTTGCTGCGTGCCAAAACCCTGGATGACACCCCTTCCGAGCCTGTGCAAAAATAGCCTGCTTGAACCGATCCTGGCTTGACCCTTTTTGCTTGAAACACCTATGTCCAATCCTGTCATCTTGCTGGCTGCCGCCTACATCACCAACTCTGAAGGCCAAATTCTCCTGGTCCGCAAGCGTGGCAGCGCCTATTACATGCAGGCGGGCGGCAAGCTGGAAACAGGTGAAACGCCCTTGCAAGCCCTGCAACGCGAACTGGACGAAGAGCTGGGCCTGACAACGGAGGAAACCGCCTCGGCCCGCTACGAAGCATACTTTGAAAGCCCCGCCGCCAATGAACCTGGCCACGTGGTTCATGCCCACGTTTTCACCTTGACGGTAAACCGGGAAATCCAGGCCGCCGCCGAGCTGGAAGAAGCGCGCTGGGTCAGCCCGCAGGAAATCCGTTCGCTGACGCTAGCCCCCTTGCTGGCGAATCACATTCTGCCGCGCCTATGTGCCCAGGCCGCCGCCTGAGCTGCAGCTTGCACAAGACGTCCTTCCGTCTTGTGCCGTCCAAGCCACGAACCGCCTATTTTTTGGCATAATGTCGCCCTTGAGTCCCCTCTTATGGGGACGCAGCTATTTGCCCGACCAGCCCGCAACGGCGGGCTTTCTTTATTGAGCGCTAATTTATGTCCTCTTTGCCCTGTCAAGGCGCAATCGTCACCTTTACCCTGCAGCAGCTGCGTGCCGCCACGCAAGCCGGGGGGATTTTAGGTGTGTCCATCAAAGGACAAGGCAATCATTTTTTCGTACAAGTGGCCACGCGTGCCGGTCAGGCAGTACTGGTTACCGCCCGCAGCAAAGATCCGCGCAGTTTCAAAAGCCCCTTGCAGGCCATGGTTCTGCTCAAGCAAGTCGGGATCGTTACTGGCCAGTTTGATCTGACCCAGTACTCGCCTGACCAGCACGAAACCGCCCCGCGCAGCCGTCGTCGCCCGGCCAAACCCAGCAAACTGGGACTGCGCTGGAACCGGATTGCAGAAAGTATCTCCAGCCCCGCTCAACCTTCTTTGGATGATCCCAGCCTGGACATCAGTGAAGAACAGACGCGTCGCCTGATCGCCCGTCAGGAAAACCAGCAGTTAAGCCTGCTGGGCAACTAAACGCAGCCCACTTGTGCTTCTGGACGTGTTGAGCGCATAAGCCGCGTCCAACGCGTGTTCCAGGTCTTGCTGCAAGTGCTGGGGCTCTTCCAACCCCACATGCAAACGCAATAACTGCCCTTCCCCAAACAAGGCTTTCCCATTGCGTTTGGGCATCTCCATGGGCAAAGCCAGACTCTCGAACCCACCCCAGGACAGACCGATGCCAAACAGGCGCAAGGTCTTGAAAAAGCAGGATAACTGCGCTTCGCTCAAGGGTTCCAGCACAAGGCCAAACAAGCCGGTAGAGCCGGTGAAATCCCGCTTCCAGATGGCATGACCGGGATGCGATTCCAACGCCGGATGCAACACCCGCTGAACCTGCGGATGATTCTCCAGAAAACGGGCAATCTGCAAAGCACTGGCTTGGTGCTGACGCAAACGCACACCTAAAGTACGCATGCCGCGCAGCGCCAAAAAGGCATCGTCAGGACCGGCTGTCTGACCAAAATCATGTGCAGCACGGCGCAGCAACGGCCAGGCACGCTCATTCGCGGTGGCAATTCCCAGCAAGGCATCGGAATGCCCGGTCAGATACTTGGTGGCCGCCTGAATGGATACGTCCACACCATGCTCGAAGGGCTGGAAGAACAAGGGAGTAGCCCAGGTATTGTCCAAGAGCACATACGCCCCCACCGCATGCGCACAGCGAGCAATCGCAGGAATATCCTGAATCTCGAAAGTGGCCGAACCGGGCGACTCTACGTACACCACCTTGGTATTGGGACGAATCAGGCTGGCCATGCCCTCCCCCACAGACGGCTCGTAAAACTGCACCTGAATACCCATGCGGCTGGCCAGCACCTGCTGGGCAAACGCGCGTACCGGTCCATAGACTGAATCCGGTATCAGCAAATGATCTCCAACTTCCAACATGCCCAACAAGGCATGAGTACAGGCCGCCAATCCAGAGGGAAACAAGCTGGCCTGAAAACCGCCTTCCAGCTCGGCCACGGCCTGCGTCAAGGCTTGCAAGGTGGGATTGGTGAAACGGCCATAAGAGGCGTAGGGATTGTCAGGCTCCTTGCGCTGCGCCCATTGCTCCAGATTGTCGGCCAGGATCGTGGAGCCGCGACAAATGGGCACATTCACAAAGCCAGCCGACACGCTGGTGTCCCGTCCTACATGGGTCAAACGGGTTTGTTGATAATCGCAGTCCTGCATACTGTTTTCCTGATCCTGATCGCTAAAGATGAATGGAAACAGTCTACGCAAGAGCCCAAGGGCAATTATTGCGTTTTCACGCTACTGTAGGCAGAATTCCGAGAATAAATACCTACAATCAGCAAGATTATTGGGAAATTATTTTTATGCTGGATAAATTCGACAAGCACATTCTGGAGATCCTCCAAAACGATGCCACCTTGGCCATCCAGGAAATTGCCGATCGGGTGGGTTTGTCCAGCACACCCTGCTGGCGACGCATACAGCGCCTGGAGCAGGAAGGCTATATCGAAAAACGGGTGGCTTTGCTCAGCTCTGAAAAGCTGAATGTCGGGGTGACGGTGTTTGTGGCCATCAAGACCAATCAGCACAACAAACAGTGGTACAGCCAGTTTTCGGCCGTGGTGGAGGCGATCCCGCAAATTGTGGAGTTCTATCGCATGAGCGGCGATACCGACTATTTGCTGCGCGTGGTTGTACCTGACATCAAAAGCTTTGACCGTGTTTACCAGCGCCTGATCTCGGAAATAGAGCTGACCGACGTCAGCTCCAGTTTCGCCATGGAGCAGATCAAGTTCACGACCCGTCTGCCCCTGGACTACGCCTGATCCAGTGTGGTTCAGGGCTTAAAAGCTGTATTCCACATCCAGCGTCTGGCCGATACTCAGTCTCTGAGGTTTGGATTCAACCAGCATGGCCTGCATGCCAAACAAGGTCCCTTGCGGGAACTGACGGCTTTGTGCCAAGGCCAGGCCGGGTTGGGTACCCACATCCGCTGTCAGCTGATTCACATTGGGCATAGGGCAACGAGTACAGGGGCGGATAAAAGCAAAGCTCAAGCCTTCACTGCTGACACCCAGCACATAGTCCTCTTCATACGCGGGCAAGCCCTCAAAAACCACATTCGCGCGGAAACGATTCATGGGCACGGCCTGCTCACCTGACTGTTGCACCAGGCGGTTCAGCTCTTCCAGGGACGCCTCATTGGTAAACAGAAAAGGCAGCGCATCTGCAAAACCAAAACCGTTGATCTGATCACCAATCTGACGCCAGCCCTGGGACTTTTCTTCCCAGGGACGCACACGTTCGGTCAATACATAACGCCTGGCGCGGCTATGGTTACGCAACACCCGGCAAGGAGTCTGCAAAAAGTCGCTAAACCATTGCGCGACCTGATCACCCTCGTCCCGGCCCAAGGTATCTGAACTCCAGATACGCACGGACACAGCGACGTTATCCCCTGCCAGGGCATCCAGAGACCAGGACAAAGGATCCATACCAGGCGCTTGCACAGTAATCTGCCCGTCCTGCACCACTGGCTGAATCAAGGCCATGCGCGGCCAGCGACGCTGCGTCATGAATACGCCCTGTTGGTCAACAACAACCCACTCTCGGTCAAAGGCCAGGCCCGCAACGCTGACCTCCACGCCCTGTGGATGGGCCTGGGCGGCACAGGATTTGATGGGATGGGTAAAAAGGCCAGTGATGGTAATCATGAGTCGCAACAGAAAAGGCAAGTTAAGGGACTTATTCTAAAACAGGCTGAGCGCCTGCCTGCCCCTGCTTTGGAGACTGATTGCAAAGAAGTGGATCAGAAACATCGACTCTGAAAATCTATTTCGCACCAACACTTGACAACAGCGCAAAGCCATGAGTTAATAGTTGATTGATTGCACCAACATATCCATTACATCAAGAAAGTGCGATCAACATTTTTTTGAATGTACCCACGCAAAGCAGGTCCCTTTGACCTTCTGGCATGTCCCCAAACATGCGGGTATTCATTCACCACGGCGACGACAGCCACATCCAGACTTATTTTTTGCATCGTAGCGGACTCGCTCCGTCCATTTGCTTGGCAAACGAATAAGGCGCTGTCCATGCTGCCACAGAGCACGTCTGCCTGACATTTGTTCGACCAGCGCGGCTCTACATTGAAATAGCAATGGCTTGGCCTCCGTGTGGAGACCGATCCATCATGGTGTCATCAAATCTCAATAAAAAAACGATGTAATGACGCCACACGATAAGGAAAAAAATTATGAAAAATATCTATCCAACCGGTTTGGTATCGCGCCCTGAGCATATTGCCTTGAACAAGACCGATATTCGCATTGGCGATACCGTTTACTTGCAACCCAAGAACGGCCCTCGCATGGCGGGTACCGTGATTTTCAGCTCGCCTGTACACGGCTGCACCACCTATACGGCAGACGCGCAGAACCAGGACGCCAACGTGCGTTTCCGTTTCCGCCTGCAGGACGTGCATCACGTGGCTCCACGCCACCCTTTGCCAGCCTTGAACTAAGGCTTTGCCTGCCAATTAATACGGGGAACCAACCCAGTTCCCCGTATTAATTTCATTTACAAACATATAATTACAATTTGCAAGAAACATTCCTGCTTTCATCCTAAAATAGTGGCGGCTTGATGAAACTTATCCGACGCTGTAAAGCGTCCACGACGAGCGTGCGCTCCTATGGCAACGGATATGAAATCAAAGCAGGCTTCCTGCTTGCGCCCGCCGCGGCGCTATTCCTATCTCTCCCGTTTTTTCCTGTTCAGCCTGGTCTTGATCCTGACCCTGCTGGGCACCAAGCTGCGCCATTACGACGCCCTGACCATCTTCTGGCCTGCCGAGGCCGTGCTGCTGGGCCTGTTCATTCGTCGCCCGGATTGGGCCAGCCAGTTCCTTAACTGGGTCATTGTTGTTCTGGCCTATCTGTGCGCCGAACTGATCGCCCGCAACCCCCTGCCTATTGCCCTTTTGCTAACCCTGGCCAATGTCAGTGGCGTCGGGCTGGCATACTGGCTGATCACCCGCAATCCGCTGCTGGACCTGTCCTTGCGCCGCCCTCAGGCCATGCTGACCCTGGCCGCCTACTACGGGCTAGCCTGTATCCTTTCCGCCCTGCTAGGCGGCATTGCCCTGTCTTTGCATACCTCTCAAGCCTTGTCGCTGGCCATCCTGTCCTGGATGCTGACCGGCATGATCTCCTACACCGCTATTTTGCCCGTCATCCTGACTGCCCCGGCCCGCCCCATACGCCGTTTCATGGAGTACTGGAACGAGCCCCATTTGATGAGTCTGGCCCAGTTGGCACCCGCCCTGTCCTTATTACTGACCAGCTTGTTGAGTTTGCTGATTGACGGCCCCGGCTCCCTGGCCTTTCCCGTCCTGCCCTTATTGTGGTGCGCCCTGAGCTACTCGCTCTTTTCCACTACCTTGTTGACCTTGTTCTATGTGCTCTGGACACTGTTTGCCCTGAGCCAGCCGGTCTACTTCCTGCCCAGCCAGCTATATACCTCACTGGATCTGCTGTCGCTGCGCATCGGCATTGCCTCCATTGCACTCGCCTCCATTACCAGTGCCAGCTTGATCTCAGCCCGTAATCTGGCAGTGGAAAAGCTCCAGCGGCTGGCTCACCACGATGCCTTGACCGGTTTGCTCAACAAGCAGGCCTTTTATCAGCAAAGCCAGACCATGCTGACTCAATGTCGCCTACGGCACGTTCCTGTCAGCGTCATTGTTCTGGACATCGACCACTTCAAACCCATTAACGACACCCACGGCCACCATGTCGGTGACCTGGCCCTGAGCGCCATCACCCAGCGTATTTCCCTGGCTTTACGCGATACAGACTTGTGCGGTCGATTGGGTGGCGAGGAGTTTGGCATCTTGCTGCCCGACTGCAGCGCCACCCAAGCCCATGCCGTGGCCGAGCGTGTCCGCAAAAGTATTGCCCTGCGGCCCCTGGCCCTGGATAACGAGCAGCAACTGACCATGACGGCCAGCCTGGGTATCGCAACTCTGGAAGCCTCCACGCTGGATCTGCATGCTCTGCTTCGTCAGGCCGACACGGCCTTGTACGAGGCAAAACGTGCCGGTCGGGATCAGAGTTTTTCCTATCATTTCCCCGAACCAAAAACGAAGACTTGACGCTATCCGTAAGCAAACCGATACTGATGTGTCAATACGAAACAAAACATCAGGGAGCGGTGATATGGCGTCAGTTTACGGCTCGCCCTTGTGCCAAGCGTGTTTGACCTTGCCACAGGGATTAAGTACTAGCCAAGCGCATGCTGACTTGCGTTTACTGGGACAGCATCCTCCCTCTCCGGACGGGGCTCATGAGACCCAGTACCGCTGCCTGAGCTGCCAGACGCACTGGCTGCTACGCACCAATCGCTGGGGCGTTCCCGAAGGCTTTCGCCTGAAACCCGTATAGGCAAAGCGGGGCACATGCACTACCATGACGGCTTTGTCTGTTAGCGATTCCCGTATGTCTGCCCTGCTGTTTGATACTGAAACCACCGGCACTGCCAAACCTCAAGTCATCGAGGCAGCCTGGCTGCGTTTAAGCGACCCTGTCTTCTTGCTGGTCAATGAAGAATTCGAGCAACGCTACCGGCCTGATGAAGCCAATTCTCTGGGTGCGCTGGCCACCCACCACATTTACGACGAAGAGCTGCAAGACTGCCCGTCGCATACCGAGTTCAAGCTGCCTGCCGACACCCAATACATCATTGGCCATAACGTGGACTACGACTGGGGCGTGGCCGGTTCGCCCAATATCAAGCGGATTTGCACTCTGGCCTTGGCCCGGCACTTGATTCCAGGCCTGGACAGCTACAGCCAGTCCGCCCTGATCTATCATATTGATCGCGCCAACGCCCGCGAGCGCCTGCGCAATGCGCACAGCGCCTTGGCCGATGTACGCAATTGCCTGGCACTCCTGCAATACTTGCTGGGCCTGACACAAAACATCAATACCTGGGAACAGTTGTGGCAGCTCTCCGAGCACGCCCGGATTCCCACCATTTTGCATTTTGGCAAACACAAGGGCATGGCCATTGCCGATGTACCACAGGACTACAAGAACTGGTTGCTGCGTCAACCAGACCTGGACCCCTATCTGGTCAAGGCCTTGAAGGTCTAAACCTCAAGGTTCGTAAAATCCCTAATGGCTGTCAGCCATCATATGCCCAATGATGAAGGTCCCAACAAGAACTTCATGAGGTGGCAAATGATCGAGGTTGCATACGTCACGAAAGATATGCGTCGGGACCCTTACGAACGAATCACCCATCTTGGAGGCGCAGGCTGGCAACGCTCTCAACCGGATGTGGTCCAGCAAATTGAGCAGGGCCAGGAGGACTATTACATTCTTCTGGATGGCATTCCCGCCAAACTGATCGTGGCGCTCAGCCGTTTTGGTGCCAAGTACCTGAAAACTGAGCTTGAAGTTGAAGAGCCTCATATTTTGCTCAGCCTTCCCAGCCAGGCCGGTTAAGCAGGCCGGTCCTCCCTCCACTTTCCCTCAAGGAAAACAGAAAACGCGGCTTTAAGCCGCGTTTTTCCATACCTGCCTGTCCACCTGCTTAGGGTTTGAGCAAGTGCCATTGGCCATTACGTACCGTAATCAGCTCGCGACCACGCTCGTCAAAGCCGCTATGGTCTTCGGGCGACATGGTATACACACCTTGGGTAGCCACCAGATCACGGGTTTGCTCCAGCGCATCACGCAAAGCCGAACGGAACTCCGGCGTTCCGGGTTTGGCCTTGGTAGCCGCCTCAGGAATTGCCTTTTCCAGCAAAAGACCAGCGTCGTACACGTTGGCACCAAATGTGGCGGGAGCCTGACCGTAACGCTCGGTATAGCGCTGGATGTAGTCCTGCGCTATAGGCTTGGACGGATTGCTATCGGCAATTTCAGGCAAGACCAACATCAGGCTGGCCGCCAGAATAGTGCCTTCAACCTGCTCGCCACCCAGGCTCAAGAACGCAGGAAGCGCAGCACCGTGCGTTTGATAAATCTGCCCTTTGTAACCTTGCTTAACCAGCGTCACTTGCGGCAGAACAGCCGCAGCGCCAGTGCCGGCTACCAGGACCACATCTGGTTTGGCCGCGTAAATCTTCAAGGCCTGGCCTGTTACCGAGGTATCGGAACGCACATAACGCTCGGTGGCCACAATCTTGATATTGTTCGCCTCGGCCAGTTCCTTGAACACGGTCAACCAGCTCTCGCCATAGGCATCGTTAAAGCCCAGGAAACCGGCTGTTTTCACGCCGGTATCGACCATATGCTTGACCAGGGCCTGAGCAATAATGTCGTCGTTCTGGGTCGTTTTAAAGACCCATTTCTTTTGCTCGGTCATGGGCAGCACGACGGACGCCGCGCCCACCGGCGCCAGCACAGGCGTGCCCGAATCGGCCGCAAATTGAATCAGACTCATGGCATTGGGCGAGCCGGTAGGCCCGATCAAGGCATCGATCTTGTCCTCGGAAATCATTTTCTTGAACAGCGTCACCGTTTGGTTCGGGTCGCTGGCATCATCCAGGGAGACATATTCAACCGTCAGATCGCCAACCTTGGTAGGCAGCAAAGGCACGGTATTGCGCTGCGGCAAACCGACCACGGCGGTCGGTCCGGTGGCCGAGGCGATCACGCCAATCTTGACCTGTGATTGAGCCGGTGTGGCCAGAGCGGCCAGAACAACGGACAAAGCGAAAGCAGTTCGAGTCAATTTCATAATGTGCAGAGCCAGTTAAGCCCTTCCCCCCTTGATATCAGCGCAGCCGCGCTTATATGGATTGATCTGGGCATAAGATACCAAATTCCCCGTGCCGCACACGTCTTATTGAACGATTTGCTCCGGCAGGTCTGCTTACAATTGTACGCGGGCACACACAATAAAGTAGTTTATAACGAAGCTACTGTTTACCTTTCATAGAGCGAACCCATGTCACTTCAGCAAATGCTGCAACAAATTCTGCAAAGCGGCCAAAGCGCACTAAAACAAGGTCAAGGCCAATTGAACTCCTCCGGCCTGGGTAAGAAGATCAGTGAACAAGCCGGTGGTTTTGGTGGCGGCGCTGTGGTAGGCGGCGTTCTGGGCGTCCTGCTGGGCAACAAGAAGTTCCGCAAAATGGGCGGCTCCATGGCCGCGTACGGCGGAGCCGCTGCCTTGGGTGCCCTGGCCATCAAGGTCTATCAGAACTGGCAAGAACAAAACGCGGGCCAGCAAGCGGCCCCAACACCCGTGCAGGCGGTCCCAGCCGCCCCGCTGCCGCTGGCTTCCAACGGCCCGGCAGATACCCATGCCATGGTCATCCTGGCCGCTCTGGTCTCCGCTGCCAAGGCAGACGGCCATATCGGTGATGCCGAGCGCGAATTGATTGACGCGGAAATCAGTAAAATGGCCGCCCCCGAACAAGCCCGTCTCTGGCTGTCACAAGAACTGCTCAAACCGGTTGACCCGCAAGCCATCGCCCAATTGGCGCAAACGCCCGAGATGTCGGCCGAAATTTACTTGACCAGCGCCATCGTCATTGACGAGCAAAGCTATATGGAACGCGCGTATCTGGACGAGCTGGCACGTTTACTATCCTTGCCAAACTCCTTGCGCGAAAGTCTGGATAATCAAGTCCAAGCTTTACCCCAAGCTTGATCGGAAGTGGGACCGTTCCACCAGAACACCCCCACTCTGATTGTTTTATTTTTCAACCCCGGGCTGACACTCCCAATGCAGCCCACGACTCATCAAGGAAACCACTCATGAAAAACACCCTCAAGTTGACGATTGGTACATTGGCCTTAATGGGTCTGGCCGCTTGCGCGGCTCCAAACAACAGCAACACCGCGACTTCCGAGCGCCAAATGGATAAAGAAACCTCTCTGCAGGCTTATCACTGGCGTCTGTTTGCCACTACCGGCAAAGACGGCCAGCCAGCCCCTGCCATACCTGGCGCAGGCGGCGAGCAAGTCACTTTGAATTTCACTGACACCATGATGTCGGTCGACAATCTGTGTAATGTCCTGGGCAGCGGCTACACCATCAGCGGTTCCAAAATCACCTTTACCTCGCCGGTCAGCACCCTGAAAATGTGCTCGGACCCCGAGTTGATGCGCAACGAACAAGCCGTTGGCAAATTGTTGCCTACAGCGACAGACTGGAGCATGGCCAAGGCCGACTCCGCACCGGATAATCCAGCACCGGTCCTGACCCTGAACTTTAAAGACGGCACCAAATGGCGCCTGAAAGGTGAGCCTACTGCAACGACCCGTTACGGCAGCGAGCCAACCCGTGTGTTCCTGGAAGTGGCTGCACAAAAAGAGAAGTGCTCCCACCCCCTGATTCCAAACTACCAGTGCCTGAAGGTACGCGAGATCCAGTACAGCGATTCGGGCGTCAAGACCTACACGGGTGACTGGATGTACTACTACGGCGACATCGAGGGCTACACCCATACTCCTGGCGTTCGTAACGTGCTGCGTATCAACCGCTACGAACTGAAGAACGTGCCTGCAGACGCCTCGTCCAAGGCCGATGTTCTGGACATGGTTGTAGAGTCCGAGCAAGTCAGCAAGTAACTCACGCAGCAACGTCGTCCAAGCGCTTGTTGCACTGACGACCTGATCACATAGCCCCAAGGTTGGAGTTGATTCCGACTTTGGGGCTATTTATTTCAGGAACATTTTTTTCGAACCAGGAAGCAAACTGTCCTGGTTCAAATCCCCTAAACCCCATAAGAAACAGCACATTCGGAGCCACAAATAGTTACTCACTGCTATGCTTTGAACCTAGTCAGCAAGCCTGCCCATCCGTAGTATGGAAATACCGGATAACATTTTTCACCTCCCTATTTATCCGGCTTCAGGCCTTGCGACATGCGAGGCTTTTTTTTATGCCTGAACGGTGATGAGGCTTGCTCTTACTTCAGCGGCCCATAAAAAATAAAAAACGCGCCGGCACCAATCAGTGTGAAACCAAGCAGGTGATTCAGCGTAAAGCTCTCTTTCAGATACAACACCGAGAACACCACGAACACCAGCAAGGTAATGACCTCCTGCATGGTCTTTAGCTGCGCGGCACTGTAGACGGTGTGCCCCAAACGGTTGGCCGGCACCGCCAGGCAGTACTCCACCAAAGCAATGCCCCAGCTGATCAGAACGACTTTCAGCAAGGGGCTATTGGGATATTTCAGGTGCCCATACCAGGCAATGGTCATGAACACATTGGAGACGACCAACATCAAGATGGGAAGGATCTTAGCCATTCTGGACACGAAAATAAAAAGCGGCCTGCACCGCGACCCGGCCAGTGTAGCGTCACATTTAAGCAGCGCCTATGGGGATAATCAGGCAGCAGAAAGACGGGGCATCAAGCAAGGGCTATCAGTCCACAACTTTCAAAAAATCCACCTCAATTTCGGGTGGGCGCTTGGAACTGGTATCGACTTCGCCAATCAGCTCCACCCTGGTTTTCTCATCCAGAGTCTGACCCGCAAAATGCTTGGCCTTGATCTCCGCCACGATCTCCCCGCTGCCATCAGAGAACAGAAACTTGTCGTGGGCCGTTTGACGTAGCAAATGGCCTTGCACCCGCACGTCCTGATCATCGACGGGATTTTTCAGGATCTCCGCAACCGTCGTTTGACCAATCTCCGACGGGCCCGTGTACTGGGCATGGGCAGGAAACGACAACGCGCTTGATAACAAAGCCAGCGCCACGGCCGAGCGCAATTTAACGTAAGCAGACATAATGACTCCTGTTGTTCATGGCTTGAAACTTAACCATAACAGCAGATATCATCAGCGTTCTTATTAAAATGGCGGTGTTGGGCTTGCCTTGTTACCAAGCGCGACATCACACCATCACTGCACCATGCCCCTTCTTGAGAACTTAGGCCCCCGCATCTGCATTCTTGGCCCATCCAATAGCGGTAAATCCACCCTGGCTGACGCGATCGCACGCAAGCTGGCCATCCCGGCCGTGCATCTGGATCAGCTCTACCACCTGCCGCATAGCAACTGGGTGCCCCGCCCCGAAGCCGATTTTGTTGCGCTTCACCAGGCGGCTATTGCGCAAGAACAATGGGTGATGGAAGGCAACTACACGCGCCACCTGGCCCCACGTCTGGCTCGCGCTACAGGTTTCATCGTGCTAGAGGTCTCCACCGCTACCAGCCTGCTGCGCTACTTCCGGCGCACCCTGTTTGAGCGCAACCGTCGTGGAGCCCTGGAAGGCGGTAAAGATAGTGTGAAATGGCAAATGATCCGCCATATCGCCATCGTGACCCCGCCCAATCGCCACAAGTACTTGAGCATTTTCGAGGCAAGCACCTTGCCTAAAGTCAGACTAGGTAGCCCTCGCGACCTGAAACTGTTTTATCAAACCGAAGGCCTGCAACGCTAAGCGCATGAAGCGCTAACGCCCTGGGCTGTTTCCATCCGTGGGGCCCTATTTCCTCAAGGCCAACACATACCCCTGCAAACCGCTTAAAGCGCTCCGGTATCCATCAGCAACTCCTGCCATCTCTGTATATCGCTCTGCGCACAGGCCGACCACGTTGCGCAGCTGGCTGGCAATTCGGGCGTTTGCATCCAGCGCATGTCCGGCTCGGGCAGCCTGAGCGGCGACACGATCATTGGCGGCGGCGAGCTTGCTGCGCAAGCCGTCAAGATCGGCGCGAGCAGCCACAGCAACACGCTTAGCCGCATCCAGCTGCATTTGATAAGTGACTCGAACATCCTCCGCCTCCTTTTGTAATCGTTGCTCCATCAAGCGCGCACGGACCTCGGCCTGCAACTGCGCCGCCCTGGTCTGCGCCTGGGCCAGCTCATAGCCTTTGCGATACTGCTCCTGACCATAAAGCGCCCCCCATAAAAAAAGGGCTGCCAGAACAGCAGCACCTACTAATGCAGACTTGATAGACATAACTGCCTCTCGGCCTGACGCCGCCGCTCCAGCCCCCGCAGCTTGCGGCCACCAGCATAGACCCAACGATCCAGCTCCTGACATGCTCCGGCTATATCCCGAGCCCGTAGCTTGCGCAGCAAGGTCGAATTGGCATAGGCCCCAGCCCCCACGTTATAAACAAAGCTGCTCAGCGCCACACGTACCTCATCCGGCAAGGGATAGCTAACGGAACGATCCACCACACTCAAAGCACGACGAACCTCCTGCTCCGTCAAGGCGTCGCAACGCTGCGGACTGGCCATGTCACCCAGCTTGACTCCTTGTGTATAGCCGTCGCAGATAGTCGGAATGCCTGATTGAAGACCGCGCTCACGGCAACGCGGCTGACTTTGCGCGCTCTATTGGGCGCACACGGGCGCAACTGGCCCAGTACCTGTCATCCACCTACAACGGTGGGCGCAGCATTGGCGAACGAGTGGCGCGAGCCATAGAAAAAGAAGTGGGTCTGGAAGCGCATAGCCTGGATCAGCAAGGCTATGGTTTTGGGGCTAAGCACGGTTTTGACTCCAACGTGCAAGACGCCATGATGGGCGAGCGGCGTATCCCCCTGCTGAACTATGTACAGGCAGGTGTGTTTCGGGATCCCGGTCAGAACTTCACGTTTGAAGAAGTGGAATATCTGCTGACAGACCTGTGTCTGTCCGAGCGTTCCTTTGCCTTGCAGATCAAGGGCGATTCCATGTTGCCGGACTTCAAGGAAGGCGACCGGATTATTGTGGATTGCGAGCTCACGCCCCGCCCCGGTGATTATGTGGTCGCCAAAAACAGCGAAGAAGAAGCCACCTTCAAGAAGTACCGGCTCTTGTGCATAGATGAAGGTGGGCAAGAAATCTTTGAGCTGGTGCCGCTGAACGAAGACTATCCTTCCATTCGCAGCGACCAGCATGCTATTGAAATCATCGGCACCATGGTGGAGCACCGGAAATACTATCGGCGTTCGTAAAAAGCTGGCAGCGCAGGCTGCCTTGCATGATGCGGCTTAACGCTTTTTCATTTCCTGATCGACCTTCTCCATCCAGGCCTGATCACAAGGGACGGGCTGTGCTGAGCGCTGACCATACAAACGGATATGCACCACGTTGCACCACTCCTGCGAGCCATAGTCAGGGCCATGCCCTTGTCCATCGGAGACAGCCAATTGACGATCCACCTTTTCCAGCCAGGCCTCACTGCCGACTTTCTCTGTGGGCACCGTAGTTTGGCAAGCGGCTAACAATAAAGCGGGGGCAAGCATCAAGATTCGCATGACAATATCCAAATAAAACCTCTGCTATAACAGAGCATCAAAAAACTATTATTTTTCAATGCCCCTTTTATAACAAGACCATTGGGGACTCAAGCTCGTCCCTGGCATGTGAGACAAGAATGAAATGGCTGTTCCTATGCCTGATCATGGCATTGCTACCTCTGAGCACGCAGGCAAGAAACACTCCCTGCTCAGGCAAAAAAGGTGGCATTTCCCACTGCGAGGGGGAAATCTTTGTATGCCGTGATGGTTCAGCCAGCGGCAGCAAGCGGTCGTGTCCTGCGTACACCGGCACTGCAGGACAACGTTCGCAGTCCAGGCCACAGGCGCTGCAATCCAGCAGCGTTTGCCCCTGCTCCAGTGGAACCTATTGCACCGGCCCTCGTGGAGGGCGCTATTGCGAAACCAGCACAGGTAGCAAACGCTATCAGCGCAAATAAGGGGGCAGCCTGCGGTACTTGCTTAGCAATTGCCCTTTTTAGCCTGGCCGGGTGGACAGTGACGCTGCCCATATCCACCGTAACCATCCGGATCCACAATCACCGAACCCCTGGGAGTATGGACGGCACAGGCGGAAAGAATAGCTGTCATGGTCAAAGCCAAAATAAGTGTTTTCATCATTATTCTCTGGGTTTTAGACGCGCTCATTGTGCTCCAAGGATAAACAACAAGGTGCTACCAATCGCGAGCAAATACAGTTGGGCCTCCAGATGCTTGAATCTCTTGCTCTAGCCGTGGCTACGCTAGGCACAAACACAGACTTTATGTAATAATTGCGGACTTGTTGCCCCTCTAGCTCATGCTTGGTTAGAGCAGCGGACTCATAATCCGTTGGTGCCGTGTTCGACTCACGGGGGGGGCACCATCTCATTCCTCTTTCAAGCATCGGCCCGTACTAATAATAACAATGCCGAACTCGCTTGTTCCCTGCCGTTTGGCTTGCACCCAGCAACAAACCTGAAGCCCGGGCTTCTTGCTGTTTGAGCAAGTTACCCAGGCCTGAAAAGCGCTTATTTATCCGCCGGCAAGAGCGAAGAATGGTGGCTGACAATCAGCCAATCCCGCCCGTTCCATTGATAGGTATAGGTGTAACGCGCGCCTACGTCCTTGCCGCTGCTGCCCATATGAAAGGTATACAGCCCCGAGTCCACTGCCATATTGCAGCCTAGGGTGATCTGTCGTTGCGTTACCCTGCCCTGCGGCTTGCCAGCCAGAAAGTGGTCGAAATAATCTTCTTTCTCTGCCTTGGTGATGCGGTTTACCCCAGACAGCGTGGGTAGCAGAATCGAGCGCTCTGCATAGTTGTTAACGACGACCTCGGGTTTGCCGGTTTGTAGCGACTGGTTCCAACGCTCAAACAAAACGGCAACACCAGCCTCGTCTATCGGTGCACAGCTTGGTGAAGATTGGGCACTCAGGCTGCGTTCTCCCTGGGTCTGTGCCGCGCAACCCGCCAGCACCAGCGTTCCCAACAACACCATGATTTTCTTGCTCATTTCCCTTACCTCCCTCTCGTTTTTATGAGGCGGATAGTAGCATCGGTGCCTAATCATTAGCGTTTAACGCTGGTCGAGGCGACGTACTACAAACGTTCGGGAATGAGTGGGACATTGTGGGGCTGAACCTCCTTACTTAGTCTTGATCGTGCCCGCCCAGGCCTTTTATCTATGTGTAAGTGCACCAACAACAATTGTTAAAGTTTGTTTTATACAGGAACCCTTCGCCGCCTAGTCATTAAAATCGCTTCTCTTTATATAAGTAGAAGGGGAAGTTCATGACTTTTCGTATGGGTGCATTGGCCGCTATGCTGGCCGTCGCTGGCCTGACTGCAGGCTGTCAGACAATGGATGTGGGTGGCATGGTCGGTGCCGGCAGCAAGGCTGTCCAGGCGTTCAATTTGTCCGATCAGGAAGTGATTGCTCTGTCGGATCAGTCCTGCAAGCAGATGGATGCTGAAAACAAAGTGGCCAGCCCCAACAGCAAGTACAACAAGCGTCTGCAACGTGTCGTCAAGCCATTGGCGAAACAGTTGAACGGTCAAACACCGAACTTCAAGGTTTACCAGACTCAGGAAGTGAACGCCTGGGCCATGGCTAACGGTTGTATCCGTGTGTATGCCGGTCTGATGGACAAGATGAACGACGACGAACTGCGCGGCGTGATCGGTCACGAAATGGGCCACGTTGAACTGGGCCACAGCAAGAAAGCCATGCAAACCGCCTACGGTCTGTCCGCTGCTCGTGACGCTGCTGCCGCCACCGGTAACGGTGTGGTTGCTCAGTTGAACTCCAGCCAATTGGGCGAGCTGTCCGAAGCCTTCCTGAACGCTCAGTTCTCGCAATCGCAAGAATCCGACGCTGACGACTACTCCTTTGACCTGCTGACCGAGCGCAAGCTCAAGACCCAGGGTCTGGTTTCTGCCTTTGAAAAACTGGCAGCTCTGGACGGCGGTGAAAGCAGCGTGATGAGCTCGCACCCCGGCTCCAAAGAACGCGCCCAGCGTATGCAACAGCGCATCGACGCGGCTAAATAAGCCCCTTCGACGCAGCGAATCGCATGCCGCTAACCCGTCCGCTTTTGCGGGCGGGTTTTTTTATGGGGATTCCAGGGATCACAAGTCAGGATGCAGCACAGCATCGGGCCGCCGCTACCAAACGCTGGATGCTCGGCCAGGAACTTTTTACCCGTACGATGAACCAATCAGACATTACCAACACCCGTACTCCCTCGAACGCCCCTGCCTGACAAGCAGTCCAGCTACAGCAAAGCCTGGTCTGTAAATCCTTACTTTTCGTCGCGGTGGCGCCATAAACCAATACCTGCTTTCAGGTATGCTTGTGCCATTCTTTGGTCTTGGCAGTTACGCTCTTGAAAAAGTCTTCCTCTTCAAAAAACTCCTGTCCCTGCGGCAATCCCAAAACCTACGAAGTTTGTTGCGGCCCTTGGCACCAAGGCCCGCAGTACTTGCAAGCCCCCGATGCGGCTACCCTGATGCGCTCGCGGTACAGCGCTTTTGTGCGCGACGATCTGGACTATCTGCTGGCCACCTGGCATAGCTCCACCCGACCTCATTCGCTGGAACCCAATCCGGAAGGTTTGCAATGGCTGGGCCTGGATGTGCGACGTCATGAACGTGTTTCCGACACGGAAGCGATTGTGGAATTTGTCGCTCGCAACCGTCTGAATGGCCGGGCGAACCGTCTGCATGAAGTCAGCCGTTTTGTCCTTGAACAAGGCCAATGGTTTTACGTGGACGGGGATTTTTCATGAGCCAAAGCAGCGACTTTGTACAAGCTGAACAGGTCCATGGCTCCAGCCTGCCCATGGCTTTGCTTCTGGAAGCTGATCCCAGCACAAGTCTGATTGAAAGCTACAAAGACACACCGCACGCCTGGTGCATTAAAGATCAGGAACGCATCGTGGCGGCTGCTATTTTGCAGTGCAGGAACGCCCAGGATTGGGAGCTGATGAACATCGCCGTTCAGCCCTCGCACCAAGGTCATGGATTGGGTGCCAAGCTGCTGTCTGCCCTGATTAGCTATGTGCGCGAACAAGGTGGGCAAACCTTATATGTGGCCACCGGCACCATTGGCTACCCCCTGTTTTTCTACCAGCGCGCCGGCTTTCGAGTGGTGGCGGTAGAGCCCGATTATTTCCTGCACCATTACGACGAGGCCCTGTTTGAGGACGGCTTGCAACACAAGGACCGCCTGATTCTGAGCCTTGCCCTGAACTAAAAGACTGCAATGATGCTGTCCCTTCCTTCTGGTTGATATGCTGAGCACCCTAAGCAATTTTGCAGAACAGGCCACGGCCCTGATCAGCGCCAACCCACAATGGGTGGCCCCCGCTGTTTTCGCTTTGTGCCTGGTCGAGTCCCTGCCCTTTTTGGCCCTGATCATACCGGGTACAGCCATCCTTTTATCCGTCGGTGCCCTGGTCGGCGCCGGGGAAATGAGCTTGCTGCCGATCTGGCTGTCCGTGACACTGGGCGCCGGCCTGGGCAATGCCATCTCGTTTTTTCTGGGCCAGCGTTACGGCGGCAATCTGTTCCACTTCGAGTGGGCCCGCAAGCGTTTGCATCTGTATGCAAAAGCGCAGGCTTTTTTTGCACGCTGGGGATGGTTTAGTATTGTGGCCTGCCGCTTTGTTGGTCCCTTGCGCTCAACTGTCCCCTTGATTGCGGGCACCTGTGCCATGTCGCCTCTGAGTTTTCATATCTCATCCTGGGCCTCGGCCGCCTTGTGGGCCAGTGTCTTGCTGCTACCTGGCTGGTTCAGTTTCCAACCCTGATTTTCAATGACCCCTGTAAGCCTCGCCTACCTGCATTTATTCATCGCGATTCTCTTCGAGATCATCGCCACCAGCTTGCTGCAGCGCTCCGAACAGTTCACGCGCCTGATGCCCAGCGCCTTCACGATCATCTTCTACGCGGGTGCGTTCTACTTTCTGTCACTCAGTCTGCGCGTCATGCCGGTTGGGGTGGCCTATGCCATCTGGAGTGGCGTGGGCATTGTGCTGATTTCCTTGATTGGCTGGGTGGTCTTCAAGCAGAAGCTGGATTTGGCCGCTATGATTGGCATCGGTTTTATTGTGGTGGGTGTGCTGATTGTGAATCTGTTCTCCAAATCTGTCGGCCACTGATTTTAGTGAATAAATATGATTGCCTTGATTCAACGGGTACGTCAGGCCCAGGTCGATATTGAAAACCAGACTGTCGCAAAAATTGGCGCAGGCATGGCCGTTCTGGTCTGTGCCGAGCACGGTGACACCCGCGAGCAAGCCACACGCTTGCTGGATAAATTGCTAGCCCTGCGCATTTTCTCGGACGAGCAAGGCAAGATGAACCTGAACTTGCAGCAAGCCGGTGGTCAGCTATTACTGGTTAGCCAGTTCACCCTGGCGGCCGATACGCGCAAGGGCAACCGTCCAGGATTCAGCCGCGCTGCGCCCCCTGCAATCAGCCAGCCCTTGTTTGACGAGCTGGTAGCCATGGCCCGCACCCGGCTGCCTGATACCCAGTGCGGCGTATTTGGTGCCGATATGCAATTGAGCCTGACCAACGATGGGCCAGTCACGATTCCCATACATATTGCGCCCGACACAGACCCAAGCTGACGATTGCCTTAAAGAGGCTCCATCCCTATAATTGCGCAGGGTGTTTTGCTGGCATGGTGCAGCAAGGCAGGTTAATTACATACGCAAGGTCGGGCCGCCTTGTGGAGATTTGCCGACCATGTCCCACCCTTCTTCCGGTGCGCCTTTGCCGCGCGCCCATGTTCTGACCCGCCAGTTGCAAGCCCAATTGCAACGCCTCCTGCATATCGAGGCCTTGGGCGGCGTGGTCTTGTTGATGGCTGCCGCCATAGCCCTGATCTGGGCCAACTCTTCATTTGCCGATAGCTATTCTGCCCTGTGGCACACCCAAGTGACCTTGGAGCTGGGCTCCTGGCGTTTCTCGCAAGATCTGCATTTTTGGGTCAACGATATTCTGATGACCTTGTTCTTCCTGGTTGTCGGGATGGAGATCCGCCGCGAGATCCATGACGGTGCCCTGTCCGACTGGCGCTCGGCCATGCTGCCTATCTGTGCTGCCCTGTCCGCCATTACTCTGCCGGCGCTGATCTACGCCGCCATGAATCCCGACCCGACTGTGCTGATGGGTTGGGCCATTCCTACCGCCACCGATATTGCCTTTGCAGTGGGTGTGCTGGCCTTGCTGGGCCGCTCCCTGCCCCCCAGCTTGCGGGTGTTTTTGCTGGCGCTGGCCATTATTGATGACCTGGTCGCCATCCTGATCATTGCCTTCTTCTACTCGGGTGGCCTGGACTATAGCGCCTTCCTGATTGCAGCCGTTGGTATTGTGGCCGTCCTGGGTCTGCAAAAAATGGGCATAGGCTCGGCCTGGGCCTATGTCGTTCCCGGTGCGATCCTGTGGTTTGGCTTGTTGAAGACAGGTGCTCACCCCACCCTGGCCGGTGTGGTTCTGGGCATGATGAGCCCTGTGCGCGCCCTGCCCTTGCCTCGCAAGGCCCGTCACCTGAATCTGGAACTGGCCACCAAACTGGAAAGCCAGCATGACACCCACGAAGTCATGCACACGCTGCAGAAAATGCAGTTGGCTCAACGCGAGATTCTGCCTCCGGTCCAGCGTATTCCTGCACTGCTGCACCCCTGGGTAGCGTTCATCATCATGCCGGTGTTTGCGCTGGCCAATGCCGGGGTCAGCCTGAATGGTCTGGACCTGAATGCCGCCGGTGCACAAAGCGCCCTGTTTGGTGTGGCGATTGCCCTGATTGTGGGCAAGCCCCTGGGCGTCTTGCTGGGCACCTGGTTGCCCGTACGCTTGGGGCTATGTACCCTGCCTGCCGGCATGGATTGGGCCGGCGTCACCCTGATTGGTTTGCTGGCCGGTATTGGCTTTACCATGTCCATCTTTGTGGCCAACCTGGCCTTTGCCGAGCCCGTTTTGCTGGATGCTGCCAAGCTGGGCGTTCTGTGCGGCTCTTTGGCGTCCGCCGTTCTGGGCTTGGCGTGGGGCCTGATTGTGCGTCGTCGCTATCAGCAGTCTGCCAGCCAGGCAGCTTATAGCCAGGCATAAACAGCCAGACATCAAAAAAACAGGCCCACGCTAGCGTGGGCCTGTTTTTTTTAGGGCTGATCAATTAATCAATGGTCAGCACGCGTTCGTTCAGGATACGGCGGCAATCCATTTCAAACTCCAGATCCTTGACGGGAGGACGGGCCAGGTGCCAGCCCAAGCCATGGTTGATCGCACCGCGCTGAGCCAGTTCAGTAGCCATGAAAGGATGCAGATTGTGCACCGTGTACGCATGGGTGGCCGTCGTGTCAGTCCATTCATGGCCCAACACTTCCAGACGACGCTCCATTTCACCCAGAACCCATTGCGCCTTCTGCAACAGCCCTTCAGGCGACACGTCCTGGTAGGCCACAATGCTCTCTATATAGTCGTCGGGCGTTTCGGGGACTTCGCAGCTGCCTGCGATCACAAAGGTGGCTTCTTCAATATCGGTTTCCACCGTGTAGCTGAAAGCGTAAAAACTGGGCTCGGCAGGTGCGCCTACCAGCGGCGACACGTTGCTGCGGGCGACCGGATTATGCTTGCCTTTGACCAGGCCCCACTCTTTCAGCGTTTCCAGATACAGCTCATTGAACTTGTTGAAGTCGCTGTCGCTAACTGGCTCGGGCGAGCGCAGCTCGCAGGCGCACAAGGCTGTCAAGGGACGCTCTTCTGCTTCCAGCACGGCCTGAATCAAGTCAAAACCTTCTTTCAGTGGCACGGGGGCAGAAAACACGACCCGGCAGATCTCGTAACCGGGCTGAGCGGCCACCCCGCCCGAAAAGCGGTTCACGCCGGTCGGAATGAAGCGGTAGTTGCCTTTGTCAAAATTAATCGCATTGCTCATGGTTGTTCCTGATCGTGTAGTGGGCCTTGGCCCGCCGGGGTCGAGTCGCCGTTATGCGGCAAAGCGGGCACTATAGCACCCTCTGAACCGTCTCAAGTTTGGTGCAGGGGCACAAGCCTCACCTTAACAGCACAAATCATTTTTTTGCGCATCATTGCAATCGCTTTGACTTCCAGCGCAGACCTCCCTACGATGGCGATATTCTTCATCACGCTGAGTTTCAGCTTGGTAGTGCACTGAGCGGTTCTATGGGTAAATCATGGATCGATTCACAGACATACTTAGACCACAGCATCAGCAATTTCCCAGACAAAATGCAGCGGCCTGGCGTTTCCTGCGCCCGGCTTGGGAAGCACGTATCCGCAAAGAACGCTATCCTAGCGAGTTTCGTGCGAACTGAGCCGGTTCGCTTTACGGTCTGTTGGCCCGGTGCCAACCTCCTGAACTCAAGACCCTGTACCTGCACGCCCACTGGAGTATTGCATGTCCACGCATTCATCAACTGAGCTACTTGGCCCCCAAACCCCGATTGCCGATATTGTTCTGGCCCTGAATCAGCTGGAGCAACGCCCCGCGCTGCTCGCTGCCCAGGAGCTGGATAACGAACGCCTGCAAGCCTTGCTGGAAGTGCCGGAGTTGCGTTGGGCCAGTGCGCTCTTGATGGAGCTGACACGTCCCGAACGCCTGCCAGTGCTGGAGCAACTGGCCGAAGACCGAATGGCCGACTTGCTGCAAGACCTGGACCATGAAGACCAGGAGCAGATTCTTGGCCGCCTGAGCCAGCGCACCCGCACCTCCATCATGCGTCTGATGCACTATCCGGCAGACACAGCCGGCGGCATCATGACTACCGAGTTTCTGCAAGTGCCCATGAGCTGGAATGTGGCACAAACCTTGCAGCACATTCGGGAAGTGGAAAGTACCCGCGAAACGGTCTATGCCATCTATGTGGTCAACGACAAGCAACAACTGCAATTTGTGGTGCCTTTGCGCAAGCTGGTGTGCGCCGACCCGCAGGCGGCCCTGACCGAGTTGTGGAGTGGCGACAGCCCCATTGCCGTGCAGGCCCTGACGGACAAGGAGGCCGTGGCCCAACTGATACGCCGCCACGACTTTCTGGCCATTCCAGTGGTGGACGAGGCCAATGCCATCATCGGCATTGTGACGGTAGACGACGTGATCGACGCCCTGATGGACGAGGCCGCCGAAGACATGAACCGCTTCGGGGGTGCCGAACATATTGGCAAACCCTATCTGCAAGCGGGCTTTAGCACCATGATTCGCAAACGGGGAGGCTGGCTGGCCATTCTGTTCCTGGGTGAAATGCTGACCGCCAGTGCCATGCAGTACTACGAAATACAGCTGGAAAAGGCCGTGGTCCTGGCCATGTTCATTCCCTTGATCATGAGCTCCGGCGGTAACTCCGGCTCGCAGGCCACTTCCTTGCTGATTCGCGGTCTGGCCCTGGGTGAAGTCCGGGTGCGCGACTGGTGGCGTGTCCTGCTGCGCGAATTACCCGTGGGTCTGGTGCTGGGCACCATGTTGGGGGCGATCGGCTTTATTCGTATCGAAATCTGGCAACACCTGGGCCTGTACGACTATGGCGAGCACTCCTTGCTGATTGCCTTCACCATCTGGCTGGCTCTGGTTGGCATTGTGACGTTCGGTTCTTGTATTGGCTCCATGCTGCCCTTCATCTTGCAGCGCGTCGGTTTTGACCCGGCCAGTGCCTCGGCACCCCTGGTGGCCACGCTGGTGGACGTGCTCGGTTTGGTGATTTACTTCTCCGTGGCCGCGATGTTGCTGACAGGAACCTTGCTCTAGCCATGAATTTTTTTGTTGAATCCATACAAAAAAGCGCACAGTAAGAGACAAACTCGGTAACCTATCCGAATTTCACCGTTACATTCCCTCTGGCAGGCAGGGGGAGCCTGACACATTTCGTCTAACTTGGCCCCCTATGGGCCGCTTCGGACATCAGCACCTATGCGGATACTCGACCAGTTCTTCATCAGTGCAGACCAGATGGCTCCCTTTTTGGTTGGCAGCTATAACAGTGGTCTGGTCATCCTGTCGCTACTGGTTGCCATCTTCTCCTCGGGCATGGCCTTACAAACGGCCCATATTGCCCGCATGGCTGATTTGCGCATACACCGCCAGATTGCCATTTGTACGGGTGCCATCGCCCTGGGCGGTGGCATCTGGACCATGCACTTTATTGGCATGTTGGCGTTTGAACTTTGCACCAGCGTCCATTACGACCCGGCCATCACCATGTTGTCGGTTCTGCCCAGCGTAGGGGCATCCTGGGTCGCCCTGCAAATTCTCTCGCAAGCCCGTGTACAACGCTCGCACCTGATTGTGGGCGGTATTTTGGTAGGTTTGGGTATAGGCACCATGCATTACAGTGGCATGGCTGCCATGCGTATGGCGCCGGTGCTGCGCTATGAGCCCATCACCTTCTTCCTGTCGATTGTGCTGGCCGTGGTACTGGCCACGCTGGCCTTGTGGATACGCTTTCGCCTGCATCGCACCCGCCTGACCTTGCTGCAACGCGTAGTCATCAGCGGCATTGTGCTGGGCCTGGCCATTTCCGGCATGCACTATACCGGCATGGCGGCCGCCCGCTTTATAGGCCAGACCACACCGCCCGATGACATGATCATCTTCAACAGCACCTTTGCCTCCATGGTGCTGTCCACCTTCACCATTACGGTGACGGTACTGGTGACCGCGGCCAACGGCCTGCTGCGCTACCGCCAGTTGTTCTTGAAGATGGAAGAAAGCGAATCGCATAACCGGGCCATTGTGGATACCGCGATTGACGGCATTATTACCATCAACAGCCACGGCACCATTCTGGACTTCAACCATTCCGCCGAACGCCTGTTTGGCTGGAAGGCTGGCGAGGTGCTGGGGTGCAATGTGAACATGTTGATGCCCGAGCCGGACCGCTCGCGCCACGACAGCTATCTGTCCAATTATTTACGCACCAACGACCCAAAAATTATTGGCGTAGGCCGGGATGTCACCGGTTTGCGCAAGGATGGCAGCTTGCTGCCGATGCGCCTGGCCGTAGGCAAGGTACGCCAGCCGGGTGACCCGCTGTTTGTCGGTTTTGTCACTGACATGAGCCGCTACAAGGCACTGACCGAATCCCTGCGTCAAAGTGCGGAAAAAGCCGAGCAGGCAGCCCAGGCCAAGACGGCTTTTCTGGCCAATATGAGCCATGAAATCCGTACCCCGCTCAACGCGATTATTGGCTTTAGCGACTTGATGCTGAATGATCAGATCAATGCGCAGCAAAACAAGCACCTTGCCATTATCAACCAGTCCGCCCACTCCTTGCTGGCCTTGCTGAACGACATTCTGGATACCACCAAGCTGGAACGCGGCTCGGTCGAGCTGGAGCAAGTGGATTTTTCGCTGATTGAATTGTGCAATCAGGTCGTGGCCTCCTTGCGTTTGGCAGCGGATGCCAAGAACCTGGAGTTCCGTCTGAACCATGCGCCCGAGCTGCATCAGTTTTACAAGGGCGACCCGATGCGGATTCAGCAGGTGCTGAACAACCTGATCGGCAATGCCATCAAGTTCACCCAAAGCGGAGCGGTGCATGTGGATGTCAATCCCGAACCAGGGCGCAATACCGTCTCCATCCGCGTCACGGACACCGGCATTGGCATGACTCCTGAGCAGTTACGCCATGTGTTCACCCCCTTTACACAGGCCGATGTATCCATCAGCCGCCGTTTTGGCGGTACCGGCCTGGGCGTATCCATTGCCCGCCAGTTGGTGGATCTGATGGGCGGCACGCTGAAGGTTGAAAGTACCCTGGGTGTGGGCAGCGTCTTTGAAGTCCGTATTCCCCTGGAACCGGGCAAAGAACCCAGCCTGAGCCCGGACGATCAGCCCGTGCCCCGCCTGCCGCCGCTGCGCATTCTGGTGGCCGATGACATCAGCCTGAATCAGGAACTGCTGACCTTGGCCCTGGAGCAGCACGGTCATTCCGTGACAGTGGCCGACAACGGTCACAAAGTGCTGGAGCTGCTGTCCAAAGAAGATTTTGATGTGGCCTTGCTGGATGTGCACATGCCCGAGATGGACGGCCTGGAAACCGCCCGCCGGTGGCGCGAACAGGAACGCCGCGAAGCGCGTCTGCCTTTGCCACTGATTGCGCTGACTGCCAGTGTCATGGAGTCCGACCGTCATGCGGCCCAGGAGGCTGGCATGAATGGTTTTGCCACCAAACCGCTGGATCTGCCTTCTTTGCTGCAGGAAATTGCCATGGTGATGGGTCTGCCCCCCACCGGCCCCTTGGAGCACAGCGTCGAACCACAAGAGAGCAGCCTGATCGATTGGGAATTGGGCATGAGCCTGTGGGGTTCCCAGGTCCGTCTGCGCCGCGCTCTGCTGAGCTTTCTGTCTGACCTGCATACCCGCTACCCACTTGATGAAATCAAGCAGGTATCCCCGAACTGGGAGATTGTGCTGGGCAGCCTGCATGGCATTCGCGGCACCGCCGGCAATCTGGGCCTGCCCCAGGTGTCTGCCCTCAGCGCCGAGCTGGAAGAAAAAATTCGTCGTGGTCAAACTCGCCAGATGCGTCGCCGTATTGAACAGTTGCAGGAAATGTTCAACCGCATCGCTCAAGAACTTAGCCACAACGGCCCACCGACTCCTTATTCAGACCCTCAACACGTCGTGGTGCATACCCCAGACGTTGCCTTGAACCATCTCCACATTCTGCATAGCAGCGTCTTGCTCAACGAGCTGGACGAACCTGCCTTGCAAGTGGTCTGTCAGTATCTGGAAAGCACAGGGCAAACCGATACCCTGAATGATCTTAATAAAACCATCGACGTGTTCGACTTTGCTCAAGCCAGCCTGATCCTGTCCAAGCTGATCAAAGACCTGAATGCGAGCTTGGCCAAGGATCCGCCACGCCATGAATGAATTTACCTCACCGCGCCCCACCCTCTTGCTCATCGATGACGAGCCCGCCAATCTGCAGATTCTGCGCCATACGCTGCAACAGGATTTCCGGCTACTCTTTGCCAAAGATGGCATCAAGGCGCTGGAGCTGGCACAACGGGATCTACCGGACCTGATCTTGCTGGACATCATGATGCCGCAAATGTCGGGTTACGAAGTCTGTAGAGCCTTGAAGGCCGACCTTAAAACCCGCCACATCCCCGTTGTTTTTGTAACCGCACTCTCGCAGCCGCAGGATGAGCAAATGGGGCTGGACATGGGGGCGGTGGACTACATCTCCAAACCCTTTAACCCGGCAATTCTGAAGGCACGCATACGCAACCATCTGTCCTTGGTACAAATGCAGGAACTGCGCGACAGCCGCCTGCAGATTATCCGTTGCCTGGGGACAGCGGCCGAATACAAGGACAACGAAGTTGGCCGCCACGTCATCCGCATGAGCCACTACACGCGCATTCTGGCCCATTGGCTGGGTTACTCCAGCGAAGCGGCCGACGAACTGCTGCACGCCGCGCCCATGCACGATATTGGCAAAATCGGCATCCCGGATTCCATCCTGCAAAAACCCGGCAAGCTAACACCCGAAGAATGGGAAATCATGCGTACGCACACCTTGATTGGCGCCCGCATTATTGGCCAGCACTCGCATGGTTTGTTAAAACTGGCACGCACGATCGCGCTGTATCACCATGAAAAATGGGATGGCAGTGGCTATCCCTACGGTTTAAAAGGCGAGAATATCCCCCTGCCCGCCCGCATCGTGGCGGTGGCCGATGTGTTTGATGCCTTGGCCAGTGAGCGGCCCTATAAGAAAGCCTGGAGTGTAGAGCGCTGCATCAACTATCTGCGCGAACAATCCGGCCAGCACTTTGACCCGCAACTGATCGCCCTGCTGGACAAGTGCCTGCCTGAAATGCTGCATATCAAAGAAAAATGGGCCGACGATCCCCAACTGATGGCAAAGACCTGAACCGATTGGCCCGATAAGCAGCAGGTGGGCCAGGTCCCGCGCTCCTCAGCCCTGCGGGCTTGTCTTACAATGACGGCTTTACTATCTACCCCCGCTTCTACATGGCCGCTTTGCGTATTCGCCAAGTCCGACTTCATAAAAAACTGTCTCTGCGCAAGCTGGCCGAGCTTGCCCAAGTCTCCCCCGGCCTGATCAGCCAGGTGGAACGCGGTTTGACCCAACCCAGTCTGGATACCCTGCGCCAAATTGCACGTGCGCTGGATACGCCCTTGTTTTCCCTGCTGGATGACAATGTGGAGCAAGTGGCGGTGGTTCGCCAGAACGAGCGCATGAGCATTCAATCCGCTTCGGGCGTGCAGTACCAGCGGGTGTCACCGGGCTTTGGCAGTATTGAAATGCTGGCGGGCTTCTTGCCGCCGGGAGGAAGCTCGGTCGGGCAGCGCTGGAGCCACCCTGCCGAGGAATGTGTGCTGGTGACGGAAGGCCGGCTGCTGGTCGATGTAGGGGATGATCAGCACTGTCTGCAAACGGGCGATAGCTGTTATTTCAACTCCAGCCTGCCCCATGCCTACCGCAATCCTTACGACACGGATGTGCGCTTTATTGTGGCGATCACCCCACCCAGCTATTAAGCACGAGCACTAGGCGGCGCTGTGCAGCTGGGCCTGGATCAGATCCAGCTCGGTTTCATGGCAACGCTGCAAACGTAGCCAGCGGTTTTCATCCATGTCTGCACCGCGTGTCGCCAGCATGATCAAAATGCAGGAATCCTGATCCAGCGGCTGCACCATGGCGCTGATGCGCGGCGTACGTTGCGTGGCGCTGCCTACCCAATAGCGAATCAGCCCTTGCTCGGCCAGAATCTCCACGCTGACATGGGTTTGGCCACCATCAAACAAGGACGTCCCCACCACCAGGCCAGGCTCCACCGTTTCGGTGTCAAAGCAGCCCAGGGACCAGCGTCCCAGCGCATCCAGATCCGCCATATAGTCCATCACGACCTTGGCGGATCGTTCGATACGACGGCTGGCCTGATGAGCCCAGGTTTGGCTATCCATATCCCCTCCTCCTTTACCAGCCGGCTTGCAAGGTGTCGCACAAGCGCAGTACATCCTGCTCGGTGCAGACATTACCGGGCGACAGACGCAATACGCCGTCACGCTGATCGCAATAGAGCTCCTGCTCACGCAGCTGATCCACCATAGCCTGAGCGCGCTGGGCACTGCTGGCGCGCAACATGATGCTGCCGCCGCGCTCGTTCTCGGCCAATGGGGTCAGCACGGGCCAATTGGCTTTGGCCGCACGATCCAGCAAGACCGCCGTCAATGCCCGGTTTTGCTCCAGCAGTTTTTCCACGCCGGTTTCCAGCACGAAACGCATGCCAGGCAGGGACGCAATACTTCCCAAAATAGCCGGTGTGCCGTGGTCGAAACGACGCGCGCCGTCAGCATAGCTGAACTGGTCCAGATTCCAGTTAAAGGGATTTTCCTGGCTGAACCAGCCGCGAAACTCCGGCTCGCACTGCTCGATCAAATCTGCACGCACATGCAAGAGGCTGGCACCGGACACGCCGCATGCCCACTTCAAGGAGGCCGACAAGGTAAAGGCCACGCCTTCATGCACGGTGAACGGCACCAGCCCGGCAGCTTGTGTCAAATCCAGCGCCATCAGGCTGCCGTGCTCCGTCGCACATTGCGCCATGCGATCCACATCCACCCGGTGCGAGGACGTAGAGCTGACCCAGGTCACCAGGGCCAAACCCACACTGTCATCCCAGGCATTGATGAAATCATCGTCCGTCACATAGGACAGGCCGGCGCTCAAAGGTACGGTGCGCAAGGTGAAGCCCAGGCGCAAGGCCATTTTTTGCAACAGGAAATGCAGGCTGGGAAAGCAATCGGCCGCAACCAGCAAGGTACGTCCTTTAAGCACATGCGAAGGCAAAGAACCCAGAATGCTGTAGAGGCCGCCTGTGACGTTTTCACTTAGCGCAATATCCTTGGAATCAGCACCAATCAAACGGGCCCAGGCATCCATGAAAGCCTGTTTCTGGCCCAGAGCGTACCCCCACTGGGCATCGTCCTGCGCCGACCAGACCTGGCTGAACTGATCCAGCTCGGCACGCATGGCCGCTTCCTTGCCCTCGAACATGCCAATGGAGTGATAAAGAAAATATCCGGACATCATTTACTTCCTTGAAAATCAATCGGCCAACTGACGGCCAGAGGTTTCCTGCACCGTGCTCAAAGCCACAATCCCGATCAGCGCCACTACCATCACGTAAAAGGCAGGTGCCATGCTGGAACCGGTCAGGCCCGTCAGCCAGGACGCCACAAATGGCGCCGTCGCTCCACCCAGAATGGTGGCGATGTTAAAGCCCAGCGACACGCCGCTATAGCGCACTCGCGTAGGGAACAATTCGGCATACAAGGGGTAGCCCACGGCCTGCACTACGATGAACGGCAAAATGGACACGGCCACCGCGATCACCGCCAGCGGGAAACTGCCCCAGGAGGCGACCCACATCGTCAGCGGCACCAGCACCAGATAGCCCAGCAAGCCAATCGTCAGCAAGGGTTTGCGGCCAAAGCGATCAGACAGGCCACCGGCAAAAGGCATGATGAAGGCCGAGCACAAGGTGACCAGGGAAATCAGCCAGAACACCGCGGTGCCGTCGTATTTCAGGGTGTGAATCAAATGGGTACTCAGATAGACCACGCCCACGTAGCCTGCTGCATTCTGTGCAAAACCAATGGCAATGACTTGCAAGAGGGGACGGCGGTAATCACGCACAATCAAGGACAAAGGCGAATGCTCGGGGTGATGGCTTTTGAGCATTTCCTTAAAGCGCGGCGAATCCTCGATACGTGAACGAGCCCAGACACACAGAATGATCAAGGGAATGGAGAGCAGAAAGGGAATACGCCAGCCCCAATCCAGCATGGCTTCCTTACCCACCAGCGCTGTCACCAACCCCGCGACGCCGGTGGCCAGGGACAAGCCCAAAGTGGCGGCAGCCGGGTTGAACGCGCCAAAGAAACCGCGCTTGCCGGGGGGCGAGCATTCCGCCACATAGGTAGCTGCGCCCGTAATTTCACCACCGGCAAAAAAGCCCTGCAGCAAACGACACAGCAATAGCAAGGCCGGTGCAGCCAGGCCCAGCGTGGCGTAGGTAGGCAACATGCCCATCAAGGCGCTGGCCACTCCAATGCCCACAATCGTGAACATCAAGGCAGCGGTACGGCCATGCTTGTCGCCAAACCAGCCAAAGAAAATACCGCCCAAGGGGCGTGCCAGAAAGGCCCCGCCAAACACGGCCAATGTGGACAGCAAGGCCGCGTTCTCATTGCCGGCGTGAAAAAACAGCACACTTAGCGTCACAGCCAGGACGCCGTACAGCTGAAAGTCGTAATACTCGATCATGGTGCCCAAACCCGCTGCGCTGGCGGCACGCCACGGCGATACGGGGGCCTCGTCCTGTGGGGACTGTTTCTTGCTCATGTCTCATCCATCCTGATACGCATAATGCGTCTATTCTGTTTAGTGTGGCTAAACAAATTATACGGATGAATATTTCAGCTTTCAATCACTGGGAAAACCCTAAAGGTCGGGGTCTTCGGCCCTGTCCTTGTCCATGGCTTCCTGAACCCAGCGTTGGGCCGGATGCAGACTGATGCCCTGTTGACGCAAGCGCCGCAGAATATCGAGCATAAGGTTGCTGCGCACCCGGCGCTGGACTCGCATGGTATTGATGAAACAACGGGTGCTGAATGCCACCCCATCCCCAAAAATTCCGTCGCAAGACAAGATAGGGGCTGGCTCGGTCAGAATTTCCGGCTCGGACTGTACGGCCTCACGCAAAATCTGCATGACCGCATCCGCGTCCACATCCAGCGGAAACAGCAAGCGGGACTCGATCGCGCCCAAGGAGGTCGGGGTGTAAGTCAGATTACGCACCTGCCGCCCCATCATCTGGGAGTTGGGGACCATGACCATGGTGCGATCAAAGCGCTCAACATAGGTCGCCCGCAAGCGAATCTGGCGCACATTGCCTTCGCTGCCCTCTACCTCCACCCAGTCTCCCACTTTGACGGGACGCTCGACCATCAGCATCAGGCCAGAGGCAATGTTCTGCACAATGCCTCGCAAGCCAAAACCCAGACCCACCGTCAAGGCCGTAAAGATCCAGGTCACCGATTCAATCGGCACACCCAGCATGGACAGGCAGATCACCAACAGAACAAAATAGGCAACGTACCCAACCATGCCCACGATCGCATTTTGCAGGCCCGGCTCCAGCGTGGTGTTAGGCATGTAATGCTGACGCAGCCAGGTGCGCAGAAAATGAATCAGGACGGCCCCCACCAGCATCACGCCCAAGGCAATCAGCCACAAGTCCAGGCGCCACTGCACCGCTCCCAGACGCAAGGCCTCACGCGAGACATCCAGCCCCGACTCCAGCATCTGTTTGGGTTCAGTTAACCAATCCCCACTCACCATCCAGATCGCCAGAAGCAACACGCTCATCCGGGCGATAGCAAAAAACACAACGATGAACTGGCTTTGCACGCGAATCGGCGCAGCCTCTGGATCATGGCTGCGGTTACGTAAATAGGTCAGCAAGGAATCCGCAATGTCCTGCAGCCACACCATACAAACGTAGGCCAACAGCCCCAGGATCAAGGGCATGGTGATGAAATGCGACATCAAGTCATCCGACAGGCCTTGCCAGCCGCCGATGAACAAGCCCAACACCAGGATGTAAACAAGGACACCGCCTTTAAAGGCCAGACGAGCCCAACTGCGTCCCGTTCGGCTCGCCCCCTGCCCCGCGGCATCAGTACGATTGAACAGCTCGTCTCGCAGAACCCACAAACCATAGCCATACAGGATCAAATACAGCAGGCTGCTCACACCATCAGCCATGGACTGAAATGCATCCGATAAACCTATCGATCCCCGAAAAAAACTGCTTGTGATGTCCGCATACACCAGCAGGAAAAAAGCGGGTGCAAAGTAACGCAGCCTATGCTGAGTCTGAGTGGAAACGGGAATCAAACGCCAGGAAGCCCGAGGCTGAACCACCATACTCTTGAGACAAGCCAGCGCCACTGCTGCAGCCCAAGCCCCTACTTTCAAATAAGCCAGAAGCTCAAACTGGGTGGGAGAAAGGCCTGGCCGTTGAAACACCAGTTCAACCAGCTGGTCCACCACCACCCAGGTAGCGATAAACCACAGGAAGAAATTGGCAATGATCAGACTGGAGCGACGCAAGCGTCCGGCTGGCAGATAACGGCTTACCCATAGGGGCATGACGCGGAACAAAGCCAGCATCACAAACAGAACCGCCGCCGCCATCCACAATGAGGCGCTGCTTTGCTGCCAACTGCTATTGCTCCATGTTCCTCGCCACTGCTGGGCAAAGTCAGATAGTTTGGAACGGTCAGCGGGCCAGGCCTGTGCAAGTTCGGGCAAACTTTCCAGCAGGACCAAAGAGGCATTGCGTCGCCAACGCTTCGCTTTCTCATAGCGCACCGTCGCCTCTCGCAGCAACTGACGGGCTTGTTGCGCCTCCACCTGCACCAGACGCGCTACGCGCAGATCAGCCCGCAAGGCAGCATCGGCACGGCGCAATTGCATGCGTTCGTTATGAACGATGAGCTGCTCGGCCTCATCGCCCGAATCTTCGCCCAGCTCCTGCAAACGTGCCTTCAACAGGCGGCTGCGCCGCTCCAGAGACTGCACCACCCGTCCGGACAGCTCCTGCGTTCGCACCAGCTTTTGATCTTCCTCGTAGCTGCGCTCGGGCCGTATCGATACCTGGTTGCCTTCCAGGCGGTACTGCATCAGGCGGATTTCATCCTGGGCCTGCTGCAGCTCTCGAATCATCTCACGCTCTTGCTCTACCTCGGACAAGGCTTGTGCCTGTGCCTGTGGCCAGGCCCCCAGCAGAGCCAGAAACAAGAGCAAGACCTGCACACCTAGTCGTAGCGTCTTCATGGCTGTTGTCTCCCTGGGGCCTGCCTGTTGTTTTTATCGAGGTTCAATCATTCAGCAAGGGGTTGCCGCTTTCATTCTGGCTGGCGACCGGTGTATTGGGCAACACCGTCATGGTCTGAGTATGGTGCAACGCCAGACCTTCCTTGCGTAATTCATCCAGAATATCGAACATCAGGACACTGCGTACCCGGCTGCCAATGCGAGGCGAGCTTACATAGCAGGTCGCCGTGAACTGCAAGCCGTTGGCATCAAAGCCATCCAGCGTCACATCCGGCGCCGGGTCGGCCAGCACGTCGCTGTAGTTCTGCATCACATCCAGCATGATAGAACGTACCCGTTTAGCGTCTGTGTCGATAGGCATATTGATCTTGACCTTCACTACCCCCAAGGGATTGCTCAAGGTCACATTACGCACGGTTTTGGTGATGAATTCGGAGTTCGGCACGATCAAGGTGGAGCGGTCGAACATTTCAATTTCCGTGGCACGGGCATTGATCTTGCGTACATTGCCCTCTACCCCGTTCAGGCTGACCCAGTCCCCAATTTTGATGGGACGTTCGGCCAACAGAATCAGCCCCGATACAAAGTTCTGCACCACCGCTTGCAAGCCAAAACCGATACCCACCGACAAGGCTGAAATCACCCAGGCCATGCGCTCCAGACCGATTCCGAGAGACGAAATCGCCGTAGCCACCACAATAAAGTAGCCCACATAGCTGAACAGATTAGCAGTAGACACTCGCATACCCGGATCGATACGCGTGGCGGGTAAAAGCTGGTTGGCAACCCAGCGCTGCAAGGCTTTAACGAACAAAATGCCCAGCACCAGAATCAGTACGGCCAGCAGGACCGAGCTGGGTTTTAACTGAACCTGACCTAAAGAAAAACCTTTAACCAAAAAGCCCAAACGACGCTGCAGCCACTGCGTGGGGTCTTCCCCAAAAGGCAGCAAGACCAGGGTAATCGCCGTAATAATCAGGCATAAACGCAAGGCTCCGGACAGCACGATCACGATCTGGCTGCTGCCACGCAATTGCGTACTGGTCCATTCATTAGCGGCGCGCTTCTCTTTAAATTGCAGCAAGAGGCTTTGACCGATATCCGCAATCAGCGCGACCAGGACATAGCAGGTGCAAATCACCAGACTCAGCCACAACACCTCTTGCACAATCAGACTGCTCAAGGCGATGTAGCCCAGCAAGAAGGCAATCATCCCCAGCCCAATGACCACACCCAGGGTGATAGGAATGGCGCGTAACCAGGTCGCCCCCTGCTGAACCGGAGCCGTTTTCTGCGGGTCCTCGCCACCTTCTGGAACGGGGGTCTTATCCCGTCCCTGGCTCAAGTTCCAGGCTGCAATGGCAATAAAGATGCTCAGTGTCAGCGTGTTAAAACTGTTGACCAGCAAGGTAGTGCTGAGCGTGGCATTGATCAGGCCCAGCAACTGCTGCGACATCCAGGTCAAGGCCACCATGATGCCCAGAGCAATGGGCAACCATGCCAGCTTCAAAGCCACATTGCTGGGAATGGGAGGCAAGCGCCAGCTAGGACGCTGCGCCGACAAAAGCACACGGCCCATCCCGGTCACAAAGCCACCCAGATACAAGGCGAATACGGACTTGGACACAAAGCTGGACAGATCCGGAGCCAGATTGCCGTTCCAGTAAAACAACCCTGCCGCCACCGATGCCAACAAACCGGGCGTCAGGCTGTAAAGCACAATCAAAGCCGTCGCATAAAAAGAGCGTCGCAAGCGCGAGGGCTTGGTGTGGTTGATGGTAAAACGCTCCAGCCCCCGTACCGCCCAGACCGACAAAGCCAGCAAGACCAGAGCCAAGGCTCCTGCCGACCACAGCACATAAGCGGGCAAATCGATTACCCGCTGAGCCAGATCCTTGCGCATGCGTTCAACCCTGGCCAGATCACCGGGCAAATCGCGCGACACATTGCGCCAGAAGCGCGGTGTCAACACGGACTGCGACTGCCGACCCAATTCCGCCTGGAAAATTACGCGGCGCTGCTTGGACACCTGATCCAGGCCTTGTGTTGTTTCCACGCCGATCAAACGGGCCAGCTTGATCATGCCGTCCAGCTCGGTCACTGCCTGCTGCAATTGAGCACGCTGGCGCGCAATGTCCTCGGACTCCCCCGCCGGATCATCCACAGGCCCCAACTGATTCAGACGCGCGGTCACGCTCAACAGCTCAGGCTCCAGACGCACACTCATTTCCTGAGCCTGCTCTTGCGCCAGCAGCAACTGATTGCGCAAGGCAACCAGATCGGAATCGCCCAAGCCATCATTTTTCTGCAAACGGTCCTGGACAGTTTGCAGCGTGTCACGCAACTCATTCAGGGATTCACTGGCCTGCGCAGGCGTCAATGCCACCGTCTCGGCCGTCACAGGGACAGCGGTAACAGCCAGCACCACAGCCAGCAGCCACAAGGACAAAAAAGCACACAGGCGCGAACGGCGAAAAGCGTGCATCAATAAAACTCCGGCTAAACAATGAGGCCCCAAGCATGAAACCGCCAGGGCAGCAGAAAACATGCACAGAATACCGAACTATTGTGGGCTTGGCGCATGAGGTATTCACGAGAACCCTGTTTTTTTAGGCGATAAACGCCCCGAACTGCTCACTTTTCAGGTTCCGGCTCCTTTACTCCCCCTCATCCCCTCTTCTGGCTGAATGCCAAGAAGCAAAAAAACCGGCCAGAACAGGTGCAAAACACCTACCCCGGCCGGATATTCTGCCTGCAGGCATCAAGCCTCAGGCCCAGGAACAAGCAGGATTAACGAATCTGCTCCGCCACCATGAATCCGGACGCTCCCGCCAGACCTGGGCCTGGATGGGTGGACGCACCAATGTGGTAGACATTCTTGTACGGTGTGGCGTGAGACCGGGCACCGTTACTGGCGGCAAAGGGGCGCATCCAGAAGAATTGGTCAGGGGAGCAGATGCCCGAGTAGGGGTCCCCGCCCACCAGATTGCAGTTGATGGACTCCAGGTCGGCTGGCGACAGCACTTTCTGGCCCACGATTTGTTGCCGCAAACCGGGCATGACGCCTTCCAGTTGGTCGATGATGCGCTCGGCCACGGCCTGGCTGACTTCTTCGGTCCATTTGCCGTCTTCCGGCACGTCGATCTTGCCAGCAGCATCGCCACGTAATTTGGATGGCATGTCCTGCATCTGCATCCACAGTATCCATTTGCCTTCCGGCGCACGGCTGGGGTCCAGCGAGCATGGCTGACCGATCGCCACGGTGAACTTGGCAGGGATCAGGCCATTATTGGCTTGAGCCACACTCATGCTGACATCTTCCAGGCTGTCGGACAGGTGCAGCAGCGGCACTTTCAGCAGCTCCGGATCGCTCCAGTTAGGCATGCTGTCCAACGCCAGATGAATTTGCATGTCGCCACGGCCAAAACGGTAGGCATTGGCTTGTTCACGTACTTGAGCGGGAGCACCCGGCAACAAACGACCATAGAGCTGTGGCGGTGTAACGTTGCACACCACATGGCTGGCTTCGTAGACTTGGCCGCCGGCACGCACGCCACGGGCTTTTTGTCCTTCCAGCACAATTTCTTCCACTTCGGTGTTCAGTTGAATACGGCCACCAGCCTTTTCAATAATGGCGCACAGAGCACGCACCAGATTCTGGCCGCCACCTTTCACCACGGGCATGCCACCGGCCACCACAGCCGCAAAGGTCAGCTTGCCGATCAAGGCCGAGCAGGCGTCGTCAGGGCCCAGGCCCGAGTGCAAGACCCAGGGAGCCATCATGCCGCGCACACGGTCATCTTTCAGTTCACGGTCAGCCCAGCGGCGGAAGGATTCCAGGGACTCGCGTCCGTACTGGACCATGCCGTCCATGCGGCGCTTGCGCCATTGCGAGAACAGCAAACCCAACAAGCCACGGCTGTATGGCTCGGTGCCCAGCAAGCCGAAGGTCAGCCCTGCATCGCGCTCGAACAACTGGCTGCACATGGCACCAAAGGCATCACCATCACCAGCTTGCAGACCATTGATACGCTGAATGGAATCGCCCACATCGTGGCGCAGGGCCAGGCCTTTGCCATCGCTGCCCACTACGCCGGTGGTGTAGCCGTTTTCCAGAAACTCCACGCCCTGGGCGGCTAGATCGTCTTTCAAACGGGCATAGGCAGCGCCGGATGTGAACAAGGGGTACCAGGACGACAGCAACTCATGGGTAAAGCCCGGAAACAGCTCCTCGGTACGGATACACCCGCCCGCACGGTCGTTACGCTCCAGCACCAGGACCTGCTTGCCCTTTTGCGCCAGCAAGGCTGCACACACCAGGGAGTTAATGCCACTGCCCACCACAATGACGGCATACGATTTTTTATTTGTTGAGTCTGTCATCCCACACCTTTTTTAAATTGCCCTGAACGGGGTCAGGGCTTGTGAACACGCCACAAGAAACAGCTGTTCACAAGCCCTGGACATCTTTTACCGCACTTTTCTATTTATGAGTCAGACGACTGCGCCTGCCAGCGTTCAAACCAGTGACGGGGCGACTTGCCCTGCTCTGGCCCGAGTACGGAAAAGCCACCATCGACGGGCAGATCAATGCCTGTCATCCAGGAAGCCGCTCCCGACACAGCAAACAGCACCACCTGGGCGACCTCTTCACCGGAGCCGACTCGCCCCAAAGGATGAACTTGTGCCCCTACCTGATTGGCCAGCTCGCGCGAGCCACCGCTCATGCGCTCAACGGATGGCGACCAAGTCCAGGCGGGCGAAACCGTCAGCACACGAATCCCCGAGGGAGCCAATTCCACGGCCAAGCTTTTTGTAAATTGCAGGATGGCCGCTTTGGAAGCCGGATACAGGGCGCGCCCGGCCACGCCGAATTTGCCACCTGTACTGCCCATATTGATGATGACCCCACCCTGCCCCATATGCGGCGTGGCTTTCTGGGCCAGAATCGCGCTGGAGATCAGGTTCACATCCAGCGTCTGATGCCACAGCTCCCGGCTGGAAGCCAGGCCTTCGTCCCCGTAGGAACAGGCATTGTTCACCACAATGTCGATGCGTCCGGTTTGTGCCAATGCGGCCTGCACGCAGGCATCCAGTTGCGCATCATCACAAATATTGGCGGCCATGAACTGGGCCTTGCCTACGGCCTGCAAACGCGCCTCGGTACGCTGGCCTTCTTCCTGACTGCGACCCACGATCAGCACCCACGCACCGGCGGCACACAAAGCCAGGGCGATATCTGCCCCCAGCCCTTGCGTGGACCCGGTCACGATGGCGACCTTACCTTGTAAATTCACCTTCATGTCCTGCTGCATGTGCTTCTCCTACTCTACTTTTGGTGCGCCGAACACCGTCGCCCAATCTTCGTCCCGGTCAATATGAGCAATCAGGCTCATGCTGGCCAGGGAGGCCTCATGGGTCGCGGGGGGAGCACCACAAGCGCTGGCCACCACCGCCACCTCATAGCCCATATCCACCGCATGGCGCACTGTGCTCTCGACTACAGAATGGGTAGCCACACCGGCAATCACCAGACGCTCCACGCCCAAACGACGCACCACTGGCTCCAGCGCGGAACCAAAGAAAGCGTTGATACGCGTGTGGTGAACTTCAAACTCATCGGGCAAGGGAGCCAGCCCGTCAAAGAACTGGGCTCCCCAGCTGCCAGTCTGCATGGCACCGATTCGTTTCACATTGTGCAGAATCGGCGCATTGCACAGCAGGTCGGCATAGTCAGGCCGATAGCCCACCCGCACATGCACAATGGGCACGCCCTGTGCGCGGGCCTGCGCCAGCAAACGGCCTGCGGCCTCGATCAAGGCCTGACGCTGGGGGCTATTGGCCTCTACCCCCACACGGATCAGGCCATCGGCGTGCAGGACGTCGTTTTGATAATGCAGGGCCAGCAAGGCTGTGTGATGGGCTGCCGACATTAGATGTACACCTGAATAGCGCCGTGAACCGCGTCACGATCCACCAGGTTCACCTGCTTCATGCGCAGTTTCCAGCCACCGCCCTCCTGGGCCTGCAGCTTGTGAATCAGGCTGCCCACACGGTAGACCGGATCCTTGCCACGCCACTCCATGGAGTGGAAGCTGGAACGCACCACCAGATAGCCTTCCGGATCAGTGCCATCAATCATCACATTGCCCAGCACACGGCAGGACTGTGTGATTGGCTGCTGGGACCAGTTGCGGTGGTTTTCCAGACGACGGATACGCAGTTCACGCAGCAGCTTGTTTTCCCAGCACAGGGAAATGTGCTCGTAAGGGCTTTCCTGATCGTAGCTGTGAGGAATCCAGTACATGCCCTCCTCAGTCCACAGATCCAGCCATGCTTGCCAACGGCGCTCGTCCAGCAAACGAGCTTCGTGATAGATGAACTGCTCCACTTCACGGATGGCTTCCAGGCTCAGGTTCACAGGCGTGACCTGATCCACGCTGACGTCAAAATCAATATCAAACAACATAAGAATTCTCCTTGGCTCGGACAGCAGCCCGCTTAAGCCTGTGTTGCGGGGGCGATGGGCTCACCAGAAGCCGAACGCACCGTGGCTTTACCACTGTCTTCCGACTGCGCAGGCGCGTCGTACAGACTGGTAGTCATGAAATGCTTCCAGGCGCGGAACTGATTGCGCATGGGCAATTCGCTGGTGCCGTTGGTGGCGACCATACCGCCTTCGATAGGCTTGTCAGTGCCGTCATAGCGGTGCATGCTGATCCAGTCTCCGCCATTGGTCTGGTTACCTTCCTGACAGCGGCCATAGACTTCGATATCGTCCGGCATCACGTTGGACGACGGCGAGTTGATCAGGTTGGCGTACATCAGGCCGCGCTTGTAAATATCGTCCGGTGCGCCCTTCAGGCGGAACAGCTGGATTTCCACGTGGGTGCGGTCCACCGCCACAGGGCGGATCACACGGAACTGCTGGAACACGGTGTGGGGCGAACCACTGCCGTAAATAATGCTGTTGTGACGGTTCTCGCCCAGAATGTTCAAGGCTTTTTCTTCACCGTAGGCTTCTTTCAGCGTTTCGTAGTGCGCCTTGGTGATCGGGTCGGTTTCGATGGCACCGGGATTGAAAATCCCTTCCATATAGCCGTGGCCGTTATCAAAGGCATACAGGTCCAGCTTTTCCCAGAAACCGTAGGGCTCACCGTTACCGTCCATGATGTGCAGTTCCAATGGCATGGAGCCGTAATCTTCGGCTTGCTCACGGGCGGCCACGTAGGACGACTCGTGCGTCACGTTGGCGTGCATGGTGTCGTGCAGGTTCTCGTAGAACACCTTCCAGTTGGAGGGCTGCCAGACCTTGAAGCTGCCACCGGCCACTTCCACTTCACCCACGGGCGAGCGATCGCACAGATTGTCGATAGAGGTAATGATGGGGCCCAAAAACTCTTTCAGGTCCGGGCCGTGGGCGCTTTGACAGGCAAAAACAAAACCACGGTAGCTTTCCACACGAGCCACACGGCGCATGGAGAAGTCCGGGTGCTTGGGATCAAAACAGGTGTTTTCCAGGCCGTTTTTCATTGGAGCGGCCAGATGCTGACCGTCCAGCTTGAACGTCCAGGCGTGGTAAGGACAGCGGAAGAACTTGCCCGCATTGCCACAGCCATCGGCCACTACTTTCGCGCCCTTGTGCGGGCAACGGTTGTAGAGCACGTACACCTTCTTGTCGCTGCCGCGCACCATGATGACGTCCTGGCCGCCCAACAAGGTGGTGTGGTAGTCGCCGGGATTAGGCACCTGGCTGTCGTGACCGATGTAGATCCAGGCACGGCCATAAATGCGTTCCATCTCCAGACGGAAGATCTCGGGGTCGGTATAGACCGATTTATGTACGCTGTCTCCCCGCACCAATGCGGACAGCTGTTCGTTGCTATAGCTCATCATTACCTCCTTGCTGCCGGATGCTTGACGCACCCTCTTTATGACTTTTCCATCTTGCACTGCGGTGCAAAATGATCCTGAAACTGCTCGAATACGGTGGACACAATCTTGTTGCTCATCTGGCCCTTGTCATTCGGGGCCACTTCACGCATGTAGTAGGTCTGCACCGGATACTGGTTGTTGTTAAAGGCAAAGGCGCCGCGTACAGACTCGAACGGTGCACTGCGCAAGGCTTTACGCAGGGCCTCCCGGTCGGTAGCGGCCTTGGGGTCAGCCTTCAGTGCGCCATCCAGCAACAAGGCGGCGTCGTAGCCCTGGGAGGCGTACATGGAAGGCAGGCGACCGTAGGTCTTTTCAAAATCCGCCACAAAGCGTTTGTTGACCGGGTTATCCAGATCGGGCGACCACTGGGCGGCATTAGCCATACCCTTCATGGACTCGCCAATCGCGGCAATCGTGTCCTGATCAGCCGAGAAGCCGGGGGTATACACCGCCAGTTGCGTGGACAGGCCCGAGTTGATCAGCTGCTTGATAAAAGACACGCCCATGCCGCCGGGCAGGAAGAAAAACACGGCATCCGCACCCGAAGCTCGCATTTGTGCCAGCTCGGCGGCGTAATCCATCTGGCCGACCTTCACATACACTTCGTCGGCAATCTCGCCCTTGAACAGACGCTTGAAGCCTTCAATGGACTCGCGACCACCGGGGTAGTTGGGGGCAATCAAATAGACTTTCTTGTGCGCCTGATCGGTCACGTACTTGCCCATGGCAGCGGGAATATCCTCGTTCTGCCAGGACACGCTGAAGAAATTGGGGTGACAACGTTCGCCCGCGTAATCGGCCGGGCCGGTGTTGGCGGAAATATAGACCGTGTCACTGTTCAAAATCGTCGGCATCACGGGCAGCAGTACATTGGAGAAGGCCATGCCGGTAATCACATCGACCTTGTCGCGCTTGACCAGACGGTCCACCGCCTGGCGGCCTTCCATTGGTTTTTGCTGATCATCCAGCACCGTCAAGGCTACATCCACCCCGCCGAGCTTGCCGCCCGAGTGGTTCAGGCCCAGCTCGAAACCATCACGGATTTCTGCGCCAATGGCTGCACCAGGGCCAGACAAGGTGGTTAGCAGCCCCACCTTGAATACTTCCTGACTGGATGCCGGACTACAGGCCAGGGCCAAGGCCAGCGTGCTCATACAGAACGCCACTTGTTTTTTCATGTTTGTCTCCGTCCTCTGTCTTTTAAAAAACTGGACTTTAGTTCTGCCTTGGACTACCCCCAATACGCCGGAAGCTGTGTACCACTGACGCCCGTGATTTTTGCGGCGCTTGTCCTGCAAGCCAGAAAAGACGGGCCCAAGGGACTACGTGAATACAGCAATTCCCAGTCGTATCCCAATCTGCTAAGGTGCCGGGACAGGACTACTGTTTTAGGTTTGAAATACATTAGACCGGCGCAGAATGGGCGGCTATCCAGATATGGCAAGCCTTATCCCGAACCGGCAAAAATTTGGAGACACACATCATGCAAGCGTGGTTTATGTCAGGGCTGGCCCCCTTGCAACACAGTGCGCCGCGCTTTGAATCGCGCTGCCCGGACCAGACACGCAGCGAGACGGCCGGTTTTTTAACCGAGCACCGCTTGACCTGGAATGACGGCCCGGTCGATGCTTCCCTGCGCTATGCCAGCAGCCACAGCTTTTCCTTTGTCTTGCTGAAATATGGCGCGGCGGTGCAGGTGTCGCCGGGGATTCTGGAGGATTTCCTGCTGTTTCAGGTGCCTATACAGGGACGCTCCTGTATTCGGGTTGGTCGGGAGTATGTCCAGGCCAACCCTAAAATCGCCAGCGTGATCTCCCCTTCCCTGCAGGTTGAACTGGATTGGGAACAGGGCTGTGAACAGTTTTTAGTGAAGATTCCGCGCCACCGGCTGGAAGAAGTGGCCCGTCAGACCTTGGGCTTGAGCCTGGATCGGCCCATTGAATTTGCCGCTGGCATGTCTCTGGATTCGCCGCACGGCTGCGCCTGGCAGCACCAGATTGGCAGCTTGCTGGCGTACGGTGGGCATTTGCCGCCCGAAATGGACCAGTGGTCGCGTCAGGCCGAGGACAATCTTTTGCTGCATCTGTTTCATACCCAGCCGGGTAACTACAGCCAGCAATTGCAGCAAAGCGTGCGCCCGGCCAGTTCACGCCGGGTACAAAGAGCGGAGGATTTCATGCGGGCCAGCCTGGACGAGGCCCTGACGCTGGAGCAGATTGCCACCGCGGCCTGCGCCAGTGTGCGCAGCCTGACCTTGGCCTTTCGCAACGAACGGGGGTTGAGCCCCATGCAGTTCTTGAAACAGATTCGTCTGGAAGCGGCCCAGCAAGCCATTCGACATGCTGTGCCGGGTACCCAGGTCAGCGAGATTGCCTTGCGCTGCGGGTTCAACCATTTCGGCCGCTTCTGTGCAGACTACAAGTCCCGCTTCGGGCGTTCCCCCTCGCAAGACTTGCGTATCGTGGATTAGTCCTTCAAGGCTTTGCCAGGAACCCACACACGGCCATCAAACAGGCGACGCGCCGTACGATAGAAAGAACCGGCCTTGGCAAACCACTGGCCGTCTTTCTTTTCCACTTCCGCGCCCACTGTCAGCACACCGGAAGGCATGCCCAGACGCAGTGGACCTTGAGGGGCAACCGAGTCAGACAGACATTGCGAAGGCAGGCTGCCCGTCAAACGAGCAGCCACAGCGGTGCACAGCGAGATCGTCAAGGGCAAGGCGCGGTGCGGCTGGCCATTGGAAATCACGCGGGCAACCAGATCAATCTCTTTGGCAGGAACCACGTCGCCAGACAAGGTCGGATTGTCCTGAGCCGGCGACACGATGCAAACAAAGGGCACGATGCGAATCTGACGTGCGGCTTCCACATCGGGAGCAATGCCCATGCGTACCGACGCCTGCACACGAATTGCGTCCAGACGCTCCAGCACTTCGTGGTGCGCTTCCAGCCAGTCGGGTAGTTCCAAACCGGTCAGGCCTACATCAGCAGCGCGTACAAAAACGGCTGCGTTGGCCGCGTCCACCAGCGACACCTCGATACGGCCTACGCCAGGCACATCCAGCCACTCGGTCAATTCACCACTAGGCAGCAAGGAACCAGTAGAGGCACCACCTGGTTCCACAAAGTCCAGACGGATAGGCGAGCCCGTGCCGCCTACGCCGGGAATGGACAGATCACCGTCGTACCGGGGCTGACCATCTTCAACCGTGAAGTGGGCGTGAATGATCTTGTTGGTGTTGGTATTCAGAATGCGTACGCACGCTTCGCCATCCTCAACCTTGACCATGCCCTGCTCTACTGCGTAAGGGCCGACGGCCGAGCTCATATTGCCGCAGTTGCCACGGTAATCCACCTTCTCTTCCTTGATGGCTACTTGCGCAAAGGTATAGTCCACGTCCGCGTCCGGATGGTTGGACGGGCCGATAATACAAACCTTGGACAAGGAAGAAACACCACCGCCCATGCCGTCCAGTTGGCGACCGTAAGGGTCCGGCGTACCCATGGCAGCGGAAAACAGAGGCGTCCAGTCGTCGCGCTCGGCAGGCAGGTCTGCAATATTGAGCATCAAGGCTTTGCTGGTGCCACCACGCATGAACACGGCGGGAAGGGATTTTTGCTTCATCACGTTATTCCTGGTTCTTGGCTTGCGCCATTAAAGAAAATTGCGCCGTCTCCTCCATGGGTTCGGCGTGAGAGACCATCGATTCACTAAAAGCGCCGGGCTGGCCGCTGCGTTGCTGCTGCTGCCGCTCCAGCTGCTGTACTTTCTCTTCACTGGCATTGCCCAGATGGCGGGCCAGCAGGGCGGAGGCCTGAGCGCGTTCGCCCTTTTCCAGCAAATCCAGAATTGCCAGATGCTCCAGGCATTGGCGACGAATACGTTCCCGATCCAGGGTTTCCTGATATTCCAGCAAGCGCCGCAACTGGTTCTGGCGTGTCACGGTCTGGGCGATAAAGCGGTTACCGGACAAGGAGGCCAAGGCTTCATGGAAGGTGGCATTGGCCTGATACATTTCCGCGTGTCCGGCATGACGCCAGCCCCCGTCGGCCAAGGCCTGCTGCTGCAAACGCACCCGGCGCAAGACAGTGGAGTCAATGGCGAAGCCCGGCAGCAGCATGGCCGCTGGTTCCAGCATCTGGCGCAAGGTATAGCTTTCTTCGCAAGCCTGAGGGCCGTCAATCATGGGCAGGAAAGACCAGCCTTTGCTGGCGCGCTGTTCCATCCAACCTTCATTGGCAGCACGAGCCAGAATGCGGCGTACACGCTCGCGTGTCAGGCCATAGCGGCGCATGGCGTCGTTTTCCGACAAGGTGTCACCCCAAATACCAGATAGCTTGTCGCGGGCCAGTTGCAGATAGATCTGGTCGTCCTGGCTGGTACCCAGTTCTTCTTCGATCACACCAAGCTGGTCGGCCCCTTTCAACAGATATAAGCCACGTCGGGGCGGCTGTGCGCCCACAATGCCTTTTTCCGCCAGATAGGCCAGTGCGCCGCGTATGGGCGAGCGCGACGCACCCAGCGCCTCGGCCAGCGATTGTTCCGTCAAATGATGCCCGGCCTGCAAATGCCCTGCCCGCACGTAGTCCAGCAGGCGATGTGCCAAGGTGACATGCAAAGAATTGGATTGGCTTTTCATGCCGACATTCCTAAAAATCGAAGCGATCCCGGATCGTTTTATTGTATTATATACAAACAAAATACAATTTAATTGTTTTATCAAGGCTCCAGACGCATAATTTTATTGATTATTCTTGCTCAGGTTGGCCCCGCTTTCCTGGCTTCTTATTACGGATGAATCGTTTGCCATGTCTCAGTCTCTTGCCCTAGAAACGCTGTCCCTGAACGGACGTTCCGTACGTTACGTTCCTATCGCCGACATCCCCGGTATTGAAAAGCTGCCGTACTCGCTGCGCGTTCTGCTGGAAAACCTCTGTCGTCAAAAGGCCGTGCGTCACGCCGACGTGGATCAGGAAATTGACTCCCTGCTCCAGCGCAAGGTGGGCGACGGCATCACCTTCTACCCTGCCCGCGTCTTTGGTCAGGACATTCTGGGTTTGGTGATGCTGCTGGACATGGCCGCCTTGCGCGAAGGCGTACAAGCAGCCGGTGGCGACGCCAGCCGCGTGCGCCCTCAAGTCCCTATCGACGTAATTATTGACCACTCCCTGCAAGTGGACAGCTGGGCCAACCCCAAGGCAGCCGACATCAACCTGGCACGTGAATACCAACGTAACGGCGAGCGCTTTGCCTTCCTGCGCTGGTGTTCCAGCAACTTTGATGGCGTGAAAGTCGTACCGCCCGGCAAAGGCATCATGCACCAATTGCACATCGAGCATATTGGTCAGGTTGTATGGACTGAAGAAGGCAAGGACGTGGATCTGGTCTACCCCGACAGCTGTGTCGGGACCGACAGCCACACGCCTATGGTTAACGGCCTGGGCATTCTGGGCTGGGGTGTCGGAGGTATTGAAGCCGAAGCCGTGATGGTAGGTCTGCCCGTCGCCATCGCCCTGCCTGCCGTGGTGGGTATCGAGCTGACTGGCAAGCTCAATGACGGCGTGCTGCCTACCGACCTGGTTCTGGTCATTACGCAAAAACTGCGCGAACTGGGCGTGGTGGGCAAGTTTGTCGAATTTTTTGGCCCCAGCGTGGACGAGCTTTCCCTGGGCGACCGTGGCATGATCGCCAATATGGCACCAGAGTACGGCGCAACCGCGGTGTTCTTCCCCATCGACGACGCTGCCCTGCACTACATGCACATGACAGGCCGTCCACAAGAACAGATTGATCTGGTCGAGCAATACAGCAAGGTTCAAAAACTGTGGCGCGACCCGGCCGCTCCCGCTCCTGTTTACGACACCGTGCTGAAACTGGACCTGAGCAGCATCAAACCTAGCCTGGCTGGCCCCAGCAATCCTGAAGATCACCTGGATCTGGACACCGCTGCCCAGTCCTTCCCCGCCCATCACCAGAAAATTGCTGGCCGTCCTTACGACCCGCAACGTGCCGTACCCGTGGAAGGCGAGGACTTTGTGCTGAATGATGGCGATGTGGTCATTGCCGCCATTACTTCCTGTACCAATACCGCTAACCCCGCCAATATGATGGCCGCCGGTCTGCTGGCCCGTAACGCCGTGGCTCGTGGTTTACGCAGCAAGCCCTGGGTCAAGACCTCGCTGGTGCCTGGCAGCCAAGTAACAGCTGACGTGCTGGAGCGCGCTCAACTGCAAGACGACCTGGACGTGCTGGGCTTTAACATTGCCGGCTTTGGTTGCACCACGTGTAACGGCGGCTCGGGCCCACTGCCTGCCAATATCGTCAACGCGATTGAATCCGAAAAGCTGATTGCCACCGCCGTACTGTCGGGTAACCGTAACTTTGAAGGCCGTATCCACGCCAACGTGCGCGCTGCTTACCTGGCATCGCCCGCCCTGGTTGTGGCCTACGCCCTGGCCGGCAACCTGAATGTGGACCTGACCCGCGACCCGCTGGGCAAGGATCAGGACGGCAAAGACGTCTACCTGAGCGACATCTGGCCCAAATCGGCAGAAGTACAAGAAGCTATCCACGGCGCTTACGACCGTGACCTGTTCATCGAACGCTATGCCGAGCTGTACGACGGTGGCGAACCCTGGGATGCCCTGGCCCGCGAAAGCAATGGTGGCCACTACCCATGGGAAGCCGACAGCACCTACATCCGCAAACCGCCTTACTTTGACGGCTTGCAGCGCGAACCGGCTCCCGTGTCCAACCTGCGCGGCATGCGTCCGCTGGCGATTCTGGGTGACTCCATCACCACCGACCACATCTCGCCATCGGGTTCGATCAGCCTGGGTACGCCTGCTGCTGACTTCCTGCTGTCCAAGGGTGTGGAACAAAAAGACTTCAACAACTACACCACGCGCCGTGCCAACCACGAAGTGGTCAAACGTGCGACCTTCGCCAACATCCGTCTGCGCAACAAGATTGTTCCCGGCGTGGAAGGCGGCGTCACCAAGGTGATGCCGGAAGGCGAAGTGATGCGTATTTTTGAAGCGGCCCAGACCTATCAGGAGCGTCAGGTTCCCTTGCTGGTGATTGCTGGCAAGAACTACGGTTGCGGTTCTTCCCGCGACTCCGCCGCAAAAGGCCCTGCTCTGCTGGGCGTGAAGGCGGTGGTTGCCGAAGGTTTCGAGCGTATCCACCGCACCAACCTGGTCGGTATGGGTGTGCTGCCCTTGCAGTTCCAGGACGGCACCAATGCCGATACCCTGGGACTGGACGGCACCGAAACCTTTGATGTGAAGGGCCTGGAAGAAAACCTGGGTGTACGCTCGCAGGCCGAGCTGATCATCCATCGCCTGGATGGCAGCACCCAGTCCGTGCCGGTGATTGTGCGTCTGGATACGGTCGAGGACATGGAATACTGGCGTCATGGCGGTATCCTGCCACGCGTCTGGCGCAAATACCTGGAAAACTAAGCCTTTACAGGCTTAGCTTGTCCAGTTAGCGGTATCAAACGCCAGGGGTCACACCCTGGCGTTCTTGTTTAACCAGCCGCAACCAATGCTCGATGCGCAGCAAGGCATGATTCGCACTTTGCTGGCGGATTTCATCCCGCGTGCCATCGAAAACAATCGTTTCCGTATAGACGACCAAAGGATCAAATTTATCCTGTGGCTTGAACAGCCAGGCAAAACATTGCGTGCCGGCCGGAATCTGCGGCTCTGCAATATCGTCAGCCACCCCCGTATTGGCAATGATCAAATTGGCCGGGGTCAATTCTGCGGCTCCTTTGGCCATGGCCCGCGCCACTGCCTCACTGCACAGATTGTTTTCCGCCAGCACCCGCTGATCGACGCCCAGGCAGCGATACTTGGCCTGCGGAGAATACGTCACAAAAGCACAGTCCAGTACAGCTGCCGCCCCCGCTTGGTCAGCCAGCGTGGACGCAATCAACCCTGCCGTGCAGGATTCTGCGGTTGCCAGCGTCAGCTGGGCCTCGGTCATGATTTTGACCAAGCGTGCAAGATCTACATCGTTCATGGCATACCCTCCTTATTGCTGAAACAAGGACGGTTTATTCAACCATAAAGTAAAAAAGCAGGAAACCAGCCCCTGCTTTCTGCTCACCATCTGGAACATGCGCTTACGCTGCCCCGCCCAGGAACTTGATCAATCCCCGAACAGGCTGGACATATCCGTTGCTTCCAGCCCCAGATTGCTGGCCAGCGCGTCAAAACAACGCAAGGCCGCTTCTATATCTGCGTCCGCAATCCCTTCAAACAGGGGAGCACGGGATTGGCGCAGCAATTCCAGCAGGCGTTCGTGAAAGTCCCGCCCTTTTTCAGTCAGACACAACAGGCGAGCGCGCTTGTCCTGCTCGTCGGGCACACGCTCCAGCAAACCGCCAGACTCCAACTGGTCGATCAGGCGCACCAGGGTGGGGCCTTCCAGACGCATCATGCGTGCCAACTGCCCTTGCCGTATGGGTTCCCCCAGCTGGGCCAGATAGCGAATCGGCAGGATGGTGGCCTCGGACACGCCATAACGCACCAGCGTCTGATCCAGTTCACGACGATACAGGCGCGCCAGCACAATCATGGACAGGCCAAATCGTTCATAAAGTTGGTGATTCATCAGGAAGTCTCCACAGCGCGCGGCGTAGCATCAGGCGGGTAAGCATAAACCAGAACCGCTTGCGCCCCCTGCAAGGACTGCGCCACATCCATGATCGCCTGCCTCAATACCGTGTCGGTACAGGATTGGCTGATACGCAGCAATTGCTGGGCCAACTCCACGGGCTGATGCTCAAACCCTTCCAGCAACTCACAGACCAGCTCCACACAGGCTTGCTGCTCCGGTCCGCGTTTGGCCAGCCGCTTCAGCGCGACCACGCCATGGCCCAGGTTGATCAAGGACAGCAAACCATGAGGGGTCTGCTCGCCCATCCAGTGCCAGAGACGCACCCATTGACGCGCTACCCGCGCACGCCAGACCCGGAACAGGCGTGGGCGCGAACGCTTGATCAAGGGATACAGTTCGCGCACCACACGTCTGACCAAAGCTTGGCCACGGGGATGGGTACGGCGGGGTAAAAGAAAGAAAGCACTGCACACGACCGCGGAGCCCGCCAGCAAAGGCAAGGACTCCTTCAAGATGATGGGCCAAGTGACCGCCGCCATCCCGGCCTGACTGGCCAGCTGGAAACACATATTCGCGTCCAATGCCCAGGTCGACGTAGGACGGTTGGCACGTAACAAACCGCCGACCACCAAAAAAGGAAGCACGGACAGAATGACCTGCCAGTCCGCAACCAGGTGTGCCTGGACGAAGTAGCGATAAAAGCTGGCTACCAGCACGCCCACGGCAATCCCGGTAAACATGGTTCGGCTCATCAATTGCGGACGCGGCATGGAGCCCAAAATAATGGAGAACGTACACACCCCAATCGCCATCAACTCCAGCGCGGGGCTGGCCAAAGCGTAAGCGATGCCACCTGCAGTGAAAGCGGCCAGGCCACTGACCAGGCCTGTGCGGATTGCCAAGGGCCAATCCACCGAAACAGCAGGCGTCGTCAGAAAACGGTGCCGTCTGGGCTGCACCCGTTCAGCGAACAACCCCTGCTCCGCCCTTTGTATTTGACCCATTGCACGGCGCAAGCGCGCCAGACTGATCTGCCCCTCTTGCCGCAAGGCTGTCTTGCCCAGCACCCGCAAACTCAGACCGTCCTGCAAGCGTTGTGCCTGTTCCTGCAAGTCGCGTGCATAATCCGCGGCAGGCGAGAGGCCCTGCTCCCTTTGCTGGACAATCAGCGCACTGGCGGCCAAAAGCTCAATCACGGCGTACAGAAACGCATCCACATAAGGCAGGCGTCGATAAGCATCCAGAGAGCCGGCCGCCAGAATACGGGCTTGGGCATCCAGATCCACAATCTCCTGGCGAACACGGCTCCACGAGCTTTGATCCGGCTGCTGATAAGACGGCCCCAAAGCATGAGCAGCGATGCGCAAGGCATCCGCCGCCAGGACACGTACGCGCTCGTAATACGTTTTGCGCTGACTGCGCGGCGTTGTCCGCGAGCACAGCAAGGTAGTGACCACGACCCCGATCAGCGTGCACTCCACTCGCGACAAGGCCAAATCCAGTGACGCCTCCGGAGCCAGCACCGAGGGCAAGACCACCACGCCAATCGTGATCCCCGCCAGCATGGGCAAGTAAGAAAAAGCGCCCCGAAACACATGGGTCAAGGCCGAGGCCACCCCCACCACCAGGGCCATCCCCAGCAATTGCAGATAAGGATTGGGCAAGTGCAGGAACGCCAATCCCAAACCGGCCCCCACCAACGTTCCCAAAATCCGCCACAAAGCCCGCTCGTACACCAGCCCCCGATACGCTTGCGACAGCACCCACACCGGCATGGCAGCCCAAAACGGGTTATCAACGGAAAGCAAAACAGCGATGGTGAACGACAGCCACGCTGCCAAGGCCAAATTCAGGCCATGCAGGAGCGCAGGTCGATCCAGCTGGATCCAGGAAAATGAGGGAAACATAAAAGACAGGAGACAGAACAAAGGCTAAAGCATGATTATATAGATAGCTTACCTACCTATTCAATTACAGCTAGCTGAATATCGTGTTTATGGCAGCTCCGGCCCTGCCCGCCATACACAAGCCTCAAGGCGGAACACGCTGTTTCATGCTGCACCGCAACAGCCTCCCTGGTTTCCATCACGCCTTTCAAAGCTAAACAATTTGCGCCCTGCCCCGCCCTTTTTCAGCCACTCCGTGGTTGTTTGTTAGTTTTCATAAACTATCGCCATCCAGGCATGGTCAAACCGTACGGGAGCGTTCTATGATGTTGGCAGCCTGACCGGCAGGTACCCGAAATCCTGCCCGTCACCCCGTTTTCTTGGCAGGAGTCTTTATGCAAAAGTGGCTGACACGCTACACCGCCTTCTACATCATCATTGGCCTGACCGCCTTTTTCTTGCTGCTTTCCTTGTTCAGAAGCGCAAGCTGGCTATGGCTGGCGATACCAGGGCTGGCCCTGTGCATTCAGGGCTTGGTGGACATCACTCAAACTCGTCACGCCATTCGTCGCAACTATCCGGTTATCGGCAATCTGCGCTTTATCTTTGAAGCCATACGCCCTGAGATTCGCCAGTACTTTCTGGAAGGCGATGAGCAGCAACTGCCTTTTTCGCGGGCGGACCGCTCCCTGGTGTACCAGCGCGCCAAACAGCAGGTCGACAAGCAGCCTTTTGGTACTCACCAGGAGGTCTACAACAATGGGTACGAGTGGATCAACCACTCCATGACGCCCAAGCACATCAAAGACTCACAGTTCCGTATCACGGTGGGTGGGCCGGACTGTACCCAGCCTTATTCGCTGTCGGTGCTGAATATTTCGGCCATGAGTTTTGGGGCGCTGTCGGCCAATGCCATCCTGGCTCTGAACAAGGGTGCCAAGATGGGCAATTTTGCGCATGACACGGGCGAAGGCGGCATCAGCACCTATCACCTGCGTCATGGCGGTGATCTGATCTGGAATATTGGCTCGGGCTACTTTGGTTGCCGCGATGAACAAGGCAACTTTTCGTCCGAACGCTTTGCCGAACGAGCCACTCAGGATCACATCAAGATGATTGAAATCAAGCTGTCGCAAGGGGCCAAACCTGGCCACGGCGGCATCTTGCCCGGCACCAAGGTCTCGCCTGAAATTGCCCTGGCACGCGGTGTGCCGGAAGGCGTGGACTGTAACTCGCCACCCAGCCACAGCGCCTTCCATTCTCCCGTAGAGCTGCTGGAATTCGTGGCCAAGCTGCGTACCTTGTCCGGTGGCAAGCCCGTGGGCTTCAAACTCTGTATCGGACATGCCTGGGAATGGTTTGCCATTGCCAAAGCCATGCTGAAAACAGGTATCACACCGGACTTTATTGTGGTCGATGGTGCAGAAGGCGGTACCGGTGCCTCCCCCGTGGAGTTCATTGACCACGTCGGCACCCCCTTGCGCGAGGCTCTGCGCCTGGTTCATAACACGCTGGTGGGTATCGGTTTGCGCGAACAAATCCGCCTGGGTGCCTCGGGCAAGATCATCAGCGCCTTTGATATGGCCCGCATCATGGCCCTGGGTGCTGACTGGTGCAATAGCGCGCGTGGTTTCATGTTTGCCGTGGGTTGCATTCAGGCCCAGGCCTGTCATACCGACAAGTGCCCCACTGGCGTGGCGACACAAGATCCGCAGCGTCAAAAAGCCCTGGTGGTTGATGACAAATCCCTGCGCGTGGCCAGCTTCCATGGCAATACGCTCAAAGCCCTGGCTGAACTATTGGGTGCGGCGGGTCTGGAACATCCGGACCAGTTACGTCCCCACCATATTGCCCGCCGTATCAGCAACGGCGAAGTGCGCGTGATGTCGGCTCTGTTCCCGGATCTGAAAAAAGGCGAACTCTTGCGCGGCCACTATCGTCAAACGATTTTCCGTGTGGGCTGGCCTATGGCCAACCCCGACTCCTTTGAACCGGCCTATAGCCTGAGCAAAGCCTTGTCGCACTTGAATGATGAAGCTGATCCTGAAGAAATCATGAAAAAACAGGACGCAGCTGATAGCGCAGGCCAAGCCCTGGCCTGACGCGGCATGCGGCAGTCTCCCTAGCGGGACTGCCGCACCGTCCCTACCCCTGCATCCATTTCCCCATAGATTTCAACGCCGGAAGGTCGACTCCAGCTGCTGTCTGCAGAGCGATCCGGTGTTGAACACGCCGCCAGCCCCAGCACCATGACCAAGGCGCTCAGCACCCCATAAATCTGTCGCATATCAAGCTCCTTGATGATAGGCGTCTACTGTGCCACAGAATCTGGGCAAACTGATTTCCATCTGTACTAGAATGCTCTGATCATGATCAGGCACTGCGCATTCCCCACCTCAGGTACTCGCAGCCGGTTTTTACTGGTGCTGGCAATCTGCGCCCTGCTTTTGCGTGGTCTGATCCCCAACGGCTACATGCCCAGCGCCGACCCGGCCAATGCAGCCGCGCTCAGCCTGTGCGTTCAGGGCGACCCTTTCCTGGCGCAATGGAGCAGCCAGCTACCTGGCGGCCCAAAGCACGACGAGCAACACAGCCTGCATGCCGCCTGTCTGTTCGCCCAGGCCCAGGCGCAAAAAGCCCTGAATGATGATCCCAGCCCTGCCTGGAATCTGACACCTACACCACGACATACCTGGGACACTGCCCAACAGGCGGCGGCTCCCGTTCTTCCCCTGACGGGCCCGCCCCTGAGTGCGCGCGGTCCCCCCTCCACGCTCGTTTCCTGACCAGCCTCGGCTGCCCGGCGCAGCCACCTTATGTTGTCAATTAGCGGGATATTTCTATGAACGCCTCCTTCTCACGCCGCCAGCTCCTGCTTGCCATGCTGGCGACTCCTCTGGTCCTGAGCGCCTGCGGCGACAAGGCCCCCAAGCAGCCCGCCTTTCGTAATCTGGAAGGTGTAGACATGAGCAGTGCCGACTTTGCCAAGGATTTCAGCTTGCTGGATACCGAAGGCCAACGTCGCACCATGGCCGACTATCGCGGCAAGATCGTGCTGATCTTCTTTGGTTTTACCCAATGCCCCGACGTCTGCCCGACAGCCCTGACTCGTGCCGTCGACATCAAGGAACAGTTGGGCGAGGATGGCGACAAGCTGCAAGTCTTGTTTATCTCCATTGACCCGGAGCGCGACACGCCCGAACTGCTGCGGGCCTACATGCAGGCTTTCGACCCCAGTTTCGTGGCCCTGCGCCCCACCGAGGAAGAGCTGGCCAAAACCGCCAGCGACTTCAAAGTCTTCTATCAAAAGGTTCCTACCGGCTCCAGCTACACCATGGACCACAGCGCCTTGACCTATGTGTATGACACACGAGGCAAGTTGCAGATCGCCCTGCGTCATACGCAAACGGCTGAAGAAGCCGTGGCTGATATCCGCCAGGTACTGGCTCTGAGCAAGTGAACCCCAACAGGATTACCAACATGAAACGTACTATTGCTCGCTCTCTTTTTTCCCTGGCCGCCTTGCTGAACCTGCCCACCCTGGCCCAGGCCGAAGTCACCGTTACCGATCCCTGGGTTCGCGCCACGGTTCCCGGCCAGCAAGCCACCGGCGCCTTCATGGTGCTGCAATCTACCGAGAACGCCCAATTGCTGGGCGCCAGCAGCAGCTTGAGCAAACAGGTAGAGGTACACGAAATGGCGATGGAAAACGAAGTCATGCGCATGCGCCAGGTTGAAAAACTCGACCTGCCCGCTGGCAAGGCTGTGGAACTGAAACCCGGCGGCTACCACATCATGCTGCTGGGTCTGGACAAACAGGTTGAGGCGGGCAGTTCCGTGGATCTCACCCTGGAAATCCAGAGTGCCGCCGGTCAAAAGGAAGAGCTGAAAATCAGCGCTCCGGTCCGTGCTTTGAACACCAAGGCTGGCCAGGGTCACCAGGGCGCACACGGCCACTAAGGCCCTGTTCCCACCCCTTCAAACTGCCTGTTTTACCGGTTTGAAGGGCTTTGTTTCAGACTTCCGGGTTTTCCATAATTGGCTGGTTTTGATTAGCTAACGTACATTGAAACCACTGACATAGTGTCAGTAAGCTGTCTGAAACACAGCTTTCCCAAACTGTCATCATGACAGTTCACCGCCGCCAGAGCGGCCCATAGGCCCTACCGCAACGGTAGGGCCTTCGTGTTTCTGCAGCAGGCTCTTTGCATATCACTAGGCCCTTGCACGGGTCTGGAGTAAAGTTAAGACCGTAGCGTCGGTTTAACCTTGCAAGGAGTACATAGATGGCTCTAAGTCCACATGACAACAATCGCTCTGAGTTGCTACGTCAACTGCCCTTGAAACCAGGATGGTTTATTGGTCTGGGCATCGCCCTGATTATTCTGGGTCTGATCGCCTTGATCTACGTGGTTGGCGCCACGGTTGCCAGCGTGGTGTACGTCGGCATCCTGATGACCATAGGCGGCGTGCTGCATCTGGCTCATGCATGGAGTTCCAAAGGCTGGCGCGGCTTTCTGTTCTGGAGCTTGAGCGGCATTTTGTACTTGTTCGCCGGTTTGATTGCCATCAGCAACCCCTTGGTAGGTGCCACCGTCCTGACCCTGATTTTTGGTGCCTTCCTGATTGCTTCCGGCGCATTCCGACTCTGGATCTGGTTTCAGAACCGGGCCCAGGCAGGTGGCGGTTGGATGGCCTTTTCCGGCCTGATTACACTGGCAGCCGGTTTGATCATTGCCGCAGGCTGGCCCGGCAATAGCGTATGGATTCTGGGCCTGATACTGGGTATTGATTTGCTGACCCAAGGTTGGGCCAGCTTGTTGATTGGTATGGCAATCAAGCGCAATCAGAACTAAACCATCGGCCAGGATCAAACCCCTGCGTCGGGATTGATCTCCGCTGACCAAATCACTGCAAATCACTCCGAAAAAATGCCCGACCAGAATCTGCTTCTGGTCGGGCATTATGCTATCTTGATCTCCCGCCCTGGACTGTAGATCTGCCACCAGGCTGCCAAGCCTGCAACTCAAGCGGTACAGAGCAAACCCTACAATCGACTATCGGACTTCCAGCGCTGGCAGAGCGGCATCCCTTCCCCGCAGCCAGGGCTGACGCGTATGGGCCAGCATCTGCGCATCACCGGGGCTATCACCATAGGCCATATCCAGCTCCACGGGTTTATCGCCCAGCCACGCCTGCAAGCGATTCACCTTCTCCTGCCCCCAGCAATTGGCGCTGGCCATGCCCACACAACCTTGTTGATCATCAAAGGCCAACTCTGTCGCCAGCACCTGAGCCATTCCCTGTGCTTGCGCCCAGGGCTGTAAATAAATGGACGGCGAGGCACTGACCAGCACCATCGTATCTCCCCGCTCTCGATGGGCACGGACTCGTTCCATCATTTCCGGGCGGATAATCTGCGGCACATAGTCCCGCACATAGGTGTCGGCTAAAGCCTGAACCTGCTCCCGGCTCAAACCACCCAAGGCACTGCGTAGAAAACGATGCTTGATCGCCTGACGACGCTGCGGACCGCGATCCCAGACCAGGACGCGAGGCACGCAAGCTAAATAGGCACGAATACAGACCGGCCAGCCTCGCATGCGACGTATAAAGTCCTGCAAGCTGTCCCGGTCTGTAATCGTGCCATCAAAATCAAATGCGACCAGCACAGGTACCCCTTTGGTTTTCAGAAAAAGGGCTAGTGTAAAGGGGAACACCAGCCCTTCCCAAGCCCTGCTTTATAAGGCCCAGCCACCCAGGTAGAAAACAACCAGGGCAATGGCAATCAGAACCGTGCCCACATTCAGGCGACGCAGTTCACCCGAGAACAGGCGACCCAGCACCAGCGTGCAAAAGCCCAGCATGATGCCTGTGACGATATTGACGGTCAGCACGATAAACACGGCGCACACCAGACCCGCCATGGTGTCGACCGTATCTTCGGTATTCAGATGACGCACGCCGCCCAGCATGAGCAAGCCCACATACATCAAGGCAGGCGCAGTCGCATAGGAAGGCACCAGACCGGCCAAAGGCGACAGGAAGATCAGCATCAGGAAACCCAGGCCAACCACCACCGCGGTCAGACCGGTACGTCCCCCGGCGGCTGTGCCGGCAGCAGATTCAATGTAGGCGGCGGCAGGCGAAGCCCCCAAGCTGGCAGACACCAAAGAGCTGAGCGAGTCCGTCGTCAGGGCGCGGCTGCCATTGATGATCTGGCCATCCTTGTCCAATTGCCCGGCATTGCCCGCGACCGCACGAATCGTGCCGGTCGCATCAAACACGGCTGTCATCACCAGAGCCAGCACACTGGGCAGGACGACCGCATTCAAGGCCCCGCCTATGTCCATGGCACCGATCAAGGAGTTCTCGCCCAGCAAGCTAGGCATGGCAAACAGGCCAGTAAAGCGCACATTGGGATCGAAGATCAGGCCTACCGCCGACAGACCCAAGATCACCAGCAAGATACCGCCCGTGACACGACGGCGCTCCAGGCCAAAAATCGCTGCCAGACCCAGCACACTCAACCAGACCGGCATGGACGTGACGTCCCCCAGAGCAACCGGCAGACCTGCGCCCGTATTACGGGTCACCAGACCTACCTCGTTGGAAGCGATCATCAACAAGAACAGGCCAATTCCAATACCCGTGCCATGCGCGATGCCCAGGGGCAAATTGCGCAGAATCCAGGTACGAATCCCGGTAGCGGAAATCAGGGTAAAGATCAGGCCCATCAGGAACACGGCACCCAGGGCGACGGCCGGGCTGAGTTGCTGACCCAGCACCAAGTCAAAAGCCAAGAACGCAGTCAAGGACAAGGCACAGCCCACCGCAATGGGCAGATTCGCCCACAGCCCCATCAGCAGGGAGCCAAAAGCGCTGGTCAGACACACGGCCACAAAGACCGACGAGGTATCAAAGCCCGCCTTGCCCAGCATGGACGGTACGACAAATACGGAATAAACCATTGCCAGGAATGTCGTCAGCCCTGCCAAGACCTCCTGACGCAGAGAACTGCCGCGCTCTGTATAGGCAAAATGTTTCTGCAACCAACCGCCAGCAACCGGAGGGACCAGGGCCTCCTGCCCTGGCCGCAATGCGGATTCTTGCTCAGCCATACTTCATGCTCCTTTATCAGTATTGTGATGTCTGAAACGGTACGTTGCCGTCATCAGGAATCAGTAATGGACAGTTCCAGCCCCAAAGGGGGCAAGAGACTTCTCACACGCTGAATCAAAGAAAACGCCGAGCAAAGACGAGTCCTGCCCTGCCCGCAACAAGGTGCAGACATAGGCAGAAAGAAGTAGGTATGCGGGGGTGTCTCCGACCGAACCGAGGCCTTTGCGGCGCTTCTTTTGATCCCGATAATGGGAAGTGAGGCCCATTCTACGAGCCGTCAAGGACGGGAAAATCACCTCTAGGTAATGAGGGTTATCAATCGCTTCGGTGGCGAGATACAGGCATATAGGCTTGGCCGATGAACTGCTGGCGCAACTGCTGCCATTGACGTTGCATATCCTGGGCCTGCTGCTGGTCGGGTCGCAAACGCTCTGGTTCCAAGTGCATCAGAGCCAATCCATATTTGGCCGCCGACAGCTCCTGCGCAACGCTGGCTGACTGCTGCACCGCCTGGGCAGGACGTTCCTGCCATAAGCTGCCCAGGCCGCTCAAACTGTCAGAAGCCTTGGCCAAACGCTGACGTACCGAACCTGCAATACTGACAGGCCAGATCTGGGTAAACATCACGTACATCACCGCATTGCCCAGCAAAATACCGATCACCCGATCACGGGCCGAATCCAGATCAAAGCTGGGACCAAAGCCCTGCAAGGTCACCAGATAAAAGGCAAAGGCAATTTGAATGCCGGCATACGAGATACGTTCCGGGCCATAAAATACCCAGGCCCCTAACAGGGACACCAGGAATACCACAACCATCAAGCCGCCAATATCCAGCAGATGCGGCATCACAAACAAGATGGTGATAAAGCCCAGCGCCGCCCCCAGCAAACAGCCCACAATCCGCAAGGTCAGCTTGTGTACGGTTTCCCCAGTAGAGCCCAAAGCGGCCACGTAGCAGGTAATCATGGCAGTATGAATGCCCTGCCAGTCTGCCGCGCTATAGATCAGATAACAAAGCACTGCAGCTGCCGTCGCCTTCAAGGCATGGTGCTGATAAACAGGATTACTAAAGGCGTCGGGCACCATGAAGGAGCCATGTTCCGGATCCGCTTTGCCAATAGACACCGCCCCCGACAAGGCCAGCAAGGCATCGCGCAAATCTTGTTCGGCCAAAGAACTGGAGGCTGACAGCTCGGGCAGATCATTCATCTGCGGCAAACGCCCTTGTTCAATATCCTGTGCGCTGCGTTCGCACATCTGGGCAAATGCTGTGGCCTGCTCATTGTCCAGATGCTGATCGCGCAAGACGGCAACCGCCAGCAAGGCTCGGTAGGTATTCAAGATGGCCTGATCCAGTTCTGCCTGCTCTTGTGCAGGCCGCAAATGAAACAGCCGTATCCAGCCCAGTCGCTTCTGTTGTGCACTGACCCCCAAAGCCAGTTCGTCCCACAAATCCTGCGTATCTGCCTGCCCCATCAAACCCTGGGCCGACAAACGCAAACGCGCTGCCAGTTCACGGCGCAACACCTTGTGCGGGTACAAACCAAAACAGAGATTGAAGATCAGCACCAGGCCCATGGGGGCGCAGGTCATCAACCAGGCATAAAGCACGGCACGGGTAGCAATCTCGCCAAAGGGCACATAGCCCAACAAGGTCAGCACAAAGGCGATGACCAAGGCAATAATCCCGCCCAAAGGCCCCAGCTTGCTGGCTACCCCGAGAAACAACAGCACAAAGGAGGTAAGCACCATGGCCAGCAAACGCCAGGCCGGATACTGAATCGTGACCTGAATCAATGGCACCATCAGCAGCACCACAATGGACACCAGCACCACCAGAGCCAGCGCCAGTACCGAGCTTTCGCCGGCATCGGACTTCATCACAAAGAAGATCACAAAGCAGCTGACGGCAGACTCGGGAATACCGTAGTTCATGGCCAGCAGCACCATCAAGGCGCACAGCACTGCCACGCGCCAGCTTTGCGCCAGACGACCGGGGGTGGGCTGCAAGTCTTGCCAGACCAGCCGCGCCAGACCCGACACGCCGGTCTTAGCAGTTGCCATCGCGATGAATAATGGTGGTGGCCGAGGCACCCATGCGCATCAAGTCCTCGGGCGGGGCATCCAGACGGATACGCACCGGAAAGCGTTGCGCTACCCGTACCCAGTTCATGGATTTCTGAATATAGGGCAGGCTGCGCGGCAGATTGATCTGCTCCTGGCTGCTGACGCCCCAACCAATTTCCTCTACCTTGCCCGAGAGCTTGCGCGAAGGATCGGACATCACATACACCGTGGCGCAGGCACCAGGCTTGATCTCCTTCAGATCCGTTTCACGGTACATGCCCGTGACATACCAGGAATCCGTATCCAGCAAGGTAAAGACAGACGTGCCGGGCATCAGATGTTCTCCCGAGCCGATACGCAAGCCCACGATACGACCGTTGTGCGGTGCCTTGACCTGAGTATGTTCCAGATCACGCTGGGCCATCGCCAAACCTGCCTGTCGCGCTTGCACCATGGCTTCTTCTGCCTGCGTATTGCCGACCAGAGCCTGAGCGGCCCCGGATTGCTCTGTTGCCTGTTTCAAGGTGACTTGAGCATCACGCAGCAAGGTATTAGCTTCATCCAATTGCTGTTGGGAGACATAACCCTTGGCCGCCAGATTCGCCAAGCGACGCTGGCTTTGCGTGGCCATCGTCAAATTGGTTTTAGCGCGGGTAATCTGATCATCGGCAATAACGGCGTTATGCCCTTCTGCGCGCACAGCCCGTTGCTTCATGTCCAGCGTAGCCTGAGCCAGCGCCAGTTCAGCCTGGGCCTGTTCCAGACGCAGCTGATAAAACACCGGGTCTACGGTAAAGAGCAGTTCATCGCGGCTGACAAACTGACCGTCACGCACCATCATGCGCTCAATGTGTCCAGGCAAGGAGCTGGAGATATGCACCACATCGGCACCGATCACCGCGTCTTCGGACAAAGGGTTGTTGGCAGAGCGCTGCAAATACCACCAAGCCAAGACAATGGCGGCGACAACAATCAGCACGCTCAGCAGGCGGGCAGCGCCTTTACGGGGGGAGGATTTCTGTGCCTGGGTCATGGCTCAGTCACTCGAAGAAAAGAAGAAGTGCGGCAAAGGTCAGTGCCAGCGTCAAGCAGGCATAGACAGGCAAACGCATGGGCAGGGCATCATCCACACCTGCACGAATCAGCCCCCAACGAATCAGCAAGGTCAGCAGCACGGCGCCCAGCACACACACCAGCCAGGCCGGGAAATACGAACCCGCCACATAGACCGACGGGGCAAGAGAACATCCCCCCAACAAGGGCAAGACAGCCAGACCGGCTAGTAGCGCACGCATGCGTGGCATCTCCCTGATTATTGTTAAACCGATCTGCGCATGGCGCCCTGATCGCTGCGACGAATTGTACCTGAGCCCTTTCAAAGACATCATTTATATCTCTGCCGGATTAAGCAACTGTGTATCTATGATTTTCACGAGTATAGTGACAAACATCTTTCTGATAGGGTCTCAATAACCTCGGTTATTTACACAGAGTTGCCATGGATGACGTAAACCTGACTTTAAGCATGCTGGCCGCCGTTTTAATCAGCAACAGCGTGGTCAAGATAATACCTGTTGCCATCCCTGCCCCTCTCGTACAGATTCTGCTGGGCTTTCTGATTGCCGGCTGGTTCAATCATGGGATGACCCTGAATCCGGATCTGTTCTTTTATCTGTTTCTGCCGCCCTTATTATTTCTGGATGGCTGGCGCATTTCCAAGGAAAGTTTAATTCGGGACCGAATTGGCATTCTGGTTCTGGCTTTTATTCTGGTCTTTTTAACGGTATTCGGATTAGGCCACGTGCTGCACTGGCTCATTCCTGCCATGCCTTTGCCAGTGGCCTTCGCCTTGGCCGCCATTGTCTCGCCAACTGACCCAGTTGCCGTCTCGGCCATTACCCGCCGCGTGCCTCTGCCGCCACGACTGCAGGCCTTGCTGGAGGGTGAATCCCTGTTCAACGATGCCAGCGGTCTGGTTGCGTTTCGACTTGCTGTAGCCCTGGCCCTGGGCGGCTCTTTCTCCATCACGTCTGCCAGCCAGAACTTCCTGTGGCTAACGCTGGCCGGCCTGGTCGTGGGCGTAGTGACCACGCGTGCCCTGCTTTTTCTGCGTAATCTCTTTGTGCGCCGCTGGGGCGAAGAGCCAGGGCCAGAGGTTCTGTTCAGCCTGCTCCTGCCTTTTGCGTCCTACTTCCTGGCCGAACAAATGGAGGCCTCTGGCATTCTGGCCGCTGTCGCGGCAGGCGTGACCATGAGCTACGCCGAGCTCTCGGGCAATGCACTGGCGGCCACCCGTATGCAGCGCAAGACCGTCTGGGACACCTTGCAACTTAGTTTGAATGGCATGATGTTCGTCCTGCTGGGCGAGCAACTACCCGCTATCTTTCGCGGCGCGGTACAGGTTGTCCAGGAGACCGGCCACCATAATCCAGCCTGGCTGCTGGTCTATGCGGTCGCCATGTGTACCACCCTGATTTTGCTGCGCTTTCTATGCGTTTACGCTTACCTGTGGCTACGACGCGGCCTGTCCCTGCTGGGCTTGCATCATGATGCTGAGACCGCACAAGCCAACCCGCGCCTGGTGCTGGTGCTGTCCATTGCCGGGGTACGGGGTGCCGTCACCCTGGCCGGTGTCATGACCTTGCCGCTCACTCTTGCCGATGGCAGTCCTTTTCCTGCCCGAGATCTGGCCATTTTCCTGGCCTCCGTCGTCATTATCGTGTCACTGCTGACGGCCAGCCTGGCCCTGCCACCCATCATGAAACGAGTCAGCTTCCCTGCCCTGCGTCGACGTCAGGAGCAGGAAGAACGGGCCGAGCAAGCCGTACGGCACGCCAGCGCCCAGTCGGTGGCGCAGACATTGAATGACTTGATTGCGCACAATCCCGAGTCCTCAGGGGCGCGTTACACGGCCATGGCCGACCGCGTCCTGGGCACTATTGCTCACAGCCCTCAAGGCGACGGACTGGAGCCGGATCTGGCAGAACAAGCACTGGAAAAAGACATGCAAATCCGGGCCATCCACGCCGCGCGTGAGGCCGTTTACACCTTAGCTCGCACACACCAGATATCCGATGAAATCGCTCGCGAACGGGTCCGCCTGCTGGATCTGATCGAACTGCGTATGTCTTGAGTCCGCCTTCCTTTCATTTATCGTTGATTTTTTAGGACGCCATGCAGACTTACTCCTACCTGGGCCAGTCCCCTGCCCTGCGCCAACAACGCCAAGCCTATCGTCACGGCTTGCCAGCCTGTGTTTGCGCCCACCCCTCCATTCCCTTCATTCACAAGCGCTTGAGTGCATCAGCCAGTTTCGCCCCCAGCGCGGTCCCTGCAGGCCCGGCCTTCCAATCCAATAATGCCCTGGATCAGAAACCCATCGCCCTGGCTCCCAAACTGATCCTGAGCAATCTGCGCCTGTTTGATGGTGAAACAACAGAGCTGAAAAACGGGCTGGCCGTCCAGATTGACCAGGGCCGCATCACTGCCGTCATGCCGGTTGCCGAGATTCCGGCCGACGCCACCGTCATGGACTGCCAGAACAAAGTCTTGATGCCTGGCCTGATCGACGCCCACTGGCATAGCCTCTTGTGCGCTGTCGACCAGATGACCGCCATGATGGCCGACCCGGCCGACCTGCATTTGATTGCCAGCAAAGAGGCCGAGCGCACCTTGCTGCGCGGTTTTACCACCGTGCGCGATGCCGGTGGCCCCAGCTTCTCCTTGAAACGCGGTATTGATATGGGCTTGCTGCATGGCCCGCGCATCTATCCTAGCGGCGCCATGATTGCGCAAACCGGCGGCCACGCGGACTTTCGTATGCGCTACGAAGTGCCACGCGCAGAAGGCGAGCTAAGCCATACCGAACGAGCAGGTGTAACCTGCATTGCCGATGGCGCCGACCAGGTCCTGCGTCGTGTTCGTGAGCAACTGATGCTGGGCGCCAGCCAGATCAAGCTGATGGCCGGGGGTGGTGTCACCTCCTTGTACGACCCACTGGAAGGACTGCAATTTAGTGATGCCGAACTGCGTGCCGCGGTGGGCGCCGCCAGCGACTGGGGCACCTACGTGATGGTGCACGTGTACTGCGCTCGTGGTATCCAGCGTGCGATCAAGGCAGGCGTGAAATCCATCGAACACGGCCAACTTGCCGACGAAGAAACCGCCCGCATGATGGCTGGCGAAGGCGTGTGGTGGAGCCTGCAACCCTTTTTGGCCGATGAAGACGCCAACGTCCAGCACGACCCACGCAGCAAGGCCAAGCAACAACAAGTTGCTGTAGGAACCGTACGTGCCTACGAACTGGCCGATAAATATCAGATCCAGACCGCCTGGGGCACGGACATTCTGTTCACCCCCGCCCATCTACCACACCATGGCCGCATGTTGTCCAAGCTGACCCGTTTTTACAGCCCACTCAAGGTGCTGAAAATGGCGACCGGAGATAATGGCCGGCTGCTGCAACTGTCGGGCCTGCGCCAACCGTACGAAGGCGAGCTGGGCGTGATCCGAGCCGGTGCCCTGGCCGATCTGCTGTTGATTGATGGCGAACCCGAACAAAGCCTGAGCTTTCTGGAGCAGCCCGAACAGAACCTGCTCTTGATCATCAAGGACGGCAAGATTTACAAGAACGCCCTGCCCGCCTGAAACCTCATCAAGGAGCTCCCATGCCCAACGAAGTGATGCAGTTATTCAAATTGCTTGGTCTGGGGCTGGCATTTTTGCTGCCCCTGGCCAATCCCCTGACTTCAATGGTGATGTACCTGTCGTTGGGCGAAACCTTGAGCGCAGCAGAAAAGAAGCAGCAACTGCGTCAGGCAACGCTGTATGTCATTCTGGCCTTGCTGATTACCTACTACGCCGGTTTGTGGATTACTTCGGCACTGGGCATTTCCATGGTGGACATGCGCATCGGGGGCGGGCTGATCGTGGCGTATATCGGCTTTCGCATGCTGTTTCCCCCCACTGTCAGCGACGTGGTTTCCAAAGCAGCCGATCAGAACACCGCTGCCCACAACAATATCGCCTTTGTTCCACTGACCCTGCCCTCCACGGTCGGTCCCGGCACTATGGCTCTGGTTATCAGTGCCTCCTCCAAAATGGCTGGCATGCGCGGGCACTATGCGGAATGGGTGCTGGTGGCCACGCCCATCATTCTGGCCATCCTGATTGGTTTGATCTTTTTCATTTGCCTGCGCTCCTCGCTCAGCATCGTGCGTGTGATCGGGCATAACGGCGTCGATGCCATTTCACGCATCATGGGGTTCTTGCTGGTCTGCATGGCCGTACAACTCGTCCTTGAAGGCGGACAGCAGTATGCTGCTACGCTGCTGACTCATTCTGCTGCCTCCTGAATTTATGTCTATGACTTGTTTTCCTGCATTGCGTCTGACTCTGGCTGTGACGGCCGCCCTGACTCTGGCCGCCTGCGCGGCGCCTGATCACAAACCCATGGCCCAGGCCATGCCCGAGCAAGATGCGCCGGAACCACCTCGCCTGACATTGGCCGACTACAGCGGCCCGGATCAAAACCAGCCAGCGCCCCGCGTGCAAGCCCATCACGAATACAGCCTGCCTGAACTGATCGACCTGGCCCAGCGCCTGAACCCCAGCACCCGCATTGCCTGGGGCGAGGCCCAACAAGCCGCAGAAGCTGCCGGTATGGTGGAAAGCACCTACCTGCCCTTGATCTCCGCCAGCGTGGTGGGCGGCTATATGCGCAGCGACCGCGACAGCAGCGTGCACATTCTGGGCAGAGAAGTCGATGTGGACTACGACACCCATTTAAGTGGCGCCGTCCCTTCCCTGACCTTGAAGTGGCTGCTGTTCGACTTTGGCAAACGCGCCGCCTTGCAAGAGGCGGCCGACAAACTGGCCATGGCCAGCCGGATTACCTTCAGCGGTGTGCATCAAGCCGTGATTGCAGAAGTATCCATCAGCTACTTCAACTACAACTCGGCCCGCCAACGCGAGCAAATCTCTGCCCAAGGGCTGAAAAATGCGGCACTGATTGAAGATATCGCCCTGGAGCGGCAGCGCAATGGGCTGGGCACCCAGATTGAAGTCGCGCAGGCACGACAACTGAAAGCCCAGGCACGTTTGCACCATGTGAATGCCAGCACTCTGGCACGTCAGTCTTATCAAACGTTGCTGGGTGCAATTGGCCTGTCCCCGGAAACGGAGCTGAAAGTCGCCGATAGCGCCACCCGCCCCCTGCCCAAGGATCTGGATATCCCTGGCAATGACACACTGAAAAAAGCCATCGCCCAGCGGCCCGATGTACAGGCCCTGCAAGCCGCCCATCAGGCCAGCCTGGCAGGCATAGACTCAGCCGAAGCCAGTTTCATGCCCAAGCTGGCCTTGATGGGTTTTATCTCCAAACGCATGGGTTCATTAAGTGTAGGCAGCCTGCCCGAAGTCAGCCCGCAATCCTCCTCCCGAGGCGCCGTGCTGGCCCTGAATATCCCGATCTACGACGCTGGGCTACGCAACAAGCAAGTACGCGAAGCCCAGTTGCGTGCCGACACCGCGCGCGAACGCGTCGCCAAAACCGAACAAGACGCCTACAAGCAAATGATCATCGCTGCCGACGCGCTGCGAGCTGCTCTGGAGTCTCATCAAGCCGCCACCAGCCTGGTCGAGGCGGCACAAATCACTTACCAAGGTGCGCTGGAATCCTATAAGGAAGGTCTGACCGGCATGACCTTGCTGACCGAAGCGCACAGCGGTCTATTGGGTGCACAAGAAGCCCAGACTATGGCTCATACTGCAGGTTTGGTCGGCTCTGTAAACCTGGCCTTTGCCATGGGCGAACTCAATCAAGCCCCCAAAACCCCTGGGGATGCCACCAAGTAGTAGGCAAAGAAGAAGCAAGCCACACTCTACTTGGGAGCAAAAATAAAAAGGGAGCCATGCAAGGCTCCCTTCTCATGTAGCAACCGCTACTGCAGCAACTTACTGCTCTTCAATCGCATCCAGCGCCTTGGCAAGGCGCTCCACCGAGCGCTCCAGATTGTTCAGCTTGTCCAGGCCAAACAGACCAATTCGGAAGGTCTTGAAATCGGCAGGTTCATCGCATTGCAAAGGCACGCCCGAGGCGGCTTGCAAACCAGCCTTGGCAAACTTCGCGGCCGAATGTATCCCGTCGTCCGTGGTGTAGCACACCACTACGCCCGGCGCCTCAAAGCCCGGTGCCGCCACGCTGCGGAAACCATGTTCGCTGAGCAAGGCACGCACCTTGCGGCCCAGTTCCAGTTGACGATTGCGGATCCAGTCAAAGCCCAGAGCTTCCGTCTCGGCCATCGCCTCTTGCAGCACTTTCAAGGAATCCGTCGGCAAGGTGGCATGGTAGGCATGAGCCCCACTCTCATACGTTTCCATGATCTGCAGCCACTTGCGCAGATCGCAGGCAAAGCTGGTGCTGGTCGTGGTCTCAATGTGCTCACGAGCACGCTCGCTTAACATCACCAGACCGCAACATGCCGAGCCAGTCCACCCCTTTTGCGGGGCGCTGATCAGCACGTCCACACCCACATCCTTCATATCCACCCACACGGTGCCCGATGCAATGCAATCCAGCACAAACAGACCGCCCACCGCGTGCACGGCATCGGCGACCTGACGCATATAGTCGTCGGGCAACATAATGCCGGAGGCTGTTTCCACGTGCGGGGCAAACACCAAAGCTGGTTTTTCAGCCTGAATTGCGGCAACCACTTCTTCGATAGGGGCCGGTGCATAAGCGGCCTGCTTGCCTTCCTCAATCGGGCGTGCTTTCAGAACCGTGGTGCTGGCGGGGATGGAACCCATGTCAAAAATCTGAGTCCAGCGGTAGCTGAACCAGCCATTGCGTATCACCATGCACTTTCGGTCCGTTGCAAACTGACGGGCCACCGCTTCCATGCCAAACGAGCCACTGCCCGGCACAACAATCGCCGAATGTGCCTGATAGACCTGTTTGAGCGTGCGAGAGATTTCACGCATCACTTCCTGGAAGGTCTTGGACATATGGTTCAAGGCGCGGTCGGTGTAGACCACCGAATATTCAAGCAGGCCGTCCGGATCAACGGGAGTGCTGGTTTGAGACATGAAAACCTCGGAATTCAGATGTAGAAGATATAAGGATCGAAGGATTTTAGACCAAGCCGCTTGGTACGGGCAGCTTGACCCCAAGACCCTTCCGGTCAGAAGAAATTGCACAGACAGGCCGAACAAGAACAACCTGAATGAGAATTATTGCTATTATTCACTATTCTTTTTTCCGCCTGCTCCGCTAAGCCGCTCCATGTCTCACCCTTCACGTCCCATAAAAGCCTGGCTCGCCTCGTATAGCGAGCTGTTTGGCGTATGGCGGCGCAAGGCCGAGAGCCGGGAAGACGCGGAAGATGCCATGCACGACACCGTTGTGGGCATGCTGGAAAACAACACTACCCTGATCGACAACCCACGTGCCTATCTGGCACGAGGCACCAACAACCGTCTGATCAGCCGCCATCGCCACCAAACCGTCCTGACTGTTTTACCCTTGGACGAGCTAAGCGATACCGAGCATCCGCGCCAGGCCGGGGCTGACAGCCACGCCCAGTTTGAGCAATTAGCCGACGCGCTGGTGAACGCGCTGGCCGACTTGCCCCCAAAATGCCGAGAGGTCTATATCAAGCATCGACTGGAGGGCTGGACCCATACCGAAATTGCCCAGGACATGGCCCTTTCCCGCAGCATGGTGGAAAAATACATGACTCGTGCCTTGCGTCACATCCATGAACGGCTGCACCATTACGTACCTGACTGACGCCATGTCGTACACAAAGCCCGCGCCATGACCCACCCCTCTTCCTCCGACGAACTGGATCACCCCAGCGATGCCGCTCATTGGTTCGCCCGACTGCAATCGGGGGAAGCCAGCGAGCAGGACCACCACGCCTTCCAAGCCTGGCGGGACGCTGATCCTGACAACGCGCGCCGCTACCGCGAGGTGGAGTACCTGTGGCGCGCCAGCCAGGCCGTCCCGGAAGAACGCCTGCGCAGACTGCTGCCCCACGCCCCTGGTCTTGTGCCATCCCCCAAGCGCCGTTATCTGACACTGGGTTTGGGCGCGCTTGGCATGCTGGCCCTCTCGGCCGGAGCCATCCATCAGTCGGGCTGGTTGAACCCGGTAGAAGAAACGGTACAGTTGCTCACTGCCAAAGGCGAACGTCAGCAAATCACCTTGCCCGATGGCTCTGTTGTGGACTTGAATACCGACACCATCGCCCAGGCTCGTTTATCTGCCTCCAAACGGGAAATCGAACTGCTCCAGGGTGAAGCTTTTTTTGCCGTCCAACACTACCAAACCCTGCCCTTTATCGTGCGCACCGACTTGGGCACCGTAACCGTCACCGGCACCCGCTTCAATGTGCGACGGCTGGCAGACAGCCTGCAAGTCAGCGTTCAGTCCGGCTCGGTCAAAGTGGAGTCCGGTCCTTGGTGGCGTCGCCAGGAACGCCTCCTGGAGGCGCAGCAACAAGTCCTGTTACGCCAAGGTGCGGAGCCCGGTCCGGTACACACGGCCGACGTGGAAAGCCTGACAGCCTGGCAACGCGGCAAGATCATTTTCAAGAACACGCCTTTGGAAGTGCTGGTACAGGAAATGGCTCGCTACCTGCCCCAGCCCTTGACGCTGGACGCCCCCGCCCTGCGCCAGCACCGTATCTCCGGTATTTTCGATGTCGACCAACCCGAAACCGTCGTGAAGGCCTTACCGGCCATTGCCCCAGTCCGGGTCCAGAGCGATGCGTCGGGCGTGCAGCATATTGTGGCTCACTAAAAACAGAGCTTCCTGGGCCTGTTACAAAATAATCATGATTCTCATTCCGGTGATTGAGCACCTTGTGCGTCTAGGTAGGTGAAGGAGGCTATCCCGTGCAGGACAGCCCCCTGAGTCCCTTTGGCCAAAGGCTGGGCGCGTCTATCGCGCGAGATGTATTTTCATTGGAAAACGTAGGATCGTGAGCCCCTTTACCCCACGTCGTCGCCACTCGCCCCTTTTGCAGGCGAACTTGAGTGCCTTGACCTTAAACCTGAGTCTGGCCTTCAGCCTGGCCCCTTCTGCTGTGCAGGCCCAGCAAACTGTCTCTATTCAGATCCCTGCCCAGCCCTTGGGCGATGCCCTGCTGAAACTGGGCGAACAGACCTCTTTGCAGATTTTTTTCTCTCAGGATGTAGTTGCCGGACGCCAAGCCCCCTCGGTCTCGGGTCATCTGGCACCTGAGCAAGCCTTGCGTCAATTGCTGGACGGCAGTGGCATCAACTACACCCGAGACGGCAACACGGTCACCTTGTCAGCCGGTGTGACTCAATTGACGCCAGTCACGATACGCCGCGCCCCCACAGACACCGCTGACAGCTACGTCGCACTAAACAGCCGCGGTGGCAAGCTGGACGTGCCCTTGATCGAAACCCCGCGTTCGGTCTCCATCGTCACGCAAAAGCAGTTAAAGATTCTGGCCCCGCAAAGCATTGAACGCGCCCTGGCTTACACCCCTGGCGTTCAGACTGACGTGTCCGGCTCGGGCGACCTGCGCATGAGTGGCGCGGTGATACGTGGCTTTAGTGACGGCAGTGCCTACTACAAAGATGGCTTGAAGCAACTCTCGGCAGGCACCTACGGGTCCTGGAACGATGATATGGACAGCCTGGACAGCATCGAAGTGCTGAAAGGCCCGGCCTCGGTCCTGTATGGACAGGGACGCCCCGGCGGCGTGGTCAACGTGGTGTCCAAGCGCCCCACAGCCGATCACGTGAACAGTCTGGGACTGGGCTATGGCAGCTACCAGCGCCGTCAGTTAACGGCGGATCTTGGTGGAGCCTTGAACGACGATCAATCCCTGCTGTATCGCCTGAATTTGTCCGGGCGCAAAAGCCATGGACGCACCATAGACTCGCGCGACGATCGTGTCTCGGTGTCCCCCGCCCTGCTTTGGAAACTGTCGGACCGGACCAGCCTGACACTGTTGGGTTCGTATTCGCGTGAACGAGGCACTCCCAAGTCCTGGTGGCCCAATCTGTTTTATTACCCCGAAGTCACTGACCTGCCGCTCAAACGCACCGCCGGGGACCCGGCGTTTGACTACTTCAATCGCGACACCAAAGCCATTGGCTATGCTCTGGAGCATGACACCGAAAGCGGCTGGCGCTTGCGTCAGAACCTGCGCTATTCGGAAATCGACATTGATTACCGCCATATCTACGCCATGGCCGTTCTGGCCGACCAGCGCAGCGTCTCCCGCGCCAGCCTGGCCCAGGAAACCAAAGGCCGCACCTTCACGGTAGATAGCCGTGTCGGCAAGGACTTTAACTGGGGGCCGTTGGAGCACACCCTGGAATTTGGTGTGGACTATCTGCGCTACAAAGAAAACGACGGTTTGGGCTTTGGCTGGAACGTACCTGACCTGGACATGCTCGACCCGGTATACGGGCTGTCCATTACACCGCCCGAACTGGATTACTCCGAGCGCGATCTGAAGCAAACCGGGATTTACATGCTGAACCAGCTGAAATGGGACCAGTGGGTTGCCAATGTCAGCTTGCGTCACGACACTGCTCGCACCGTACAAAGCAGTGCGACGCAGCCGCGCATGACGGACCGCGCCACCACCGGCAGCGCGGGCTTGCTGTACCTGTTTGACAATGGTGTGGCTCCATACATCAGCTATTCCACCGCCTTTGACCCCACAACAGGGCGGGCCGCCGATGGCACGGCATTCAAGCCGCGCGAGGGCAAGCAATACGAAGCCGGGGTGAAGTATCAGCCACCGGGAACCGATGCCCTGATTACCGCTGCGGTGTTTGACCTGCGCCAGACCAATGTCACCACGCCCGATCCGAACTTCCCGCGTTTCAGCGTCCAGACAGGAGAAGTACGATCCACGGGTATCGAGCTGGAAGCCAAGCTGCCCATTAGCTCTCAGCTCAACCTGATGGCGGGCTATACCTATCTGGATCCACGGACTACGCAGAGCGAGCGCCCGGCAGAAATTGATCGGCAGACGTTGCAAACCGCACGTCAGACCGCCAGCCTGTGGCTGGACTATCGGCCCCAGCAAATTCAGGGCTTGATGGTGGGGGCGGGTGTACGGTATCGAGGCAAATCGCCCAATGATGTACGGCCGGATGGCAGCCTGAACTACAACCCTTCTTTCACCTTGGCAGATATGGCGGTGGCATATGAGACGTCCCGCTATCGGGTAGCCCTGAACGTCAACAATGTGTTCAACAAAAAGTATTACACCGGCCAGTTCCGGGGCATGGAACGGGAAGTGATGTTGAACATGAATTTGTATTGGTAATCATCTTGCTGAACAGGAGGCTGTCTTGCCTGACACGTACAGTCTCCTCTGACTGAGTGCAGCGGCAGGCCGCGTCTTTCTTGACTCGGCCTGCTGCTCTGAGTACCGTGATGAGCACGTTTCATCTAGTCCGGGTTTCATCATCATGCAGGTAGCACACTTCAGCCAGAACACCTTGGGACGCGATATTGCGGTTGGCGATATTCACGGTTGCTTCTCCAAGCTGAAAACGTCTTTAAAGCGGATTCGTTTTGATCCGTCCAAGGACCGCCTTTTTTCGGTGGGCGATCTGGTGGATCGTGGTCCGGAGTCGCATCATGTTCTGGAGTGGCTGGACCTGCCCTGGTTTCATGCGATTTGTGGCAATCACGAGCAGCTGACCTGGCGGCGGGCGATTGGGCAGCCTATTCAGGAAGTGGATCATCGCGTGCATGGTGGGCTATGGCTGGACGATTGCACCTCGGACGAGCAGGCACTGATCGCTCAACGTCTGCAAGCCCTGCCTTTGGCGATGGAAATAGAAACGCCCTTGGGACTGGTGGGTATGGTTCATGCCGACTTTCCCTACGACAATTGGCAGCACATTCATACCGAGGGTTTTGATGCCAATGACCGCTATGTCTGTATGTGGTCCAGGGATCGCTATGTGACTGGCTACGATGGCATGGTAGAGGGTCTTCGGGCTTTGGTGCATGGGCATCAGACGACGCACAAGATGCGGCAATTAGGGAATGTGTTTTTCATTGATACCGGCGGGTGGCTGGATCATGGGCATTTCACCTTGCTGGATTTGAAGCGCTTGGTGGCTTTGTAGGGTCTTTCGGTTCTTCGCTCTCAATTAGAGATTGTTTTTACCTAATTAGTCTCTGGGAAGGCGCTGTTTCGGTCCTGCTGGGGTGTCGGGGCTGAGCACTGGCCGGCGCTGCGCGCCGGTACCCTTGTCGAGAACTCGATCGGGGCGCATCCTGAACTCGCCGGGTACTTGGTCCCCCGGACCAAGTACAAGCGTCCGGCTCAAACAGCAGGACGCTTGTACCCCCGATCGAGCCCTCGCCTGCGGCCAGTACTCTGAATCGCCCCAACACCCCAGCAGGACCGAAACAGCTCTCAGCGATTACTTGCAAAGACAATCCTTATGCGGCAACTGATTGCTGCTTATTGTTTACTGAGTGCTGATGGCTAATGGCTAATCGCTAATGGCTGATGTTCGACTCGCCTTGAACACGGAATCAATGACACTACGTCTGATGACGTACAAACCTGTCTTCGTCAATGTCGGTACTGGCCTCGTCTCTCGATGTATCTACGATTACCTGAACAACAACCATGGTGACAGGCGCTTTGGCTTCAAAGACAAGCTACATGCTACAGATTACAAACTACAGCTTGGTGCTCCAGGAGATCCTCAACAAGATTTATGCTCCAATGAAGCACCAGGCACTCGATAACTAGCAGTTGGTCCCGATTTCTCTATCCCTCACCCTCACCGCCAACTGTTGAAAACGACGATTAGCCAATAAACCTCGCCCCTCCCCCTCAAGCCCCCTGCGCACCTACGGCAACAGAAAAAACCACATATAGCCAGATCCCAAAAGAACGGAAGTCTCATATTTATAGTCATTGTGAGCCGGTCTGGGCCGGGGGGCCGTCCTCTGGGCGATTCAGGCTTCTTGCCGCAGGCAGGCTTGCTATTCGGGGTTCAAGCGTCCTGTTGTTTGAGCGAAATGCTTGTGCCTTGTCCGGGGGACAAGGCACTTTCGCGAGTTCAGGATGCGCCCGAATAGCAAGCCTGACCAGGGCACCGGTGCGCAGCACCGGCAAGGAGCCAAGCCCGGAGGACGGCCCCCCGGCCCAGACCGGCGTTTTCACGAGTCACTATCTAAACATGCAGGCTCTCTGCACTCCTTATCTCCCAACCCTCCTGCTCCACACCCCCCCACTCCTCAACACTCAGGAAAACGAAGAAGAAGAAGAAGAAGAAGAAGCCCAAAACAAAACCGCCTCAGTTCCCAAAAGAAACTGAGGCGGTCTCATCTTCAAACAAACAGCAAACAGGCCAAAGGCTTACTTCTCCACGCCCCCACCCAAAATCACGCCGTTCACCTCCTTACCGTAGTAACTTTCCTCGCCATCATGGAACTCCACACGCGCTTGCTCAACCGTCCCCTTCTGACGAGCATCCTTGGGACGCTCATGACTGTTGATGTAAGCCGCTACGTCCCAGGCATCCTGATCGGACAAGGAGAACGGTTTACCCAAAGGCATATTGGCCTTGATGAAACCAGCAGCCGTATCAATACGAGCCATCCCTGCACCCCAGTTATACGAGTTGGGGCCCCACAAAGGCGGGAACACCACGCCACTTTCGGCATCCTTCTGCCCCTGGCCATCGACCGCATGACACAAGACACAGTTGTTGGTGTAGACCTCTTTACCGCGTGCTACGTCATAGCCCAGTTCGGTCTTCTTAACTTTGGGGAAACCAGCACCCGGCAACTTCTGACCCGTAGGCGCCCCATCGGACATCCAGTACATATAAGTCATCAAGTCACGATACACGTCGCTGCCAGCGGGCGGCGCAACACCCGAGGGCGAAGCCTGCGCATTCATGGAATAGGTAAAACAGCCAATGATGCGATCTTCCAGCGTGCTGATCGCCTTGGTCTTGGCACGATAGGCGGGATAGCTGACATAGGCTCCCCACATAGGCGCAGAGTGTTCACGACGACCACCGTCCAGGTGGCAGTTCACACAAGCCAAGGTATTGCCCACGTGATCCGACACCGTGGTCGAGGTTTCCATAAAGATCTTGTGACCGCGACGAACCGCCTCGCCATACGGCGTATCCGGAATGCTGCTCTCTGGCGGTGGCACGTAATAACCATCTGCGCCTACCGGCATACCAGCCGTGACCGAATGCTTGTCCTTGCTCTGTGCCTTGCGATCGGCTTCCATGGCCTCACGACTATAGGTGGCCTCGCCAAGCTGGATAGTGCCCTTGTCGGGCGAACCCAAGGAAAAGGACAACCAGCCCTTGGCATTCAAACCGTAGCCAATCGCAAAAAGCAGCACACCAATACCGGCCCCCCAGGCCAGTCTGCGTCCACCCGACATGGTGGATTTGCTGCGACCATTTTTTTGAGTGTCTTTCATAAAAAGCTCTCTGTTCTGATCTTATTTCGCCTGCTTGCCATTGGCTGGCAGCGAGGCGGCGTAATAGGAAACCGCATACAGGTCCTCGTAGGACAAGCGCGATGCGATGTCATCCATCAGGCTTTGCGGCGAGTTGTGACGATGGCCGCCTTTCCAGGCCGACAACTGACTGAACAAGTACTCGGCCTGTTGCGCAGCCAACGGCGGGAAAGACGTACCTACGCCTTCACCCTGACTGCCGTGGCAACTGATACATGCAGGCACGTTCTGCTTCCAGTCCCCTTTATGGAACAGGGCTTCGCCACGGGCCAGGTTCGCTTCCGAACTGGGCACATTAATGGCGGGAGCAGGCAGCTTGGCGTAGTAAGCAGCCAGCTCTTTCATATCCTCAGGCTTCAAACCGCGAGCTACGTACTGCATGGACTCGTTCAGGCGTGTACCTTGAGCAAAATCCTCCAGCTGCTTGAGCAGATACGCCTCGGGTATACCGGCCAAACGAGGAGTGATGCCTGCGCCTTCACCGGCCTCGCCGTGGCAGGAAGCACAGCTCCACACACTGCCCTGCCCCGAATGCACCAGTACGGGCGCATCCTTCAATGCGGGAATGGCTGGCACCACAGGGGTGCCGCCTGCATTGGAAGCAACGATAGCAGCGGTCGGCTTGTCCGCTGCGGCATGTGGCGCCAGATCGTGCAGGTAAAGACCCACACCGGCCAAGGCCAAGGCGAACAGCACAGCCAACAGGAAGATCGGAATGGGACGCGGTGGCTCCCACGGCTCGAAGGTGGGGTCGATGTTCTCGACCTGGGGCGAACTAGAAACTTTTTCCATTGTCATGACTTGTCCTATTTAGCGCCCGAATCCGTCGAGGCTTCAGCGGGGCGACGATCGTAGCCACGGTCACGTTTATCCAGTTCCTGCGCGCTGGTCGCATAGGTGCGATCCAGAGCCAGCAGGTACTCCACCAAGTCCAGCGCTTCCTTGCGAGCAACCACATGCTTGCCCGCAGGCTGCAGGGACTCTGGCAAACGCACCACTACATCGCCTTCGGAAACCTGGTCTTTCAGCTCGAACATATAGGGATAGGACGGCATCAGGCTCCAGTCAAAAATCGCACGGGGCTGATACAGGTGGGTCAAATGCCAGTCACGGCTTTTCATGCGCGCACCGACGTTAAACAGGTCCGGACCGGTACGCATGGTGCCCAGCAGGTGGGGCGAATCGTAAAAGTAATCGCCCGGTGTGGACGCACGGCCCCAGCCACGTGCCGTATCAAACAGGGTTTGACCGGTAGAGCGTGGCTGCTGGCTGTGACAGTACAAACAGCCGTTGGCCACGTACTCGTCACGCCCCAGCAGTTGCTGGGCGGTATAGGGTTGCAACTGCTCCGGCGGTTCCGAGGTACGCAATTGCCAGGCTGGCAAAATCACCAGCATCAAGGTAGCCAGCAGCAACACGCCAATGGCCCCGATTAGTAAAGGTAAGAGTCGATTCATGACGCATCTGCCCGAGCAAGTGTAGGAGTCGCATTAACAGCGGAACCTTTGCGCAGCAAGAGCAAGGCAAAGTGAGCCGCAAAGACAAAGTGGCCCAGTGTCATCATGGTGCCGCCAATAGAGCGGGCTTCCAGATACGGAACCATCTTGCGAGTGATCTCGCCAAAACTTGAACCTGGGTCCATCAAGCCCATGCCCTGCACCACACCGGCAATGCTCAGAGCCAGCACGTAGATCGTGAAGCCTGCCGTCACCAGCCAGAAATGGGTTTTGATCAGAGCCGGGAAGGGCCAGCGACGTCCCAGAATGTGCGGCATCATGTAATACAGCGTGCCGAACATCACCATGGACACAAAGCCGTAGGCGCCCAGGTGAGCGTGACCGACGGTGTAATGTGTGAAGTGCGTCACCGAGTTCACCGAGCGGATCGCTTCCAGCGAACCCTGGAAGGAGGACAAGGTGTACATCAGCGCGCCAATCCAGACGAAACGCAGGGCCATGGATTGCTTGAAGGCCCACAGGTTCTGCGCAACGGTTACGTGCTGGTTAATGGCCACGGCAATCACCGGCACAAACATCATGATGCTGTGCACCACGGACAAGGTGACGGCCCAGGTTGGCACCGGACCGCCCATCAAGTGGTGAATACCGACCTGGCTGTAGAACAGCGCCAGACTCCAGAAACCCAGCAAGGACACGTTGTAGGAATACACGGGCTTGCCGATGATCTTGGGGATGATGTAGTACGCCGCCCCCACACCCATAGGCGTCAGCCACAGACCCAGCACGTTGTGAGCAAACCACCAGTTCACGGTTGCTTGCTGAGCACCGATGTGCAGACCGGGGATGTTGGACACCAGAAACAGGAACGGAAACCAGACCATGCCGGCCAGGAAATACCAGCCCGACACATAGATGTGGCGCGATTTGCGGTTGGCGGCGGTTTCAATGGCAGGCCAGGCCAGGAAAAAGCCCCCTACTGCCAACAGAATGTCGATCTGCCAGGGGAATTCCAGCCACTCGATCCCGTCGGACCAGCCATTGGCCACGGCAATCGTGCCGCCCAGTACCCCCAGGGTCCACAAGGCGGCGCCGAAGTACACCATATTGGGACGTCGCAAAGGCGTATGAAAAATACGCGGCAACAACCACAGGGCCACGCCAATCCCGGTCACCGACAACCAGCCGTAAGCCACGATGTTCAGGTGCAAGGTACGCGCACGACCAAAGGTCACTTGTGCCACGTCGGCCAGCCAATCGGGCCAATGCAATTTCAGCGAGGCCATCACGCCAAACACCGAACCGATCAGCAGCCAGGTAATCCCGACCGTGACCAGAAGCAGAACCGGCCCCCGACCACTACGGTCAATACCGGCACGCAAAACGTCAAAGCGATGTGTCTGTGCTTCGTTCTCCCCCCCAAAGGAAGCACTATCATCCGGCTGACCAAGCTCACCTTTCATGAAGATGGTCTCAGCTTCGTTCTTCCCAACGAAGATCAGCTTGTTTGCCACGGCCCAGACAAGAATGCCCAGTGCCACCAAAGAGGCGACAAAACTGGTCGCCAGTAATATTCCTAATATAGGAGTCATGTGAATAAATGCCCGATATCTGTCATGCGGCTAAGCCTAAAGAAACGTCATTGCCCAAGCCGGTTTTATTAAAAAAGTAAGTACCGAGATACAAATGCAATGCAATCTACATCACAGTAGAGGATCAGGATTAAGGCCAAATTAAGAGAACTTTCCCTCTCGCCCCTGCCCTCAAGACTGCTAACATGAACGCCGAAACGTAATAAACATCAGGCTTTGCCTGCACAAGCCGCATTTACCACAGGGGGGAGAATGCACGTTTTACTTGTTGAAGATGATGCGCTCGTCGCCAGCGGAATTGTGGCGGGCTTGCGACTGCATGGGCTGACCGTGGACCACGTGGGCACGGCCAGCCTGGCCGACACGGCCTTGCTGTCTTCGCACTTTGATGTCTGTATTCTGGATCTGGGTTTACCTGATCAGGACGGGCTGACGCTGCTGCGGCGTTGGCGCGAACAAGGCCGTAAACTGCCCATTCTGATTCTGACGGCTCGCGACGCCCTGCATCACCGGGTTGAAGGGCTGCTGGGTGGGGGCGATGACTATGTCATCAAACCTTTTGACCTGGACGAGCTGCTGGCACGCCTGCATGTATTGACACGACGTGTGGCGGGCCACGAAACAGATTGCATTGAATATGGGCGACTCAGTTTCTGTGCCTCCACCGGCCATGTCACCCTGGACGGCAAGCCAGTCAGTCTGGCGCGACGTGAGCTCTCCTTGTTGCGTGCCCTGCTCAGCAAACCGCACACCATCCTGAGTGCCGAACAACTGTGCGACAGCGTCTACGGCTACGATCAGGATCTGGAAAGCAATGCCATCAATGTGCACATCTACCATTTGCGCCGCAAGCTGGGCAGCAATATTGTCGAGACCGTGCGGGGCCTGGGCTACAAACTGGGGCCTGCCGGTTAGGTATTTCACACCATGAGCCTACGCCTTAGATTGCTGCTGGTTATCGGCATTTCCCTGACCGTGCTCTGGAGTGCAGTCGCCACCTGGATGCTGATGGATGCACGCCACTCCTTGCGTGAAGCGCTGGATAGCCGACTGGCAGCATCGGCCCGCATGGTGGCTGGACTGGTTGCCCAATTTCCAAACTTGCAGGAGTTGGCCCAATCCGCAGAGCGCCCCCTGGACATCATTGCCCGAGATGGGGTGGCTTGCGAAATCAGTGTGGTGCGCAGCGAAGTAGAAATTCAGGCGGTCAGCCGAACTGCGGGTAGCCCGGATATGTCACAAGTGGCTTTGGGCTTTGGCACGCACGTGCATGGTGGCAAGCGCTGGCGCACCTTTGTGCTGCGCGAAGGCCATATTCAGATTGCCGCCGCCGACAGCATAGAAATACGCGAAGCACTGGTACGGGAAATCATGCTCTCGGCTGGCCTGCCCTTTGTCGTGGCCTTGTTTGGTAGCCTGCTGCTTTTGTGGGTTGGTATCGGTCACGGCCTGGCTCCCCTGGAGCGAATTCGGGACATGCTGTCGCGCCGTCGTCCCGGGGACGACAGCCCACTGCCCAAAGTCAACGTCCCGGTTGAGCTGCAACCCTTGCTGCGAACCCTTGAGGAACTACTGGAGCGGCAACAAGCCGCCATCATGCGCGAACGCCGCTTTACCGATAGCGCTGCCCACGAACTGCGTACACCCCTTACCGGAATCAAAACCCATATTCAAGTTGCCCATCTGGCTGCCCAGCGTCCTGGAGAACGCAACACGCTGGATACGGCCTTGAGCCAGGCAGACCAGGGCGTGCAACAGCTACAGAACATTTTGCAGCGGCTGCTGGAGTTGGCACGGCTGGACGGGCAAAGCGCCCGAATGGAAAGTAGCCAGGCCGACGAGGCGGTATACGCTGCCCTGCATGCCCTTAAAGCCATCTACGGCGACACCATAGACCAGATCACGCTGGATATACGCAGCAAACCCGGCCCGGTGCAGATTGAAAAATCCCTGCTGACAGTGGCCGTACAGAATCTGATCGACAATGCCTTGCGCTATACCAAAGCCCAGCAACCGATCAGCCTGCGGATTGAAGCAGGAGAGCCGGGCTATCTGCGTCTCAGGGTGCTGGACCACGGTCCCGGATTAAGCGACAGCGAACGGGATCTGGCCATGAACCGTTTTTGGCGCGGCTCGCAACAACAGGCGGGCTACGGCTTGGGCTTGTCGATTGTGAACGCGATCGCCACCCAGCATGGCGGAACGCTGGAGCTGCTGAATCGCAAAAGTGGCGGGCTGGAAGCGCGTCTGACCGTGCCCCTTGCCGACCAGGGCAACTAAAACCAAGCCACGCAATAAAAAAAGGCCGGAGCCCATCAGGGTCCGGCCTTTTCTGTTTGACGAGGTGCTTGCCTGTTTCAGGCAAGCCCATCATCAAAGAATTTGGATTTTAGTTGCGCATGGGCCTTTTTGGCCTGCACCTTCGATGAAGGAAACGCGTTGGTTCTCTTCCAGAGTTTTGAACCCGGTTCCCTGAATTTCACTGTGGTGTGCGAAGAGATCCTTGCCGCCGTTCTCCGGCACGATGAATCCGAAGCCTTTTTCGCTGTTGAACCACTTCACAATACCAATTTCTGTCTTCAAAATAAGTCCTAAATGTAATAACGATCAGAGAAAAAAATTTTCTCTCCCTGAACTATCCTCCGATTGCGTCCACAAAGATAGCTCCGTTACTTTTTAATTGTAAAAATCCGGAAATTCTGTTGTTTCCTGAGCCTGTCCATCCTGTTTGTCTAGCGCCGCCCTTGCATCCGGGATGCCACTGCGCACCATGTCCGGGCCAGTTGCCCCTGCCATCTCCAACACAAGAACGCCTGGGGAAAAGCGCCGCCATTTCAGCGCCAAACGGTATTTGAGGCCTGAACAACTTACTTCAGCCTATAAAAAATCCCCACGCAATCAAAGCACTCTTGGCTATACTGGCTCGCACTTAGCGGTCTACTTATCCTGATTGACGTGTGTCATGTCATGATCACGAGGAACATACAATGAATCGTAGAAACTTCCTGCTGGCCACGCCGGCTGCCGCATTTGGAACCCTGGTTCTGCCCTCTGCCAGCCTCTCGGCCCCCTCCATCATTACCAACACCAGCCAGATCCTGCCGCGCCACACCAAGGGCCCGCGCATTGTCATTTGTGGGGGCGGCTGGGGTGGGATGACAGCTGCCAAGTACCTGTCCAAGCTGGTGCCCCAGGCACAAGTGGTGCTGATCGAACGCAACCCCACGTTCTGGTCCGGCCCCATGAGCAACAAGTGGCTGATTGACATCGTCAACACGGATTTCCTGAACCACGACATGCTGGCGCCCTCCATCAAGTACGGCTACAGCCTGGTTCATGCCGAAGTCACCGCCATCGAGCGCGACAAGAAAACCGTGCGCACGACCCAAGGCGCGCTGGAGTACGACTACCTGATCCTGTCGGGCGGCATACGCAATGCCTACGATGCCTGGTTTGGCAATGACACTTACGCGGCGGAATACACCCGCCAGCACTTTCCCAACGCCTACATCCCGAATGCCGAGATGTTTGCCTTGAAGAACAAGCTCAAAGCCTTCAAGGGCGGCACCATTGTGATGACGCTGCCCCCGCCACCGCATCGCTGCCCGCCCTCGCCCTACGAGCGCGCCTGTTTGATGGCCTGGCATATCAAGACCAACAAGATTCCGGGCAAGATCATCATTCTGGACCCCAAGCCCACCATTGCCCCGATTGGCGAGGGATACCGCGCAGCCTTCCAGGAGCTGTACCCGGACATCATCACCCACGTCCCCAATGCCCGAGTGCGTGAGGTCGATCCCTTCAAGAAGCACATCAAGACCACCGCCGGCGATTTTGATTTTGACGACGCGGTGCTGATGCCCCCGCACCAGGCCGCCGATATGGTCTGGAACGCAGGCCTGATCGGTACAGGCCCCGATGGCAAACCCACGGGCTGGGCCAATATTGACCCACGCCTGTTCACTGCCCGCGACGACGACAATGTCTACGTGGTGGGGGACTCCATGGGCTTTATTTCCGACCAGTTCGGCCACTACCCCAAGAGCGCCCACGTGGCACACGCCGTAGCCAAGATTGTTTCCCAGAACCTGGCCGAACGTATCGCGGGCAAGGAAGTGGTGCCCGTGCTGCCGGATAATCTTTGCTACATGATGGTCAACGGAGATCCGCAAGAAGAAATCTCGGTCAAGTTTGAATACGAGCTGGACGCAAGCGGCAAGGTTCTGCAAACCCAGATCGATATGGATGTCCGTACCTCCGACCTTGTTCAAGAAGACTTCCAGTGGATCAAGACCCGTTTCAATGACTTCCTCTAAACTTCCCTCCCGTTTTGTCCGCCGCCGCCAGCTTGTACTGGGCAGTGCCGCCGGACTGGGTGCCGCGTGGCTGCCCCTCAATCTGCATGCGCAAGTTGCCTTTGATCAATTGCTGAAACCGGCCACTGCGGCCCAGGTCCAAGCCATTGTGGACGAGTTCCTGAAAGGCGCCAGCCCAGAAGAAAAAGGCATGAAGCTGGATATGCCCGCTCTGGGCGACAACCCCGCCGCAGTGCCCGTCAAAGTGGTGCTGGACTTGCCCGCGAGCGACGATGTGTACTGCCAGGAACTGATCATTCTGGCCCAGGGCAACCCGCATCCGCTGGCCTGCCGCTTTAACTTCACCGCCCTGGCCGGAACAACAGAAGTCGCAGTTCGCCTGCGCCTGATTGAAACCCAAACCATCCGCGCCCTGGCACGGTTAAGCGATGGCCGCGTCCTGAGCGCCCAGCATCACATCACGGTGACTGCTGGCGGCTGCGGCATGTAAACAAGGGGCACTCATGAGTAAACCACGTATCTGGATCAGCAATGCCAAGCCCAAGGCGGGCGACATTGTGCGCGTGCGCGCCCTGGTCGAACACCGTATGGAAAGCGGTCTGCGCCTGAGCAAGGAAGGCCAGGTTGTGCCGCGCAACATCATCCACGAATTCAAGGCCACCTTTAACGGCGAGCCCTTGTTCAACTGGCAGCCGGAAACCGCGATTTCCCAAAACCCGTACATTGAATTTACCTTTGTCGCACGACGTTCCGGAGTGCTGGAAATGAGCTGGACGGACGATCAAGGCGCTGTCATTACCGGCCAGACGGAGCTGAGCATCAGCGACTGATTGCGGACCAGTTCCAGCCCGGCCCCCTGACCTGCCCCATTCAGCGCCCTTAACGGGCGCTGAGTTCATAACAGTGTTCTATATAGTCATACAAGGTGGGCGTAAGGGGAATGCTACGCTGAGCGTCCTTTCCTACAACGATGCACATTGACAAGAAGAATGCCCATGTCCCTCTCTCTGGTAGGTCGTCTCCTTTTTGCCCCCGCCTTGCTCGTGGCCAGCAGTGCTACCGCACCGGCCTGGGCCAGTTCCACGCTGGACATCAAAACGGTGGCCAGCTCCTGTGCGAACTGTCACGGCCCGGATGGGCGTTCCACGACCATCATTCCCTCGCTGGCTGGCCGCCCCGAAGCGGTGTTGCTGGAGCAACTGCGCGCCTTTGCCTCCGATACGCCTCCGGCTGGCACCACCATCATGAGTCGCCTGGTCAAAGGCTACCAGGATGCGGATCTGGAAGCCCTGGCACGTTATTTCTCTGCAGTCTCCTCCACCCCTCGCAGCGTTGCGGAAGGACGTTAAGAATGAGCACCCCCTTGAACTCCTCCCGTCGCCAGTGGCTGAGCCGTGTCGGTAAAACCAGTGTGGCTGGTCTGGCCTTGAGCACTCTGCCTGTGTACGCGCGCAGCAGCTCGGCCCATGTCGTTGTGGTCGGTGGCGGCTTTGGCGGTGCAACCGCTGCCCGTTACTTGAAGCGCGGTGATCCATCCCTGAAAGTCACCTTGATTGAACCGGCCACCACCTTTTACACCTGCCCGTTCACCAATCTGTATCTGGCCGGCTTGCGCCGTTTTGAACAGCAGGGCCACGGCTTTGATGATTTGCGCGCAGCCGGTATCGATGTCATTCACGACCTGGCCACTGCGGTCGACTCCCAGGCCAAAACCCTGACCTTGGCCAAGGGCCAGAAGCTGTCTTACGACAAGCTGCTGCTCTCACCCGGTATTGATTTTCGCTGGAACACGCTGGAAGGCTATGACGAGGCCGCTTCCTTGCTGGCCCCGCACGCCTGGAAAGCGGGCGATCAAACCCGTTTGCTGAAAAGTCAGCTGGATGCCATGCCCGACGGCGGCACCTTCATTATGGTAGCCCCCGAAAACCCCTTCCGCTGCCCGCCCGGCCCTTACGAGCGCGCCAGCATGGTGGCTCACTACTTCAAGCAGAACAAACCCAAATCCAAGATCCTGATTCTGGATGCCAAAGACAGCTTCTCCAAACAGGGCCTGTTCCAGGATGGCTGGAAACAAGTCTATGGCGACATGATCGAATGGGTGCCCTTCTCCAAAGACGGCAAAGTCACTCGCGTGGATGCCGCCAAGCTGAGCGTGGAAACCGAGTTTGGCGAGATCCACAAAGCCGATGTGCTGAACGTGATCCCGCCACAAAAAGCCGGAGCCATTGCCGAACAGGCCGGTGTCACCAACGCCAGCGGCTGGGTGCCAATTGACCCGCATACCTTCGAGTCCGAGCAGGTCAAGGACATCTACGTGGTGGGCGATGCCACCATTGCCTCGCCCATGCCCAAGTCCGGTTTCTCTGCCAATACGCAAGCCAAGCTGGCAGCGGCTGCCATCATTAATGCCTTGAGCGGCAAGCCTGCGCCACAGGCCACACTGAGCAATACCTGCTACAGTTTGATCGCTCCCGACTATGGCATTTCTGTGGGGCACTTGTACGCCTTTGCCGATGACAAGCTGGCTGAAGCGTCCGGCGGGGTCAGCCCTAAAGAAGCCAGCCCGGCCTTTCGCAAGCAGGAAGCCCAGTATGGCGAGGCCTGGTATGCCGCGATCAGTCGCGACATCTGGGGCACCAAAGGCTAAGTGGTTCCAACCCGGTCCTAACATCCAGCGCACATGATGAATACAGAACTTGTACTGTGGGTCAGCTTGGCCATTGGCCTGCTCTTTGGCATTAGTGGCCAGCTCAGTGGTTTTTGCTTTTATCGTGGCTTGACCGAGCGCTGGTCCGGGCGTAGCGGCTACAAGCTTCAGGGCTTTGCCCTGGCGCTGGCCGTGGCCCTGGCCGGGACACAACTGGCGGCGGGCTACGGGCTGATCAGTCTGGACAAGGTCCTGTACCTGAACCCCACTTTCTCCTGGCTGCTGGTGCCACTTGGAGGTGTACTCTTTGGTGCAGGCATGACCCTGGCTAATGGCTGCGGCGCCCGAGCTCTGGTTCTGTTGGGACAGGGAAATCTGCGCTCCTTTGTCGTCGTGCTTTGTCTGGGTATCGCCGCTTATATCACCTTGACGGGCCTGCTGGCGCCGCTGCGCATGAGCATCGCCCAAGCCAGCAGTGTCACCTTGCCCGCAGCGACCCTGTCCGAGGGTCCCCTCCGCTCTATGGTGATTGCCCTCCTCGTCGCCGCCCTGATCGCTTTTGCCTTACTGCGTCGCCAGGACGGCCAACGCCTGAATGACCTGCTGGCCGGAGCATTTGTAGGGCTGCTGATTGTGGCAGGCTGGCTGACTACCGGCTGGCTGGGCGATGATCCCTTCGAGCCTTTACCCGTCAGCTCGCTGAGCTTTGTCGCCCCGATTGGGGAAAGCATTCAATACGCCATGATCTCCACCGGCATGAGCCCGCGCTTTACCATCATGATTGTGGTGGGTGTGGTGGCCGGCTCCTTGCTGAGCGCCCTACTGCGTCGTCGCTGGAAGCTGGAAGGTTTTGAGTCGCCCCGCCACATGCTGCGCTCCATGGCAGGCGGCGCCTTGATGGGCGTAGGTGGCGTGCTGGCCCTGGGCTGCACCATAGGCCAGGGCTTAAGCGGCTTGTCCACCTTGTCGGCCACCTCCTTGCTGGCGGTGCTGGGCATTATCGTCGGTGCACGTCTGACCTGGACCCGCCCAAGCGCCTGACTCCGTGTTTCAATAAGGGCTTGATTGACTGCGCTTCAGAATGGTCCAGGCGAGCTCCACCTGACATTCGCTGAAGCACTCTTACCGAGCCCACTGCAATGCGACAGATCCTGCTTGTTGTCGATGTGCAAAGCTGCTTTTCACCGCCCCCCTGGCTGATCGACGGCATTAATGCCCTGAGCACCCGCCTGCCTTGCGCGGCCTTGATTGAACTGCACGACGAGTCTCAAACCCCTTTTTCCAGTCAGCTAGGCTGGTGTCCGCCGCGCAGCGATCGCTGTCTGGTCGATGCCAAACAAATCTTCATCAAGCACGGCTACGCCCCCAGCCCCGCTGCAATGGAATATTTGCAGCAATGTCAGGCTGATCGCATTCTGGTCTGCGGCATTCAAACCGATACCTGCGTGCTGGCTGCCGGGTTTGCCTTGTTTGATGCCGGGCTGCACCCCACCCTGATTACGGATCTGACGGTTGGCTCGTCCCTGGATCGCTCCGGCGAGCTGGGTATCAAATTGTGGAAACATCACTTCGGGAGCACGATCCACAGCAGCGAACTACTGGCTGAACTGGACCGGCATTAATCACGCGCATGGGCGGGTAAAGCCGGACTTGGCCCAGCAACCCAAAGGTAGCGCCCACACGCGTCAAGCCACTACTCTGCAGCGAACCGCTCATCAAATCCGCCCCCCTGTTCTCTCTGCTGCACCAGACAAATGCTGATTGAACATTCAACCATCGCGCCCCTGATTAATCATTACGTTTAGCGTAATCATTCGCCCATAAGCTTTATTGATAGCCCTATACCGCCACTGATATGGTCGTTTCCAGAAACCTGCAAAAGGTTCAATTACAAGGAGACGAGACATATGCATTGGCTATCCATTGCCGTTTTAGGAGGCATGTTCGTACTGGCAACCGCCCTACCCATCAATATGGGGCTGATTGCTTTTGTAGGCGCTTTTCTGGTGGGTACGCTGGTGGCGGGCATGGGCGCCAAGGAAATCATGGGCGGCTTTCCGGCTGACCTGTTTCTAACACTGGCCGGTATTACCTATTTGTTCGCGCTGGCTCAGAACAATGGCACGATCAACTGGCTGGTCAGCATGGCCGTGCGAGCCGTGCGTGGCCGCATCGCCGCCATTCCTTGGATCATGTTTCTGATCACGGCCGCATTGACCGCTGTGGGTGCCGTCAGCCCGGCCGCCGTTGCCATCATTGCGCCGATTGCGCTGGGCTTTGCCCGCCAGTACGGCATCAACCCGCTCTTGATGGGTTTGCTGGTGATTCATGGCGCCCAAGGGGGCGGCTTCTCCCCCATCAGTATTTACGGTGGCATCACCAACCGTGTGGTCAGCGCCGCCGGTTTGCCCTTGAATGAAATGGCCACCATGATGGCCAGCCTGAGCATCAACTTGGCCGTGTCCATTTTGCTGTTCGTGTGGATGGGTGGTTTGAAGCTGATGCGTCAGAAAGTGGACCTAAGTTCGGCTGACGTAAACGTTGCCCGCGTGGCCCATGGCTCGGGTGGTCCGCAAGTGTTTGGCGACGCTGAAGCCGAAGCCTTTGGTGAAGAGCGCAAGACCGCCCGGAAAAGCCCCGATGCCCTGGTCGAAGCCGGTAATGGTGCCAACGAGGCCCCCCACTGGTATCGCGTTCTTACCTTGGTCGGCCTGTTCATCCTGGCCGTGCTGACTTTGTTTTTCAAACAGGATATTGGCTTTACCTCGATCACCATCGGCCTGGTACTGACCTTGATGGCCCCCAATCTGCAAAAACGCGCGCTGGGCCAAGTGTCCTGGCCTGAAATCATGCTGATTGTGGGTGTCAGCACCTATGTGGGCGTGATGGAATCCATGGGCACGATTGATTTTGTCGGCCATAGTGTTGCCCAGCTGACCTCTCCCTTGATGGCGGCCTTGCTGCTGCTTTTTGTGGGCGCGGTCGTGTCGGCGTTTGCCTCCTCCACCGCCGTGCTGGGTTCGCTGATTCCGCTGGCGGTGCCCTTTCTGCAAGGCGATGGCGGCGTGGGGCCGGTGGGCTTTATTGCGGCTATGGCCGTATCCTCCACCATTGTGGACGTCAGCCCCTTTTCCACCAATGGCGCACTGGTACTGGCCAATGCCCAGGGAGTGTCGCGTGATGCCTTCTTCCGTCAGCTATTGCTGTACGGTGCTGCCGTCACGGTTATTGCCCCAGTCGTCGTCTGGCTGCTGTTTGTGGTGCTCTAAAACTCCCGGCGAAGCAGAAATCCAGCTGGCCCCGGCACTTTGCTAGCCGGGGCCTTTTTGATGGGGATTCTGACCTCATCGACCGGCAGTTAACGCTCTCTGGTCCAACTCCATAGACCATAAGATTTGCTAGTGGCGTGGAATGCCTGCAAGGCATATTCCCTTCTGCCTCATCCCGGCGTTCAGCCCTCAGCCCGGAACCGACAAGACTTATTCCCGCCCGAGTCTCACCAGCTCATCGCCCCGCCTCCCTCTCAACCGCGTTTTTCCCTATGGAAAAAGCCAAAACAGCTATGGCGCCGCATTAATTTCTGAATAAAGCCTTGAAAGCTGGAAATTCCCAACACCGAAATGAGAATGATTGCTATTATTCTGCCGTTGTTTCAAGCCTGATGCCCTCTTCCCCTCTCTGTCACCAAGAACTTGCTTACTGAAAAGCGAAGCTTGCGTGATGAGCGCAGCGTACAAGAATGGCGGACTCAATCCGTCACCCACCGTTGCCAAACAAGCACGGCTTTTCTCGGTTTAATGATCATCAATCCAGCATCCGGAGACGGTGTTGTAGTAGGAGGCGCGTCAGCGTGAAAGAGTCATTTCGCCAATGTATGGCATGGCTGCATACCTGGGTCGGTCTGGTGGTGGGCTGGATCCTGTTTTTCGTCTTCGTCACTGGCACGGCTGGCTATGTGGACGATGAAATCACTCGCTGGATGGAGCCGGAGCGCCCCTTGCCCATGCAAGTCCTGCCCGAGCAATCCAGCCAGATGCTGGATCAGGCCCTGGCGCAGTTGCAAGCGCATGCCCCGGCAGAGTCCAAAGCCTGGACCATTACCCTGCCGCATCAAGCCCTGAACCCGCGTGCCACGCAAGGGCTATCCATCGCCTGGGAAGAAATGCCCCAGCCCGGTCAACGCGGCCGTCGCGGGGGTGAAGAACTGGACCCTGTCACCGGCCAGATTCAGCCGGAAGTGGAACCCCGCGCAACTGCTGGTGGCACCGGCCTGTACCGCATGCATTACGCCTTGCACTACCTCCCCTATCCGGTCGCTATCTGGCTGGTCGGTATCTGTACCATGCTGATGCTGCTGGCCGTGATTACGGGCGTGGTGACTCACAAGAAAATCTTCACCGACTTTTTCACCTTCAGGCCCGGCAAGGGGCAGCGTTCCTGGCTGGACGCGCACAATATCGTCAGCGTCATGTCCCTGCCCTTTTTCCTGATGATTACCTATACGGGCCTGATTTTTTTCATGTCCATCTACATGCCGACCGGACGAGAAGTCATGTACGGCGCGACAGAAGAAGGACGGCAGGCTTACTTCCAGGATATTCGTCAGCAAAAACGCGACTTCCTGCCCGTGAGCATGCCGCAGGCTCCCCTGGGCCAGATGATGCACAGCGCAGAACAAGCCTGGGGCAAGAACAGCATTGCCTCGGTGCAGATTACCCATCCGGCAGATAGCCAAGCCTATGTAGAACTGCGTCGCACCGGCGTCACGGGCGTGTACTGGACCCGTGCCGAGACCCTGCGCTTTAACGCCTCTGATGGCAGCCTCATGGAGCCAGAGGACAATAGCAATGTCACCGGAGACACTCACCGCGTATTGCTGGCCTTGCACGAAGGAGTGTTTGCCGAATGGTGGTTGCGCTGGCTGTACTTTATTTCAGGCTTGCTGGGCTGCGCCGTCATTGGGACAGGTCTGGTGCTGTGGACGGTAAAGCGTCGTACCCAGCATCAAAAACGCAAGGCCAAAGCCGCCCCGCTTAGCGCATCCGAGCGTTTTGATGCCGCTGGCCTGCGTTTAGTAGAAATCCTGAATGCCGGAACTCTGGCCGGTTTGCCCTTGGGGCTGGCGGCCTACTTCTGGGCCAACCGCCTTTTGCCTGTGAATATGGCCGACCGCGCCGCCTGGGAGTTTCATGCTCTGTTCCTGGTCTGGGGCTGGTCCTTCCTGTATGCCTCCTGGCGACCATTAAAACGCGCCTGGCTGGAACTGTTGTACCTGACAGCCGCCGCCTACGCCTTGATTCCTGTCCTGAACCTGCTGACGACCGACCGCCACCTGGGTGTCACCGTCATCCATGGTGACTGGGGCCTGGCAGGCTTTGACCTGACCATGTTTGGCCTGGCCGCTATCTTTGTCTATATCGCCATCAAAATGAAACGCAAATGGCACATTGCCAGCCTGCCTAAAAAAGCAGCCGCCCCAACCAGCTTGCAAACTGCGGGAGTGAACGGATGAGTGGACTGACTTCCCGCTACCGCCTGCAAGTGCTCTCGCGCATTGTGGCGGCCACTGTCGGCGGCTACGCCCTGGCAGCCGCTGCCACGGTGTTGCTGACCTTGCTCTGGCCTCTGCCTAAAGCCCAGGCCGTTCTGGCCGCGAATATGTTGAGCTTTGTCTGGTACACCATCGCCGTCATGTGGGTGTTCAGCACCAAAAGCGCCACCCGCGCTTGGGTGGGCATGGCTCTACCGACGGCTTTGATCGCCTTGCTGAGCGTTCTGTTGATGCCTGCAGGAGTGCTGCCATGATTAATACCAGTCTGTGGCTGAATCTGGCCGTTTTTATCATCAGCCTGGTGGGCTTTATCTGCCTGGCTTTGGCCAGTGATCGCCAGGGGGAATTCCTGCTGCATCGCATGCCCAGCGAGAAGGAAAGGCGGATCTTTCGTCTGCTCGGCTGGCCCTTGCTGGCTGTGGCTTTAGCTCTATGCTGGCAAGGCTGGGGCTGGAGCATGGGCACCGTTGCCTGGCTGGGTTGGCTGACCATGGCCGGTGCCGGGTTGACCTTTTACTTGCCCTGGTGGCCTTGGCAGGAAAAGAAACCTGTGCGGGCCAAACCTGCACCAGTTGCGAAGGCAGCGCCTAAAGCGGTTGGAGCGGACAACACTGCATCGCCATCAAATGACGCTGTAGCTGGGAAAAATGGAGTGGCGGCGGCAAATTCAAGCGCTGCTTCAACTAGCGCTGGGGCTACACGTACAGAGCCAACTCACGCTGGAGTGGCGCCTACAGCATCACGATTTTCCACACGCAGCCTGGTTTTTGCCAGCGGCCTTTTGGCCATCCCTGCCGCCTTCATGATTTATCTGGCGCAACAAGGCCCCGAGCCTGTATTTGGCAACCATGCCCTGCAAGGCCAGATTGGCCCCTGGTCGTTTGCTCTGGCTGAGACGAATAACAAAGCCCCCATCAGCGGGCCCACCGGCGCTCATCGCAAAGCATTTCAGATTCGCTTTTGCCAGGCCTGCGACCCACATATACGCCGCGCCTATCTGCAAGTGAGCAAGCCCGAGCCTATGCCTGCGCCCCGTCAAGCTTTCAGCAACACGCGCTGGACACGAGCGGTAGAAATCGTCATTCCGCCCAATAGCGAACTGGAACATCAACTATGGCTAACTGTGGAAGCCAAGAGTGGAGAGATCTACCATCAGGCTTTTGATTTCCACCAGGTATCCCCCATGACGGCGGCGTTCATCCAGCAACAGCCGTAAGCGCGATCCGAGTAGAAAGGGCCAAGATTGCCCCCCCGGAGTGTTGAACAACAATTCAAGCTTTGGTGGGCCATTCAAATCCCGGCCCTTTTTTATTCCTGGGCAACGCGGGTTCCTTGATGAAACACCATCTGCCAACGCCCCTGACTCTGCTTCCAGATGGAGCTGCGCAAGGATTGCTGCGGCTTTTCATCACCTGATACCTCACACACATAAGTCGCCAGGACGACATCCTCTGACAGGATGGTCAGCTTGAAGTTGTTGAGGTGGCGCTGCACAAAATCCTGTTCAGGCAGATCGCCTAGCACTTCTGCTCTACCCCACGCCGCGCCTCTGGCTCCGAACTCTACAAACTCGTCGGCCAGTAAAGCGCCAAGCGCCGCCACATCCTGACGAGTGGCACGCTCAAACAGGCGCTCTTCAAGAGACAGGATCAAGGATTCAAGGGAGTGAGGCATGTGGATGTGAGGGAATTGGGAGTGATGTTCAGCGTCAGAATCGTCAACACAATTCTTCATAAACCAGACAAAATCCTACACCTGACACAAGCCGCCACGCCACCGATATTTCTCACATTTACTATAAAAAAACACCACCCTAAACAAAGGAAAATTTTTAACAGTTGTTTTCCTTTCAAGCACTTAGCGCTTCCCGCTTATCGCTAGAATCCAGCCGTGTTAAATGACTAACAGGGCAATATCATGTCTTTATTAAAACGATGCACCGCAGAAACGCTGGGCACTTTCTGGCTGGTCTTTGGGGGCTGCGGAAGTGCGATCTTTGCCGCTGCCTACCCTGAACTGGGGATTGGTTTTGCCGGGGTAGCCCTGGCCTTTGGTCTGACTTTGCTGACCATGTGCTATGCCATCGGCAATATCTCTGGTTGTCACATCAACCCGGCTGTCACGCTGGGCCTGGTCGCTGGGGGACGCTTCCCCGCTCGTGATGCCATTCCCTACATCATTGCCCAGGTTCTCGGCGGTCTGCTGGCCGGCGGTGTTCTGTACCTGATCGCCAGCGGCAAAACCGGCTTTGATCCCGTGGCAGGTTTTGCCTCCAACGGCTTTGGCGAGCACTCGCCCGACAACTACAGCCGCAACGCAGCCCTGATCGCAGAAATTGTGCTGACCGCCTTCTTCCTGTTCATCATCATGGGCGCAACCCACAAGCGTGGTCACGCTGGCCTGGCAGGCGTAGCCATTGGTCTGGCACTGACTTTGATTCACCTGATCAGCATCCCTATCACCAACACTTCCGTGAACCCTGCGCGTTCTACTGGCGTGGCCTTCTTCCAGGGCACCTGGGCCTTGGAGCAGCTGTGGCTGTTCTGGGTGGCTCCCTTGGTTGGTGGGGTGATCGGCGCGCTGGTGTATCGCTTTCTGCACGCCAACGACGAGTAAGCTGCGCTAACTCCTGCTGGCAGGACCCTTGAGCCGCATTGGCTTGAATCGAGCATATGGCCCATTCAAGACAATGCGGCTCAATGCTATCTATGGAACCCTGTTATCACCCGGCAAAGCATCAGGCTTGCCGCCCTTTGTAGTAGGATTTACACCCTGCCCCGAGCAAATGGGCATTACGCACTGCATCTGGCGATTCAACTGAGCCTCATACGTTTATCAACGCCCACAAAACCGGAGAACCCCATGAAAAAAGCATTGAATACCGGCCTGATCGCTTTAGGACTGAGCTTGATGGCAAGCGCCTCTTCCGTTCAGGCGGCCGACTGCGACAGCATGAGCAATCAAAATGCCATGAACCAGTGCTTTAGCAACGAGTACAAGAACTCGGACGCCGAACTGAACAAGCTCTACAAGGAAATCAGCCATCGTCTGAAAGATGATGCCGACACCCTCAAAGCCTTGCGTAACGCCCAACGTGCCTGGATCAGCTTCAGGGACGCAGAATGCGACTTTGCAGCGATCAACACCGAAGGCGGCAGCATTCACTCCATGCTGATCACCACTTGCCGGAACGAATTGACCCAGGCCCGTATCAAGAACTTCAACACCTACCTGTCCTGCGAAGAAGGCGATATGAGCTGCCCGGTTCCACCGGCCATGTAATGACATGCCCGACACCAAACACCCATCCACGCGCGATTTGAACGACCTTTACTACTTTGTACAGGTCGTGGACCACGGAGGATTTGCACCGGCCGGACGGGCTTTGGGCATCCCGAAATCCAAGCTAAGCCGACGCATCACCTTTCTGGAAGAATCCCTGGGTGTGCGTCTGATTCAGCGGTCCAGCCGCCATTTCAGCGTCACGGAAATTGGCCAGATGTACTACCAGCGCTGTGTAGCCATGCTGGTGGAGGCCGACTCCGCTCAGGACATCATCGAGCGCCATCGCAGCGAGCCGCAAGGCTCAGTACGCATCAGCTGCCCCCTGGCTTTGCTGGACTACGGCGTCAATGAATTGCTGGCCCGCTATATGGCGGCCTATCCGCAGGTCAAGCTGGAAGTGGAAAGCACCAACCGCCGCGTGGACGTGATTCGCGAAGGCTTTGATGTGGCCTTGCGCGTCCGCTTCCCTCCTTTGGAAGACAGCGGTCTGGTGATGAAAGTCCTGGGCGAGAGTACACAGTATCTGGTTGCCAGCCCGGCCCTGATCGAACGCATGGGCGGGCTGCCCAAGCTGGACCAATTAGGGAACTGGCCCGCCTTGAGCGACGAGCATCTGCAACGCAATCCCACCTGGCAACTGCAAACCGCAGAAAACACCCTGATGGAAGTGCCCTACCAACCCCGTCTGGTCTGCGACGACCGCATGACTTTGCTGCAATCAGCCTTGCAGGGAATTGGCGTCGTTCAGATGCCGGCCATGCTGATCGCTCCGTACATGCAGGACGGCAGACTGGTGGATGTGGCCCCCGGCTGGAACCCCCGCTCCGGCGTGGTACATGCCGTCTTTCCTTCACGCCGAGGCCTGGTGCCTGCGGTACGCGCTCTGCTGGATTTTCTGGGCCAGGAGTTCGTCACTATTTTGCATACGCCCGCCCCCTGAATCCCTGCTGCAAATTACCCAAAGCCAGCTTCCAAGCAGTCGTTCTAATTATGGAACGCTGATGGCCATATTCTTATCTATTCAAGCCATCGTTGCACTCCTATAGTCTCTTCATCACACTATTCATGATGGGGAGTACATCAACATGAACGCCAAAATGGCTGCGGCCACTGCCGCTATTCTCTGGGGCTTTACCTACATTCTGACCACGACCTGGTTGCCACCTAATCCCTTGTTCCTGGCTGCTGTCCGGGCTTTGGGAGGCGCCATCGTCCTGCTGGCATTGGTACGCAGCCTGCCGCCCCGTGCCTGGTGGGGGCGCCTGGCCGTGCTGGGCACCCTGAACACCGGCCTGTTCTTTGGCCTGTTCTTTATCGCTGCCACCCGTCTGCCCGGTGGCGTGGCCGCCATCTTCCAGGCGCTGACACCACTGGCCACCATCTTTATCGCCTGGGGCATTTTGCGTGCTCGCCCTGCCCTAACGCGGATTGGAGCCGTTCTCTTGGGTGCGCTGGGCGTGTCGCTGGTTGTCCTGTCCAGCAATGCCACTCTGGATCTGATCGGCATTGCCGCCGCTTTGGGCAGCATGTTGTCCATTGCGACGGGCGGGGTCTTGATGAACAAATGGGGTGCGCCACCTATCCCTTTGCTGGGCTTTACCGGCTGGCAGCTCTTGATTGCCGGTGTGGAACTGAGTGTGGTTGTGCTGCTGACGCAGGACATTCCAAGCCAGCTTATCCCTGTGCATTGGCTGGGCCTGTTCCTGCTGGCAACTGTACTGACGGCTGGTCCCTTCGCGCTGTGGTTCAGTGCCATCAAGCAACTGAGCGCCGTCACTGTTGCCCCCTTCATGCTGCTGGTGCCTGTGACCGCTTTTATTCTGGACGCGCTGATCAAGGGCATCTGGCCCACCACGCTGCAACTGGTGGGAGTGGCACTGGTCATGGGTGGACTGGTCTTGAGCCAGCAAACACTGGCCGTCGCACGCTCCACGCTGGAAGCATCTGTCCACAAGCCCTGAACGCCCCACCCAAGGAGGAGGCATCATGAACCACGTCATACAAGAATTACTGCGTTCACGAGTGTATTTTGTACTGGCTACTCTGCTCCTGACCTACATTTTCTGGTGGAGCGGTGTGAATAAGGTTTGGGACTTCAGCGCTGCAAAAAAGGAAATGGCCCACTTCGGACTGGAGCCCCAGGCTTTATTCGCCGTGCTGACTATCACAGTTCAATTGCTGGGCAGCTGGCTGATTATCAGCGCGAGTCGCCTGGCCTGGTTGGGAGCGCTGATGCTGAGTGTCTTTACTTTGTCCACGATTCCCCTGGCACATCGGTTTTGGGAAATGCAGGGCTTGGAAGCCTTTCTGGAACAAGCTCTGGTGCAGTACCATATCAGTGTGATCGGCGGGCTGGCGGTGGCCGCCGCTTTGGCTCATGCTTACCGGCAGGTGCGCCGGTAAGCGCGATCTCAAGCGTTCTTCTTGCAAAAACGGCAGACATGGTTTGATGTCTGCCGTTTTCCTTTACAGGGCCGGTTCGGGCTGATCAGGGTCGCGCTGTATATCAAAACCAGCGGCCCGCCAGGCTTCCAATCCGCCTTCCAAAGGGCGCACCCGACTATAGCCACTTTGCAGCAAGCGTTTGGACACCAAGGCTGCGGACACCTCATTGGGGCAATCGCAATACACAATAATTTCCCCGTCGGTAATCAAATTCAGCGTGGCCTCACCCAAAGCCAGACTGATCGCCCCCGGAATACGTCCTTGCGCCTGCATCAGGGTCGAACGCACATCCACAATCGTGGGGGGCGTGTCCGAGGACAGCATCTGATGCAACTCTTGCACGCTGACACGCTCCATGCACAAGGATTTCATGAAGCGATGGCGCTGCCACCACTTTCTGGCAATGAATACCGCCAAAGCCAGCGCCAACAGGATTCCACCCACCACCCCCAGACTGATCAGCACATTCAGCAGCTCATCCACCGCCGAGCTGAACAAGGAGCCCAGGAACACGGCAGAGCCGGCCCAGACCGTAGCCCCGATGATGTCGTAAAGCAGGAAGCTTCTTCTGGGCGTCCCCACTGTACCGGCCAACACACTGGCAATGGAAGCAAAGCCGGGTATGAACTTGGCCACCATCAAGGACGGTGCCCCCCAACGCATATAAATGGATTCGGTCTGCCGAATACAGGAGTCCGGCGACAGTGAAATTTTGCACAGCAAAGCCAGCAATTTGCCACCATAGCGTCGCCCAGCCAGGTACCAGCCGTAATCCGCAATCATCGCGCCCAGCACGGCAAAACCCAGCAAGCCCCACAGGCTGTAACCACCGGACTCGTGCAAGGCACCCGTTACCACCAACACCGGATAGGCCGGCACCGGCGCCCCTGCCTGCTCCACCAGGACATTGAAAAACACGATCAACAGACCGTGTTGCTCGATAAGTTGCAGAATCGATTCGACCATATTGCGAGGTACAAAAATTGCCAGACAGCCGATATTGTAGGCTGGTGTCGGCCGATTTCTGTTTCAACGCTAAAGCATTACGGCATAGCTTCCATGCAAAAAACACGGTCCCTTTCAAGGGCATCTGGCCAGACTCGACGCCGCTACTTTCATCACGCCCCTGCACTATCCCCGAGGCTGGCTCTGCAGCCACAAAACCGCTCAACAAACAAGAACTATTCTCATTAAAAGCCTACAGGTTAACGCTAGTAGTCATCGCTTTTTACCTGTCTATACAATAGCGGCGTCAATAACGGTTCAGGTGAGAGTCTTCACTTTGATGAAGCGCCGACGGAGCAACGACCCCGGAATCTCTCAGGCAAAAGAATCCTGAACCTTTGACCATCTGGAGAGAGGCACACCCGTGCCCACCGAAGGGGACCATCGCGAACCGATGGATAAGCTCTCAGGTAAACGGACAGAGGGGGTACAGAGGCCATATGGCCTGTGTTCACCTATTCGTCCGGAGCCTATTTATGAGCAGATAGTCAGGCGCCTTTTCTGGCCGCCTGGCATACCACATCCCTATTCCCATTTTTAATCGCACACAGGTCTGTTTTGACATTTCATGTCGTCAGAACAAGGAGGACTGCTGTGCGCTCCTCAGCTTATTTAGATCGGCATCAAGAAAACCGTCCTTGAGGACGGGTTGTGCCCTTTGTTTTCTCGCAGCACAGTCATAATTACGCATTTGAACGAAAAAAAATTAGGAGAACAGTGTGTCTCAGCAACATTCATCTGGACTGCAGCGCTCGTTGAAAAACCGGCACCTGCAACTGATAGCAATTGGAGGCGCTATCGGTACAGGGCTATTTATGGGATCAGGCCGCACCATTAGCCTGGCCGGACCCTCGGTCTTGTTTACCTACATGATCATTGGGTTCTTTTTATTCTTTGTTATGCGGGCGATGGGGGAATTGCTCCTGCATAACCTGGAATACAAATCTTTCGTGGATTTCTCCGCCGATATTCTCGGCCCCACCATGGGCTACTTTCTGGGCTGGAGTTATTGGTTCTGCTGGGTGGTGATTGGTATTGCAGATATTGTCGCCATTACCGGCTATACCCAATTCTGGTGGCCGGACATTCCGCTCTGGTTACCCGGCCTGGCATGCATTGCCTTCCTGCTGATCTTTAACTTGCTGTCGGCCAAATTGTTTGGCGAGCTGGAGTTCTGGTTTGCCCTGGTCAAGATCATCGCCATTGTGGCTCTGATTGGCGTGGGTGCTTACCTGCTGTTCACCGGCTTTGTCGGCCCGACCGGCGAAAAAGCCAGCCTGACCCACTTGTGGGATCGCGGCGGCATGTTCCCCAATGGCTTGCATGGTTTCTTTGCGGCCTTCCAGATCGCCATCTTTGCCTTCGTGGGCATTGAGCTGGTGGGTACGGCCTCGGCTGAAACAGCCGACCCTGCCAAGAACCTGCCCAAAGCCATCAACAAGATTCCCGTTCGCGTGATTGTGTTCTACGTGCTGGCCCTGACTGCCATCATGACCGTCACCCCCTGGGACATTGTGGCGCCCAACAAGAGCCCGTTTGTAAACATGTTCTTGCTGATTGGCGTGGGTGCAGCAGCAGCCATCATCAACTTTGTGGTGCTGACCTCGGCCCTGTCGTCCGCCAACAGCGGCATGTTCTCGACTGGTCGCATGTTGTACGGTCTGTCCAAGAACAAGCTGGCTCCAGAGGCATTCAGCCAGTTGTCGCGTAACGGCACTCCCCGTAATGGTCTGATCTATTCTTGCGCCCTTTTGCTGTCCAGCCTGTTCCTGCTTTACGCAGAAGGCGACGTAATGCGTGTGTTCACCATTGTGACCACCGTGGCCAGCATCTGCTTTATCTTTGTCTGGGCCGTGATTCTGATCACCTACCTGAAGTACCGTCGCATTCGTCCTGAGGCCCATGCCGCATCGAGCTACAAAATGCCCTTTGCGATTCCCATGTGCTACCTGACCCTGGCGTTCTTTGCCTTTGCGCTGTACCTGTTCAGCCAGGAAGAAGAAACCCTGATCGGCCTGATGGCTACGCCATTCTGGTTCCTGGCCTTGTTCATCTGCCTGCCTTTCTACAAGAAACGCATGAAGCAGGATCTGGCCCTGGGCCTGGCGGCGCAAAGCGTACGCTAAGTTGTGATGGACACAACACGGTTCTACCAAGAACCGTGTTGCAGCAATCGGGTCTGGCCTCGTTCTACAAAACCTGGCTGGCATACACTGGCAACACTCCAACTCGCTGTCCTTGGGCAGCAGAACTGGAACGAGGCTGGAGCCCGATTGCAAAAAGCCACCCAAACGGGTGGCTTTTTTCATGCTCATTGTCGCCCCGAAAGTCTGGCTTTCACCTTCAGGCCCAGCACGATTTCCCAAGAAAATCACCCTTATTTACGCCTTATTACCCTTAATTATTAAACTCAAGTTTACGTAAGGGTAAACCCAAGTTGTGGCGCTTTAGAGCTTACTCATAGACTAAACCCGGTGTGTGGCCAATAAAAACGTACAAAAGGGACAAGCATGGTTTTGCGTCTAATCGACTCAATCAATGAATGGATAGGAAAGCTCATTTCCTTTATTGCCATCATTTTCTCCGCCATTATTATTTACGAAGTGTTCATGCGCTATGTGATGAATCAGCCCACTCGCTGGACTTTTGACGTCACCAAGCAGCTATATGGGTTCTACTTTCTGATGCTGGGCGCCTACGCACTTAAACATCAGGCCCATGTCCGGGTGGATTTGCTGATCAACCGCTTTTCCCCCACCGTTCGCAAATGGACCGAGATTGCGGGTTATCTGATTTTCTTCTTCCCTTTTGCCTGGGTATTTCTGACACGCAGCTACGACTTCGCCATGCGCTCGCTGGCGCAAGGCGAAACCACGTACGGCGCAGTACAGTTGCCCGTCTACCCCTTGAAGATGTCCATGGCCCTGGCCGCCGCGCTTTTGCTGCTCCAGGGCATTGCTGAAGTTATTCGTTTGTTGACCCAGAAGGAAGCCGCTCACCATGACGCCTGAACTGATTGCACTTGTCATGGGTGGCCTGCTCCTGCTTGGGCTCTTCATGGGCCATCCCTTGGCCTTTGTTCTGGGTAGTACCGCCGTCATCGGCGCACTGGTGGCTGGCAAGCCCATGGTTCTGGGCATTGTCGTCAACCGCATTTACGGCGATGTCCTGGACAACTACACCCTGATCGCCATTCCTTTATTCATCCTGATGGCGCGCTTCCTGTCCGACTCGGAAGTGACTGACAAGATGTTCGAAGCCTTGCGCCTGCTCATGTCCCGCGTTCGTGGCGGACTGGCACTGGCCGTGGTGTTCATCTCCATCCTTCTGGCGGCGACCACCGGCATTATTGGCGCCTCCATTACCGTCACCGGCATGATGGCCTTGCGCCCCATGCTGCGCTACGGCTACTGCCCCAAGCTGACCACCGGTGTTATTGCGGCCTCCGGCTGTCTGGGCATTCTGATTCCACCGTCCATCATGTTGATCCTGATGGCCAGCTACTCTCCCCTGTCCATCGGTGAATTGTTCGCCGGCGCATTGATACCGGGTGTCCTGCTGGGCCTGCTGTATGCCGTCTGGGTCGTGTTTGTTGCATGGCGTCACCCGGAACGTGCCCCCTCGGTGGAGCCTGATGAAAAGATCTCCAAGCCCGCCCTGATCCGCATGCTGCTGGTGGAAGCCGTGCCACCCATCTTTCTTATTCTGGGCATTCTGGGCTCCATGCTGGCCGGTATTGCAACGGCCACGGAAGCCTCGGCCATTGGGGTATTGCTGTCCCTGCTGATCGTTATTTTCCGGGGCAAGTTCAAATGGTCCATTTTCCTGAATGCGCTTTACGAAACGGGCCGTACTTCCTCCATGATCTTATTTATCGTGGTGGGTGCCACCGCCTTTACCGGCGTCTTTAATATCACCGGCGGTTTGGGCGCCGCACAAGACCTGATGCGTGGCCTGGATATGCAGCCCTGGCTGCTTATTGTAGTCATGCTGCTGATTATTTTTGTGCTGGGCTGCTTTCTGGACTGGACCGGTATTGTCCTGCTTTCCTTCCCGATTCTGTTGCCCATTGTGCAAGAGATGGGCATCAGCCTGCTGTGGTTTGTGATTCTGGTCGCCGTTGTTTTGCAGACCTCTTTCCTGACCCCTCCCTTTGGTTATGCACTGTTTTATTTGCGGGCCATTACGCCCAAATCCGTCAAAACCATGGAGATCATTACCGGGGTCATTCCATTCATTGGCCTGATTATTTTGATGTGCATCTTGCTGGCCATTTTCCCTGGCCTGGCCACTTGGCTACCCACTGTCCTGTACGGAACTTAAATAAAACAAGGAGACACCATGAAACTGACAAAGAAGGCACTCTTCGCCTTGACGGGTTTTGCCCTGCTGGGCATGACCAGCCTGAGCCAGGCGGCACAGAAGTGGACCATGACCAGTACCTGGCCCGCTTCGATCGAGCTGGTCGAACTGGACAAGAAATGGGTAGAGCTGGCCAACAAGCTGGTCGGTGATGAGTTGAAGATCGAATTCTTTGAAGGCGGCGCACTGGTTCCAACCGGCGAGGTCTTCAGCGCGGTGGAGTCCGGCACCATACAAGCCGGAGCCGACTGGCCGGGCTACTGGGCAGGCCGCAACCCCGCTTTCTCCCCTTTAGGAACACACTCCAGCCTGTTCAACGCGGTTGACTACGCAAACTGGATCAAGGAATGGGGTGGCGCCGAGCTTTATAACGAGATCTACGGCAAGTACGGCATGGTTTACCTCCCCTACGCCATCACCAATAACGAATCCGGCTTCCATACCAATGTGCCGATTCGCAACCTGGAAGAAATCAAGGGCAAGCGCCTGCGTCTGTCTGGTCTGGAACAAGGCAAGGTGCTTGAAAAAATTGGTGGCACCCAGGTATCCATGGCGGGTCAGGAACTGTATCAATCGCTTGAGCGTGGCGTGATCGAGGGAGCCGAGTTCTCCACTCCGAACGTGGACGTTTCTGCCGGTCTCCATCAGGTCACCAAGCACTGGACCACGCCGGGTTGGCACCAGTCCGCTTCCGTGTTTGGCGTCATGATCAATAAAACCGCCTGGGATGCACTCAGTGATTCGGCCAAGGAAAAACTGCAAATTGCCGCCGACGCCACCATGATGTGGTCCATTGCTTTTACAGAGAAAAAAGCGACGGAAGGTCTGCGCACCTTCCAGAAAGCTGGCGTGGAAATCCACCGCATGGACGATGAAAGCCTGAAGACTATTCAGCAAGTCACCAACGAGGTGATGATTTCCATGGCCTGCAGCAACCCTGATGCGGCCAAGGTATATGCCAGCCAGATGGAGTATCTGCACGACTACAAGGACTGGCGCGAAACCTCCATGCCCTTCAATCTGGGACGTCCGATTGATGGCCCGGATCTGGAGAAAATCAAAGCCTGCCTGAAATAAAACGCCCTCCTCCAGTGAGCTTGAAAGCGATAGTGGTCCGCCACTATCGCTTTTTTATGCGCCCCGCAATCAAGTCTGAATCGCTTTGATCGCTACAGGACCTGCAGAAAGGCCAGCAAAGCCTGAAGTTCCTCATCGCTCAAGTTCAAGACCTGTATCCGTTCCGATTTACGCGGCACCAAAAGCCCGGTTTCTTTGGGGTCCGGCCCCATTGCCACGTCATACATACGCAACAAGCCATCCAGGCTGGGGAACAAACCGTTATGCATCCAGGGACCTGCCTTGGCAACATTGCGCAGGCTGGGTGTTCGGAACAGCCCCAGATCCGCAGGGTCTCGGGTCCATTCAAATCGTCCCAGATCCTGCAAGCGACGCCCATAAAAAGACAGACCGATATTGTGAAAACCGTTGTCTGTCAGCATGGGGCCGTTATGGCAATTCATGCAGCGTGCCTTGGTACGAAACAAGTGCAGGCCGATCAGTTCCTGATCATTCAAGGCAGCCGTATCTCCGGCGATAAAATCATCAAAGCGCGTTGCTGCCGGGCGAATGGTAACTACATAGGCGGCCAAGGCACGGGCCAGTCGCTCGGCGTCGATGGGATTGGATGAGGATGCGCCAAAGGCTTGTTGAAATGCCTGTCTATAGTCTTCCGACTCCTGCAAACGTGGGATCAAGTCACTCAAGGCATGGTTCATTTCTACCGGGTTTTCTATGGGGCCGACAACTTGCTCCTGCAAGGTTCGAGCACGGCCATCCCAGAACAGATCTTTAGCAAAAGGCGCAGCAAACAAGGGGGGAGTACGGCGTTTTCCCATCAAGCCATCCTCCCCTACGGCTGATGCCTTGCCATCGGTAAAGGACTTGTCGGGCTGATGACAGGAGGCACAGGAGATCTGCTTTTTACGGGACAGCTGCTTGTCAAAAAACAGGCGTGCCCCCAAGGAGACGATCTGCCTGTTCTTGGCATCCTCTGCCGCCTCGGACTGGGCGCTGGAGCCCGGCCCAGGCACAGGCCCCCATTCTTGCCAGGACTGCCCCGGATCAATGGTGGGCGCTGGCCATTGAGCGGGGACATTTTTATAAAGGGCGCGTAGACACCTGGCCTCAAGCATGTCCTTAGCTCCACAGGATTGTTCTGTTGTCTCCGACGCGGAAAGCCCCGTAGTGGCCACAGGAGCAGAAGCTAAACCTGAGCCAAGCTGCTGGTCCACTCCTGTCTCCACTCCCCCCGCCGCGCAGGTTGCCCCTGACAGCACTGTTGCCAGTGCCGCCATCAGCAAGCTTGCGCCCGCTCGTCCTCCTGTTAATACCGATAGGAAGCGCGCAGCCACAACTCTCGTCCTGTGCGATATAGGTTAGGGTTCAGCACGGAGGTCGGTGTCGAGACCACCACTGGCGCTTGCTTGTCCAGCACGTTCAGCACATCCAGCCCCAGGCCCAGACCTTTAAGCATGGCCGGTTCCCAATCCAGACGCATATCCCAGGTCCAATAAGAACCGACCCGACCGGACTCGTACTTCTCCAAGCCATCGCCCCGATTCAGACCCACATAGTGCACATCCATGCGAGCGCTGTTCCAATTAATCCGGTTGTTCATCTGCAAGCCATACCGCGCCCACATGCCGGTTACGCCAGCGCTGACTCGCCATGGCAGGTTGTAGTCCCCCACTGGACGATCACCACGGCGTATCAGGTCGCCGTTGTAATAGATGTTTTCCTCCTGTGCCTCGGCTTCACCGTCATAACCGTCGGCCAACTTGTTATTACGCTTGCTGTGCTGATAGGTCACATCCACACGCCCCGTCCACAAGCTCTCGCCCAAGGTCCAAGGGGCCGTGTTCATCAGACTCAAGGTAAAGGCATCGGTTTTGGACTTGCCATTATTGGTGTAGGTGTAGCCTGTCTTCGCCAGCCCTTCGATAGAGACTTGTTGACGGCCATAGCGGCGCACATAGGCCAGTTCGGCGGCCACTTTGTTCGTCAGCTGTTGCTGCAAACGCAAGGCCCACTCGTCGTCATACGGGGTTTTCAGGCCATCCAGCTTGTAGGCCGTATGCGAAGGACGGTCTACCGGATTGCCGCCCGTCACCAGCAAGGTGTGCAGTTGGCTCTTGCGCTCGCGCATGGCAATTCCAAGAATATCCATGCCGTAATAGCGCGACCAGCCACCCGACAGACGGGTTTCACCCGTTCCCAGCACATCCCATTCCAGCAAGGTACGGGGGGCCAGATTGGTATTGCCAAAGTAGTTGTCTTTGTCCATGCGCAAGCCTGTTGTCAGGGCTAGACGCTGCCAGGACATGCGGTCCGATACATAAACGGACGCATTGGTATAGCTGACGCCCACCTCTCCAGCGCGGTAATAATTCAAGACCTGAACCTTGCTGGGCTGCCCATCGCTGTAATGGCGTTTCTGCCCCCCATAGGCATCCCGATCTCGGACAAATTCTCCCTTGGTATGGGCCAGCTCAAAACCTACGTAGGGCGTATGTTCGATTGCCCCGGTCTGAAACGGCTTGAACTCCAGTCGGGTCTTCATGGTCAGATTGCGTTGCTCGGTAGACTCCTGCCCGAAACCACCGCTGATATAGGTGTAGTCGGGGCGGCCATTGGGCAGAAACACCATATTGACCATATATTCCGTGCCGTCGGAATTACGGTAGCTGTTCATCTGGTCGTAACCCAGCTGCAAGCGCCCCTGCCCCCAGCCAAAATCATGGTTCAGGTCAAAGCCCAGACCATAGGCTTTTTGTTGATGCTGCCACTGAACACGATTGGCCATCATGCCGGAATCGACCAGATCCTCGCGTCGATCCGCGTACTTGAAGGTCAAGGCGGAGTCCGTGCTGGCGCTCCAACGGGTATGGACTTTGGCGAACACATTATCGACACGGTCTTTGGAGTTGGTATTCACATCGGTGAACTCCTTCTCGTGCAGTACGCGCATGGTGCGATCAATGCTGGACTCACGCCGGGACACATTGATCAAGGCCGCAGTATTGTCCGTAATGCCCACATCCAGCATGGCGGACGAAAAACGCTTGGTCCAGGCTGGGGTGAAACCGGGCTCACCCGCCCCGAACTTTTTCTTTTGCTCTTCAGGTACAGTCTGTGACGTCAAACCCGAGGAGTTGTAGCTGAAGTCCGCGCGGAAGCTGTTATCGCCCTTGGGATCACGCACCTTGGCATCGACCACGCCCCCAGTGAAGCGGCCGTATTCCACGGGAATGCTGCTATCGAGCACCGTCACGCTTTCCAGCATATTCGTGTCCAGGTTGTAGGCCTGGGCGTAGGCAGGCACATTGCCCACCTGCAAATTCAAGTTACGACTGGCTGGATCAATCTGATTGGTGGAGCTGATGCCATCAATCTGGAACTGATTCTGGAACGGGCTGGCCCCGTAGAAGCTGATATCTTCCAGCGCCAGAGAACCACGGTTGGCACTGGTTTTCGCGGCCTCGTTCTGACGCACGGCCGGGTTATCGGCCAGAAGGCTGGACAGATCACGGTTACCTGCAGCACGTTGATCCAGTTCCTCGCGGGTATAGTTGCGTTCACCAACACGCTGGCCTTGTACACGGACGGGCTCCAGCACGGACAAACCTTTGGCAACGGGAGCCGTCACAATCGTGTAGCGCTGATCGCCCTGGGCTCTGGCCGCCAGCCCCCAAGGGGTCAGCAAGGTATCCAAGGCCTGCTCAACCGTCAGTTCGCCCTGCAAGGCCACGGCTCGCTTTTCCCGAACCTGTCCCGGTGAAAACGCAATTTCCACCTGGGCCAGACGGCCAATTTGCAAAAGTGCATCCGCCAAAGGCTGAGAGGCCATATCCAGCACAATAGGCCCGGCAGCGTGTGCCGGCATGGGCTGCATCACGAACAGAACACTGGCCATCAAGAAAGCCAGTTGCCCCTGCTTGAAGCGCGAGCCTTGGGAAGAAGAAAGAGACTTGGTTGTCACGCCGGGGCGAGCTTGCCTGCGCAAGGCAAAAAGAGACGGCGTGTCCTGCAAAGCGCACTTCATGATTGAGCATCCTATGTAAACAACTACCCTCAGGACGCTGTGCTACCCCTCTCCCCTCACCCCTGATTGCCATCGTATTTTTTAATTGTTAATAATTATCATTAGTAAATAACTATAAGTCCTGGTAACTCCTTGATTTGCAAGCCTTGGCCCGAGGTCAGCAAGTTCAGGGCAGCGGCTGGGCGAGCCGCTTGCACCACACCGGACACTCGCATTGAGCCCGCCTGCTCGCTGCCAATCCAGATCACTCGATGGGTGTATTCCCCCAACTGACGGGCAACTTCTTTCAAACTGACATCATCAAAGCTCAGCAAGCCGTTCACCCAGGCAGGCGCCGCTTCCGCATGCGTGGACGTTGCAGGCTGAGCCAACTGCGCCCGCAGTTGCCCGCCCGCTACCGTGGCACTGTCTCCCGGCTGCAAGATTACTGGCTGCGAGCTCTCGCAAGACTGGCACTGCACCTGCACGGTATGTTCGTATACCGCCACGGCGCTGATCTGATCTATAAGGCTGACCTCGTAGCGCGTTCCCAAAGCCGTCGCTTGTGCCGGACCGGCCTGCACGGTGAACGGACCTGTCTGGGGCGAAGCAGGCACCACCTGGAAGAAGGCACGCCCCGACTCCACGCTGACTTGTCGTTGGCCATTTTCAAAATTCAGACGCACACGAGTCTGTGCATCCAGAATCGCCACCGAGCCATCAGGCAAACTCAACTGAGTGATCTCCACCCCGCTGCGGATTGAGCCTTGCAGCTCAAACATCTGCCAGGCGTAAAAAGAGACGCCCATCAAGACACAGGCACTGGCCAGGGTTTTGACGCGTGACTTTCTCTTTTTACGGGCGATAGGCAACACCGAAACCTGATCCAGCCTCCGCCAACTGGCTGCCAAGGCATCGTAGGTTTGGGCATGCAACGGATCGGCTTCATACCAGGCGTCGAACTGGGCCAGGGCGTCCGGCTCCAGCTTGGTGCCTTCTTTGCGCACCACCCAGCGGGCGGCGTCTTCATCTACTCGGCTCCAGGCCGAATCTGGCTGCGCGTTCATGCTGCGGAATTAAAGACTTGGTGCGCCACCAGCAAAATGCGCATCATGTGTTTCTCAATCGTGCTCTCGGACACTGACAACTTCTGGGCGATCTGCGCGTAGCTCATCTCTTCACAGCGATGCATCATGAAAATCCGCACACTGCGCTGGGACTGGGCCATCAAGGCCTGCTCCAGACGCTGCAAGGTTTCCTTGGCCAGCACTTCCTCATACGTATCCGGGGCATGGTGATGGGCGACATTCAAGGCGTAGCCATCGAAAGCAGCCTGCTCACGTGTTTGACGCCGATACCAGTCCGCCAAAATATTGGCAGCCACTCTGAACACATAAGCCCGGTGGTTGTCTGCCGTGACCTGCTTGCCCTTCTCCAGCAAACGCAGCCAGGTGTCATGCGCGCAATCTTGCGCCAGTTCAGAGCAGTGAGTACGCCTGCGCAGATAGCGGATCAAATCCGGGTAATGGGTCAGGAACGCCGCCGTCAGCTTGGACATAGAGACAATCAGGTTAATATCTAATTAATAATCATTCTCATTATTATATACACGTCCAGCGCCTTGTTTGCTACTACCTGCCACCAATACGCTAGCTGATAGTTGCTGTCGCCTGGATGCCTTATTCTGTCTGCAGACATAAAAAAAGCGCAGCGTGTCTATACGCTGCGCCTGCAAAAAAACCAAGTTTGGGTACTTAGGCTTTCTTCAAATACATGGCCTTCAACAAGTAGCTGATGCCATCAATCTTGCAATCGACTTCGTGGTCACCACGAACCAGACGTATGCCTTTGGCCTTGGCACCTTTCTTCAAGGTGCTGGAGCCTTTGACCTTCAAGTCGCGGATCAGAATCACATCGTCACCCGCGGCCAGCAAGTTACCGTTGCTGTCTTTAACGATCAGTTCATCGTCATCGGTATCTGATTCGGCAGCCGGGTCCACGTCTTGCCATTCATAGCCGCAATCGGCACATACCCATTGCTCCGTGTCATGGTAGGTATTTTCCAAGGTGCACTGAGGACAGGGAAGCGGTGTGCTCATATTTTTTTCCTGTAAAAAGCTGGGTGCTGCTGCACCAGAAGTGCGGCCAGTTTAGCCCTTTGCATCAGGAAGACCAAAAACGCACAGGCCCTGCTGTTTAGGCAGGGCCTGTGATGGGCGCTGAATTACATCGTAGGCATCAGCAACTCTGGTAGCCAGGTGGACAGAATGGGAATGTACGTGACCATACCCAGCAACACCAAAAGGATCAGGAAGAACGGTGTCGTGCCGCGTATCACCTGCGACAAAGGCACTTTGCCTATGTCCGACACCACAAACAAATTCAAACCTAATGGCGGACTAAGCAGCGCAATTTCCATGTTCACCACCACCAGCACACCAAAGTGAATAGGGTCGATTTGCAGCGGCTCCAGCAAAGGCAGCACCAGCGGCATCATGATCATCAAGACCGACAGCACTTCCAGGAACATGCCCAGGAACAGCAGAACCAGGTTCAGAAACAGCAGGAACTGCCAGCCCTTGATATCCCAGTCGTGCAGTTGCCCCACCAGCTTGGCACCCAAACCGCTTTCGGTAATCCAGTGACCGAACGGCAAAGCCACCGCCACAATAATCATGATCACCGAGGCGTTACGCACCCCCACCGCCAGCACCGCAAAAGTCTCTTTGACGGTAATGCCTTTGTAGACAAACAGCGCCAGAAAGTAAGCCACGACCGCCGAGACCGCAGCGGACTCGGACAGCGTCATGAAACCACCGTACAAGCCACCCAGAACAATCAAAGGGATTAGCAAGGTCGGCAAAGCCAGCAAGGTTTTGTGCAGCTTCTCGCTTCGTGGAATGGCACTGCTATCAATGGCGTAATTATTTTTGCGGCTGAACCAGATGATGTAGCCCGAGATCATCACAATCTGCAAAATCGCCGGAATGACACCTGCCAGGAACAGGCGAGGAATCGACACATCCGCCAGCACACCATAAATCACAAAGGCCAGGGACGGTGGAATCAGAATGCCCAAAGTCCCCGCCGATGCCACCACACCAGAAGCAAAACCACCGGAGTAGCCACTACGCAGCATGGCAGGAATCAGGATGGTGCCCATGGCAATGGCCGTGGCCACCGACGATCCGCACATGGTGGCAAACAAGGCACAAGCGGTAATCCCGACCAGACCCACTCCCCCACGAATCTGCCCCACCCAGGCCTGGGCCGCATCGACCAAAGCTCGTGCAATCCCCCCGCGCTCCATGAAGGTGGCGGCAATGACGAAGTATGGAACAGCCAATAGAGGTACAGAGTTCAGTTCATCAATTAGCCGTTGGGCAAAAGACAGCAAGGCATCGTCCTGATAGAACAGCACCACACCCGTCGTACCCAGCGCCAAAAAGATAGGGGCGCCGATAGCCAGCAAGGCCAGAAAACCCAGAAACACAATCCCGATCATGATTGCCTCTCCTGGCCTGCCGGCGTGCGCAGGCAGCGGAACAAGAGGAGCAGATAGCGCAGGCTCATCAGGCTCATGCCTACCGGCAAGGCTGCCGTGTAAATCCACAACGGAAAGCGCAAGCTGGTCGAGGACACGTCACCGAACTCATAGGCCTCCATGGTGATCTGCACACCAAGATAGCTCATCAACATGGAAAACAGCAGGCCCAGCACATAGGAGAATAGGAACGCCTTGTGCTTCAAGCCGGGTGACAAGTAATTCAGCACAATATCGGCCTTGATGTGCCGCCCTTGCGCCGTGATTACGCCCAGGGACAAGAACACGGCCCAGATAATCAGATACACCTGAATTTCATCACTGGCCGTGATGGCGTGACTGCTGCTGGTGTTGCGCAGGATGACGTTATACAAACAGACCAGTACAGCCAGTAGTCCCAGTAAACCTACGATCACATCTTCGACTCGCTGCAGCGCAGAGGGAGGCGTGGCCTCCCCCAAGGCTGGCGTGTCCTTATTGGTACAGGTATTGGACATGCTCACGCCTTTACGTTTTTAGAATTCCACGTTTGCTGCTTGGAGTTCCTGTTTGGCCAGTTGCTCGGCTTCAACATCAATTTTCATGGCTTTGACCAAAGCGTCCTGAGACTGGCTCAACTTCTTGCGTGCTTCAGTACGAGCGGCTTCGTCTGGGCTGAATGCCTGAATCCCGTTTTCCTGCAAGGTCTTGGCCGCGTCCAGCTCGACTTGCTTGACCATATCGCGCTGCTGTTTCACCGCAATTTGCCAGGCTTCGGTAATCGCAGCCTGAACGTCGGGACTTTGCTTTTTCCAGAAGCGCTCACTGACCAGGGGCACGTATTGCGCCATCATCTGGTAGTCATCAAAGCTGTACTTCAGACCCGAGTCCCACAGCTTGGCGGTACGCACACCCTCGCGACTGCTGGCAATGGCGTCGATGGCGCCTTGGCTCATGGCCATGGGCAAGTCGGAGAAAGGAATCATCACCGGCACACCGCCCAGCGCTTCGATACGGGCCGAGAAGGTCGTGCCACCCGAATACTGGATTTTCATGCCTTGCAGCTGGTCGTAGGAACGGACTTCTTTACCTGTGGTGTAGAAATGGATGGAGCCGGCATCCGCCCAGTTACCCAAGACTTTCACCTTCAAGCGGTCTTCAATTTTCTGGTTGACCAAGGCTCCCAGCTTGTCATCCATCAGGCGATGGGTGATCTCCGGGTCCACGCCGTAGAACATGGGCAGAGCGGTAACCGCGGCGCTAGGTTCACTACCTTCCAGTTGCCAAGTGCCGGGCAAACCCATTTCAATCGCGCCTTGGCGCAGGGCCTTAGGCACATCACGGTCACGGAACAGCTGGGCGCTGGGGTAGACCTCAACCGCCAACTGGTCCCCTACTCTTTTTTGCAGCTCGGCCACAAAAACTTCCACGCCTTTATTGCGAACGTGGTTGGGGTTGGTATCCAGAGAGATCCGGAATTTATCCGCTGCATGAGCAGCAGGCGCAAGCGTCAGGGCAAAGGCGAACAGCCCCGCGCAACGCAAAGGAGAGATGCGATGTGAAGACATGGTTTTTTTCCTGGTGGTAGAGGTAGTTTCTGCAGCGAATCGTTTTAGTTTTTGCCGAACAAGGCATGCCCTGCGGCTTCCAGACGTTGGGCAACAGCCAGCAAACGCCAGTCATCCCCCTGCCTGGCAATCAATTGCAGCCCAATGGGCGCGCCGTCCTGCGCCACGCCCCAAGGAATGGAGATGGCAGGCGAACCCGACAAACTAAAGGGCATGGTCAATTGCGTAACGGCGGTGTGCAGAGGGTAGGTTTTATGACCGATCTGCACTTCGGTAGCGCCGACTTTGGGAGCCGGGCAACGCATGGTGGGGCAAATCAGAATGTCGACCTGATCAAACAGGGCCTCGATGCGGGCATTCAATTCAGTACGCAGTTTTTGCGCTCGCAGATACCAGGGAGCGGGCAGAAAATGGCCAATCTCCAGCCGGATACGGATTTCTTCGCTGATCTGCTCGGACTTTTCCTGCAGGCGGTCGGTGTAGGACGCAGTGGCCTCGGAAGTGATGATCATGAACTGCAAGGCGGCCGCCATATGTGCTTCGGGCAAGAGAATGTCCTGCACGCTGGCCTTGTCCTTTTCCAGACCCAGACAAGCCTGATCCAGTGCTTGCAGCACTTGAGACTCCAAAGGCTCCGCAAAATAGCCGCCCAAGCGACCCACACGAATACCATCCAGACTGTCCACTGCCCAATCCGGTTCTTGCGGCAAATCCAGCAGCCCGGCATACACCAAGGCGCAGTCCTGTACGTACTTGGCAATGGGCCCCAGATGATCCAGGCTGGGGGCAACATCAATAGACCCGTCACGCGGCACGCTATCGTAAGTGGGCTTGAAACCCACCACGCCACAGCAAGCAGCAGGCAAACGGATAGACCCGCCCGTGTCGGTGCCCAAGGTAACGCGGCACACATCCGCAGCCACAATCGCGGCAGAGCCACCGCTGGAACCGCCGGGAATGTGCTCAGGTGAAGCGGGATTGACCACACGGCCATAACGAGGATTATTGCTGCTGGCCCCAAAAGCCATCTCGTGCTGATTGGCCATGCCAATCACCACCGCCCCCTTGGCGCGCAAACGGGCCACGCTCAAGGCGTCCTGCGTCACAAGCTCAACATCCCCCGAAGCGCTACCCGCCGTCACCGCAAACCCCGCAACCGCCGTCATGTCTTTAACCGCAATGGGCAGATTATGCAGATACCCCGCTTGCCCGTTTGGCGCTGTCTGCGCCAAGGCGGTAAACAAGTGCAAGTCAGGATTCAGATCCTTGGCACGCTGCAAAGCCTGCTCCGGTTCAGGAGCAATCGCAGGCAAACTGAACTGCGCACGCGTTACTGTGCCCTGCGCGTCTTTGATCTGCGCGGGACGAGCCTGATAAGGCTGTGCCTTGCTGAGGGGCAATTGCAGAAAATGTTGGATTTCCGCTTCGTTAATTGCTAAACGTTGTACCCACTGCTCGGCGGTGGAAGGCTTGGTCAAAGGCTGTTGAATCCAGCCTGCGTACTGCTCAAATGTGTAGCGTAGGTCCGCCTGCGTTGTGCTGGCCATTGTTTTGTCCCCTGGGCAGTTTTTTGCCGTAGTTTCATCAGATGAAACTCGTGTATTATTTTCATAAAAATCTATCAGAGGAGTTGGGTGATGTCAAGAAAGGACAGTCCTGAACAAGCCGTACAAAAACAGTCTGCACCGGCTGGTGTCGCGGCTTTGGAACGCGGTCTATCAATCTTGCGCACCCTGGGGCAGCAAGAAGGTTTGAGCCTGACAGAAATCGCCCAACGCAGTGATCTGAACAAGGCCACCGCCCTGCGATTGCTGCGAACGTTGGAGCAACAAGGCTTTGTGTGGCGGGACGGCAAGCAGCTTTATTATTTTGGCTATGCGCTGGCCGTCATCACCCGCAACCTGAGCATGGACAACTGGCTGGCCAGCAGCATGCAACCGGAACTGGATTGGCTGGCGAAACAAACGGGGGAGACGGCATCGTTTTTCACTTGCAGTGGCGAGCAGCGCCTATGCGTAGCAGTCGCCATGGGATGGAGAGATGTGGGGCACCGTTTGTGCACGGGGGATACCCTGCCGATGACAGGAGCCAGCGGGCATGTGCTGACTGCCTTTAGCGATGGCCAACCCAAGGATTATGAGTTCAAGGTTTTCCAGTCCCTGGGCGAGCGCGTTGCGGAACTGGCTGCTTTGGCGGTGCCTGTGTTCAGTGGAGACGGGAAACTGCTGGGGGCTTTGGGGCTGTCGGGGACCCGGACCAGATTTCAAGAAGATGATTACAGGCAGGAGCTCTGTGCCCACTTGGGCGCTTCTTTAAAACGCATACATAGCGCCGTGCCTTGATCGAATTCAGGCTCCCAATAAATGCCAGCTTCGCAATGACGATTATTGGGCAATAGGCACCAGAGATGGCGAGCAGCACATCTTGGCTGCGTGTTGCCCCAACGCGCCAGCCTGAAAACACTAATCAAAAAATCGCTTCGTTCAACTCCCCATTACGGCACTCTGGGCGGATCAGGCAGGCAGCTCGTCAAGCAGTTGAGGCAATAACAATCTATGCAAGCACCAATCCCATACTGCCGCCACCGACTGTCTGACCGGAGCTGATCGCTTGCGTACCAGATAGAAGTCCGGCCCTAAAGCCCCTGCTTCCGCCACCTGAACCAAACGCCCAGCGGCCAGATCTGCTGCCACAAAAGCCTTGCACGCCAACGCTACACCTTGGCCCGCCATAGCTGCGTCCAATGCCAGCGTTGTCTGGTTGAACACCGCACCCGACAATTTGCCACTGGTTTTCAAAAACGTAGCCCAATGATCGTGGGCATCATGCAATAAGGGCAAAACACGCAGTTGCTCAATCGGCAAAGGAAGTGTCATGTTCCCTATCAAACGAGGACTGGCCACGGCCACCAGATCCTGACGAAACAGCAGTTGGGCCTCCAGATCCGGAGCAAACGGTGGACGAGTCAGGCGCACGGCAATATCAACCTGATCGCGCTCAAAATCCGACAAGGCCTCGGTTGCCACGGTACGCAGCTCCACATCGGGTAAGACCGCTTGCAAATCCCCCAGGCGGGGAATCAGCAATTTGGCCGCCACCGTGGGCGTGACGCTGATCGTGACTGTATCGGGGCGCACCAACAAGCGCCCTGTTGCATCAGCCAAAGTGTCAAAAGCACGAGTCACCTCGGCCAAATAGGCCGCGCCCGCTAAAGTCAGCTGCAAACCACGCGGATGACGCTGAAACAGCGCCAGCCCCAGATGCTCTTCCAAAGCCCGGACTTGCTGGGCGACCGCACCTTGAGTCACGCCCAGCTCATCCGCAGCGGCACGGAAATTCAAACGACGGCCAGACACTTCAAAAGCGCGCAGGGCATTGAGCGGGGGCAAGGTTCGGCGAGATTTCATCATTTTTTGACAGTAGTTTTTCTACATCCTGGAAGGTTTATTTATCGCATGATTTTTCCATTCCAGGCTGAAATAATAATATCAATCTCAATATATGGAGGCTCTCATGACTATAGAAAAAGTAGCACTTATTAGCGCAGGCGGCTCGGGCATGGGTGCCGCTGCGGCGCGCAGGCTGGCTCAAGATGGTTATCGTGTCGCCATCCTGTCCTCGTCCGGCAAGGGCGAAGCCCTGGCAAAAGAGTTGGGCGGTATAGGTCTGACAGGATCGAATCAATCCAACGAAGACTTGCAGCGACTGGTGGACCTGACCATGCAACGCTGGGGGCGTATCGACGCCCTGGTCAGCTCCGCCGGACACGGTCCACGCGGTCCGGTTCTGGAGATCAGCGACGAAGACTGGCATAAGGGCATGGATGTCTACTTTCTGAATGCCGTGCGTCCAGCACGACTGGTAGCGCCCATCATGGCCGCGCAAGGTGGTGGGGCTATTGTGAATATTTCTACAGCCTGGGCGTTTGAGCCTGCGGAGATGTTCCCCACTTCGGCGGTATTCCGCGCCGGGCTAGCCAGCTTCACCAAGATTTTTGCGGACAGCTATGCAGCCAAGAATGTACGTATGAACAACGTGCTGCCTGGCTGGATTGATAGCCTGCCAGCGACCGAAGAACGGCGAGAAAGTGTGCCTATGGGACGTTATGGAAAAGCCGAGGAAATTGCCGCGACAATTGCGTTTTTGTTGTCGGATGGAGCTGGCTACATTACGGGACAGAACATCAAGGTGGATGGTGGGCTGACTCGGTCAGTGTGAACTGCCAAGAGCTGAGCAGACTGGCTGTATTCACACTAAGGCCGCTGTGCGCACACTAACCAAGGGCCTTATGGGATCCATGAGTTCAATCCAGCAGCTGAGGCATAAACCAGCAAAGCAGTAATCATGTCTTGACGCAATGCTACGGTGTCTGGACGTCCAGGTCGGCTCGAACGAGAGCCGACCTACTCACACCGCACAACATCAACTCTGAACCTCTGCACCAAAAACTCCAGGCGAACACTCACATCCCCAGCTGCTAACGCGCTTGCCCGTGCCACGGAACAAGCTTGGCCTGCAATCGACGCAAACCGATTTCAAGCGCAAACGCCACCAAGGCGATCAGCAGAATCCCCGCCATCACCACATCAGTTGCCAGAAACTGCCCTGCTGACTGAACCATGAATCCCAAACCACGCGTGGCAGCAACCAGCTCCGAAGCCACAAGGGTTGACCACCCCACTCCCAAACCGATGCGCAAGCCCGTCAAAATATCAGGCAAGGCACTGGGGATAATGATGTAGCGCAGTAACTGAGCACGCGTCGCCCCCAGAGATTGAGCCGCACGCAGTTTCACCGGATCCACATTACGCACTCCGCCAGCTGTCGCTATCGTGATCGGCGCAAAAATCGCCAGATAAATCAGCAGTACTTTTGATAGCTCACCAATCCCAAACCAGATCACGATCAGCGGCAAATACGCCAGCGGAGGAATCGGGCGATAGAATTCAATCAAAGGGTCCAGAATGCCTTGGGCAATGCGATTACGACCAATGGCGATACCCGTAGGAATCGCCAACAAGACAGCGGCAAACAATGCCAAGCTGATCCGCCACAAACTGGCCACCAAATGCTGCTGCACCGTGGCATCCATATAGCCCACAGTGAACAGACGAAAAACGCGACTCAGCACGGCCTGGGGTGATGGGAGAAACAGCGGATCCACATAGCCCCACTCAGTAACGGCCCACCACAAGAACAGCACTCCACTCAGGGTAAGCAAACTGATCACGGCAATAGAGACTTGCCGAGGCTTAGTGGACGTTGATTGATGAGGCTTGGAGTCGCTACCTGCGCTTAAAGACGAAGCGCCCGACAAACCAGCGATATCGCGCGGTTGCAGAACCTCGCCAGCGACAGAGGATTTCATGAACAGTCTCCTAAACTCAGGATGAAGCGGTAACGGGATGCGCCGAGAACACATGCTCCAGCACACGCTCTCGCGCCGCAATGAACTCCGGCGAAGACTTCACCTGACGTACCGGCTGCCCATCGGTGTAACGCCGCCCAAAGTCTAGCGTCAGACGCTCCACCACATGCCCAGGCGTACCGCCCAAAATAATCAGATCGGTAGCCAGAAACACAGCTTCCTCAATATCGTGAGTAATCAGAAAAACAGGCTTGGCGCTACGCTGCCAAACATTTAACAGCAGCGTCTGGGCCTGCTCGCGGGTGAAGGCATCCAGCGCCCCAAACGGCTCATCCAGCAAGAGCACACGCGGGTCCGCTGCCAGAGCACGAGCAATACCCACCCGCTGCTTCTGACCACCAGACAATTGCCAGATACGGCGCTGCTCCAAGCCCTCCAGCCCTACCAGGGCCAATTGATGACGAGCTACCGCCTGACGCGGCTCCTTGGAGTCACCCCGCAGCGTCAAACCAAAAGCCACATTTTCCAGAACCGTCTGCCAAGGCAGCAAGGCGTCGTCCTGGAACACCACACCGCGATCAGCCCCAGGGCCGCGCACAGGTTCGCCATCCAAGATAATCGTTCCAGCACTGGGGAAGGTGAAGCCTGCAATCAGATTCAACAAAGTAGTCTTCCCACTTCCCGAAGGCCCCAGCACCACCACCAACTGCCCCGGCCCCAATTGCAGCGACACATCTCGCAGCGCCAAATGATCGGCACCGGGATAGCGTGCGCTGACGTGATTCAGTGTTAACTGCGCCATCAGAATTACCTGGCCAGCGAGGCAGCCGCCTCGACATATTTGCTGGTGGTGTAACCCGCGTAATCAGGCAAGACCTCGTCGATACGGCCCTGCTCTTTCAGGAAGGCAGAGGTATCGGCCAAGGCCTTGGCAGTGGGCTGACCTAAAGTTTTGATTTGATCAGCCGCAGATAAAAAGCCGCTGCCAGCCAGAACATTGGGAATTTCTTGAGGCGTCGCACCAGTCAAGCGGGACAGCTTGTTGATGTGGTCGGCATTGGCTACCCAGGCAGCAGGATCGTTCGTATAGCCCTCGTACGCAGCCAAAGTGACACGCGCAAAAGCCGACACAATATCCGGATGTTTTTCCGCAAAATCCTTGCGCACCAACCACACATCAAAAGTCGGCGCACCCAGCTTGGCCAGTTCCCCTGAACTGATCAGCACCTTGCCGCTTTCCTTGGCCTTGCTCAAGGCCGGGTCCCACGTATAAGCACCATCAATATCACCACGAGCCCAGGCCGCTACGATATTGGCCGGCGTCAGATTGATGATATTGACCTGCTTGGGGTCTATTTTCCAATCCTTGAGCGCAGCCAGCAGACTGTAATGACTGGTCGACACAAAAGGCGTGGCAATCGTCTTGCCAACAAGATCTTGCGGAGCCTGAATACCCGAACCGTTACGCACCACCAGCTCTTCGCTGGTGCCCAGCTCAGCAGCAATCAGGAATGTCTCGATAGGAAGCTTGCGACTGGCCGCAGCGGCCAAAGGGCTGGAGCCTAAATAGGCAATCTGCACATCACCCGAAGCGACAGCATTGATGACCTCTGCCCCACCATCAAACTTGCGCCAGTCGATTTTGGCGCCGGTTTCTTTTTCATAAACACCGTCTGCCTGCGGCACGTTCGACGGAGTGGGAATGGTCTGATAAGCGACCGTCAGGCTGGTGGCCTGGGCTGTCAAAGATACGACGCTGGCCGCCAAGGCCAGGCCCAGATGCTGCAGAGTTCTCGTCAACGACATGAAGCATTCCTCGATTATTTTTGCGGCTGGATAAGCCGTTAGGTCGAGGAATCAGGATAGACAAAGCGAGACGGCTGGCAAAAGACCGATTTCGCTTATTGTTAGTGCGTGAATTTATGAGGTGGGTGAACACCCTAACTACGCACTTTACATTGCATAAAAGTATCCGAACGGATACAATTAGCCCCATGAACACGATCAACCGCACCGAGACCTTCAGCTCCTGGCTATCGTCTCTACTGTACTCGTGAGGGCCGTGTGGTCTATCTGCTACTTAGCGGGGGCGACAAGTCCTCTCAAAAACAAGACATAAAAACTGCAATCGCTATGTGGAAAAAAATTCAGGAGGATCAATCATGACCGCCATCAAAACTGCCCCTTTCGACGCCGCTGAATATCTTGATAGTGAGGAATCTATCGCCGAGTACCTCTCTGCTGCTTTGGAAGAGGACGATCCAGCCTTGTTCCTTTCTGCGCTTGCGGATGTGGTTAAAGCCAGAGGCATGACAAAGATGGCAAAAGACGCCGGTGTAGGCCGAGAAAGCCTGTACAAGGCCCTGGCTCCCGGTGCCAAGCCACGATATGACACTGTGCTGAAATTAGCGCGGGCTGCTGGAGTGAAATTAACGGTAGAGCCGCTTCATGCATGATAGAGCGCTATCAGGGGTTGGCGGACAAGCGCACTTTCAATTGATCTGCCGTAACAGAAAAAAGCCACCCACTGAGTGGTGGCTTCTTCATCTGAAAAAACAATAAAAAACGGCCCACATTCCTGTGGGCCGTTTTCTTTATCTTGGTGGCGCATCCCTGATTCGAACAGGGGACCTGCGGATTATGACTCCCCACATCCGCAAACAAAACAAATAAGAAAGACCTTTAAAATCAATCAACTGCAGAGATAATCACACACCACACAACAGTCCGATTTTGGCTTTTTTATGGCATTTTTTGGCTATTCACGACACATTCCGGTCACAGCACAGATAAAGAGGCCCGCCCTAGAGCGGGCTTTTTTTCGCCCACGCATGACAGTAGGCAAGGCTAGGCAGACTACAGTGCCCCTAAGCCGGCGAGCGACTACTTTAACCGCTTGAAATGTTCTTCCAACCGCTGAATTCGAGTTTTGATTTCTGCTTTATCAAATGCATTTTTGATGGCCTGGCTATTCAACAACCTCTGTTGCTCGCTGGCGGGTAAATCATCCCATAAGCTCAATAAGGACGCCCCTAAAAAACCAAGTATCAACTGATCATCTTCATCTAGCTGATCTACGGCTCGTGCCACTGCCAAGGCTTTCAATTGAGATCCGCCATCGTCATCCCATTGCCCGCCGCCTGATGAGACTTCTGTATTCATGACGCCCTCCCTAATCGGCGGTTAAACGAATTGTCAGTATAGACCTCTTCAGCCTTGCAAGCAGATTTAAAGCAAAGCGCACAGACTGAATTCCCCTTAAAATACAATGATTTACAAATTAGCATGGTGGGTATTTTCAGGATCAGCCTAGTATGAACTTAGACCTTCTCGTTGACACCCTGAAGGCGCTACTGGCGCTGTTGCTCAGACTCTCTGAGAAATATCCCGCCAGTCATGGCAGGAGTGCCTATGACACACTATCTCCGGTCCATTGGAAGAAAAGTTAACTTGCTTCGCTTCCCCCTTCTCTCGGCCGCCGACCCCGCCGAACCCACTATCCCGGACCCCCGCGACAAACGCCCCGTTGAAATCGAACGGATCCACGAAGACGATCAGACATTACCTGCAAACGATGAGCCCATCGGCGACAAGAAACCTCGCTCCCCTCCTCCAGCGCAAAACGATCAATCCATTTTTAACTAACTGTTAGTGCATCACAGCACAAAGCAGTGCCCTCAAATCGCCTGATTTGCTGCTGGGATTCACCTATTGGAGTCTCTCATGACACAAACAACCAGCTCGCCCAACAAACCCCAAGCCCCTTCCCAAAACCCATCACCGTCTCCTGATCGAAAAGCGGCCATGCATCCTGACGACAAGAAGGACGGCAATAAAGATGGCAAAGCTCCGCAGGACCAGCCGAAAGGCAAATAAGTAGCTTTCGCAGACTCGCCCCAACGAGTCTGCAATACGGGACTGCCAAACATTCCGGCAACAGCCCCTCCCCCTGAGGACTCCAACAACAATAATAACTTTTCATCACTCTGGCTAATGTCTGGAGCTCCCCCCTTCAGGAGAACAAAGTGCCCTATCAAAGCTCACATAATCTGTGCACTCTATGCCAGCTGTTACCCTTATCCTCTTCGATCAGCCTCAAGCACGAATTTATGGCTGTTGCTGGCCCTTGCTTGCAAGGCTCTGGTGAAGCTCAAAAATCTTTATACCAATGCTCCAATTGCAAAACATTGTGGTTGTATGAGCGCGACCATTGGGGCGCTTGCCTAGGCTTTAAGCTATGGCAGGGTACGCAGCAGGATTTCCAACGCTAGTACACTGTGTAGAGTTGTAAACAAAAAGGCCTGCGATGATGTGTCATTGCAGGCCCTTTCTATAGCGGGATAGGATAGCGATTCAAGTCTCGAGGTTTATCTTCCCCGCACAGCCCCTCTTCCTGTGGGTTTGTGATCATGGGCAGCGCTGGCGCGCCTGATCCCCGCATTAGGAGCCTGAGCTGGCCAACCTACTTGCGGCGGAGTGAGCTCAGACTTGCGTGTACTTGGCTTCTTAGGCGGTTTGCCTCTCTTGTCCATTATGACCTCCATTGGTCAATGGCAGCCCCAACAAATGTTAGGACATAAGTACAGGATAGGCGATAAACCGATAAATAGCTTGTTTATCTTCATCTGGTAGCCAGTACGCAAAATAAAGCCGCGTGAGGCTGAACAAGCCACCGCGGTCCGAGCAGTCCCAGACTGTCGCGTCCGCTTAGTAATCCCAACTGCGCGAGTAGATGTTCTTCCCCTGCCAGATGTCACACACGCGTAAGCTGATAAACACAAAAGCCTAAAGTCAGCGTCGTCACTCGGTAAACAGAAGAACGCCGGTGGCGAACTACCGTCAGAAATTAACCCGAATGTGCGCGCTTGCCGGGATTCTTCTTGCTGCGGGTATGCGCACCACGCTCCTGGCTAACACGTTGGCCCCGGAATTTCGTACTAAGGCTCACGCCCTTGGGAGTGGCAGGAGGGGGAGTACGCTTACGGTCGGCTTCAGTAAAAATTTTGGTGCCCATGGGAATCTCTCTAGTTTGGTTAACTTGCGCTTATGTCGCGTTCGCTCGGTTTAATCGTGGCAGCAAGAATCATCACCAATTAACCTGCCACCTCATCTAGCATAGCAGGCATTGCTAAAACCGGTTCGAACGGCCCAATGGGTCGATGACATACACCCATGGAATGACTCACTTATAAGAGCCAGCACCCACACCTTGATAGAGAAATGCCTTATGGTCGATATACACGGCCACCAACCTGTAGTTTTAACGCCAGAAGTTGCGCGGGAGTGGGCTTCACCGGACACCAATATCGAATCAGCGCTGGAACTACTAAGCACGTCACGGCCAGAGACAGACTTCACTTGGCACCCCGCCACCAAGCAGATGAGCAATGTAAAGTGCCAGGCTCCAAACACAAATTACCCTACAGCCATATAAGCACTCTTTCCACACATTGCTTTACATCCGTAACTTTTTGCGCATTTTAAAAACCCGTCTGAGCGTAAAGTCAGAAAGAACTAAAACAATGAGAATTGATTTGTATTTCCCGAGCTAGTTAGAGCTTAGCTGTTACCTGTATCAACCTTTACCAAAGGAGCAATATATGGGAAAGCTAGACCACGGCACCATGTGCATCATGTGTCAGACATTGCCACTTTCCAAGCCCCACACTTCGGGCCACCCCAACATGACAACTTTAACTCCCAAAGAGGATTCTGGACAGTTTGGCATTAAGCGTCTTTACCAATGCACAGTCTGCCACACGCACTGGCTTTATCAGCAGGACAAATGGCAAGCCTGCTTAGGGTTCAAGTTATGGTCAGGTACATTGAACACCTTTTTGACTCACGACAATCGGCAAGCTCCTCAACCTTCAATACTGTCGACGACCAGCACAAGCGAAGGTGCGGTTCGCTTTAATTAAGAGGGATGAGCCTACCGCCAGAAAGCAAGGCGGACATCCTTTTAAAGACCCACGAAACCAATTCGCCCAAATTAAGTGAAAAAATGACTAACTCAACAACTATCTCTCAGCTATTGGCAGCCTCAGCACTCAGCTTTGGGTTAAGCGCCGGTGCCATGGCAGAAGACAGGCCCTCCCACCCTGACCTTTCTGCAACAGCCGGGAAAGGAGCCGCTGAGGAGAAAACCCCAGGAGAAGCAAGCGCTAAAGAGGCACACAACCGCGGGGCCGATACTCAACAAAACACACCTGACGCAGAAATCACAAAGCAGGTAAAGGCCCGCCTAGCCGCCCAGAAAGAACTGCAGGGCAACACCATTTCAGTCGAAACCAAAAATGGAGTCACTAAGCTCACTGGTGCAGTTTCAGATGACAAGCTGCTGAAGAAGGCAATTTCAGATGCTGAAAGCATCAAAGGCGTGAGCAAGGTTGACGCCACCGGCTTGACAGTGAAGGCCAACTGATCGACATTCCTCCGATCAAAAACACAGCCGCCCCCAAGTTACAGCCTCCGTTTCCACATAGCGCAACACTCTTATCGGCGTGGCGTCAATCTCAGCATGAGAGCGCCACTGGAAAGGCCGCTGGGCGGCGGCGCAGTAGCTACCGCCCTTCGCTGCCACACATCCGCTTGCGAGTACGGTCGCGCACAGCATCGTCATCCAGGCGCTCAATCGTTTCAGTTGCATCTCTTGATACCTCCACGGCAGCCATGTCTGCCTTTGTTTGTTTTTGCTCTGCCTGGGCCTTACCCTGACGCCACCCGATCTGCAGCAGCGCCAAAGCGGCAAGGTTCAGGCCCAGCAGCACCTTGCCGCCTGATTTGTTCCAGCGTAGGAATTGCTCAAAAGCACCGGCCTGGTCGCCGGCATTGAACAAACGCACCAGCGTAGAACCTTTGAAATGCAGATACGCCAATGTTGTAGGCCAGATCCACCATGGCATCGATCTGGGCCTGGGTCGCAGGACGAGTCAGGGCTTTCAGAACACCAGTCACGAACTCACGGGCTAGCCGGCGCTGCAGGCGCTGGTCGGCGTCGGCTTGGCTGATGCGCGGACCCTGAACGACGCCCGGCCCGGTATCGGCGAAGCCTTCTCTGGTTCTGGTGCGGCCTGCTCCACCTTCTGCGGACGAAAAAAAAGGGCCAGCAGGCCCCAGATCAAACTCAGCAAGGACTTCATTCTGTTTTCCCTCCAATCGCGCCTTCGCGCAGTTCAGTCATGACTTCAAGCAGGTCAGCCTTGCGCCGCTTGTCGAAAAGGTTAAAAGCCCAGCGCACCACGGCCCAGCCTGGCAACCCAAATGCGAACGCCAAACCCAGCATGGCCACCAGACCAACTGAGTTGTTTGCCCAGTGATGCAGCTCGTACTGCTAGATCACAGCGGCACCGCCCAAGATCGAAGCCACCACCGTGCTGACTACGCCCACAATCCATTCAGACTGCGTGCGCGGCCGCTCCATCTGCTCTTTAACAACTGACGACATAATGAATGGCCTGCCGACGCACAGGACATGTGAAAGCGGGCCAGCAACAAAACTAACCCCGGCGACTCAGAACCGCTATCTCGCAAGCATGACACGCATCTTGTCTCTTGCGGCAGATGCTGGGTGGATCGACCGCAAGCCCAAGCTACAGATGGCAAGAGAAGCAACCGTACGCGTTCGCTGGCTTACCCAGGCAAAGGCCGATCAATTCCTAAACGCTATCCGTTTGGATTGGGTGCGAGACTCCTGCGAGTTTGCGTTGGCAACGGACTGCCGCGCTGCCGAAATATTCTCACTAACCTGGGACAAGGTGGATCTGGGTAGGAGTCTGGCCTGGGTCACGAATGACTTACCCAGGTCGGGCGTGCACGAGCAGTCCCATTGAACGAGCATGCCGTGGAGGTGGTTCAGCGCAGAATAGGAACCCATGCAAGCCTGATGTTCTCTCGAATATGGGCAGGGTCGCAAATTGAGCAGATCGACCGCAGAGCATTTGCTGCGGCAATGAAGGAGGTTGAGCTAAGGGACTTACACTTTCACGACCTGCGTCACACATGGGCGAGCTGGCATGTTCAGAACGGCACCCCACTCTTTGTATTGAAAGAGCTAGGCGGCTGGGAGACTTTGGACATGGTGAAGAAGTATGCCCACCTGGACGCAGGCCATCTGGCACAGTACGCCAATCATGTCACGTTTAGGTCACAGCAAACAGCAGGCAAGAAAAAAGCCACCGCATCGGGTGGCTTTAATGTCCTGATTTAACAGGGGTATTCTGGTGGCGCATCCCTGATTCGAACAGGGGACCTGCGGATTATGATTCCGTCGCTCTAACCTGCTGAGCTAATGCGCCGAAGAAGAAATTATAGCAAGGTTTCGTCTTTTAGCAAGCCCTTATCTCGATCTTTTTTCATCTTTTTGATGATTCTCTCCTATGAAAACGCTAAGCCCTTGTATTCATTGAGCTTCCCTTCTTCAACGCCTGCTTCGGCCACTCAACCAAATGATACAAAAAGTAAAAAGACCAGCCATTCCCTGCTACTCCTCCCCCTTGCGCCCTATCAAGCCTGTTTGTCATCCCCTATTGCTACACTGCCTGCTTGGCGTTTGATCCGTCCTTGTTAATTGACTGACGTCCGTGATCCGGACTTTCCACAGGAACTTTGTTTATGGCCAGTACGCTTGCTATTGTTGTCTCGCTTTTGCTGCTGATGTTCTTCGCTTATCGGGGGGTGACGGTTCTGTTGCTGGCCCCCTTGATGGCCGCCCTGGCTGTGCTGCTCTCGGGGGACTCCGGGTTTTTGTTGCCCATCTATACTTCCACCTTCATGAGCGCGCTTAGCGGCTATGTGCTTCAGTTCTTGCCCATCTTCTTGTTAGGTGCCTTGTTTGGTCAGTTGATGGCGGACTCCGGAGCGGCTCAGGCGATTGCTCAGTGGATCACGCGCAAGCTGGGGCATCGTCATGCTATTGCCACCATTGTGATGGTGTGCGGCGTACTGACTTATGGTGGTGTGTCCTTGTTCGTGGTGGCCTTTGCCATCTATCCGATCGCCAAGGATCTGTTTCGCGCCGCAGGCATCCCCAAGCGTCTGATTCCCGCGTCGATTGCTTTGGGCTCCTTTACCTTCACCATGACGGCTCTGCCTGGCACGCCTGCCATTCAGAACGCGATTCCTATTCCTTATTACGGCACTAACGTGTTTGCTGCACCGGGGCTGGGGATTATTGGTGGTTTGATCATGGCTTTGGGTGGCTTGTGGTGGCTGCAGTCGCGTGCGCGCAAAGCTATTGCGAATGGCGAAGGCTATGGCGACCACGGTCAGGATCATTTTGATGCCAGCGACGATCACAGTACGCATGGTCAGAAACCCATGCCTATCTTCCTGGCTATCTTGCCGCTGATTCTGGTGATTGGCGTCAATGCCTTGTTCACTTATGGGATTTTCCCCGGCACGAACTTCGAGTTCATGGCCGAGCGCTTCCCTCAGGTTGATCCCGCCAAGATTACGGGTCTGTGGGCGCTGATTATTGCCTTGATTACCGCGAACCTGGTGCTGATCATCAGCCGCTTGGGTCACTGGAAGAGTCTGCGCGAGAGCATCAATAAAGGCGTATTTGGTTTCATGCTGCCTTTGTTCAATACCGCCTCTGAAGTTGGTTACGGCGCGGTAATTGCCAGCCTGGCAGGCTTTGCGATTATTCGGGACTTTGTGTTGAACGTGGCTCCTGGCAATCCCCTGATCTCGGAAGCAGTCGCCATGACGACATTGGCCGGGATTACAGGCTCGTCTTCAGGTGGTTTGAGTATTGCCTTGCAGACGTTGGGTTCGGATTATTTGGCGATGGCTCAGCAAGCTGGCATCAGCCCTGAACTACTGCACCGAGTGGCGGTGATGGCAGCGGGCGGTCTGGATACCCTGCCCCATTGCGGCGCGATCATTACCTTGCTGTCCATCTGCAAGCTGAACCACCGTCAGTCCTATGGCAATATCGCCATGGTGACAATGGCTGCTCCTATCTTTGCGCTGATCACCGTGATTACGTTGGGTACGATTTTTGGCAGCTTCTAGATTTTCTTCTTATCAGTGCATCGAGCCAGCCCATTGGGCTGGCTTTTTAGTCCACATGGAGACAGCCGACACACCAGGACCGTAGAGTCAGGACTTTAAAACTACACCCAAGAACCATTTAAACCTGCATAAGTAGAAACACCAGCAACAACAAGCGCTCCCATAAGTAACTGATTTACAACAATAAAAATCAACATAACATAAACAATATAACCATTATCACGCTATTTTCAGATATTCTCCGCCACTATCAGAAATGCTTCATGCCTATGAAGCTAGCCAGCTAACTAAAAAATAATCAGGTCCCGCTACGCCATCTACAAAAAAGCGAAGCAAGGTCCTACCTAATAGCGAAGATTCGGAGACACACATATGAAATTTGGCCAAAAGCCCAACTTCGGGTTCTGACACGTCCCTATCATCAGCCACGCTCAACGATGCTGTACGACTACGCATCTGAAGGCGGAGTGTTGCTCTCAATATCGCGACGTATCTTTTATTATCCGGAGGTCCTGCATGAGCACAGCGCCTTTTAATCGGCGACAGTTCCTAAAATTTAGTGTCGTATCCGGCGTATCCATTTATATGGCGCCTTTTTTACCCAAAACGGCACAGGCCACACTTCTGGGAGAACAAGACTCCCGCCCTACGCCCTGGAATAGCGTAGAGCGACAAGTACCCTTCAAGATTGACGGTACGCGACAAGTCACCGGCAGCAAATTTTTTGTGCGTGATATTCGCGCCAAAGATATGCCCGGTTGGCCAGAGCATCAGGCTCACGCCTTTATCCTGCGCGCCGCTCAGGCTGATCATCGTTACATCGGCTTGGACCTGGAAGCACTAGGTGCCGACCTACAGCCCGATATATTGATCCAGGCCCAAGACCTCGCCAAGGCACAACTGGAACTGCCTGACTACTACAACGACGAGATGCTATTGGCCACCGGTAAGACGGCACGCTTTTTAGGGCACCCGGTCGCCATCTTGATCTACAAAGACTTTGATCGCTACCGCCGCGCTAAAAATGCCAGCAAGAGATCCGCCGTGCTGAAGTATGGAGACAAGACAGGCTTCAGGGAAATAGATGCCTATGGTGGAGCACGCTATATCCGTGTAGAGGGCGATACGCCAGGGGCCGACGATATATTCTCCAGCATGAAGGACGGAGTCGTGTTTCCGGAAAAAATTCAGGGAAACTCGCCTGTATGGCCGTCCAGCAAGGGAAACACCAATACAGCAAAGGCCATCGCCTTGAGCGAAGCGATGCAAGAACGTTTCGACCAAGCGCCTGATGATTGGCTCGTGTTCGATGGTGAGTACTACTCCCAATCGATCGACGGCGCCCCTTTAGAACCGGAGTGCATCAATTGCTGGTATGACAACAAAAACAAAGAGCTGCAAATGGTGGTCGGCTCCCAAACCCCGGGGGCGGATGGTGCAGAAGCTGCGGGCATAGTGGCCGCATCCCAATTTGGTTTGGAGAACATCATTGTCCACCCCTGTACGGCCACAGGTTACGGGGTCAAGGAGCACAGCGCTTTCAACCACTACGGAGTTGTTGCTGCCCTGTTTGCAGACAATATGCCCGTACGGCTAGCCAATGACCGCTTTGAGCAGTTTCAAGCTGGTCAAAAACGACACTCCAACCGCATGAACAACCGCATTGCTATCGACAAAAAGAGCGGCAAGATCATGCAGTACCAGAGCTTTAGCATCACGGACGGTGGGGGCAGGGCTACGTGCAGCTGGGCGGTCACCACAGGCGGCGCACAAAGCGCACAGGGTATTTACTATCTGCCCAAGAGCGACTCCTGGGGAATTGCACTGGCCTCGCGCGCGGTGGAGGCCGGCTCCATGCGTGGTTATGGCAAGGGACAGACCATGACTGCCATGGAACTGATGTTGGACGAAGCAGCCGCTCGCCTGAACATGGACCCCATCGAATTACGCCTCAAGAACGTCATGCGCAGCGGTCAGAAAAATATGGAAGGAGGGATTCCGGCGGGCTCCCTGCGTGCCCGGGAGATTTTAGAAAAAGCACATCAACATCCATTGTGGACCGGGCGGGACAAGAAAAAGAAAGAGTTTGAAGCCAGCAACCCAGGCAAGCTGTATGGCGTGGGCTTTGCCTGCGTTATGAAAAACTATGGCACCGGCGCGCAAGGAGACCATTCTGGTATCGAAATTGATGAGCAAGGGCAAGTCCACCTTCGCACCTCTACGGTAGAAATTGGTACGGGCTCGGCAACGTCCCAAGCAGTGATCTGTGCCAAGTGGGTTGGCCGCGCTGCACACACGGTAAAGGCTTCACATCTTGACTGGCCCGAGCTGGATATGCAGGCTACTCACAACCCCTACACCTTAAAACAGCCTGATCAAGACAAGCATCAAACCAATCCACGCTGGACACCGGTTCTATCCTCCGGCTCCTACGCCAGCAGTTCCTCCTACTTTGGTTCTCACGGCACCTCGGAAGCGGCTCGCTTGCTGTTTCTGTATGGACTATGGCCAGCCGCCTTGTCCATCTGGGGGGAAGGTTACGGTGGTGGTCAAATCGCCCCCTTGACCGTACGCCCTGAAGACGCCAGCTGGACCGACGATGGCCTGCTCAGCACCGGAGGTCTGGAACCCCTCACGCTGCCACAACTGGCCAAGCGCGCCCACGAGCTGGAATTGGTTACCGGTGTTGTGCTGCATGCGTTTAACCGCTACCAGTGGGCCGAGGCCGACTTTGAGGTAGCTGGTCAAAACCTGCGACTGCCGTTGGATGGGCTGGCACTGCGCCATGGAGCAGGAACCAAGACCGAACAGGCCAAGGCGCGTAATGGCTACCAGCGACTGGAGCGTCGCAATATCAGCTACCCGCCTGTGTCACGTCGTCGAGGCGGTTACCTGTATTACTCCGCCGTTGGCGTGTTAACGGAAGTGGAGATCGACAGCAAAAGTGGTGAGCAGACCTTATTGTCAGCACATACGTGGATCGACTGCGGCAAGCCCATCGTGCCCCAACTAGTCATGAGTCAGGCCGAGGGGGGGCTAGCCATGGGATTGGGTCAGGCCTGGTTCGAGGATCTACCGCTGCACGAAGGTGGCCCCGGCGATGGCTCCTGGAATTTTCACCGCTATCGCCTACCTCGCGCCAAGGATGTGGCCGTCTGGAACACCAGTTTCGAACTACTGGACCAGATTTCCGAGACGGACTCTCCCAAGGGAATTGCCGAAGTGGTGATGATCCCCATCATTGCTGCCGCTGTCAGCGGTGTTAACCACGCTACAGGACAGTTCTTTCGTGAACTGCCTGTGACCGCAGAAAAAATCAAGGAGCGCTTGGCATGAGCAGCCCCACTAAGACCTTACACCTCAACATTAATCGGGTGGACTTGCAAACAATGGACGTCAGCCCAGATCTGCCCATGATCGACTTTCTGCATGAGCATGCAGGGCTGACCGGCACGCATTTGGGCTGCGGAATGGGGATTTGCCATGCTTGCGTTGTCATCGTGGATCACCCGGACGGGCGTAGCGAAGAAATACAAACGTGCATCACGCCAGCCAGTTACTTTGAGGGCAAAAAAATACGCACGATCGAGGCCCATGCCCAGCGGGATGCACAGGACAAGGTCACGCAACTGCACCCTGTACAACAAGCCTTTTTGGAGCACTTTGCCTTTCAGTGTGGTTACTGCACCCCCGGCTTTGTAAATGCGGGAATTGTGCTGTACGAATCCCTGCAAAAGCAGCCGGTTTCACGTGAACAAGTTGAAGCCAAAGTATCGGAAGGTTTACAAAACCATATCTGCCGCTGTACGGGCTATGTCCGTTACCACCAAGCAATGAGGGATCTGATTCTCGCCACTCCAGGCATGGTCAGTTAGGTCGCAAAGGCTGCGGGGGATCTAGCTGGTGATCCCCTGGCAACTGCACGGCAAAACTCTGGGCTTAGCCACGCTGGTATCGTGGCGTTCGAGTACTCGACAGTACGCCTTCCGCTGCAACGCCATCTGTCTGCTTGTCACTCACATGGTTAGCTAGAGGGAAGGCTTACATCGCGCAGTACAGTGCCACGAGGCACACGGCTCCTTTCACCCTGTGCTAGGATTTGGATCTATGGCCGCATATTCTCAAGGCCCTCTATCAGGAGCACACCATGAACTACACCTACACCCTTAATGAGTTAGGCACTGAAGCGATTCGTCAGTTTGTTCTGGATCGTGGTCAGCCTGATCTGAACCTGCAGGCTTACATCGCCGCTGCCGAAGTAGAGGCCGATAATTTCAATGCGGGCGGCAGCCAGCGCGGCCAGATCGAGATCGATTCCAACTGCAGCAAGGATGGTTTGACGCATACCCTGTTACTGGAAAAACACTGGTTTGCGACCCAGCCTGTTCCTGAGGCGCCCAGTGAAGACAGCTTCTTCTAAATAGAAGCTGGGCTTGTCTGTGAGTTCACAATCGACTGACCAACTGTCAGACAGACACAAGCTCAGCTATCGGCCCCTCGTCTCTCTATAGATATTGGCCCAGGTAAGCCCAAACCGCTGCCTGGGCCTCAAACTGTCTGAGGGACCAATAAGATTCATATAGAAACTGGGCATATTGCCGCATGATCTGATGCATTCGGGTGCCGGAACACCATCAGAGGAAAACCTGTCGCTTGCGTTCCAGGAGTCAACGAGCCCGCAAAGCAGGGCCCTACCCGCCCTAATCCACCTGCAAACCAATCTTGTAGGCCAAGGCCCCAAATCGGTCGATGTCGTTCCAGATCATGGCCTTGAAGCCACTGGCTTGTGCTGATTCATTGCCTTCTTGCGGCGTATAACCCAATGCCAGCAATTGCGATTGCATGGCCGGGTCCGTCAGGGCTTTTTGCACGACGCGGTTCAGCGTATTGATAATGTGTTCAGGCGTGTGAGACGGAGCCAACAGGCCGTGCCATTGGTCCAGCTCGAAATCACTATGACTGACTTCAGCCACGGTTGGCACTTTAGGCAGAACGGGGCTGCGTTGGGCAGAGGTGACGGCCAAGGCGCGCAAGTGTCCGGACTCGATCAAGGTAGCCGCGCTGGACAAGGTCACAATGCCTAAAGGCACCTGGCCCGCGACCACATCGTTCAAAGCGGGGCCGCAGCCGCGATACGGGATATGCAGCAAGGCCGTGCCTCGCAAGTCATAGAGCATCTCTCCCGCCAGATGCTGAGGAGTGCCATTTCCGCAGGACGCATAAGCCAAGGCCGGTTCGGACTGCTGCTCCAGAACTTGTTCCAGATTCTGAATATCCGAGCCGTGTCCGGTCACGATCACGGAGGGCACAAATCCTATATTCGCAATCGGCGCAAAGTCTTCTTTGGGTTTGAAGCCCAGGTTACGAAATACGCCAGGATTGATGGCAAAAGAGCTATTGGCCATCAGCAAGGTGTAGCCGTCAGCGCGGGCATAAGCTACCGCCCGCGCACCAATATTGCCGCTGGCACCAGGTCGGTTGTCGATAATAACGGGTTGGCCCAGCGCTCTTTCCAGCCGGGGGCCCAGTTTGCGGGCCAGCAAGTCGGTCCCGCCGCCAGGCGGAAAGGTGACGATCACGGTAATCGGCTTGAGGGGATATTTCACAGCCTGCTCGACTGCCACCTCCCTTGCCTGCGCCGCTGGATTACCCAAGCCTAGCGCCACCATTCCCAGCAAGGTGGCTGCTGCCGCCCGCTTCCCCACCTGAAAACCCGCCATTACAGCTAACACGTTTCTCTACTCAAGCGTCCAGACCAATATCCAGTACACGGGCACTGTGCGTAATCCAGCCCACTGCGATTCGGTCTACACCGCAACGGGCTATTTCTACGGCTGTTTCCGGAGTGATACGACCAGAGGCTTCTGTTTTGGCTCGGCCTGCCACGCGGGCCACGGCCTCGGTCAAGGTTGCGGTGTCCATATTGTCCAAAAGAATACTATCCACACCCAGTTCCAGCACTTCATCCAGCTGCTCCAGGGTGTCGACCTCCACCTCAATGCAAACCAGATGGCCAATATAGGCACGGGCTGCTTCCACGGCGGCTTTGACGCCCCCGGCAACGGCAATGTGATTGTCTTTAATCAGTACCGCGTCATCCAGGCCAAAGCGATGGTTACTGCCGCCCCCGACTCGAACCGCGTATTTCTGCACAGCGCGCAGGCCGGGCATGGTTTTGCGGGTGCAGGTGACTTTAGTGCCGTAAGGCGCAATCGCACGGGCGATGGAGGCGGTTGCCGATGCCACGCCACTTAAATGCCCCAGGAAGTTCAAGGCGCAGCGCTCTGCCGTCAGCATGGAACGGGCCGAACCGCTGATGACCGCAATCTGCACCCCCGGAGTCAGGACATCGCCATCTTGCAGTTGGGCCTCAAAGCGCAACGTAGGGTCCAGCAAGGTAAAGGCCAGACGAGCCAGATCCAGGCCAGCCAACACACCATCCTCGCGGGCCACCAGGCGCATTTGCGTGCGCGTTGCTGCGGGAACGATGGAGTCCGTCGTCAGATCACCAGCGCGACCCAAGTCTTCTTGCAAGGTGGCGCGCACCAAGGGTTCCAGGATGACGTCGGGCAAGGAAGGAATACGGTGAGCTCGTGTCTCTGCAGCTTGCGCTGTCGGCTCGGGGGCGTTAATTATGCTCATTATGAGTATTTAAATCGCTAAAAATAAGGCCTAATGGCACGGTGCATTTATGCTATTCCTGAGCATAAGCACTGTCAAGCCATAGGCCCGCTTTTTAACGCGCTTGTTTCGCCAGCGGCAATTTACTGCCCGAGATCGCCCGTTCAAACAAAACGTCTCCACGAAAGCGAAACAATTTGGCGGGTCGGCCTGAACCACCCACACTCATGGCGCCGGTTTCTTCCACCAGGGCTTGCTGTTCAATCAAACGGCGAAAGTTCTGCTTATGCAGTCCCCGCCCTGCCAGGGCTTCAACGGCCTGCTGCAATTGCAGCAAGGTGAATTCTGGCGGCATCAGTTCAAACACCACAGGACGGTATTTGATTTTGGCGCGTAGACGCGCCAGACCTGTGGCCAGAATACGGCGATGATCGTGACGCATGCCCAGGCCCAGCTCGTAATGCTTGCCCAGCTCTTGCTGTTCACGCTGGCGACGGCGACAGGACTCGGGCAACAAGCCCGCTTCATACAGCAGTTCGTAACGCTGCAAAACAAAGTCCTCGTTCCAGATCGCCCCTTCCAGGCCAAAGCTGTAATTGACGCGCTGGCGGCGCAAGGCCCGCAAGGATTCGTCCTGCTCGCACCAGTCCAGCAAGGCAGGCACGATGGTTTTCTGAATAATGTCCGGTGCACCATCGCGTCGATCTTCCCACGGGAAGTAACGGTAGCAGTCCTGCCAGATCACCTGGGCTACATCCGGCTGGCCCACTTCACGCGTCAGCCCGACATAGCTGACCGACACAATACGCGTGCCCTGCGCGTCAAAACGGTCCCTGTCTGCAAAGGTATACAGCTGCTCCACATACCCCACCGGGTGATGGGTTTGGGTTTCCACCCAATCGCGCAGCCCCGTTTGCAAAGAACGGTGCGTGTGCTGAAACGGCCCGGCGGGCAAGGCTTGGCCGGCGTCCGTGGTCAAGACACGGGGCTCGCCGTCGCTGACAGCTACTAAAACAGCCACCAGTTCAGCACTGACTACAGGTTCCTGCGTATCGATCACATATTCTCCTTCTGAATCGCGCCAGCGCGCATCTGGCGGATTATAAGCGAGGCCCGCCCTGCTCCGGCGGGCGGCAGGGGCGCTATCCGAAAATACAGTGGGTACCTTATTTTCAGATGATCAAATTATGACCCATGAACATCTAAGCCTAAAGAAATTCGCCTGGCTGCCGTTAAGTGTTTGAACTGTATGTGTTTGCCATAAATGACAAGCAAGCGCTCAGTCAGAGGCCGGATCAGACAACAGTTTCACGCTTTGTTCTGCTCCGCCATTCGCAAAAATAGAAGGTTTCTGACAATTCAGGTCGATCACGGACAGACAGAAGCCTATGCCCCGTTTTTGCATGGCCCATGCGGGCTTGACGGCCCCCCGCGTCCCCTTTGTTGTTCTCCTCCAGGATGATGAATGCGTAAGAATTTCCCCATTACCCAGGACGAGGTTCGCGTCCGGGCCGATCAGTACCTTATTTCAAAAACTGACCTGAAAGGTCGGATCACCTACGCGAACGCAGCCTTTATTGCGATCAGTGGCTTCACCCGTGAGGAGCTGGTTGGCAAGGCCCATAACCTGGTCCGTCACCCCGACATGCCGCCCGAGGCCTTCCAGGACTTCTGGGACACCTTGCAAAATAAACGCCCCTGGATGGGCGTGGTAAAGAATCGCCGTAAAGACGGTGGTTTTTACTGGGTGTACGCCATGGCGGTGCCTATTTACGAAAATGGCACCGTCGCTGGCTATGCTTCGGTACGCGTAAAGCCCAGCCAGGAACAGATCGACGAGGCCGAAAGCCTGTACGCCGCCATTAATGAAGGCCGCGCCAAAGGTGTGCGCCTGCATGAAGGCCGTGCTGTGCCTACCGGCTGGCGCAAGGCCTTGAGTCAGTTGCGCCGCCCTTTCAGCAATTCCTTGCGTGCCAGCCTGTTCCGTATGGGCGCCCTGGCTTTGGCCACGACCGGCACCGCCCTGTACTTCGCCCTGACAGGTGGCGTACCTCAAGGCTCGGGTTTGTGGCTGACTGGTGGTTTGTGCCTGGCCAGTGCCGTGATGATGGGTTACGGCTGGCTGATTGCCCAGCGTGTGATCCGCCCTCTGGACCAGGCCTCCCTGATCGCCCAGCAAATTGCCACCGGCAACTTGCAGCTGGATATTGACATCAACTCCAGCGAAAGTAATTCGGAAATTGGCCAGCTCTACTTCTGTCTGGATTTGATGCGCAAGAGTCTGGTGGGAATTGCCAGTGATGCCCGCACCGGGATTGATGCCTCTATCCATGCGGCCCGCATTCTGGAAGTCAACAATACCAATCTGGCATCGCGCACCGAAGATCAGGCTGCGTCCTTGCAGGAGACCGCCGCCAGCATGGAAGAGCTGACGGTAACCGTGCGTCAGAACGCCGATAACGCCAATCAGGCCAGCCAGTTGGCCGATGCCAGTATGCAGATTGCTCAGCGTGGCGGCGAAGTGGTCAATGAAGTGGTGCAGACCATGCAAGGCATTCACGACAGCTCGCGCCGCATTGGCGATATCGTCACCGTCATTGAAGGCATTGCCTTCCAGACCAATATTCTGGCGCTGAACGCGGCGGTGGAATCGGCCCGTGCCGGTGAGGCTGGCCGTGGCTTTGCGGTGGTGGCCGGTGAAGTGCGCAGTCTGGCCCAGAAGAGTTCCCAAGCTGCTGGCGAGATCAAGAACCTGATTGATGCCTCGGTAAGCCGTATGGCCGTGGGTGCCGAACAAGCTGCCCGCGCGGGCGCCACCATGGGCGAGGTCGTGGACTCGGTAAAACGTGTCACGGATATTATTGGCGAGATCTCCACCGCATCGATCGAGCAGGCCAGCGGTCTGGATCAGATCAACGAAGCGATGGCCAAGATGGATGGGGTCACCCAGCAGAATGCCGCCCTGGTACAGGATCTGGGCAACACCATGAGCGACCTGGCCTCCGAAGCCTCCGAGCTGGCCGATGCCATCAAGGCCTTGAATACCGGCTCTGTCGATTCCAACCAAAGTGCTCCTGCTTTGGCTCAGTTGAGCAAGGCTCCCACCATGCAGGTACTGTCCTACCAGAACACGCAGCCCTTTCAGGCTCAAAGTGCCAAAACAGCGAATGCCCGCCTGGAAGCGATTCGCCGCTAAACCATAAAATCAGGATCGGCAGCGGCTCTGCTGATCCTGATAAAACTGACAGCTAGACAAAACATTAATTCCGGGATCGGTTTTGATACCCGGAATACTTGAAAATAATAATTAATAATAAAATCAATGAAGTAGACTACGGCAACCTTGCTCTGAAACCCTGGATTTTGCTTGTCATTACATTGACACATTTAGAATCTAATACAAACACCAGGTAACAAAATTGAGTCAACATGCAACATAATGATCTGTCCTTTTCCGCCTACGTCTTTAACAGGGCCAGATCATGCGTGAAAACCAAGCCATTACGTCTCATGAAACACAGGTACCCGAAAAAACCTATTTAATCTCCAAAACAGACCTGAAGGGGCGCATCATCTACGCCAATCCAGTCTTTATCGAGGTTAGCGGCTACAGCCATGATGAGCTGATCGGGGCGCCCCACAATATCGTGCGTCACCCCCACATGCCGGCCGTGATTTTTCAGGATTTATGGCAGACCCTCAAGCAACAACGATCCTGGTCGGGGTTGATCAAGAACCGCCGCAAAGACGGCGGCTTTTACTGGGTGAAGGCCCGCGTCATTCCTTTAATAGAAAATGGCCGCGTCAATGGCTATGCCTCGGTACGGGTACGCGCCCAGCCCAAAGAGATCAAGGAAGCAGAATATTTGTACCACTCCATCCAGCAGCAAGGGTTGCGCGGCTTTCGTCTGCATGAAGGCCAGTTGCAAGCCAGAGGCTGGCGCTCTGCCCTGAATACCCTGCTCCAACCCTTGAACCGCAGCCTGCGCGCCAGCTTGCTACGCTTCGGGATTCTGACGGGCAGCCTGGTGACCTTGAGCGTCGGTTTGCTATTGGGCAGTGGCGCATCCGGCACCTATCTGACCGCCGGGCTGGCCTCGCTGGGGGTGCTCAGTCTGGCCACCTTGGCCTATGGCTGGATTGTGACCCAGCGCATGATGCAGCCCCTGCACAGTGCCACCCATATCGCTCAACAAATTGCGACGGGCAATTTGCTGATCGACCTGAACCCACAACACACCCGTAGCCAGGAAATTGCACAGCTGTATTTCTATATGGACATGATGCGCAAGAGCCTGCTGAGCCTTGCCCGCGATGTGCATCAGGGCATTCAGGCTTCTCTGGATGTATCTACACAGATTGAGGACGGCAACCGCCAACTATCCCACCGTACCGCCGCCCAATCCGGCTCCTTGCAGCGCACGGCCGCGAATATGGAGCAGTTGACCATGAATGTGCAGCAGACAGCGGACAATGCCAGGCTGGCCAATCAGCTGGCCGACCAGAGCCTGTCTACCGCAAGGCGTGGAGGCGAAGTGGTGCAGGACATGGTCAGCACCATGCAGGACATCCACAATAGCTCCGAGCGCATTGGCGATATTGTGTCGATTATTGAAGGGCTGGCGTTTCAGACGAATATTCTGGCACTGAACGCCGCCGTGGAATCCGCCCGTGCGGGCGAGGCCGGCAAAGGGTTTGCGGTCGTGGCCGGTGAAGTACGCAGTCTGGCGCAGAAAAGTGCGCAGGCCGCCGGGGAAATCAAGAACCTGGTGGAAGACTCCTTGAAGCGCATGGCAACCGGCGCCCATCATGCCAAACGGGCCGGTTCTACCATGGATGAAATCATGCAGTCCGTCTCCGATGTGACGCATCTGATCAGCGAAATCTCCACGGCCTCCAATGAGCAAGCCAGCGGTTTGGCGCAGATTAACGACGCTGTCTCCACCATGGACAGCGATACCAATGACAACGCCGATCTGGCTCGAAATTTGGGAGTGACAGTGCATGAGCTCAGCCGTCAGGCACAAGAGCTGAAACTGTCCATCCAGCTTCTGAATACGGGGTCGAGTGGCCGTTCTACCTACGCCCCCGACCCGAATGCCACCCAGGAGCCAGTTCCCTTGCTGAAAGTTGCCTGATAAGAAAGCCGTGGGGGCAAAGCGCTGAGCGTCTCGCTGCCCCGCCCCCTCCTACTCCTGCCTCGATAAGGCAGCGGATTCAGCTAACCCTGATCAGAAATGCTCTGCCCTGTTTTCCAAGCACGGCCAAGGCGCTGACAGGACGCTGATCTGGCAGGCTCTTTTTAGACCAAACCCAGTAACAGAATCGCGTGCAGGCCTACGCCAACCAAACCGCCCACCACCGTGCCATTAAAGCGTATGTATTGCAGATCCGTGCCTACGGTCAGTTCCAGCTCGCGCACCAGTTGCCTGTCATCCCATTGACGCACGGTGCGCGAGATATGGTCTTTGGCTCCTTCACGTAGTTGCTCGGCCAGGCCCGCTGCTGCGGACAGCATGTGTTCATTCAAGGTTTCACGCAGCGTCGCATCCGTATTCAAGCGTGTCCCCAAATCCTGCGCCACCTGACGCAGATGGGCCGCCACAGACGAATCCTCTTTGGCCAGATCATTGCGCACAACACGCATGACGTCCGTCCAGACACCATCAATGTACTCACCCACATCTTTATGGTGCAAAAAGCGCTGCTTGATCGCCTCTACCTGCTCCATCAAGTCCGGGTCCTGACCCAGGCGCTGGATATAGTCGTGTACCCATTGCTCGTAATCCTTGCGCAAGGGGTGCTCGGGCTCGCTCAAAATGGTTTGCACTTCATCCACCAGAGCCCGCGCCAGACGGTCGGCCATCTTGCCCGACAGCTCGTCTACCGAGGTCACTACCCCGACCATGGCCAGCAGCTTGGGCCACTCCCGCTGAGCGTAGCGCACCAATACATCAGCCACACGCTGTTTGACTGCCTCGTTGGACAAATAGCCACCCAATTGCTGCAAGACTTCGTCCAGCAGGCGCTGGTGGCGGGCATTGCGCGTCAGCAGCCCCAGAATCTGGGAACTGGAACTGGCCATGTCCACCCGCATCAAATAGCCACGTACGCCATCGGTCAGCGCTTGTTTGACGCTGCGTTCGTCCAGCAAACGCAGGGCCTCGCCCATGGCGGTTTGCAAGGCACGGCTGACACGTTCGCTCTGCTCGGGTTGCGACAGCCACTGCCCCAAACGCGCTGCCGGGTCCAGGCTGCGCAGCTTTTCCAGCAACATGGCGGAGTCCAGAAAGTGGTCGCGTACAAAGACGCCCAGGCTTTCACCCAGGCTGTTTTTCTTGTTGGGAATAATCGCAGTATGTGGAAACGGCAGGCCCAGCGGGTGGCGGAACAAGGCCACGACGGCAAACCAGTCTGCCAACGCACCGACGGTGGCGGCCTCACTAAAGGCACGCAACCAGGGCCAAAATCCGGCAATGGGCGCCGCCTCGCCCTGCCGCATCATGGCGTGGCTTAGCAGGAACAGGCAGATAGTCAGCGCCAGCAAAGCCAATGCGCTGCGCTTCATGCGACGCAGGCGGCGTTCGGGCGAGTCAGGGCGAGAGAACGATGTAGACATTTCCACAGTCTATGCGTAGTTCAGCGCAAAAGCGGTATTGAATAGTGCGGAGCCAAGTCTCGGGGAAAACAATTCCAAGCCTCAGACCTCCCGTTCTGCCACAGAAATCTCATCACAAGCTAGGCATCACTGACGGTCAACACGGACAGAGCCAGACCTCAGCCCTCTTGGCAGGTTCACACATAGTCACCAGGCCCTTATTGTGACCCTGTCTTTTTCTGCCTGTCCAGAAACGAATCAGCCTGGGCGAACCCAGGCTGATCACGGCACATCAACAAGCTATGTGTTTACTTGCAGGCTTGCTCGGCGCGCTTCACAAAGTCCGTTGTGGCATCACGCAGGGCTTTGGCAATCTGACCAGACTGCTTGGGAGCCAGCGTGACCCCGCCGGTTGCCGTTGCCGCGCAAGCCGACAAACCTTGCCCGGTGATATCCACCACGTTAATGCGCAAACGTGGCTTGGCACGCGCAATGCTGCGGGACACGGCACAAATATCCTGATCGCAACCGTCATTGCCATCCACAAACAAGACGATCAAGGCATCCCGGTTCACCCCATCGACCCGGCTGGCCGCCAGATTCAGGGACTGCACCAGGTTGGTACTGTCCTTGGCCTCGATATTCTGGATCAAGCTCTTCAAGCGTCCACGCTGTGCGGTCGTAAAGCGGCCCTGGTAATTGGGTGCTGCACACTGCTGCGCAAAGGTCACCAAGTGCAGATCCTGCCCGGCCGGCAAACTGTCCACCATGCTGGAGAAAGCACTGCGTGCCGCATCGATACGCGAGGTGCCCTGAAACAAGGTTCGAGCACGTTGGGTAGCGTAATCACTCCAGGAGCCCATATCGTCCAGATCCTGGCTGAAGAACCACTCCTCGTCCTGAATCTTGGCATTGACGCTTAGCAACATGGACATGGAGGAATCAAAAATGATATAGACCTCGGGCTTGAGTACCTCCCCCTTTTCGTCCTGAGCACACACAAAGTTAGGATCAGACGACACCTTGGGACCCGGTTTGGGTTCAGGCTTAGGTTTGGGTGGTGGCTCGGGCTTGGGCGGTGGCTCCGGTGCAGGAGGCGGCGCAGGCGGCTCTTCCACCACGGGCTCGGGCGCAGGCTCTATTTTGACTGGTTCGGGTTCCGGTTCAGGAACAGGCGTCACCGGCTCTTCTGGCGGTGGAGCAGGAGGCACAACAGGCTCTTCCACTACGGGATCGGGTTTGACCACAGCGGGTGGCTCTACCGGAACCACATCTTTATCCCACCAGCCTGGGGGCCACTTGAACCACCAGGACAAGAACAGCGCCAGCAACAAAGCCAGCAAAGCAGCCAACAAGAACCACAGCCACGGACGACCTTTGGAGGTGGCCACAGTCGTCGCCGCAGCCCCTGCCCCCACGGCTGCTGCCGCAGGCACCGCAGAAGACACAGGCGGTGGTGGTGCCACCCGCTTCTGATAGGACTCGAACAAGGGCTCGGGCGACAGCGCCGGGTTCTCGCTCATGAGCAGCAAAGGCTTGCCGCCTACGCTGTAAACCGCGCCTTTGGCCGACACGTCTTTCAGCAAAGCTTGCAGCGCTTGCGCGTCCTGCGTCGCCCCCTGCTCTTGCAGCTGGCGGCTCAGGACCTCGATCCGGTCCAGCGATTGCTGGTAACGCGCATCCAGAGCCTGTTGCTGTGCCGCAGACAAGCTACTTTTGGGCACGGCCTGGCCCTGCATGCCCGTCCACCAGGCGGTGGTCTCGGAACCATCAGCCTGATAGGTGGAAAACAGATGCGTTAAGGGTTCGTCCTGGCGTTTCAGTACATTGAGCGCATGCTGATGCTGCTGATACGCCGAGGATGGTCCAACCGAATCAAGAATGACGCGCTGCATAGGCTTTTACTCGTCGTATCCCAAACTGGACTGCAGGCGGCTGACGTCTTTTTGCAGCTGCTGCAATTGCTGCTGCTTTTGGGCGATCGCAGCCGGACTATTGTCTTCGGTAGAGCGGTTCACGTCTTTCAGGCCTTTATCCAGGTCCTTGAGCTGGTTTTGCAAACCGGCTTCCTTGCCTTTGCTGGCCTGCAAACTGCGAACCAGTTGCCCCATGGAGCGGTTCAACGCCGTCTGTGCCTGACGTTGCTGGGCCAGACTGGCCTTACTCAGACTTTGCTGTGTCTGAATATCCTTGTAAACCTGATGAAACAACGCATTGGCTTCCTGCGCGCTCAGCAGGCTTTGTTCGCGCGCATCAATATGCTGACGATACGCACCCGAGGTGTCGCAACTGATTTTGGTAAAAAAGCCGGCGTCTTGATCAGAAGGATCGCATTCGCTCATGGTGGTGGCACAACCGGCCAGCAAAAGGCTGGCTGCCAAAGGGGTCCAACGCAGAAATACTCGCATAATCCTTAACCCAAAGTAACGGCGGAACGCATGGAATACAGGTCGTCTACTTCTTTCTGCAGCACGGCCACTTTCACATTCATCTGGTCAATTTGACGATCCAGACGCTGGACTTCGGACTTCTTGCCCCCGTCCTTGCGTTCAGCATCGGCCACGTCGCGGTACAGGCTGACCTTTTCGTTCATGTTTTTCAGATCACGATTGAGCACTTCGATATTTTTATCGATACGGGCCAATTGCTTCTCGGCCTGTTTTTTCTCCATCGTTTTTTCTTTCATGTGCTTTTCGATTTCAGCAATCTGCCGCTTGTCGTCAGCAATCACTTGTTGAGCCGTATTGGTACGCTCAATGATATTGGCCGTATCGGCTTCTACGTCGCGCTGCATGGCGGCCAGACGATCCGAGGTATTGGCGTATTCCGTGCGACGCTGGTCCAGATAGTAGTTGGTCCCCATGGCGACACCGCAAGCGGCCACACCCGCAATAATCGCGCAAGCCGCTTTATTGCTGGAGTTGGACAACATGCAAGCCAGCACACCCACTGCCGCAGCACCAGCACACGCCTGAAAGCCCGAGCGGCTAAAGAATTTCGCATCCTGACCACTGGTCAGACGGTCATCGGCCTGGGTACCGCCCAGCAAACTACTGCCAGTACTGGCACAACCCGAGAGCAAGGCCACGCCCAGCATCAGGCTGCCCAGCAAAGTTCTAGGGGTAAAACGGCGCACGTGTTGCATAACTTCCTCTTCCATTTGAAGTACGTCTATTTTTATTGACTCGTGATTTACGAGTTGGGCACGGATTTACAACTGTTTTTCCAGGCATTGATATCAATGGCATCTGTTTTCAGATAATCCTTCTGATTTTTCCAATGCACTTCCAGGTAGGGTTTCAAGGCACTGAGGCTCTTGTTTTGTTCCATCATCTGGCGCTCTACCGGCACCTGTTTTTCCAGCAAATTCAGGCCATACAAGGACGAGGCGTCAATCAAATTGCTCGCATAATAGCGGGCCAGTTTGGCGACACGGTCTTCCTGCTCGTCCAACTTCACCTTACGGCTGGCACATTGCTTGTCGTCCGTATCGGCTTCACACAAGGCATCGTAATTTCGGTGCAGCAATTCCACGAACAGCACGTCGTCCTTCAGCTTGGTGCACAGGAAAGAGCCCAGCTCCAGGTTGGCGCGAATGGCTTGGTCACGCATCTCTTCCTGACGCAGATTGGCCGCTCGCAAATCCCCTTCCAACTGCTTCAACTGGGCTTTGAGCTTGTCGTCTTCCAGCGTACTGGCCAAGGAGCCCAGGCGCTGCACCGCGGACTCTTCGGCTGGCTCATTCGGATTCACCGTGCCTTGCTCGGTGCCCAGGGCTTGCCAGCTCTTTTCAATCGCCTGCACACGCTCGCGCGAAGTCAGGGCAATCGACACCAGGGCCAGACGCATGCCGGTTGTTTTGGCTTTTGTTGGTCCTTTAGGTCCGTAGTACGCCAGCTCTTTACGAGCCGAAGAACGCAGTGCTTCGGGCTTGGACAGGAAATTGCCGCCACGCACCACAAAGCCACCGGCCTGTCCGTGCTGACGATCCAGCTTGTTCAGGCGGAAAGACTCCAGAATGATCTCGTCCACATTGCCCAGCATGTCATGCAGGCCCAGCGGGTTGGGCTTGAGCCGTCCCATCAACTGAACCGCCCCGTTGGAGGACTGGGCACCGGCATACCACTCGTAGTCATTCATGCCTTCAGGCATGGGGTAACGCACATCACGGAACTCGGCCGAGGACAGGGCTGAGCCGCCGCGGGCGGCATATTCCCATTCAATTTCGGTAGGCAGACGTACAAAACCGGCCAAACCATCCTCTTTGGGCAGCTTGTCGGCGGCGTTCTCGCGCAACCACTGGTTGTACAGATCGGAGAAATGCACCGCATCCATCCAGCTGATGTCGGTCTGCGGCACCACCAAGTTGTTCTTGGGCGTAGGGCAAGTGGCCTCGGTCAAGGCCTGGTACTGCAACTTGTTCAGTTCGTACTTGGCCATCAGGTAGTAGCGCGACGAACCCGCCTTGCTATCGGTAAAGCTGCCTGCAATGAACTCGGGGCGCTTGTGTTCGATATAGCCCCATTCCTCGGCTTCCTGTCCTACCACCACTCGCATATCGTCTAAAGGTCCAGCCACGGGCACGGCCACGCGACGAAATACCATGGCGCCTTCGCAAGGCATGGGCAGAACCACATCCCCTTCGGCTGGCTTGGGGTTGTAGTACTTCTCGTCCCAGGGCGCTGCCTGCGCCACAGCGCTGAAACCCAGCAGCAAGCTGGCTGCACTGAACAAAGGTTTAAATTTCACGCAAACTCTCCGCAGGTTGAACACGAACGGCCCGCCAGGCTCCGATCGCCGCCACCACACACGCCAACCCTGCCACCATCAATAAGGCGTACAGGGCATGGGCTACGGTAATGCGACACACGAAGTCCGTCTGCAGGCCATCTCCCACCAGTAGTTGATTGAATAAGGTGCTGCCCAGGCCATACAGGCCCAGTCCCAAGGCATAGGCGATCAGGCTTAGCAAAATGGCCTGAATCAGCACGTAGCGGATGACGCCACCGCTATCAATACCCAGCAAACGCAGGACCGCCAGATCTTTGCGTTTACGATCCACGTTCGCCAAAAAGGCCCCACCCAAGGAGGCGGCGCAGCCCACAATGGCTGTCAGAGCGATCACACCAAAAATCAGGCTAAGTACCCGGTTGATAGCACGCACGTTTTCAATATCGGCGTAACGGCTGGCGACCGGAATGCCTTGCTGCTCCAGTCCGTGTGCCACCTCGCCAACCTGATCAATCGTGCTGGCATAGACACGGGCGCGGGCGTAGAGCACGGGCATATCGGCAGCCAAAGGCTTGCCAGTCAGCAGGGAAAAGTCGGGGATTTGAAAACCATCGCGGGCGTATTCCAAGGCCAGCAAAGTTTCCGGGGCGACGAATACAGCAGGACGCGAATAGCGATGTTCAGCCAACACATCCACCACCGTCATGGCTTTGTCGCCCTGCTCAAACTGTCCGTCCAGGCGACGGTTCAGGCGCAGATGCACGGACTCGTCCGCCGTCCAGTTCAAGCGACGGGCGGCTTCCTGAGTCAGAATGATTTCATTGGGAGACAAGTCACGGGCCTGAGTTTGCAACAAGGGATCACCCTGTGCGCTGGCCAGTACTTCTACATTTTCCAGAAAGCGGCGTCGGTCCAGGCGCAGATCTGCCTGGGTATTCAAGGAGCGCGTCATGCCAATGGCATAGCCCACGCCGGGCATTTCACGCAGCGTGTTCAGCCAGGCTTGGTCAAAGCTGCCGCTACTCAACATCTTCACTTCCAGATTGCGCGGATCTTGCAGCAACTCCTGCTGCAACTGGGTGACCACACCGTACTTCAGGCCAAAAAGCAGCAGCAAAGGGGCCACTACGGCCACCATGGCTGCAACCATGCAAAACGAGATGCGCCAGTCAAAACGCAAGTCGGCCCAGGCCAGACGAAAGACGTTTACAAACATGGGGCGGCAACCTCGGGAACAAAAATGCTCAAACCCGGTTCCAGCCTGGCTTGCAAGCGCGGAATAGCGAACTGGCTCAAACTGTCCCAATCGTGAGAGACCAGCAAGACCGCCAAGTTCAGCTCCTTGGCCAGACTGAAAAACAGCTGGAAAACATGGTGAGCCGTTTCAGGGTCCAGAGCGGCAGTAGGTTCATCGGCCAGTACCAGACCGGGAGCATGTGCAATAGCGCGAGAAAAGGCCACCCGCTGTCGTTCCCCAATCGACAAGGCTGAAGGGTACAGATTCAGTAGCCGCTCCAGTTTCAGGGTAGCAATGGCCGCATCCAGATGGTCCGCCTTGATCGGCAAGCCCTGCAAGCGGCGCGGCAAAACCATGTTTTCCCAAACCGAAAGATACGGCAGCAAGCCGCCGTTCTGCAGCACAAAGCCCAGGTTCCTGGCCCGCCATTGGGCCAATTCAGACTCGCGCCCGCTGGCATACAAGGCCTTGATATCCCTAGCCTCTTGACCCAAGGTGAAAACCTGGACCTGAGCGGGCCGCAGGAGCAGCCCCAGGGTTTCCAGCAAGGTGCTTTTGCCGCAACCGCTGACGCCGGTTACGGCCACAATCTGCCCTGCGTCCAGAGCAAGCTCGGGCAGTTGCACACGAAAAGCGTGGGAGCCTTGCCCCCGGGAGACCTCTAGCTGCTGAATGCGGAGCATGTCAGGGCATCATCTCCAAAGGCACGGGATAAACGTCATCACGTGCATCCGCGCCTTCAGCCAAGGACACCCAGCGATCCGCATCGGCGTTATAGCGCTCGTAGTGGCGCAGCTTGGTGCTCAGATCGCGAATGAATTTCTCCTGGCTCAAGGCATCCCAGCTGGTCCAGGTATCTTCATCCAAAGTCAGCACCGCGCTTTGGTAAGGCAGATCTTCCAGGTACTCGCTCATCAGGCCCAGTTCGGCCAGCTTGGTGCCCTTTTCCTGTTTCAGGGTGCTGGGGTCCGCCCCCATCGCCGCTGCTACGGAACGCAAGCGGTTGAACATATCAGTGGGCGAGATCATGCCTTCATTAGCCGCATCCAGAATCTGTTTGACCACATCGCTCAAGTCACTTAGTTGGGCTTTGGTCAACAAGACACGGACGTCGGTTGTCGGGATGTTCTGGCGCACCAGGTCCCGGTCGCTGATCCAGGCATGGAACACTTCAGGCGCGGTGGTGCCCGTGGTTTTGCCCAAATACGCCAGGCGCATGGCATGGCCGATCAGCTCGGCGTCGGTCAGCATCTGGTCGGTGGTGGTGTCGCCGGTCTCCTGGGCACGCGCCGCACTGCCAATCGCATCCCCTCCCTGGTAAGCCACTTTGACCTGCTCGGTCAGCGCGGTCGCCAGATTATCGACCATCTTGCCGAACTGGTTCACGTCACCGGCATTAACCGGGTAGTACAGCGAGGTCTGTGTGCCACCGTAAGTGGACAGCTCTCGGTACTGGTCTTCGGCCTTGGCATGGTTGTTCTTGCCCGATGGTGTCTTCAAATGCAGGGTGTAAATCGCCACACCGGGCTTGGCCGCTTCAATACGCAGTTGCGGTGCGTCCAATCCGGTCGAAGAGTACTTGTTATTGCCTTCCAGCGCCCCGGCATCGGTAATCAGCACCACATAACGTGCGCCGAAATTGTTCCAGTTCACCTTGTCCAGCGCTTCCAGCACGCCTGCGTAGGCATCTTCGTCATAAGCAACGGTGGATACCTTGGCCTGCTTCAAGTCCGACACTTTGGACAAGAAGTCCTCGCTACTGGTTACGGTATTGGGGTCCGCATACACATGCGTCAAATACTCGATCCCTGGCGCGGCTTCCATATTGGAGCGAAACGCGATCAGACCAAACTTGACCTGATCGGACAAGCCCTGCTCTTCCACCTTGCTATAGACCTTGCGCACGGCCTCGCGGGTGCGATCAATGTAGGGGTCCATGGAAATGGTGGAGTCAATTACAAAGACCACGGCCGCACTAAAGCCCTTGATCTGGGACGTGCGTTGGGCGGCGTCCTGATCCTGGGTTTGCTCAGATTCTTGTTTAGCGGCTTCCGGCTCTTTCTTATCTGCGGTGTGCTTGGTGACAGACGCCACATTCAGCAAACGAGTACGGAAGCCGTTTTCAGTCATGACCTCTTCGCCACTCAAAACGGGCAAGAGGTAGAACTGTTCCTGCACATCCACAAAGTACTCGGGCTCTTGCGCCAATACGCCCTCTGTTTGCGCGTCCTTACGCAAAGCCTGGCGCATAGGGGCCACCAAAGTGGCCGGGTCTGGCGTGTCCAGCACTTTTTCCAGCAAGGCGCGATCCTTGAAAAACAGCATGCGATCGCGGTTGGCCGGATTGGTGAAGGCCAGGGTCAACTGCATTTTCCAGTCCACCGTGCAGGCCTTGTCCAGCCAGCCTACGGTCTTGCCCTGGCTGTCTGGACCAACCTGCACACGCTCTGCCCCGCCCTGCTCTTTGCGCTGGTAAATATAAAAGCGGCTGAACGCAGGCACCGGCTTGCCCTGCTGATCCGTTTCCGAAGAGAACAGACGGCAGGACGGCGTAGTCAGAACACGTTGATACAGCGTCTTCTTGCCCTCTTGCAGCAAGGGAGCCGCGGCCTGTGCCTGGCTTGCGCCCAACAGGAGAGCACCAAGCAAACTGAATCGAACAAGGGGACGCATCATCATTGACTCAACTCCTGGAAGCGGGCCTTGGCTTGCGCGTTATCAGGCTCGGACAGCAAGACGGTTTCATACCAGTATGCAGCGGTAGCAGGATTAGGTTTGCTAAAGCAGGTGTTGGCCTGGTGATCTTTGGGGTCGTATTCACGGGCGTAAGCCATGGCAATTTTCACATCACCAGACTGTGCCTTGTTCACGTACAAACGCTGAGCCACGTCACACTGTTCCGCCTTTTTGGCTTCTTCGATCACGGCCAGCCATTGCTCGGAGGTTTTGCTCTCCTTGACACACTCTTGCACAAATTGCAGGCCGGGACGGTCTGCCAGCTTGTCCATGGTGCAATTGTCTGTTTCCACCACTGCAGGCCTGGACTCTGGGGCATCGGGCACGGCCGGGCTGTCGCCCTTGGCGGATTGGCTATAGAACCAGTAGCCTGCAGCGCCTGCCAGAATCAACAAAAGAACAAGCAAGACGATCCATTTGGCCACGCCACCTTTTTTGGCGGGAGGCGCGACAGGAGCAACCGTCTCCTTTTTGGGAGCAGGTGCTTCTACCTTGACCGGCTCGGGCTCGGGCACAGGTTCCACCACCTCAACCACGGGCGGTGTTTCAACAACTGGCTCCGGAGCGGGAGGCTCGGGCGCAGCAACTGCCGGCATGGTCAATTCCATGGCCTGGGCATTGCCACCGGCCGTGGAAGGCAAGATCGCCTTGTCCAGCTTCAGCGGGCTGCGGCCCAGCTCTTCGCCACTGCTATCGGCCAGAGTGATTTGATACGCATCGCTGGCATTGGCCAGCAGCGAATCCACAATGTCTGCGTTCAGCAGAACGGCAATACCTTCTTCATGCTCGGTCCAGCCTTGTTGCGGCAACCAGCGCAAGGATGCATCCCAGCTTTGGGCCGAGTGCAAGTAATAGCTGTTCTGACTGCGCTGAATGGCGATCGAGTATTCGCCCAGGTCCAGCTCTTCATCCAGATCCCGCACATACAGACGAGCGCGGCCAGGGACCGCGGGCTCCAAAGCCTGCAAACTAAATCTTAATTTCATGCCACGCTCTTATCGGTAAATCGTTCCAGAATGCGTCCCAAAGCCTGATTCTGTTCCAGACTCAGTTCGCGGCCACCTTCATAACCGGCGTTATGCAAAGTGGTATGGGCCAAAGCGGCCAACCATTGTTCAAAGAAAATTGCGCCGTGATCCTGGGGCTCTGCCGGCAGGATCGGCATGCCATCCTGGGCAAAGGCTTTGGGACTCTTGAAGAAGTCGTCGCTGCCGCCTTTCAGGTAGAACCAGGTCACAAACTCGCTGATCGTCATGGCCACATTGCAAACCTGGCGATCGGCCAGACGCTCACGACGCACACCGCTTTGGCGGCGCTTGGTCAGCACAGCCAGCAATTTGTCACGCAAGGCCCAACGATCCGAGGCCACAATCAGCTCTTCAACCAGGCTGGAGAGCAAGTCCACCGGCATGCGCAACACGTTTTGATTGGTACGACTGGCAGGCAACTCGCGCAGTTGGCTGACCCAGCTGCGGTACACCAGATCGGCGTACTGCTGCTCGAAGGGCTGCTCCTGGGTCAGAACGCCCGACTCGTCCGGCTCGGACTTGCTGGAACCCAGGCTCAGGAACAGATCCCGCAAGGTATCTTGCGGCAGGTGCAGCGCAGCCAGCAGCTCGCCCACAATGGCGCGGTAAGCAGGCAGCTCCTCCCGGAACTGTTTGGCCAGGGCCTCCTTGACCACCGATTGCTGATCGCCGTCCTGGCTATACCAGGAATGCAGGGACTTCTTGACCAGGCTGTCATGCAAACTGCGGAACTGTTCCTGCAAGCGCATCAGCTTGAAGTCCAGACCACCGATTTGAGCCACATACGCACGCAAACGCTGCATGCCGCCATCATTCAAGGCCAGCATGGCATCCCAGGCTTCGGCCGGATCGCTTAATTGCTGCGCCAGTAGCGGATTTTCAATAAAGCTGCCACGCATGCGATCCATTTTGTCGGCCACGGATGCCGTAATGGATAGCTCCCGGCTTTCGGTGTCCAGATCAATAAAGGGTGTGGGCATGCCGGGCTTGCGCACCAGGAAGGTGTTGGAGAAGGGCTGATCCGGACGCCATTGCTGCAACCATTCGCAGTGGCCGAAACGCTCTTTGAAGCTCATCTTCATCAGACCGTCCCAGCTGTCACGTACCTGGGCGTCGTCCTGAATCAGGGAGGCACCGATACGCTTGTCGAACATGGTGATGGCCCACATCAGACCCACTTTACGGTTCTGGCGTTCCTGCGGCGTGGCACCCTGAGTGCGATGGACCCAGCGTGTCAGCACGGGCTCTACATCTTTCACATCGCTTTGCTTGTCCGAAGCGGTACACATGACCAGACCGTTCATTTCCTGCTGATCGGTATAGCGCTCAAACAGATAAGCCACCTTGCCACGCAGAATCAGTTGCGAGGCGGGGTTGCCACCGCTGCTTTCCGACGCCGCACCGGCATCCTGCACGGAGCGAATATTCAAGCGACCACGGTAACCGGGGAAATCCAGCAGATCGACCTTGTCCACGCCGCCGCCTTGGGTTTCACCAATCAGGGGGAAAGTCAGCTCCACCGTCAACGCTGCCAGATGAGCCAAAGGCACTTCCACCGCTTGGGCGGCAACGACGGGCTGGCCATCCTGTTCACGCACGGGCAAGACGCTCAGGCTTTTCTCCGTGGGGCTGCCCAGCGATTCGAGCACATCCACGTTCATGATGCTGTCTTGCTGTACAAAGCCATCGCCTTCGCGACGGATCAGCGCTGTCAGCGGTGCATAAACCTTGCTGGGATGACCCAGAGCCTGCAGCACTTTAGCCAGGCCAATATAAAGTTCGCTCAGCTCAGCCTGCTCGCCCCACAAGATGGAAAACAACTGTGCCCGGTCTTCCAGACGCAAGGCGGGGGCCAGATTGATGACCTCTGGCCAGTACGTACTGTCCAGCAAGCGAGTGGTATTGCCAAAGCTGCTGCGCACGTAGTCCCACAAGGACACGGCGTCATCGGCGCTCAAACCAGCATCATTGGCACCGGCACGGCTCTTGAGCGATTCGATCAAGGCCTTGATGCGGTCTGCGGCAAAGGTGTAGCCGATCTGCTCCTTGTCAAAGTCATTGAAATAACTGTTGACCAGGATTTTCACCATATCGACTTCAGAGAAAATCTGCAGTTCGACGGGATAGGCATCAGGGCCTGCGGTGGCATTGCGACTAAAGCGCGTTACCAGACCCGTAGCCTCCTTACCCCCCCCTGGCGGGTTCACGTGGCGCAGGAAGTCGATGGTTTCACCGCCGTAATTGGTTTCCAGACGGCCATTGCCACCCGCAGCAAGGCTGGAAATCAGATAAGACTTGCCCGCCTGCGACAGACCAAAAAAACCAATCGTCATGGGGCGGCCCGAGACCACACCCAGACTGCGGGCGGTATTGCGGGCACGGCGCAGTTCCAGCACCAGGCTATCGGCCTGTGCGTTCAGGCGTTGCGACGAAGCGCGCGCCTGCATCACCCAGTCAATCGCCTCTCCGGCACCTTGATATACGTTCTGCCAGTCCTGGCACAAATCCTGCTGTAAGGTCGTCATGTCCATCATTTGAGCACTACGCTCCCGCTATCGAGCCAATATGGAGAATCACCCAGGCCTGCTTCCAGCATGGTGTTGAGCTGGATACGGACGGCCCCTTTGGACACGCCACTCAATTTGAAGTCTCGGGGTGCCGAGTTCTTGATCTTCAGTCGATCGCTGATCAAACGACGGCCTTGCCCACCTTGGGAAGCCTTATCCACCATCAAGGTCACTTCCATGGATGGCAGTTGGCCATCGTCGTCGGGCGCATCGGCCATCTGACGACGCACCTTTTCGTTCAAGTGCAGGTAGTACAAGGGCGAAGCGGGCCAGCGCTCCACATCCAGCTGTCGGTAACCCAGGCGCAGGTAACTGCCCTGCATCAAGAGGTGATAACCGTCCGAGTCTTCGCTGCTGACGCTCTCCAGCGTCACCATTTCCTCGCGGGTATCGGGGTCCATCTGGAGCACGTCCTTGTAGACGATGTCCTGATCCTTGATCTGATTGTTGGAGTCAATAATCCCGATGTGACGCAGGGTAGAACGCGGGCGCAGATTCGATACTTTGAAATTGAACTGGTCGATATTCATGTTGTAGCAAAGCAGGCACAACATGGCGCCTACCGAGGCCGTGCTCTTGGGATCGTCGATCCGACCATTGGTATGGAAGGGATACCAGCTACCCGTGCGGTAATTGTGCAAAGGCAGCAGACGCGCTGGCGATACCGGCATTTGCGAGCGCATATAGGCCTGGACACCCGGCAGACGCGAAGGACGTCCGGCCATCAGCACAATGTCGCAATCGTAGTAGTTCAGCACCTCACTGAAGGCGCGCAAGGGGTCGTTGATATTCAAGGAACCGCTGACCAGACCTTGATGCAAATGAGCCAGATCAAAAGGCTGTTCAACCTTGGCCAACTCCAGGTCGACGCGTTGACCGGCATGTTTGTGCAGCTCGTCCAGAACGTACTGAACGACCTTGCTGGAGACTCGTGGCAAAGCATCCGCCGAACCTGCCGAGGCATGGGACAGCGGTGCATTGGCCTGATCGCCCTGCAAGTGCTCGAACTCCAGCAGTTCGCCCCACGGCAAGGACTGGACGGCGCGCGGGTCTTCATGCGGATCGTAGGCTTCGTAGCGTTTCAGGAACTCCAGGCCCAGTGGTACAAAAACCTGCAGGGCCAGTTGCTGACGCAAAACGGCTTTATCAGCATCGGCCTTTTCATTGCCGCACAGTCGCGACAAGAACACATCCGTGTCTTGCACACCGGCATGGCTCAAGGCGTCTTCAAAAGCAGGCAGCACATAACGCTGAATGACGTCCAGCAAGATGTCATCCCCAGCCACGCGGAAACTGTCGCGGAAACGCTGCTTGGGCGAGATGGTCAGATTGCTGCCACCGCCCGCCCCTGCCGGGCGACGCAAGGTGTAGTCGCTGATCACGATATCGGTGGTACCGCCACCAATATCAATAATGCCCAGCGTCAGGGTTTCCCGATCTTCCTTGTAGGGAGCGGCAACCGCGTCAAAGAACTCGTCAGCATGGCCTGCAAAGTTCTGAGTAATTTCGGTAAACAGGTAGACCAGTTGAGAGCTGGTGGCTTCGTCCCACTCCACCCGGAACTCGGGCAGAGGCACAAGCAGGTTCTCCGGCATGCGGCCCGACTCGGAAGGCTCCAGACCATAAGGGTCTTCTTCGCCTTGATACCAGTCCATGCTGGTCCACAGCAAACCAATGGCCTGGCGCAAACGCTCGGCCAGCAGGCTGCGCTCTACCAGCGGCATGCCGGGCGGTACGGTCAGAACGATATTGCTCAAGCGACGTGGTTTGTTGGAGTGACCTTGGCGTACCCGTTGGGCCGGGCTGTTGATTTGCAACAGCGCCTGAGCCAGCACCTCGGTCAGCATGAAGGTCATGACCGAGCTGCGCGAATAGAAAGGCTCGAACACCGGCAGACGATCGTCTTCGTCCAGGGTGTACAGGGCTTCGCCACGCTCGTCGATATGCAGGGAGAACGGTGCCGCCAGGGCACGCGGTTCTGCATCGGAGCGGTCGTACTGCTGGCTGAACCGCCAGCCGTGCTTGTATTCGTTTTCGTCCCACAAGTAACGCTTGGGGCTGGACAGCCCGGTCGTGCCCTCGGTGCCGCGACGGCGGGCAGCCAGACGTGCGGCCTCATCCCCGACACGCACCAAAGTGGGCCAGGAAAAGGCGGTGGGACGTCCGCTTTTCAGGGACAAGTGGTTCTTGCCAAAATCCGTCTGCGCAAACTCCACGCGACTTTCAAAAGGCTTGCTGTACACCTGATGCGGATGAGACAAGTCCCGCAGTTGCAGCACATAGTTCTGCCGCAAGCCGGAATCGTCCTGACCGTGGTTTTCAATCAGAATCCCGCAAGTGCGCGAATTCCCCACGTCCAGCACCAGATCCACAGGAATGACCTGCTCACTTTGCCAGTTAGCGGCCAGCACCTTGATGTCCGGCAGACGCACCCAGGCCTCGGAGCGGCCATCCACGCACTCATGCGGTGGGGCGAACAGGCTGAGCAAATTCAGGAAATGCAGCTGTGCCGAGTGCAAGGCGCTGACATCTTCACCAAAATCGATGTTGCGCGTTTTATTGACGTTGTCTTTATAGACTTCCAGCAACCATTCCTGCACCCAGTCACGGTTCAGGAACCAGTCCATATGGGCGCTGTCGCAGGCAATGCGGAACAAGGCCCCGGCATTGATATCTTCACGCAAGGGGGCCAGGTAAGCCGCGCCCTCGGTCAGGTCCACCACGCTGGTATCGCAGGCAAGCGTAATTCGGTGCGTATTGCCGTCGCGATCAGGCGTTTCCAGGCGCACCACGCGCAGGCGACTCCAACTGGCCGGGCCATGGTCAAAGCGATGCGGCGCCACAAAGCGCACATAGGGCACAGGCAGCCACAGGCCATCGAACAGGTCCAGGGTACGGCTCAGGGAGACATCGCATTCCTGATCATTGCGGCCACCGCCCTGGTACACCCCAACCTCGCCTTCGGGCTGATGGAACAGGGTTTGCTCCTGACCAAACTGCAAGCCTTCAAACAGAAAGCGCCAGTTCTGGCCGTTCGTGCTGAAGAAAGAATGGTTCAAGGTGCCCAGCTTCTTGCTGCCCACAGTGGGAGCATTGATGTCAAAACCGAAGTCCATGAACTGGACTCCGGTATTTTCAATCAAGGTAACCAAGCCATCGTGTTTGAGTAATTCAGGCAACATAAGATTCAAGCACTCATCATTCGGATTGCTGCAAGATCAAAGGAAAGGCATTGGAGCCGTACATGCCCGCGCATTGGGCGGCAGCACCTGCCGCACCGGGGTCGCACACAATCTTGGGCATATCGTAAGCGGCATTGTCCGTGCACTTTGCCGCGGAATTGGCATTCAAAATCAAGCGACCCTGCTCAGACGAAGCCGACACGGGGGCTTCGCACTGAACACCGTCACCCCGCTTGATCTGCACATTGCCTGCACCGTCTTTCAACTGATATTGCAGTTGCACGGGTTTGCCGGTCTGACTGTCTTGCACACCCATGCGGGCAGCCCACTGACCATTCAGGAAATCCATCTTGCCAGACTGCAAGGCATCGGGCGGCACCACCAAGGAACCGGGCGGGACTGCAGCAGGCGTAGCCGGAGCAGCCGGGTTGGTATCGGGTGTTGGAGGAGCAGCGGGATCAGCGGGCGGGTTTGCCGGGTCTTGTGGCAACTCGGGCGGCGGAGGATTGGTGTCCGGGTTTGCTGTCGGGTCGGCGGGTGGTGCGGGCGGGGGGGTGTCAGAAGCCTGTCCCGCATCCGGTGCGGCAGGGGCATCCGTCCCCGGAGCAACGGCACCAGGAGCGTCAACACCGGGAGCGGTGCCAGCACCCGTAGCGCCAGGAACCACGGGAACAGTCCCCGTGGGAAAGACTCCTGTTGCATCAACACGGCCATTGGGCAGCAAGGCACCCGCATCCAGCTTGGGCAAGGACCAGCCAAACCAATTACGGACTTTCTCGGGTAAATAGCTGCCTACGCTGGAGGTGAAAGAACCCAACGGTGTGTCAGGCACGACCGGCGTGGTGCACCAGCGCAAACCAAACAAGAGCAAGGCCAACAATAAGAGCAAAGCCAACAAACGCCACCACCAGCGGGACCACCAACTGGCAGCAACCGGGGCCACAACAGGGGCTACCACAGGCTCGACAGGCGGCACTACCGGCGGGGCCACCACGGCTGCGGGCTTAGGCGCAGGCATCAAAGGCAGCAAGGGGTCCTGATTCTGATCTGCACCGTGATGCAGAAAACCCCAGAAGGTCAACACGGGCTTGCCGTTGACCAGATACACAAAGTTATCGTCCGGGAAATAAAGCACGCGGCGCAGCAAGCTGGAAAACAGAGCCTTGTCGCCCAAAGCCTCTTGCTCTTGGGCATCCATCGTTGGGGCCATCTCGTTCAGCCGGGCCTGAAAAGCACTTAATTGCTTCAAGCCTTCCTCGCGTTCTTGCTCGGTGGCTGCAGTCCAGGGCACGACCTGGCCGGAGACCGGGCTGTACCAATCCAGCGTGGAACCCGTTTCATTGCTTTGCGGAATTGCCAGATGGTCGGCAAAGTTGCCTGCCCGACGGCGCAAGGCTTCTCGCAACTGTAAAGCGGAGCGAAATACCGGTCGGCCGCCCTCACCTAAAGCCATGAAAGCATCGGCACGGCCACTGCGCAGTAAAACCCCTTGCTTCATTGAGTTCCCGAAGAAAAAAAAGAAACATAGTACAACAAATAGGAAGTATCAAAGCCTGTGGGAAATGCCCATTCATAGGGCGTACACAAGGGAAAAAACGGGCTTTGAACCTTAAAGATTGCTGAACACCAAAAAGAACTCAAGGTCGCTTTAGTCCTTGTGTTCTAAATAGATAGGGAAATAAGCAAACAGGGTTACGGCAAAAAACATAAAAAATGTACAACTCTGTACATGAAACAAAATCGATATTCGCCCAATAGCCAAGGCACTGATTTTTTTAATTAAAACAAAAGTCCAATTCCGGCCTGATCCGGCGTCCAAACCTGCATCGCTAAAACGGCGCCTGACCCTGCCCGCTTGCCAACGAGCCTCACCAGATACGGGTAAGCCGCCAAAAAATCACCATCCCGGATATTCAGCTTGTTGTCATAGTCCTTTCACCTTGGGCCACTAGCATGAGCGCTACCCCCACAACTCAGCCTTGGCGCTATTTATCACTATGAGCAAACATATCTCCGACAAGACTGTTCGTAACGCTAGTCAGAACACCCCTTTTAGTGAAATCCTGGAACGAAGCATGACTCGCCGCGCCGTGATGCGCGGTGGCCTGGCAGCCGCCTTGGCCACCATGAGCAGCTTTGGTCTGGCTGGTTGCGATAGCAGCAGCACAGGAGGCAATTCCACTGATAACGGCGGCGAGAACCCGAACCCTGGTCCCGGCCCTGATCCGGAACCACCAGCAAGCGTCAAACTGGGTTTTGAATCCCTGCCCACCTCCATGACCGACGGCTGTGTCGTTCCTCCCGGCTACATTGCCCATGTACTGGCCCCGTGGGGTACGCCAATCAATGACAATGCCCTGCCTTGGGACAAGAACGGCAATAACAGCTCCAACGACTTGCTCAACTCCATGGGCATGCACCATGACGGCATGCACTTCTTCCCCCTGGAAGGAAGCTCTACCGAGGGCTTGCTGGCCGTCAACCACGAATACATTGATGAAAAAGCCCTGCACCCCAATGGGCCGACCCTGGTCAATGGCAAGCGCCCGGCAGAAGAAGTACGCAAGGAAATCAACGCCCACGGCGTGGCCATCATCCATATTCGTCGCACCAATGGCCGCTGGGACATCGTTCAGAACTCGCGCTACAACCGCCGCTTCACCTCGGCCACGGCCATGAAACTGGCTGGCCCTGTGGGTGGCACGGACTGGGTCAAGACCCCCTTCTCGCCCAACGGCACGCAAGTGCGCGGCACCAACAATAACTGCGGTAACGGCACCACGCCCTGGGGCACCTACATCACCGCTGAAGAAAACTGGGCGGCCTGCTTTGTCAACACCGGCAATCGTCCGGCCCACCAGCAGCGTGTGGGCGTATCGGCTGGCCCCGTTGGCCGCTACCAGTGGGAAACGGCTGCCAAGGATCCTTCGGAAGTCCTGGGCGAATTCGCCCGCTTTAACGTGACCGAAACAGGCGCCAGTGCCACCGAGGACTGGCGCAACGAAGTCAACGGTTTTGGTTACCTGGTCGAGATCGACCCTTACGACCCCAGCAGCATTGCCACCAAACGCACGTCCATGGGTCGCTTCGCTCACGAAGGCTGTGCCTACAGCAAGCCCGAAGCCGGCAAACCCCTGGCTTTCTATAGTGGCGACGATTCGCGCTTTGAATACGTGTACCGCTTCGTGTCCGAAGCCAACTGGGACCCGAAAGACGCCCAGCGCACGGATCGCCTGGCCGTGGGCGCCAAGTATCTGGACAAGGGCACCTTGTATGTCGCCCGCTTCAACGAAGACGGTTCGGGCGAATGGCTGGCACTGACGGGCTCTACCAAAGGCAAGGATGGCGGCACCTTGGCTGACAAGTTCAAAACTTTGGAAGAAATCCTGATCAATACCCGTGGCGCCGCTGACTTTGTCGGTGCCACCCCGATGGATCGCCCCGAGTGGACGGCCACCCACCCCAGCAATGGCGACATCTACCTGACGCTGACCAATAACACCAGCCGCAACGCGTCCACTGGCACCAACCCCGCGAACCCGCGCCTGAACAACGTCAACGGTCACATCATCCGCTGGCACGACGAACCCGGCTCGAACAAGTTCAAGTGGGATATCTTCGTATTCGGCTCGGACTCGGGTGCGGACGCAGATACGAACCGCTCCGGCCTGACCGACCTGAACCAGTTGGCCAGCCCCGACGGCCTGGGCTTCGACAGCCGTGGCATTCTGTGGATTCAGACCGACAACGGCATCGACGGCGGACGCAAGAACAATGTTGCGCGTGCCACCAACGACCAGATGCTGGCCGTGATTCCAGGTGCCTTGGCGGACAGCTCGGGCACTGGCCCGGCCATCAACGCCAACAACCAGTCCGATCTGCGTCGCTTCTTTGTAGGCCCGAACGAAGCCGAAATTACGGGCTTTTCCATGACGCCGGACCACACCAGCCTGTTCCTGAACATTCAGCATCCCGTGAACTGGCCCGCCTACGACACCCATGACGCCACGGTAGTCAGCATGAACACGGTACGCCCGCGTTCTTCGACCGTCGTCATCCAACGTGCGGATGGCAAGCCTATTGCCGTGTAAGCGCAAGGGCGGGTTCGCTATTTGAATCCGCCCAAGCCAGTTTTTTATTAAGTTTTTGCAATGCGGGGCCGTCAATAGATGGCCCCGCTGCTTTTTTTGACTACGCAATTCAAACAAGGCCTCTGGATTGTCTGCTGCGGCACAGCGCAATCTGTTCCATTTCCAGGCAGCGAACTGGAAAAATCAGAATTCAGAGTCGGAAAACGAAAGCAAACAGGCCGCTGGGCACACTGGGTCGTCATGCTTGAAGCCGCGTAATTCAAGGCTTCAAGACAAAGTAGAGAAAATTTTCTCAACAGGCCCCTAAAGAGTTTTTTGCCCCATCCGTTAATGGTGCTGTACAGGAAGAACGCAGTGTGTCGAATGCGCGATCAGCCCCCCGGGGCCTAGCAGAACGCCAACGCTTTCCTGGGCAAAGGGCGAAACCGTTTCGCCGCTCTACTCAACATTGGGAGTTACCATGTCTGTTATCAATACGAACTCGCTTTCCCTCGTTGCCCAAGGCAATCTGAGCAAATCGCAAGGCGCACTGGGTCAAGCCATTGAGCGTCTGTCCTCCGGCCTGCGCATCAACAGCGCCAAAGACGACGCCGCCGGCCAGGCTATTGCCAACCGCTTCACCGCCAACGTGAACGGCCTGACACAAGCTGCCCGCAACGCCAACGACGGTATCTCTATCGCTCAGACAACCGAAGGTTCGCTGAACGAAATCAACAACAACTTGCAGCGCATCCGTACTCTGAGCGTGCAAGCGACCACCGGCACCAACTCCGAAACCGACTTGGATTCGATCCAGGCTGAAATCAACCAGCGTCTGGCCGAAATCAACCGCGTGTCCGAGCAAACTCAGTTCAACGGCGTGAAAGTTCTGGCCAAAGACCAGTCCCTGGCCATTCAAGTTGGCGCTAACGACGGTGAAACCATCTCGGTTAACCTGAAGCAGATCGATTCCGGCACCCTGGACCTGGACGGTCTGGACGTGGCCAGCCTGGCCAAGAAATTCGACGCATCTTCGTTCGAACTGGCTGCTGCTACGGGTACTGGCACCGCTGCCACCCCCGCTCAAATGGGCGACTCCAAAACTGCCGTAACCGTCACTGGCGGCGGCTCCTTGATGACCATCAAGGGCACGGCTGGTACCGCTGGTGGTACAGGCGCTGTTGCTGACGCTCACTACATCGTTAAAGACGGCAAAGCCTACGTTGCTGATGTGACCGGTGACGCTGCAACCAACACCGTGACTGCCACAATTGATGGCGACGCCATCACCGACGAAGCTGTTCTGGCCAAAGTCACCCCACTGGCAGCCATCGACAAGGCTATCCAGGACGTGGACAACCTGCGTTCCGACCTGGGTGCGGTGCAAAACCGTTTCGAGTCCACCATCGCCAACCTGAACAACACGGTTACCAACCTGTCCGCTTCGCGTTCGCGTATTGAAGACGCCGACTACGCAGTCGAAGTCTCCAACATGACTCGTGCTCAGATCCTGCAACAGGCTGGCACCTCGGTTCTGGCTCAAGCCAACCAGGTTCCACAAACTGTTCTGTCGCTGCTGCGCTAAGCCGCTCGATAGTCTAGCCTTGGCTAGTCCTGCTTGATCAAGCAGGTATTACGCTCCTTTATCCACGGATAAGGGAGCGTTTTTTTTTGATGTAATGAGCCTTTTTATCCCGCAGGAACTCAGCCCCATGACGCGCCCCAAGCAGCACCGCTCCGCAAGCGGTATTTCTCCCCAGACGGCACAAACCATCCTGAATCTGCTTGATCGCAATCAATGGGACCAGGTCGAGCCCCTGCTGATCAAACTGCGCCAAAAACACGGTGACGATTTTCGCTTGCTGGTCTGGCATGGCGATGCGCTGCGAGGCCTGGAGCGTTTCCCAGAAGCAATTGGGCTTTATCGCCAGGCACTGGCGCTGGAGCCACAGAACAATGAAAGCCTGACATTGAGCCTGGCCATGTGTTTGCGCAAAGAGGGCCAACTGGATGAGGCCTTGCACTTGTCCAGTCAGGTTCTTCAGGTGCGCCCCGACTACGCAGGCGCCTGGGCTTTGCAAGGGGATATCTATAAAGATAAGGAGCTGCTGGCACAGGCCCGCGATGCCTATCTGGAAGCGCTCAAGCACGCCGTCGCTCCCTTGGATGCGCTGCTCTATGTCAAGCTGGCCCCTTTCACTCAACTGGCGCCCGAACCCGGCATTCTGCAAGCCCTGGAAGCGTTTACGAACGATGCAGAGCAGCCCATTAATGACCGTGCCAATGTACTGGCCACCCTGGGCAAGATCTGGCTGGATGCGCAAGAGACCGACAAGGCATTCGCGTATTATCAAAAAGCGAATAATCTCATAAAAGGGGCATTTGCCAGCCCTCACAAAAGCTTGATCCCTCAAGTTAACGGGCTGCGAGTGAACTTTACGGCGGAGCTGTTCAACGCTCTGTCCCCGTTTGGCGTGCAGTCCGCCCCACAGATTTTCATCACGGGCTTTTCCCGCTCAGGAAAAAGCCTGGTCGAATCCCTGTTCCGCAGTGCCGCCAAGGTGCGCCTGACAGGCGAGAGCCTGCAACTGGACCAATATAGACAAAACGTCCTGGCCCGCTTTCAAAACAATCTTGAAAACTATCTGACCGCTCAGACTCCCAGTTCTATTCAGCACGATGCGCACACCTACCTGAGCAGCTTGGGAAATGGAGAAGAGGTCAGCATCTCCACCCTGCCCTCAGACTTGTGGAACCTGGGTTTTATCGGCCTGTGGTTACCCAAAGCCCCTATTGTTTTTTGTGTACGCGGCCTGCTGGATCTGGGTGCCACGGTGTACTGCCAGCAATACAAATCCTTCGAGGGCAACCACTACAGCTACGACCTGCCGACCCTGGGCGAACATATCGCACTTTACGAGCACATGATGGCGCATTGGGCACAGGTCCTGCCCAACCCCGTCTTTCTGGTTGATTATGAAGCCCTGGTCCGTGATCCCCAGACTGTCATGGACAATCTGTTTGAGCAGCTGGGCCTGGAGCGCCAGCAGTCCTATACAGATGCCGTTGCAGCCAACGCCAGCATGGCTGCCGAGATTGGCCCGATCAGCTCCTTTGACGTTGCCATGCCCATGACCGACCGCTTCATCGGCTTTGGCGAGCGCTTCCGCGAACAATTGGCACCTATGGTTCAGCGCTATCAGTCCACCTGCCAGGAACTGGCCCAGGAGCAGCAGGCCAACATGGCCGACTTGCCCGCCCAACTGAAGGTCCGCAACACCAAGCCCGACAACAGCCCGGCAGAAGCCGACTTCAGCTGGCAGCTGTCACAGGTGATCACCGTAGCGGACAACACCTCGTATCTGCTGCGTCAGCAAAAGGCGCAGGACCTGGTCGAGTCTGGTGCCTGCACCTTGCTCAGCTTCGATCCCTCCGGCGAACTTGCCCCATTGGCGCAAGCACTGAGCAAGCCATCCCTGCATTACATTTCCCAGGCGCTGCTGGGAGATGGTCAGCCCGGCACCTTGCATTTGGCGCTGGACGCGGCCTATAACAGCACCCTGCCTCCTGTCGCCAAGCAACAAGGCCCGGCCTATCTGGCCCAAAAAACCATGACGCTGGCTCAGTTGCCCGTCACCACCTATGCGCTGGACGCCATTGAAGGATTGGACTGGCTGGACTATCTGATTCTGGACGGCGTCTACGACCATGCCAATATCCTGGAACATGGCACTGAGCGCCTGGCCAATGCCTTGCTGATCCAGGTCAGCGTCGCCCTGGTCACAACACAAGAGGGACAAACGGATCTGGCCGCCTTGCTGCAATGGGCCGAGCAACATGGTTTCCGTCTTTTGCGTCTGATCGATGAGCAGTTCGAACAACACATGCCTGCCCGCCAGGATCTGGCCGTGCAACCTGCCGGCAACCAACTGCGCCGAGCCTCTGCCTTGCTGGTCCCCAGCTATCAACGCCAGGCCCAGTTGAGCCCCACACAGATCCTCAAGCAGGCTTTCCTGCTGGATACGGTGCACGACATCCATGATTTCAGTTACGAGCTACTGCTGCAAATCGACCCGACACTAGCCGAAGGCTACCTGAAAGCCCGAGGCTACTTTGAGCTCAAACGTAATGGGCCGGATCTGCGCGAAATTCAGCATATCCGTCAAATGCTGCACACTAGCGACTTGCCTGTCCCCCGCCATCAGACACGCAAGTGGATCGAGCAATATCCAGCCGACCCACTCGTTCAGAGTCTGTACGCCGAATGCCTGTCCTGGTCAGGGCATCATCGTTCAGCCATTGTGACGATTCAGGAAGCCATCTCCAAAGCTCCAGACGAACTGATCCTGCGCCAAACCTATATAGACATCATGAATCGCGCCGGCATGTGGTGGGAGGCCACAGACCTCGCCCGCGCGCTGTATGCTCGCTACCCCGATCAACAAGACGTTCAGGCACAGTGGTGGGACACACTGGCTGCACAGGTCAAGCCCGACACGGAAGAACTGAACGAGGCCCTGTCCCGCAGCCAGTCTGCCAAGCCACACATGACAGCAGCGGAGCAGATACAGCACCATGCCACCCGTGGCCGCTTGCTCGCGCACAGCCAGCAATGGGAGCAGGCTTGGCAAGAGCACGAACAAGCCTTGCTTCTGGCGCAGAACAGCCAGGGTCCCGAACTGGCCCGCCCCTTGATTGCCAAGGCCGATAGCCTGTACGAAGCAGGCCAGGTCAATGAAAGCTGCGAGCACCTGTGGCAAGCCTGCGCGACCTACCGCTATTCGCCCTACACCGTCCACGCCTACCGCAAGCTCAATGCGCGCCTGCCCGAAAGCACGCAGGCAGATCTGCAGAGCATTGCCGCCCTGCACCAGAAGATCGAGCAAATCTGGGCAGGTTACAAGCAAGATAATCTGCAGTACGCCTTCGGCGACTTCGGCCTGCCCTATCAAGGCTTTGAGCCGCTGAAACTGGCAGGCTCACGACCTGCCATGCAGCGACTTGAAACCTACGGCCTGCAAGAACTGCTGCCCGCCAATGCCAGCGCCCTGGATATTGGCTGCAACCATGGCTTCTTGCTGATGGGCCTGGCTCCACATCTATCCCATGGCTTGGGATTTGATATCAGCCAAAGCTGCATTGACGTTGGCAAGGCGGTGGCAGAACATTTGGGGCACAAGCACATTGAACTGAGCAGCCAGCCCTTTGATGACTTCAAATCCAAACAGCGCTTTGACCTGGTCATTGCCTGCGCGGTGCATCACTGGATTGGCGTGCCTTTGTCAGAATTCGGCACCAAGCTGTTCAACTTCTGCAAACCCGGCGGCCTGGTCCTGCTGGAAAGTCAGGGCACACGCGAGACCACACGTACGGAAGTGGATTTCGAGGCCAAAGCCACCACCATGGCCAGTGCCGGATTTACCGTCATTCGCAAAGGCAGCCTGTGCGATGACGGCATTAACTACCGGGAGTTCTGGATTTTGCAGCGCAAGAAGTAAGCAGCATCCTCTGCAGCAAAAAAGCCAGCCCTAGGGCTGGCTTTTTACTTCCTAAAGAATATTCCACAAACATAGGCCGAGTGAACTCAGCCCAGAGAAGATAAACCGCGAGCTCAAAAAGCTACAAAAGAACCTGAAATTCCGCGCTATCGGAAATGGCATCCCATTGGTCTTTGGCAAGACTGGCGCGGATACGGGCCACGGCCTGGCTACGCAGTTGGGATACGCGCCCTTCTGTTACGCCCAGCACCAGAGCAATTTCTTTCTGATTCAAATCTTGCTCAAACTGCAAGGCGAACAGCAATTTCTCACGTTCAGGCAGTTGGTCGATGGCGGTAATCAAGGCTTGCCGAAGCCCCTGGGAAGTCAGCAGGTTCAAGGGATTATCGAAGTACGCCTGCTCGCGCGTGCTGTCTTCCAGAAACTCCAGCGCATCAGCGGAAGGATCGGCATGACGTTTCAGGTCTTCGTAATGAATCACCTGCACGCCGACCGCCTCATCCAGCAGTTCGTAGTAATCGTCCATGCTCATGGACAAGGCTTCAGCGATTTCCGGCTCGGTGGGCTCGCGCAGCAGTTCCTGACGCAAGGTACTGACGGCCACTTCGATCTGGCGCGCTTTGCTGCGCACACTACGCGGCAGCCAGTCCTGGCTGCGCAACTCATCCAGCATAGCGCCACGAATTCGGGTGACCGCGTAGGTGTCAAACTGGGCCTCGGCCACCACCTGATAACGACGCACGGCGTCCAGCAGGCCCATCATGCCCGCCTGCATCAGATCATCCAGTTCAACGCTGGGAGGCAGGCGCGACACAAGCTGGAGCGCTTGGCGGCGCACCAATGGGGCGTACTGCTCAACCAGGACGTCTTCTGAACGAGGCATGGACAGGCAAGAATCCGGACAATAAAGATTGAGCTATTTTGCCTGCCCGCCCTGCCCGACAGTCCCCAAATCAAACAGTCTTTCGCCATCTTATTCAGGCTTTAAACGGGTCTGAAGCGGCCAAAAACCAAAATATCTCCTAAAGATACAGGCGCAGGTGCCGTAATTGGATCGTTACAGGTGCCAAGCCCCCCCATTGAGCAGGCCTGCCACCAAGCCCCTTCTGGAGTGATGTCATGATCAACTCAGTTTCATCTCAAACGACGGCCTTGGTGCCCCTAGCCTCCCCAGTGGAGCAAAATCCCGGCACCCCTACGCCTTCGGCGGCCACCACGGTGACCCCCATCAAGGAAAGCAGTACCGATACCCAGTTGCAGCAACGCTGGCCCGACAAACGCGAACCCGTGCCCGGCATGGTCAACACGCTGGACGACACCCTGGACCAGATCAACAACTCCTTGCAGGCCTGGTCCACCGGCATTCGCTTCAATATGGACGACGAGGCCCAGCGTCTGGTGGTCTCGATTGTGGACAACTCGACCGGCGAGGTTCTGCGCACCGTCCCATCTGACGCGGTGATCCAGATTGCCAAGATGATCGTGCAATTGCAGGGCAACGCGGTCAGCGTGAAGGTTTAAAAACCAAACTGGCATCGAAACTTCCCATTGACATGGGCTTTGCGCGCGACACATTCGCGACAAAATAGGACACTACAGGAGTATTTGATATGGCTATTTCTTCAATTGGCGTGGGCTCAGGTCTGAAGCTGGACGAGCTGCTGGAAGATTTGCGCAAGACGGAAAAGAAGAGTCTTGCTGTCATCCAGAACCGCCAGGTGGCCAATACCAACAAGATCTCGGCCTACGGTCAGCTCAAAAGCAGTCTGGCAGAGCTGCAAACCGCCGCCAAGGCCTTGAACTCGGAAGACTCGTTTGGCGCGGTCAAAGTCACCGCCAATAGCGAAAACATCAAAGTGACCGGCAATTCCAAAGCAGCGCCCGGTCAGTACGTGATCAAGGTTGATAATCTGGCTACCCGCCAGACCTTGACGGCGGCCTCTCAAAGCTCGCGTGATGAGGCCATGGGCGAAGGCGGGGAAATTACCGTTCGCCTGGCCAATGGCACAGAACACGTCCTGAACATGAAAGGCAAGGACACGTCCTTGCAAGGCGTGATGAACGCGATCAATGCCGACACTGAGTTGGGCATGAAAGCGACCATTATCAACACTGGCGATCCGGACGAGCCATACCGCCTGCAACTGTCAGCCGGTGCAACGGGTGAAGCAGCGTCGATCAGCTCCATCAGTGTCAGTGGCAATGATGAACTGGCCGAGGTACTTACCTTTGATGCTGCCGACCCGGCTGCCAGCGGCTTTGAGCAAACCAAGGCCCTCAACGCCAAGTTGACAGTGAACGGCATTGCCATCACAAGCCAGAGCAACACCCTCAAAGACACTATTGAGGGTCTGGAGATCACGCTGAACAAGGCTGGCGGTGACCCGGTCAATGTAGAAGTTGCCAAAGACGACAGCGTGGCCGCCAAGGCAATCAAGGACTATGTCGAGGCGTACAACAAGTTCAACAAGTCGATTCGCTCCTTGACAGCCTATAACGTCGAGCTGAAAAAAGGCGCCGCCCTGACGGGCGACTCCATGGCACGTGAGGCTCAAAATGCCATGCGTGACGCCACCCTGGGGCACGTTCCCAGCGAAGGCGAGATCCGCTCCATGGTAGGCCTGGGCATCAATATCGATCCCAAGACAGGCGATCTGCAGCTGGACGAGAAAAAGCTGAACGAAGTCTTGAAGACCAATATGATCGACGTCAAGAACATGTTTGTGGGCGAACACAGCGTTGCCGGTCGCGTTGAGGCCGCAGCAGAGGAATTTATCAAGAAGGGTGGCCGTATTGATAATGCCCAGGAAGGCGCTGAGAAAGTCGGCAAAAAACTGCAAGATCAGTTCGAAGCCGCTGACCAGCGCATCGAGAACAAGATGGAAGCCTATCGCAAGCAGTTCGTCCAACTGGACGTCATGATCAACCGCATGCAAGGCACCAGCAATTACCTAAGCCAGCAACTGTCCATGCTGGGCAATATGAACAGCAATAAATAAACCCCTATGAGCTATCCTGCCCCTTCCCGTCGCTTTGGCCAACAATCGGTTCGCGCCTACGCTCAAGTAGGTCTGGAAACCGAGGTCCTGAGCGCGAGCCCCGAACATCTGATTACCCTGTTATTTAACGGTGCTCGCACCGCCATGCTGCAAGCGCGCTTGCATATGGAACAGGGCAATATTGCCGGGCGGGGGCAGTCATTATCGAAAGCTATTGATATTGTCGATAGCGGCCTGAAAATGGCGGTCGATACCGAAAAGGGCGGAGAGCTGGCCCGCAATCTGGTCGCTACCTATGACCTGATTTTGCACAATCTGATGCTGGCCAACCTTCGCAATGACGCGGAAAAGCTGACGCTGGCCGAGCGTTTGCTGACCGATATTGCCGATGCCTGGCGCAGCAATGTTGATACCCAACGTGCCAAGCAGCCAGCTTGACTCCGGGGCTCGCGGGACAGGTTCTGTTCCTGACCTGCACCTCCAACCTCCTTTGCGCCTTTAGCGCCTGGTACGAACATGAGCGATACCTCTAACCCGATCGTCGATCAATATCAAATTATCGCCAACATCACCCGTCACATGCTGGAGCTTGCCCAAACGGCTCGCTGGGAGGATGTGTTTGAACAATCCGAACACTATCAACTCGCCGTGGAAAAGCTCAAGAACATGGAAGACCTGTCTATTACTGAAAAACAGGCACGCCGTCAGTTGCTGACCCAAATTCTGGAAGACGACGCCCAGATCCGCCATCTGGCCACCCCCGAACTGGGGCGTCTGGGTGCACTGCTGGGCAATATGAAGCGCCAGCAAACCGTGTTACAAGCGTATTACAGCCCTAGCGTTCATCCATGAGCATAGGCGGCCCCTCCCCTTTGGGGACGCTGCTTATTCAACGGCTCGATGCCGTTCTGGGTATCAGCACTGGACAGCAAAGCAATATCGCCACGGGCGCCCGGCCGGACGCCATCAGCCAGACACCGGGCAGCCAACGCCCCGAGCGCGCCGAAAACCAAACGGCTCGTGATCAACGCCAGAGCGTAGATCAAGCCCGCGCCCACACCCAGGGTCGCGATAGCCGGAATATCCGCACACAAAGCGGTCAAACCTCGACCGACCCGGCTCTGAATGCACGTGGCCCCAATACGGCCACCACGAGCTCGGCCCCCACAACCCTGGGGCGCACTGCCCAATTGATCCTGTCCTTGCTGGAGCGCTTTCCGGATCGTGCCCCTGCGATCCAGGGACGACAGGCCTTGTTACCTGGCCGCCCCACGATGCAGGCAGACGGCAAGGAACCCACGCGCCCCGGCAGTGATACCCAGACGGCGGGACGCGCAAACACAGCACAGAGTACCGCCAGCACAATCGCCACCGTGGCTCAGCAGCGGCTGCCCTTGCCCGGTAGCACAGCAACGGGCAGCGCAAACGCGGGCTCTGCCAATGCAATGACAACAGGCAGCAGTGCTGTGGGAACAGGCACTGCCGCAGGCACGCCCAGCACGGGCACTACGACCACCGGCGCCGCAACCCCAAGCCCCCTGCCTACAGGCAGCACGGCTGCTCTGGCCCAGCATTTCAGCCAGGCTTTGCCCCAGGCCTTGCAACAAAGCGGGCTATTCTACGAGTCTCATCTTAGTGATCTGCACTTTGGGCAACGCAGCGTTGGCGAATTACAGCAAGAGCCGCAAAACCTGAATCGCCCCGCTGCCGAAACACATACCAGCACGAGCCAGAATCCTCAGACTCAGGCCAGCGCCCAGGACCCGGCCAATAGCCTGCTGGTGCGTCAGCAACTGGATACGCTGGCCCATCAGAACCTGCAATGGCAAGGTCAGGCCTGGCCGGAGGCCGACATGAACTGGAGCGTGCAACGTCACCAGGCCCAGTCAGAGGACGAAACCGAACACTGGTCCAGCACCCTGCAACTGGACCTGCCCACGTTGGGACCGATCACCCTACGGCTCAACCTCCTGAACCAGCAATTGCTGGTCCATATTCAGGCCGATCAATCCGCCCCTTATCTGGACGAAAACAGCCTGCCCTTGCGCGAACGTCTGCAAGACCAGGGCCTGATCCTGAGCCAATTGCAGATTGAAGCCGACCCGACCCTGCCGCAGGACCTGCCCGATGAGTCATGATTCCCCCTCCCATCGCCCGCAGGCCCTGGCCTTGCGCTACGAGCCCAAAGACGGAGCCCCGCGTGTCGTTGCCAAAGGCTACGGCACCTTGGCCGAAAAAATTGTCGAGACCGCCCGCGAGCACGGTCTGTACGTACACGAGTCCCCCGAACTGGTCGGCCTGCTGATGCAGGTGGATCTGGACCGTCATATCCCCCCTCAGCTCTATCAAGCCGTGGCTGAATTGCTGGCCTGGCTCTACGCCCTGGAACAAGGCCATCCCCAGGCCACACAAGCCTTGCAGGCTTTGCACGACGCCCCAAAAACTTGAGCCTGCTATTTATAAGGGCTGAAAAGCCCCTGTTTTTGGGCTTAGATACCCTGCTTAGCCTCGCGTTCTAAACGTTACATTAAGCACGGCAAGCTGCCCGCACCTGTGCGCGTGGCCCATCCTGACTTTCTGGCAAGCGAATATGTCGATTTCCAATCTCTCCAGCATTGAAAACCTTTTGGCCCAGATGCGCGCAGTTGCGCAAGCGGCCGGGGCTTCCAGTTCTGTGTCCTCCTCGGCCAGCAGCGCCGCTCCCGGTGGTTTTGCCGCCGAGCTGGCCCGCTCTTTGAACCGGGTTTCCCAGGCACAGAACGAGGCCAATGCCCAGGCTCAGGCCTTTGAAATGGGCGAGCCCGGAATTTCCTTGAACGACGTGATGATTGACCTGCAAAAAGCCAGCGTTGGCTTTCAGGCCACCGTCCAGGTACGCAACCGCCTAGTGGCCGCCTACCAAGAAATTGCCAGTATGCCGGTATAAGCGCCTGATTCTTTCATGCCCGCCGCCCTTTCCTTAATGCTGCCTGAGCACGTCCTGATTTGAACTCCCCTGATTCCATGCAGAACCCTGCCTCTGCCTCACCCATGAGTCAGACAGCACAGTTGCTGAACAAACTTCCTGGCTACGACACACTGCGCGCCTTGCCCAAGGTAGCGCTGATCGGGCTGGGTGCCGCACTGATTGCTCTGATTGTCGCCCTCTTGCTGTGGAGCCGCGGCCCTACCTACCAGGTACTGTTCTCCAATCTGGACGACCGCGATGGCGGTGCGATTGTCTCGGCCCTGGGCCAGATGAACGTGCCCTACCAGTTCAACAGCAACGGTACCGCCATTCTGGTGCCGCAAGATCGTGTGCATGATGTGCGCATGCAAATGGCCTCGCAAGGCTTGCCGCGCAGTGGCAATGCCGGTTTCGAGCTGCTGGATCAAAGTCGCTTTGGCGCCAGCCAGTTCACCGAGCAAGTCACCTATCAGCGCGCCCTGGAGGGCGAGCTGGCCAATTCCATCAAGGCCGTGCATGCCGTCAAGGAAGCGCGCGTTCACCTGGCCATGCCGCGTGAAACCTTGTTTGTACGTGACCGCCAGTCTCCGACCGCTTCGGTAGTGCTGTCGCTGTATCCGGGCCGCGACCTGAGCGAAGGCCAGGTTTCCGCCATCAGCTGGCTGATCTCCTCCAGCGTGCCCAATCTGCATGCCGACAAGGTGTCCATCATTGACCAGAATGGCCGCTTGCTGACCGCGCCCACTGGCGAGATGGGCGCTGATAATCAGCAGCGCAATTTTGTAAACGATATTGAATACCGAGCCGTCCAGCGCATCCTGACCTTGCTGAACCCCTTGGTCGGTGCTGGCAACGTCCGCGCCCAGGTGACGGCCGAGGTGGACTTCTCGCGCCGCGAGCAGACGTCCGAGGTCTACAAGCCCAATCAGCAACCCGGTCAGGCCGCAGTACGCAGCCAGCAGACCAGTTCTTCCTTGCAGCGCAACCCGCAGCAGCCCCAGGGCGTGCCCGGTGCCTTGAGCAATCAGGCTCCCAACAATGCCACCGCCAATCTGGTGAACCCGCCTGCTGCACCGAATCAGCCCCAGACACCTGCCGCCCCGGCAACTGAGCCAGCCAATGCCGCCGCACAAACCGCCAATGCCACGAACGCTGCAGCGGCCGGTACAGACCCTTCACTGGTGTCCCTGGCCGAACAGGCCCGCTTGCTGCAAAACACCGGCAATGCGCGTAATGACTCCACCGTGAACTACGAAGTGGATCGCACCATCAGCCATGTCAAAGGTCCTTTGGGTCAGCTCAGCCGCCTGTCGGTGGCCGTAGTGGTGAACTACCGCAATACGGACAAGGAGCAACAGCCGCTGGAGCAGGAAGAACTGGACAAGATCAGCGATCTGGTCAAGCAAGCCGTTGGTTACTCGGCTGATCGAGGCGATAGCCTGAGCGTGGTGAACGGACAGTTCAACGAGCAAGGCGATATTGATACCCCCTTCTGGAAAAATCCGGAATACCGAGAGCTGGCCATGGAATTGATCAAGTATCTGGTCTTTGCATTCATTTTGTTCATGGCGTGGCGCATCGTCATCAACCCCATCATCCAGGGTCTGATCCAGGCCAAGGCGGTGGCTGACGCCCGCGTCGAGCGCCAGAAAGAGGAATCTGCTCGCGAACAGGCCGCTGAACAACGTGCCGCCGAAATGAGCCGCTACGAAGAGAATCTGAACACCGCCCGCACGATGGCTCACGATGACCCACGCGCTGTGGCTATGGTGTTGCGCTCCTGGTTGAACAAAGATGAAAAAAATGAAAACGGCTAAACCGGACGATTCCATCGAACGCAGTGCGATTTTGATGATGTCCTTGGGTGAAGACGCCGCCGCCGAGGTGTTTCGCCACCTCTCGCCTCGCGAGGTACAACAGCTCAGTACCGCCATGGCGTCCCTGAAGCAACTGACCCGTGCCGATATGGACGAGGCTCTGGAGAGCTTTCGCCAGGAGGCCGACCAGTTCATGGCCGTGGCGCTGGACTCCAACGCCTACATCCGCTCGGTACTGAACAAGGCGCTGGGCTCGGACCGGGCCGCTGGTCTGATCGAAGACTTGCTGGAAAACAGCGAAGGCTCCAGCAGCGGTATTGATGCCCTGAACTGGCTGGATGCGTCCAGCGTGGCCGAGCTGATTGCCGACGAACACCCGCAAATTATTGCCACCATTCTGGTGCATCTGGAGCGTGATCGCGCTGCCGACATTCTGGGCTTCATTCCGGATCGTTTGCGTGATGACGTCGTTCTGCGTATTGCGACCTTTGGTGGTGTGCAACCCACCGCCCTGAACGAGCTGACCGAAGTGCTGAACGGCATGCTATCGGGCCAGGGAGCCAAACGCAGCAAGATGGGTGGCCCACGTACGGCAGCCGAAATGCTCAATTACATGAACGCCAGCCTGGAAGAGTCCGTCCTGACCAGTTTGCGCGGCATGGATGCCGACCTGACCCAGCGCATCGTGGACGAGATGTTCGTTTTCGAGAACCTGGCCGATGTGGAAGACATTGCCATCCAGCTGCTGCTCAAGGAAATCGAGACCTCTGCATTGACGATTGCCCTGAAAGGCGCGCCCGAAGAGTTGCGCGACAAGTTCTTCCGCAATATGTCCAACCGTGCCGCCGAAATGCTGCGCGAAGACATCGACGCCCAAGGCCCGATCCGCATGTCCAAAGTGGAGCAGGAACAAAAAGCCATTGTGCAGGTGGCCCGTCGTCTGGCCGAAGCGGGTCAGATTACGCTGGGCGGCCTGAGTGGGGACGAGTATGTCTAAGACGGCCTCGTTTGGGCAAACCTTGCCCGTCCAAGCCGTTACGATCTTGTGCCCAGGCACGAGCCGCCTGCGCGGGAGCCTGTAAATGTCCAGCCACCGTAAAGCCTCGGCCTATTCGGAACTTCAGGAAAGCTGGAGCCGCTGGCAAATGCAGGGGCTGGATGATCCTGTCGTCGCCCCGGAACCGGAAGAGCCCGAGTTCGTCCCTCCTACCCCGGAAGAACTGCAGCGCGATCTGGAAAACCAGCGCAGCCAGGCACAGGAAGAAGGCCATACCCAGGGCTATCAGGCCGGTTACAACCAGGGCCACGCCGCTGGTCTGGCAGCAGGTCAGGAAAGTGGCCATGCCCAGGGCTATGAAGCCGGAATGGCGGCTGGAATGGCCAAGGCACAAGAACAGATTGACCAGTACATCAAGGAATTTGTCGCCTTGAACCAGAACTGCGCCCAGTCCATTGAACTGATGGATCAGGAAATGGGCCAATCCCTGATTCAGCTGGCGACACGTATTGCCGAGCATGTGTTGCAAAGCACCATCAAGGCCGAACCCAGCCGCATCCGCGATCTGGTTGCCGAAGTACTGCGTAGTGATCCAGGCGATACCAGCGCCCTGGAACTGAGCTTGCACCCGGACGACATCAGCCTGGTGCGTGAGTTTCTGATTGAACAAGGCGAGCCCCGCGCCTGGCGTCTGCAAGAAGACCCCCAGCTGCAACGCGGTGAATGTCGTGTGCGCTCCAGTTACGGCGATATTGACGCCACCTTTGCCACCCGCTGGAAACGCGCCCTGGCCAGCCTGGGCTTGCCCGTCTCATCGGAGCCCTGATGGCAACGCCCCTTTTGGCCTCCTCCCCCGAACGCTGGCGCGCCCAGATGCTGTCGGCACAGCAACGGGTCCAGGCCATTGAGCCCTGCTTGCGCAGCGGCCGCGTGGTCCGCGCCACGGGTTTGGTGCTGGAAGCTACAGGCTTGAAGCTGGCTGTAGGAGCCGCTTGCAAAGTGGAGCTGTCTGCCGCGCAAAACATCTGGGCCGAAGCCGAGGTTGTAGGTTTTGAAGGCAGATCCTTGTATTTGATGCCCTTGAGCGAAATTTCCGGCCTGCCTCCCGGTGCACATGTTGTACCGGTTGAAGCTCAATTGCAGCCGCCGGTTCCGCTGCCCGACTCCGATCAACCGGACAGCCTGCCCGCCCAGGCGCGTTCGCGCCATGTTCCGGTCGGCCCCGGCCTGCTGGGTCGCGTGGTCGATGGCAGCGGCAATCCGCTGGACGGTTTGGGCCCGATCGACGCGCAAGCGTGCGTCTCGCTCAGCCACACCACACCCAACCCACTGAAGCGCAGTCCCATCGACACGGTTCTGGACGTAGGAGTACGTGCCATCAACGGTTTGCTGACCGTAGGCCGTGGTCAGCGCATGGGCCTGTTTGCCGGTTCCGGTGTGGGTAAAAGTGTGCTGCTGGGCATGATGGCCCGCTACACCCAGGCCGACATCATTGTCGTGGGCCTGATCGGTGAACGGGGCCGGGAAGTTAAAGAATTTATTGAGCACAACCTGGGCGAAGAGGGCCTGCAACGCTCGGTTGTTGTCGCTGCTCCGGCTGATGTCTCGCCCTTGCTGCGTCTACAAGGCGCAGTGTACGCCACCCGTCTGGCCGAGTTTTTCCGTGATGAAGGCAAGAACGTCCTGCTGATCATGGATTCACTGACGCGTTATGCCATGGCTCAGCGCGAAATCGCCTTGGCAATTGGCGAGCCGCCTGCCACCAAGGGCTACCCTCCTTCCGTTTTTGCCAAGCTGCCGGCCCTGGTGGAGCGCGCCGGCAATGGCGAACCCAATGCACAAGGCCGTTGCGGCTCGATCACCGCGTTCTACACCGTGCTGACCGAGGGCGACGACCAGCAAGACCCGATTGCCGACTCGGCCCGGGCGATTCTGGACGGTCACATTGTGCTGTCGCGCAGTCTGGCGGAAACCGGCCATTACCCGGCCATTGATATCGAAGCGTCCATCTCGCGGGTCATGCCCAGCATTGTGGAGCCAGAACAGATCAAGATGGTGCACCGCTTCAAGGGCCTGCTCTCCAGCTATCAACGCAACCGCGACCTGATTGCCGTGGGCGCCTATACCCGTGGCAATGATCCAGCCATTGATCAAGCCATTGATCGTTTCCCCTGGCTGGAAGCCTATCTGCGCCAGGGCATGCAGCAACGTGTGGACGTGCCACGCGCCTTCGATGAATTGAACGCCGTTCTCAATAGCGAGCAATAGCCATGAAAGCCAACGCCTCTTTACATACGCTGGTCGATCTCAGTCAGAACAATGTGGACGACGCGGCCCGCCATCTGCAGGAGCTGCGAACAGAGCGCGATGCGGCCCAGTCGCAGCTGGAAATGTTGCAGACCTATCGCCAGGACTACGCCCAGCGCCTGCTGGATGTGGGCCAAACTGGGGTAACCATGGCGAACTACCACAATTTCCGGCGCTTTATCGTGACATTGGACCAGGCCATTTCCCAGCAAAATAGTGTCATCCAAGCGCTGGAAGAGAAAATGGAACAGGGACGCCAGGTCTGGTATGGCCATCAGCAGCGCCTGAAAGCGTATGAAACCTTGATCGACCGCCGTCTCCAGACCCAGCAAGTCCAGCAACAAAGAATGGAACAACGTAACAGCGATGAAATCGCTGCTCGTCTCTTTACCCGTAGCCAGACCGCCTATTAAACAAGCGCCGCCATGACTTCGCCCACTCTTTCGGTTTTACCTGCGGCCCCTGCCGCACCCTCGGCCCCCGTCACCAACACGGCCGGGCCTGCGGCTGCGCATGCGCCCAAAGACGAAGGCTTTGCCCAGCATCTGCAAACCCAACAACAGCAGGTGCAACACAAAGGGGCTGGCAAGACACCGGCAGCCGCCAAGCAGGACAGCACCAAAACCCAGGTTCCCGCCGACAGCCCCAAGCTGGCTGACGCCGTGGCCGAACAGGCTGGTGCCAGCGAGCTGGACCCCTTGATCAAAGACCCGGCCCTGCTGATTGCCGATCAGAACGACCTGGAACTTGACACTGATGCCCCGGCCGATAGCGGCCTGCCTGCCATGGCCTTGTCGATTCTTTCGCAAGTACAGGCCATCAAGAGCAGCAAGGTCAACCCCAAAAGTGCCCAAACCGATAGCAAACTGCCACTGAGCGCCATCAACACACGCCAGAATCTGGCCGCCGAGCCAAGTAGCCGTCAAGCTCAGACCGCGCCATTGAACGCTGTTGAAGCAGAAGCCGAGCTTGATCTGAGCGCCGAACTGGTCTTGCCTAAAGCCGTTGAAACCAGCAATCCGCTGGCTGCAACCACTGCTCGCAAACCAGCGGTGAACACAGCACAAGTACTGAACAACAACCCGCCAGGCACTGGCATCGCCGCTAATGTGCCCTCATCCCAGACACGTTTGATGGATGAAGCGTCGGCTTCCTTGGCTAGCTTTGGCCGACAAATTGCTGACGATGCCCGTGCCGGCGTGAATCTGAACCTGCCCGCTCTGGATGCTTCCCTGCTAGCGCAACTTGGCGCCGCACCCAGCGCAGTCCAGGCCAACAGCCCGGCCGCCTTGCCCAGCCCCCTGACGCTGGCCATTGCCACGCCGGTCCAGTCCCCCGAATGGGGGGCGGCCATGGGTCGTCAAATGATTACCTTGGCCCAACAGGCTCAAGGCGGCGTTCAAAGCGCCGACATTCGTCTGGACCCACCCGAACTGGGCCCCTTGCGCATTACCTTGCAAATGCAGGATGGGATGGCCCACGCCATGATCACCTCGCCCCATGCTCAAGTCCGCCACGCCCTGGAACAATCCTTGCAGCAGCTGCAACAGCAGTTTGCAGAAAACGGGCTGACCTTGGGACAGGCTGACGTAGGCGACCAGCACGCCTCGCACCAGGCCTTTCACGAGCAACTGGCCGCCAAGGGCAATCAAGGCGATCAACCCGCCTTCAGCCTGAACGGCGTGGCTTCCGCTGACGAAAGCAGCCCCTTGGTGAACAGCAGCGCCACACGCTCGCTGAACCCCGACGCGCTGGTTGATACCTTCGCCTGATTCACAGTCCCACAGACAGCCCGGCAAAAAGCATGATTAAGCTCGAAAAGCAGCGTCTATTCGCCGGGCCTGTCCTGTCTGTCCTCCGGCACAATAGCTCAGGCATGCAGTCAGGCTCAGGCCCGACATGCGTTTGTCTGTTTGTAATACGCTAGAAAATACATCGCTCACATCACATGGCCCGAAAAGCACCCACCAAACTTGCACGCCTGATGAAAACCGGTCTGCTGGTTCTGTTTATTATCGCCGCTAGCGTGGGCGCAACGCTGTACTACTCCCTGCAACAAAGCAGCACGCCTGCCTGGTTGGCCTGGGCAGAAAAAGGCCAATCAGTTGAAGCGGCCCCTGCCCCGGATGAACCGCCGGTGGTCAAGGTCAATGCCAAACCCATTTTTGCGCCGCTGGACCCCTTTACCGTCACCCTGAACGAGAATGGCCGCTCGCGCATCTTGTACGTAGGCATCACCTTGCGTGTCCAGGACGATGGTTCGCGCTCCATGCTGGTGGAGTACATGCCCATGGTGCGTGATCGCGTGCTCAAGATTCTGGCTGAACAGCGCCCCACCTACATCCAGACCTCCGAAGGGCGTCAAGCCCTGGTTGCACAGCTGAGCGCCGGCCTGAAAGAGCCCTACGCGCCCAACACCGCTGTACCGAACATCAATGATGTCCTGTTCACCGCCTTTGTCATCCAATAAATGTCGTATCAGAGCTTCCTATCCCAAGACGAAGTCGATGCACTGCTGGCCGGTGTTACCGGCGAAGGCGCTGACACCAAGCCCTTGAACGAAAACCTGACTGGCGTACGGGCCTATGACCTGACCTCGCCAGACCGGGTAGTGCGTCACCGCATGCAGACCCTGGAGCTGATCAACGAGCGCTTTGCCCGTCGTTTGCGCTCGACCATGCTCAGCTTCATGCGCCGCAACGCAGACATCACCGTCGGTTCCATTCGTATTCAGAAGTACTCGGATTTCGAGCGCAACCTGCCCGTGCCCAGCAACCTGAACATGGTTGCCTTAAAGCCCTTGCGGGGCGTGTCGCTGTTTACCTTCGACCCGAACCTGGTCTTCCTGATTATCGACAGCCTGTTTGGTGGCCATGGCCGCTACAACACCCGCGTCGAAGGCCGGGATTTCACCACGACCGAGCAGCGCATCATCCAGCGTTTGCTGACCCTGACGCTGGAGAGCTACTGCGGTGCCTGGGAGTCCATCTACCCGCTGGAAGCGGAGTACATGCGCTCGGAGATGCATACCAAGTTTGCCAGCATCAGCAGCAGCAATGACATCGTGGTGGTGACCTCTTTCAATATTGAATTTGGTGCCCAGGGCGGCAATCTGAATATCTGCCTGCCCTACTCCATGATCGAGCCGCTGCGCGATCTGCTGACCCGCCCCTTGCAGGACAAAGGCACCAACGATATTGACCAGCGCTGGACCCAGCAATTGTCACGACAAGTGCGCAGCGCCGAAGTTGAACTGATTGCCAACTTCGTCAATATAGACATGACCATTGCCGAGCTGACCCAGTTAAAGGCCAATGATGTCTTGCCGATTGAAATCCCCACTCTTATTGAAGCCCACGTGGATGGCGTGCCGGTTCTGGAATGCCGCTACGGCACCTCCGGTGGCCGCTACTCCTTGCGGGTAGAAAACATCTTGGCCACCAACGACAGCGATTTGACTAAAGGTAAGTCCCTATGAGCGACCCTCACAACCCTAACGACCGGTCTGCGCCCGAGGACGACTGGGCAGCCGCGATGGCTGAGCAACAGGCTGGCAGCCAAAGCAGCACCCAAGCCCAAGGACTGGAACAGCCCCTGGAGGATGACTGGGCCTCGGCACTGGCCGAGCAAAGCGCAGCCACGCCTGTGCACGAACCCAGCCCGGCCAGCAATCTGTTCCCGCCCATGGAGCACGCCGAAGCGAACGCCACCACCGATATCGACATGATTATGGACATCCCGGTCCAGCTGTCGGTGGAGCTGGGTCGCACACGTCTGACCATCAAGAATATTCTGCAACTGGGCCAGGGCTCCGTGGTGGAGCTGGACGGTCTGGCGGGCGAACCGCTGGATATTTACGTGAACGGCTACCTGATCGCCCAAGGCGAAGTGGTCGTGGTGGACGATAAATACGGTATTCGCGTCACCGACATCGTGACTCCATCGGATCGTATCCAACGCCTGAACGGCCGCCGCTAGAACATGGAACAAGCCCAGCTCGTCAGAATCATGCTCAGCCTGCTGCTGGTTGTAGGCCTGATTCTGGCGGCAGCCTGGGTTGCCCGCCGAGGCGGGCTGCTGAAAAACAAAAACCAGCAACGCATCAAGATTCTGGACAATCAACGCCTGGGGCCGCGCAGCAGCGTGGCCTTGGTCCAGATTGATGACCGCGAAATTCTGATAGGCATCACCCCTCAGCAGATCAGCCTGCTGCACACCACAACGCCCGCTGGCTCCGAGCCAGACTTCCAGGCCCATCTGGACCAGCACCGTGCGCCCCGCTGACCGCATCATGACCGCACTCCTCTCTCCCGCCCAGCGCATCGACCTGATGCTGCTTCTGGCCCTGATCAGCCTGCTCCTGCCTTCCGAGGCCTGGGCCCAGGCTGTTCCGGCCATTACCAGCACAGCAGGCCCGAACGGCTCGCAAACCTGGTCACTCAGCATCCAGACGCTGGCCATGCTGACCATGATGTCCTTCCTGCCTGCGGCCTTGCTGATGATGACCGGCTTTACCCGCGTCATCATCGTGCTGGGGCTGCTGCGCAATGCCATGGGTACCGGTACAGCGCCGCCCAACACCGTGCTGGTGGGTCTGGCCCTGTTTCTGACTTTCTTTGTGATGTCACCGGTGTTTGATCAGGTGTATCAGGACGCCTACAAGCCCTTGTCAGAAAACAAGATCAGCTTTGAAACTGCACTGGAGCAAGGCGCCCAGCCCCTGAAAACCTTCATGCTGCACCAGACCCGCGAAGCGGACTTGAAGCTGTTTGGCGATATGGCGGGCGTGGCAGAACTGGAATCCCCGGAAGATGTCCCCTTGCGCGTACTGGTGCCGGCTTTTGTAACCAGCGAGCTGAAAACCGCCTTCCAGATCGGCTTTACGATTTTTATCCCCTTTCTGATCATTGACCTGGTGATTGCCAGCGTCCTGATGTCCCTGGGGATGATGATGGTCCCACCCGTGACCATCTCGCTGCCCTTCAAGCTCATGCTGTTTGTGCTGGCCGATGGCTGGCATCTGCTGCTGGGTTCCCTGGCCCGCAGCTTCTACCAATAAAGGACTGTGATGACTCCCGAAACCGTCATGTCCATGACCTACACCGCCTTGAAACTGGCCTTGTCCATGGCCGGTCCCATGTTGATCGTGGTGCTGGTGGTGGGTCTGGGCATCAGTATTTTCCAGGCAGCCACCCAGATCAACGAGATGACGCTGTCTTTCATCCCCAAGCTGCTGGCCATGGGCATTACGGTGGTGCTGCTGGGCCCCTGGTTGATCAACAATATGGTCGACTACATGCAGGGCCTGTTGCGTGGCATTCCCGGGCTGGTCAACTAAGACCGGCCAGCGCGACAAGGAGCCTTCCGTGAGTACGCAAATCCGTGACGGGCAAAGTGCCATGCCTTGCCCACTGAACAGGCCCTAGGCGTGCCGTGCTCGACCTGAACTCCGCCCAGCTCTATGCCTGGCTCAACGCCTTTCTGTGGCCCTTCATCCGTATTCTGGCCACCCTGGCTACCGTTCCCTTTTTTAGCGAATCCGCCATCCCCAAGCGGGCCAAAATAGGTCTGGGCTTTATCCTGACCCTGATTGTCGCGCCCTCGCTACCGCCCCTACCCGATCTGCCCACAGCCTCTTACGAGGCCCTGCTGATTGCCGCGCAGCAAGTGTTCATCGGTGTCGCGCTGGGTTTGACCATGCGCATCGTGTTTGCGGCGGTACAGACAGCGGGCGAGTTTATCGGCCTGCAAATGGGCCTGTCTTTTGCCTCATTCTTTGACCCCGCTACCGGCGCGAATACGGCCGTGCTGTCGCGGCTGTTGAACGTGATTGCGGTGCTGACCTTTCTGGCCCTGAACGGCCACCTGCTCTTGCTGGGTGTGCTGGTGCGCACCTTCCATGTGCTGCCCATCGGCGCGGACCTGAACATCAATGGCTGGGGTGCCTTGCTCGATTGGAGCAGCGAATTGTGGGTGTCAGGCATGTTGCTGGCCCTGCCACTGATTATTGTGCTGCTGACCATTAACCTGGCTTTCGGGATCTTGAACCGTACCGCCCAGCAATTGACGATTTTTGCCGTGGGTTTCCCAATTACGCTGACAATCGGCCTGACCTTGCTGACCGTGGTCATTCCTCAGACTACGCCCTTCCTGACCCAGCTATTCAACTCCGGCTACGAAGCCATGATGCGGGTCGCGCTGGGGCTGGCAGGCTCTTAAAACGCGTGCGCCTGCCGCTGCTTGTGCGATTGCATCAAGCGCCGAGCCTGGCCTATGGTCAGGATGCCTTTTTGCTTGGCGCGCCCAATCAGTAATTGCATCAACTGTGCACTGACCAGGGCATCTCCCAACGCATCATGGCGGTCACTTACGGGCAGGCCACAATATTTCAGGCAATCGTCCAGGCCCAGACGACGACCACGCCAGTCGGGCAATACACAGGCAGCCAGTTCAGCCAAATCCAGAGCCAAAGGCCGGGCCTGTTCCAGGCCCGCCTTCGGCCAGGCACGATCCAGAAACGCCAGATCAAAGTCAGCATCCCAGGCGACCCATACCGTGTTTTCGGAATAGCGGGCAAAGTCCCGCATCAGCTGGGGTAGTGGCTCGCCTTCTTCCTGTTGTTGCGGGCTGATCTCATGAATCAGCAGACTTTCATGACTGCGCTCACCCTGGGACCGAACCAGACCGGACCAGATATTGCCCAAGGCAATCGAACCGTTTTCCAGGCGGACCGCACCCATCTGAACGATATGGTGGCGCTTGGGTTCCAGACCACTGGTTTCCAGATCCAGCACCGTAAAGGCCGCTTCGTCCAAAGCCAGTTCGTCCACCCCGCTCCAGGACAAGGAGGGACTGCGTGCGGCAAAAGAGGATTTACGCCAAGGAAGCCAGGAAAGCAGTTTCATAAGCGATACCGGAAAGCCAGAATACGTTGGGCACGGCGCACTTGCGACAAGGCTTCACGCAAGACACGTGCATCCAGTGCACCTAAAGTACTCAAACGCACCAGATTGTTGGGCTCCTGCCCCTGCTGCAACTGGGTTTGGTGATGTTGCAAGCGCAGCAATTGCAAATAGCGGTAGGCCTCGCACAGGCCCTCTGACTCCTCGTCTGTGAAGACACCGCGCTGAGTCAGCACGGCCAGCCTGTCCATGGACGAGGCCAGTTCGCAACCATGCGCCAGGGCCAGCACCCGCAGCACATCCACCATCGGTGCCAAGGCCTGTTTCTTGATGTCCAGCTTGTCATCGCCCTGCCCCATCAGCGCTTCCAGACGACTGCGCTTTTTACCACTGGGAATACGGGTCTGACAGGTACTTTGAGCCAGCATGCGCTGGAACACAGGGTTATCGTTCACCATGCCCAATACCCGGCGCTGCATGCGTTGCAGCATACTGCTCTGGCCCCAGATGGCGCGGCAGTCAAAGTAAATCGTGGACTCCAGCAATTGCTCGGGCGCAGGCCGTTCAATCATGATCTGGAAACGATGCAGCCATTCGGCTTCAGACAGGCAGAGGTCAGGATTGCTGGCCATGATATTGCCGGTGCACCACGCCATCCCGCAGCGGTCCAGAGCCTCATTCACCCGACGCGCAAAAGGCAGGAGCAAGGCGCGATGGGCTTGGGCCTGTTCGGGCGAATGGGCGGCAAACAAAATGCCATTGTCCTGATCGGTATGACGGGTTTGCTCGCCACGGGCCTGACTACCAAAAGCCAACCAGCAGAACTCGATGCCATCCAGCCCGGAGCCGGGCAAGCTCAGTTCAATCGTGCGCTGAACCGTGTGATCATTCAAACGCGTAATCACCGCAGTCAGCTGTTCAGAACGCGCACCGTGAGCCAGCATGGCGTCCACCAGCCGACCAATATCGGACTGCAGACGTACCAGCACGGACACGTCCTGGGCACAGCGCAAGGCACGCGACAAATGCACCAGGTCCACGCGCTGCAAGGAGAACACATCGCGCTCGGACACCATGCCCACGACTTTATGGTCTTGAACCAGACAGATATGGCCAATCTGATGCTCTACCATCAGCAAAGCCGCATCAAAGGCCGAGGATTGGGGAGCCAGCCAGACCGGGTCCGGTGTCATGACTTGAGACATGGCCTGGGTCGGATCGTATTGACCACCGGCTACCAAACGGCGCAAGTCTCGCAAGGTGAAGATGCCCAGCAAATGCTGGTCCGGATTGACCACCACCATGCTGCTGACCTGACGCTCGTGCATGTCCTTGACCGCCTGCTCGACCGGACAATCCGGCAAACAGCTGAGCAAACCGCGTTCTGTCAGGGCTTGCAGACTCATGTCCAGCGTGTAGCTGGCACCCAGGTCGGCGCTGGCACTTTTCTGGGCACTGCGCCAGACCGAGGCCAGCAGGCTGCTGGCACCACGCAAGCAGTAATCCCGAAAAGGCTCGCTGATGGTCAGCAGATGGGCAACGGCTTCACCAGCCACGCACAAGGTAAAACAGTCTTCCTGCACCAGGTAATCACTGTCCAGAGCCTGACCCGAGACCAGTTCACGCACGGGCAGAAGATCCCCTTCCACATACTCGTGAGTTTCACCGTGTTCCTGGCTGGAGATCTGACCTTGGCGAACAAGATAGAGCTGGTCAACACGCGCGCCTTCTTCCAACAGCACCTGTCCGGCTGAAAAAAACCGTAGCTCGCTATGCTCGATCAGGTAATCGCAGTGCTGCGCCTGCATCTGATCGAAAGGCGGGTAAGCAATCAACCAGGCCAAGATGCCGGGCGCCTTTTGGCGCACCGCCGTCTTGGCCACGGATTCACCGGGAATCGCGAAGGACATGGGCGTCTCTGCTGGCTATAGGCAAAGAATTATTGTGCCATGCAGCATGGCCCTCGCGGACCCTGTTTTTCTAGGGGATTTCAACTATAGGCATGCGCCTTTTTTTCCCCTCAAAGCGCTTAACGCAAACGATCGTAGTCGCGCTCGGCCATATCGATGACATCGCCTTCCTGAACCTTGAATTGGGAAACCGCCTCGGCCAGGGTCTCGGATTGAGACTGCAAAGAGCCTGCTGCCGCAGCAGCCTCTTCCACCAGCGAGGCATTTTGCTGCACCACAGCATCCATTTGTGCCACGGCAGTATTGATCTGCTCGATACCCGCCGTTTGCTCTTGAGAGGCCGAGGAAATCTCGCTCATCAAGGTGGTCACGCTATTTACCGCGCGCACCACTTCCTGAATAATGTCGCCCGCGCTGGCCACTTGCTGTGTACCGGTCTGGACTTCATTTTGCGAGGCTTCAATCAGGCCCTTGATTTCCTTGGCCGCTTGCGCGCTGCGCTGCGCCAGGCTGCGTACTTCGCCCGCTACCACCGCAAAGCCCTTGCCCTGCTCACCGGCCCGGGCGGCTTCCACGGCGGCGTTCAAAGCCAGAATATTGGTTTGGAAAGCAATACCGTCAATCACGTTAACGATGTCTGCCACTTGGCCGGAACGCGCAGAAATCTGGTTCATGGTATTGACCACGGCACCGACCGACTCCCCACCCTGGCGAGCAACCTTGGCGGCGTTATGAGCCAGCTGGTCTGCCTGATGAGCATTGTCTGCGTTCTGGCGCACCGTACTGGCCAATTCTTCCAGACTGGCCGCCGTTTCCTGCAAGGCGGCGGCTTGTTGTTCGGTACGGGAACTCAAGTCGGTATTGCCTGCAAAAATCTGCGAGGAACCTGAAGCAATTTCGTCCACACCTTGGCGAACGGTCAGCACAATGCCTTGCAAGCTTTGCTGCATGCGGCGCATGGCATCATACAAAACACCGACTTCATTGGCCGAACGATAGGTAATCTTCTTGGTCAGATCGCCATTGGCAATATGGTCAAAATGCACACCGGCTTCACGCAGGGGAGCCAAAGCGGTACGACCCAGCACCAGGCGCAGCGCCACAATAATGGCCAAGCCAATCAGCAAGCCCAAACCAATCGCGCTATTGGCAACGCGGGTTTGCAATTGAGCTTGTTCCAGCAGCAAATCCGTCTGATCGTTGTAGAACTTGCTCAACTCTTCAATACGGAACTGGAAAGTGGCCGCACGCAGCACACCAAAACCTTCGCTGACGAAGTAAAAAGTGCTGTAATCGCGTGTCTCCAGGGCCTGAACCATAGGCTCAATGCCATCGTCCAGATACGCCTGGTAGGAAGCCACCAAACCCATGGCCAGTCGGCGCAGCTCCGGTTCGGTAGGCATATTGGCACGGATATCCGCAAAGGCCTTGCGTACCTCATCCAGCTTCTGGTTGGCCATAATCACCAGATTGTCTGCACTTTGCAGCATATTGGCGTCGTTATCGATGCCAGCTTCCTGATAAAAGCGCGCTGCGCTCATCAAGCTAAGGCGCGCTTCCATCATATTGTTATTGAGCTGCAGAATCTGCACGGAACGATCTGCCTGACGATTGATGGTACGCAGCGCATCGCCGCTTTGCTGCAGGTAGTAAGCCGCCAGGCCGCCCACGGCCACAATCAGGACCATGAACAAGCCCATGCAGATCATCAGCATGGTGCTGATCTTCAGGCCCGAAGCGGACTTCAGACTGGGGCGAAATGATTTTGAGGAACGACGTTTAGAAGCGCGGGACGCGGACGGAAGACTGCTTTCAATACCCAGCATTTGCTAAATCCAAAGAAAACTCTAGTGGCTGACCGGCAAGATGGTGATCATGTCCGTGCCAGGGTGCTCAATCGTGACCGAGCCTGTCGTGGTACTACGCGCTTGCTCGCGATACATGGAAGGAATATGACTGCGTTTGACCACTTGCTGGAAACGCCCCTGGGCATCAAATTGAAGCCACAGTTCCTGTCGAAAATAGACCGCATCCGTTGCCAGGGTTGTGCCCTGGAACCACACGGCCATTTCACTGCCATCGAGCTGTCGGTAGACCTGATGAGGACGACCTTGCAAGGACAGCTCGGCATCGGCACGAGTACTTTGGCCCAGGATCAGATCATTCAACCCCGAGGCCTTGAAGGAGGAACCCTGGGTGGCACACGCAGCCAGGGTAAGCAAGCACAAGCCTATCAGCGTCTTACGTCCCAGCCCGACCCAGGTACTCAGTCGGGTGCGAGACATTAAAACTCCTCCCAATCATCATCCGAAGCAGCGCTGCTGCTTTTGCTCAGGTCCGGGCGCAGCAGGCGCTGGCTATCGTCCTGAGTAGCGGTAGCCTTAGCGGCCGGTGCAGCCTTGGCAGGCGCCGACAAGCCTTTGGTAGCGGGGCTCGCTTTGGTGGCCGCGGCACTGCCGTTCAAGGCGGGGCTGCGACGCTGTTCTGTTTCAGAGGAGGCAGCGGCCACACTGCGGCGGTTGGCCACACGGCGCGCGCTGACGTCAATGACTTCCGTACCGGGCGAACGGAAGAAAGCGATGGCCTGGTTGACCTTAGTCACCTGCTCGCTCAGGCCAGAGGATGCCAGAGCGGCCTGCTCCACCAGACGGGCGTTGTACTGCGTTGTTTCATCCATTTGCGAGACTGCGCGATTCACCTGATCAATCCCGGAGGACTGTTCAATCGTGGCAGCGGTAATCTCACCCATGATGTCGGTCACGCGACGCACGGAGTCCACAATTTCCTGCATGGTGGCGCCGGCACGTTCCACTTGCGAGGAACCTTCCGTCACTTTGCGCACCGAGTCTTCGATCAAGGCGGTAATTTCACGCGCGGCCTGGGCACTGCGCTGAGCCAGGGCTCGCACCTCAGCGGCCACCACCGCAAAACCCTTGCCCTGTTCCCCTGCGCGAGCGGCTTCCACAGCCGCGTTCAAAGCCAGAATATTGGTCTGGAACGCAATGCTGTCGATCACGCCCACAATGTCGGAAATCTTGTTGGAGCTGGCCGAAATGCCTTGCATGGTTGCAACCACTTCATTGACGGCACTACCACCACGATGAGCCACATCCGATGCAGTGGCGGCCAACTGGTTGGCTTGCTGGGCGTTGTCCGCGTTCTGACGAACAGTGCCGGCCAACTGCTCCATGCTGGCAGCGGTCTGCTGCAAGGAAGCGGCCTGCTCTTCGGTACGGCTGCTGATATTGGTATTGCCCTGGGCAATTTCCTGCGCACCGGCATGGATCTCTTCCAGGCCCAGACGTACCGTCGTGGTGGTCTTGACCAGGGATTCCTGCATGCGACCCAGCGACTCGAACAGATCACCGATTTCATTGGCGGTCAGCACGCGAATACGTTGAGTCAGATCGCCTTTGGCAATTGCATCAAAGTACGCCGCAAAGTCGCCCAAGGGACGCACCACACGACGGAAGAAGTAGCTGATCGCGGCCAGGCCCAGCAGCACGGCCAGCACCAGCACAATGGTCAGGACGATATTGAACGTGCTCTGCTGCTCTTGCAGGGTGCGCAAGACTTTGTCGCCCGAACCCAGGGCCAGCAGGCCATGAAAGTAATACAGCGCCCAACCTGCCATGGCCACTGTCAATGCCATCAGAGCAGCAATACAAAAGGTCATGCCGACCTTTAGACTCAAATTCTTAAAAAGCATAGAAGATTCCCGCACGTGGTGCTTGACTGCCGGTTTAAGGAAAAACCACCCAAAAAAGGAACGCAGGCTTAGCGATTCATATTGAACAAGCTCATGCTCTGAATCGTCTGGAACGCCATGGCCGACATTTCCAGCGCAGCCTTGCGCAACTCCAGATCGGTGGAAGCCTGAAAAATATTCAGATCCTCCAGACGCGAGAGTTCATTGGTGTAGTTCAAAGCACGAGCCGCGCCGTTGGCGCTCAAGGCATCAATCTCGTTCATGCGCGTACCCACCGAGGAAATCACGGTCTGCACGTTATCGAAGTTTTCCCCGATACGTTGCATGGCCGAGTTCATCGCGTTGCGGAACTCTGCCTGCCCAGCGGGATCGCCACTGACAGGTTTACGCAGGGCCTCAACCACCGATTGCAAGGTGTTGAACATGTTCATGTCTGCCGAGCTGGTGCTGTCTACCGAGCTGACCTCGAAACTGTCACCGACGGCAGGCTTGCCTTCGATCTGGACGCTGACTCCACCGGGCAAATTAATGCGTTGACGCTCGTTTTCGTCCAGTACGCCCTGGCTGACAACCGCGCCATTCACTTCGATGTCGTACTCGGTTTCCGAAGTAAAGCGGATGGTGTAATGGGCTTCAGCACCGGCCAACGAGGAGTTGCCATTAGGCGCACTGACTACAGCCGAGCCCGTATTGGCATTGGCCTGGGTGAAATAGGCGGTCGAGCCGGGATTGGCGCGCTCGAAAATGGTGCGGCCATGATCGGCCGAATCCATTTGACGAGTTTGCTCAACCTGAATATTGCGGCTGTTGGTGTCGCCCGTGTAGCTGAAGGTATTGCCCGTACGCTCGAAGGCCTGTGTCGTGCCCTTGGCACCGGAGAACAGGTATTGCCCCGAACCATCCTTGGTATTGGCAAAGCCAAACAGAGTATCCAGCGCACTTTCCACCACCGTGGCCAAGGTGCTGCGGTCCGCGTCGGACATGGTGCCGGTAGAGGCTTCCACCAGACGGGTCTGCACGCCTTGCAACTGCAGGTTGACGGCATTGAGCAGGTTTTCTTCCTCCCCCAGGGCACGCATGGCCACTTCACGGTTTTCACCGTAACGCTTGTCCATGGCCTGGGACTGGGCCAGATTAATGGTCTGGGCCGAGGCCAGCGGATCATCCGATGGGGTGATCATGCGCTTTTGCGAGCCCATTTGCTGAAAAACCCGCATCAGATCGGACTGCTGCTTGTTGATCGAAGTCAGGCCCGTCTGAAAGAAAAGAGAAGAACTGATACGCATAGCAAGGTTCCAATTTCAGGACTAAAGAGCCGTACTCAACTACGCAGGCCTAAAAGGGTGTCAAACATCTGGGAGCTGACGTCAATCAGACGGGCAGCGGCCTGATACTGCTCCTGATAACGCTGGAGCATGATGTATTCCTCGTCCTTGTTCACGCCGGACAAGGTTTGCTGAGCGGCATAGTTTTGCTCGATCAGCTTTAACTGGGCTTTGGCCGCCGTGCCGTTTTGCTGCGTTTGCACCGCAATACGGTTCACGATCTGACCAAAAGAATCGTTCAGGCTCAAGGAGCCGTCGGCCAGCACCTTGCTATTGCGCAAGTCCGCCAGTTTCTGGGCGATGGCACCGTTAGCCGAACCGGTGTCTTTATCAGCTGCAGCAATATCCTGTGGGCGCTTGATCTCCACCTGCAAGCTGCTGCCTGCATTGACGGTGGGCTGCAGCAACCAGGAGTCGCCATCCTGAGATTGGGTCTTCAAGCCGGAGACATCAATTTCCAGACCATCCACCCGGGTAATGCCACCGTTCTTGTCCGGACCGTTCAAGGGGGTAACGTCGTTGCTGCTCAAGTTACGCAGCTGGAAACGACCATCCACGCGCTCGATGCGGTAGTTGTCGCCCGTCAGTTTGTCTACTGGCTGGGTGTAGCCCTTGCTGGGATCAGCCGGATCAACAGGGTCTTTGTAGAAAGACACACCAGGCACACCGCTGCTGACCGGGTTATTGCCATTGGCAATCACTTTCGGGCCGCTGACGCTGAACATGTCTTTGCCCGCCTCACCCTTCAGGTCCACACCTTGACGGTGAATATCGTTCACCGTGTGAGCCAGACCCACAGCCAAGCGCCCCAGCGCATTGATAGCCGGCTCCAGGCTTTCCTGACGGAACTGCAACAAGCCCCCCAAGGTGCCGCCTTTAATGGTGCCCTCGCGGAACTCGGACACCACCATCTTGCCGTCCACATTCAGTGCGGAGGTAAAGCCGACCACCATACGCTCAGGGTTTTCAGCCGAACGCACGGCGTGCAAGGGGTAAATACTTTCGCCACCCAGCAGCATCTGGCCGCCAGCGGTGGTGATGCTCATCCGTCCATCCTGCTCGACGGTACGCACATCAATCAGTTGCCCCAGCTCGGACACCAGCTGCTCGCGCTGGTCCAGCAAGTCATTGGGTTCGTGACCGGGCGTGGTGCCTTTGGCAGCAACGATCTGTTTGTTGACGTTATCAATCCGTTCCAGATAGCTGTTGATCTGGGTAACGGTGGTACCGACCTGGGTATTGATGTTCTCGTTGACGCGGTTCATGTAGGATGTCGCGTCACGAATCTGGGTAGCCAGGCTTTCTGCACGGCCCAGCAGTTCCTGGCGAGCCGAAGGATCCGCAGGTTGCGATGCCACGGCTTCCAGACCATTGAAAAAGTTTTGCAAGGCGGGGCTGACGCCGACCGTGCGGTCCGAGAACAGATTGTCCAGCTGGGCAATTTCCGTACCGTAGCTAACCAGAGCCGCACCGGTAGTTTGCGAGCGCACCAACTGCTGATACAGAAAGTTGTCGTAGGAGCGCTGAACGGTAACCACCTGCACGCCACGGCCGTAATAGCCATTGCCGCTTCCTACCGAGCCAGCCGTCTCAACCAGGACCGATTGGCGGTTATAGCCAGCGGTATCGATATTATTAATATTGTGGCCCGTCACCTGCATGCGCTTTTGAGCGGCAAACAAGCCGGTAATACCAAGGTTGGCGAGATTCATATCAAATCCTTTCTGTCCTGCCCGGCCCGTAGTGTCCAAGGCGAAAAATGAACATGCTGCTTTTTAACGACCACCTTGGTGCAATATTTAGACCTGTATCAATAATTAAGACTTGCCGCCATCAAAGTAGGCCATGATGGAGATCAGCTTTTTGGCGTAGGAGGGGTCGGTGGCGTAGCCCGCTTCCTGAATGCGTTGCGCCGCTTCTTGAGGCGAAGCCGCTTGTTTTACGCTTTCATAGCGTTTGTTATTACCGATCAGGCGCGCGTAGTCCGCAAACGACTCGGCATAGGAGTCATACGCACGGAAGGTCTGCGTCATTTTGCGCGCCACGCCGTTCTGATACTCCGTCGTCATGACGTCCACCGTTTTGCCCTTCCAGGACGGCGTAGCCTTGATACCAAACAGGTTATGGCTGGTGGAGCCATCTGCGTGCATGATTTCACGCTTGCCCCAGCCCGACTCCAGCGCTGCCTGGCTCAAGATCAGTTGGGCCGGAACGCCACTGTCCTCGGCAGCCACTTTGGCCGCCGTGTTCATGCGGTCCACAAACTGGCGAATATGATTGGGCGCGCCCTGAATCGACGAGTACACACGCTGCACCGTACTGTTATTGCTGAGCTTGTCGATCAGCTCGGCAATCGATGCTGCATCAATGGAACGGTCATTAGGCATGCGCGAACGCAAATCCGCCCGACGCGAAGGGGCCGCTTCCGGATCATGGGACGCGACACCAAATGGCTCGCTGTTCTGCCCGCTCATCTGGGCCTGCAAGGCTTTGGCCAAACCAATGCCGGGGTCAGCCAACTGCATGGCCAGTTGCTCATCACCCAGACTTTGCGCCATGCGCACCGACTGCGTATCAAACAGGCCGCCTTCGGGATTGGCAGCCCGTGCCTGCTTCAAAATATTTTGAATGAACAGGGACTCGAACTGACGCGCCACTTGCAGCTGAGTGGCCTGATTCTGACCGTCCTGCCCGGCTTGCCGACGCAGTTGAGCCAGTTGCTGGGGGTCAAACATCGAAACCTGCGTTCCCGTGCCCGGACGTGGGAAGTACTGCACCGTCATTAGATGATCTCCAAATCGGCCCGCAAAGCGCCCGCGCTTTTCAGGTTCTGCAAGATGGACAACAAGTCTTGAGGGGTGGCACCCAAAGCGTTCAAAGCGCGCACCACATCGGCCAGGTTGGCACTGGTCTTTACGCGTTGCAGGGAGCCGCTATCACTGCGCATTTCAATCTGGGTGCTGTCAGCCACTACGGTCTGACCACCACCAAAAGGAGTATCCGGCTGGCTGACCTGCGGTTGACGGCTGATGACCACGGACAGATTGCCGTAGGCAATGGCGGCTTCATCAATCGTGACCGTGCGGTTCATGACCACCGAGCCGGTACGAGCATTGATCACCACGCGAGCACGTGCCGGTGGCAGATTCACTTGCAGGTTTTCAACATGCGAAATAAAGGCGGTTTGAGCCTGGGGGTCCAAGGGACCGCGCACCTGAATCAAGCGACCATCCAGCGCTGTTGCGGTGGATGGGCCGAACTGCTTGTTCAAGGCCGCCACCACGTTCTGGGCTGTACCGAAATCCGAGGAATTCATTTCCAGATTGATCACGCCATCCCGAGCGTAAGTCGTGGGTACGCTTTGCTCGACCGTTGCGCCGCCTGGAATGGTGCCGCCATTGAGCTGGTTGACCTGTACGCTGGAACCACCTGCTTCGGCCCCTGCCCCACCCACCAGCAAGTTGCCTTGGGCAATGGCATAGACCTGACCGTTCGCACCTTTCAAGGGCGTCATCAACAAGGTCCCGCCACGCAAACTCTTGGCATTACCCATGGAGGACACGACCACATCCACGGCCTGACCAGGACGGGCAAAGGCGGGCAGACGGGCCGTCACCATGACAGCCGCCACGTTCTTGAGCTGCATATTGCTGCCCTGGGGAATGGTCACCCCCAACTGGGACAGCATATTGGTCAAGCTTTGCTGAGTGAAGGGAGCCTGACGCACCTGGTCACCGCTGCCATCCAGACCCACGACCAGACCGTAGCCGATCAGCGGGTTGTCTCGCACGCCCTGAATGGATGCCAGATCCTTGATACGCTCGGCCTGGCTGACCGGAGCCAGCAACAGGCCCGCCGCCAACATGGCGGCTTGCAGCACATGGCGACAAGAAGAAAAACGAGTACGACTCATGGAAAACGCCATAGCAAGCAAAAGGCTCAGAACGGAGAAATATTCAGGAAAAAACGCTGTAGCCAACCCATGGTCTGGACTTCGTCCATAACCCCTTTGCTACGAAACTCGATACGGGCATCAGCCACCTGGGTGGAAGACACCGTATTGCTGCCAGTAATGGAGCGTGGGTCCACCACACCAGAAAAGCGGATGTGCTCGCTGCCACGGTTAATGGCGATCTGCTTCTCACCGGCCACCTGCAAATTGCCGTTAGGCAAAACGCCGACCACGGTGGTCGTCAAGGTGCCGCTAAAAGTATTGTCGGCACGGCTGGAACCCTTGCCCTGAGCCTTGTTCGAGCCACTGACTTCAAAGTTCTGCTTGCTACCCACTTCGTTAGGCAGGAAAGCTGGAACGCCGGTAAAGTCCAGACCACCGCTTCCGGTCCGATCCGTATTGGTCGAGACATTCTTGGCCGCGTTGGTCCGCTCCTGGATCATGATCGTGACAATGTCGCCCACATTACGTGGTCGTCTGTCTTCAAACAGCGGATAGTTACCGTAAGCCGAGGGCTGGTAGATAGAGCCATTGGCCACCACGGCGGCAGGCACCGCCGGTGGCGGGGCGGCCGTCAGGGGGCCGGTTACCACATCTTCAGGGGGCACCAGCGCACAACCGGACAGGGCTACAAGCGCACACAAGGCAAGACGGCTCATCAGAGCTTGGAACATTGTCACGATCTCTTTAGATTTACAGCTGTGTCAGGCGAGCCAGCATCTGGTCAGCCGTGGAAACGGCCTTACTGTTAATTTCGTAGGCGCGCTGGGTGCTGATCATATTGACCAGTTCTTCGGCCACATTGACGTTGGAGGTTTCGTTGTACTTGTGCATGACCAGACCTGCACCGTCCATACCGGGTTGCAGAAAGTTGGCGGCACCCGAGGCATCGGTTTCGATGTACAGGTTCTCGCCCATGCTTTGCAGGCCGGCCGGATTCACGAAGGTGCTCAGTTGCAACTGGCCCACTTCCACACTGGTACCGGCTGCACCAGGCTGAGTCACCGACACGGTGCCATCACGGCCAATCGTCAGTTCCAGCGCGTTGTCGGGAATATTGATGGGGGGCTGAATGGGGTAACCGCCAGCAGTCACCAGCTGACCATTCTGGTCACGCTGCAAGCTACCGTCGCGCGTGTAGGCAAACGTGCCGTCCGGCATTTCCACTTGCAGGAAACCGCTGCCCTGAATGGCGATATCCATATTGTGGCCCGTGTGCTTCATGTCACCTTGGGTATGGATACGCTCGGTCGCCACGGTGCGCACACCGGTACCAACCTGCAAGCCGGTAGGCAGCTGGTTGGCGGCACCGACTTGAGCGCCGGGCTGACGGATGGTTTGGTACATCAGGTCTTCAAACACCGCGCGGGTACGTTTGAAGCCGGTGGTATTCACGTTGGCCAAGTTATTGGAGATAACGTCCATATTGGTCTGCTGGGCTTCCAGACCGGTCTTGGCAATCCACAGAGAGCGAATCATGTGTGTGTAATCCTTGCAGCTAGCGCCTGCGCAATCAGCGCGGCTTAGCCATTAAAAGAAAGTAGGGAGTTGGCCCGATCTTCGCGTGCGCTGGCGTCCTGGATGACCTTCATCTGGGTTTCAAAGCGGCGCGCATTGGCAATCATGGCCACCATCGCTTCAGCCGGGTTCACATTGCTTTTCTCGATAAAGCCCGAAACCATGCGTACCGACGGATCAACCGGGGCCGGCGCGCCATTGCTCATGCGAAACAAACCATCCTGCCCCCGCAACAAATCAGCAGAAGGGGGATTGACCATCTTCAATTGCCCCATCACCTGGATATCGCGTGGGTTGTCACCCGCACCCAGCGCGGTCAACTGACCGTCGCTGGAGAACGTGATCGATCCGCGATCCGGGATTTCAATGACCTGCCCATCGGCGCTGAGCACGGGCAAGCCACCTTGTGTCACCAGCTGGTTCTGGGCATTGACCACCAGATCGCCTGCCCGCGTATAGGCTTCCTGACCATCCAGCGCACGGACGGCAAACCAGCCCTCGCCCGCAATGGCCACATCCAGCGCATTGCCGGTCTCGGCCATGGCGCCAGGTTGAAAACGGCTGCCAGGCGTCACTGTGGCCGTGCCTACGCGGGTTTGCGAACCCACATCGCTTGTGACGGGCACGGAACGGTAATACGCCAACTGCTGGCGAAAACCGGACGTGTTCACGTTGGCCAGGTTGTTGGTAATGACGTCTTGTTGCTCCAGCGTGCGCTGGGCGCCATTCATGGCGGTGTAAATCAGGCGATCCATGACAGCTCTTAACGCAGGTTGACCAGGGTTTGCAGAACCTGATCCTGCGTCTTGATGGTCTGGGCATTCGCCTGGTAGGTACGCTGGGCAATAATCATATTGACCAGTTCCTGACCCATATCCACGTTGGAATCTTCCACCGCCTGACCCTTGATCGTGGCCAAGCCGTTCTCGCCGGGGCGACCCAGGATAGGCTGGCCCGATGCGCCGGTTTCAGCCCAGGCATTACCACCTACAGGGCTCAGACCTTGCAGGTTGCTGAAATCAGCCAGAACAAGGGAACCCAGACGCTGCGTTACACCGTTGGTGTAGGAAGCCACCATGGTGCCGTCCTTGTCGATGCTCATGCCAGCGTACTCACCCGTGGCGTAACCATCCTGGTAAGGCTTGCCCTTGGCAAACTCGCCACCGAACTGGGTGGTGCCGGTGTAACGCACATCAAACACCAGATCATCCGCTGGCGACGCATTGCCACCGGGATTGGCCAGTGTCAGATTGACGGTAGCCGGATTGGGGCTGGTCATCACGCCTGAACCGTTAAAGGTCAGGGTCGCGCTGGCAGGCGACAAGGGCGTGCTGCCTTCCATGTAATACACGTCCCACACACTCTCACCGGCCGCATTGGCGGGGCGCTTGACGAAGTATTGGGAAACCTCGTGGCTGTTACCCAGCGAATCGTAGACGGAGTAGCTGAATGCGTTGCTGTAAGTGGTGGGGTCTTTGGGATCAAACACATTGACCGCAACGGTTTCCATGTCTGGTTCCATCACGGGCTCCATGACGGGGTTACCGCTGCCATCCAGAACGGGATCACCATTACCGTCCAGCTTGGGAGTCATTTCAGGATTACCGTTGGCATCCAGTTTGGGCTTGAATACCAGATCACCGTTGGCATCCACTTTTTGCTGTGTTTTGGTCGTTGGAATTGCTTCGGCACCGCCGGGCAGGTTGGGCTTGAAATCCAGGGCTGTCGTGGCTTTGGGAGGCACGTTGGCCGAAGGCACTTGCAAGCGCTCCAGCTGGCTACCACCTGGGCCGTAACCGGTCAGGTAATGACCTTGGGCGTTAACCAGATAGCCCGCCTTGTCCGGATAGAACTGGCCATTGCGCGAGAACAGGACAGCGCCGTTACTTTGCTCCAGGCGGAACAAACCGTTTGCACCGTCAATCGCCATGTCGAACTGGTTACCCGAGTTGCTGACGTTACCTACCGAGAAACGCTGGCTGACCCGCGATACCTGCACACCCAGACCGATGCGCGAGTTGGCATACACGTCCGCAAACTGCACGGTCGAGGCCTTGTAGCCCACCGTGCCCGAGTTGGCGATGTTATTACCAATAGAATCCAGGTTTTGGGAGGCGGCGTTCAAGCCACTCAATCCTTGTCCGAAGCTCATGAACTTTCCTTTTAATGTCGTGTTGGCCCAGCCCGCTGTTGGGGCAAGCGGCGCTTACATGATTTTGCGTATATCCAGCAGGGAGAACGAACCCGCCAGGCCAAGGTCCAGCATCAAACCGCTGGAGGTGTAAGCCACGCTATCGACCTTGCCATGCGTCAATGGGCTGGCTGTGACGGCCGTGCCGTCATTACTGGCCAAGACACTGACGGTGTACGAACCGTCGGCCAGCGGTGAACCATCGTTATCCAGGCCGTCCCACTCCAACGAGTACACGCCCGCGTCTTTGGCGCCCAGATCGTATTCACGAACCACTTTGCCGCTGCTATCCTTGATCTGAACCACGGTCGAAGTCGCTCCGCTGACCAGATCAATGCCGTAGGGCATGGCCACTTTCTCGCCATCCTGGCTGGTCCCCAGGGACACTTTCGAGCCCGGCACCAGCACTTGCTTGCCGATCAGATTGGCGGCCTGCATGGACTGACTGACGTCCATTTGCCCGGCCACAGCCAGCAAGGTGTTATTCAATTGCTGAATCCCCGCCACCGTGGACATTTGCGCCATCTGGGTCGTGACCTGGGCGTTATCCATGGGGTTGAGCGGGTCCTGATTACGCAGCTGCGTAATCAGCATGGTCAGAAAGCGGTCTTCCGTTTCCGCCATGGCGCTTTTGTTGCGGGCATCCACACCAGCCATGGTCCCTGCAGTGGGGTCCAGGGCGGTGCGATCATTATTGACTGTGCTCATGTTCTATCTTCCGTAAACCGGCTTACTGGCCAATGGTCAAGGTGCGCAACATCAGATTCTTGGAGGTGTTCACCACTTCCACATTGGCCTGATAGGAGCGCGACGCAGCCAGCATATTGACGGTCTCGGCCACCACATCCACATTGGGCAGAGTCACATAGCCTTGTTCGTCGGCGTAGGGATTGCCGGGGTCATATTGCAAACGGCCGGGCGCATCACTTTCCTGCACGCCCACCACTTGCACGCCACCCACGGGGCTGTTGCCCTGAGGAGTCATTTGAAACACCACTTGGCGGGCCTTGTAGGGCTGGCCATCGGGTCCAACCACGCTATCGGCGTTAGCCAGGTTGCTGGCCGACACGTTCAAGCGCTGCGATTGTGCCGTCAGAGCAGAACCGGCAATCTGGAAAATACTGAAACTGGACATGAAGACTCGCTATTACTGTTGCAAGGCCGCCATCAAGCCTTTCAAGCGCTGGGAAGCCAGGTTGATCGTGCTTTGATAGTGCAAGGTGTTATCGGCAAATTGCATGCGCTCCACATCCATCTCGACCGTGTTGCCGTCCAGAGAAGGTTGTACAGGAACGCGATAGAGCAACTCGTCCGTGCTGGGCGGACGGGTTGCCTGGGCGGGAATATGACGGGCCGAGGTCAAGGACAAACTGGTATTGGGCAAAGCCATCTGGCCCTGCCCCCCTAAAGCGGCCTTCAAGGTGGCCGTAAAGTCCATATCCCTGGCCTTGTAGTTAGGCGTGTCGGCATTGGCAATATTGGAGGCCAGCACCTCCTGGCGCTCCTGGCGCACAGCCAGGGCCGTCTGGTAAAACTTCAGGTGCTCACCGATGCGATCAATCATGGAGTCAAGCCAATATTCTGTGTTCAAGTTTGAGATCCAGGTGAACGCGCGCACGCCTTTTCACCGCCATAACAGAATGGTAGCCAGAGGCACTGCTTCACAAATCAGGGAACAAAACGCAATTTATCGGCCAGTTCAGCTCTTGACCTGGCGACTGAGTCCGTAAAATTCAGTCATGACCTTATATAGACTCCTGATCTGCGTATGCCTGTTCGCCCTGGGTGCAACAGCGAACGTGCGCGCTCAAGAGAGCGTTCAGGCGCTGAGCGTGCAAGCCATGCAGGACCAGGCGCAGGACTATCTGCTCAAGCTGGCGCAGATGTATCCCGGTATCGCCACCATCACCCTGGATAGCGCGCGTCTGAACGCCATGCCTGCCTGCACCCAGAACCAGATATTTCTGCCCAGCGGTCAACGCCTGCGATCGCGCATGAGTGTTGGCGTGCGCTGCCTGAGCCCACAAAGCTGGAGCACCTCCATCAGCGCCACCTTGTCTATTCAGGGACACTATTACGTCACCAACCGCCGCATCAATCCGGGCGAGACCATTCATCAGGACGATCTGCTCGAGCGCGAGGGGGATTTGCTGGCTCTGGCCAATGGCGTGGTCATTGATCCCAACCAGATCATCGGGTATGTCGCCAGCCAGCGTATTCCTTTGGGCAATGCGATACGGGCTTCGGCTCTGCGCGACCCGCAGTCGGTAACACGCGGCCAGATGGTGCGCACCATTGCGCGCGGTATGGGTTTTGTAGCGACCGGCGAGGGCCAGGCCCTGCAAAGCGGCTCACCAGGCACCCAGATTCAGATCAAGGCCAGTTCGGGGCAAGTGATTTCCGCCACGGTACTGGATGCATCCACGGTTCAGGTCGTTCTCTAAACTAAATCGGATGAGCATGCTAAAGTTTGCGTCCAGAGCGCCGTTACAAGATCAACGCAAAGAACAGGCCGCACGGAGAAACACGTGAAGATCAGCCCCTCCCCCCTCAAGACACCCCTTGCTGAAACGTCTGCCGCAGAACGCAGCACGGCATCCCCTCGTGCGCGCCACGCGTACAACAACAGCAGCAGCACCAACGAAGTGGACTTCAGCGCTGCAGCCCGCCAGCTCAATTCCCTGCAAGACAGCAGTGCCGATGTCGACATGAAAAAAGTCGAGGCCTTGCGCGAGGCCATTGCAGCCGGCGAGCTCAAAATTGACACCAGTCGGATCGCCGACTCCCTGATTGCCTCTGTGCGCGATCTTCTCAAGTAACTCACCTGAAACGGCCATGTCTTTGCAAACCTGTCTTGCCGATCAACGCCAAACCCTGCTGGACTTCGAGCAGCTACTGGCAGAAGAAAACACCCTGCTGCTGCGCAGCTTCGAGCCACAAGAACTGGCCCAGATCACCCTGCGCAAATATCAGCTGGTTGAACGTATCGAGCAACAGGACCAGGCTCGCGCCCAGCTCCTGCAAGAGCGCGAGCTGGAAAACAACATCCAGGGCCTGCGCTATGCCGCCGAAGAAGACGAACTGGAACACGAGCTGGACCAACTGATCGAACTGAGCGAGAAAGTACGCAACGCCAGCGACAACAACCGCATTCTGGTGGATACCTTTTTGGTCGACACCCAGCAAAACCTGGATGCCCTGGAAGCCTTCACGGGACGCAATACCTTTTACGACGCGTCCGGCAAAACGCAGAATACGCAGTCGTCCTTGAGCTTGAAGGTTTAGGGCCAAGCCAAAGCTGCGCTCTGACAGACATAAAAAAGCCTGCCACACGGCGGGCTTTTTCAATCTTGCTGGATTTAGCTCATCGCTTCCTTCAACACCAGCATCTTCACCAGCGCATCAACCGCGTGGCTGGACTTCAGCCCCGGTTTGCCCAGCAAGCGTGCGCTGAGTTGTCGCACACCCAGATTGTCCGGTGCCTGCAGCAAATCCCAGGCGGCCAGCGTCAATTGGGCGGCGGCCAGCAAGTTGAGTTCTTCTTCAAACTCGGAATTGCTGGTAGGCAAAATGCCACGCACAGTGCTTAGCAAGCGCGCCATTTCCTGCACTTCGCTACGCAGCATCATGTAGCAGGCCAGACTGGCCGGGGCGATGGCCTCGGAGCCTGCGCGTTGGTGCATCAAGGCAAAACGGGTTTTCAACACTTTGCCGTCGTGACGACGCACGGTGCGCAGAATGATCAGGTCCAGATGCACAGGCTCGGCATTGCGTTGTCGCAACTGCACCGGCTCGACGGCGTACCACAGGGCGATTTCACCCTGCTTGGCGCGGCCCAACGTTTCCAGATGCAAGCGTGCTGCCAGATCGGGAATCGCGTGGAAGGCCAGCTGTTTGCCAAGGGCATTAGGCGTGGTCTTGCCGTCCTTGTGCCACAAGGAGGTCGCACCCGGAATCAGGGCCAGCCAGTCGGCTTCCATATCAGCCCATTGACGCCACATGGTGGGCGAACCACCTTCAAAAATATGCAGCAAGTTTACCGGTTGGGCCTGGGCATTCAAGACCTGCATGGCCTGGTTCAGTGCCTGTGTCGGGCCCGGCCGTTCCATGCTGCGCACGCCCCGTACATCCGACCATTGGGAGGGCGTTTGGCGTTGATAATACGGCACGCTCAAGGCCTGCCCCTTGGGACTGAACAGGAAACTGAACGAGCATTGCTCCTGGCTACCGGCAAGCTGATGATCGGCATGGATCACCAGCAAGCGGGACACATTGCCCTCACTGACTTCCTGACACGCGGCACGCATCAGGCCTTCGGCACGCTGTGCCGCCGCCCCATCCTGAACAGGGGCATTGTGGGCATGCAGATCGCGCCAGAAATCGTAGGCTTCCGCGCAGGCCAGACGCTCGTCCAGGTCGGCGGCTGCACGACGGGCCTGCTCCAGGGCGATAGGGCCACCCGCAGAGGCAGCCGACAACAAACGCGGCAAGACACGCGCACGGCGTTCTTCTTCAGCCTGTTGCTCCTGGGCGGACTGGCCACCGCTTTCCAGCAAGGCAGCCAGATCACCGGAACTGGGCGCGTACAAGGGGCGCTGGTTCTCGCGCACCTGCAAGGCAGAGTCGACCAGTTCGGCGGCACTCATGAAACGCAAATCCTCGGGCACTTTCTGGCCGTTGGACACGTAATGAATAGGCAGCTTGAAGCGAATGGCCGTATCCAGCGGCCCACCCAGCTTGATCGCCTCGTCCACTTTGGAGATGATGCAACCGCTTAGCGGTGTGCCACCATCTTGCGTGTAGCTGCGGGCGACCTCATCCAAGGTATCGCCCTGGCTGGCAGCGTTCAGGACCAGCAAGCGTTGCACCCGGCGTCCGGCACTGGCCAGCAATGCAGCTTGTTCTCGCACATAACGGTCGCGCTGGCTGATGCCCATATTGTCGATCAGGATCACCTGATCGGGCCGCACCCCCAGCATCACGCTACGCAGTTGCGCCACGTCCTGAACAATATGCACGGCTACCCGCATCAGATCGCCATAAATTTTCAGTTGCTCGTGCGCACCGATCCGATAGGTGTCAGTCGTCAGCAAAACGACCTTATCGGGACCAAAACGGCGCACAGCACGCGCAGCCAGTTTGGCCAGCGTGGTGGTCTTGCCCACACCCGTGGGGCCCACCAGAGCCAAGGCCAAGCCGGGCTGCCACAAGGAGTCCTCGGAACGCAGTACCGGCAAATGGGTTTCCAGCTCGGTCCGCACCCATTGCAAGGCCGCCCGCGCGCCCAGTTCTTCGGGCAAGCGCTTGAGCATGGCACGCAACAAGGCAGTACTGAAGCCTTGCGATAAAAGACTCTGAAACAGATTTACCGCTACAGGCGAGCGCCGCATCTGGTGACTCCAGACCAGATCGTCCATGCGGCCTTCCAGGGCACCACGCAATGCCCCAATCGCACCCATCACATTGTCGGCGGCCGGTGGCGGGGCCATCTCCTGCTGACGTATGCCAGCGGCCTGATGCGGTGTGCTGCTGGGCATGGGTGCACGTTCAGTGGCACCACCGGGAACGGAGCTGGAATCGGTAGCGAGAATCTCCACCCCGCCATTCACGCGACGGTTGGACACAATCAAGGCATCGGGGCCCAAAGCGATGCGCACCTGACGCATGGCCTCCCGGCTGGTACTACCAAAAAAGCGACTTATATTCATTCAGACTGACCAATAATGGTGGTGACCCGAAGGATGCGTTCTTCAGGAATTTCAGCGTTGGACAAGACACCCAGTTGTGGGATGTGGTGACGCAAGAAACGCGACAAGGTGGCCCGCAAAACAGGCGGCACAACCAGCACGGGCGGATCCCCATGTTCCTCCTGGAACTGGGCCGCACGCATGGCATCAGTCAGTACCGACTCGGCCAGACCTGGTTCCAGCGCACCACTGCTGGTCAGCGCCTGCGTCATGACCCGCTCCAGACGGGCATCCAGACCAATCACACGCAATTCGCCCTCGCCAGGGAACCACTGCTGCACAATAGCGCGTCCCAAGGCCACGCGCAGAACCGCAAGCAATTCGCCAGCCTCCTGGCCGGGCTGAACCGCGCCGGGAGCCAGAATGCGCGGTGCGTGTTCAGCCAGCGTTTCCACAATGCTACGCATATCGCGAATCGGCACATCTTCAGCCAACAGACCACGCAAGACCTTGAGCAAGAGGCTGAGGGACAAGGTTTGCGGTACAAAATCTTCGACCAGCTTGGGCGCTTCGCGGCCCACGTGATCCAGCAATTGCTGCACTTCCTGACGGCCCAGCAAATCGGCCCCGTGGCGATGCAGCAAGTGGTTGATATGCGTGGCAATCACCGTGCTGGCATCCACCACGGTGTAGCCCGCGATCTGGGCCTGCTCGCGCATGCTGACATCCACCCACACGGCGGGCAGGCCAAAGGCCGGGTCCGTGGTAGGTGTGCCGGGCAGCTTCATGGTGACGCCACCGGGATCAATGGCCAGCCACTGCCCTGGCGTGGCGGTACCCCGGCCAATTTCCACCCCGGCCAACAGGATGCGATAGTCGTTGGGCTTGAGCTCCAGATTGTCCCGAATATGAACCACAGGCGGCAAAAAGCCCACTTCCTGTGCGAACTTTTTACGCAAGCTGCGGATACGATGCAGCAGCTCGCCGTTTTGCGCATGGTCCACCAAAGAGATCAGGCGATAACCCACTTCCAGACCCAGCGGGTCCACCATGGACACATCATTCCAACTGGCTTCACTGGCGGCAGAATCGGCTGCGGCCAGGACTTCATCATTGGGTTCGCTGGCTTGCTGCTGCTGTTCGAGCTGATGCTTTTGCATCATCCAGGCTCCAGCACCCAATATCGCGGCCAGCAGCAGGAACACCAGATTGGGCATGCCGGGAATCAAACCCATCAAACCCAGAATACCGGCGGTGATGTACAGCACCATGGGATTGCGGAAAAGCTGGCTGACCATTTGCTGGCCCACGTCTTCATCCGTCGCCACTCGCGACACCACCACACCGGCGGCAGTAGAAATGATCAGGGCTGGAATCTGGGCGACCAGGCCGTCACCAATGGTCAGCAAGGTGTAAACGCGACCGGCTTCCGAAAAAGACAAGTCATGCTGCAGGACACCAATAATCAGACCGCCAATCACGTTGATGACCATGATCAGCAAGCCCGCCACCGCGTCCCCGCGCACAAACTTGCTGGCACCGTCCATGGAGCCGTAAAACTCGGCTTCCTGCGAAACCTCGGTACGGCGACGACGGGCATCGTCTTCGCCAATCAGGCCAGCGTTCAAGTCGGCATCAATGGCCATCTGCTTGCCCGGCAAGGCGTCCAGGGTAAAGCGTGCCCCCACTTCCGCAATACGGCCAGCACCCTTGGTAATCACCACAAAGTTGATGATGACCAGAATCACGAACACGATCAGACCAACGGCAAAGTTACCGCCCACCAGAAAGTGGCCAAAAGCCTCAATCACCTGACCGGCAGCATCCGGGCCTTTGTGGCCGTTCATCAGTACCACTCGCGTCGAGGCCACATTCAAAGCCAGGCGCAACAAGGTGGCAAACAGCAGCACTGCCGGGAAAGCAGCAAAGTCCAGCGGCTTTTTGGTGAACATGGCCACCAGCAGAATCATGACGGCCAGGGCGATGTTAAAGGTAAACAGCAGGTCCAGCAGAAACGGTGGCAAGGGCAGAATCATCATGGCCATGACCATGAGGATCAGCACCGGACCGGCTAAAAGCCGGGCGTGTTGACCACCGTTTTGTTTCAGTAAGGCAAAAAAATTGTTCATTGCTTTTAGTGTTTGCGCGAACGCAGTGGCCCTTCATCCATGCCAGTTGGCACTTTCAATCGGGTGGGTATGATCGGGCGCTCGCCCTGCCCCTTGTTCCAGTTACGAAGCTGATAAACCCAGGCCAGCACTTCGGCCACGGCCGAGTACAAATCCACAGGAATCTCGCGCTCCAGCTCCACGTTGAAGTACAAGGCCCGTGCCAGCGCAGGCGCCTCCAGCATGGCCACCTTGTGCTCGGCGGCCAGCCCGCGAATCTTGGCAGCAATCAGCCCCGTGCCTTTGGCAACCACACGGGGGGCACCGCCCTTGCCGTCCTGATACTTCAAGGCCACCGCATAATGCGTAGGGTTGGTAACCACCACATCGGCCCCCGGCACCTGGGACATCATGCGCGAACGGGCCATGGACCGTTGCTGCTGCCGAATGCGCCCTTTCACATGCGGGTCACCCTCGCTTTCCTTATGTTCTTCTTTCACATCCTGGCGCGACATGCGCAGCTTTTTGTAAAAGCTCCACAACTGCCAGGGCGCATCAATCAAGACAATCACCAGCAAGCTGGCGGCGATCAGGGCACAACACTTGATGATCAGTGTCATTCCCGTGGCAATGGCCGCCGTGGGATGCACATACATCAGGGCCGTCATCTGCTCGCGCTCGGTCCAGATCACATACACCGCCACCGAACCCACCAGACCGGCTTTGGCCAGGGTCTTGATCAGCTCGATCACGGTCTGCATGGAAAACATGCGCTTGATGCCCTTGGCCGGATTCATGCGCTCGAACTTGGGCTGCAAGGCCTTGCCGCTAAAGCTCATGCCGCCCAGGGCGATAGAGGCAAAGATCGCGACCACAACCAGCAGCAGGAACAGCGGTGCCAGACCTTTTAATGCTTCGCCTGCCAGACCGGCCGCCTGCACCACCATGGCGCTGGGATCGTGCGCTACGCGCGGATCAAACCAGACGCTGCGACGCACAATGCCGCCAAAAGTCTCGTACAAATAGCTGGCCCCGGCCCAGATTCCGCCAATCCCGGCCAGCAGCATCAGGAATGTCGTCAGCTCTCTGGAACGCGCCACCTGCCCTTCTTCCCGCGCCTTTTCCAGGCGCCGGGGTGAGGCCGGTTCTGTTTTTTCGAGATCGCTGTCTTCTGCCATGGACTGCCAAGACGCAGGAATTGAAAGAATGAATCACGCGCCCAGCACGAATGTCGCGTTCGCACTGCAGGCCGCGGGGTCATTCTAAAAGAGCACCACGGCTCTGATAGCGCGGAGAAAGCCCGATAAAAGCAGGCTGTTCCCCACAAGCAAAAAGGCGCTGCAAGGTGCAGCGCCTTTCTGAAGCGAACGCGATGATCGAATTTGGGCGAGGATCAAAAGCCCAGATTCGCCAGCAAGTCGTCCACCTGGTCCTGGCTGGTGACCACTTCCGAGGCTACCGGCGAGACCACTGGGCCGTTGATAAGGCTTTGAGTTTCTTCGCGTTTTTCTGTGGGGACATTATCGACCAGCACCTGGACCAGTTCGGTCTCGATGGTGCCAACCACACCCAGCATGCGCGTGATCACCTGCCCGGTCAGATCCTGAAAGTCCTGGGCCATGATGATTTCCAGCAGATTGTCCTGCGTCTGCTGGGCCTTGACGGGCACATCGCGCAAGAAGCCGCGGGTACGCTTGACCAGTTCGCGGGCCTGGTCCTGGTCCAGAGGCTGTTCAAACCACTGTTCCCATTCGGCATCCAGGGCCTGGGCGTCCTCTTGCAAGGACTCCTGCAAAGGACGCACCTGCTCGGCCGCGTTCAGTACCCGGTTGGCGGCCTGCTCAGTCATGCGAGCCACATAGTGCAGACGATCACGGGCATCCGGAATCGCGTGCGCGGCATCTTTAATGGCCTGATCCAGACCCAGTTCGCGCATGCTTTCCCGCAGCAGGCGGGTCAGATTGGCGATGCGGTAGACCAGATCAACCGGTACGCTTTGGGGGTCGGGATGATTCGGTGTTTGCTGTGGATCCATGACGTACTCCGTATTAACCGGCCATTTTCTCGAAGATCTTGTTCAGCTTCTCTTCCAGAGTTGCGGCGGTAAAGGGTTTGACGACGTAGCCATTGGCGCCCGCCTGGGCGGCGGCAATAATGTTCTCTTTCTTGGCTTCGGCGGTCACCATCAGCACAGGCAAAGAGGACAGGTTGGCATCGGCACGAATCTGCTTGAGCATTTCCAGCCCATCCAGATTCGGCATATTCCAGTCAGAGACCACAAACTCGAAATTGCCGTTGCGCAGTTTTTCCAGGCCCATCTGACCATCTTCTGCTTCGTCTACATTCTCGTATCCCAGATCCTTGAGCAGGTTCTTGATGATCCGGCGCATGGTGGGAAAGTCATCGACGACGAGAATTTTTATATTTTTTTGTACCATTTACATTCTCCAAATGAGTAGCATGCCAGTGCGTTCAGGACCGTTTATACACGGTGCCCAAAGGCCCCCACACTGGCCAGAATTCGTTCGCTGATCTGCCCCAGGGGCAAGGCGATGTCCGCCGCGCCAATTTGCAGGGCTTCACGCGGCATGCCAAAGACCACGCTGGTGGCTTCGTCCTGGGCAAAAGTCATGGCACCGGCCTGTTTCATGGCCAGCAAACCTTGCGCGCCGTCCTTGCCCATGCCGGTCAGAATGACACCCACGGCATTGCGTCCGGCCAGCTCGGCGGCAGAGTGAAACAGCACATCAACCGAGGGCCGGTGGCGGTTGACAGGTTCACTGTCCACCAGCTTGACCACATAGTTGGCACCCGAGCGGGCCAGCTTCATGTGCGCCACGCCACCGGGAGCCAGATACACATGGCCGGGCAACACGCGCTGACCATCTTCGGCCTCGTGCACCTGCATGGAACACAGACCATCCAGACGGTTCACGAACGAGCGCGTGAAACCGGCTGGCATATGTTGGGTAATCATGATGGCCGGACAATTGGCCGGCAAAGGCTCCAGCACCTGGCGAATGGCCTCGGTGCCGCCAGTGGATGCACCGATCATGATCAGTTTTTCAGTGGTCGAAAAGTTGTGCGTCAGGCGACGAGCCGGGGCCGACCCTGCCGGGGCCGGGGTCGCACGACGTGGACGCGCAATGGAAGCGGCGCGGATCTTGTCGGCAATCAGATCCGAGTAATCCAGCAAGCCATCACGCAGGCCCAGCTTGGGCTTGGTCACAAAGTCCACCGCGCCCAGCTCCAGGGCACGCAAGGTCACGTCCGAATTGCGCTCGGTCAGCGAGGACACCATCACCACGGGCATGGGACGCAAGCGCATCAGTCGCTCCAGAAAGTCCAGCCCGTCCATGCGCGGCATCTCGACGTCCAGCGTCAGCACATCCGGATTGTGTTCTTTGATCAGCTCGCGCGCCACCAGCGGATCGGGGGCCACGGCCACCACTTCCATATCCGCATGACTGTTGATAATTTCCACCATCAGGCTGCGCACCAGGGCGGAATCGTCTACACACAAAACTCGAATTTTCTTCATGCTACTCATAATCCCGATTTCAAACGCCAACAGAGCTTGGGGCGGGGTGAAACTAATGGGCCCTAGTTCCGGACATACACCGTCTGACCCAGCAAACGAAAGGCCTTGGTCAGATAGGAGAAGTTCTCGGAATGCCCCACAAACAGCAGTCCGCCAGGCTTGGTGACGGCGGCAAAGCGCTCCAGAATGCGTGTCTGATCATCACGATCAAAATAAATCATGGTGTTTCTACAGAAGATCACATCAAAACGGCTGGAAGACGGCCAGGCCGGCCCCACCAGATTGAACTCCTCAAACTCCACCATATTGCGCAACACGGGCTTGACGCGTGCCAGCCCCTTGCGAGCGCCCACGCCACGCTGAAAGTAACGCGGCAGCCACAAATCGGGCACGGGCTGAATGCGCTCCAGGGTATACACGCCCTGACGGGCCTTGTCCAAGGCTGCCGAGTCAATATCACTAGCCAGAATGGATACGTTCACATCCGGTGAAGGGCAGTGTTCGCGCACCGTCATGGCAATGGAATACGCTTCCTCGCCCGTAGAGGCGGCGCTGCACCAGATATCCAGGGGTTTGCCGCGTGTACTGACAAACTTGCCCAGAATATCGAAGTGATGTTGCTCCCGAAAAAACGCGGTGTGATTGATGGTGAAAGCGTTGACGAAGTCCTGCCACTCCTGGCTATGCGTGTCCTGTTCCAGAATATCCAGGTACTGGCGTACCTCGCGCATGCCCGCGTTCTGACTGCGCATACCCAGCGTGCGGGCCACCATATCTTCTTTGTGGGTACCTAAGATGATGCCCGCATACGACTTGAGCAAGCGCGCGGCTCGCTCACAGTCGGCCCTCGAGGCTTGCGGGATCGAGGGCAATGTATAAACAAAAGGTTCCACAGATGTGCTCATATAACTACAGGCTGGCCAAGGTCCCGCTAAAAGGCCCCGCCGACAGACGCTCGGTAGAACGTAATCGTTCCGGCTCGGGCGCTTCAAACGGATCATCAATAATGTCTTGCGCACTGACTTTGAACGCCGACACCGCATCGGACAAACGGGTCGCCTGATCCTGCAAGGAGCCCGCCGCAGCGGTAGCCTGCTCGACCAGGGCCGCGTTCTGCTGCACAACCACATCCATTTGCGCAACCGCCCGGTTCACCTGCTCAATTCCTTCGGACTGCTCGTTTGAAGCCGAGGAGATTTCCGCCATGATGGTCGTTACGCTCTGTACCGAGCTGACCACTTCCATGACCACCTTGCCCGCCTCATCCACCTGTCGAGTCCCTTCTTTCACTTTGGCCAGCGACTGCTCGATCAAGCCCTTGATCTCGCGCGCCGCTTGCGCACTGCGCTGGGCCAGACTGCGTACCTCACCGGCCACCACCGCAAAACCCTTGCCCTGCTCGCCTGCACGGGCGGCTTCCACCGCGGCGTTCAAGGCCAGAATATTGGTCTGGAAGGCAATGCCGTCGATCACGTTCACGATCTGGGCAATCTGTCCCGAACTGGCCGACAAGTCTTCCATGGTTTGCACCACGGTAGAGACCGCCTGGCCACCGCGCAGAGCCACTTCGGAAGCATTCTTGGCAACCTGATCCGCTTGCTGGGCATTGTCCGAGTTCTGACGAACCGTGCTGGCCAACTGCTCCATGCTGGCCGCAGTCTGCTGCAAGGAGGCGGCCTGCTCTTCCGTGCGACTGCTCAAGTCCGTATTGCCCACATAGATTTCATGCGAGCCAAAAGTGATCTCTTCCACGCCCTGGCGCACGGTCTGCACCATGGACTGCAAGCTGCCCTGCATGCGACGCACGGCGTCATACAGCACACCAATTTCATTGGTGGACTTCACTTCCACGCGCTGGGTCAGATCCCCGCTGGCGATGCGATCAAAGTGCGCACCGGCCTGACGCAAGGGGCGCAACACCATGCGATTCAAGAACACATACACGGCCAAGGAGATAAACAGACAAAGCACCATGGCCAGACCCACCAGGCGGATCACCATGTTGTACTGGTCGTTTTCTTTCTGGTATTGCGAGTCGATAGAACGCTGCTGAGCTTCCTGCAAGGTGTTCAAGGCGCTGTACAGATCCTCTTCCAGGAACTTGGTGGTAGTCGCCACATAGCTGCGGAAACCCGCAATATCACCTTGCTCCAGATAGGCGATCAAGGGCAGCACGCCACCTTGCATCAGGGACATGAACGCCGCATCGACACGCTGGTAGTAATCGTTGGTGCCTTCCAGTTGGGTGGCAACACCCTGGTATTCAAAGAAGGCTTCCTGGGCCAGTTCAAACTGCTTGCGCGTGGCATCCAGGGCATCCCGGGTTGCCGAGCTGATCGCCGAGGTTTTGGGAGCCACATCGCTCCACTCGGCCATCAAGTCCTGGTTTTGCAGATCATTGCTGACCACATAGCTGATGGCCGCTCGTCCAATCAGGGTTTGAGTCTCTTTGTAGCGCTCGATGGCCTGATACATGGCCGAGCCTACACGCTGATTGACCACGATGCTTTGCAGCGCACCGTTATTGGCGCGCAGGGACAAAATCCCCAGAGCGGCACCTGCCACCAGCATTGCTAAAAAAAACACCAGTACCAGAATCAGACTGGTCCGCACCTTCAGATTGGCTAAACGTAATCCATCCAGCATTGCAAGCACCTTGTCTAGAGTAGATCCGAACATCAGAGGCGCTTGTGACGCCTCCCCCGGCCCGAACATTCCTTGAAGGACCCGTTAAACAAGTCCCCGCCTGGCAAGTCTTTGCAGACTCGGGCGATCAGGCCACTGCGCTGTCAACCAGAGCCATCTCTTCACTGGTCATCAGTTTTTCAATATCCACCAAAATCAGCATACGTTCGCCCAGCGTACCGATACCGGTCAGGTACTCGGTCGAGAAGGCGGTGCCGAAGCTGGGGGCAGCGCTGATCTGGGACGATTGCAGCACCAGTACATCCGAGACACCATCCACCACCACACCCACTACGCGGTCGTGCAAGTTCAGAATCACCACGACGGTCTGGTGGTCGTACTCCACCCGTTCCATGTTGAAACGCACCCGCAAGTCTGCGATAGGAACAATTACGCCACGCAGATTGGTAACGCCCTTGATGAAATTGGGCACGTTGGCGATACGAGTGACGGTCTGGGAGTCGTAGCCCCGGATCTCCTGAACTTTCAGAATATCGATGCCGTATTCCTGGTCGCCCAGAGTAAATACCAGATACTCCTTGCCGCCAGCCTCGGCAGCTTCGGAGTGGGAAGTAAAGTCGTTGGACATAAAGATCTCCGAATAATCAGGCCCACGTCGAGGCGGGGTCCCGCGCCAGACGTTGCAAGGCAAAAACATCAACAATCAGGGCTACGCTGCCATCGCCCAAAATGGTGGCAGCAGAAATACCCGGAATTTTTCGATAATTGGCTTCCAGGTTCTTGACCACGACTTGATGCTGACCAATCAGATGATCGACCAGCAAGGCAAAGCGCATGTCTTCAGCCTGCAAGATAACGGCAATCGCACGAGTCACATCGGTCTCGGCCCCTTCAACCGAGAAGATGTCACGCAGGGAAATCAGGGGCAGATACTCGCCACGTACAAACATGACGTGATCGGTATCGGTGACGCTGCGCAACTGTTCTTCAGTGGGCTGCATGGATTCGGTTACGTGAGCCAGCGGCAGGATGAACACCTCATTGCCCACCTGTACCGACATGCCGTCCAGAATCGCCAGCGTCAGCGGCAAAACAATACGGGTGGTCGTTCCCTTGCCTGCGCGCGAGTACAGCTGCACATGGCCGCCCATGCTTTGGATATTACGTCGCACCACGTCCATGCCCACACCACGTCCGGAAATTTCCGTGACTTTGTCGGCGGTGGAAAAGCCGGGGGCAAAAATCAGTTGCCACACTTCGTCGTCCGGCATGGTCTCGGTGACCGGCAGGCCCGAAGACATGGCTTTCTTCAAAATACGTTCGCGGTTCAGACCAGCGCCATCGTCCACCACTTCAATGATGATATGGCCGCCCTGGTGCTGGGCCGACAAGGTCAGCACGCCCTCTTCTTCCTTGCCCGCAGCCAGACGATCCTCGGGCATTTCAATGCCGTGGTCGATACTGTTGCGCACCAGGTGCGTGAGCGGATCAATAATGCGTTCGATCAGACTCTTGTCCAGCTCGGTGGCCTGCCCTTTGGTGACCAGACGAATCTTCTTGTTCATGCGGGCCGCGCTTTCACGCACCACACGCGGAAAGCGGCTGAACACGTAATCCATCGGCATCATGCGAATGGACATCACGGACTCTTGCAGGTCGCGCGCATTGCGCTCCAACTGTTCGATGCCATTTAACAGGCGATCATGCACGACCGGGTCCAGCGTCGAGGCGGTTTGCACCAGCATGGCTTGTGTAATGACCAGCTCGCCCACCAGGTTGATGATCTGGTCAACTTTTTCCACGCCCACGCGGATCGTACCGGACTCTTTGGGAGCCGCGGCCTTGGCGGGTTTGTCGGCAGCTTTAGGGGCAGCAGCAGGAGCAGGCGTTTCGGTTTTTTCAGGTTCAGCCGCAACAGGGGCTGGTGCTGGAGCGGCCGGAGCGACAGCGGCGGGTTCGACAACCACGGCGGCGGCAGGAGCAGAAGCAGCCGCGGATGCTGGAGCCGCCGCTTGCCCAGGAGCAGCAGCCGGTTTTACCGACACCTGATCGGCATTCAGAATAAAGCAGCAAACGGCCAGGATGTCGTCCGCTGAACCTGTGGTTTCCACCCAGATATCCAGGCGATCGCCTTCACGGGTTTGATGGACGATGGTGCCCATCAACTCCATTTCTTGTTGCAGCGCCTCCGCATCTTTATCCGATACCGGTCCCATGGACACCCACAGTGGCAAGCTATCCGTATTGGCGGCCGGTTCCGGCTCGGGTTCCGCTTCGGCTTGCAGAATCGCTTCGGTTCCTTTCGCGTCCGTTGCCAGAATGCCCTTTTGCTCCAGGGCCAGTTGCCTCAATTGTGCGCAGATACGGGTATAGGCTTCCTCGTCAGGCTCCTGTTCCTCGCGGTAGGCATTGACTTGTCCGGTTAGCACGTCCTTGGTTTCCAGAAAGAGGTCAATCATGTCCTTGCGCAATTGCATCTCGCCATTACGGACCAGATCGAGCAGATTTTCGAGTAAGTGGGTAGTTTCAGCCAGCTGACCGAAGCAACCAAACGTGCCTGCACCGCCCTTGATCGAGTGCGCGGCCCGGAAGATGGCATTGAGCTGATCGCGATCAGGCTCGTCCAGATCCAGCTCCAGCAGCAAGCGCTCCATGTCCGCCAGCAACTCATCGGCTTCATCGAAAAAGGTTTCGTAAAACTGACTCAGATCTACGCCGGAGCTCATGAACACTTCCTTCCTGGTTATGGCTTAGAACAACAAAACAAAAAGCACAGCCCAAACACCTGGGCCGTCGGGCCTGTTAACAAGCCCTAGGGCACCACTGGCAAGGCAGAAGGCATTTCAGGCAGACCGGGAATATGAATACTGATTGGCCCCTCGGTCTCCTGCATGGCTTCGCGCAAATCAAACTCTTCCGAACCGCTTGCGGCTTGCTCGTCCATGCGTCGTTCGGCCCGGCTATTGAGCACGAGCAGGCTGATACGTCGATTTACGGCTGCGGCGGGGTTATCTTTAACCAGGCTGACACTATCGGCCAAACCCACGACCTGCTTGACCTTGGCCTCGGCCAGACCACCAGCCACCAGCTCCTGTCGAGCCGCATTGGCACGATCGGCCGACAGCTCCCAGTTACTGTACAAACGCTCGCCACTGGCGTACTGCAGCGAGTCGGTGTGGCCGGAAATCAGAATCCGGTTAGGCATCTCGTTCAAGGGGGCGCTTAGCGAGCGCAAAATGGCCCGCATGTAAATCTGCACCTGTGCGCTGCCCGTGGAGAACATGGGGCGGCTTTGACGGTCGATAATCTGGATGCGCAAACCGTCCTGAGTCATGTCCAGCAGTAGTTGCGGACGGAATTCTTTCAGCACGGGATCGATGCGGATCAGTTCTTCCAGAGCCGATTTCAAATCTTCCAGACGCTCCACATCCTGGCGATCATCGGCCGCCTGGCTGCTGTTCGTGCCGGGATGGGGATTGGGAACCAGGCTGGGCTGGCCACCGGGAATGACGCTGCGCGAATAGTCGGCCTGATAGCCGCCCGAAACGGCGTCCATCAAGGGCATGCGGAAGTAATCGGCAATTTCCTTCAAGTCCTGCTTGGGAACCAGGGAAAGAATCCACATCACCAGGAAAAAAGCCATCATCGCCGTCATGAAGTCAGCGTAGGCAATTTTCCAGCTACCACCATGATGCTCGGCATGGGCCGTCTTCTTGCGACGGATGACCACGCGATCTTTATGATTGCTCATGAACGCATCCGCTTAGGCTTTGCGACCAGCACCCGAGCGGGCCTGACGTACATGCTCTTCCAGCTCCTGGAACGAAGGGCGATCGGAGGAAAACAGCACTTTACGGCCAAATTCCACGGCAAGCTGGGGCGGGTAACCATTCAGATTGGCCAGCAAAGTGACCTTGATGCACTCCAGCACCTTGACCGAATCCGAGGTACGGCGTTCGATGGTAGCGGCCAAGGGAGCGACAAAGCCGTAGGCTAGCAAGATACCCAGGAAGGTACCAACCATGGCCTTGGAAATCAGGTCTGCCAGCACGGCAGGCGGCTGGTCTACGGAGGCCAGCGCTTTCACCACACCCAGCACCGCCGCCACAATCCCGAAAGCGGGCAAGGCGTCAGCCACTTCACGCAAGGCGCGTGCCGGCACGTTGCGTTCGTGCTGGTGGGTCTCGATATCCTGGTCCATCAGCGTTTCGATTTCAAACGAGCTCATATTGCCGCTGATCATCAAACGCAGGTAGTCGGACACAAAGTTCATCAAAGCCGGATCTTTCACCACATTGGGGTAATCGGCAAAGATGGGACTTTGTTCGGGGTTTTCGATATCCGCTTCGATGGACATCATGCCATCGCGTCGAGCCTTGTTCAGCAGCACAGACAACATGCCCATCAACTGCATGTACAACTGCTTGTTGTAGGGGCTGCTGCGAAATGCAATCGGCAACGCTTTGGCCAGCAGCTTGATGGACTTGCCGCTGTTGGACGCAAAATAGGCCCCCAGGGCCGCGCCACCAATCAGCAGTAATTCAAAAGGCTGGTATAGCGCACCCAAGTGCCCGCCCAACCCCACAAAGCTCCCGAAAACGGAGACGAAAACAATGATATATCCAAGGATAATAAGCACGGATACGCCTTCTTCAAATACACGCTGCTAATGATGGCGGCAAGCAACCGGGCTAAAACGACGCGTTAATGGCCTTTTTCCAGCCTAGATCGACGCTTCCAGTTGCCTTGACACTTTCAGATTCTTATCAGATCCACATCAAAAACCAGCATCTATCCGGCTTTGCTGCACACTGACGACAAAAGCTATTGCTAGATGGGCACGTCTACCTGTGCGTTGACGTGCCCCGTGACCCTGGCTTGCGGCTCCTTGACCGGCTCTGATTTTCGACTTTTGCCGCCCGGAGATTTAGGTGTACTGCGTGCCTTGCTGGCACGGGTCTTGCCAGCCCGTGGTGGCGGACGGCAAATGGCACAAATAAAGCCTGATTCAGGATCGTGCGCATGGGCCACAAAGCCCCCCTTGCAGCGCTCGCACTGGGACAGCTGCAACAAACCGCTATCAAAAAAGCGCAGCAGCATCCAGGCACGAGTAAAACTCAGCACGGGCTCTTCATCCGGCCCCACGTCCAGACGCCCGGCCGACGATTGCTCCAGGTAAAGGCGATAAGCCTCGACCAGTGCACGGCTTTTATCGCACGGCGTATGCACGGCCATGAACTGGTAAATGCTGTAGAACAGGCTGGAATGAATATTGGGCAGCCAGGTCATGAACCAGTCGACAGAAAAAGGCAGCATCCCTTTGGGTGGCGAGCAGCCTTTGACTTCACGGTACAAACGGGCCAGCCGGTCGTAGCTTAATGATGTTTCTGCTTGCAGGACCTGCAAACGCGCCCCCAGCTCAATCATGTCGGAAGCAAGCCCAATTTCCTGAGCTTCTTTGGCGACGCTTTTTATAGCCATAGTTCTTGATGTAATAAATTCGCAGCCGGTTTAACCGGCTTGTTCTGCCGTCGCGCGCTGTGACAGAAGAATGGTGGAGTGGGCCTGCTGCAATACCCCTCCCAGCACATCCTGCGTCAAGGTGGTGAGCAGGTCGTAGTCATTGAAGCGAAAGCCGCAAATCAACGAGCTGGAGCTGGCCAGCTTGACCAATTGGGCCGGCGACAGACGCAACAAGGTCTCTGCCACATCGGTATCGAAGCCCAAACGGAACATACCTGCCGAAAAATTCTCCCGCAGCAGGCGCTGCGCGAGTAACAAGTACGACAAATTGACTTCCTGAATATCATTCAGCAGCGAATTTTCCGATACGGGCATGTCAGCCATCCTTGTAAATCTGTTAATCAGCCAGTTTCTTGTAACAAAACACATTTAAAATATATAAAGTTACATAAATATGTATCATGCCTTGCAATCTATTGCATGAATATAATTTTTACATTCTCGATGTTTCCGACACATACCCTCTTTTAATGCCCTAAAAACATGGAAAACATCAAATATATGCAATAAACGTATCAAGACACAGCAGAATATTATCAGATGCTCACTTAATGTTGTAGTTATAAACGAGATGTAACATGACAAAGATCAAAGCGTCTGTATCAAAATTATGTTTTGTTGCATACATTAGCCATTAATTAATGCATATTTCGACGATCCATCTCACGCGCTGCCTAAAAAGCGTCGAAATATCGGATAATCTTCTGGTAACAGCTTTCCCCGCCGCCCCCACATCCGTTTTGTAACAGCCCATGGTTCCTGCTGCTTTTACGCAACGTCTGTTTGCCTTGTGCCTGACACTGATCCTGGCGGCTTGTGCGCACACGCCCTCGTCCCACCTACCCGCCGGCAAACCCATTGGTGTGGATGAACAACGCCGCTCAGCCGTAGTCCTGTCTGCCCTGACCTTGCTGGATACGCCTTACCGCTACGGCGGACGCGAACCGTCTACCGGCTTTGATTGCAGCGGCCTGGTGCACTATGTATTCAGCCAGGAATCCAGTTCCCCCATTCCACGCCGCACCGGCGACCAGGCCAGCGCGGCCCGGCGTGTCAGTCGTTCACAGCTGCGCCCGGGTGATCTGGTGTTTTTCAATACGCTGGGTACCCCGAACTCGCATGTAGGCATCTATATAGGCAAGCAACAATTCATCAACGCTCCCTCCAGTGGTGGACGCGTGCGGATTGATTCACTGGACAATCCCTATTTCGCCAAACGCTTTGAAACAGCTCGCACTTTCTTTGATTGACTCATCGGCAAACCAGCGCAGGCATTGAAAGAAAGCAGGTCTGGTCTTTCACCAGGCCCAATTTCATTGAGCGCAAAAAGCAAAAAGGCCCGTGATGAACGGGCCCTTTCTTATTGCCATACGTTTAACGCGTAGGCACGGTGGCGTATTGCTCGGCCAGTTCCAGAAAGGCCTCCAGCTCGGGCGAGCGCCCGGTTTCTTCTTCCATAATTGCCGCCACCGCTGGGGCAAGCGATTGCGCCAGACGCGCATCAAGGAACAAAAGGCGCGAACGACGGGCCAGCATGTCTTCAACGGTACGGGCATATTCAAAGCGGCAAGCAAAGCGCACCATGGCCACACTCAAGCCCGGCGCCAATTCCTGATCCGCTCCCGGCAAGGTCTGCACCCAATCGGCCTCGCTGCCATACGCATCCAGACCGGCTGTACGCCCCAGAGAACGCCGGTCACCTACATAAGAAGCACCGACCAAACGTTGCTCCTGAGTCCGACAGGCTGGCAAAGGCCCCAGCAAGCCGGACTGCTGGCAGCGTTCCAGCACATCTTCGGCCATGGCACGATACGTCGTCCATTTGCCGCCAGTAACTGTCAGCAAACCATTCGCACTAACCGTAATGCTATGTTCCCGGCTGATGGATTGCGTCTGCCCCGCGGCCGACTCGGCTGCAGGGCGCACCAGCGGTCGCAGCCCCACCCAGATACTGCGCACATCCTGCACGGTGGGCGCTTTTTGCAGATAATTCGCGGACTCTTTCAGAATGAAATCTACTTCCTGGGCCAAGGGGCGCGGCTCCAGCGGAATATCGTCTCGGGGAGTATCCGTCGTGCCCAAAATCAGCTTGCCCAACCAAGGCACGGCAAACAAGACCCGGCCATCCTTGGTCCGTGGCACAAGCAAGGCGTGCTCACCGGGCAGGAATTCCTGATCAACCACCAAGTGCACACCCTGGCTGGGCGAAACCATAGGGCGCAGCTCACGCCCGGCTTCCTGCGCATCCAGTTGTCGCACCTGATCCACCCACACGCCCGTGGCATTGACCACGCATGTGCTCTGGATCTCGTAGGTCTGACCGCTTTCCTTGTCCTGGCAGCGCACCCCGCAGACCTTGCCCTCGCTGTGCATCACATCCACAACCGGACAGTAATTAATGAGCAAGGCCCCATTCAGAGCCGCCGTACGGGCCAGGGCCAAGGCCAGACGGGCATCATCAAACTGGCCGTCCCAATATTTCACACCACCTTTCAGGCCACTTTGCCGCGCACCGGGTAGAAGCTGCCGGATCTTGGAAGCACTCAAAAATTGGGTATGACCCAACCCCTCGCGCCCCGCCAAACCGTCATAGGCCATCAGGCCCACCCCGTAAAACGGAGTCTCCCAGCACTTGTAGCTGGGCATGACAAAAGGCAGGCGCTGCGCCAGATGGGGCGCATTGCTGAGCAAATGCATACGCTCGCGCAAGGCTTCACGCACCAGACTGACATTGCCCTGGGCCAGGTATCGCACCCCGCCGTGTACCAGCTTGGTCGCCCGCGAGGACGTGCCTTTGGCAAAGTCCCAGGCTTCCAGCACAACCACACTCAAGCCCCGCAAGGCCGCGTCCAGAGCGACGCCCAAGCCGGTAGCACCACCACCCACCACGACCATATCCACCTGCGTGGTGCGCGCCAAGGCGCCCAGCATCTGGGCTCTGTCGGTCAATAAGGGGGAACTTAATGTAGTCATAAGATGAGCTTTGGACCTGAAATTAGCAGACACCCGAAAAAAACACTGACTGGCTCGGGATTTACCCTGATTTTAGCCCCTGAACTTTTACCGTCCAGTGAAACTTGTTTGCTCGCGTATCAAGTCCCCTTCTGCGACCGGACACAGAGCACACAGAGCCAGTACACTGTGGTCTGCTCCGCTTTTACTGCCTCATTCGCATGACATTCATACTTGCTCTTGATCAGGGAACTTCCAGCTCGCGCAGCCTTGTGGTAGCGGCAGACGGCCGCATTCTGGCCAAGGCGCAGCAGGAAACTCAGCAATACTACCCGCGTACAGACTGGGTGGAGCATGATCCCCAGGAAATCCTGGACACCCAGTTCCGAACCGCCCGGCAAGCGATTGAGCAGGCAGGGCTGCGCCCTCAGGACATACACGCCATTGGCATTACCAATCAGCGTGAAACCACAGTGCTATGGGATCGGCAAACCGGGCAGGCCCTGCACAAGGCCATCGTCTGGCAAGACAGACGCGCCGAGGACTTCTGCGCCCAGTTGCGCGAACAAGGGCACGAAGCCACCATTACCGGCAAGACCGGCCTGCCTATTGATGCCTATTTTTCGGCCTCCAAGCTGCGTTGGCTGCTGGACTCCGTACCCGGCGCCCGTGAACGTGCAGCGCGTGGTGAACTGGCTTTCGGCACCATTGATAGCTGGCTGATCTGGCATTTAAGTGGCGGCAAAGTCCATGCCACCGATGTCAGCAATGCCTCGCGCACTCTGCTCTACAACATTCATAGCCAGCAATGGGACGATGAGTTGCTGGCCCTGTTCAACATCCCGGCCAGCGTCTTGCCCCAGGTACAGAGCTCCGCCTCCGAGTTTGGCCATTGCAGCCCCGAAATTCTGGGTAGCCCCATTCCCATTTGTGGTGTGGCGGGCGACCAACAGAGCGCCCTGTTCGGCCAGGCTTGCACAACACCCGGCATGGCCAAGAATACCTATGGCACAGGCTGCTTCCTGTTGATGCACTGTGGCTCGCAAGTCCCCCAATCCCATAACGGCCTGATCGCAACCAGCGCCGCCCATCATGGCGATGCTCCCGCCTATGCGCTGGAAGGCAGCGTCTTTATTGGGGGGGCGGTGGTCCAATGGCTGCGCGATGGTCTGGGCGCACTGGAACATAGCGCGCAAGTCGAAGAGCTGGCTCGCAGCGTGCCGGATGCACAAGGCGTACGACTGGTCCCTGCCTTCACCGGCCTGGGCGCCCCCTATTGGGATGCCCAAGCCCGCGGCACCATTACCGGCCTGACACGTGCCTCCACCATGGCCCACATTGCCCGCGCCGCTCTGGACAGCATTGCCTACCAAAGCGCCGCCGTGTTGCAAGCCATGAATCGGGATGTACAGGCCAACGGCGGCCCGGCCTTGCACGAGCTGCGTGTGGACGGTGGGGCCTGCGCCAATAATCTTCTGATGCAATTTCAAGCAGACTTGTTGGGCCTGCCTGTCGTGCGTCCCGTTACTATTGAGACGACCGCGCTGGGCGCCGCCTATCTGGCGGGCTTGGGCAGCGGTCTGTATTCAGGTCTGCCTGAGATTGCGGCGCTATGGCAATGCGACCGGGTTTTCGAGCCCATCATGTCGCGCGATGAAGCCCAAAACCTGATGCTCAGTTGGGAACAAGCCGTGCGTCAGGCACGCACTTATTGAACTTGCTGTTTTTTTGACGGAAACACCATGCTGCAAAAAATCATTCTGGGCATTGCCATCTTCCTGATCGTGATGTTGGGCCTGACCTTTGGCGAGGCCATTTTCCACTACATTTCCTCGTACCTGGGATTCCTGTTCCATGACTTCATCGAATTGATGCAGCAAGTTCAGCGCTACCTGACCGTACATTGGGGCAAGGCGCTGATCGCCTTGATCATTACCATCCCGCTGGTGATCTGGATTTCCAAGAACAAGAAAGACGAAATGTCCAAGCCCAACAGCCACCGCAAGATCGCGATTGTGCTGGCGATATTCCTGGGCTGGCTGGGCGTGCACCGCTTTTACCTGGGCCAGATCGGCATGGGCTTGTTATTCCTAGTGCTGTTTGCCATCTGGTCGCCGCTGGCCTATTTCCTGGCCTTGATCGACGCCTTGCGTTACGCCTTCATGGGCGACGACGAGTTCAAGCTGGCCCGTTAATTTCCAGACTGCTCACCAAAGCCCCACTTGCTGGGGCTTTTTTTATGGCTGCCCCCTTCACGCATGCCAGAAGCCTGGCTACGTCAAATAAACAGGCTCCACTCAGGGCGTTTTGTGGACTTATCAGGGAAAACCACAGCCCATGCCGCTTGCAAGCCTAGTTCCTTGATTTCCAATGCTTATATTAGCCACCATACCTTCCAGGTATGCAAGCAAACCTTTTTAGTCTTGGAAATCCCCAAGCGGCTTCGTGTTCAATCGAATTGGGGGAGACACGCCAAGCCTCTAAAAGACTGGCAGCGGCGGCTCAGATCAAAAGTGTGAGGCCATTGTTGCTGGCTCTGTCTACACATCCGTTACCCGATGGTTTTACGTATAAAAACCCATCAATACGCCCTATGGCACTCGCGTCCACGGCTTTATGTAGAGACACATCTCCGACTTGCATCGGAGGCCTGCAGACGACGAGGGTCACTACAAACATAACTAGATTGAGACACAAGAAAATGCGACGCACTAAAACTAGCTATTTACTGCGCAGCTTGCTGGGCCTGGCTTTGGCCGCCTGTACGCTAAGCAGTCACGCAGCCACAGAGAAACAACGCCCCAATATTTTGCTGATCGTGGCCGATGATCTGGGATATTCAGACATTGGCGCGTTTGGCGGGGAAATTTCCACCCCTAACCTGGATGCCCTGGTCAAAGACGGCGTAGCACTGACCGACTTTTACGCGTCCCCCTTCTGTTCCCCCACCCGCGCCATGCTGATGTCAGGCGCGGACAACCACCAGGTTGGCTTTGGTGGCATGGCCGAACTGATGACGCCCCAGCAGCGCGCCCTGCCCGGCTACGAAGGCTTTCTGAGCGACCAGGCCCTGCCCTTCCCCTTGGTCCTGCAAGACAATGGCTACCGCACCTATATGGCGGGCAAGTGGCATCTGGGCGTGAAAGAGGAAGTCGCCCCACCCAATCGCGGCTTTGACCAGTCCTACGCCTTGATGCACGGCGGCGCCAGCCACTTTGACCAAAGCGGCATCATCACCTTTGATGCCAATAAAGCACCGGTTGCCCTGTACCGCGAGAACGGCAAGGAAGTGCAACTGCCCAAAGACTTCTACTCCAGCGAGTTTTTTGCCTCGCGCCTGATGTCTTATATCGATGCGGACAAGCGCAAGGACCAGCCTTTCTTCGCCTACCTGGCCTTTACGGCTCCCCATTGGCCCTTGCACGCACCCGAGGAATACATACGCAAATATGAAGGCCGCTATGACGCAGGCTATGACGTGCTGCGTGAGGAGCGTCTGGAGCGCATGAAGAAGCTGGGTCTGGTGCCCCAGGATATGCAAGGCTATGTGGGCAATCCGGCCTGGCCACGCTGGAAAGAGCTGAGTCCTGAACAGCAACGTGTTGAAAGCAAACGTATGGCCGTCTACGCCGCGATGGTGGAAGCCATGGATGCACAGATTGGCCGTGTCATCGAGCACCTGAAGCAAACCGGCCAGTACGACAACACCGTTGTGATCTTCATGTCCGATAACGGTGCCGACGGCAATACCGTGCTGGATGAAGGTGAAACCCGCGCCTGGGCCCACAAGCATCGTGATAACAGCTATGAAAACACGGGCCGTCCCGGCTCCTTTGTGGAATACGGCCCAGGCTGGGCGCAAGTTGGCTCCACGCCCTTCAATCTGTACAAAGCCTTCATGTATGAAGGCGGTATCTCGGTACCTAGCATCATGCGCGTACCCGGTGGCAAGCGTCAGGGCGAATTTGTGCGCGCTCCGGCCCATGTAACCGACATCGCCCCCACCATTCTGGCCTTGGCCCAGATCGAACAGCCCAAGGGCGAGTACCGCGGCCGCCAGGTCATCCCCATGCAAGGCAACTCCATGGTCGATGTGCTGACCGGTCGCAGCGATCAGGTCCATGAAACCTTCCGCCAAGGCTGGGAGCTGAATGGCCGCCGCGCCATGCGCGTGGGTGACTGGAAAATCGTGTACGCCAATGCACCGTGGGGCAAAGACCGCTGGGAACTGTTCAATGTGGTCGAAGACCGCTCCGAGCTGAATGACCTGTCCGAAAAACATCCTGAAAAGCTGAAAGAGCTGATTGCCGAGTACGAGCAATATGCCAAGCGCAACGGGGTGGAGGATTTTGAAGGTCTGGCTTCGCGCCCTGGCTACAGCAACAGCCTGAACTACTACAAGGATCTGGATGAAGTCCTTTAAGCTCTCCCGAGCCAAGGCACTGCTGACGGTATGCGGGCTGCTGACAGCAGCCCCGCTGCCTGCAACGGCAGACGGCTCCGATACCCTCCCTCCTCCGGTTCCGGCCCACGATTGCCAAGCCTATAACGGCATACCAACAGGCTTCGGCCCGGCCAGGCAAGGAGCCGCCAATCAGGCTGGTTTGGTCACCATTCCGGGGGGGCGCTTTCTGATGGGGTCCGACGAAGGCTATCCGGAAGAAAAGCCGGTACATCCCGTGGAGGTCCAGGCTTTTCAGATAGACCAGCACGAAGTCACCAATGCCCAATTCGCACAATTTGTGGCGGCCACAGGCTATGTCACCCAGGCGGAACGGGTGCCGGAATTTCCGCCGCATGTTCAGGTTCCCGAGCAGTATCGTCAGCCCGGATCTGCCGTCTTCACACCACCAGCAGCAACGCATGATCACGATCACCACGAAGGACACAATCAGCACGCCCCTTCCGGCAATTACAACTGGTGGGTATGGGTGCCGGGTGCCAACTGGCGGCATCCCGGTGGTCCCGATACCAATCTGAACGGCCGTGACAATCATCCCGTCGTCCATATCGCCTACGAGGATGCGCTGGCTTACGCCCGCTGGTTGGGACGCGATCTGCCCACCGAAGAGCAATGGGAGTTTGCAGCGCGCGGCGGACTGGAAGGCGCTACCTACCCTTGGGGCAATACGCCTGAAGTGCGCGGCCGCTTGATGGCCAACACCTGGCAAGGTAATTTCCCCGCCCAGAACCTGCTGCGCGATGGCTACGAAGGCACCGCCCCCGTAGGCTGCTTCCCGGCCAATAACTATGGCCTGTGGGATTCGGTCGGCAATGTCTGGGAATGGACACGCAGTGCATGGCAGCCCCAGCATCGCCCCCTGGCGCCCAAACCCCTTCTCGTGGCAGCAACGGATGCCAACGGAAATCCGGCAACAGGCGTCATCAAGGGCGGCTCGTTTCTGTGTGCGGCGAACTTCTGCGTACGCTATCGCCCAGCTTCACGGCAACCCCAGGAAACCACCATGTCTACCCAGCATGTGGGCTTTCGTACGGTGCTTAATGAAATAAAAAACTAAGCTCAAAAGCCGGGCTCACCCTTGCCAAGCCCGGCACCAAACAACAATCCCCTCGCTTTTGACGAGAGGATTGTTCACTATCAAGTTCTTTCAGGGCAGACAAGCAAGGCATCAAGGCCTACGATGCCATTCCCGTTTCAGGCGTGGCCGTTTCTTTTTGCTTGACGGCCTGATGGTCCAGGGTCTCGCTGACGCTTTCCCACGCATTCTGCAAGCTATCAAAAACGCGATGCGCGTGAATCTGCTTGAACAGACCCATGCGAATCAGCTTGCGACCCACTTTCTCGTTCGCCTCGCACAGCGCCACCATGACATTGCGCTGTTCCAGCTCCGCCAAGGCAGTCTCCAAAGCCTGCATGGCCGTCGCATCCACAAAAGGCACGTAATTCAGGCGCAAGACCACGGCCCGAACCTGCTCCGGCACCGTCAGCAAGGAACGATTCACCGCTTCCACACTGGCAAAGAAGTATGGTCCTTCCAGAGTCAGCACCGAAATATCCTGGCGCAACTCCTGGCTGAAGGACAAATCCAGTGCCCGCTGTAAACGGCGGCCTTCCAAGGCCCGCACTTGCACCCCATCCGAGGTGCGTTTGAGCACATACAGCATGGCCAGAATCACCCCAATATTGACGGCCACGACCAGATCCGCAAATACCGTCAGGGCGAAAGTCACCCACAAAATGAACAAGTCAGCGGTAGGCATACGGCGCTGCAGGCGAACGACCAGCTTGGCCTGACTCATATTCCAGGCCACCATGAACAGAATGGCCGCCAACACCGTCAGCGGGATATAAGCCGCCAGCGGGGCCAGCAACAGCAGAACCAGCACCAGGAAAATGACATGCACCACGCCGGCAATGGGGCTGTCACCGCCATTACGGATATTGGTAGCGGTACGGGCAATGGCCCCGGTAGCCGCAATCCCGCCAAACAAGGGCGAGAGCACGTTGGCAATCCCTTGGCCCACCAATTCCTGATTGGAGTCGTGACGGGTCCCTGTCATGGAGTCGGCCACGACAGCGGACAGCAAGGACTCGATCGCACCCAGCATGGCAATTGCAAACGCAGGCCCGATCAGCTCCACCACGCGAGTCAGCGTAATTTCCGGCCATTGAAACGACGGCAAACCACTGGGCAAGGCACCGAAGCTGGAGCCGATAGTGGCCACCGACTCAAAACGGAAAATCGCCTGGATAAGCGTGATGACCACCAGGGCCACCAGCGGTCCGGGCAAACGCGCCAGACTTGGGATCTTGGGCACGACAATCAGAATCGCTAGAGACAAAATCCCCAGCAGTGTGGTTGCCCAATCCAGGGACGGCAGGTTCTGCAGCAAGAACCAGAGTTTCTCGTGAAAGTGCTGGCCCTCGACGACGGGAAGGCCAAAAAAGTCCCGCCATTGGCCCACCCAGATGATCACCCCGATACCGGCGGTAAAACCCACGATGACCGGATCGGGAATAAAGCGGATCACGGCTCCCAGGCGCAGCAGGCCCAGCAGCAGCAAGATCACCCCGGCCATCAGCGTGGCAATTTGCAGGCCCGCCACCCCATGTTGGGCCACCACCCCGGACAGAATGACAATGAAGGCCCCCGTCGGGCCGGCAATCTGCACCCGGCTGCCGCCAAATAAAGACACCGCCAAACCGGCAATAATGGCGGTATACAAACCCTGCTCGGGCTTGACCCCGGAGGCAATGGCGAAGGCCATGGCCAACGGCAAGGCCACCACCCCCACCACCAAACCAGCCAACAGGTTATTTAGCCAGTGTTTTCGCCCCAGGAGTCCGGCTCGACCCGCTTCCAGCAGTGCAATCATCGCGCGTCCTTGTCATGCCCAGCCTGCTCGACACAGATGAGAAACAAGCAGGGCCTCAACCCAAATGAAGCCTTAATGATACTACTGCGTGTCAAAAAAACTTCACGTTAGTGATGGGCTTATTTGATGCGGCATAAAAAAGGCCCCACGCTGCGCCTGCGGCTTGCGCTCCACCTCGCGGCCTGCATGCCGCTCGGATTCGCCAGGCACACAGCAGTCCGCAATGGACTACTGTGTGTCCAGGCTCATCCCCGAGGGGGCGCTTTTTACCGGGGGCGCCGAGCCTTGGGACGGCCCGGCGAAAAAAAAACCCCACCTCTTTGAGGTGGGGCTCAGTGACAACGAACACGGAGTTCAAGGGTTGCGGGCGCGCAGCAAACGCAAACTGTTCAGCACCACCAGCAAGCTGGCACCCACGTCGGCAAACACGGCCATCCACATGGTGGCTTGTCCGGTCAGGGCCATCACCAGGAACACGGCCTTGATACCCAAAGCCAGGCTGATGTTCTGCCACAACACGGCATGCAAGGCTCGGGACTGACGCATCAGCAAGGCAATCTTGCCCAGATCATCGTCCATCAAGGCCACGTCAGCGGTCTCGATCGCAATGTCCGAACCCAAAGCTCCCATCGCGATACCCACATCGGCACGAGCCAGGGCGGGTGCATCATTGATGCCATCACCCACCATCGCCACCAAACCGTTACCCAGTTTTTCCTCGATACGGTCCAGCTTGTCCTGTGGCAGCAAACCACCTCGGAAATCCTTGATTCCGGCTTGCTGGGCGACATGACGCACGGCTTGCTCGTGGTCGCCCGAAAGCACTTCCACCTGAACACCCTGCGCTTGCAGATCGCGAATCGCCTGGCTGGTGGTGGGACGCAGCGTATCCATCATGGCGAACCAGGCCAGCAGACCGTGCTCGTCACCCAGATACACCATGGTGGCACCGCTCTCTACCGCTTGCTGCTCGGCCTGGCTGGACTCAGCCTTGTTCTGCCCCAGCACCCAGCTACGCTTGCCCAGACGCAATTGGCCAGTCGTGCCTTGTGCTTGCACACCATTACCCGCCAAAGCTTCGAATTGATCCAGGCGCACCAGACCCGATGCCACACGGCCACGGGCAATCGCTTGCGAGGCAGGATGATCCGAACGCTCGGCCAGAGCAACGGCCATGTCCAGCACTTCGCTATCCGACAGGCTTGGACGCAGGCTGCCATATTCGCTCAAGGAAGGCTCGCCCAAGGTCAGGGTGCCGGTCTTGTCCACGGCCAAGTACCGCAACTGACGAGCCCGCTCCAGATACACGCCACCTTTAATCAAAATACCGGCACGTGCGGCACTGGCCAGGGCACTGACTACGGCCACAGGCGTGGAAATCACCAGGGCGCAAGGGCAAGCAATCACCAGCAGAACCAGAGCACGGTACACGGACTCCGACCAGCTCACACCCCAGATCAAGGGCAAGGCCACAGCCATCAAGGCCGCTGCCACCACAACCAGCGGGGTGTAGATGCGGGAGAACTGGTCGACAAAGCGCTGAATCGGAGCCTTGTTGGCTTGGGCCTCCTGAACCGAACGTGTGATACGGGCCAGCAAGGTTTCATCATGCGCGGCCTGGACCTGATACACCAGTTCGCCCATGCCATTGATGGTGCCTGCAAAAACCTCGTCACCGGGCGCTTTGTCCACGGGGGCACTTTCACCCGTGATAGGAGCCTGGTTAACCGTGCTTAGCCCTTGCAGAACTTTGCCATCCAGGCCAAAACGCTCCCCAGGGGCCACACGCACTTGCCAGCCTGCCTGCACCTGATTGGCCGGTACACGCTGCCAATCCTTGCCATCGGCACTGACCAGCACTTCATCCGGAACCAGCTTGAGCAGGCTGTCCACCGCATTACGGGCGCGGTCCAGGGAACGAGCCTCAATCCACTCAGCCAGGCTGAACAAGGACATCACCATGGCGGCTTCAGGCCATTGGGCCAGTAGTACCGCGCCGGTAACGGCAATACTCATCAAGGCATTGATATTGAGTTGACCATTACGCAGCGCAATCCAGCCCTTCTTGTAGACCTGCACGCCGCCGGACAGAATCGCGGCCAGAGCCAGAACAATCACCAGCCACTCGGGGGCCGCCAGCCAGTGGCTGATCTCGGCGGCCAAAGCCAGCACCACAGCGCCGGCAATGCGAATCAGACCTTGCTTGGGCGATACCTGCTTCACAGGCTCTTCATCGGCCATGCGGGGTTCAAAGCCCAGGCCGCGCAACGCGCCCAGCACCTTGTCACGGGCACCATCCACGTGGTCTACGGTCAACACACGTTGCATCAGGTCAAAACCCAGGTTCTGCACCTGATCCAGCTTTTTCAGGCCGGAGCGAATCATGTTCTCTTCCGCCGGGCAGTCCATATCAGCAATATGCACGACCAGACGAGTGGAGGTACTGGCCGCCAAGGTCACCGATGGGCCAAATGCGGGTGCCGAGCAGCACGCCCCCTCGTGGGAGTGCGACGCTTGTTCTGCATGGCTGTGATCGTGATCATGGCTATGCTCGTGGCTGTGATCGCCCGCCGCATGGTCGTGATCATGACTATGGTCATGTACGTGCTCGGTCTGGCAGGCTGATGTTGTGCACTGCCCCACGCCGAGCTTTGATGTGTTGTTAGCTGATGTCATAGCAGTTCCTCGCTTCTTGCATGGGACCAGTAGAAAGCCTAAAGTAACTACAAGGTCAAGCCCTTTGGAGGCCAAGCAATGAAAATTGGTGAGTTGGCGGAAAAAAGCCACTGCAACACGGAAACCATCCGCTATTACGAGAAAGTTGGGCTGCTGCCCGAGCCGGAGCGCAGCGAGGGCAACTACCGCCTGTACCGCAGTATCCACCTGGAACGGCTACGTTTTATTCGCAACTGCCGCAGCCTGGATATGACGCACGAAGAAATTCGCGGCCTGCTGGCATTCATGGACGGCCCAGCGCAAGACTGCGCCCCGGTCAACGATTTGCTGGATGAACACATCGAGCATGTGGCCGTACGCATTGCCGAGCTGGAACACCTGCAAAAACAACTGATTGAACTGCGTCACCGCTGCGGACAGGCCGGTGGCCTGGAGCATTGCGGCATTTTGCAGGGATTGGTGAATATGGAGCCGGATCAAGTCCCGGCTCCCACTACCCATTTGGGCTAAGGCGGTGTGACGTGGTCCTTAGCCACGCACCCGCCCTGCCGCCCACATTCCGATCAGCATCGCGACCAGAAACAAAATAGCCAACGGTGCGCCCGACGCAGCCAGCACAATGGCCGGTCCAGGGCAGAAACCTGCCACACCCCAACCAGCGCCGAAAATCAAAGCACCCAACACCAAGGGACGGTCTATTTGACGCTGCTTGGGCAGATCCATGGGCTGGCCAGTCACAAAAGCACAAGGACGACGGCGTGCCAGACTGAACGGCACAATCGCCACCGCAATTGCCGCGGCCATTACCAAGGCCAAAGACGGGTCCCAGGCTCCGGCCAGATCCAGAAACGCCAGCACCTTGCTGGGGTTGGCCAAGCCGGAAATCAACAAACCCAAGCCAAAAATCAGGCCGGAAACTAAAGCGATGAAATAATGCATGGCGGGCCCCTTAGATCAGATGACGCAAGACAAACACGGTCAGAAAGCCGCTGGCCATAAACATCAGCGTTGCCACCAAAGAACGGGGCGACAAACGCGACAAACCACACACACCATGACCACTGGTGCACCCCGAACCCAAACGGGTTCCGAACCCCACCAGCAAACCGGCTACCACCACCCACATCCAGGGCTGCGGCTGCACGACAGGTACGGTTTCCCCGGCCAGGCGATACAGCCAGGGCGCCGCCGCCAGACCCAACAAGGCCATCCAGCGCCAGCCCTTGTCACCCGCCTCCCCGCTCCAGGTGCCCGACAGCAGGCCGGATATGCCAAACACCCGACCATTGAACAGCACCAGCACAGCGGCCGCCAAACCAATCAAAGCGCCGCCAAACAAGGCGCTCCACGGGGTAAAGGAACTCCAGTCAATTGCGATCATCAATGCCTCCTGGGGCACAAAAAATTCCATATAAAGTTTGCATGACAGCCAACACCGCCGGGTTTTCCAGGCGGTAATAGACGTACTTGCCCTCTTTGCGGCTGGCAATCAGCTCTTCGCGCCGCAAAACCGTCAATTGCTGGGATAAAGTAGGTTGTGAAATTCCACTGCGCTGCGCCAGCTCCCCCACATTGCATTCGCCCTGCACCAACGTGCACAGAATCATCAGGCGGTCGGGGTTGGCCAGGCTGCCCAGCAAGCTGCTGGCTCGGCCCGCTACCTGTCGCAGGGCTTCCAGTTCGGTTTGATTCATAACGTTCTACAAAAATACAATATATATTATTATATAATATCTTTTCATATTTTATAAGCAACAAGAGGTCTGACATGCTCCAAGCCCAGGTCGCCAGCTTCTTTCATACGGACACGTCCACGTTCACCTACGTGGTTTATGCCGAAGATCAACGCGAATGCGCCATCATTGACTCGGTGCTGGACTACGACGCCGCCTCCGGCCGCAGCAGCACCGTGTCTGCCCAGAAGGTCGTGGACTTTGTGCGCCAGCATCAGCTGGAGGTGCAATGGATTCTGGAAACCCATGCCCATGCCGACCACCTGTCCGCTGCGGTGTGGCTGCAAGAACAGGTGGGCGGGAAAATAGCCATTGGCGAACACATCAAGCAAGTGCAGTCCACGTTCAGTCGCATCTTTAATATAGAGTCCGAGATTCAGGCCAACGGCACACCCTTCGATACGCTGTTCAAGGATCAGGAACCGTTCCAGATCGGTGCCATTCAGGTGCAGGCTCTGCACGTGCCCGGTCATACCCCGGCAGATATGGCCTATCACGTTCAAGGTCTGGGCGTATTTGTGGGCGACACCTTGTTCCTGCCCGATGTCGGTACCGCCCGTTGCGACTTTCCGGGTGGCAGCGCCAGCCAGCTTTATGAATCCATCCAGCGCCTGCTAGCCCTGCCCGCAGATACGGTCTTGTTCATGTGCCACGATTATCCGCCTGAAGGACGGGAGCCCCAGTTCCACTGCACGGTTCAGGAGCAGAAGGACAGCAACATCCACGTACACGACGGCATCAGCCAGAAACAGTTTTGCGAGCGCCGCCACGCACGCGATAAAACCCTGAGCATGCCGCGTCTGATCCTGCCTTCCATTCAAGTCAATATCCGCGCCGGACACTTTCCCGAACCAGAAAGCAATGGTCAGATCTATCTGAAACTGCCCGTCAATCTGCTTTGAATACGACTGTTTTTTGCGTCCGGGCAGACACAGGCTCGGACGTAGAAAAACTTTTAAGGCTCAGCCTGCGTATACTGCCCTTTTCTGCACCCTGAACTTCAGAAGGAAATAACAGGCATGACTTACGTGGCCATCAAACACTTGCACATGACAGCCGCCGGGCTGAGCATTTTGTTTTTCATTATTCGGGCCTTTTGGTCAGTCAGCGGATCATCCTGTTTGCAGAATCGCTTTGTGCGCATTGCCCCGCATGTCATCGATACCGTCTTGCTGGTCTGTGGTCTGGCGCTGGCCGGCATGTTGGGCGCAGCCGCCAACCAGCCCTGGCTGCTGACCAAGATTGTGCTGCTGGTGGTCTACATCGTGGTAGGCAGCTATGCCATCAAGCGCGGTAAAACCGCCTTTAGCCGCGGCGTGGCAGCCCTGATTGCGATTGCCATCTTTGCCTATATCGTAGGCGTGGCGCTGAATCGCAGCCCGGCGTCCTGGTTCGTCTAAGCCAGTAGCCCACATACAAAAAAAGCCCCCACGCTACGCCTTCGGCTTGCTGCCCCCCGAGGGAGAGCTTTTTGTCTTGGGACGGCCCGGCGACAAAAAAAGCCCCCACGCTACGCCTTCGGCTTGCTGCCCCCCGAGGGGGAGTTTTTGTCTTGGGACGGTCCGGCGACAAAAAAGCCCCTGTCAGTGAAAGTTATCTTCCACTGACAGGGGCTTTTTACATACCTGTCTTACCAGACACCTATCCAACGCTGTACCAGCAAACTGCTGACCGCCACCGCGATCCAGACTCCCAAGCCCAGCAAGGCAGGCCGCACGCCGGCTCGGGCCATCACACGCAAGTCCGAACACAAACCAATAGCAGCCAGGGCCAGCACCATCAGGAACTCAGCCAGAAAACGCAGGGGTTCCAGCCACTCCACCGGCACCCAACCCAGCGAGCGCAGAGCCGAGGCCACCATGAACCAGACGATGAACCAGGGGAACACACGCATCAAGTCAAAGTCCCGACCAGCCTGACGCGAACGCCACACTTCCAGACCCGCCAGAATCAGGCAAATCGGGATGATCAAGGTTGCCCGAGTCAACTTGACGATAGTGGCGTGGTCACCCGCCTGACGGCTGTAGCTATAGCCTGCAGCCACTACCGAAGACGTATCGTTGATGGCGGTTCCCGCCCACACCCCAAAACCTGCGTCCGACATATTCATCATGTGACCGGCCAAGGGGAAAATCAGCACAGCCACAATATTGAAGATAAAGATGGTGGAAATCGCCAGTGCGGTTTCATGTTCCTCAGGCTTGAGAATGGGCGTGACGGCTGCAATGGCCGAGCCACCACAAATCGCTGTCCCCACCCCAATCAAGGTGCGCAGCTTGGAAGGAATCCCCAAGGCTCGGCCCAGCACCAGCGCCGTCACAAACGCCACCGTCAAGGTCACCAGGGTCACCGCCAGCGAATCCATACCGGTACGCATCACTTGCGGCAGGCTCAAACCAAAACCCAGACCAATAATCGACCACTGCAACAACACCTTGGACGAAAAGCGCAAACCGGGCTGAAACACCGTAGCCACGCCCATGCTGTTACGCAGTACCATGCCCAAGACAATCGCAAAAACCGGACCGCCAATCAAAGGCCACACTTTGCCCAGGCCCATAGCCGCAACACCTACGGCCACCGCCAGTAAAAAACCCCACCAACGCGACGGCTTCAGAGAGAAACCCGATTTGCCCTGTGCCTTCAGGGTCGTGCTTCCTGCTGGTAAATCGGTCACACTGCTCATCTCGTCATTCCAGATATGTAATAAGTAAAAGTAATTTTAGGTTGACCCCGAGTATTAAAAAATTCATTATTACTTATCGTAAGTATCAATTTTATTTATCATGAATGCGATCAGCATCAGACAACTGGAAGTGTTCGTAGGCATTGCCACCTTGGGCACCGTGCGTGCTTGCGCAGCCCAGATTCACTTGTCCCAACCCGCCGCCAGCATGGCCTTGGCCGAACTGGAAAAGCAGCTGGACTGTCCCCTGTTTGAACGCACGCCGGGGCGCATGCAACTGACCAGCCGCGGCAAGCAATTGCTGCCGCACGCTCGCGAAATTCTGGAGCGCCTGCGGGAGATGCAAAGCCAGCAGGAAGAAAGCGAGTTGCGTGGTGAAATCCGCATCGGGGCCAGCAATACCGTCGGCAACTATCTGATTGGGGATCTGGTGGGGCAGTTTGTGCGCCAGCACCCGCGCGTGTCCCTGCATGTGTCCGTGGACAACACGGCCAACATCATCAATCAATTGCTGGAACATGGCTGCGACATTGCCTGCGTGGAAGGCCCGGTCAATCACCCTCAGTTGGAAACCTGGATCTGGCGCGAAGATGCGCTGGTCGTCTGCGCCGCCCCTGATCACCCGCTGGCTACCAAGGCCACCTTGGAAAAACAGGACTTTGCGGGCATGAGCTGGATCATGCGCGAACGTGGCTCGGCCTCCCGAGCGCTGACCGAACAAGCCTTGAATGTGCTGCCCGGCGGCCATGTGCTGATGGAGCTGGGTCAGGTAGAAGCCATCAAACAGGCGGTCATCGCCGGACTGGGCCTGGCTTGCCTGCCACAGGCAGCTACCCTGGATGCTGTTGCCAATCAGCGACTACGCATCCTGGACACCCCTTTTCTGGATTTGAAGCGCCGCCTGTCCCTGGTCCTGCATAAAGAACGCTACCGTAGCCAGGTGTTAAGCGCTTTTGCGGAACATGTACACAGCCCGGAGTCCGGTTCAAGCGCATCGGAAACTTGACGCAAGTTTGCATTCTGATGATGGTTGACACCCGCAGCAATGCTATTCTTGCTGCAGTGCAGCACAAACAGAAGGGACCATAAGTCCCGCTCTCCTGCCCACCTCTTGAACCGAGTGATGCCATGAACACTGTTCCTACGCCACAAGCGCAAGATGTCCCCGCTTTTGCCCGCCCCTCTTATTTGCCACCCTACGAAACGGTAGCCCTGGTATTGCAAGGCGGCGGCGCTTTGGGAGCCTATCAAGCCGGTGTATATGAAGGTTTGCTGGAAGCAGGAATCGAGCCAGACTGTTTATCCGGGATTTCGATTGGGGCCTTGAACACCGCGATTATTGCGGGCAATCCCCCCGAGCGGCAGGTAGAACGCCTGCGGGAGTTCTGGAATACCATTTGCGAGCCCTACTATGGCTGGTCCAGCCCAGCCTGCCTGGAGCGTGCCCTCTTTGGTATCAACGATGTCATGCGTGAGGCCATCAGCGCCTTCAATGCCAGCAACGCCCTGGTCTTGGGACAGCGTGGCTTTTTCCGCCCCCGTTTCCCCCCTCCAATGCAAGCCACACCGGGCGTGCCCGAAGGTGCCAGCTATTACGACACCAGCGCCCTGAAAGACACGCTGGAACGTTTATGTGACTTTGATCGCATCAACGACAAGCGTCAGCGCATCTCGGTAGGTGCGGTCAATGTAGGCACGGGCAACTTTGTTTACTTTGACAACCATCGCACCACCTTGCGAGCCGAACACTTCATGGCCTCGGGTGCCCTGCCTCCGGCTTTTGCCCCCGTGGAAATTGATGGTCAGTATTACTGGGACGGCGGTCTGGTTTCCAATACGCCGCTCTCTTATGTGCTGGATCAGTCACCCCGCCGGGACACCCTGGTGTTTCAAGTGGATTTGTGGAGTGCGCGTGGCCCGGTACCCAACAATATGGGTGAAGTCAGCGACCGCTTGAACGAGATCCGCTACTCCAGCCGTACCCGTATGGTGACCGAGGACATGCGTCATTCGCAGTACATGCGTCATATCCTGTCAGAGCTGCTCACCCTGATCCCCGAAGATCAACGCAAAGACCTGTTGCCGTGCCGCCTGGCCGAAGAGCTGGCCAGCAACAAGCGCTACAACGTGGTGCACCTGATTTACCGCAACCAGCCCTACGAGCAGCACTACAAGGACTATCAGTTTGGTCGCATGACCATGCGCGAGCACTGGCGTAGCGGTCTGGATGATATTCGCCAGACGCTGATCCATCGAGACAAGCTGAACATGCCGGAGAACCTGGCCGGCTTCACCACCTACGACGTGCACCGCGACGAAATCGAAAAACGGCTGGCCAACAACGGCAAGTAAGCCAGCCTGTGCCGGGACTTAGCGGCGGCTCAAGACCATCGCGCCGCTGAGTACAAAGGCCGTACCCAGCAATTGCATGAGCGTAATCGGTTCCCCCAGAAACCAGTTCGCCAGAAACAGAACCGAAACTGGGCCAATCAGCCCCATTTGAGCACTCATGGGTGCGCCTATGCGCTCCACCGCCCACATTGTCATAAAGGTCGGCAAAACCGTATTGCAGACGGCGTGAATCATGGACAGGCCATAGACCGGCGCAGGCTGCACCAGCCCCTGCCAGCCCAGCACGGCAAAAAAGTGAATCAGGGTGTAGACCGCCGAGAAGGACATGGCATAAGCCACCAGCCGTGTAGAACCAATGGCCTTGAGCAGCTCGCCCGAACCAATCAGGTAGATGGCATAGGAAATGGCCGAACCCAACACGCAAAGCGCACCCAGCAGCACATCATCGCCGGTCAGGCTCAAGTCCTGCACAAAGACCAGCCCTACCCCTAAATAGGCCAGCGCCAGAGCCAGCCATTGTTTGGGCAGAATGCGTCGTTTCAGAAAGATGGCGGAGAACATCAGCACAAAGGTAGGCGACAAAAACAGAATCAGCCGCTCCAGCCCTGCCGAAATATATTCAAGGCCGATAAAGTCCAGCAAACTGGCCAGGTAATAGCCCAGAAAGCCCAGCACCACCAGCTCCAGCTTCTGACGACCAGTCAGTGCGGCCAGCTTGCCCTGCCGTACTTTCTTCACTTGCCAAAGGGCAATAGCCAGAAAGAAAGGCAGCGACAAGAGCATTCGAAAGCCAATAACGGTCAAGGCGTTGACATCGTATTGGTAGGTCAGCTTGGCAACCACCGCTTTGGCGGAGAAAAGAATAGAGCCGCCCCCCGACAGGGCCAGTCCAATTAAAAAGGAACTGCGCTGCGCACTGGAGCTTTGACTAGCTTGCATGGGAATTCATCACTTTGCAGGGCGACACCGTCAGCACAAGAGCTGCTGGCCCCAGCGAAAAAAAGAGTCAACAAGCCGTCGATTCTACTCTTTGCTTCTGGCAGCGGCCACGTTGACCCTGCCAATATTGCAGCCAATGACCCACTAGAGTGCACGACTCTCCAAAACCGAATATCGCGAATGACACGATGTCGAGCCAACTCCCCAATAAAGACAAGGACTTAGCCTGCCCGCCCGTGAAAACAGCACCAACATGCCAAAACTTTTGTGCTGTTCCTCCATGAAAACTTGCACATTTCACAAAATACATGCTATATTCTTTTTCTCTGGTCCCCGATAGCTCAGTCGGTAGAGCGACGGACTGTTAATCCGCAGGTCCCAGGTTCGAGCCCTGGTCGGGGAGCCAAGAAAACCATTGAAATCAGCCCATAGCATTTGCTTTGGGCTGATTTTTTTTGTCCCTGCAAAACGCGTCTGTCCGATAACGACGCAGCAGCGCCATTAACATTTGGACAAACAAAATCCTTCAGCCGAAAAGACAGCGGGACTGCATGTTGATGCAGCCCCGCTGTGGCTCTTTTCCCCTGACCTAGCCCCTGCCCGGGCCGATGCCGCCGCTGCTAACGCACTACGTCGACCCGGAGCTGGCAGAATCAGTCAGAAAGATCAGAAACGGTGCGTGATACCGACCGTGGCAACCGTGCTCTTCAGATCGCTGTAGTAGCCGATGTTGCGAGCGTAGGAGCCAATCGCGTACAGATTGGTGCGCTTGGACAGGTTGTGCAGGTAGCCAGCGCTAAATACGTGCTGGGTCTTGGCATCATCAGTACTGCGCGGAGTCGAGCGTGGATCAGCCATGGTCCAGGAAGCCAGAACCGAGCCGGCCTTGCCTGCAGGAACTGTCACGCCCAGCGCGTAGGAGTTAACCTTCAGGTCTTTGTGCAGTCCGGGACCAAACTGTTCGGTTTGCAGCGAGCCACCGATGTAACCATTACGGCTTTGGCCAAAAGCAGCGTGCAAGGTAGCAAAGCTGAATTTGTAGCTGGCAGCCAGGTTCCAGGCGCTGACATTGCCGCTTTCAGCCGCAACCAGGTTGCCGCCTTGCTCACGAGCCGAACCATAACGGGCCTGGTCAAAGCTCAAGGCCGCTTTCAAAGGACCATTGGTGTAACGCATGGCCACGCTAAAGGCTTTCACGTTAGCGTCGTCGCTGTTGATGGCATTGCCAGTCAAACCGCTACGATCCCACTTTTGTGCGCCGTTGGTGTTGAAAGAATAGCCAGCACCGAACTGGAAGCCGGAGAACTCGGGGCTCTGGTAGGCGACCATATTGTCGTAACGAACCGTGTTGGCCGCATCAAATGCAGCGCCCACGCCGTACTGGTAGCCGTTGCCACCAAAGGGACTGGCTACACCGGCAACGTACAGGGAAGTCACAGTGGTTTGACGACCCAGATCCACACGACCCCAGGATTCGCCGCTCAGGCCCAAGGTGGCTTGACGACCAAACAAGCGGTTCTGGCGCATATTGCCATCGCTCAGATCAAAGCCGCTTTCCAGCATGAAGTTGGCTTTCAGACCGCCACCCAGATCTTCACTGCCCATCAGGCCCCAGCGGTTACCCATCCAGCCCTGATCGTACAGACCAAAACGACTTTGTTTTTCTGCGCCGCCTTTCAGGTCGCTCCCTTTCCACTGCTCGTAGCCCAGGCCTGTATCCACCACGCCGTACAAGGTCACGTTCGATGCGGCGTATGCGGGAACCGCCAACACAGGCATCAACATGGCTGCCAAGATAGTTTTTTTCATGTTCTCTGTTCTCTGTAAACGTCTGAATGCCGGATTTCTTATCGTTGTCCGGCTCTTGATCAAGTGCTGGGTCCCACCGCCTGAAAAGCTGATTTCCCGACGTCAATCCCCTGCACCCCCTCCTATTTCTTGAAGCAAAACTGCTCAACAGATCAGCCCTGAAACAGGGATGAAAGGGGCTTGATAGTTGAGGCACATATACTGCAAGCATTTATATTTCAGACATAAACAATATTGGTGTCAATAAACCGAATCCAGCGTGTTTACTGGGTTTCATACGCATTTTCCCTAGTTTTTCACCTACAGAGAATTCAGCAAAAAATGAGCTAAACGGTCGCAAAGCCAATAAACAAAAGGCTTGCAACCATTTGCTACAAAGCGGGCTCATGAGCCTTATTGACCAGACGGTATGTTCCCAATGAAAAAATCAGGATTTACGCCTATTGCCAAGGCCGTATCCGGTTTTGCGTATATGAAAATACATTTCTCAAAAAATACCTCTTTACAATCTCGATAGCCCTACCCTATAATTATTTTCTTTGCTGGTCCCCGATAGCTCAGTCGGTAGAGCGACGGACTGTTAATCCGCAGGTCCCAGGTTCGAGCCCTGGTCGGGGAGCCAAAAATACAAAAGCCCAGCTACGCAAGTAGCTGGGCTTTTCTACGTCTGGCCTCATGAAAAAAGCCTCTTGATTGCTCAAGAGGCCTTGTCTGCAAGATCACTATCCAGAATCGCTTACTTGGCTCCTGCGGGTGTAATGCTGATCTCATACGGCACAAAGTTCTCCACTTCCAGCAGATCCTTGGCCAACAAATCAACACGCTCGCCATTCATCACAGCAGTCGCCCCCGTCACCACCACTCGCAAATTCTGATCGCAAGCGATTTCGTTATACCAATAACCAGTGGCATAGCGATCGGCACTGGAACTTCCAAAATCGTCCACCTCGATCACATCCTCGGCCACCAGCTTATTGTTCTTCTTGCTTAGCACCTGAATATGAACCCTCAGTTGCTGCACCGGCTCCATTTGGGAATCAAAAGTAAAGTTCGCAGCGCACATTCCCTGATTCGCAAAGACCGTATCGGAATGCCACATCTGCACCGCCTGTGCCTGGCCAGCCATCAAACTACCCAGCAGCATGGCCCCTGCAGCCAGCTTCACACTTTTACGAAAATCCACATTGCCCTCTCTTTTACAATAGACGCCCAAGCGCTCTTATACACAAAAAAGAGAATGACCGCTGTGTTTGCAACATACGCTTCCAGAAACGTCCAGTTTGCAACACTGAAGTATTTCACTCCATAGGCTGCGTAACTGGCGATAATGCAGCATCCTGATTTCTATCCCGGTCTGTCGCGCCGGAATCTGCCGATTATTTCGCTGCTTGCACTCTTTTATGCTTGATACTCTTTTCCCCTTTTTAGGGGGGCTTGGCCTTTTCCTGATTGGCATGATGCTGCTGTCCGAAGGACTGGTGGCTTTTGCGGGTGGTTCTCTCAAGCAGATCCTGCTGGCGTTTACCGGCAGGCCCATCAAGGCCTTTGTTTCCGGCGCCCTGATTACCGCACTGGCCCAATCCTCTACCGCCACCACCGTCACACTGATTGGTTTTGTCAGTGCGGGCCTGATCTCCTTTACACAAGCCATAGGCGTAGTCATCGGTGCCAGTCTGGGCAATACCGCCACCGGCTGGATCATCTCTGGCCTGGGGCTGAAAGTGAATCTGGGCTTTTACACCCTGCCGTTGATAGGCTTGGGTGCCCTGCTCAAACTGCTGGCCCCCGGTCGCTATAAAGAGCTGGGTCGGGCACTGGCAGGCTTTGGCACTCTGTTTCTTGGATTGGGCATGCTGCAAGACGGCATGCAAGGGCTGGCAGCCAGCTTCAGCCTGGCCCATATGCCGACAGGAGGCTATGGCGCACACTTGTTGATCATGCTGACTGGCCTGGCTCTAACCACCGTGCTGCAATCCTCGACCGCCGCAATCGCCATGACCTTGACCGCATTGGATGCCGGTGCCGTCAGCTTTGACCAGGCCGCCGCCATTGTCGTGGGTGCCTCCATAGGCACCACCCTGACCGGCGTACTGGTTGCGATCGGTGGCACCATTTACGCCAAACGCACGGCCATTGCCTACATTCTGTTCAACGTTATTGCCGGTCTATTGGGGCTGCTGATCCTGCCCTTGTTCCTGAAAACCATGTACGCCACAGGCTCCTACATCAACATTCCTCCCGGTGCATTGGGACTGGCGGCCTTTCACAGCCTGTTCATCGGCCTGGGGGCTGCCTTGTGCCTGCCCTTTACCCAGCAGTTTGCTCGCTGGGTACAAGGCCTGGTACCCGACCGGGCTGCCCGCCCCCAGCACCATCTGGACGACAGCTTGCTGCAAGTACCGGCCCTGGCCCTGGAAACCACACAACGCACCCTGGAAGAGTTGGCCCAGCGCCTGCTGAACCTGTATCAGCACAGTCTGAACATGAGCCGCCCCAGCACCGCCACTGCCGACCTGCAGCAAATCGAGACAGTCCTGGATCAAGCCTACGAATTTGTATTACGCATCCCCAGCGCTGCCGATGATCCCGCCGTTGCCGCCCGTATCAGCGCGCTCTTGCACACCATTGACCACATGCAGCGCCTGCGCAGCCGGCTGCAACATCCGCCCAGCACGGACCTGCAGGACAATCGTTACCAGCAAGCCCAAACCCTGGCCACAGAGCTAAATACCCTGGCGCAGCAAGGCCTGCACGGACAAGCCCCTGGTGATTGGCTGGAGCAAGTACAAGCCAGAGCCCAGGCCCTGGCTGATTTGTTAAGCGCCGTTCGCAGTCAGCTTCTAGCCGCACCACAAGGCCATGATGATGTCTCACGCACCTTGCGCATCACAGACACCCATCGCTGGTTCGAACGCAGCAGCCAGCATGTCTGGCGCAGCAGCTATTACTTGCAGCTGGCTCGCCAACCGGAGCAATAAGCCCCAAGCCCATGCATCAACCCGGCTGGCGCCGCTACCCGCAAGCAGGCGCCCCCAGCTTACCCTTCATACTTAAAGCAGCTTTTGGGACTCTCCTGCCGCGCAAAACTCATATGACAAGAATATGCAAAACAAGCGTGTTTTAAAGCCCACAGAAACCCAATAAACAGATACCAAGATTCACGCTCATAGTAAGGATTCCCCCTTACAATCGGCTCAAATTCACGCTAATGGAAAAACTCCATGTCCACCCGGCCAAATCTACAATTCCATACCTTTTTGCTTTTGCTGGCCGCTGTATCCGCTGCCTTTGTCTGGATACTTCTTCCCTTTTATGGGGCCGTATTCTGGGGTGCCGTTCTGGCTATCTTGTTTACCCCTTTGCAACGCAAACTGCTGGCTAAAACCAAAGGCCGGCGGTCTCTATCTGCCCTGATCAGTTTGCTGGTCATCATTTTGATCGTCATTATTCCGGTCATCCTGATTTCCATTTCCCTGGTTCAACAAATCGCCTCTTTGTACGATTTGATGAATAGCGGTCAGCTCAATCCGGGCGCCTACCTGCAAAAAATACTGAATGCCCTGCCCCCTAGCGTGACGGATTTTGCCGCTCGTTTTGGTCTGCATGACTTTGCATCCCTGCAAGAGAAGTTCTCTGAGTTTGCCGTGCAAGGCGGCCAGTTCCTGACGAAACAAGCCCTGAACGTCGGCCAGAACACCTTCCAGTTCCTGGTCAGCCTGGGCATCATGCTGTACATGCTGTTCTTCCTGCTGCGCGATGGCGTGGAGTTGGGTCGTCATTACCGCCAGTTGATCCCTCTGAGCGAGGGCCAGAAAACCCATCTGTTCCGCAAATTCACCACTGTGGTACGCGCTACCGTCAAAGGCAATATCGCTGTGGCAGCCACCCAAGGTGCGCTGGGCGGGGTCATGTTCTGGTTCCTGGACATTCAAGGCGCACTGTTCTGGGGTGTGCTGATGGCCGTGCTGTCCTTGCTGCCTGCCGTGGGCGCCTCGCTGATCTGGGCTCCGGTTGCCATCTACTTCTTTGTCTCGGGCCACTACGTTCCCGGCATCATCCTGACCGCCTTTGGTATTTTGGTAATCGGCCTGGTAGACAACCTGCTGCGCCCCCTGCTGGTGGGTAAAGACACCAAGATTCCGGACTACGTGATCCTGATCTCCACCCTGGGCGGCTTGTCGATTTTCGGCCTGAACGGCTTTGTGATTGGCCCGCTGATCGCCGCCATGTTCATTGCCTGCTGGGACCTGTTCCCTTCGGCCGTCAGCGCCCGCGTGGAAGCGGAAGAGCAAGAAAGCAACGGCAAATAAAAACAGGCCAGCTTTGCGGCTGGCCTGCCAATAGTCCAAGCAAGCAATCCCAGGGCCTGTTCCATGCTTGATCAAAAGCACAGAACAGGCCCTTCTTCATTTCATCAAGTCCGCAGCACGGGCAGGAACACAATCCAGATATTGACGGCCAAGGCCAGGAACCACACCAGCGAACGCAAGGTGGCCTTGTCCATTATGTACATCAGCAAATACAGCATGCGCAGCACAATCCAGGAAATCATCAGGTTTTGCACGCGCAAGGCGTCCGCCCCCGACCACAAAGCCAACAAGACAGCCGCGTAAAAGAACGGTAAGGCCTCAAACGCATTGGCCTGCGCCGCATTGGCCCGACCACGCCAGCCCGACAGGCTGGCCAGCCACGGACGAGGCTCATGATTCGTAAAGCCCGCCCCACCGGCTTTGGCACAAATCGCCGCCAACCAAGGCAAGAAAGCCGCTACCACCAAACTGATCTTGATCCCCAGCATCATCGTCCCCTTCACAGGCTGAAAACGCCCAACATAGCACGCCGCAGCCCAAATGCGTGCGCAGAATTTACAAACCCGAAAAAAACAGGATATACTTATCGTCTTAGGTTAGCCGATGTAGCTCAGTCGGTAGAGCAGCTCATTCGTAATGAGAAGGTCGAGGGTTCGATTCCTTTCATCGGCACCAGCTAATCTAAAACCATTGAAATAAAATAATCAATAATTTAATCGAATCAATGGTTTAGCTTCCTGACATCCGAAGCAATTAATCGCCCGCTTTCAGCTATTCCACATAGACGGCCCCAAAAAGCCCCACGACTGGCCTCATGCAAATAGGCATATGGCAAGCAATGCCAAACATGCAGCGGCCATAGCAAGCCAGCCCAGAAACCGTTAGGTTTCTCCGCTCACCAACATACCATTGCCGAGCTGAGAACAAAAAAAATAAACCCCCAGGCTCGAAAGCCGGGGGGATCAGTACTCCAAGCCCACATCGGTAGCGTTTTTATAACTTCACGGCCCGACCACTTGGCTGACATGCTCCGGAATATTCCAGGCGCCCCCAGCGCGAATCAGAGCACAACGCCCGGTGTCGCCGCGTTCACTTTCAACAAAGTCGGTTCCATCCCAGACCGATGCCTCGTAACTCCAGCAATCGCCCAAACCCCGCCCCTTCATGCTGGACGAGATCATGCCATTATCGTAATCAGTGGCGCTGGTACTCACTAACACCGGAGCAGACTGCATATTGTTATTGATCACAAAATAGGCTGCCCCACCGTTATAAGCGGCTAACCAGCAAGGCGCGCCAACCAGGGAAAACTGCTGATTCAATCGTGCGATTTCCCATGGCTCGGACAGCATGTCAGCGCTACAGGATTGCTCTTCATCAGCGGCAAGTACCTTCAACAGCACAGGCCTTATCAAGGCGTCCTCTTGCGCTGTCATGGGGCGCAAGCTTTTATCAACTACCGGTGCACGGTTGATAACTGGCGCAGCAATAGGTGCCTTGACCGTAGACTCGCTGCCCTTCCCTTTACGCAGAATAGCCCCTGGCGTATTGACACGTCCTTGAACGTCATCCATTTTCAACAAGACGGCACTTGAACCTGCCCCCGAGAATGCATAAGTGCTGCCATTCCCACGAAAGGAAATTACGGCGTCTTTTTTCAAGGCTGCCAAAAACTGGGCTAACTGCGCCTCACTCATTTGCCAAGACTCATCCCCCGCGACACTCAGTGAACCAGCTTTACGGCCCGCAATAACAAGTTCTGGCAATGAGTCTTTTGGCCACTCGGGATCGTCGTAGTGTGCAAGCATGACTCTATTTGCCACCGGCTCTCCACTGCCCGCTTTACGCGTCAATAACACCGTTGAACCCAGCTCCTCACCATCAGCCGCATACCCGGCGGCGCGGCAGGTTAGCGTGTTATCGCAACGTAGATCCCAGTCTTTATGAGAAAACGTCACTGAAGCGGCATTAGCCGCTGCACCTCCCATACAAAGCACTAGCGATATGGCGGCTGTTCGTACTGAAAAAAACGCACTGTGATCTTGTTTTTGCCCGCTCATTTTCTCTCCTCCCTAAGGTGTTATCTGGATACACAGCACATATTACGTCGCGGCAACGCTAAATGCGTTTTCCCAAGTCCATGTCAGAAAACCACATTAAACGTCTGACAGCCTGTGTTCGTGACATTATTCTGTTCAATCGTCCCCTTGTAAGGCTTGTCGCTATCTGGCTAAGCCACAGGCACCTGGCTCGCCCTGTTTCCGTTTGTGCTCGTGTCAATCCTCTGTATAGAGTGCAGACGGAAAAACCATGCAATGTTTATCAAACGATAGATAATCAAACCTCATCCACGTCGAGTAAATTCTGATGCGCAAATATCTGAACCCTATTGCAGTTGTCTTGCTCAGTTTCCTCGCCGTTGCCAGCCACGCGGCTTCTCCGGACTTTTCCGTCACGACTGAAGATCTTAAAAAGCTGCGCTCGACCTCCGTCATGCCACGCGAAGCGAATCCCTCGGCAGCCACACCCAAAGATCCGGCCAAGGACTCGGAGTTCAGCAGAAACTTCCAGAAGGCGATGAACAATGAGGAAAAGGCACGCCAAGCGGCACGAGAACAGCAACTGGAGCGCAACCGCCTGCCCCAGCTTGAGCAGAACAGAAACCCGGCCAATCGCTTCGGCCCGCCCAACAACAAGAAAGAAAATATGGGGATTTATTTTGATGCCGACGGTACCGCGGCTACCTCTTGCCGAGAGGACGAGCTAGGAAAGACTCGTTGCAAGGTACGTGAGCTGAAGTAGCCCCCCAGTCCAAGCCTGTAATTCGCACGCTACTTTCAGGGGCAAGCCTTGATTGCTTGTCATGGTTGATAGACTAGCCAGAGGTATAAGCCTAGATACGCATCCAGGGCGGTGACAACAAGCTCATCCGCTATCGCGCTCGTGCCGAATATAAGCACGTAGAACTGAAGACCATTACAGGTCAGAACAGCGTGTCTATGCCATGGTTTTCCTGTATCTTGGATTCAAACGAACAGAGGGGGCATTCGCCCCCTCTATGCTGTTTGGTCTGACTGGAAGCCCGTACGAACATAAGCACTGACGGACCAACGAACTCAGTTCAAAAACTCATCCACCAACTCAATCCAATGCTTGACTGCAGTCCGACCTGCTCCATTCAAATGATTCCCGCAGGCCATATTGGCCGTGACAATCAGGTCAGGCTTGCTGCTTTCCAGCGCATCCATCTTGCGATCCCGCAGGCGTCCTGCGATCTCGGGCTGAGTCAATGAATAGGTGCCCGCCGAGCCGCAGCACAAATGGCTATCCGGCACGGCGCCCAGATCAAAACCCAGACGAGTCAGCACGGTCTCAACTCGCCCCCCCAGTTTTTGCGCATGCTGCAAAGTACACGGACAATGGAAAGCCAGGCGTGGGCGGGTTTGCGTGTTCAGGCATTCTTCCAAAGGCTGCTCTTCCAGCACTTCGACCAGATCCTTGGCCAGTTCACTGACGCGGCGAGCGCGCTCGGCGTAGGCCGGATCGTTCTTGAACAGGTCCACGTACTCTTTCACAAAAGCGCCGCAACCGCTGGAGGTCTGCACAATCGCCACAGCTCCCTGTTCGATCTGCGGCCACCAGGCGTCGATATTGCGACGCGCCTGCTCCAGGCCCTGTTCTTGCGCACCCAAGTGAAAAGACGAAGCGCCACAGCAGCCTGCCTGAGCGATGGGCGTCACGCTGATGCCCAAGCGATCCAACACCCGGGCCGTCGCAGCATTAATGGAAGGCGCCATGGCTGGCTGAACACAGCCTTCCAGCATCAGGACACGCTTGCTGTGCCGCTGTGCGGGTCGTGTCAAATCCGCATTTTGCTTGGGCGGGATTTTTTCCTGTAAAGAAGATGGCAGCAAGGGACGCATGGTTCGCGCTACCCCCAGCAAGGCACTGACTCGAGCAGGCTCTGGCAAAATCTGCGTCAGTGCGACTCGCATGGCACGGTCCTTCAAGGGACGCTTTACTTTGGGCTCCAGTGCGGCCCGACCTATATCCAGCAAGTTGTGATACTTCACCCCCGAAGGACAGGTGGTTTCACAATTGCGGCAGCTCAGGCAACGATCCAGGTGATGCTGGGTCAGCTCCGAGGTCGCTTTGCCTTCCAGGAACATCTTGATCAGGTATATCCGGCCACGAGGGCCGTCCAGCTCGTTGCCCTGGTCCAGATAAGTCGGACAGGTGGCATTGCAAAACCCACAATGCACACAGGAGCGCAAAATAGCTTCAGCTTGCTCGGCTTGCGGTAGTTGCTGAGCCCATGGTGTCAGTTGTGTTTGCATGTGGACTCCGCCGAAGGAAAGAGACGACCTGGATTAAAAATGGCAGCAGGATCCAGCTGTTGTTTCAAACGCTGATGCCATATCAACAAGGACTCGGGCAAGACATCCTGCCCTGCACCTGATCCGGACCAGCAACGGGCATGCCCTTTCAAAGCTTGAGCCTGCGCGTGAATCTGCTCGGCAGCAGCATCGGACTTCAGCCACAGCTGTGTCCCACCCCAATCCACCAGAACCTGGCCGGGCCATGTTTGCACTGGGGCATCGACTGGCAAGGCGATCCGCCACAAGGTGCCGGGTTGCTTGAAGAACTCCAGGCGCTGCTCGCACAAATCGTCCCAATAGGACAAGTCCAAAGCCTCCCCACCGATTTGCTCTTGAGCCAATTGCACCGAGCTGTCGCCACCTTCCAGACGCAAATGCAAACGTCCGTCCTGCCAGGCTGCGCCCGTAATGGGACGGCTTTGGTCACGCCAACTGCGCAATAAACCGGCGATTTCCTGCTGGGCTACCTCCAGAACCAGGCTGGCACGGCTACGTGGGCGCGGCAAGACTTTGAAAGACACCTCGGTAATCACACCCAAAGAACCCTGTGCGCCGACCATCAGCCGCGATACGTCATAACCGGCGACGTTCTTCATGACCTGGCCACCAAAACGCATATGTGTGCCCATGCCACTGATCAAACGGCAGCCCAGTACATAATCTCGTAATGAGCCTACCCAGGGACGACGCGGTCCCGACAGACCACAGGCGGTGGCTCCACCAACAGTGGCGCGGCCATCAAACAGAGGCGGCTCAAAAGGCAGGCATTGGCCTTGCTCGTTCAAGATCGTTTCCAGCGCTTGCACGGAAGTCCCGGCACGCACCGTGACGACCAATTCCGCCGGATCGTAATCGACCACCCCTTCATGGCCTGCCAGGCTCAGCTCTTGCCCCTGCACGGCTTTGCCTAAAAAAGCTTTGGTATTGCCGCCTTGCAAACGCAAGGGGGTTTTAGTGGTCAGGGCTTGCTGGACCTGCTCCAGCAATTCAGCGCTGCGATCCTGATTTTTATGTTCTACGGTACTCATCAGAAGCGCTCCAACTCTGGGAAAGGCAATTGCCCGTGATGGATGTGCATGCCGCCCATTTCTGCACAGCGATGCAAAGTAGGAATGTTCTTGCCGGGATTCAGCATGGTTTTGGGATCAAAGGCAGCTTTGATCGCATGGAAAAACTGCAGCTCGTCTTCATTGAACTGCACACACATCTGATTGATTTTTTCTCGGCCTACGCCGTGCTCGCCAGTAATTGTGCCGCCTACTTCCACGCACAATTCCAGAATTTTGCCACCCAAGGCTTCGGCGCGTTCCAGCTCGCCGGGCTGATTCGCATCGAACAGAATCAGCGGGTGCATATTGCCATCGCCCGCATGAAACACGTTGGCGACGCGCAGGCCGTACTCTTCGGAAAGCTCGGCGGTTTTCTTCAGCACATAAGCCAACTGACGACGCGGAATGGTGCCGTCCATGCAGTAATAGTCGGGAGAAATCCGGCCTACAGCGGGAAAGGCGTTTTTACGACCGGCCCAGAAGCGTTGTCGCTCCTGCTCGTCCCGCGCAACCCGCACTTCTTGCGCGCCGGCCTTGAAAAGAACCTGCTCAACACGAGCCACATCGTCCTGCACGTCTTCCAAAGCGCCATCAATCTCGCAAAGCAAGATCGCTTGTGCATCAACAGGATAGCCAGCGTGGATAAAGTCCTCGGCTGCGCGGATGGACATTTGATCCATCATCTCCAGCCCTGCCGGCACAATGCCTTGGGCAATAATCTGGGCCACGGCATCAGCTGCTTTTTCCACTTCGTCAAAGCTGGCCAGCAGCACCACCGTACAGGGGGGACGTGCCAGCAACTTGACGGTAATTTCCGTGACTACCCCCAGCATTCCTTCGGAACCCGTAAACAGGGCCATCAAATCAAAGCCGGGCGTATCCAGAGCTTCGGAGCCCAGAATCAATCGTTCGCCTGTGACGGTAATCACTTCCAGGCGCAGGATATTGTGTACGGTCAGACCATATTTCAGGCAGTGCACACCACCCGCGTTTTCCGCTACGTTGCCACCAATTGAACAGGCAATCTGCGAAGACGGGTCCGGTGCGTAATACAAGCCAAAGGGTTGGGCCGCCTGAGAGATCGCGATATTACGCACGCCGGGCTGAACGCGAGCAATCCCGGCTACGGGGTCCAGATCCAGAATCTGGTTCAAGCGCGCCATCACCAGCAAAATGCCCTGCTCCAAAGGCATGGCACCGCCCGACAAGCCGGTACCCGCACCACGGGCCACCACCGGCACGCCGACTTCGTGAGCCAAGCGCATCACGGCCTGTACCTGCTCCACATTACGGGGCAAAACGACCAGCAAGGGTTTGGCGCGATAAACACTCAGTCCATCGCACTCGTAAGGATGCAGTTGCTCATCAGTGTGCAGCACATCCAGGCCGGGAATATCATCACGCAAACGGCTAAGCAGCTGCATCCTGTCCACGCGGGGCAGCACACCGTCCAGTTTTTCGTCGTAGCGCAAGCTCATGACGCCTCCTGTCTTTTAAAGTCTCCTGAAACGGATGGTCTTTGATGCGGGCTGGCTTGTCCAGCCGTCAGGCTACTGGTCCGACCAGTTTTTACCCTAAGAGAGTATTAGGGTTTATCTTTATACTTATAAATCAGACAGATAGATAATCAGCTTGTTATCATTTCCACAGGCATACAACTGGTCTGACCACGAATGAAAATGCAGGAACCCAAGCGTTTGGAAGTCACCGCCGAGCTGGTCGCCCAACGCATCGAAACTTTTATTATGGATGGCGTCCTGAAACCGGGACAAGTCCTGCCCTCCGAGCGGCAACTGACGCAAAGGCTGGCGGTGTCCCGATCTGCCCTGCGCGAAGGGCTACAAATCCTGCGCGTGCGCGGCTTGATTGAAACCCGGCATGGCAAAGGTTCCTTTGTCGCCAACCTGATTGATTCAGCCGTCAGCAAGCCGCTGGAGCACCTGCTTCAAGCGCAAGGGCGCACTCTATATGACTTGCTGGAAGTGCGTGAGCTGCTGGAAAGCGAGGCGGCTCAACTAGCCGCCTCCAGGGGGACGGAAGCCGATCACATCATGATACGACGACGCTTTCAGGAACTGGAGGATCTGCAAATGCAGGATGCAGCGCCTGAACAGGTTGCGCGGGCAGATCATGCTTTTCATGCGGCAATCTGTGAGGCCTCGCACAACCCGGTGCTGGTACATATGATCAGCCTGTTCAACGATTTGATGTTATCTACGGTGCGCGTGTCCGTGCAGCACCTGTATCCCGACCATGACTCCAAACGCAGGTTGGACAGACAACATGCGCGTTTATGCAATGCCGTCACGCAAGGCCAAGCTGACTTGGCCCGACGCGCCGCCAAAGAACATATCGATGGGATACGACGACAACTACAGGAGATGGAGGCCAAACAGCTGCGCCTGGAACATGCCCGGCAACGTCTGAATGGCCTTTAGTTCTTTGACTTACTTCGCCAACAGATTGGCCAGCATATAACCTGATCCGGCCCCCGTCCCTGCACCGGGCCAGGTCGAGGCGCCGCACAAATACAGATCCTTGATCGGCGTCTTGTATTTGGAGTAACCGGCCACTGGACGGAAGAAGAAGTTCTGATCCAGATGGTGGCTGCCCGAGAGGTTATCACCGCCAATCAAGTTCGCATTGAACTGCTCCAGATCCTGGGGCGACATGATATGGCGGGCCAGGATCTTGCTACGCAGGCCCGGCGCATAACTTTCAAGCAGATCCAGGACGCGCTCTGCATATGCATCCTTAAGCTGCGACCAATCGCCAGCGGCAATCTTGCCAGAAGCGTCGCCTTTGACTTGGGCTGGCAGCACACGCACTTGAATCCACAAAGTATGTTTCCCCTCCGGGGCGCGCGAAGGATCCAGTGCTGTACCTTGTCCAACCACAAGAACTGGCTCGGCAGGCAATAAACCTGCAGCTGCTTCGGCATAGACGCGGCTCATCATGGCCATATCGGGTGCCAGATGGACGTAGGAGAAACGCTGCAGCTCGGTGCCAGCTGTCCAATCAGGCAAGCCATCCAGAGCCAAATGGATCATCATGGTGCCTAAACCGGGGCGGAAGGCATCGACTTTCTTCTGATAATCTTTGGGAACGGTAGCAGACTGCACCAGACGACCAAAGACGAGCTGAGGATTCAGATTCGCGATGACCGCCTTGCGTGCCTTCAAGCGGCGACCGTCGGCCAAAACAACACCACTGGCGCGACCATTCTCTTGTTCAACTGTCTGCACGGGGGCATTCAACAGCAGCTCACCGCCCAACTCCTGCAGCAAGCTCGTCATGGCACGGATAATCGTGTCAGCACCGCCCTGCCCGATCACCATGCCGAAGGCTTGGTTGGCCATGGACTCCAGATAAGGAAACAAGGCACCGCCTGCTGTGTCTGGTGTGAAATCCACATGCAGCCCCCAGGCTGCCATCATGGCTTTCACTGAGTCGCTCTCGAAATGGCGGTCCAGAAAGTCACGAGGCGTCGCCAGCAGCAATTGCATCAGCTCTGCAACGCCATCCTTGCCCAGCTCCCGCCAGCTCTTCCAGGCGCTTTTCATCAGGCCCCACGAAGGCATAGGGCTACCGAGCACAGCAAACAGATGGGGAGCCTTGCTCTGGAAGTCATCTAGCATGGCTTGCCAAGCCTGAGCGTCCTTCTCAGAAACAGCTCGAATACGCCTTAAGGTCGTTTCCAGGTCTGTACTGACGCCCAAATAACTTTGATCCCGGAACACGCTGGCAAAGCAATGCTCTGCAGGGACGAATGCCAAGCCATGGCGAGCCAAAGCTTCTTTATGGCGCTGGAAGAACGCAGAGCCTGCGAAGGAGGACAAGTTCATGGCGCACACATCATGCTTGAAGCCTGGCAAGGTCAACTCCTGAGTGCTGACCGCACCACCTGCCGAGCTTTTGGCTTCCACAACCTGAACTTTCCAGCCTTTACTGGCCAGTTCAACCGCTGCTGCCAAGCCGTTGTGCCCTGCCCCAACCACAATCGCGTCTACTACTGTCTCTGCACCCACGGGCAACTCCTTTAGCTCTAAAGTATTTACCCATATTCTACGGCGCAAAGAGAAAACTGAGTAGGAATTTCAGGAGGATCAGGGAGGACGAATACAGGCAGTGACTAAGTACGCTACAGCCCTAAGCTAAGGAGACAGATGTCGGCAGTTGCAGGCGCCAATCTTGGTAGACAAAGCTGATTGGTGCGAAAAGCTCAGCTGCTAATGCTACGAGCGCGAAGAGTAGAGCGACCACTCTGCAGCGATGATCCAGCCACGTTGTCTGCAACTAAAGCATTAAACGCGCTATGCGCACCAATCATAGAGCAGGCCCCCCTCATGCCGATCAGAGTCACTACCCGGGGCAATCAGCAGCAGCAGAAGAAGAAGAAGAGGAAGAAGAAGAAGAAGAAGAAGAAGAAGTGGTCTGTCGCCGCGTCTCAACAACAAACAATCGGCACAGCAAGAGTAGAACGACCGAGCATTCTGAAGGTAAACAGCGACGCATTGTCCGTCAATCCTATGGTGCCGGGACAGAATGTCATGACCAACCTACTAGACTTAGGCCAAACGGCGTCGGTAAGAACACGCAATACACGCAGCCCGGAACGGGCCAGGAGGGGTGGCGGTGCGCCTGAACCGGGCGGTCCAGGGTCAGGCCTTCGAGCAATCCGAGACAGGCCGGTAGCCTGCGCTTTTGTCGCCGCCTAAAACAAAACCCCCGCAAGGGATGCTTGCGGGGGTTTTGAGGAATAAGAGCTTGACGATGACCTACTTTCACAGACGTCCGTCCACTATCATCGGCGCAAAGGCGTTTCACAGTCCTGTTCGGGATGGGAAGGTGTGGGACCACCTTGCTA